>VSSA01000005.1 GCA_008123405.1 Nocardioides sp. BGMRC 2183
TCACCGCATCCGTGAGCCCCTGCTCGTCGAAGACCTCGACCGGGATCCCGGCCACCTCCGCAACCACCTCACCGGCCCGCTCGAGCACCACGGCCGCACGCGACCCCGGCGAGGGGAGCGAATGCACTGCGGTGGACATAGACCAAAGTCCAGCAGGACCCTCCGACACAAACCCGAGAGAGGGACCGTCATGCCCGCCGAGCCACCCAGACCAGGTGTTGAGCGGCAGTAGGATCCCTTGGCTCACTCAGAGCAGCCGCTCGCACGCGGTGATCAGCGCGTCGCGGAGTGCCGCCGCCCGTTCGCTGTACTCCCGTTGCAGGGCGACGTACTCAGCTTTGCCGCCCGGCGTCTCGATCTCGATGGGCGACCACGCCTCGCCGCTCGGATCGAGCGTTGTGCCGCTCAGGTCGTAGGGCGCGGCCCGCATGTCCATCGTCCGGATCTCCCAGGCGAGCTCGAAACAGTCAACGACCAGGT
The DNA here is from genome assembly GCA_008123405.1 of Nocardioides sp. BGMRC 2183. Taxonomy (GTDB): domain Bacteria; phylum Actinomycetota; class Actinomycetes; order Propionibacteriales; family Nocardioidaceae; genus Nocardioides. The sequence goes on from VSSA01000005.1 coordinate 481, forward strand.
CGGAGGAGATCAGTGGGGAGAGCCGGAAGGCGTGCTTGTAGAGGTCCATCCCGACGTGCAGGCAGCCGGGCTGCTCGAACGCCTCCCGGTCGTCGCGCCCCGGGGAGAGAAGGTTGAGCGGACGCGCTGGCTCGGTGAAGAACCGGAAGGCGTCGAAGTGGGAGCAGACCACCCGGTGTCGCTCCACCACGGTGTCGGTCCCGGTCGACCCCAACCGCAGCGGCCAGCCGTTGTGCCGCAACTGCTCCGGACTCTGCTGGTAGACCATCGCCCACTCGTGCAGCCCGAAGCAGCCCAGGTGGGCCGGGCGAGAGGCGGTGGCCACCATCAGGTTGCGCAACCCTCGGACCAGGCGCAGCTGAGACTCGAGATGGTGCGCGGTGACCGCGCCGTCGGCGTACCCCTTGATGCCTTGGTATTCGGGCGCCCCGGCCAGTGCGACGCCATACCCCGGGTGCCAGAGGCGCAGTTGCGCCGGCCGGTAGGAGTAGTAGGTGAAGAGGAAGTCGTGGACCGGATGCTTGACCCCGGCCTCCCGGCGTGCGAGATGCGGGACCAGGTAGGCGTCGAGTCGGGCCGCGTGTGACGCGGCCCGCGCCCGCCACTCCTCGCGCTCCAGCACCTCCACGGTGCACCAGCGTAGGTGCAGTGGCCACCGCCGGAGATTCGTCGGGCGTCCCGCACCCCGGGCACGCACCTCGCTACGTTGCCGACGCTCGCGACACGACCCGGTGTGGCGTCGCGCCGCCGCCTTGCGATGCACGCGCCCGGAGCACGGGCCGCCCCGGACGAAGCTCCAGCGGTGGCCACTAGGCTGACCGGGTGCGCATTGCGAGATTCACCACCGGGGACGAACCCACCTTCGGCGTCATCACCGGGGAGCTCGACGAGTTCGGCCAGCTGGGCGACGATGCCCGCGTGGTGGCCCTCGCCGGCGACCCGCTCTACGTCGGCATCAAGCTGCTCGAGCAGGAGTACCGCCTGGACCAGGTACGGCTCCTGGCGCCGGTGCTTCCGCGGAGCAAAGTCGTCGGCATCGGACGGAACTACGCTGCCCACGCCGCGGAGCTGGACAACGAGGTGCCGGCGGAGCCGCTGATGTTCCTCAAGCCGAACACCAGCGTGATCGGCCCCGGGGACACGATCTACTACCCGCGCCAGTCGCAGCGGGTGGACTTCGAGGGCGAGCTGGCGGTGGTGATCGGCCGGATCTGCCGCGACGTCCCGCCCGAGCAGGCCACCGACGTGATCTACGGCTACACCATCGCCAACGACGTCACCGCCCGGGACCTGCAGAAGTCCGACGTGCAGTTCACCCGCGCCAAGGGGTTCGACTCGTTCTGTCCACTCGGGCCCTGGATCGAGACGGACCTCGATCCGGCCGACTTCTCCGGTGGCCGCACCGTCCAGACCTATCTCAACGGGGACCTGAAGCAGGACGGCTCCACGGCCGACATGGTCTTCGACATCCCCGCGCTGATCGCACACGTGTCGGCCGCGATGACCCTGCTGCCCGGCGACGTGATCCTCACCGGCACCCCCGAGGGCGTCGGACCGATGCAGATCGACGACGAGGTCGAGGTGTCCGTCGAAGGCCTCGGCTCCCTGACCAACAAGGTGGAAGCACGCTCATGAGCAACCCGACCAGCACCTCCAGCACCCCTGTCCGGGTCCGGATGGCGCCGTCACCGACCGGCAGCCCGCATGTCGGCCTGGTCCGCACCGCCCTCTTCAACTGGGCGTTCGCCCGCCACCATGCTCGCCACGGTGCGGGCGGCACATTCGTGTTCCGGATCGAGGACACCGACAAGGAGCGGAGCACTGCTGAGTCCTACGCGGCGATCATCGACCTGATGCGTTGGCTCGGCCTGGACTGGGACGAGGGCCCCGAGGTCGGCGGACCGCACGGCCCCTACTTCCAGAGCGAGCGCAGCGACAAGTACGCCGATGCGCTGGCCAGACTGCGGGAGAGCAGTCACACCTACGACTGCTACTGCACCACCGAGGAGGCGACCGCCCGCCGCAAGGCCGCCGGCTCCAAGGTCCAGGGGTACGACGGCTTCTGCCGCGATCTCACCGACGAGCAGGTCGCGGCGTTCCTCGCCGACGGGCGCCGGCCGATCGTGCGATTCCGGATGCCCGACGGGTCGATCACCTGGGACGACCTGGTCCGTGGTGAGGTCACCTTCGAGACCGAGTTCGTGCCCGACTTCGCGCTCTGCCGGGCCAACGGCGACCCGCTCTACACGCTGGTCAACCCGGTGGACGATGCGCTGATGGAGATCACCCACGTGCTGCGCGGGGAGGACCTGCTCTCCTCGACTCCGCGCCAGATCGCCCTCTACGACGCGCTGAAGGAGGTCGGCATCGCGACCGCGACCCCGGCCTTCGGCCACCTGCCCTACGTGATGGGGGAGGGCAACAAGAAGCTCTCCAAACGCGACCCGGAGGCGCACGCGCTGGCCTACCGCGAGGAGGGCTTCCTGCCGGAGGGCCTGCTCAACTACCTGGCGCTGCTCGGCTGGGCGATCGCCGCGGATCGTGACGTGTTCACCCTCGACGAGCTGGTCGACGCGTTCCAGATCGGCGACGTCAACCCCAACCCCGCCCGCTTCGACAAGAAGAAGGCGGATGCGATCAACGCCGCCCACCTGCGGAACCTCTCGGTCGAGGAGATCACCCACCGTGCGCTGCCCTTCCTCAAGCGCGACGGGGTCGTCGGCGACCCGGTCAGCGACGCCGATGCTCAGTTGTTGGAGCTCGCCATGCCGCTGGTGGCCGAGCGGATCAACAAGCTGACCGAAGCCTCGAGCATGCTCGGGTTCCTCTTCGTCTCCGAGGACGCTTTCAACGTCGACGAGGCCGACGCAGCCAAGCTGCTCGACGACAAGGGCCGCGAGGTCGTGGTGGCGGCGATCAGTGCCCTGGAGGGTGTGGCCTCCTGGTCGACCTCCACCATCCAGGAGGCTCTGCAGACGGCACTGGTCGACGAGCTCGGCCTCAAGCCACGGGTCGCCTTCGGCCCGGTCCGGGTGGCGGCGACCGGACGTCGCATCTCCCCGCCGCTGTTCGAGTCCTTGGAGCTGCTCGGCCGCGAGCGGGCCCTGGGCCGGCTGCGCCGTGCAGTCTGAGCCCGGTCGCTTCCACCAGATCCCGGGGCTGGCCGCGCCGGGCGTCTGGCGTCCGTTGGTGGGTGTGGTTCTGCTGGTCGTGCTCGTCTTCGGCGGCCAACTGGTGCTCACCACGGTCGCCGGGCTGATCCTCGTCCTCGGGGGCCTGGACGCCAGCACCGCGCTGGACCGCCTGGCTGGCGATCCCGTCACCCCGATCTTCCTGGCGGTGGTCAATCTCGGCTGGGCGTTGGCGATCCCCGCGGTCTTCCTGGTGCTCTTCGCCCTCCACCGGCTGAGCCCTGGCTGGGCGGCCTCCGTTGCCGGGCGGATGCGGTGGCGCTGGATGCTCGCGTGCTTCGGCATCGCCCTGGCCGCGCTGACCGCGACCGTGCTGGTCTCCACGTTCCTGCCGAACCAGGGCGACGCGTCGGTCGAGATCAGCGGCTCCGCCAACCAGTGGAGCGCGCAGACCCGCGACTTCGTCCTGGTCGTGCTGCTGCTGACCCCGCTGCAGGCGGCGGGGGAGGAGTATGCGTTCCGCGGCTATCTGACACAGGCGACCGGTGGGTTGCTCAGCCCGCTCGGCAACAAGGTGGCCATGGCGGGAGCCGTCGTCGTACCGGCGTTCCTGTTCGCCTGCGCCCACGGGCTGGGGCAGGACGTCCCGATCTTCTTCGACCGCTTCGCCTTCGGGCTGGTCGCCGGGACGTTGGTGCTGATCACCGGAGGGCTCGAGGCCGGCATCGCGATGCACGTGCTCAACAACTTCCTCGCCTTCGGTCTGGCCTTGGCGTTCGGGGACATGACCGAAGCGTTGACCCCGACCGACGGGAGCTGGTGGAGCATTCCGGTCACCCTCACCCAGTCGCTCACCTACCTCGGCGGGTGCTGGTGGATGGCCCGTCGCATGGGCGTCGCGGACCGGGGGAGGGTGCCCGTTTTGGAGCGCTCGGTGGCCCGCGTGTAATGTTCCTGGTCGGCCGGGGAGGCGCGAAAAGCAGCCCTTCCGACCGCCTCGGAGAGGTCTCCGGACCCCTCCATTGGTCTATGGTGTAATTGGCAGCACGACTGGTTCTGGTCCAGTTAGTCTAGGTTCGAGTCCTAGTAGACCAGCCACACGAGAAGCCGGGCAGACGCCCGGCTTTCGTGCTTTTCCGGTACGTCGGTGGGCGGTTCGTCGCGGTGCCGACGATGCCTGCGGTCCTCCTCGGGCGCCCGCATGCCATGGACGTCGCGGCCGGCTGGCCGTGACGCAGCGAACACCGCCGACGAGCTCGAACCGGGGTGCCCGATTTGGTGGCGGCGACGGCGATCCCCTAGAGTTCACGTGCTGTCGGCGGGAGAAATACCCGCAGATCGCAGGGCCCCCGTTGTGTAGCGGCCTAGCACGCCGCCCTCTCAAGGCGGTAGCGCCGGTTCGAATCCGGTCGGGGGTACAGATTGGGCACCGAAGGGGCCTCACTCAGCAGACACGCTGGGTGAGGCCCCTTCTGCGTTGTGCCGCTGGTTAGGAGGGTGCTGGGGACATCGTGCGTTCACCTGACGCTAGCGGTCGTTCGCGGGCATCCGGTTGGTTGAGCGGCACCCCTATCCAGAGGAGTCGTTGATGCGTTGGTTCGTTCGTCCATCCCTGCTGATCGCGCCCGTCGTCGGGGCGCTCACGGTCGCCGGGGTACCGGCTGTCGCCGACCCACCGGGCAAGCCGTCGCGGGAGGAGAGCAAGAACGTCATCCTGATCATCGGTGACGGGATGGGCTACAACTCCGTGGATGTCGGCTCCCTCTACGAGCACGGGCGCTCGATGTACCAGTCGCAGGAGGACAACCCGCACCTCGCCTCCGATGGCGGACGCTCCCGCGCCACTCAGGTCTACCAACGCTTTCCCACCCAGGTCGGCGTCGAGACCGGGTACGTCTTCAGCCAGCCGTACGCCGCGATCGACGCCTGGGCCTCGCCACGGCATGCGACGCGTGACAACCCGGTCGAACGGCTCAACGTGACCGACTCGGCAGCCGCAGCCACCGCGATGTCGACGGGCGTGCGTACGCGCGGCGGGTATCTCGGCTGGGATCGGGACGAGCAGCCGCTGCACGACATGGTGGACCTGGCGAGCGAGCACGGCATGGCTACCGGAGTCGTCACCGACGCGCGGTTCTGGGCCGACACCGCGGCGGGGTTCGCGGTGCACACCGAGGACGACGACGAGCACGGCGTCATCGAGCAGCTCCTCTTCCACGAGGACCTCGACGTGGTCATGGGCGGGGGACACCCGGCTCACAACAACGACGGCACCGCGAAGGAGTCGCCGTACCACCGCTACGTGCCCGAGGACGTGTGGGCGGCGTTGAACGGCGGCCCAGCCGTCGAGGGTCTCCCGGAGTGGACGCTCGTCACCGACCGCGGCGACTTCCGTGCCCTCGGCTCGCAGGGGGCGGCCCGCGGCAACCGGGTGAAAGAGATGCCTACGAAGGTGATCGGGCTGCCGCAGTCCGACGGTGCGCTGTTCCACGACCGGCCGGGCGACACGGAGATCCCGTTCGCGGAGCCGATGGCGCCCAACATTGCGCGCCTCGACGAGATGGCCCTCGCCGCGCTCAACGTCCTCGACCAGCAGTCCGACCAAGGCTTCTTCACGATGATCGAGGCCGCCACCATCGACGGCGCGGCCCACAACGATCAGCTCGGGCGCCAGATCGAGGATCAGGTCGCGCTCAACGACACGGTCGAAGCAGCGGTGAAGTGGGTCCGGCAGAACTCCAGCTGGGAGGAGACGACGATCATCGTCACCGCCGACCACGAGACCGGGAATCTCTGGGGATCCGGCACCTGGGAGACGAACGAGTTCCAGCCGATCACCGGAGCGAAGGGCGAGGTGCCGGCAGCGGAGTACGCCGACTACACCGATGTCGATCCCGACGACCCCGAGCAGGCACCGCACTACCACACGCACCAACTCGTGCCGCTGTACGCGCAGGGACCGCTCGCAGACGACCTGGCTGCGGTTGCGACGGGCTATGACGAGGTGCACGGCGACTACCTGCGCAACATCGACATCGCCACGGTCATCCGGTCCGCCATCGCCACGGACTGACATCTCGCCGACCCATCCGACCCATCCAACCCACAACGCGGTTGATGGGCCTGACTCCCTCAGCGCTAGAGGTCCCCGGCGTCTACTTGTGCTCCTCGGCCACCCCACCCGGGGCGGGGGTTCACGGTATGGGTGGCTTCCACGCGGCTGAGACCGCGCTCGCCACCTGCCGGAGCTGACCACCCCTCCGAGGGTGAGGACGAGTCGCCCCTTCGGTTGCCACACTTCGCCGACATCCCAGGCACTCACTCCCGCCTGCCCGACGAGAGGCACTCCATGGACGCCATGACCAACGACTTCGGTGACGTGCTGCTCTGGTCCTTGTGGTTCTTCGTCTGGATCGCCGCACTCATGATCTGGTTCAGGTGCTTGTTCGATCTGTTCGGTGACCACACGTTGAGCGGCTGGGGCAAGGCCGGATGGGCGGTCGTCCTCATCTTCGTGCCGTGGCTCGGCGCGCTCATCTACCTGATCGTTCGCGGTCGCAGCATGACGGAGCGCCAGATCGCCAAGGCCGAGAGCATGCAGGCAGCGCAGGCCGACTACATCAAGCAGGTCGCGGCCTCCTCGACGTCGCCCGCCAACCAGATTGCCAGCGCGAGGAGTCTCCTCGAATCGGGCGCCATCGACCAGAGCGAGTTCGAGACCCTGAAGGCCAAGGCTCTCGCCTGAGCGATCGGTTCCCCGTCGAGTGCGGGTGCCGGTCGAGTGCGGGCGCCGGTCGGGAGAAATACCCGAAATGGCATGGGCCGGACCGGCCCGCACTCCGTAGGGTGGATGCCGGTCGTCGCGTGGGCTGTCCCACCTCGTCGAGTGACGGGAGTTGGCTGGCCCGGGAGGCGCGCGGCCGGAGGGTGGTTGGGCTCGGCGATGAACCCCGACACAACGAATAGTCGAACGCGCGCTGGCGGCGTGCCGATCCCGGTCCGCCGGCTCCTCTCGTCGGTCCACCAGGCGAAGTTGCGCCCCGCCACCAACCCGGAGTATCTGGTGTCGCGGCCGCGGCTCAATGAACTGTTGCACTGGGCCGTCGGGACGCCACTCACCCTCGTCGTGGCGCCGGCCGGTTCGGGGAAGACCTCACTCCTGCGGGACTGGGTCGCTGGGACCGAGCTGCCACACACGTGGTTGTCCTTGGACGAGTCCGATCGCGACCCGGTCCAGTTGTGGCTGGGGATCTTGGCGGCGCTGGAGGTGATCGCGCCCGGATGCGCAGTGCCCGCCGTCGACGTGATCCGTCGGCAGGGCGCTTTGCTGGAGGCGGTCGGGACCCTGCTCGACGACCTCGAGGCCCGGTCGTACGACGCGCGGATCCTGGTCATCGACGACCTGCAGTTCGTCGACGGCGAAGACTCTGTGGGAGCGACGCTCGCCATCTTCGTGCAGCACCTGCCCATGTGGCTACGTGTCGTGGTGGCGAGCCGCCACGTTCCCCGCCTGCCGTTGGATCGTCTCCGCGCTCGAAGTCAGCTCACAGAGGTGCGGTTCTCCGAGTTGCGCTTCTCCCAGGAGGAGGCAGCCGCGATGCTCGCCCGACTGGCCCCCGACCTTCCGGTGAACCGGGTGCGTGAGGTCGCGGCCCGGGCGGGTGGTTGGGCCGCGAGCATCCAGCTCGCCGCGTTGGCCGCCCGCTCGTCCCATGCGCAGGCGGGGCTCGACGGGCGGCTCGAGGACGGCACCGGGCGTTATCTCGAGAACTACATCTGGCACGAGCTGCTCGCCGACGAACGACCGGACGTGGTCGACGTCCTGCTCTCCACAGCAGTGGTCGACCGGGTCGAGCCCGACCTGGCACGGGTCCTCGCGAACCGTGCAGACGCGCCGGAACTCCTCGAGCTGGCCGAAGAACGCGGCCTCTTCGTGGCCCGGATCGAGCCGACCGGTGCTTTCGAGATGCACACGCTGGTCCGGGATGTGCTGCTGGCGAAGTTGCGCAGACTCTCGCCGGAGCGGTTCACCGAGCAACACCGCTTGGCAGCACGGTGGTTCGAGGAGCACCGACAGCCGACCGTGGCCCTGGAGCACCTGACGCGGGCGGGTCTGCACCGCGATGCGTTGCGCGTGCTGGCCGATCAGGTCGCCGGGCTCTACGACAGCGGCCGCGAGAGCACCGTTCGCCGTACCCTCGACGCCATCCCGGCGAGCGTCGCGTCGGTGGACTTCGAGGCAACGCTGGAGCTTGCCTGGTGTCATCTGCTGATCGACCGGGGCCGCTTCTTGGAGATCGTCGAGTTCGCCCGTGCCTGGGCCGACGACATCCTCGAGCTCGACCCGACCCTGCTCGCACGGCTCGACGTGCTGCGGTCGATCGCGGCGACCATCCGCGGCGACTGGACATCCGGGGCATCGCTGGCCCGATCGGCCCTCGAGGGGTTCGGCGAGGAGTGGCCGCTCGACCCGCTCGGGCAGTTCTGCTGGAACCTGGTGGCGCGGAACATCGCACTGTCCGAGGCCTGGGACGAGACCGGAGCCGAGGCGCGCAGGACGATCGTCGCGCTCAGCGTCCTCCCGGAGCGACGCATCACACTGGAGGGGACCCGGGCGCTGGGGAACTCGCTCGCGGGCCATCCGGTCGATGCGCTCCGTGTGGTCGCGGGAGCGCGCGCCGCCTCCGAAGTGGCGAACATGACCATCCTGCGCGCCGAGCTCTCGATCGCCGAGGCTCTGGCGCGGCGCGAGCTGGGTGAGGGGTCCGCTGCGTTGCCCACCTTGTTGGAGTTGGCCGACTCCGACCTCGAACCTGTCCCGTACTGCCGGCTGCTGGCGTGCCTCGAGCTGACTCGGGTCTGGTTGGACGACGGCAATCTGGTCTCCGCCGAGCGTGCGTTCGGACAGGCGACGGAGATCGTGGACACCGAGGTCACCGGGCCGTGCAGCAGGAGTTGGCTGGCCCGCACCGGCACTATGGTCGCGCTGGCAGCGGAACGACTCGAGGCAGCCAGGGGCTGGGCGGCCCAGGTCGAGGACCCGTTCTGGACGGGTGTCGTCACCGCGCGTGTGCTCATCGCCGAGGGCGAGCTCGGACCAGCAGGCGACGCACTGAAGACGGTCGAGCCTCGATGCGCCCGGCATCGCGTCGTCCGGGCGCTCCTGCTCAGCCGGACGGCGGCCGATGCGGAGGAGGCTGAGGCCGCGCTCCTCGAGGGGCTCGACGTGGCGACGGAGCAGCGCATGGTGCAGACCATCGCCTCGGAGGGCGCCGAGGTGGTCGAATCGATAGAGCGGCTCGCATGGAAGGTCCCGCCGTCCTGGTTGGACCGACTACGACGCGCACCGATCCCCGACCGGCCGGCGTCCTCGGCGCCGACGCTCGAGCTCGTCGAGGCGCTCACCGACCGTGAGTACGACGTCCTCCGGATGCTGCCGAGCCGCCTCACCCTGCGCGAGATCGCCGACGAGCTGTTCATCTCCGTCAACACGCTGAAGTCCCATCTGAGGGTGATCTACCGCAAGCTCGGCTGCGCTTCGCGCGCGGAGGCGGCGGAGCTCGCACGCAGCATGGCGAGCCTGCGTTGGCGCAGTCAGGCGTCGACGATGCGACGTCGCTGAGCCTCGTACTGCTCCTCCGACAAGATTCCTCTCGCCACCATGGCGGCCAGTGCGCGAACCTGCGCGACGGGATCGACGGCCAGCTCCGACGGGACGCCCAAGGAGGGGCCGCGCACGAGGAGGTCGCGCGGTTCGACCCCGGCCGGGTCATCCCCTTCGGACTGGCGCATCCGGTCCAGGAACAGGTCAGCGGCGACCCGCTCGCCGCCGCTGAGGCATCCGCCCGCCTCGCGGACGGCTGCGGCCATGGGCGAGGCCCAGCGTCCCTCGACCAGGAGGACCAGCGACGCGGATCCGGGCGCGACGGTGGCCGCGATCAGCCCGATGTCGTGGTCGCTCAGCCGAACCGGGCTCTCCGCGACGAGCTCGGTCAACGGCCCGATGTCGGGCGGTGCTGGTGTCGTCACCGCGGGTGCCCGACCACGACGGTGCAGCAGGGCCAGGTCGATCAACCGGATCCTGTCCATCCGAACCAACTCGCTGACAGAGGCCACGATCCCCGGCAGTCCGTCGAGGGAGGGCACCGAGATCGAGATGTATCCGATGAGATCGGCGTCGGGTGCGTGGCCGACGCGGGGGAGAGGCAGGTCGGTCATGGTGGGTCCGATTCCGGAGGATGGACGAGCGACAACACCTCGCATCCTCGCGCGACCCGGGGTGGCGCGGCACCACCCCACGATGGATGACGCAGCCCCACCCGGGCGTACCCGACACTAGGGCGTGGCTCCCAAGAGCCGACACACGTGGAGGAGGGCGGTCGCGATGGCGAGCGAGTCGATGACCGCGGTTCCGACGCGGGTGTCCGGGATCGTCCTCCTCACCCTCGCCTCGGGCCAGTTCTTGATGACCCTGGACAGCTCGGTCATGAACGTCTCGATCGCCCAGGTCGCCGAGGACGTCGGTACCACGGTGACCGGCGTGCAGACCGCGATCACGCTGTACACGCTGGTGATGGCGACGATGATGATCACCGGCGGGAAGATCGGGACGATGATCGGGCGACGGCGGGCGTTCGCCATCGGCTGTGTGATCTACGGGGCGGGCTCGCTGACCACCGCCCTCGCGCCCAACCTGGAAGTCCTGATCCTGGGGTGGTCGGTGCTGGAGGGCCTCGGCGCGGCCCTCATCATGCCGGCGATCGTCGCGCTGGTCGCCTCGAACGTCGCGCCAGCAGGGCGGGCGCGTGCCTACGGTCTGGTGGCGTCGGCAGGGGCCATCGCCGTGGCGGCCGGCCCGCTGATCGGCGGAGCAGTCACGACGTACTGGACCTGGCGGTTGGTCTTCGCCGGCGAGGTGGTGGTGGTGATCGCGATCCTCGCGTTGACCCGGAGGATTCAGGACGTGGCGCCGGGGCCACGCTCGCGGATCGACCTGGTCGGTGTCATCCTGTCGGCTGCCGGACTCGGGCTGGCGGTGTTCGGCGTGCTCCGCTCCGGCGAGTGGGGGTGGATCCGCGCCAAGCCCGACGCGCCGAACCTCTGGGGCATCTCGGCCACGTTGTGGCTGATCGTCGCCGGCATCGTGCTGATCCGGATCTTCATCGGCTGGCAGGCACGAATGAGAGCCCACGGTCGCGAGCCGCTCCTCGACCTGGCTCTGCTGAGGAACGCCCGACTGGTCGGAGGGCTCACGATGTTCTCCTTCCAGTTCCTGCTCCAGGCGGGTCTCTTCTTCACCATCCCGCTCTACCTCTCGGTGGCGCTCGGCCTGAGTGCCTTCGAGACCGGCGTCAGGCTGCTCCCGCTGTCGTTGACACTGCTGATCGGTGCGGTCGGCATCCCGAGGCTCTGGCCGCAGGCATCACCGCGTCGTGTCGTCAGCGTCGGGCTGTCCACGATCCTGGTGGGGATCCTCGTGCTGATCGCCGCGCTCGAGGTCGGCGTGGGTGCCGAGATCGTCACCGTGCCGTTGCTCTGCGCCGGACTCGGCGTGGGCGCTCTGGCGTCACAGCTGGGCGCCGTCACGGTCTCGGCCGTTCCCGACGAGGCCAGCGGCGAGGTCGGCGGTCTGCAGAACACCGCGACCAACCTGGGTGCCTCGCTGGGCACCGCGCTCGCCGGATCGGTGCTGATCGGTTCGTTGACCGCGAGCTTCCTGCAGGGAGTTGAGGAGAATCCGGCAGTGCCCGACGAGCTGGTGGCGACGGCCAAGGTCGAACTGGCCGCAGGGATTCCGTTCCTCTCCGACGCCGACCTCCGTTCCGGCCTGTCTGCTGCCGGGCTGCCGGAGGATGAGGCGGCGGCCGTGGTCCAGGAGAACGAGTCGGCGCGGATCGACGGTCTGCGGACCAGCCTCGGGGTGCTGGCGGTGCTGGCCGCCCTCGCCCTCGTGCTGGCTCGGATGCTGCCGACGCGCGCCGTGGGGCAGCGTGAGGTCGGCGGGGGACCGGGACCGGACTGACCGTCGGGCCGCCGCAGCCGGAGTGGCGCGCTGCCTCGCTTCTCGCCCGGGCGCTACGGACCGCCCTCGTTGCGACCTCGGGTCAGGGTCGCGAGTGCCACGCTCGTCTTCGCCTCTTGGGGAGCGCTCAGATCGATCCCGCGCGTGGCCAGGAAGACCTTCGTCTCCGCCGCGGCCTGAAACGCCGCGGGTGCCGACGCCTTGGTCGACAGCTCGAGGATCCGGGTGCCGTCCGGCAACATCCACAGCTCAGCGACCATCGGACGACGCAGACCGTCGGGCCGGAACTTCGTCTTGAGCAGATGGACCGGACCCAGGGCGATGAGGTGCTCGAGCCCGACGCCGTCGGGCAGCCGGTCGCGTAGCAGTCCCCGTTGGGCGTGATCGAGGAGGCCGTCGAGCGGCCGCGAGCCGGCCAGGAGCTTCCGTCCCTTGCCGTCAGCCAACTCGGTGGTCAGGGAGCAGGAACAGACGTAGCCGGCGGGGGAGGCGTCGACCTCGACCTTGAACCCGTCATGATCTCGCAGGTCGACGGGCGCGGCATCGGGCAGCATCGGTCGCAGCTTCACCGTCAGATCTGCCGGTTTCCGTTGGGTACGACGTGCGCGCACCACGACGCCTGCCGCCGACAGGCGCAGGTCGGGGGTGTCGAAGTAGGCGACCTGCCGGATCGTGGCATCGAGGGGGTCGATGTCGAGAGCTTCGGTCACCGATCGCTGTGACTCCTCGGGAATCGTGAGCTTCAGCTCGACGGTGTCGATGTCGGGCAGGATCGCCAGGAGGCCGGTGAGCTGGCGAGCATCGTAGGTCGGGAGCGCTGGCGTCGATCGCTTGTCGTGGCGCGTCATGGGCGACTCCGGCTCGGGGTGGACGGGCTGTGGCCACCGATCCTTCGCGGATGCCGGATGGTCGCGCCTCACCCCTGCTGGGGTGGGGTGGATTCCGCCCGGCGCGTCCGTTGACCACGCGGCTGGGAGGCCCACCGGCCGGTAGTGATCCGGCAGCTGAGGGGATCGCGAGAAGCGGCCGGTCGGGGAGCAGCTGTGGCGTCGCCGCTCACCCGACCGGCCGGCCGCGGCGGGTCTGCGCTCCCGCGCGGCAGTAAGGCAAGCCTTACCTATTGGCAGGTGAAGTGCCAGGGCTGCGTGCTGTGATCTGGGTCTCAGTGGGCGGGCATGGTCCGCCGTGTCCGATTCCCGCGAGATTCCGACGGGGCAACGCGGCAAGATGGTCGTCATGAGCACCAGGACCGCAGTGCTGACGGACCTCGATCCCGAGGCCTGCTACGCCGCCGTCCGCTCGCGGGACCGGCGCTTCGACGGCGTCTTCTACATCGCCGTGCGGACCACCGGGATCTACTGCCGGCCCTCGTGCCCGGCGCGCACGCCGGCGGCGACCAACGTGAGCTTCCACCGAAGCGCGGCGGCCGCCCAGGGGGCCGGATACCGCGCCTGCAAGCGCTGCCTGCCTGACGCGGTGCCGGGCTCGCCGGACTGGGACGTGACCGCGACGGTCGCGGGCCGAGCCATGCGGTTGATCGCCGACGGCATCGTCGACCGCGAGGGCGTCGACGGTCTCGCCGGCCGCCTCGGCTACAGCAACCGTCATCTCGGGCGCCTGCTGCGCGCCGAGCTCGGCGCCGGCCCTCTCGCACTCGCCCGGACCCAGCGGGCCCAGACCGCTCGGGTGCTGGTCGAGACGACAGAGCTCCCGTTCGCTGACATCGCCTTCGCCAGCGGCTTCTCCAGCGTGCGCCAGTTCAACGACACTCTGCGGGAGATCTACGCGACCACGCCCAGCGGTCTACGCGGCCGTCGCGGCCGCCCGGCACTTCCTCGCAGCGGCGGTTCGATCGGGCTGCGCCTTGCCGTGCGCGCACCGTTCGCCGGCGTGGCGCTCGGACGCTTCCTCGCGGCACGTGCGGTGCCGGGAGTGGAGCGGGTCGACCTGGCCGAGGGGCGCGCCACCTATCGCCGGACGCTCCGACTCCCGCACGCTCCCGGACTGCTCGAGGTCGACCTGGTCGACGTACCGGTCGGTGGGTCGGCGCAGCTGGACGTGCAGCTGAGGCTGGACGATCTCCGGGACACCGCTGCCGCGCTGTCCCGGGCGCGGCGCCTGGTGGACGCCGACGCGGACCCGCTCGCGGTCGCCGAGCACCTCGGAGCCGACCCCGCCCTCGCGCCGTTGATCGCGCGCCGTCCCGGCCTGCGGGTCCCCGGACACGTCGACGGCGACGAGCTCGCCGTCCGCGCGGTGCTCGGCCAGCAGGTGAGCGTTGCCGGCGCGCGTACGGTCGCCTGTCGGCTGGTCGCCGACCACGGCACGCCGTACGACGCAGGTGTGGACGGCCTGACCCACCTCTTCCCGGACGCCGGGAGGGTCGCCTCGCTGACACCGGAGCGCCTGCCGATGCCACGGGCACGTGGGCGCGCGCTGGCCGGGCTGGGGGCGGCCCTCGCCGACGGCCGGGTGGTGCTGGACCGTGGGCCGGACCGCGATGACGTACGACGTGCACTGCTCGACCTGCCCGGCATCGGCCCGTGGACCGCCGATTACATCGCGCTGCGTGCCTTGGGGCATCCGGACGTCTTCATGGCGACCGACCTCGGCGTGCGCCATGCCATGGCCGCGTTGGGCGGTGAGCCGGAGCCTGCGCGTTGGGCGCCCTGGCGCTCGTACGCGCAGCTGCACCTGTGGACCTCGCTCGATCCGGACCGCGATCGAGTCACGACGACAAGTGAGGACGAGTCATGTGGACAGTGACCGACAGCCCGATCGGCCCCCTACGGATCGTGGAGCGCGACGGTGCGATCACCGCGATCGAGTTCACCCCGTTCCGCGACGGTGACGGTCGGCCCCGCGGTGACCGCGACGACCAGTGCCCGGTGCTGACCCGCGCGGTCGAGCAGTTGGAGGAGTACTTCGTCGGGACCCGCACCACGTTCGATCTCCCGCTGTCCCCGGTCGGCACCGCCTGGCAGCACTCGGTGTGGGAGCAGCTCCGCGCGATCGAGTACGGCGAGACCGCCTCCTACGGGCAGATCGCTTCACGGCTCGGCAAGTCGAACGCGGCGTCGCGTGCCGTGGGGTTGGCCAACGGCGCCAACCCGATCCCGATCGTGGTGCCGTGTCATCGCGTGATCGGTGCGAACGGGACGCTCACCGGCTACGCCGGGGGGCTGGAGCGCAAGCAGCAGCTGCTCTCCCTCGAGCAGGCCGCGCTGTTCTGACCCGGATCGTCGTCACTCGGCCGCGGCGCGGCGCAGCGACTCCGAGAGCCGTTCCGCTGCGGCGAGCACTGCCGGTGCGTGCATCCGGCCCGGCTGACGGGTGAGCCGCTCCAGCGGGCCGGAGACCGAGACCGCGGCGATCACCTTGCCGCCGGGCGAGCGAACCGGAGCGGAGACCGAGGCGACGCCCTGCTCCCGCTCGCCGATCGACTGGGACCAGCCGCGGCGACGGATCGCGGAGAGCTCGGCCGCGGAGAACGCGGCGTTCTGAAGGCCGCGGTGGATCCGCTCGGGGTCGTCCCAGGCGAGCAGCACCTGGGCGGCCGAACCAGCGCGCATGGTGAGCTGTGAGCCGACCGGGATGGTGTCGCGCAGGCCCGAGGGGCGCTCGGCGGCAGCGACACAGACGCGGTGGTCGCCTTGGCGGCGCCACAGCTGGGCGGACTCGCCGGTGATGTCGCGCAACCGCGCCAGCACCGGGCCTGCGGTGGCGAGCAGGCGGTCCTCGCCGGCAGCAGCCGACAGCTCGGCCAGCCGCGGGCCGAGGACGAACCGTCCCTGCATGTCCCGGGCCACCAGCCGGTGGTGCTCCAGGGCCACCGCCAGGCGGTGGGCGGTGGGACGTGCCAGGCCGGTGCCGGCCACCAGGCCGGCCAGGGTCGCGGGCCCCGACTCCAGCGCGGTGAGCACCAGCGCCGCCTTGTCGAGAACTCCGACTCCGCTCGAGTTGTCCATATGGCAATACTGCCGTCTCAGATCATGGGATGCAAGGGGTAGTGTGGTTCTCGCAGGTTCATCGACGCACGAAACGAGGAGCGAGTCATGGGCAAGACCCTGGCGGAGAAGGTGTGGGACGAGCATGTCGTCCGGTCGACCCAGGGGGAGCCGGACCTCCTCTACATCGACCTCCACCTCATCCACGAGGTGACCAGCCCGCAGGCCTTCGACGGCCTCCGCCTGGCCGGCCGCAAGGTCCGCCGCCCCGACCTCACCCTGGCCACCGAGGACCACAACGTCCCGACCGTCGACTGGGACAAGCCGATCGCCGACCCGGTCAGCAAGACCCAGGTCGACACCCTGCGCCGCAACGCCGAGGAGTTCGGCGTCCGGCTGCACCCCCTCGGCGACGTCGAGCAGGGGATCGTGCACGTCGTCGGTCCGCAGCTCGGCCTCACCCAGCCGGGGATGACGATCGTGTGCGGCGACTCGCACACCTCCACCCACGGCGCCTTCGGCGCGATCGCGTTCGGCATCGGCACCTCCGAGGTCGAGCACGTGCTGGCCACGCAGACCCTGCCGCAGGCGAAGCCGAAGACCATGGCCGTCACGGTCAACGGCAGCCTGCCCGACGGGGTCACCGCGAAGGACCTGGTGCTCACCCTGATCGCGCACACCGGCACCGGCGGCGGCCAGGGCTACATCGTCGAATACCGCGGGCAGGCCATCGAGGAGCTCTCCATGGAGGGCCGGATGACCGTGTGCAACATGTCGATCGAGTGGGGCGCGAAGGCCGGCATGATCGCACCCGACGAGACCACCTTCGCCTACATCGAGGGCAAGCCCGAGGCGCCGAAGGGGGCCGACTGGGATGCCGCCGTCCAGCACTGGAAGAGCCTGCGCACCGACGACGACGCGGTCTTCGACGCAGAGATCGTGCTCGACGCCGCGGAGATGACGCCGTTCGTCACGTGGGGCACCAACCCCGGACAGGGCGTTCCGTTGGGAGCCACCGTGCCCGACCCGGACGACTTCGAGGACGCCACCGACCGGACCGCCACCGAGAACGCCCTGGAGTACATGGGTCTGACCGCTGGCACGCCGATGCGCGAGATCAAGGTGGACACCGTCTTCGTCGGCTCCTGCACCAACGGCCGGATCGAGGACCTGCGGCTCGCCGCCGAGGTGATCGAGGGCCATCAGGTCGCCGAGGGCACCCGCCTGCTCGTCGTACCGGGGTCGGTGCGGGTGCGGATGCAGGCCGAGGCCGAGGGCCTGGACAAGGTCTTCCTCGCTGCGGGCGCCGAGTGGCGCGGCGCGGGCTGCTCGATGTGTCTGGGCATGAACCCCGATCAGCTCACCCCTGGCGAGCGGAGCGCCTCGACCTCCAACCGCAACTTCGAAGGACGCCAGGGCAAGGGCGGACGCACCCACCTGGTCTCCGTGCCCGTCGCCGCCGCCACTGCGGTTCGCGGCACCCTCTCCTCGCCCGCCGACCTCGTTCCCGCGACGGTCTGATCGCGTACGTCGCCAAGGAGCCACCATGGACAAGTTCACCACCCACACCGGCGTCGGTGTCCCGCTGCGCCGCAGCAACGTCGACACCGACCAGATCATCCCGGCGGTCTACCTCAAGCGAGTGACCCGCACCGGCTTCGAGGACGGGCTCTTCGCGGCCTGGCGCAACGACCCGGAGTTCGTGCTCAACCAGGACGTCTACGCCGAGGGGACCGTGCTCGTGGCCGGGCCGGACTTCGGCACCGGCTCCTCGCGCGAGCACGCGGTCTGGGCACTGCAGAACTACGGCTTCAAGGTCGTCCTCTCCGCGCGCTTCGCCGACATCTTCCGCGGCAACTCCGGCAAGGCCGGGCTGCTCGCCGCGCAGACCGACGAGAAGGTGATCCAGCGGCTCTGGACCTACCTCGAGGACAACCCGGGTGGCGAGATCACCGTCGACCTGGAGTCCAAGACGGTGCGCACCGCTGACGGTTCGGTCGAGGACAGCTTCGACATCGACGACTACACCCGGTGGCGGCTGCTCGAGGGGCTCGACGACATCGGCATCACCCTCGGGCACGAGGCTGACATCGCGTCGTACGAGACGACGCGGCCGAGCTGGAAACCCGCAACACAGCACGTGTAAGCCACCACGAAGCTCGTCACGACAGGCCGTTCTCCGCCACGCGCGGAGGGCGGCCCGTTGTGCATCTGTGGGGCCGATGTTGCGCGAAATGGCCTGAAACCCGCGAAAAATCGGGCTTATCACGGCGTGGTGATTGTGAGCCCGCCCATTCCTGCCTAGCGTGCCACGGAAAGACCACGGGCTTTCCTGCCTCGGTCGCCAACAGCTCAGAGCGGCGCCGACGCTGCTCCGGCGGAAGGACAACCAGTGAACAAGACACAGTTGGTCGACGCGCTCGCCGAGCGTTTCGACGGGAACCGCAAGGCCGCGGCCAATGCGCTCGACGCTGTTCTCGACACCATCACCCGCCAGGTCGCGAAGGGCGAGAAGGTCGCGATCACCGGGTTCGGATCGTTCGAGAAGGCGGTCCGCAACGCGCGCTACGTCCGCAACCCGCAGACCGGTGAGCGGATCAAGACGAAGAAGAAGGCGGTGCCGAAGTTCACCGCCGGAGCCGATCTGAAGAACGTCATCTCCGGCGCCAAGAAGCTGCCGCCGGTGCCGAAGGCGGCGAAGAAGGCGGCCAGTGCGGCGACTGCTCCGGCCAAGGCGGCGGCCAAGAAGGTGGCAGCTCCGGCGAAGAAGGCGGCCTCGAAGAGCACCACCAAGAAGGCCGCCGCCAAGAAGGCTCCCGCGAAGACCGCAGCGAAGAAGGCTCCCGCGAAGAAGGCTCCGGCCAAGACCGCAGCGAAGAAGGCTCCCGCGAAGAAGGCTCCGGCCAAGACCGCAGCGAAGAAGGCTCCCGCGAAGAAGGCTCCGGCCAAGACCGCAGCGAAGAAGGCTCCCGCCAAGAAGGCTCCCGCGAAGACCGCGGCCAAGAAGGCGCCCGCCAAGAAGGCTCCGGCCAAGAAGACCGCCAAGAAGTCCTGAGAACTCGTTCTCACCACCTCCAGGTACGACGAACGGGCCGCCCCGCCGGGCGGCCCGTTCGTCGTTCTCGGCTGTCGTTCTCAGTGAGGTTCCGGTGCCAGCGCCGCCATGGTCGCCGGCCCGAATCCCAGGACTGCAGCGGCCTGCAGCGACGCCAGGTCGTCCACGTCGCGGCGCAGCGACGGCGCGGCTCCTGGGATCTCGACGCAGCCGGACGCGCGATGTGCCCGCGCCGACTCCGGACCGAAGCGGGGCTCGAAGGCCTCCGTGGGGGCGGAGTAGAGCACGGTGCCGGTGCCGTCGGCATCTGCCACGAAGCTGGCCCGGTCGCCGTACCGTGCGACGGCCATCAGCGCGACCGCCAGATCCTCGGGCCGCAGTGACGGAAGGTCGGCCAGCACGGCGACTGGACGAAGCAAGGGCCAGCGTGCCGCGGCCTCGACAGCTGCCGCCCGGAGCGCGCCGTTCAGTCCCTCGCCCGGGTCGGCGGTCGTCTCGGCGCCCAGTGCCCTCAGCGTGTCGGCGAACTCCGCGTCGTCGGTGGTGACCAGGACCCGCGCGACGCCGTCAGTGTCCAGGCAGGCCCGCACCATGTCGGTGGCGAAGGCCGCTGCGAGTGCCGCACGGTCGGCGACGCCCGCCAGGCGTGACTTGCCGGCGGACGGTGACTTCACCGGGACCAGGATCGCGAACTGCGCGGACACATCCCGCATCCTCCCAGTGCGTGCGACAGCACGGCGCAGCAGTCCGCGTGGCCAGGGGCTGACACCGCTCACCGGGCGGTAACCTGCATCCTCGTGACGGTACGAGACCTGACGGAGAAGCGGGGTTGGACGTTCAACATCGCCGTGCCGATCGTGAAGCCCGCACTCCTCGCGACCACCCGTCGGGAGTGGGTCCACGGTGAGCGGATCCCGGCTACCGGCGGCTTCGTCCTGGCGCTCAACCACATCTCGCACCTGGACCCGCTGACCGCAGCGCATCTGGTCTACGACCACGGCCGTCTTCCGCGTTACCTGGCGAAGTCGGGACTGTTCAAGAACAAGGTCCTGGGACATTTCCTCCGTTCCGCCGGTCAGATCCCGGTCGAGCGGGACTCTCGCGGCGCGGTCGGCGCCTACTCGGCGGCGGTGCAGGCGATCCACGACGGGAAGTGCGTGGTGATCTACCCCGAGGCCACGATCACCCGGGATCCGCAGATGTGGCCGATGCGCGGCAAGTCCGGAGCTGCGCGGATCGCGTTGGAGACCGGGTGTCCGGTGATCCCGGTCGGCCAGTGGGGTGCCCACGAGATCCTGCCGCCCTACACCAAGAGGCCCCATGTGGTGCCCCGACGCACGATCCGGATGCGGGTCGGCGAACCCGTCGACCTCGCCGACCTGGCCGCCCGGGAACGCACCCCGGAGGTCGTCCACGAGGCCAACGACAGGATCCTTGCCGCGATCACGCACCAACTCGAGCTGATCCGCGGAGAGTCCGCGCCGGACGAGCGCTATGACATGCGCGTCCACGGCGACCGGTTCAAGAAGAAGGACGGTGGCAAATGAGTGGACGGGTCGCGGTGCTCGGCGCCGGCTCCTGGGGAACTGCGTTCTCAATCGTGCTCGCCGACGCGGGCAACGACGTCACGATCTGGGCCCGGCGGGAGGAGGTCGCCGCTGGGATCAACGAGACCCACGAGAACGCGGACTATCTGTCCGGCATCGAGCTGCCGCGCACCATCCGCGCCACCCACGACCCGGAGCAGGCGATGGCCGGAGCCGACGTGGTGGTGCTCGCCGTACCGTCCCAGTCGCTGCGGGAGAACCTGCCCGGCTTCCTGCCCCACCTGGAGCGCGACGCAGTCCTGGTCTCGCTGATGAAGGGCGTCGAGCTGGGCACGCTGAAGCGGATGTCGGAGGTGATCGCCGAGGTCGGCGACGTCGCTCCAGAGCGCATCGCCGTGGTCAGCGGGCCCAACCTGGCGCGGGAGATCGCCCGCCGCGAGCCTGCCGCGTCCGTGGTCGCGTGTGCCGACGAGGACGTGGCGATCAGGCTGCAGCAGCGCTGTCACTCGCCGGCCTTCCGCCCCTATACCAGCGTCGACGTCCTTGGCTGCGAGCTCGGTGGTGCCTACAAGAACGTGGTCGGTCTCTGCGTCGGGATGGCAGTCGGGCTGGGGTTCGGCGACAACACCACCGCGTCGCTGATCACCCGCGGTCTTGCCGAGACCGCCCGGCTGGCGATGCGACTCGGCGCCAACCCGTTGACGCTGATGGGCCTGGCAGGCCTCGGTGACCTCGTTGCCACGTGCTCCTCGCCGCTGTCGCGGAACCGGACCTTCGGCGAGCGGTTGGGCTTGGGGGAGACCGTGGAGGAGATCTACGCCTCGACCCGTCAGGTAGCAGAGGGGGCGAAGTCCTGCTCGTCGATCCGCGCGCTCGCCGAGAAGGCCGGCGTCGACGCCCCGATCGCCCAGCACGTGGACGACGTCGTCGGTGGCCGCCTCAGCACCGGGGAGATGATGGAGCGTTTCATCGCCCGCGACACCAAGGCCGAACTCGCCTGAGTTCGATGGCGCGAGCGTGTCGGCGCTTCGCTTGACACGCTGCCGCGCTCGCGCCGCCCTCAGAGCGGGAGCCGGTCCAGGGCCTGCTCGAGGTCGGACCAGAGGTCCTCGACGTCCTCGATCCCCACCGACATCCGGACCAGACCCTCAGGGATGGTGGGCGCCTCGGTCTTCCACCGGCGCCGACGCTCGAAGGTCGACTCCACGCCACCGAGCGAGGTGGCATGGACCCACAGTGACGTGCTGCGCACCAGCAGGTCGGCGTGGTCGGCAGAAGCCAGCACCGGCGCCAGGATCGCGCCCATCCCGGGGTAGCGGACCTCCTCGATCGCCGGGTGATCGGCGAGGCGACGGACGAGCTCCTGCGCGTTGTGCTGGGCACGCTCCAGTCGCACCGGCAAGGTGCGCAAGCCGCGCAGTGCGAGCCAGACCTCGAACGGACCCGCGGAGTTGCCGACCATGTCGCGGCGCGCCTTGAGGGCGTCGTGGATCTCGTCGTCGGCGGTGACCAGGGCGCCGAGCACGACGTCGCTGTGGCCGGCGATGTACTTGGTCGCCGAGTGCAGCACGATGTCCGCACCGAGGTCGAGCGGCCGCTGCAGCAGGGGCGTCGCGAAGGTGTTGTCGACCACCACACGGACCCCGAGCTCCCGGGCGGCCGCGGTCAGTCGCGGGATGTCGGCCAGCTCCAGCGCCGGGTTCGTCGGCGACTCGATCCACAGCAGCGCGGTGTCCTCGTCCTCGGTCATCGCCGCGATCACCGCGTCGGTGTCTTCGATGTCGACCAGCGTCGATCGCACGCGCCCGCGCAGCTCCGCGTCACCCAGCGCCACCAGGCAGCCCTGGTAGGCGTGCCGCGGCGCGATCACCGTGCCGCCGTCGCCGACCAGGTCGATCAGCAGGCTCGCGGCCGCCATGCCGGAGCCGAACGTCAGCGCGCGCCCGCCTTCGAGCGCTCCCAGCGCCTCCTCGAACGCGTCCCAGGTCGGGTTGCCGTAGCGCCCGTACTCCAGGGCTCCGGTGGCGACGTACGTCGAGGCCAGCGTGATCGGGGCGTTCAGCGGCTGGTCGGGGGTGTGCGGCGGCCGACCGGCGGTCACCGCGACGGTGCTCGGACGCAAGGCGGGTCGCGGCGCGACGGCGGGGGAGACGGACCGTGCGGTGTGGGGCGTCGGATCGGTCATGGCACAACGGTAGGGTCTACGGCGATGAACGAGACCACCGGATCGACGCCGGACCAGCGCACCCGGGTGGCGGTGGTCTTCGGCGGCCGCTCGGGCGAGCACGCGATCTCCTGCGTCACCGCGGGCAGCGTGCTGCGCGCCCTCGACCGAGACAAGTACGACGTGATCCCGATCGGCATCGCCACCGACGGACGCTGGGTGCTGGAAGCCGACGACCCCGACCGGCTACGGATCACCGGCCCACAGGAGCTGCCCGCCGTGGACGGCGCGCGCGCCGGGATCACCCTGGCCCGCACCGAGACCGGGGCAGGTCTCGTGGTGAGCGATCCGTCGGCCCCGCCGCGCGAGCTCGGCGACGTCGATGTGGTGCTGCCGCTGCTGCACGGCCCGTGGGGCGAGGACGGCACGCTCCAGGGGATGCTGGAGATGGCCGGCGTGCGCTATGTCGGTGCCGGTGTGCTGGCCTCAGCGGTCAGCATGGACAAGGCCTACATGAAGGTCGTGCTGGCCGCGGCCGGTCTCCCGGTGATGGCATCGCACACGGTGACCGCGCGGGAGTGGGCGGCCGATCCGAGCGCAGCCGTGTCGCGGGTCGAGTCGCTTGGCTACCCGCTCTTCGTCAAGCCCGCCCGCGGCGGATCGAGCATCGGGATCGGCAAGGCCCACGACCGCGACGGCCTGGCCGAGGCGATCGTCGAGGCCCTCCGACACGACCCGAAGGTCCTGGTCGAGGTCAGTGCTGAAGGCGCTCGCGAGATCGAGTGCGGCGTGCTGGAGGCGTTGGACGGCAGCGTGGAGACCAGCGTCCCCGCCGAGATCCGGATCTCGGGGGACCACGAGTTCTACGACTTCGAGGCCAAGTACCTGCCTGAGGAGCACACCGAGCTCGACGTACCGGCGAAGCTGCCCGACGACGTCGCCACCCGCATGCGGGAGCTGGCCGCGCAGGCGTTCCGCGCGGTGGGCTGCGAGGGTCTGGCCCGCGTCGACTTCTTCTGGATGCCCGACGGCGCGCTGGTGGTCAACGAGCTGAACACCATGCCGGGCTTCACCCCACTGTCGATGTTCCCGCGGATGTGGGCGGCCACCGGAGTCGAGTACGGCGACCTGGTCGACCGACTGCTCCGGCTGGCGTTGCAGCGCGGCACCGGCCTGCGCTGAGGTCCGCGGGCGCACAGAACGTGTTGGGGACACGTTCTCAGGAAGAGAGGCCGTCGCCGCAGGGCTCGACCAGCTCACTGTGCTCGGCCACCAGCGGCGCGAGCTTCGCCATGGCTGCGGGGCCGGCGTTCGGGCGCAGCTCGGCGGGCACCTGGATCTCCACGCGCGGGCGGTAGCCGGCCGCAGTGATGGTCAGGTCGAGTTCCTCGTCGCCGTACTGCTCGTCGGGGATGTACCAGCCGACGTCGTTGACCAGCTCGCACGCCTCGGCGGTGCTGAAGCCGTCGGGGGCCGGCACCCCGCAAGTCACCACGATCGCGGGATCACCGTAGGCCGCGCCGGGTGCGTCCTCCGGTTCACTCTCCACCCGCTCCTGCTCGGCCAACGTATCGGGCAGGTCGTCGGTGAAGGCGGCGCAGGCAGCGGCGTCCGCCTCGTCCATCTCCGGTACGTCGATCTCCACTGGGCCGCCACACGCGGCGGTGGTCAGCATCAGCGCGATGCAGCCGGCGGCGAGGGCGGTCCCCCGTCGGCGGGTCACCCCTGCAGGCTCAGATGTGGACGACAGGGCAGGTCAGGGTGCGGGTGATGCCCTCGAGGTTCTGCACCTTCGAGACCACCAGCTGACCCAACTCGTCGACATTGCGCGCCTCGGCCCGCACGATCACGTCGTAGGGCCCGGTGACGTCCTCGGCGAGAGCGACGCCGGGGATCTGGCCGACCTCACGGGCGACCTCGGCGGCCTTGCCGACATCGGTCTGGATCAGGATGTAGGCCTGCACGACCATGGCGCACTCCTCACGTGGATGGATCGGTTCTGGCAACCTACCCCCGCCCCTGCGGGGGTGCACAACCCACGCGGGTCCCCACCACCCCGCGGCTGGGGTCCTCTGGTGGGATGGGCCCATGAGCGATGCCGCGCCGACCGACCCGACGACCGCGACCCTGGGCGACCTCGGGGAGTTCGGAGTGATCGGGCGGATCAGTGAGCTCGTGGCGCAGCTGGCGCCGGGGGAGGACGTGCTCGTCGGCCCCGGCGACGACGCCGCGGTGCTCCGGGTCCGCAAAGGTCACATCGTGGTCTCCACCGACATGCTCGTCGAAGGGCGCCACTTCCGCCGCGACTGGGTGGACGCCCATGACGTCGGTCGCCGGGCTGCCGCACAGAACCTCTCCGACATCAACGCCATGGGGGGACGCGCGCAGTGGCTCACCGTCGGACTGGCGGCCCCAGCTGACCTTCCTGCCGCCTGGGCGCTGGACTTCACCCGCGGTTTCGCCGAAGAGGCCTCCCTGGTCGGTGCCGGTCTGGTCGGCGGCGACGTCACCTCCGCGGACAGGATCGTCGTCTCGGTAACGGTCGTCGGGGCATGCACCGTCTCCCCGGTGCTGCGCAGCGGGGCCAGGCCGGGGGATCGGGTAGCCCTCTGCGGCAGACAGGGGTGGTCGGCCGGTGGGCTCGCCGTCCTCGGGCGAGGCTTCCGCTCACCGCGGGTGCTGGTCGACGCCTACCGTCGGCCCGAGCCTCCGTACGAGGCCGGCCAGGCTGCTGCCGAGCTCGGCGCGAGCGCGATGATCGACATCTCCGACGGGCTCGTCGCCGACGCGGGACACCTGGCTGAGGCGTCCGGCGTGGGGCTGGATCTGCGGTCGGCCGCCTTCGACGTACCCGAGCCGTTGGTGGCGGTCGGCGCGGCGATCGGCGCGGACCCGATCCAGTTCGTGCTCGGTGGCGGGGAGGACCACTGCCTGATGGCGACCTTCCCGACGTCGGTGGAGCTGCCCGAAGGGTGGCGAGAGGTCGGCACCGTGGTGGAGCCGGGCCTCGACGGACCGGTCGTGACGGTGGACGGTGCGCCCTACGAGGGGGCCGCCGGGTGGACCCACTTCTGAAAAACAAGTCGGCAGGAGCCCGCACCCACGGTGCGAGTCCTGCCGACTCGGTGTCAGCGGGGTCGGCTCAGCGGCTGACCTTGCCGGCCTTGAGGCAGCCGGTGCAGACGTTGAGGCGCTTCGGGGTGCCGTTGACGACGGCACGCACGCGCTGGATGTTCGGGTTGAAGCGACGCTTCGTGATCTTGCGCGACCACGGCCGGTTGTTGCCGAACGCCGGCTTCTTGTCGCAGATGTCGCACACGGCGGCCACGGTGACTCCTAGCGGATGACGGATGAATCAAGTCGGACGTCCGGGCTGTGCATGAACCTGCTCCGGACAACCGGAAGAGAATATCCGACCGACGGCCCGTCACCGAAATCGCGGACCCACACCCTAGGGTGAGTCTGATGGAAGCAGCGACGGGCGAGGGCGCGCACGCCCAGGGCGAGACCGGGTCCGCACCGGCGTCTGGTGCCGCCGAGGAGCCGGGCAGGCTCGCCGTCGCCAGTGTGCTGCGCTTCGTCGACATCGCCGTCGACGCCCTCGCCGTCGCTCGCGAGGAGATCGACGCGCTGAACGTCTATCCGGTGCCCGACGGTGACACCGGCACCAACATGTACCTGACCATCGCTGCGGCGCGCGACGCGATCCGAGACGCGGCGGACCAGCCCTCCGACCAGGCCCTGGCCGCCTTCGCCCGTGGCGCGCTCCTCGGCGCTCGTGGCAACTCCGGGGTGATCCTGAGCGAGATGCTCGGTGCATTGGCACGGCGGTTGGGGCGGACCACCGCCGAGGAGCGCTTCGCGGTCGTCGTCGCCGAGGGACTGTCCGAGGCGGCCACGGCCTGCTATGCGGCGGTCGGCGAGCCGGTGGAGGGCACCATGCTGACGGTGCTGCGCGCTGCGGCCACTGCCGCCGTTGACGCATCCGAGCGCACTGCCGCGCACACCCGCGACATCTTCATCGCCGCCGCGGCGGCGGCGCGGGAGGCGCTCGCGCACACCCCGGAGCAGCTCGACGTGCTGGCCCGTGCCGGGGTCGTGGACGCCGGTGGCCGCGGACTGTGTGTCCTCCTCGACGCCGCCGAGCGGGTCTTCACCGGCCGCCGCGCGGTCAGCTCGCCTCCCTCGATCGGGCGTCGTACGACGCCGCGGCCGACCGCGCCCGACGGGACCGACGGGACCGAGGTTGCCGGCGACGGCGACCTGTGCGCGGAGGGACCGGCGTACGAGGTGATGTATCTGCTGGAAGCCGCCGACGACCGCGCTGCCGGACTCCGGGTTGCGCTGGGCGAGCTCGGCGACTCGGTGGTCGTGGTGGGCCGGGATGGCCTGTGGAACGTCCACGTGCACACCGATGACGTCGGCGCGGCGATCGAGGCGGCGCTGGAGATCGGGCGTCCACGCCGGATCCGGGTGACCCATTTCGCCGAACAGTTCGCCGCGGCACACTCCTCTCCGGCCGGGGAGGAGCCGCCGACGGTGCGCCTGCCGAGAGCGGTGGTGGCGGTCGCCGCTGGCCCCGGTCTCGCCGAGCTCTTCGGCAGCGCTGGCGCGATCGTGGTGTCGGCCACCCCGACTCGGCGTCCCTCGACCGGCGAGCTGCTCGCGGCGATCGCCTCCTCGGGCGCCCGTGAGGTCGTCGTGTTGCCCAACGACGACAACACCATCCGGGCAGCCCAGGCGGCAGCGACGACCGCGGAGGCCGACAGCCAGGGGCCGGGCGGGATCCGCGTCGCGGTGATCCCCACCCACGCCCAGGTGGAGGGATTGGCCGCGCTCGCCGTGCACGACGTGGACACCACGTTCGAGCAGGATGTGACCGAGATGACCGCCACCGCCCGCCACGTGCGGCACGGCGCCGTGACGGTCGCGGCCCGTGAGGCGATGACGATGGCCGGGCCGTGCGTGCCCGGTGACGTGCTCGGGGTGATCGCGGGGGATTTCGCCGTGGTGGGCCACGACCACGGCGAGGTCGCGGTCGAGGTGTTGAGTCGACTGCTGGCGGCGGGCGGCGAGCTGGTCACCCTGGTCGGTGGCGAGGACGGCGGCGACGCGCTGGTCGCCCACGTCGCCGCCTGGGTGGAGGAGCACCACCCGCACATCGACGTGATGAGGTACGACGGCGGGCAGGCGCGCTACGCCCTGCTGCTGTCGGTCGAGTGAGGACGGAGCCCGAGGTGATCACCCTGGACTCGCCGCTGACCGCCGTGCTCGGCGGTGCGCAGCCGGCGAAGCGGAAGAAGTTCGAGACGGGGCTCGGCCTGCACACGGTCGGCGACCTGATCCATCACTTCCCGCGGCGCTACCTGGAGACCGGTTCGTTGACCAAGGTGGACGACCTCCAGGTGGGACAGATGCTGTGCGTGGTCGGCGAGATCTCCTCCTCGGAGATCAAGCAGTACACCGACCGGCGCAGCGGGCGGCCGGCGTACCGGGTGGAGGCGGTCCTCGACACGGACGGGCCGCGCCTGGGGATGACCTTCTTCGCCAAGAACGCGAACACCGCCGGGTGGCACCAGCGCCGGGTCGCGGAGGGCAACCGGGGTGTGTTCGTGGGGAAGGCCGACCGCTTCCGCGACCGGTGGCAGCTGGTCAACCCGCAGCTGACGATCTTCGGGGTGGCCGATGAGGAGGACGCGGAGGTGCCCGACATCGGCGGCCTCTACCCGATCTATCCGCTGACCAAAGGCGTCCTCTCCTGGGATGTGGCCCGCGCGGTCCGCTTCGCCCTCGACCTCGTCGACGAGGTCCCCGAGATCCTGCCGGCCGATCTCCGTGCGGCCTACGGGGTGATCGACGTCGACCAGGCCTACCGCTGGGTGCACCGTCCGGACGATCGCGACCAGGTCGGCCGGGCGCTGCACCGGTTCCGGTTCACCGAGGCCCTGGTCACCCAGTTGGTGCTCGGTCGGCGTCGTCGGGCCGCCCGCGCCCTGGGCACCACCTCGCGCGACGGCGGCGACGGCTTCCTGGTGCGCACCTTCGACGAACGGCTCCCGTTCACCCTCACCGACGGGCAGCGCTCGGTGGGGAAGCAGATCGACACCGATCTCGGCGCCGCGCACCCGATGAACCGGCTGCTGCAGGGGGAGGTCGGCTCCGGCAAGACCCTGGTGGCGTTGCGCGCCATGCTGCGCGTCGTCGACTCCGGTGGCCAGGCGGCGCTGCTGGCCCCGACCGAGGTGCTCGCCCAACAGCACCATCGCTCGATCGTCGCGATGCTGGGCGACCTCGCGGTCGGCGGACTGCTCGGCGACGGCACCTGCGTCGAGCTGCTCACCGGGTCGATGACCAAGACCCAACGCACCGAGCCGCTCTCCCGGCTGGCCAGTGGCGAGGCCGGGATCGTGATCGGCACCCACGCACTGCTCGAGGGCAACGTCCAGTTCGCCGACCTCGGCCTGGTCGTCGTCGACGAGCAGCACCGGTTCGGGGTGGAGCAGCGTGCCGCCCTCACTGCCAAGGCGCAGACGCCGCCGCATCTGCTGGTGATGACCGCGACCCCGATCCCGCGCACCGTCGCGATGACGGTCTTCGGTGATCTGGAGACCTCCACCCTCGCCGAGCTCCCCGCCGGTCGCGCGCCGATCCAGACCAACCTGGTCCCGACCGTCGACCATCCCACCTGGATCGACCGGGTGTGGTCGCGCCTGCGCGAGGAGGTCGGGAAGGGGCATCAGGCCTATGTGGTCTGTCCGCGGATCAGCGGTGACGTCGCGGAGGCCGAGCAGGTCGAGAGCGTCGACGTGGACGAGGACGGCGAGGAGATCCCTGCGACGGCTCCGGCGACCGCGGTCGAGGACCTGGTCCGTGACCTGGCCGACGGGCCGCTGGCCGGGTTGCGGCTGGCGATGCTGCACGGACGGATGCCGGCGGAGGAGAAGGACGCCACGATGCGGGCGTTCGCCGCCGGGGAGATCGACGTGCTCGTCTCCACGACCGTGATCGAGGTCGGCGTCGACGTCGCCAATGCCACCGCCATGGTGATCATGGACGCCGACAGGTTCGGGGTCTCCCAGCTGCACCAGCTGCGCGGCCGGGTCGGCCGAGGAGGTCTGCCGGGCCTGTGCCTGCTGGTCAGCGCCGCCGAGCCGTACTCACCGGCTCGGGAGCGACTGGACGCGGTCGCCTCCACCACCGACGGCTTCCTGCTCAGCCGGGTCGACCTCGAGCAGCGCCGCGAGGGCGACGTACTCGGCGCATCACAGGCAGGTCGCCGCTCCAGCCTGGAGCGGCTCCGGGTGCTGCGCGACGAGGACACCATCGTCGCGGCCCGCAAGGCTGCCGAGGAGCTGCTGGACGGTGACGGGCTCACCGCCGCGCCGGGGCTGGCGGAGGCCGTTGCCGACCTCGAGGCGTCCCAGCAAGCCGGTTTCGTGGAGAAGTCGTGACCCGGATCATCGCCGGCCAGGCCCGGGGTCGGGTGTTGCGCACCCCGAAAGGAGATCTGACCCGGCCGACCAGCGATCGGGTCCGCGAAGCGCTCTTCTCGGCGGTGGAGTCGCTGTACGGCTCGCTGACGGGGCTGCGGGTGCTCGACCTGTACGCCGGCTCCGGCGCGCTCGGGCTGGAGGCATGGTCGCGCGGGGCGAGCACGGTGACGCTGGTGGAGCAGGATCGTCGTACCGCCGGGCTGATCGCGTCGAACGCGCGGGACCTGGGCGCGGACGTCACCGTCGTCGCCCGGTCGGTGCCGACCTTCCTCGACGCCGACTCCGACGGGTCGACCGGCCCGACGCCGTACGACGTCGTGGTCGGCGACCCGCCCTATCCGCTGAGCGAGGAGCGGGTGGCCCGCGACCTCGCGCTCCTGGTCGGGAATGGGTGGCTGGCCTCTGACGCGTTGCTCGTCCTGGAACGCTCCTCGCGGAGTCCCGAGCCCACCTGGCCGGCCGGACTCACG
This sequence comes from Nocardioides sp. BGMRC 2183, assembly GCA_008123405.1. Classification (GTDB taxonomy): domain Bacteria; phylum Actinomycetota; class Actinomycetes; order Propionibacteriales; family Nocardioidaceae; genus Nocardioides. Next base: position 31,310 of record VSSA01000005.1, read on the forward strand.
CCGCTGAGCGGGCGCCGGGGGCGTCGTACCTATGGCGAGACCGTGCTCTGGTTCGCCGAGCCGGACCCGGGCGCCTCTGTTGTCGCAGGCTAATCTGCCCGCCATGACGCGTGCGGTCTGCCCCGGCTCCTTCGACCCGGTGACCAACGGTCACCTCGACATCTTCCGGCGTGCCTCGGCGCTCTTCGACGAGCTGGTCGTCGCGACCGGCACCAACCCGTCGAAGTCGCGGATGTTCGACCCCGAGGAGCGGCTGGCGATGTTGCGCGAGGCCTGCGCCGACCTGCCGAACGTGACAGTGATGGGCTTCACCGGGTTGATCGTGGACTTCTGTCGCGACCTCGGAGCCCAGGCGATCGTCAAGGGTCTGCGCGGCGGCTCGGACTACGAGTACGAGCTGCCGATGGCGCAGATGAACGCCCATCTGACCGGCGTCGAGACCGTCTTCGTGCCGACCACGGCGTCGTTGGGCTACGTCTCCTCCAGCTTGGTCAAGGAGGTCGCCACCCTCGGCGGCGACATCTCCGCGCTGGTGCCCGCCTCGGTCCACGACCGGCTCACCCGTCGGATCGCCGAGCGCGCCGGATCGGACGGCTGATCGCCGGTGGTGACGGCACGTCACACCGTTTTGCCGCTACGCAGGGCCACCACTACGATTGATCCGATCTGTTGTGCCCGGACCTGGAAGTGATCGTGAGCAACCTGGACCCGAGAGCGCCGCTCGTGCTCGACACCCGCGAGCTCGGACGCCGCCCGGGGTCCCAGACTCAGGTGACTCGGACAGTGCCGGCCCCGGCAGATCTCGGTATCGAAGTCCTTGCTGTTCCCGAGGGAGCGCCGGTCGAGCTCGACCTGCGTCTCGAGGCGGTCATGGAAGGCGTGCTCGTCACCGGTGAGGCTTCGGCCGAGCTGGTCGGGGAGTGCGTGCGGTGCCTGGAGGAGGTCCGTGACACGATCACGGTCGACTTCCAGGAGCTGTTCGTCTACGACGACTCCCGTGACCTCCGTCGCGGGGAGGACGAGGACGACGACACCAGCGTGCTCGAGGACGACCTGCTCGACCTCGAACGCGTGCTGCGGGACGCGGTGGTGCTGGCACTGCCGTTCCAGCCGCTGTGCCGGGAGGACTGTCCCGGGTTGTGCACCGAGTGTGGGGCGCGCCTGGCCGACGATCCGGACCACGCACACGAGGCGGCGATCGACCCGCGGTGGGCGGCGCTCGCCCGAATGAACCAAGATCCCTCCGCCGGCCCCGGCGCCGAGGAAGACTGACGAGGAGAAGACAGTGGCTGTTCCGAAGCGGAAGATGTCGCGCAGCAACACGCGGCACCGTCGCTCGCAGTGGAAGGCCGTCGCCCCGGCTCTGGTGACCTGTGCCAACCCGGCTTGCGGCGCCAAGCACCTCCCGCACCGCGCGTGCGGCACCTGCGGCCAGTACGGCGCGCGCGCCGACCGCCGCCAGGTTCTCTGAGGCGATCTCCCAGGCGGTTGACATCAACTCCTACGACGGGTTGCGTCGTGCACTCGGGGATCCCCAGCTCGACCCCGAGTTGCTCGATCGCGCCCTGACCCACCGCTCGTACGCATACGAGAACGGTGGGCTGCCCACCAACGAGCGCCTCGAGTTCCTCGGGGACGCGGTGCTCGGCGTGGTCGTCACGGAGACGCTCTACCGCAAGCACCCCGACCTGCCCGAGGGCCGGCTGGCGAAGTTGCGCGCCGCGGTGGTCAACGCCCGTGCGCTGGCCGGCGTCGCCCGCGACCTCGGGCTCGGGGAGCACATCAAGCTCGGCCGCGGTGAGGAGACCACCGGCGGCCGGGACAAGGCCTCGATCCTCTCCGACACGGTCGAGGCCGTCATCGGCGCGATCCACCTCTCCGGCGGCATGCTCGTCTCGGCCGAGGTGGTGCACCGCCTGTTCGACCCGCTCATCGACGCTGCGTCGGCGATGGGCGCCGGGCTGGACTGGAAGACCTCACTCCAGGAGCTCGCCGCCGAGCACGGACTCGGCGTGCCCGAATATGTGATCGAGGACGAGGGTCCCGACCACCAGAAGGTCTTCACGGCCCAGGTCCGGGTGGGCGACCGGCTCTACGGCAACGGCACCGGCCGGTCGAAGAAGGAGGCCGAGCAGGGCGCGGCCGAGACCGCCTACGGCGAGATCGCGGCCACCCTCGGCATCACCGACGCCGCCGGATTCTGAGACTGCTCGCGTGCCCGAGCTCCCGGAGGTGGAGGTCGTCCGTCTCGGCCTCGAACGCCACGTCGTCGGTACGACGATCGCGGGCGTCGACGTCCTCCACGAACGACCGGTCCGCCGCGACCCCGGAGGCCCGGCGGGCTTCGCCGCCGCGCTGACCGGCCGCCGGATCGAGGCGGCCCGCCGCCGCGGCAAGTATCTCTGGCTGCCACTGGACGACGGCGATGCGCTGCTGGCCCACCTGGGGATGAGCGGCCAGATGCTGGTGCAGCCCGCCGACGCACCGGCCGAGCGCCATCTCCGGGTGCGGTTCCGGCTCGACTTCCTGGGCGAAACCGTCACTTCCTCGGCGTTGCAGCGGGGTGGAAGTGACGGTTTCCCCGGTGAACCGGGGAAGCCGACAGCCCCGAGCGAGCTCCGCTTCGTCGACCAGCGCATGTTCGGTGGCCTCTCGATCTCCCACGGCGGCGCCACTCTGCCTCCGGAGATCGCCCACATCGCTCGGGACCCGCTCGACGCGGACTTCGACGACGAGGAGTTCGTGCGCCGCCTGCGCCACCGCGGCAGTGCCGTCAAGCGGCTGCTGCTCGACCAGGGGCTGATCTCCGGGGTCGGCAACATCTACGCCGACGAGGCGTTGTGGCGGGCCGGAGTGCACGGTGAGCGACCCGGCGACCGGCTGCGTCGCTCGCAGGCAGTGGAGCTGCTCGGGCACGTCCGGGACGTGATGAACGAGGCGCTCGCGCAGGGTGGGACCTCGTTCGACGCGCTCTACGTCAACGTCAACGGGGAGTCCGGCTACTTCGATCGGTCCCTGCACGCCTACGGCCGTGAGGGTGAGCCCTGTGACCGGTGCGCGACCCCGATCCGGCGTGTCGCCTTCATGAACCGCTCCTCCTACTTCTGCCCGCGATGCCAGCCGGTGCCGCGGGTACGCCGCCGGGTTTGACCGCCGGCCTTCTTGGTGGGACTCTTGTAGACGGTCCATGTTCGTGGATCGTCGGCTTCGCAATCGGAAGGTTCACTTCATGGCCAAGGCGCTGATCGGTCACCTGAACAGCGACTTCCGCGACCCGCGCCTCGCCGTCGAGAACGCTCGGCTGCGCAACCGTGTCGCCGAGCTGGAGTCCCTCGTCCTCCGTCTCTCGGAGGAGAACGACCGGCTGATGGCGGCGCACACCGCCGACCTGCTCACTGAGCCGTCCCAGGAGATGCAGCCCGTCTGACGGGCCCTCCGGCCGGGCCGTTGCCCGGCCGTCCGTGGATCGCCGGGCGCCTCCCGCGTGCCGGCGTCTGCGGCGGGTAGGCTCAGCCACGCTGAGACCCGCTGACTTCCCCCTCGGCGACCGCCTCCGGGTGGCGCGCCGCGCAGCGACGGCACCGCCGAGGACGAATGGGAGCACGCGTTGTACCTGAAGAGCCTGACCCTGAAGGGGTTCAAGTCCTTCGCGTCGGCCACCACGCTGCAGCTCGAGCCGGGCATCACCTGCATTGTCGGGCCCAACGGCTCGGGCAAGTCCAACGTGGTCGACGCGCTTGCCTGGGTGATGGGGGAGCAGGGCGCTAAGTCCCTGCGCGGCGGCAAGATGGAGGACGTCATCTTCGCCGGCACCTCCGGTCGCCCGCCCTTGGGGCGCGCCGAGGTGGTGCTCACCATCGACAACTCCGACGGCGCGCTGCCCATCGACTACGCCGAGGTGACCATCAGCCGGACGATGTTCCGAACCGGTGGGTCGGAGTACGCGATCAACGGCACCGGATGCCGGCTGCTGGACGTGCAGGAGCTGCTCAGCGACTCCGGCATCGGGCGCGAGATGCACGTGATCGTCGGGCAGGGACAGCTCGACACCATCCTGCACGCCACCGCCGAGGACCGCCGCGGCTTCATCGAGGAGGCCGCCGGCGTCCTCAAGCACCGCAAGCGCAAGGAGAAGGCGCTGCGCAAGCTGGACTCGACCGAGGGCAACCTGAACCGGCTCAACGACCTTCTCTCCGAGATCCGGCGTCAGCTCAAGCCGCTGGGTCGTCAGGCGGAGGTTGCGCGCCGCGCCGCAGGCGTCCAGGCCGACGTCCGCGACGCGCGCGCCCGCCTGCTCGCCGACGACCTGGTCACCGCGACCACCGCGCTGGAGCAGGAGCTGGCCGACGAGAGCGCGCTGACGGCACGTCGCGACGAGGTGGAGACCGCGATCGCTGCTGGGCGTGAGCAGGAGGCGGCGTTCGAGGCCGCCCTGCGCGAAGACCTCCCAGCGCTCTCCGCATCCCAGGAGACGGTGGGCGCGCTGACCGCCCTGCGCGAGCGGTTCCGCGGCACCCAGAGCCTGGCCCGCGAGCGGGTGCGCAACGCGATGGCCGCCAGCGAGGAGAACACCGAGGGCGACCGCTCCCGCGACCCCGAGCAGATGGAGGCCGAGGCCGAGCGCCTGGCCGCCCAGGAGGCGGAGCTCTCCAGCACCATCGACGGGCAGCGCACCGCTCTTGAGCGGGCAGTCGCGGCCCGCAAGACCGCGGAGGAGGCGGCCGCCGCCGAGGAGCGTCGGGTCGCCGGCCTGCTGCGGGCGGCCGCGGATCGACGTGAGGGGCTCGCCCGACTGCACGGCCAGGTGAACGCGCTCAAGTCCCGCGCCGCCGCGGCTGCCGACGAGATCGGCCGGTTGGAGTCCACCCGGACCGAGGCCCTCGCCCGCGCCGAACGTGCCGAGAAGGACTTCACCGCGTTGGAGACCCGAGTGGCCGGGCTCGACGCGGGGGAGGAGGGCCTCGACGCCGAGCACGAGGCGGCCGTGGCCGCGCTCGACGACCTCGTGGAGCGCGAGCAGAAGGTCCGCGAGGAGGCGCAGCAGGCCGATCGGGACAAGTCCGCTCTCAGCGCCCGCAAGGAAGCGCTGGAGCTCGGGCTCGACCGACGCGACGGCGCGGGGGCCCTGCTGGCCGCCGACGACGAGGTCTCCGGGCTGCTCGGGTCGATCGCGGCGCTGGTCACCGTCAACAGTGGCTACGAGGCTGCCGTCGCCACGGCGCTGGGAGCCGCCGCCGACGCGGTGGCAGTCGCGGACGCCGACGCTGCCCTTGGGGCGCTGGCGCACCTGAAGGAGGAGGACCTGGGGCGGGCCGGGCTGTTGCTCGGCGGATACCCGGCCGACCGCGCGGACTGGCCGGCTCTTCCGAGCGGTACGACGTACGCGGTGGACGTGGTGGACTGCCCCGACCCGGTGCGCGGCGGTCTGACCCGGCTGCTGCACAAGACGGTGGTCGTCGATGATCTCCGCAGCGCCCGGCGACTGGTCGGTGACCTGCCCGACGTGGTCGCGGTGACCCGCGAGGGCGACCTTCTCGGCGCTCACTACGCAGCCGGTGGTTCGGGCGCCAAGCAGTCGTTGATCGAGATCCAGGCCGCTGTCGACGAGGCCGCGGCGGCGCTGACCGAGGCCACTGCCGCCGGGGAGCGGCTCGGGTTCGACCTCACCCGACTGCAGGCCGAGCGCGAGGAGGCTCAACGACGGGTCGACGTCGCCCTGGCCAAGCTGCACGAGTCGGACGCCACGCTGGCGGCGGTCGCCGAGGAGCTCGGCCAGCACGGCTCGCTGGCTCGCTCCGCCCGCGCCGAGGCCGAGCGCCTCACCGAGGCGATCGGCAAGGCAGAGGCCGCGCGGGAGCAGGCGTTGGTGGGGCTCGCCGAACTCGAGCAGCGGCTGGAGAAGGCAGAGGAGACCGACGAGGAGGAGCCGGACACCACCGACCAGGAGCGGCTGGTGGAGGCCACGCGGGCCGCCCGGCAGGCGGAGATGGATGCCCGTCTGGCGCTGCGTACCTCCGAGGAGCGCGGTCGGGCACTGCACGGCAGGGTGGACGGGATGCGCAAGGCCGCCGCTGCCGAGCGCGAGGCGCGTGCGCGCGCCGCCGAGCGCCGTGAACGACTGCGCCGAGAGGGACGCGCCGGGGAGGCGGTCGCTCGTGCCGCCGAGTACGTCCTGCTCCGGTTGGAGACCTCGATCGAGCGGGCGGCGGCCGAGCGCGGCGTGATCGAGGAGTCGCGGCGCGGCCGCGAGGAGGACCTGCGTCGAGTTCGCGGGACCTTGCGCGATCTGGATCGTGAGCTGCAGGAGTTGGTGAGCTCGGTCCACCGCGACGAGATGGCCCGCGCCCAGCAGCGGATGAAGATCGAGCAGTTGGAGGCGAAGGCGATCGAGGACCTCGGGCTGGAGCCGGAGGCGCTGGTCGCCGAGTACGGTCCCGACCAGCCGGTGCCCGTCCTCGACGACGCACCAGTGGAGGACGCGCGGGTGCAGGAAGCCCGGGTACAGGATGCGCGGGGAGACGGCGCACCGGAGACGGAGCCTGCCGCCCACGAGGGCGCTGCTGAGGAGGAGCCGCCGCGTCGTACGGTCCCCTACGTGCGGGAGGAGCAGGCCAAGCGATTGCGCGCAGCCGAACGAGCGCTGTCCCAGCTCGGCAAGGTGAACCCTCTCGCACTGGAGGAGTTCTCCGCGATGGAGGAGCGGCATCAGTTCCTCTCCGAACAGCTCGAGGATCTGCGGGCGACACGCAAGGACCTGCTGGACATCGTCAAGGACGTCGACGCGCGGGTGGAGCAGGTCTTCACCGAGGCCTACGCCGACGTCTCGGCGGCGTTCGACCAGACCTTCGCCCGCCTCTTCCCCGGTGGTGAGGGGCGCCTGATCCTCACCGACCCCTCCGACATGCTCGCTACCGGCGTCGAGGTCGAGGCCCGGCCGCCCGGCAAGAAGGTCAAGCGTCTCTCCCTGCTCTCGGGCGGTGAGCGGTCGCTGGTGGCTGTGGCGTTCCTGGTCGCCCTGTTCAAGGCGCGGCCCTCGCCCTTCTACATCCTCGACGAGGTCGAGGCGGCCCTGGACGACACCAACCTCGGCCGGCTGCTGGAGATCTACGAGGAACTGCGCGAGAACTCCCAGCTGCTGGTGATCACCCATCAGAAGCGGACGATGGAGGTCGGCGACGCGCTCTACGGTGTGACCATGCGCGGAGACGGTGTCTCCGCTGTGATCAGCCAACGTCTGCGCGAGGAGCAATCCGTCTGATGGCCGTCGACCGTCCCACCCGTGCCGACTACGTCAGCTGGCGTCAAGCGACCACACGGTGGTCCGACGACGACGTCTACGGCCACCTCAACAACGCCCGCTACTTCGACCTGATCGACACCGCGGTCAACGCCCACCTGGCCGACGCGACCGGGACCGACATCCGGACACTGCCGGCGATCGGCGTGGTCGCGGAGGTGTCGTGCCGCTACTTCGCCGAGGCCGGCTATCCGCGCCCGATCGACCTCGGACTGGTCGTCGACAAGGTCGGCACCTCCTCGGTGATCTACCGGGTCGGGCTCTTCCAGGGGGACCCCGAGGACGACGGCGCGCTGGCACGCGCGGAGGGCCGTTTCGTCCACGTGTACGTCGACAACACCGACCCGGCCCGTCCGGTCACGCCGCTGCCGGCAGTGGTGCGCGACGCGGTCACGCCGCTGCTGCGCTGACGGCTCAGGTGGCTTCGCGCTTAGCCATCCGCCGGAGACCGTCGTGCCAGCTGTCGGGGATTGCTGCGACCTGGAGGAAGTGATCGACTCGAGCCGGGTCGAGGCGCTGCACGACCGTCGTGTTGGCGGTGCGCCGATCGGTCCGGAACAGCTCGTCGGACCGGCCGAAATAACGCCGGGCGACCGCGGTGTTCGACTCCGCCCAGCGACCCATGAACGCGTCGAGGTCTTGCGCGGGCAACGTGAGCACCTTTCCACGGGCGTGCGCCATCATCGCTCGGTAGAAGCTCCGGCTCTCGATCACGCCGGGTCGGGCGCCCTGGGACTCGACGCGGTAGAGGTTGAGGACTCGGAGGAACTCCACGGACTCCATGTCCAGGCTCTCGTTGCTGCGCTGGATCGGCTCGAGATCGGCGAGCCGGCCGGGGTAGTCGATGCTGCTGAGGAAGTCTTGGAGCAGCGATCCCCCCTCGAAGGACTGCGGTTCGAATCGGCGGACCAGCATCACCTCCGGCGCCACCACCTGCTCCCAGAGGGCCAGGCGTGACGCGTAGTCGTAGGTGTGCCGGTGGTCGCGTGCGGCGAAGTCGCCGAGCCGGTCGACCGACCCGGTCTTCACCGCCTGCTGGTAACGACTGATCAGGTGGTCGTCCTGACGGCGTAGATAGCACAGAACCCGGACTGACGATGCCAACTCGTCGATCAGCGACCGCAGGCGCTGCAGCCGCTGCTCGGAGGAGGCGAAGAGCGCCTCGTCTGAGAGCACCACTCGGTCGGCAGATGCACGTGCGACCTCCCGGCCCAGACGACGGAGGAACCGGCGCCGGAAGGTCTGCGGATCGGGGAACCGGTGTCGGATGCGGTGCCACTCGATGGTGTTCTCCAGCTCGTCGTCCGTGCGAGTGTAGAGGCTGACCTTGCTGTGGCGAGTCGCACCCGGCGTGCGGGGGTAGCAGATCGCATGGGTCGCCAACTGCTCTCGGTTGCGTCCCATGAGTCGCTGGATCGACGTCGTCCCGGTCTTACCCGAACCGATGTGCAGGACGAGGTCCGGGGGGTGTCCTGGATCCGTCACTGGCTGGACCCACCGAACAAGCGCATGCGGGAATCCAAGCACATCGGAAGGCACCTCCGACATGTGCTCAGCACGCGCGATCGGTCAGCCCGGTCCGGTGGCCTCGCGCTGTGCGATCTGTCGGATGTCGGCCCACTCGGACTCGGGAACACCGAGCCTCGGCAGGTAGCGATCGAGTCGCACGGGGTCCAGTCGTTGCTCGACAGTGGTGTCCGCGGTCCTGCGCGGAGTTCGGAAGAGGGGCCCTCGGCGTCCGTCGACTCGCTGCCCGAGGGAGTCATTGCCGTCACTCCAGCGTGCCATGAAGTCGTCGAGCCAGTGCTCTGGCAAGGTCAGGACCGGTCCGTCGTCAAGCTCGGGAAGGAGGGCGACCAGCCGGCCGTTGCGGATGGCAGCCGGCGCCACCCCGCGATTCTCCACCGCGTGCAGGTTGAGCAGTCGAAGCACCTCCACGGCCTCTGCGCCGATGCTCTCGTTCGCCCGAGGCGGCATGTCCAACGTGGCGAGGGGGAGGTCCAGACCGGCGGCGTCGAGGAAGTCTTGCTGCAGCGAACCCTGCGCGAACCGCTCGCGTTCGAATGGCCGGACGGCGAACCGGTCGGGCGCCAGATGCTTCTCCCACGCCCCGATGCGTGCTGCGTAGTCGTAGGTCCGGCTGAAGTCGATAGTTGCCCAGTCCGCGAGCGTCCGCGTGCCACCCATTTTCACCACCTGCTGGTAGCGACTGATCAGGTGGTCGTCCTGACGGCGGAGGTAGACCACGGCATCGGTTGCTCGACCCAGATCGGCGAGGAACACCCGCAGGTTGCCCATCGTGGCGGGTGCAGCGGCGAAGAGACCTTCGTCGGAGAAGACCACGGTTCGTGGACTGGCCTCCGCCACCTCGTTGGCCAGGCGCCGCCGGAACCTTCGACGGAAGACCGACGGCTCCGGATAATCACCGCGCTGCCAGTCCTTGTTCTGTCCCAGCGCGCTCGGTGGGGTCGCGAACAGCCCGAGGCGTGTGTGGCGCTGCTGCCCCGGGGACCGCGGGTACAGCACCCCGGCGTCGGTCAGCGCGCTCCGATTGATCGCCAGCAGTCGCTGGATCGAGGTCGTTCCGGTCTTCCCGGAGCCGATGTGCAGGACTACTCGCGGTCGCCCGCTCATACGGCGAACGGCTTGACCGCGATCCGCCCGGTGGCCATCGGCGCCAAGAACAACCGGGCGCCAGTCTCTGCCAGCCACTCCTCGGTTGCCTTTCGGGCGCCGTCCCAATCGCCGTAGTCATCGAGGATGAGGACACCGCCTGGGCTCAGCCGGTCATAGAGGTGTCGCAGCTCGTGCAGGGTCGAGGCATACCAGTCGGTGTCCAGCCGCAGCAGAGCGATGGTCGGGGGAGCCAGATCAGGCACGTTCTGCTCGACCATTCCGACGTGGAAGTGGACCTTGTCTGCGGGATATTCGGTCTCGGCCATCCCGGCCTGCACGTCGGGGAGGTCGGCATGGGCCCAGACCCGCGAGTCTTTGGCGCTGGTGGCGAGCAGATCGGCGGCGGACGAGCCGTCTCGCGCCCGCCAGTCCTCCTCGGTCGGCGCTGGCATCCCCTCGTAGGTGTCGAAGAGGTGCAGTTCCCGGTCGGTGCTGCCAAGCTCGAGCAGGGTGATGGCGACCGCCTGCATGCTTCCGCCTCGCCACACGCCGCACTCCACCATGGCACCGGGCACGCCGTGCCGTTCGAGGTAGCGCACGGCGTCGACCAGCGCCTCGAGCTTGGCCGGCGCGGTCATCGTGCGGGGCAACACCTGCTCGATGGTGGCACGCGTCGTCGGGTCGAGGTGGGCCGGCAGCTTCTTGCGTGCGGCTGCGGCACGGTCCTTCAGCTGGGTGTTCCGGTCGCGCAGCTGCGCGTTGCGCTGCTTGAGCTGCGCGTTCTGGTCCCTGAGAGTCGCGATCCTCTGCCGGAACTGCTGAGCCGCGTCCTTGCGAGCCTGCTTGACGGCCTGTCGGGTCGCGCTGTCCGCCTGCTTGTGGGTCGCCTCCGCCTCGGCTGCGCGGGTGAGCCGGAACCCGGTCGCCCTGGTCAGCGCCGAGTTGAGCGAATGCGTCAGTCCCATGCTCCGAATCCAACCACAGCGGCGAGGGGGTGGCCTGCCGGTACCCCAGCTCCAGCAGGGTCGCGCCGATCATTCCTCGGCGATCAGTCGCAGCACGCCGTCGCGCTGGCGGGGGTCGAGTCCGACGGCCTCGGCGTAGCGCCCGGCTGTCGCCGAGCTGAGCCGTTGGTCGGAGGTTGTTCCGCTCTGTTTGCGGGGCGAGCCGAACAGCTCATCCCCGATGCCCGCTCGGAGGAACCGGGCCGCCACGGCCCTGTTCGATTCCTGCCACCGAGCCATGAACCGGTCGAGGTCCGCATCCGGAAGAGTGAGGGTCGGGCCGCCCGACGTCTCATAGAGCCGTGGGAGCAGCGCTCTGTTGTTGATCCGGCCGACGGTCGCGCCCTCGCGACGAACGCGCCAGAGGTTCAGCAGTCGGAGGAACTCGACCTGTTCGGCGTCGAGGCTCGGGTTGCGGCTGGTCACGGGGGAGAGTGCCGCGGCGTCGATGCCAGCGCCCACCGCATCGAGATAGTCATCGAACAGCGACCCGCCGACGAACCGGTCAGCCTCGAACGCTCGCACCACGAACGACGCCGGCTCGATCTCGCGCTGCCACTCCTCGAGTCGACCGAAGTAGTCGTAGTAGCCCGAGAAGTCTTGCTGCGCCCACGTGACGAGGCGACGGACCTCGCCGGTCTTCACCGCCTGCTGATATCGGCTGACCAGATGGTCGTCTTGGCGCCGGAGATAGACGACGAGGTGAATGCTGCGCGCGAAGAGGCCTGCGAGGTCACGGAACCGGCCGAGAGCGGCGCCGGACGCTCCGAAGAGGCCCTCGTCGCTGATGATCACCCGATCCGGAGCCGCGGCACGGATCTCTCGGAGGAGACGACGGCGGACCTGCCGCCGGAACACTGTCGGGTTGGCCGCCTCCTGCCGCGGCCACTCGAAGGAGCCGAGCAGATCAGGGTCCGACTTCACATACAGACCGACGCGGACATGACGCCCCTTGCCCGGCGAGCGGGGATAGAGGATGCCGCGATCCGCCAGTCGGGACCGGTTGTCACGCATGAAGTGCTGGACCGAAGACGTGCCCGTCTTGCCGGAGCCGATATGGGCCACGAGATCGACCGGTCGCTCCAGCGCATCCGAGGCGGAGCCGTTCGGAGACATGCGGCGCATCCAACCACATCCAGGTTCCGTGCCTCGCGGACCCACGGCGCGACCTCCCGCGTTGGGCTGTGCAGAAGGCCGGGTCCTTTAGTGTGGTCCGCGACCTGCACGGAAGGATCATCGATGACGAACGTTCTGATCACGGGCGGCGCCGGGTTCATCGGACGACACCTGGCCGCCCACCTCACCCACACGCCTGGCTATGTCGTCACAGTGATCGACAACGAGAGCCTCGGGGACCGCGTCCACCTGGATCTCGACGAGGTCCGTTTCCTGCCGGGCGATCTTCGCGACCCGGCGGTCGTGGCCGAAGCGGTCGGAGGCCAGGACGTGGTGGTCCACCTCGCCGCTGACACCAGGGTGATGGACAGCATCGAGAATCCCGCGCACAACTTCGAGAACAACGTCCTCGGCACCTTCAACCTGCTCCAGGCCGCCCGCGCTGCCGGAGTCCGGCGCATCGTCGCCGCGTCGACCGGCGGAGCGATCCTCGGTGACGTCCAGCCCCCCGTGCACGAAGCGATGGCCCCCCAGCCGACGTCGCCGTACGGCGCGTCCAAGTTGATGCTGGAGGGCTATCTCAGTGCATTCTCCAGCTCCTACGGTCTGAGCGGCTGTGCGCTCCGGTTCTCCAACATCTACGGCACACGCTCCTTCCACAAGGGCTCGGTCGTGGCTCACTTCTTCAAGCGGATCCTGGCCCGAGAGCCGCTCGTGGTCTACGGAGACGGCAGTCAGACTCGCGACTACCTCTACGCAGGGGACCTGGTCGAGGTGATCCGTGCCGCGATCGACAGCGACGCCGTCGGCTCCTTCCAACTCGGCAGCGGCCGACCGACGAGTATCAACGAGCTGATCGACCTGATGCGCACCGCGACCGGTCGCGAGCTGGAGGTCGTCTACAAGGACTTCCGCGCCGGGGAGGTCCGCGACACCTGGTGTGACATCACCAAGGCACGCGCGACGCTCGGTTTCGACCCTGCGACGTCGCTGGCAGATGGCTTGCGCGAGACGTGGGAGTGGTTCAGCACGACCGATCAGGAGGCAATGCACGGTGCCGATTGACCGCGGGCTGCCGCTCGAGCCCGAGCGCACCCATCTCGGGGAGGTCATGGATGCCCGAGTCGCTCGGGCCAGGAGGCAGGTCAGGGACGACGCAGACGCCGACTACGACCTGGTGAGCCGCCACTTCGACTTCCTGCACTACCTGTTGCGCGAGCCGCGGGTGATGGAGCAGCCGACGGTAGACCTGGTGCAGCACTTCCTCGACGGTGGTGCGGACGCGGCCAGCCCGCATCCGGACTTCTCGATGCGCGCCTACCTCCAGCGTCACCCGAAGCGAGCTGACGGGACGGTCCATCCTTACGTCGCGTGGCTGCGGGAAGGTCGCGACCGGGGTGAGATCGCCGACCCGGCGCCGGCGATCGCGCCCGCTGCGACCGTCCTCGGGCTGCCACCCGTCGAACTGGCGGGCATGCTGGGTGCGAAGCGGGCCGACCTCAACGAGCGGCTCCGGCACGGACGGCTCGGCGAGATGTTCGCCGCTGCGGCGGAGGTGGAGCCGTTGATCGGCGCCGCGTGGGCGCGCAGCAGCACACCGAACATCCCTCCGCTCCTCGCCCCGTATGTGGTGCGCCAGTTGGCGGCTGTCCACGACTGCCATCGGCAGGCCGGATTCCGTCGGGCCCGTCTCGTCCTGGTGATCAACCGTCCGCGGTGGGGCGGCGGTCGTCGCATGGAGGGCCATGTCGCTCATGCGCTTGCCGGGAGTATCGATCCCGCCGAGATCGTCGTGATCTACACCGATGAGAGCGGTACGACGCCGCCCGGCCGCTTCCCGGACGGAGTGCGTGAAGTCGATTTCGCGAAGGTCGTTGAGGGGCTGAGCAACGTGGTCGCCGAGCGTGCCTTGATCGAGCTCATTCGCTCGTTCCATGCGGACTCGGTGGTCAACATCAATGCACGCCTGCTCTATGAGGCGATGGCCGACTACGGCCAGGCGCTCGCGGCATCCGAGCGGCTGTTTCCTGTCTTCTTCTGTGGTGAGCAGTCGCCTCGCGGGCACTGGATGGGGTATCCGTTCCGGCATTTCTACCGGAACGTGGATATCTCTGCCGGCGTGGTCACCGACAGTGCTCACTGGCGCGACTGGTTCATCGACCACTACGCACTCGATGAGGTGTTGGCCGCCAAGCTGCACGTCTTCCGTGCGCCCGTCGACCCCGCGCTCCCCGTCGTCGACCGAGCTCGGAGACCCGCGGGAGGGCTGCTCGGGAGGCTGCGCGGGTTGCGACGACGCCGTCCGCGGGTCTACTGGGCGGGGCGTTGGGACCGTCAGAAACGCCTGGATCTCGTGTTCGAGATCGCCCGCCGGATGCCAGATGTCGACTTCTTGATGTGGGGCGAGGCAGTGCTCGGGAAGGGTGGCGCCGGCGACGCGATGCCGTCGAACATCGCGCTGCAGGGACGCTACGACCACATCACCGACGTCGACCTCGGCGCGGCCGACGCCTGGCTCTACACCTCCGGGTGGGACGGCGTGCCGAGCCAACTGCTGGAGATCGGCATGACCGGCGTCCCGATCGTCGGCACCTTGGTCGGAGGTACCGGCGAGGTGCTCGAGCCCGACCATGCCTGGGGCGTTCCCGCGGCCGCTGGGGCGGAGGCCTACGAGCGCGCGATCCGGGATGTCCTTGCCGACCCAGGACGAGCCCGCGACCGCGCACTCGCCCTTCGGGAGTGGTTGCTTCGCGACCGGAGTCAGCAGGCGTTCGCGGCGTACATCACTCCGCTCCTCCTCACCGACCAGACAGACAAGGAGCCGACGCGATGAGCAGCACCGATCTGACCCTGGTGGTCACCGTCCACGACGAGACCGCGGTCTGCGGTCCGACCATGCAGTCGGCCGAGGCCGCGATCGCGGCAGCGCGCGCGGCCGGACTCGACGTGCAGCAGATCGTGGCCCTGGACCGGGCCACCGACGCCACTCGGGCCTACTTCCAGCAGACCCGCTTCGACCAGTGGGACCGCCGCAGCTTCGACGTCGGCGACCTCGGCAAGGTGCGCAACGCCGTGCTGCCGCAGACCGATGGGCGCTACGTGGCGTTCCTCGATGCCGATGACCTGTTCAGCGAGAACTGGCTGGCCAGCGGCGTCGCCTACCTGCAGGACCGTGAGGCACGTTCCGAGACCGCCATCGCGCACCCGGAGCTGAACGTGATCTTCGACGCGGAGCAGTCGGTGCTCGTCAACATCGACCAGGACTCGCCCCTGTTCACTCCCCACCAGCTCTATCTGCGCAATCCGTACGACGCCCTGTGCATCGCTGCGCGCGAGGCGTTTCTGGACGTCCCCTACCGTCCCAACGACATCGCGGCCGGACTCGCCTTCGAGGACTGGACCTGGGGGATCGAGACGATGTCGCGGGGATGGCGCCATGTCGTGGTGCCGGACACGATCATCTTCAAACGGCGTCGGGACTCCTCGCTGGTCACTGCCAGCAGCGCCAGACGGGCGGTGGTCCGTTCGCTTCCCGAGATGGCCATCGATCGGGTCCGCGATCTCGGCGGACGCGGATGAGGAGGGTCAGGGTCCGCGCGATCCGAGACCGGCTCCGGCGGCGGAACCCTGCTGCAGGCGGCGCCGAGAGGCCGCGCGGGCCGGCGTCGCATCCGCCCGCTGCTCCACTGGAGGAGACCCACCTGGGGCCGGTCATGGACGGAGCGGTCGCCCGCGCCCGCGGCAACGCCCGCCGGGCCGGGGACGACGCCGACTACGACCTCCTGCGGGACAACTTCGACCACATCCATTTCCTGTTGCAGGCCACCCGGGTCATCGACCAACCCGAGGTCGATCCGATCGCGGTGTTCCTGCGCAACGGTGCGCGAGCGAAGGCGGCGCCCGAGGTCAACGTGTCGATGGCGGCCTACCTGCACCGGCACCCCGAACGGGCGGAGAGCGGGCACCCCTATCTCGCCTGGTTGCGCGAAGGGCGCGCGGCAGGGGAGTTGGCCGATCCGGCGCTCGGCCTGGAGGCGATGGCAGACGTGCTCGCGATCCCCGCTACCGAGGTGGCCGGACTGCTCGGCGACACCCGCACTGGCCTCACCCAACGGCTGCGGCACGGGGGTCTCGGCGAGATGATGGTGAAAGCCACCGAGATCGAGCCGCTCGTGGGAATGGTGTGGCCCGAGACGGTCCGGCCCGACATCGCGCCGTACGGGATCTCCGACGCACCTGCCATCGCCGCACTCCACGACTGTCAACGTCAGGCTGGCTTCAGCCCGGCCCGGGCGGTGGTCATGGTGAACCGCCCTCGCTGGGGTGGGGGGCGAAGGGCGGAGGGGCACCTGGCCCATGCCTTCAGCTCACTCCTCGGCGTTGACGACGTCGTGGTCGTCTACACCGACTTCGACGGTCCGACGCCACGCGACCGATTCCCCGACGGCATCAGGGAGGTGCAGGTGGCCGACCCGGTGGGTCGCTATGGCGTGTCCCGGGAGGACGCGCAACGGGTGCTGGTCACCTTGCTGCGCTCCTTCGGCGCCGACGTCGTCGTCAACATCAACTCGACACTGTTCTATGAGGCCCTGACGACGTACGGCCAGACGCTCGCAGCGACGGAGCGGATCTTTCACGTCATGTTCTGCAATGACCAGGGGCCGCGCGGCACCTGGGGCGGTCATCCGCTGAAGAACTTCTATCGTCACGTCGGGACCGCCACCGGCGTGATCACCGACAGCCACTACCTGCGCGACTGGCTGATCGACCACTTCGCCCTCGACTCCGCCCACGTCGACAAGCTGCACGTGTTCTCGGCCCCGGTGGACCCGACGGTTCCCGTCGCCCCCGATCCGGCGCCGCTGGTCGGCCGACGCCCTCAGGTCTTCTGGGCAGGGCGCATCGATCGGCAGAAGAAGCCGGAACTGGTCTTCGCGATCGCGCGCGCGATGCCCGACGTCGACGTCCGGATGTGGGGCGAGGGCGTGGCCCAGCAGTTCGACCTCGACGAGATGCCCGACAACGTCACGATGGAGGGCGCGTACGCCGGGTTCGAGGAGCTCGACCTCGGCGTGGCAGATGCCTGGCTCTACACCTCCGGATGGGACGGCGTGCCGAGCCAGCTGCTGGAGGTCGCGATGACCGGTGTTCCCATTGTCGGCAGCCTCGTGGGCGGCACCGGTGAGGTGCTGGCGCCCGAACAGTCATGGCCGGTCGCCGATGTCGAGGACGCGGCCGGCTACGTGAGCGCGCTGCGTGAGGTACTGGCCGATCCCGCCCACGCGCGCCGTCGTGCGCGCGGCCTGCGGGGTCGACTGCTCGCCGAACGGACGGAGGCCGGGTACGTCGAGCACGTGGCTGCCGTTCTGCTGGCGCGCGACGCGATCAGCTGACGGTGCCGAGCGCGTGCGGGATCTGGTTCTCCTCGTAGAACGCGACCAGCTCGCGATAGCAACCCTCGATCGCATCGGTCGTGGCATCCCAGTCGTGGTCGCGGATCGCCGCGACCGGATCGGACCACTGATCTTCGACGTCTGAGTACGGCAGGCGGTAGAGCCGGCAGAACTCAGCCAGACGTGAGTCGTAGACGTAGTAGTAGCAGGGGACACCCTGCGTCAGCGCCACCATGTTGCCGTGGAACCGGAAGCCG
The DNA here is from genome assembly GCA_008123405.1 of Nocardioides sp. BGMRC 2183. GTDB lineage: Bacteria > Actinomycetota > Actinomycetes > Propionibacteriales > Nocardioidaceae > Nocardioides. Next base: position 48,993 of record VSSA01000005.1, read on the forward strand.
ATCATGGCGTCGAGCTCGCGGGCATCGCCCAGCCACTCCTCGACACTGCGGACGCCCACCATGTGATCGACGAGCGACCTCGGAGTGAGACGGTCACCGTTCGGGAGACGGTCCAGGATGGTGCGCGCCGCCTCCATCCGCTCCTCATCGGTTCGCTGCGGATCTGCCACGGTGTACTCGAGGGCGACGCCCTGCTCGAACAGGGAGACGTGTTCGGCGGAGCGCAAGGCCCATCGGATGACGCGTCCGTGCTTGCGCAACGCGGCGCTGGCATTACGGCAGAACAACCCCTTGCGCAATCCGGTGTGGAGCGAGACGCCGAGGCGCTGGTGCTCACCTCCGAGCCGGTCGGGGAGGGAGACCGCGGGAGGCCGGAGGCTGTAGAACATCGACGGACAGCCCGTCAACCGGACGTTCGTGACGCCCATCCGTTCCATCACCGCGGCGGTGAAGTCGCCGCGGACCGACACACTCACCGAGCGCTCGGCCAGCAGTCGGACGAAGTCCCGCGCATGTGGCACATCGTCGAGGTAGCTCGGGTCCTCGTGCTTGTCCTGGGCGCCCAGACCGACGACCACGATCGGGGCGTCGATGCTCTCGATGGTGCGGATCGCGCCGGCGTAGTCGAACCTGCGGCTCAGGTACGTCGAGCCACGCACCAACGCGGCACGCACCGGCGTGGTGAGCTCGGTGCCGAACATCGCGCGGACCGTGTCGCCCTCACCAGTCGTGCGCACCTGGCGGAGCAGCGAGGCGCAGACCAGCATGTCGCCGTAGTTGGGGTTGCGCCCGCCCTGTCCGGGTGGGCGCCAGCCGACCTGGCCGTCGATCAACTCGTGATTGAAATGGATCAGCGCCAAGGGCGCGTCAGTAGCCATACAGCTCGAAGTCCTTGGCATAGACGGTCTGCACCCGGCGTACCAGGTCGGGGCGGCCGTCGTAGGCGCTCGCTTCTCCGGCGCGGGAGGAGATGTTGCGGACCTGGTAGGGCACGTCGGGCAGGCCCGCCTCCTCGCGGATCAGAGCCAGGTCGGTATCGAAGGACTCCAGGCGGCCGATCCGGTCGTAGTGCAGGACCGGGTGCATCAGGTTGACGTGTTGTGGACGCCAGTGCGGGTTCATCTCCGTCACGGGATCCTGCTGTTCGACGGCGGTCACGAACTGCTCGAAGCTGACCTCGCTCTCGACGTCCTCGGTCAGACCGAGCGTGCGTTGGATCTCGACGCGTCGCTTCGGCTGCCGCACGACCTTGTCGCGATAAGCCGATTCGAACCGGCGCAACGGGTCGCGGACGAAGGAGAACCGGTAGGCCGCGCCGCCGAGCATCTCCGAGACCACCGGCCAGCCCAGGTCACGCGGCCGCGGCAGTCGGTGCTCGGTGTGGACGTTGGCAGGTGCGAAGTCGTGCTCGCCCGAATGGAGCCGGTCGAGCCACACCAGCACCGTCGAGCAGCCGGCCTTGGGGTTCTTCACGTAGAACAACAGGTGGCTGGGGAGCGGGAACAGGTGGTAGTTCAGGCTGGGCTTGCCGGGGAAGTACGGCGTCAGTTCACGCCTGGCCGGTCCCTTCGGATCCGGCATCTCAGGCGGAAGTGTCGGCAGCGGCCTTCGCCGCAGCCGACTCGTTGCTCCACACCGACACACACGGGATCTTGCTGCGGTCGCAGCGGTCGGCGTACTTCCTGGTGATCTCGGTGACCTCGGCCATCAGGCCCTCGCTGAGGGTGATCGGAGTCAGACCGAGGTGCAGGAAGCGGTCGTTGGCGACGTGCAGCTCGTTCTCGTCCGCTTCGTTGCGCGGGTTCGGAACGTTGGTCATCGCGACGCCGGTGCGGTCGGAGATCATCTTGGCGAGGTCGCGCACCCGGTGGGTCTCGGTCATCTGGTTGAAGACCGAGACGCGATCACCCTTGGCGGGCGGGTTGTCGATGGCGATCTGGATGCACTTGACCGTGTCCTGGATGTGGATGAACGCGCGGGTCTGCCCACCGGTGCCGTGCACCGTGAGGGGGTAGTCGACCCCGGCCTGCATCAGGAACCTGTTCAGGACGGTCCCGTAGTCGCCGTCGTAGTCGAACCGGTTGATCAGACGCTCGTCGAGCTTGGTCTCGGCCGTCTGCGTGCCCCACACGATGCCCTGGTGCAGGTCGGTCGCCCGGACATGGTCGTTCTTCGCGTAGTAGGCGAAGAGCAGCTGGTCCTGGGTCTTGGTCATGTGGTAGATCGAGCCCGGGTTGGCGGGGTAGAGGATCTCCTGCTCGACCAGCCCGTTCTCGCCGGCGTCGACCTGGACGGTGAGGTAACCCTCCGGGATCTGCATCCCGGCGGTGCCGTACCCGTAGACGCCCATCGTGCCGAGGTGGACGACGTGGATGTCGAGACCCGACTCGACGACCGCGGCCAGCACGTTGTTGGTGGCGTTGAGGTTGTTGCTCACCGTGTAGCGCTTGTGGCGGCTGGACTTCATCGAGTACGGCGCTGCGCGCTGCTCGGCGAAGTGGACCAGCGCGTCCGGCTTCCAGTCCTCGAGGAGGTCGAGCAGACGCTGGTAGTTGACCGCGACGTCGATGTCGTGGAACGCGATGTCCTTGCCGGCGACCTCCTTCCAGGCGCGCAGCCGCTCGCCGATGGGACGGATCGGCGTCAGGGACTCGCACTCCAGCTCGATGTCGATCTTGCGGCGGGAGAGGTTGTCGACGATCGCGACCTCGTTGCCCTGGTTGGACAGGTGCAACGCGGTGGGCCAGCCGCAGAAGCCGTCCCCTCCGAGGATCAGTACTCGCATTGCATTCCCTTCGTCGTTCCTTGCAGTGGTCGTGCCGTCTGTGCTGCCTGCGGGCCTGGTCGTGCCCGACTCCGGTGAGGATAGGGAGACGCCGGTCGTGTCCGACGGTGAGGTGTCCGCGGCCGGCCGGGGGTTCGCGGAGTCATTGTCGTCCACCGGTGTCGGCTGGGTCGGCGCCACGCCACCGGCACGTTCGAACTTCCCGGTGACCGGGTTGAGGTGGATGCCGCATTCCTTCACGCTGTCCACCTCCCACCACCAGCGCCCAGCGCGCTGGTCCTCGCCGGGAGAGATCGCGCGGGTGCAGGGCGCACACCCGATGCTCGTGTAGCCCTTGTCGAAGAGCTCGTTGTAAGGGACCCGATGGTCGCGGATGTAGGCCCACACCTGGTCGTGGGTCCAGTCCAGCATCGGGTTGAACTTCTGCAGACCGTTCGTCTCGTCCCAGGCGGAGACCTCGAGGTTGCGTCGGGTCTCTCCGTGCTCGCGTCGGAGGCCGGCGATCCAGGACCGCTTGCCGGCCAGGAACCGCTGGAGTGGTGCGACCTTGCGCACGGCACAGCAGCCCTCGCGCAGCTCTACACTGCCGTAGAAGCCGTTCTGTCCGTGCTCGCTGGTCCAGGCGCGGACCTCGTCGGGATCGGGCCCGATCAGCGTGATGACCGGTCCGTAGCGACGGTGCACATTGTGCGCGAGGGCGTGCGTCTCCTCGGGCAAGCGCCCCGTGTCGATGCTGAACACCTCGATGTCCAGGCCGTGTCGCGCGATCAGGTCGGTCATCACCATGGCCTCCGGGCCGAACGCGTTGGCGAGTGCGGCCGGACTCCAGTCCCGCTCGATGATCCGCAGCAGCGCGAGCGTCTCGGCGACGGCTTCGCGGTAGATCAAGGACGACTCCGGGAGGGTTGGTGGGTGGACGCTGGGAAGGCCCCGCTGCCGACCGGCGATGCTAGCATCGAGTGACCGTGATCCAGCCTTGGCGAGGCCCGGCGTGAGGCCGGCCGCACGCCGGCAGAAGTGTCTTCGAGGAGTCCGACGTTCTCCATGTGGCCCATCCGCCGCCGGTCGCATGCTGGCCGGCCCAACGCGTCGGCCGATCGGTCTGAGCCACAGCAGTTCCGTGAGGCGCGCCTCACGGAACTGCTGCCACGAGGCGAGGTGGCCGACGCTACGGTGCTGGCACGTCTGCGCGGCGTGGTCCACCCGGCGTTCTACGCAGCTCAGGTGGGTGAGCCTGCTCTGGCGGGGGACGTCGAGGCGACGTTGGACCACTACCTCGAGGTCGGTGTCGACGGCGGCGCCCGAGTCTCGGTGTTCTTCGCCGAGGACCACTACCGATCGGCCGCCGGCGAACGTGGCCTCCCCATCCCTGACGACGTCCGGCCGTTCTTCCACTGGCTGACCGTCGGCTGGCGTGAGCGGGTCGTGCCGACCCCGCTGTTCGACGAGGCGTACTACTGCGCCCAGCACCCCGAGCTGGCAGCCGGGAGGGAGTGGGTGTTCGCCCAGTTCCTCCGGGCCGGTTGCTACGCCCCACACCGGCAGCCCCATCCGTTCTCGTCTGCCTACGGGTTCACCGCGGCCGCAGACGCTCGTGCGCGACAGGACCCGGTGGCTCTGCCCGGGATGCTCCTGCACGCCGAGGCCTACGACCTGCGTCGGACGTCGTGGCTCGAGGCGGGGGTGGCCACCGGCATGGACAAGGTCGCGGCCCTGCGCTCGGACACGATGGGACCGCTGGTCGCGGCCGCGGCGGCGCTCGAGCCACTGGTCATGCAGCCGAAGACGGACCGGTGGGCGTGCTGGATGCCGCACGCGCACCGGATGACGCATGTCACCGTCGCTGCGGAGCGAGTACGTCGACGGGTCGGCCCGGCCGACGTCGACACGATCGTCCTCACTGGTGGGGATCAGGTCGCGGACGGTGCCGTGGATGGCCTCGGCGAGGCTCTGCGCGCGGCGACCCCTGGTCGGCGGGTGCTGGTCGTTGCCACGGAGCCGGACGGGTCGTCGGCTCCGACCCCGGACGGCGATGTGCTGGACTTGTGGCAGGAGATCGAGCACCTCGGTGAGTCCGCTCGAATGCTGGTCCTGCTGGACCTGGTCCGTGGCGTAGGGCCCGAGCGGCTGGTGGTCGCCGGCAGCGACCTGGGCTGGCAGATGCTGGTCGCCTTCGCCCGCACATTGCGCAACGAGATGAGGCTCGGCGCGGTGCTCGGGTCGCCGACGCCCGACGCCGACGGGGATCCGGTCGGGCATTCGACCCGTGAGCTCCAGGCGTGCCTTGACCAGCTGCACTGGATGGCAGCACCGCAGCGTCTGCGGATCGAGCTGATCGACAGGTACCTGCTGACGGGCGCGTCGCGTGACCGGCTGGTCGACATCGACGACCTGGACGTGACGGGTCTGCTGGGCCAGGCGCCGGCTCGCCCGACCGCTGCTCCCATGCCGGCATCCCAGCCGACGATCGGCCGCGCGACCTCGGGGGCGACTGCGCGGTCCGAGGGCCCCACGATCGCTGCCGTGCTGACGGCGCACGCCGAGGGCGCCCTTGCCGGGATCTCACTGCACAGCATGCTCGAGGCGATCGGGCGGGCGCGCGAGATCGGCCTGGATGTCGAAGCGCTGGCGGTGCTCGACAACCCGACGGCAGCGACACGGGAGGTCTTCGCCGAGGCGGACCAGCACGGGCTGCGTGTGGAGGAGGTCGCCTACGCCGACCAGGGACTGGTCCGCAACCACGCGGCGCAGATGGTCGGCGCCACGCACCTGGCCTTCCTTGATGGCGACGACCTGTGGAGCCGGAACTGGCTCGTGGAGGCGTATCGGTCGTGCGCCGAGGATCCATGGGCGATCGGCCACCCGGAGGTCAACTGGTTCTTCGACAACCAGCACAACCTCTACTTCCTCCCGGACCAGTCCGACCCGGCGTTCGACCCGGCGACCCTGCGCGTAGCGAACCCGTGGGACGCCTTGGCGTTCGCACCCCGCGCGGCGCATCTCGAGCACCCGTACAGCCGGCGCGCCGTCGACGACGGCTACGCCTACGAGGACTGGCACTGGAACCTCGAGACCTTCGGCGGCGGGTATCGCCATCGCGTGGTGCCCGGGACGATCCACTTCAAGCGTCGCCGGCGTGACTCGCAGTTCGTCCGTGCTCGAGCGCAGCAGGTCCTGACCCGTCCCAGCGAGCAGCTGAGCTATTCGTGGTGGGCCGAGCCGGACGATGCCTCGCGCTCGGCGATCCGACGGATGCCGGCCCAGTCCCGCTCCGGCAGCTCGAGCAGCGGCAAGTAGTGGTCCAGCCGTGCGGGGTCGAGACGCTGGAGATCGGTGCGGCCCTCCTTGCGCGGCGCCCGGAATAGGGGGCCGTGCTCGTCGGGGATGAACTCCTCGGCGACCCGTCGGTTGGACTCCTCCCACCGCCCCATGAACCGGGTGAGCTCGGCCTCGGGAAGGCTGAGGGTCGGGCCGTCCTCCAACGCGAGGGTCTGCACCAGCGGTGCGTTGGTGATCTGCCAGCGCTCCCGGCCCTGCTCCTCGAGCCGGTACAGGTTGATCAGCCGCAGCACTTCGACCGCTTCGGCCGACAGGCTCTCGTTGCGCGTGAGGGGGGAGGGCAGGTCGTCGGGGCTGACCTCCATCCCCGCGGCGTCGAAGAAGTCGCGGTACAGGGAGCCGTCGACGAAGTGGGCGCGCTCGAAGGGTCGTACCACCAGGGCGTCCGCCCGGGTGCCGTTGCGCCACCGGGACAAGCGCTTGTAGTAGTCGTACATCCGCTCGCCGTGCGCGTCGTACCACTCGGTCAGTCGGAGCGCGCCACCCATCTTGACGACCTGTTGGTAGCGGCTCACCAGATGGTCGTCCTGGCGGCGCAGGTAGGCGACCACCCGGAGCGACCTGGCATGCCGATCGGTGAAGGCGCCGACCCGCTCGATCCGGGCGGCGGAGGCCGGGAAGAGTCCCTCGTCGGAGATCAGCACGCGGTCCACCCCGGCATCGGCGATCTCGGTGAACAGACGACGCCGGACCCGGCGTCGGAACCGTGCCGGGTCGGTCTCCCCGCTCCGCTTCCAGGCGCGGTAGGCCACCAACTCGTCGTCGGGCATCATCAGCATCCCGAAGTGGGTGTGTCGGGCAGCGCCACGCAGCCGCGGATAGAGCCAGCCGTGGTGGATCAGCTCCTCCCGGTTGTCGGCGAGGAAGCCCTGAATCGAGGTGGTGCCGGTCTTCCCGCTCCCGATGTGCAGGGTGAGATCGAACAGCGGCTCCACGCGATCAGGATATCGCCAGCCCAGCCGATGCGGGTGGCTCACCAGCGCGCCGGTACCGTTCTCCTCCGAGTCCGGGTGCGTGTTCGCAACCGGACAGTCGACTCGGGAAGGAACCTCGGCGTGCTGTATCTGACGCTCGCGATGCTCGTCTGCCTGCTGGTCGCCGGCGGGGTCGTCCTGTACGTCGCCTACCCGCACCGGGGGGAGAAGGTGCCGGGTGTGCCGTGGCTCGGCGACGCCTTGGGCAAGGCCGCGAGTGGCGCGCCGACGCTCGAGGAGGACGAGCTCGAGATCATGCGCCGAGGCTGAGCCGCGGCTCAGCCGAGGAACACCGCCTGATTGGATACGCCCATGACCTGGCTCTACCTGATCCTCGGCATCGCGCTGCTCGCGCTGCTGCTGGTCGGCCTGCTCGTCGCCGGACGTCGCCGCCAGGCGCCGCCGACCGACTCCACCGACCTCCTCGCACCCGAGCAGGAGCCCGCAGAGGCCCCTCCAGAGGGCACCTCCCTCGACGATCTGCTCGAGGCGCCCGAAGAGCCCGAGGCGCCCGAGGAGTCGGCGCCGACGGCGCCTGTGCTGGAGAAGCCGGAGAAGCCGGCCTCACGCTTGGTCCGCCTCCGCCAGCGACTCGCCGGCTCCGGCGCGCTGGGCCGCGGACTGCTCGGGCTGCTGAGCCGGGACAACCTGGACGAGGACACCTGGGAGGCGATCGAGGACCTGTTGATCGGCGCGGACATCGGCGTCGGTCCGACCCAGGAGCTGGTCGAGCGCCTGCGCACTCGGATGCGGGTGGAGGGTGGCGCCGACGGCGGCTCGGCACGCGAGATCCTGCGTGAGGAGCTGATCGCCCTGGTCGATCCGACGCTGGACCGCTCCCTCGACGTCAGCGGCGCGGACGGACGGCCCGGGGTGGTCCTCGTGGTCGGGGTCAACGGCACCGGCAAGACCACCACGGTCGGCAAGCTGGCACGGATCCTGGTCGCCGAGGAGCGCACCACCCTGCTCGCCGCTGCCGACACCTTCCGCGCCGCGGCCACCGAGCAGCTCGCGACCTGGGGTGAGCGCGTGGGCGTCGAGGTGGTGCGTGGGCCCGAGGGCGGCGACCCCGCCAGCGTGGCGTTCGAGGCGGTCAAGCGCGGAGTCGACGACAACCTCGACACCGTGGTCGTCGACACCGCCGGGCGCCTGCAGAACAAGCAGGGCCTGATGGACGAGCTCGGCAAGGTCAAGCGGGTGATCGAGAAGCAGGCCCCGGTCACCGAGGTGCTCTTGGTGCTCGACGCCACGACGGGCCAGAACGGCCTGATCCAGGCGAAGGTCTTCTCCGAAGTCGTCGACGTCACCGGCATCGCCCTCACCAAGCTCGACGGCTCCGCCAAGGGCGGGATCGTTGTCGCAGTGCAGCGTCAGCTCGGGGTGCCGGTGAAGCTGGTCGGCCTGGGGGAGGGCGCCGACGACCTGGCCCCCTTCGACGCGGCGGCGTTCGTCGACGCATTGCTCAGCTGACGCTGGGTCCTCGTCGCTGCCCGAGTGTGACGAGCGCCACCGGGCGCGAGGAACTCGTTACCTGCCTGAAACATGTCGTCGCGGAGGGCGAAACGTCTTCGCAGCAAGGTGGCGGTCATCCGGGTGCGGGGGCCGATCTGCCGTACCTCTGGCCGATCAAGGCCTACGATCGCTGGACCGGCGGGCGCCTGACGAGCCGGGCACCTCGGCCAGGGATCCACTGCAACGGAGGTAAGCGCATGAAGCTGGTCACCGCAGTCATCAAGCCCCACAAGTGGGAGGACGTCCGGGAGGCCCTGGAGACCTTCGGTGTCACCGGCATGACCGTCAGCGAGGTCAGTGGGTACGGACGCCAGAAGGGCCACACCGAGGTCTACCGCGGTGCCGAGTACGACATCGCGCTGGTGCCCAAGATCAGGATCGAGATCGTGGTGGACGACGGCGACGCCGAGGACATCGTCGGCATCATCACGAAGACCGCGCAGACCGGACGGATCGGCGACGGCAAGGTCTGGGTCAGTCCGATCGAGACGGTGATCCGGGTCCGGACCGGCGACAAGGACGCCGAGGCGCTCTGAGCTGTCGAGTCCCGACCCCACCCCACCCGCACGCATGACGGCAGCAGATCGCGCCGCGAGGACCGAGGACGCCGACGCCCTCTGCGGCAAGGCGTTCGCCGGCGCCGGTGGCCCGGACAGTGGGGTCGCGATGGTGGCGGTGGGTGGCTACGGTCGTGGCGAGCTGGCGCCGTACTCCGACCTCGACCTCGTGCTCGTCAGCGATGCCGGCGTCGACGTCGGCCCGCTCGCCGAGCAGGTCTGGTACCCGATCTGGGACTCCGGCGCTCGCCTCGACCATGCCGTCCGCACGCTGCCGGAGATGCTGGATGCGGCGGCGGGTGACATCCGGGTCGCCACCGGCCTCCTCGACGTACGCCACGTCGCCGGCGACGTGGGAGTCGCGCTGCGCCTGCGGACCACCGTGCTGGCCCAGTGGCGCCGTCAGGCACGCGAACGGCTGCCCGAGCTGCGCTCGATCGTCGCCGCCCGGCACCGGGTTGTCGGCGAGCTCGCCCACGCCGCCGTCCCCGACATCAAGGAGGGCGCCGGAGGACTGCGCGACGCGTCGGTGCTCAAGGCGCTCACCGCCACCTGGCTCGTCGACGTCCCGGCCGCCGACCTCGAACGATGCCGTCTCGCGTTGCTCGACGTGCGCGACCAACTGCACGCCGTCGCCGGCCGCGCCACCGATCGGATCGCTCCCGAGCACTGGGAGCCGCTGGCCGCCTCCCTCGGGTACGACGGGGAGCGGGACGCGCAGCGCCATGTCCGCGAGCTGGGGCGCCGACTCTGGCACCTGAACCGGTTGGCCTGGCGTCGGGTGGACGACGCGCTGCGTCGTTCGCCGGCCGCCCGGCCACGCCGACCGGAGCTGCAGCCACTGGGGCCCGGGGTCGCCCGCTCCGGGGGCGAGGTCGTCCTTGACCGCGGTGCCCGGCCCGACCGGGATCCGGTGCTGCTCCTGCGGGCCGCAGCCGAGGCTGCTACCCGTGACCTGGTCCTCGCCCCGCCCACCGCGGCCCGTCTGGTCCGCGAGGGCGCTGTGCTGCCCGAGCCCTGGCCTGCCGAGGCGCGCCATCAGTTCGTCCGACTCCTCGCCGCCGGACCTGGCCTGCTCCCGGTCTGGGAGACCCTGGAGGAGACCGGGGCGCTCGACCTGGTGCTCCCCGAGTGGGAGCGGATCCGGTTGCTGCCGCACGCCTCCGCGATCCATCGGTTCACCGTCGACCGGCACGTCGTGGAGACCTGCATCGAGGCCGCGGGCCTGATCCGTGGAGTGTCTCGACCCGATGTGCTGGCCGTGGCGGCGCTCCTCCACGACATCGGCAAGGGCGGGTTGACCGAGCACAGCCAGGCCGGTGCCCCGATCGCGCGGGAGGTCGCTGCCCGGATGGGCTTCGAGGCAGCCTCGATCGACCTGATCGAGCTGCTGGTGCGTCACCACCTGCTGCTCGCCTCCGTCGCCACCACTCGCGATCCCGACGATCCGGCGACCATCGAGGCGATCACCGAGCACATCGAGACCCCCGAGGCGTTGGCTCTGCTGACCGCGCTGACCGAAGCCGACGCCAAGGCGACCTCGAGCAAGGCCTGGAGCTCGTGGCGCGCCGGACTCGTGCACGATCTGTCCCGTCGGGCAGCGGCGGCCCTGACCAACGGCGAGGTGCCGCCACCGATCGGCAGCGACGACCTCACCGTGCCGACGCCGGCCGCCGGCGAGGTGTCGGTGCGGGTCGAGCCGGTGCCGGACGGATCGCGGGTCTGGATCGTCGCCGAGGACCGGGTCGGATTGCTCGCGCAGGTCGCTGCCGCCTTCGCGTTGCGCCGGGTCCCGGTCCATGCAGCGCGCGCCTGGTCCCAGGGTGACACCGCCGTCTCGGTGTGGGACGTGGCCGAGCAGGCGCTGGATGCCCGAGCGCTGCGGGACCAGATCGCCACCATCGCCACCGGTCGGGTCGACCCCGCGCTGCGGCTGGCTCCGCGGCCGGTCGCCGATGGAGAGCTGGCGCCGACGGTGGTGATCCGTCCGGAGGCCAGCGACCAGTCGACAGTGATCGAGGTGCGTGCCGCAGACCGGCTGGGGGTGCTGCACCTGGTCTGCGGGGCGCTCGCCGACCTCGACATCACCGTGCGGTCCGCGCACGTGTCCACCCTCGGCCCGCAGGCGGTCGATGTCTTCTACGTCCAGGAGGCCCACGCCGGGGCGCTCTCGGAGACCAGGGCGGCCGATGCCGCCCACGCGATCCGCGACCGGGTCAGTCCTGAGGACGGCTCCGGCACGGTCCGCCGTTAGAGTGGGAGGGTCTGCGCCGCAGATCAGCCTGCCGTCGTACCGCCGAAGAGGATCCCTTTGTTCGCCACACTCTCCGACCGTCTCTCCGCGACGTTCAAGAACCTGCGCGGCAAGGGTCGCCTCTCCGAGGCCGACATCGACGCCACCGCCCGCGAGATCCGCATCGCACTGCTCGAGGCCGACGTCGCACTGCCGGTGGTCAAGGAGTTCGTTGCCGCGGTCAAGGAGCGCGCCCGTGGCGAGGAGGTCAGCCAGGCGCTGAATCCGGCGCAGCAGATCGTCAAGATCGTCAACGACGAGCTGGTCACCATCCTCGGTGGTGAGACCCGACGGCTGCGCTATGCCAAGAGCGGCCCGACGGTGATCATGCTCGCCGGCCTTCAGGGCGCTGGCAAGACGACGCTCGCCGCCAAGCTGGCGCTGTGGTTCAAGGAGCAGGACAAGACCCCGTTGCTGGTCGCCTGTGACCTGCAGCGGCCGAACGCGGTGAACCAGCTCCAGGTCAACGGTGAGCGGGTCGGCGTGCCGGTCTTCGCGCCCGAGCCCGGCAACGGTGTCGGGGACCCGGTCGCGGTCGCCAAGGCTGCTGTCGACGAGGCCAAGCGGACGCTCCACGACGTCGTCATCGTCGACACCGCCGGGCGTCTCGGTGTCGATGCCGAGATGATGGCGCAGGCAGCCGGGATTCGGGACGCGGTCGACCCCGACGAGGTCCTCTTCGTCGTCGACGCGATGATCGGACAGGATGCGCTGATCACCGCGCAGGCCTTCCTCGACGGTGTCGGGTACGACGGCGTGGTGCTCACCAAGCTCGACGGTGACGCCCGTGGTGGTGCTGCCCTCTCGATCCGCCAGGTCACCGGCAAGCCGGTCATGTTCGCCTCCAGCGGCGAGAAGATGACCGACTTCGACGTCTTCCACCCCGACCGGATGGCCTCGCGCATCCTGGACATGGGCGACGTGATGACCCTGATCGAGCAGGCCGAGAAGGCCTTCGACCAGGAGCAGGCGCTCAAGGCGGCGCAGAAGCTGACCGGCCAGGGTGGTGACTTCACCCTCGACGACTTCCTCGAGCAGATGCAGCAGGTCCGCAAGCTCGGCTCGATGTCGAAGATCCTGCAGATGTTGCCCGGCATGGGCCAGATCCGCGACCAGCTGGAGAACTTCGATGACCGGGAGATCGACCGGATCGAGGCGATCATCCACTCGATGACGCCGGCCGAGCGGGCGAACCCGAAGATCATCGACGGCTCTCGGCGCGCCCGCATCGCGAAGGGCTGCGGCCGCAGCGTCTCCGACGTCAACGGCCTGGTCGACCGCTTCTTCGAGGCCCGGAAGATGATGCAGCAGATGGCCAAGGGCGGCGGGATCCCCGGCATGCCGGGGATGCCGGGCATGCCGGGCATGGGCGGAGCCGGCGGCGGCAAGCGGGTCAGCGCGAAGCAGAAGCAGAAGGCGAAGGCCAAGGGCGGCAAGCGCCGCTCGGGCAACCCGGCCAAGGCGGCGAAGCAGGACACCGAGGCGAAGGAGAAGGCCGCCCAGGCAGGGTCCAACCCGTTCGGGATCGGCGCCGACGTCGACTACGAGAAGGCTGCGGCCAACCTCGACCTGCCCAAGGACTTCTCCAAGTTCCTCAAGTGAGAGCTCCTCGAACCGCAGGGCTGGCGCAGTGAGCGTGCTGGTTGTCGACGGCGCCAACGTGGTCGGTGCTCGCGCCGACGGATGGTGGAAGGACCGCCCCGGCGCCGCCCGTCGACTGCACGAGGAACTGCTGGTCGCCGACATCGACTACGACGTGATCGTGTTGGTCCTCGAAGGGCAGGCCAAAGGTGGGGTCCGGGCCGGCCGCGATGCACACGTCCGCACCGTGCATGCGCCCAAGGACGGCGACGCGACGATCGTGGCCGAGGCACGCAAGGCCGCCGAGAAGGGCGAACGGGTCGTCGTGGTCACCGCCGACCGGGCACTCGACGCGCGGGTGCACGGCGTCGGCGCGACCGCTGTCGGCCCCACGTGGCTGCTCGACCGGCTCTGAGGCTCCGCGCCCGCTCGCCGTACACCGTGTGGTCTCTCAGGCACCAGACGCCTGAGGAACCACACGCTGTTGCAGTTCGTCACCTGCAGCGCGGGCACGAATGCGCAGACCCCCGCCAGTCTCCTTGGGTCAACAGCTCGGTGATCCGCTCCGCGGTGCGGCAGGGACGGTCGAATACCTGACCCCAGCCGATCCGGACGGTGGTGCCCAGCGTGAGCGCTGCGTCCAGGTCCCGATCCAGATCGAGATCGCGTTGCTGGGCGCCGGAGTGGAACTCGCGGCCGTCCAACTCCACGATCAGCCCGAACCTCCTGTAGACCACGTCGTGCACCGCAGCACCCGGTCCGGCGCCGCCGCTGAGGGTGCTGGTGACCTGACGCTCGCCACGGGGCAGGCCGTGGGCCCGCTCGACCCGGGTGAGGTAGCCGTGCTCCAGGACCGAGCAGGTGCCGCCGGCGACATCGTCGACGACAGCGGCCATGAAGGCACGATGGGGGACCCGGGTGCGGTCCGCAAGTGCGAGACGGAGGCGGTCGGGCCGGGCGCGTCCCGATCCGACGGCATCAGCGATGGCTGCGATCGCCGCCAAACGCGGGCCGGCGTCGGCCGCTAGGTCGAGCACCCACTCCTCGGCTCGTTGACGGGGCGGCAGAGCGCTCCAGTCGATCGTGTCCTCGAACCTCCGGCTGCGGAGCACGCGATGATTCTCGGTGGAGCTCACGGTGCGGCGCGCGTCGACGACGATCTCGATCCGAGCGTGGTCGTCGGGACTCTCGCGCAGCTGGCGAACGGCCGATCGTCGCGCCGAGTCACCGCGCAGGGCCGCGGGCCAGCACGCGAGCACCGCCACCCACGATCGCTGGTCCCAGGTGAGCGGGCCGGTGTGGTTGACGTACACCCCGGGGTGGATGCGGACGAGCTCCTTGGCGCGTACCAGACGCCGAATGTCGTTGTCGTCGAAGCCGATCCCGATCAGCTGCGTGCGTGAGACCACGCCGCTCTGACGCGCGCACAGAGTGGCCAGGCGCAGCAAGCGCGCCTCAGCATCGGCGTGGCCTCGTCTGCTCAGGCTGTTCACCCACGAAGGCTGCAACCGGCCGACCGCGGTCGGCAACGACCTGCTGCGACACCTGTGGATGACCCGTCGCCGACAACAGCGGGGTCGGCACCCAACACCGTGTGGTCTCTCAGGCACCAGACGCCTGAGGAACCACACGCTGATAGCGTCGCCGGCATGCCGACTCCGCCGTTGCGCTTCCACGGTCCGGTCCTCCCCGACGGCGAGACCCGGGAGTTGTGGGTGGTGGACGGGACGGTCACCTACGAGCGGCCTACGGGCGCGGAGAGCGCCGCCGAGGGGTGGATCGTCCCCGGCCTCGTCGACGCCCACAACCACCTCGGCCTCGAGGACGGAGGGGCGGTCGACGACCAGCGGATCGAGGAGCAGGCGCTCGCCGACCGCGCCAACGGTGTGCTGCTCACCCGCGACTGCGGCTCTCCGGCCGACACCCGGTGGGTCCAGGAACGCGACGACCTGCCCCGGCTGATCCGTTGCGGACGGCATGTGGCGCGCACCAAGCGCTATATCCGCAACTATGCCCAGGAGGTCGAGCCCGACGAGCTCGCCGCCGCGGTGGCGACCCAGGCCGACGCCGGCGACGGCTGGGTGAAGCTGGTCGGGGACTGGATCTCGCGGGAGGAGGGAGACCTGGCGCCATCGTTCCCGGCAGGGGCGGTCGCCGCAGCGATCGCCATTGCCCACGAGCACGGCGCCAAGGTGACCGCACACTGCTTCGGCACCGCCTCGATCGGACCGCTGCTCGCGGCCGGGATCGACTGCATCGAGCACGGCACAGGCCTGGCCCACGAACACCTCGAGGAGATGGCGGAGCGCGGTGTGGCGCTGGTGCCGACCGTGCTGCAGACCGACAAGTTCCCCGAGTTCGCCGCCGCCGGCCGGGACAAGTTCCCCGGCTACGCGTCGACCATGGAGACCCTGCACGCCCGCCGACGCGAGGTGCTCCTGGAGGCGCACGAGGCGGGCATCGCGCTCTACGTCGGCAGCGACGGCGGCGGCTCATCGCGCCATGGCGTGCTGCACGAGGAGATCCAGGCGATGGCGGAGCTGGGCCTGCCGTCGTACGACGTGCTGGCGGCGGCCTCGTGGCGGGGGCGGGAGTGGCTGGGGTGGAACGCCGGGCTCGACGAGGGGGACCCGGCTGACTTCGTCGTCTACGACCGCAACCCGGTCGAGGACCTCTCGGTGCTCGCCACGCCGAGCCGAGTGGTGCTGCGCGGCGCGGTGGTGGCCTGACCACCGCTGTGGCGGCAGGCTGCCTGCCGATTGGTGCGGTCGGCGGCGGCTCTGGCAGAATCGGTCGCTGAGTTCTGTGTCGTCGGACCCTCTCAACCGTACGGCGCAGCGCCCATGGATCCGGAACGCCGGTGTTTCCCCACCTGGTCGGGACGGATCGCCCACCACGAATTCCCAAGGAGACACCACAGACGTGGCCGTCAAGATCCGTTTGAAGCGCCTCGGCAAGGTCCGGGTGCCGCAGTACCGCATCGTCGTCGTCGACTCCCGCAAGAAGCGCGACGGCAAGGTGATCGAGGAGATCGGCAAGTACCACCCCAAGGAGGACCCGTCGTACATCGACGTCGTCTCCGACCGGGCGCAGTACTGGCTGGGCGTCGGCGCGCAGCCGTCCGAGGCCGTGGCCCGGATCCTCGAGATCACCGGTGACTGGCAGAAGTTCAAGGGCATCGACGGCGCTGAGGGCACCCTCAAGGTGAAGGAGCCCAAGCGCGACAAGCTCGAGATCTTCAACGAGGCTCTCAAGGAGGCCGCCAACGAGCCCAAGGGCGCTGCGGTGACCGCCAAGAAGAGCGAGAAGGCCGCCAAGTCGGACGAGGCGAAGGCGGAGACCCCCGCCGAGGCCCCGGCCGCCGAGGAGAAGTCCGAGGAGCCCGCCGCCGAGCCGACCGCCGACTCGAAGGCCGATTCCGCCGAGACCAGCGAGGCCTGAGCCGATGCTCGCCGACGCGTTGGACCACCTCGTCCGCGGGATCGTCGATCACCCGGACGACGTGGTCGTGCGCGACAAGCAGCTGCGGCGCGGCTCCCTGCTCGAGGTCCGGGTGCACCCCGACGACCTCGGCAAGGTGATCGGTCGTGGTGGTCGCACCGCGACCGCGTTCCGCACGGTGATCTCCGCGCTCTCCGGCAATCGCGGTGCTCGGATCGACTTCGTCGACACCGACCGTCGCTGACCGGCTCCGAGCTCCAGCTCGAACCGACGGGCGTCTCCCTCACAGGGAGGCGCCCGTTTGGTGTCTCCCGGTGGCGGGGGCCGTAATCTTCGGGCGTGGACAGCATCGAGGTGGTCGTCGGTCGGATCGGCAAGCCCCACGGCATCCGGGGTGAGGTCACCATCGACGTGCGCTCCGACGAGCCCGATCGGCGGTTCGTCACCGGGGCGCGACTGCGCACCCAGGCCCCGCGGGGGAGCGCCTACACGGCCACGGAGCTCACCGTCGAGCGCACCCGCTGGCACCAGTCGGTGCTGCTGGTGAAGTTCGCCGAGCTGGCCGACCGCACGGCCGCAGAGACCGCGCGCGGCGTGGTGCTGCATGCCACGATCGGTGCCGAGGAGACCCCCGAGGACCCCGACGAGTTCTACGACCACCAGCTGATCGGACTGGCCGCCGAGGACACCGAGGGCACGCCGCTGGGCGAAGTGACCGGCTTGGTGCACGGGGCCCAGGACCTGCTGCGGCTGCGCACGACCGAGGGCCGGGAGGCGCTGGTGCCGTTCGTCGCAGCCCTGGTGCCGGTGGTCGACGTCTCCGGGGGGCGGGTCGTGATCGCCGACCGCCCGGGCCTGGTGCGGCCGGCACCGGAGGAGGCCGAGCAGCGGTGAGGCTCGACTACCTGACGATCTTCCCGGACTACCTGGCACCGCTGCGGCTCTCGCTACCCGGCAAGGCGATCGACTCCGGGCTGCTCGACATCCGGGTGCACGACCTGCGCGACTGGACGCACGACCGACACCGGACCGTCGACGACACGCCGTACGGCGGCGGAGCCGGCATGGTGATGAAGCCGGAGCCGTTCGGGGAGGCGTTCGACGCGCTCGAGGTCCAGCCCGGTGACACGATCGTCTTCACCACGCCGTCGGGCGAGCGGTTCGACCAGCGGGTCGCCGAGGAGCTCGCGAGCAGCAAGCGCCTGGTCTTCGCCTGCGGCCGCTACGAGGGCATCGACCAGCGCGTCCTGGACCACGCTCGCGAGATCGCTGAGGTGCGCGAGCTCAGCCTGGGGGACTACGTGCTGAACGGGGGCGAGGTCGCCGCGCTCGCGATCACCGAGGCAGTGGTCCGACTGCTGCCCGGTTTCATGGGCAACGCTGCGTCTTTGGTCGAGGAGTCCCATGCCGAGCACGGGCTGCTGGAGTATCCGGTCTACACCAAGCCGCGCACGTGGCAGGAGCGTGCGGTGCCCGAGGTGCTGCTCAGCGGCGATCACGCGCGGATAGCTGCGTGGCGGGCGACGGAGTCGCGGCGTCGTACGGCGCAGCGGCGGCCGGACCTGCTGCACCCCTCGGTGCTCGACGACGGCACCCCGATCCAGCGGGCGACCCCGGCCGATGCCGGTGAGCTGCTCACCCTGCAGCGCGCGTGTTGGGTGGCCGAGCAGCTGGCCAACCCGGATGTCCGGGTGCCGGCGCTGCACGAGTCGTTGGCCGACGTACGGTCCTGGCTGGGGGAGTGGGAGACCTATCTGGTCCGTCGCGCGGACAGACTCGTGGGCATGGTCCGGGCCCGCCTCGACGGGGATGCCTGGGACATCGGGCGGCTGGCGGTCGCCCCCGACCTGCAGGGGGAGGGTCTGGGACGCCGGCTGCTGGCCCACATCGAGGCGGTCGCGCCTGCGGCGGCGACGTCGTACGTGCTGTTCACCGGCGCGGGCAGCGAGCGCAACCAACGGATGTACCGCAAGGCCGGTTATCGCCTGCGACGTGACCTGCCCGGACCCGAAGGCGCGATCGTGCTGAGCAAGCGGCGTCGCTGAGCAGGCGGCGTCGCCGAGCGGGAGGGCTCGGCGACGCCGCTTGCTCGAGGAGGCTCAGCGCACCACGACGGTGTGCGACCCACCCTTGACCCGGGTGATCACCAGACGCTCGCCACTCCAGCGCACCGGGTGCCCGGCCCGCTTGACCCGCTTTCCGTTGCGCCACACGACCCGTCCGTTGAGCTTCACCGTCACCCGCTTGCGCGAGACGGGCAGCCCGATGTAGCCCTGGGTGCGGCGCGGCGCGGAGAAGGTCAGGCGGAATCCGTTGGCACCGTCGGTCCAGCGGGCGTCGATCGGGCCGCGCCGGGTGACCAGGCGTCCTTGCACGCTGCGCAGGCCAGCGGTGTGCGGGTCGACCTCCCAGCGGGTGCCGCCGTCGCGCTGCTGGATGCCGAGCACCTGCTCGGTCAGGGCGCGGGTCGGTCCGGTGGACCAGCCGTGCGCGTAGGACTGATACGAGCTGACGATCTCGCCGGACTCCCGTAGCGACTCCCACATGGTGCTCTGCGGACCCTGGGCGCTGCGGAGCATCCAGCCCCACTGGCGACGCATCAGGTCGACGGCCGCCTCCTGCGCCTTCGGGTCTCCGGCGGCCAACTGCGCTTGCAGCTCGAACGAGCCGAAGAGCAGCTGCAGGTCGTCGTCACGCTCCGGAGTGCGGGCGCCGCGCTGGACCCAGTTGTGCTCGCGCAGCGCCGCCATCGCCCGGTCGGCGCGCTTCTCGTCCAGGAGGCCCCACCACACCGCGAGGGAGTTCGCCCCCTGCGGGTGCACGTCCGTGCGGTCGGGGTACCACTGCAGTGCGCCGACCTTGTTGTCCCAGAGGTGGGTGTCGATCGCCCGCGCCACACGTCGTGCCTCCTTCCGCATCTGCGTGGCCTCGCTGCGCTTGCCGAGGTCGATGGCCAGGTCGGCGCCGGTGGTCAGCAGACGCCAGTAGAGGACGTTCGCCATCGCCTCCTCGCCGTCGGGGATCCGCGACTCGTGGGTGGTGTCGTTCGTCTCGTCGATGAAGAGGAGGTCGCGATCACCGGCCTTCGCGCGGATGTAGTCGAGTCCGGCGGCGTAGTTGGGCCACACCTTCCGCAGCCACGCCCGATCCGCGGTGTTCTCGTAGTTCTCGGCCGTCGCGAGCAACGTCCACATGTGGTAGGTGTCCGACCGGTAGAAGCTCAGCTCCGGCGCCGCGTAGGGCAGCTCGCCGGTCTCCTTCTGGTGCTTGTAGGCGGTCATGATCGAGTTGCGCACCGAGACCGTGTCGCCGGTCGAGACGAAGGCGGTGCCCTGGGAGATGCCCAGATCCCCGGGCCAGACCGTGCGGTCCCGCTTCGCGCCGTCCACCAGGATCGAGGCGCCGACCCCGCTCGTCGCGCTGTTGTCCCACAGCGCGTCCGGCGCCGGCCAGCTCCGCCCGGAGGTGGGCTCGATCGTGGTCAGCTGAGTGGTGTAGGCGCCGGAGTACCAGAGCCGGTTGAGCAGGTTGGAGGAGGAGTAGAAGTAGTTCGGGTAGTCGCTGGGGTCCTTCATCAGCGGTGAGGCGGTGAAGTCGAGGACCACGTCGTCGACCTCGATCGAGGAGTCGCCGTCGACGAAGAGCGTGACGTAACGGAAGGCGCCCCGGAGCAGCTCGGGCGGCGCGGTCCAGGTGCCGCCAGAGGTGGCGTCGACCCAGATCGTGCCGTCGCGGCCGCGGGGCCCGCCGGTCGACGCCTCGGACTCCTTGCCCACGTACTTGGCCGTCTCGGAGAAGGCGACGCCGACTCGCGGGGCCTCCCCGGAGACGTCGCCGAAGGTGAGGTTGAGGATGCCGCCGACGTTGAGGCCGAAGTCCAGCGTCACCTGGCCGTCCTCCTCGAGGACCATCACCCCGTCGCCGTACGCGCCTTGCGGGTCGTCGACCGACCCGGAGGAGGCGTGCACGCCCTCGGGCCGAACGGTGCGCGAGGACGGCGCCAGGATGTAGTCCTCCCACGGCGCCGGCGTACGGGGTCCAGCCGTGCTGACCGTCAGCGGGTCGGCGTGGGCTGCCGGCTCCGTGCCGAGGTCGACGGCGAGGGCCGGCAGGGCGAGGGCGGTGAGCGATCCGGCGAGCGCGAGGCGGCGGAAGTTCTGGCGACGCATGTGTCCTCCGAGACGGGTGGATGGGGTCCGGGGCGGTTGAAGCGTTTCAACCGCGCTGGACGTTAACAGTGGTCGGCGTCACAGAGAAGCGAATGGCCGGATGTGGCCATCCGCGCGGCGCTCGTACGACGCCCGCGGGCGCAGTTGGTGACCCGGCGGCTGCTGTGTGGCGTCGTCTCCCTGCGCGCTTACGTCGATGTCACGCAAGCGCGTGACCTGTAACGCCTCCGAAACATCGGCACGGATCGGGCGAAACGAGCGCTGGTCAGGATCTGCACAGATGCGCGGCAGCGATGAGGCGGCCGCCTCCTACTCCCGAGATTCCAGTGAGGACCTGCATGTCTGTCGATCTTTCGTGGCAGCTCATCTGCGCTGCCCTAGTGCTGTTCATGACGCCGGGGTTGGCGTTCTTCTACGGCGGGCTGGTGAAGCAGAAGTCCGTCGTGTCGATGATGATGCTGAGCTTCGGCTCCATCGCGGTCGTCACGCTGCTGTACGTGCTGATCGGTGGCACCGGCATCGCCGGTCAGGGCACCGACAGCGGCAGCAAGCTCTTCGGCAACCCGTTCGACGACTTCGGCATGACCGACCTGATGACGGGCGTCGGTGGCGGCGAGGCCGGCAACGCCTTCGGTGGCCACGCCTTCCTGGTGGCGTTCTGCATCATCACCGTCGCGCTGGTCTCCGGCGCGGTGGCCGACCGTGCCCGCTTCTGGCCGTGGATGCTGTTCGCGACGCTGTTCACCACGTTCGTGGTGTTCCCGACCTTCCGCTGGATCTGGGGCTTCGACGCTGACGGCAACTTCTACGGCTGGCTCGCCAACGACGTGTGGGGTCTCGGCCAGGGCGCCCTCGACTGGGCCGGCGGCACGGTGATCCACCAGTCCGCGGGTGCGGCCGCGCTGGCTCTCGCGCTGGTGCTCGGTCAGCGCAAGACCGGTTTCTCCAAGGAAGAGGCGGTCCCGCACAACGTCCCGCTGGTCCTCATCGGCGCCGCGATCCTGTGGTTCGGTTGGTACGGCTTCAACACCGGCGTCTACGGCGCCGACGAGGGCCAGACCTCGATGATCTTCTTCAACACCCTGGTCGCCCCGGCGGCGGCGCTGCTCGGCTGGATCGTCGTGGAGACCTTCAAGGAGGGCAAGGCCACCGCGGTCGGCGCCGCCTCCGGCATCGTCACCGGGCTGGTCGCGATCACCCCGGCGTGTGCCTTCATCACCCCGGTCTGGGCGATGATCCTCGGCCTCTTCGCCGGGGCGGTCTGCGCCTTCGCGGTCGACCTGAAGTTCAAGCTCGGCTTCGACGACACCCTCGACGTGGTGGGCATCCACCTGGTCGCCGGCTTCATCGGCTGCCTCTGGGTCGGCATCTTCGGTGCCGAGGCGCTCACCGGCGGCAGCCTCGTCTTCGGTGGCGACGCCAAGCTGTTCCTGGCCCAGCTGTTCTCCTCGATCACCGTGATCGCGTTCTCCTTCGTCGTCTCCTTCGTCTTCGCAATGGCGATCGAGAAGACGGTCGGCTTCCGGGCCAAGGAGGAGGACGAGGTCGCCGGTCTCGACCTCGCGCTGCACGGCGAGGGCTACGCCCTGGACTGACGCAGTAACGAAACCCGAGTCGTCAGGGTGAGAGTGGCCCCTAGGTCACTCTCACCCTGACGACTGTTGGAACCGCTCCGATGCTCGGATCCGGGTGCTCAGGTCGTGCACCTCGTCGAGCACCTCGCGCGCCAGCCACACCGGCGCCCGGCGCGAGCGCGGTGCCCGCCGCAGCACACCGTGGGCGGCGAACCGTTCGATCAGCTCCGCCGCTTCGGCATCGTCGATCCGGAGTCGCTCGGCCACCAGTGCCGCGTTGACGATCGGCTCCTCGGTCAACAGGTCCAGCAGCCGGTACAGCGGCCGGCCCGGGCTGGTCACTCCGGTGCGGGTCTGCCACTCGTCACGGATCTCCTGGATCCGGGTTGCGGCGCGCCACGACTCACCCGTTGCGATGCTGGCAGCGCTGGACATCATCGCCACGATGGTGTGCGCCGTACCGTCCCGGTAGTCGTTGAGCGCGGCGAAGTAACGGTCGCGGTGGGCGACCAGCGCCGAGGCGATCGGGACGGTCAGATGCTTGGTCACCCGGCGCCGGCGAAGCACTGCATGAATCAGGGTGCGCCCGATCCTCCCGTTGCCGTCGATGAACGGATGGATGGATTCGAACTGCGCGTGCACGATCGCGGCCTGGGCCAGCGGCGCGACATCGTCGCGGTTGGCGAAGGTGAACAGGTCGGCGAGGTAGTCGGGCACCGTCTCCGGTGGCGGCGGCACGTGCAGTGCGCCGCGGGGGGAGTAGTCACTGCCACCGACCCAGTTCTGCGTGGTCCGGTACTTCCCGGCGCGGTGCGCCTCGTCCAGATTGCGCGCCATCAGGTCGTGGTGGGCCTGGAGGACCGCCTCGCTGCGGATCTTCCGGGTGCGGTCCGCATCGGTGATCATCCGGGTCAGCGCCGCGGTGGCCGACGCCATCGAGGTCGCCGATGCGTTCGCGCCGACACCCAGCAGCGCCCTGCCGTAGTCGGCCAGGGAGGCGTCGACGTTCTCGATCTTGGAGGAGTCCACGGACTCGGTGCGCAGCTGGAGGTGGTTGAGCTCGCGCAGCGTGCGGCCGTGCACCAGGTCGAGGTGGCCGAGATCGCCGGCGCTCGCCGAGGTCATCGCGGCCAACGGGCGGTCCATCGTGAGGTCGAGGCCGGCGATCATCGGGGGCAGCGCGACGGTGATCTCCCGGGCCAACCGGTCGGCGCGGGGCCCACGTACGGTCCGCTGCCGCCACGGGCGGGTCTGATAGGTGTGCGGCGACCAGTCGCGCGCGAGCGCCGTGGAGGGCATGGGTGTCATCCTTCCAGGACCAGATGACGCCGAAGTCTCGATTTCGTCACCCTGCGCGCTCGTGGGAGGATGATCCGTCGGCGCCGCGAACGCTTCTGCCACAGGGGAATCGTCGTCACGCGCGCGCCATCCGATCGAGAACCATCGACCGCGGCTGACCTGTGGCACTCGCGAGGAGCAATCATGAGCAACACGTCCGTGGCCGGCCGCAGCGCCGTCGCCGAGCTGGGCAACGCCAACAAGCGCACCGACCTCCCCGACTTCCGCGCCGGCGACACCGTCAAGGTGCACGTGAAGGTCGTCGAGGGCAGCCGGTCCCGTGTCCAGGTCTTCCAGGGTGTCGTCATCCGCGTCCACGGCAGTGGCGTCGGCCGGACCTTCACCGTCCGCAAGGTCTCCTTCGGTGTCGGTGTCGAGCGGACCTTCCCGCTCCACTCGCCCATCTTCGAGTCGATCGAGGTCGTCACCCGCGGTGACGTGCGCCGCTCGAAGCTGTATTACCTGCGCGACCTGCGCGGCAAGGCAGCCAAGATCAAGGAGCGCCGCGAGGTCTGATCGCCCGCTGCGCGGCGCCCAGCGCGCGCCCTGGCTGCGTTGTCCTCGGTCGACGGCCCGCTTCGCTTGAAGGCCGCCTCCCTCGTCCGCCTTGCCAGGCCGCACGCTGAGCACCGCTCGCTGGACGATCCGATGATCGCCACGATGCCCCCGTCCCCTTGCTGGGACGGGGGCATCGGCGTTTTTCGCTCCGCCCGCTGGCGAGCCCGCGTCGGTCGCCGCTGGCGCCACTGCCTAGACTCACCACCGTGACCACCGACGCTCCCGACACGCCTGAGGAACCCACTGCGGCGGACCGGGAGAGCACGGCGGCGCAGCCCGAGGAGGAGGCGGCAGCCTCCCCCACCCCGGCCAAGCGGAAGCGCAAGCCGCTGCCGATCTGGCTGGAGAGCATCGTGCTGCTCGCGGTCGCGCTCGGGATGGCGATCATCATCAAGGCGCTCTTCGTCCAGGCCTTCTACATCCCCTCGGAGTCGATGGAGCCGGGCCTGGTCGAGAACGACCGCATCCTGGTGCAGAAGGTCTCCTACTGGTTCGGCGGTACGCCGCAGCGCGGTGATGTGGTGGTCTTCGAGGACCCCGGCGGCTGGCTGTCGCCGGGCGAGTCCGAGGGGCCGACCGGGTTCGCCAACGTGCTCTCCAAGATCGGGCTGTACCCGACCGGCGGCCATCTGGTGAAGCGGGTGATCGGCACCGAGGGCGACGTCATCAGCTGCTGCGACAAGCAGGGGCGGATCAAGGTCAACGGGGTGCCGATCGACGAGTCGGAGTACCTGGCCGAGGACACCGGGGCCTGTGCTGCCGCGCGCGGCCAGGCGGGTGTGAAGCCGTGCGATTGGTCGCTCGGACCGGTCCCCGAGGGCAAGCTCTTCGTGATGGGTGACAACCGGGCCCACTCCGCCGACTCCCGGGTGCACATCTGCGCCCCCGATCAGGACCCGTGCACGGAGAGTCCCTGGGTGGACACCGACCTTGTCGTCGGCAAGATGTTCGCGCTGGTCTGGCCACGTGACCGTTGGGACTGGGTGAGCCGCCCCGACGCCTTCGACGACGTCCCCGACGACCCGCCGGGCTCCACGGAGTGAGCCCGACGGCAGCGACCTGATGGCGGTGAGTTGATGGCGAGCACGGCACCGAGTCTGCGGATCGCGCGGCGGATGCTGCGCGACGGCCTGGTCTCCCTCGCCGGCGCCGACGAGGTCGGCCGGGGTGCCCTGTGCGGTCCGGTGACCGTCGCGGTGGTCCAGGTCACCGAGGCGACTCGGAGCGCGCCTGCCGGTGTGCGTGACTCCAAGCTGCTGTCGGCGCAGGTGCGGTCACGGCTGGCGCCGAAGATCAAGCGGTGGGCGCCGTACGGGATCGGGCATGCCAGCCCGGCGGAGATCGACGAGTTCGGGATCATCGTCGCGATGAGGCTGGCCGGGCACCGGGCGATCGCCGCGCTGCCGGAGCCGCCGTCCACGGTGCTGCTCGACGGCAACCACGACTACCTCTCCCCGCCGGAGCAGGACGCTCTGCTGGCGCCGGCCGGCCTGCTGGAGTCCTCGCCGCCGGTCGTCACGATGATCAAGGCGGACCTGCGCTGTGCTGCGGTCGCGGCGGCCAGCATCCTCGCCAAGACCGAGCGGGACGCGATCATGACCGAGCTCGCGGTCGAGCATCCCGCGTATGCCTGGGAGGCCAACAAGGGCTACTCGGCGCCCGAGCACCTGGCGGCGCTGGCCGAGCACGGGCCGACGCCGTACCACCGGACCTCCTGGCGGCTGCCGGGCCTTGACCCGGAGCTAGTGTCGCGTGTCGGAAATCATTGAACGGTTGGCGCACCGGCGGCACGCACCTCGCTGCGCCGGCCGCGCTCGGAAGACACCCGGTATGCCGTCGCACGGCCACCTTGCGATGCACGCACCGCCGGCACGCCAACCGTCCAAGCATTTCCGCCCCACACCACTAGGATCGCTCGAGGACCGGACCGTCATGGTGGGGAGGAGTGTCGATGAGTGCTGAGGATCTCGAGAAGTACGAGACCGAGCAGGAGCTCAACCTCTATCGCGAGTACCGCGACGTCGTCGGCATCTTCAAGTACGTCGTCGAGACCGACCGCCGCTTCTACCTCTGCAACTCCGTCGACGTGAAGGCGCGCTCGGAGAGTGGCGACGTCTTCTTCGAGGTATCGATCACCGACGCATGGGTGTGGGACATGTACCGGCCGGCGCGGTTCGCCCGGAGCGTCAAGGTGCTGACCTTCAAGGACGTCAACGTCGAGGAGCTCGCCAACTCCGACTTCGAGCCACCGAAGGGCTGACGCCGGGGGAGATGCCCTCGTTGCGGTGCCACCGCAACAAGGATCGCCGCCGGGGCAGCGCGGCGATACCATGCCCGCAGACGCAGGTCATGGGGCACGCGTCCTGAGCAGAGCGGGGAAGCGATGGCGGCACCGGTGCGGGATTCCGCATGCCGTCGCGCGCTCCGCGGAGGTCAGCAGGGAGCCGAGCGCGGGGCGGCCGCCGTCGAGTTCGCACTGATTCTGCCCGTGCTGCTGCTGCTGGTCTTCGGGATCATCAACTTCGGCGACATGCTGAGCGTGAGGCAGGGCGTCAGTCAAGCTGCCGCGGAGGGTGCACGTGCGGCAGCGGTCACGCCGGGGGACACCGAAGCCAAGAAGGACGCTGCACGGGCCGCTGTCAACGATGCGCTCGGGGCGCACGGGGCGACCTGCTCCGCGGAGTGCTCCTTCGAGATCGCGCGCTGTGCCTCCGCCTCCGGCCCCGACCCGGATGATCCCAGCGGCACACCGGACTGCGCGTACGTCGAGGTGGTCATCGCCTACGACATGCTGATCCCCGGCTTCGGTCTGGTGCTCCCGGAGAAGCTGTCCTACGAGGCAGTGGCGCGGGTGAGCTGAGATGCGCCGCTTCGACCAGCGCGACGAACGGGGAGCGACAGCGATCCTGGTGTCGGTGCTGATGGCGCTCGTGCTGATGGTCTCGGCCGCCTTCGCCGTCGATCTCGGTCAGCAGCGAGTCTTGCGCAGCGACCTGCAGGCGGTTGCCGACCTGGCAGCCCTCGATCTCGCACAGCAGCTCGACGGCAGTCGGATCGAGGACTACGACACGGGAGAGTTCGACACTGCGCTGCGGGAAGCGATCGCACGGAATGACGACGCGTTCGGCCGCGTGCTCGTGCGCGAGGATCTAACCTCGTGCACGAGGCTGAGCTCGGAGCCGTGGGGGTACTGCTGGCAGTTCGTCGAGATCGGGGACAACGGCCGGTGGACGCCAGTGCACGACGGCGCCGCTCGGCCAGATGCCGTCGTCGTCCAGATCGCCTCCCAGACCTCATTCGCCTTCGCTGACATCGCCGGACGCGAGGCTGGAGGAGCAAGTGTGTCTGCTGTCGGGCACCGGCCGGAGCCGAGCGCCTGCTATGAGCTCGGGTCGTTCAGCGCTGCCTTGGATCTGGGCAGCTCCATGGTGGGCCCGCTGGCCCGCCTGGTCGGGCTCGATGCGGCCCTCTCGATCGCGGACTATCGGGCGTTGGCCGGGGGTGAGGTCACCTTGGCGGGCTTGGCGGCGTCGCCGGAGATCGGTTCGACTGGCGCGCTCCTCGGGCCGTCCCGGGTGCGGATCGGCGCCCTGCTGGATGCGACTGCCGCCGCACTCGCGCGCGACGGTGGCCCGGGCGCCGCCGCGGCGATCTCGGTGCTCAATGGGCTCCTGGATGCATCCGCCGGACTGAATCTGGATGACAGGGTCGACCTCAACGACGTGATCAGTGTCGACGTGGGAGATCTCAGCGCGCTGACGGCCGAACTCAACGTGCTCGAGCTGATCGGCGCCGCGCTCGCCATCGCCAACAATGGGGGAGCCGCGCTAGAGGAGTCCGTCGACATCGAGCTTGATGCGCTTGGGCTTCCGGTCGACGGTGATGATGCCACCGCCAGTCTCTCCGCCACCGCCATCCAGGGGCTACGTTTCGCTTGCGGTGCACCGGGCAGCGAGGAAGCGACCGCTGAGCAGTCGCAGGTGACGCTCAAACTCCTGGTTCCCGCACTGAGGATTCCCGTGGTTGACGCGGAGGTGGGGTCGGTCGTTCACGGATCGTTCGACCTGACGGTGGGCGAGGTGCTGGTCCGCGGAGGTATCGGCAACGCCACGGCGACGCTGGCGTCGGTCGATCAATGCGGGTCCGGCACAACGGAGAATCCCGACGCCTATTCGGTCACCGTCGACTCCGGCCTGGCCGGAGTCGACCTGTCCGCACCAGTAGCGCTCGACGGTGAAGCAACTATCAACGCCACCGAAGGAAATGGTGTCCTCAGGTTCATCAACGACATCCTGGATCTGGGTGATCTCGCTGATCTGCTTGAGATGCTGTCCGGTGGGCTGATCAACACCTACCCCCGGTATCGCAACTTCCAGCTGTCTGTTCACTCCGACCTGGCCTTCGATCTCTCGGCGAGGGCGCCTGGCATGACCGAATCTGGCACTGGGTCACTACGCGTGCCGGAAAACCTGCGAACGAGCGGCACCAAGGTCAGCGTCCCACCGGAGCCCGCTCCCATTTCACTCGGCGATGTCGCGCTGCCACGCGATAGCTCGATCGAGGGCGGTGTCAGCGTGCGAGCCACCTTCCAGCGTAAGGACGGTCTTTTCGCGGAGTGGGACGATCGGTCGAGGTCGCTGGGCAGCTTCAAGATCAGCAGGTTGTCGGAGGTTCCGGTGATCGGCAGTCTCCTGCAGGCCGCTCTGACCCAGACCACAACCGTGCTGAACAGTGGCGTGGTGGCCGCCGCCAACGATCTGCTCGGCACTCTTCGCCCGCTCGTCGGCCTCTCGGGCGCGGGTGCCGACCTCCACAGCGTCTCGCGGCCGAGCTGCGATACCGCTCCCCAGCTCGTGGACTGATCCCAAGCGTCGCGAAACGGCGCGCGGGTGCCCGCGGGCCTGTGGATGATCCGACTCCTCCACAGCCGAGCATCGGTGGCAACCACAGCAGACGACGCGCACCGAGGCTGGGCTCATGACGACTGCTCAGACCCGGCGGGCGCTGGGAACCTATGGCGAGAACGTGGCGGTGGCACATCTCAGCGCGAGGGGGCTCGTCCTGCTCGACCGCAACTGGCGCTGCGACGAGGGCGAGATCGACCTGGTGCTGCGCGACGGCGATGCGCTGGTCGTCTGCGAGGTGAAGACCCGCACCAGCCTCTCGGCGGGCACTCCGCACGAGGCGATCACCGATGCCAAGCTGGACCGGCTCAAGCGACTGGGGGAGCGGTGGGCGCGCGCCCGCGGCGTCTGTCCTCCTGAGATCCGCATCGATCTCGTCGCCGTGTTACGGCCCCGCAAGGGCGCGGCGATCGTGGACCACGTTCCGGGGCTGTACTGATGAGCTTCGCGACCGCGCACTCCGTCGCGCTCAACGGGGCGCTGGGCCACCTGATCGACGTCCAGGTGGACGTCTCGGCGGGGCAGGCGGGGGTCACCGTCGTCGGGCGCGCCGATGCCGCGTTGCGTGAGGGGCAGGAGCGGGTACGGATGGCGCTGATCAACAGCGGTTACGGGTGGCCGAGCGCGAAACGGACGACGATCTTGTTGTCGCCGGCCGACCTGCCGAAGTCGGGAACCCACTTCGACCTGGCGATCGCGGCAGCGGTGCTGTCCGCATGCGATGCGCTCGACGCGCGGGCGTTGGTACGGACCGCCTTCATCGGTGAGCTCACGCTGTCGGGCGGGCTGCGCCCCGCGGCCGGCGTACTGCCGATGACGCTCGCGGCAGCCGAACGCGGGATCCGGCGGGTCGTCGTACCGGAGCCGCAGACGGAGGAGGCACGGATGGTGCCGGACATGGAGGTGATCGGTGCCCGGTCACTCTCCCAGGCGGTGGCGGTGCTGCGGGGCGAGGACATCCCGGGGGCGGCGCCGGTCGCCGAGCGCTCGGGCAGTCCGTTGCTCGCATGGCGCGGTGAGGAGAGACTCGAGGAGTTCGACCTCGCCGATCTGCACGGGATGGAGGACGAGAAGTTCGCGTTGGAGGTCGCGGCCGTCGGCGGGCATGCGTTGCTGCTCTCCGGGCCGAAGGGCTGCGGGAAGACCAGTCTCGCCGAGCGGCTCCCGACCATCCTGCCGGACCTCACCCCGGAGGAGTCGCTGGAGCTCACCGCCCTGCACTCCCTGGCCGGGGTCCTGGATCCTGCGCGGGGGATGATCCGTCGGCCGCCGTTCGCTGCGCCCCATCACGATGCCAGCAAGGCGAGCCTGATCGGGGGCGGCAGCGGGACGGTCCGGCCGGGCGAGATCTCCCGAGCGCATGCCGGGGTCCTCTTCCTCGATGAGTTCGCACTCTTCCGTGGGGACGTGATCGAGGCGCTGCGCCAGCCGCTGGAGAGCGGAGAGATCACGGTCGCCCGCCGCGAGGAGTCGGTGACCCTCCCCGCTCGCGGCATGGTGGTCCTGGCGGCGAATCCCTGTCCCTGCGGGGACTACGCGCCGGGCCCGGCCGGCAACCGGTGCACCTGCCCCGAACGGGTACGGCGCGACTACCGGCGCAAGGTCTCCGGTCCGATCGCGGACCGCATCGACATCACCCGTCACGTCGTCGCCGCCACCCCGGCCAGCGTCGACCGCTTCCGCCCACCCGAGAAGTCCGGGGTCGTGCGAGATCGGGTGGCGGCTGCGCGGGAACGACAACGATTGCGCTTCGCGAACTCCAGTTGGCGCCTCAACAGCCAGATCCCAGCGCCGCGCCTGAAGGACACCTTCCCGGTCAGTGACGAGGCCCGACGACGGCTGGACCGGATCACCTTCGAGGGACATCTCAGCGCACGAGGGTCCGTGCGGGTGCAGCGGCTCGCCTGGTCGATCGCCGACCTTCGATCGATCCGCCGCGGCGAGGATGTCTCACCCGGCGTCACCGAGGTTGCCACGGCCCTCCGGCTGCGCTTCGGCGAGCCCCTCGCAGCCGAGGACGTGCTCCGCCCGATCGACTCCACCGTCGTCGAGGCGGTGCACGGATGACGACGGAGGTCTCCCACGACCGGCTCGCCCGGGTGGCACTCAGCATCGCTGCCGAGCCGGGAGACTTGGTCTTCAACGGGTTGGTCTCCGAGCTCGGTGCCGGCGAGGTGGTGCACACGCTCACCGAGAACCCCGACCACAGCGACCTGCTCAGCGTCGTCGCGGCGCGGCTGCGCGACGTCGATCCGGCACGCGAGCTGGAGCGAGCGGCTCGGCGCGGCATCCGGTTCGTCACACCGGAGGACACCGAGTGGCCGCGGCGGCTCGAGGATCTCGCCTCCGCGGGCGCGCTCAACGACCGGGGTGGGACACCCATCGGCCTCTGGGCCCGCGGACCCCTGCGCCTGGACACCCTGGGCACCGGGGTGGCGATCGTCGGAGCGCGCTCGGCCAGCAGCTATGGCACCGAGGTCGCCGCGGCGATGGCAGGGACGCTGGGGCACCACGGTCGTGCCGTGGTCTCCGGGGCGGCGGCGGGGATCGACTATGCAGCCCATCGCGGAGCCCTCAGTGCTGGTACGCCGACTGTCGCGGTCCTCGCCTGCGGGGTCGACCGCGCTTACCCGGCAGACCACCGCCCACTGCTCGAGCACCTCGCCGAGTCGCACGCCGTCGTCTCCGAGGCACCGCCGGGCGCGGCCCCGCACCGGGTGCGGTTCCTGGCCCGCAATCGGCTGATCGCCGCGCTCACCACCGGGACGGTCGTGGTCGAGGCGGCGGCACGGTCCGGCTCCCTCAACACCCTCAACTGGGCACTACGGATGCATCGCGTCGCGATGGGCGTGCCAGGTCCGGTCACCGCGGCCACCTCCGAAGGCGTCCATCACCAGATCCGGACAGGTGGCACCACCCTGGTCACCTCCGGGCAGGACGTCCTGGAGTTGATCGGCGGTGCCGGCGAGCATCTCGTCGACGAGCCACGCGGTCCGGTGAGGGCTCGGGACACCCTGCGAGTGCGCGACCAGCAGGTCCTCGATGCCGTTCCGGTCGGTTCGCCGGCAGGGCCGGACTCGATCGCCCTGGTCGCCGGTCTCGCCGTCACCGAGGTGTACCGGACGCTGCATCGGCTGGCCGAAGCGGGCTTCGTGGAGCAGACCAGACTCGGGTGGCGCCTCGGTGAGGCCGCCCGATGACGCTCACACCACGTTCTCAGAGGTGGGTGGGTCCAAGAACCAGTCCAGGTTCGCGCGCAACCGCGCATCGTCCGGGTTCGCCGCGAGGGCGCGCTGCGCCGCGCGAAGTCCGTCCTCACGCCGCCCGCTCCAGTAGCAGGCCACCGCGAGCTCGTCGTAGGCGCGCCAGCGATAGGTGGCGACGTCGACGAAGAGCGCCTCCGGCCCGGGCTCCGGCAGCCGTGACGCCGCCTGGGCGTAGAGGACCGCCACCGCGTGACGCCCGCGCTCGCGTTCCAGCCGTGCCGCGTGGACCAGCGGCTCGGCTCGCAGCGGGTCGCGCTGGACGGCGTCGAGGTGGGCGGAGATCACGTCGTCGATCCTGGCCCCGAGTAGTTCCAGGCAGTGCGGGATGCGGGAGGCTGCGAACCACGCCTCGTCGGCCCACCCGTTCGGGTTCGCGACACGGATCCGATAGGCGTCCAGGGCTCGCTGCCACTCGCCGGCGTCGTACCAGGACTGGGCGAGATAGAACTGCAGCCGGGGGTCGTCCGGCTCGTCGGCGAGAGCCGCCGCGATCGCCTCCGCGTCCTGGCTGTACGTCGCCGAGTCGTGTGCCCGCGCGCCCTCCCGTTCTGATCGGACCCACGGCCGGTGCAGACGGCCGAGCGTCGCGCCGGGGAGCTCGAGGTGCTCGTGGACCACCCCTGTCCATCGCCATGGCCGGTCCAGCCGGATCAGACCGATCCGCTCATAGCTGACGCCGCTGCGACGTACTTGGAGGTGATAGCCGTCATGGTCGAGGTCCGGCCACGAACCGGGGCGATCCTCCAGCACCTCGTCCGCGTCCAGCCACAGCGAATAGGTGGAACCGCCGCCCGCGAACCTGCGAGCCGCCTCCAGGGCCTCCTGGCGGTTGTGGCCGAACGACACCCACGGACGCTCCAGCAGCAGACCTGGCACGCCCTCGGTGACACTCCGGATCACTTCCTGGGTGCCGTCGGTGGACCCGGTGTCGCAGATGACCCACCAATCGACGAGCGGCAGCGCGTTGCGCAGGCAACGCGCGATCACCGGTGCCTCGTCCTTCACGATCATGTGCAGACCGACCCCAGCAGCCATGGGCTGACTCTAGTGGTTCCCTAGGAGTTTGCTCAGCAGACTCTTAGAGGCGCGTGCCGTCACGGCGCACACGTGCGAGAGGCACCTCGGAAGGGCGTGCCGCGAGGTTCGCCGTATCCCCACGAAGCTCCGTCCGCGGCAACTACAGTGCGGACATGACCTGGCCAGCAAGCGCCAGCGGCGGCCGGGTCCGGCGCGCTGCGGCACGCGCGACGAGCGCGCTCATCGTCGGTGTCCTCGTCTTGGCAGTCGCTGGCTGCTCGGACGACGCCGGCTCCGAGGCAGCGGACCCGCAGGCGACCGCCCAGGCTGTGCAGGCCCTGGTCGACCGCGGTGCGGCCGAGTTGGCGGCCGGCGATCTCGATGCGGCAACCGCCACCTTCGGCCACGTGCTGGATCTCGACGACGACAACACGCTCGCGTACTACAACCTCGGTCTGGTCGCCGAGCAGTCGGGCGACCTCGACCGCGCCCTCGATCACTACGACGCAGCGCTCGACAGCGACGGTGAGTACGGTCCGGCGCTGTACAACAAGGGCATCCTGACCGAGACCGACGACCTCGAGAAGGCGGTCGACCTCTACGAGGACGCGATCGCGGCACAGCCCGAGTTCGCGCCGGCCTACATGCGGCTCGGCTTCGCACTCGACCATCTCGGACGGGCAGACGAGGCGCGGCCGTACCTGGAGCGCGGACTCCAGCTCGATCCGGCGATGGCCGAGGTCAGCATCCCCGACTACGCCGCCGACTTGGGAGACACACCCTAGAAGTAGCGCCAGGGAGTCGGCACGGGGGAGTTGGCACTGGAAAGTCGGGACAATGGCCCGACTTCCCCGTCGCAGCCCACAGCCCGTGCCGATCTCGCTAGCGTGCGCGCGTGGACCTCTCTCAGACCTCGTCTCGTCCCGTCCCTTGGCTGCGCCGCCACGCGACTCTCGGCCTCGCCACGACCGCCGTACTCGGCACGGTCGGTGTCCTTCCCGCCGCTCCCGCGCAGGCAGCGCCGCCGGAGGTCAAGTCCCGGATCGTCGCCTGCTACGACAAGCAGACCAAGGCGCTGCGATTCCTCACCGAGCGGAGGCGTGGCACCGACGACCCCTTGGGCCGCTGCCGCAAGAGGGAGCAGCGGATCGCCTGGTTCATGACCGGTCCGCAGGGCGCCACCGGCGCCACCGGCGCCACCGGTGCGACCGGAGCGACGGGTGCGACCGGGCCACAGGGACCCGTCGGAGCTGAGGGCCCCATGGGCGCGACCGGCGCCACCGGTCCGATCGGCCCCATTGGTGCCACGGGCCCCGTCGGCGCGACAGGAGCCACCGGCGTCGCCGGACCGATCGGCCCGCAAGGACCGCAGGGCATCCAGGGCATCGTCGGCGCGACGGGCGCGGCCGGAGCGACGGGTGCTGTGGGTGCGCAGGGCGACGCCGGTGCCACCGGCGCCGCAGGAGCTGTCGGTGCCACCGGAGCGACCGGACCCGCTGGCCCGGTCGGTGCTACCGGCCCAGCCGGACCGACCGGCCCGGCTGGCCCTGTCGGGCCGACGGGCCCGGCTGGAAACTTCTCCGGCATCGTCTACCGCACCGCCAGCGACTCTGGGGTGACCCACCCGACCCAGGGCGACCGCATCACTGCGTCCTGCGAGCCCGGCGAGGTCGCGATCGGCGGCGGGGAGAGCGGTGCACACCCCGAGGGCGCCAACGTGTGGTGGTACGACTCCTACCCGAGCGACGCAGCAGGTGCGCCGGCCACCTCGGCGCCGACGTCGTGGACCTCGTGGTGGTGGACCGAGAACGCCAACGCGACCGCAACTGTCTACGTGGTCTGCGCACCGGCGAACTGAGCTTCGAGCCGAGCCCACCTGGTGGTGCTCACCGTCCTCCTACGCTGAGACGGTGAGCACCACCGTTCTCTGGTTCCGCCGCGACCTGCGGCTGCGCGATCACCCCGCGTTGTCGTCGGCGGCGGGCGCCGCTGACGAGGTCGTCGGACTCTTCGTCCTCGACCCGCTCCTCTGGTCGAGCGCGGGCGACGCCCGCCGCGCCTGGCTCGCCGCCTGCCTGAGTGAGTTGGACGCCTCGATCGGCGGCCGCCTCGTCATCAGGTACGGCGACCCGAGCCGCGAGGTCCCCGCGGTCGCCGGCGCCGTCGAGGCCGAGGAGGTGCAGGTCACCGGGGAGTGCACGCCGTACGGGATGCGTCGGGACCGCCAGGTCGCCGAGGCCCTCGGCCAGATCCGCCTGGTGCCGACGGGGACGCCGTACGCGGTGGAGCCCGGAACGGTCGTCAATCGGGCCGGCGAGCCGTATCGGGTCTTCACGCCCTTCTCCCGGGCGTGGCGCGAGGTACCGATCGAGCCGCCGCTGCCGGCCCCCGACGTGTCCTGGGCGGTGACTGATCTCGACGACGGTGAGGCCCGCGCCCGGATGGCCGAGGCGGCCGAGCGCGGGCCAGACCTCCCCGCCGCCGGCGAGGATGCAGCCGTCGATCGGTGGCGTGCGTTCGTAGCCGAGGACCTGGCCGACTATGCCGATGCGCGGGACCTGCCCGGGGCGGACCGGACCTCGCGGATGTCGCCGTACCTGCGGTTCGGGGTGGTCCACCCGCGCCAACTGCTGCACCAGGTGCGCAGCCACCGCGGGCAGGGGCGACACAGCTATGAGACCGAGCTGGCCTGGCGTGAGTTCTATGCCGACGTGCTGCTGCGCCACCCGGCGTCCGCGTGGCAGGATCTGCGCCCGCTGGCGCTCGACTACGACGAGCCGGAGGCGCTGATCGAGGCTTGGCGCCGGGGAAGGACGGGGTTTCCGATCGTCGACGCCGGGATGCGACAGCTCGCCGCCGAGGGCTGGATGCACAACCGGGTCCGGATGATCACCGCCAGCCTGCTCACCAAGGACCTCCATGTGTGGTGGCCCACCGGCGCCCGGCACTTCCTGGACCACCTCGTGGACGGCGACCTCGCCTCCAACAACCACGGATGGCAGTGGGTCGCGGGCACCGGCACCGACGCCGCTCCCTACTTCCGGGTGTTCAATCCGGTCACCCAGGGCCTGCGCTTCGACCCCTCCGGCGACTACGTGCGGCGCTGGGTGCCCGAGCTCGCCCATCTGGCCGGGAAGCGGGCGCATGAGCCGTGGAAGCACGAGGACGGCTACCAGCACGGGTATCCGGAGCCCATCGTCGATCACGCCGAGGAGCGGCGGGAGGCGCTGGCGCGTTATGACCGTGCGCGGCGATGACCGGTCCTACGATCATGAGATGAGTGAGGCTCAGCCGATCCCTGCCGACGAGCCCACGCGGGGGCTGACGGAGACCTGGGTGCGCGTGCTGGGCGACTACGAGCGGCATCTGGTCTCCGAACGGGACCTCGCCGCGCACACGGTGACGGCCTACCTCAAAGACATCGCGAACCTGCTCGAGCACGCCGATCGTGCCCAGGTGCACCGCCCCGAGGAGCTCGACCTCCG
The DNA here is from genome assembly GCA_008123405.1 of Nocardioides sp. BGMRC 2183. Taxonomy (GTDB): domain Bacteria; phylum Actinomycetota; class Actinomycetes; order Propionibacteriales; family Nocardioidaceae; genus Nocardioides. The sequence continues at coordinate 85,786 of VSSA01000005.1, forward strand.
TCTCCTGCGGGGATGGCTCGCGCGCCAGCAGTCCGCCGGACTGTCCCGCACCACCCTGGCACGCCGGGCGACCGCAGCCCGGGTGTTCACCGGCTGGCTGGCTCGGACCGGCCGGGCCCCCAGCGACGTGGGCTCCTCGCTGGGCTCCCCGAAGCCGCACCGCACGCTGCCGGCGGTGCTTCGCGCCGACGAGGCGCGGGCCCTGGTCGAGGCTGCGGCAACCCAGGCCGACGACGGCTCCCCGGTGGGGCTGCGGGACGTGGCCCTGCTCGAACTGCTCTACGCCACCGGGATGCGGGTCGGCGAACTGGTCGGCCTCGATGTCGACGACCTCGACCGCGACCGCAATGTGGTCCGGGTGCTGGGCAAGGGACGCAAGGAACGCACGGTGCCGTTCGGCGTACCGGCGGCCAGGGCTGTCGATGCGTGGCTGATCCGCGGCCGGCCGAGTCTGGCGCGGGAGGGCTCCGGGGCGGCGCTCTTCCTCGGTGCACGCGGCGGGCGGGTCGATCAGCGCGCCGTTCGCACGATGGTGCACCGGCGACTCGAGGACGTGCCGGGGGCGCCGGACCTCGGTCCGCACGGTCTGCGGCACAGCGCCGCCACCCACCTGCTGGAGGGAGGTGCGGACCTGCGGTCGGTCCAGGAGCTCCTCGGGCACGCCTCGTTGGCCACCACGCAGCGCTACACCCACGTCACCACCGATCGGCTCCGGCGGGCCTACCGTCAGGCACACCCGCGCGCGTGATCCTGCACCGGCCCGACTGCCGCTCTCCTCTTGCCCCGTAGTCTCGGCTCGTGACATCCGCGACCGCCGCCGACCTGGTCATCGGCGGAGGCGACGCCCCGGAGCTGCACCTGCTCGAAGTGGGCGCCACGGTGCAGCGCATGGTGGTGACCTGTGGTGACGGTCGACGACGCGACGTCGCGCTCGGGCTTGCCGATGCCGAGGCCGTGCGCCAGGGGAGCGCCTACGTCGGCAGCGTCGTCGGCCGCTACGCAAACCGGATCGCGCACGGACGGGCCATCGTTGCCGGACGCGAACTGCGCCTCCCCACGAACGATCGCGGCCACCACCTCCACGGCGGACCGGACGGCTTCCACACGCGGCACTGGCAGGTGGTCGAGAAGAGCGGGGAGGCGGCCACGTTCGAGCTGGTCAGCCCGGACGGGGACGCGGGTTATCCCGGTGAACTCACCGTCCGCGCTCGCTACGCGATCGCAGAGGACCGAGTGCAGCTCGATCTGAGCGCGACCACGACCGCGACCACGCTGGTGAACCTGACCAGTCACACCTACCTCAATCTCGGCGAGGACGGCACGATCGACGACCACTGGCTGCAGGTCCCGGCCCGGCGTTACACCCCCGTCGACGACACCTCGATCCCGGTCGGAGAGCACCGTCCCGTCCACGGCACCCCGTTCGACCTGACCGAGCCGCGGCGGGTCGCCGACGTCGTACGGGATCCGGACCCGGAGATCCGGGCCGCCCGCGGACTCGACCACAACTACGTCGTCGACGGCGCCGGGTGGCGACGGGTGGCGACGCTCGACGCACCGGCCACGCGGACCCGGATGGACCTGTGGTCCGACCGTCCGGGACTCCAGGTCTACACCGGCAACTTCTTCGACGGTGTCGACCGCGACCGGCGCGGTCGTGCGCTCCGTCAGGGGGACGGCATCGCGCTCGAGCCGCAACTGGCACCGGACTCCCCGAACCGCCCGGGGTGGCCGTCGGCGGTGTTGGAGCCGGGGGAGACCTACCGGACCCGGATCGCCTGGGTGTTCTCCGCATGGGGTCCCTGACCGGGCCGTTCGGCGGTCATGCCACGGGCGTGGCACGCCACAGCGGCAGCAGCCGTATCGGCCCGGCACCCACCAGGAGGAGCGGATCGAGGTAGACGTCGTCGCGGTTGCGGATCCAGCCCCAGTGCAGGCACGCCTGCGGGAAGCAGTGCGACATCGGGACCTGCAGCCGGCCGATCGTCCCACCGGCGACGACGCTGTCGCCGACGCTGACCGTGGCCTGCACCGGCTCGTAGGTGGTCCGGGTCTCGCCGTGCCCGACCACCACGACCCCCCGTCCGGCCAGCGTCCCCGCGAAGAGCACGCTGCCCGGCAGTGCGGCACGCACCACCGCCCCCGGGGCGCCGGCCAGGTCCACCCCCCGATGCCCGGCCCCGTACGTCGTCGCGGGCGGGTCGAAGTCGTGGACGACTGCCGGCGTCGGTCGCAGTGGCCACACGCCGACGGGCTGCGTCTCGGTCGCGGCGTGGGCGGGGGCGCCGTACAGCAAGGCGGGCAGAAGCGAGACCAGGAGGAGCGCGGTCGTCCGAAGCCAACGTGAGAGGTCCATGCCCGAAGGGTGCTCGCCCCCGGGAGGGCCGGCGACTCCGCCCGGCGGGCCTGTGGAACTGACGGGCCACTCACAGGACTTGTCGTGGGACGTGGGTGATGTGGCTGCCCGGCGCCTCCACGATTGGTGGGCTGCCCACGGATCGGACTATCCTGGTTGGACCGGTCCTGTGGGACCGGAATACGCACGTCCGCAGACCACGACGGTACCCCCCGGGGTGCCGACCGCCCGTGGGCGACGGCCTTCAGTCCCTCCTGAACGGGAGGGTCCGGCCGCGCGCAGGCGTCAGGACCCAACTGAGAACTACAACAGGAGAACCATCATGGCTGTCGTGACCATGCGCCAGCTCCTCGAGAGCGGCGTCCACTTCGGACACCAGACCCGACGCTGGAACCCGAAGATGAAGCGCTTCATCATGACCGAGCGCAACGGCATCTACATCATCGACCTGCAGCAGTCGCTGGCCTACATCGACCGCAGCTACGCGTTCATCAAGGACACCGTGGCCAAGGGCGGGACGATCATGTTCGTCGGCACCAAGAAGCAGGCCCAGGAGGCCATCGCCGAGCAGGCCACCCGCGTCGGCATGCCCTACGTCAACCAGCGCTGGCTGGGCGGCATGCTCACCAACTTCTCGACCGTGCACCAGCGGATCAACCGCCTCAAGGAGCTCGACGAGATCGACTTCGACGACGTCGCCGGCTCCGGTCGTACCAAGAAGGAGCTCCTGCAGATGAAGCGGGAGCGGGACAAGCTGGACCGCACCCTCGGCGGCATCCGGGAGATGGGTCGCACCCCGTCCGCGGTGTGGATCGTCGACACCAACAAGGAGCACCTGGCGGTCGAGGAGGCCCGCAAGCTGCGGATCCCGATCATCGCCATCCTCGACTCCAACTGCGACCCGGACCTCGTCGACTTCCCGATCCCGGGCAACGACGACGCGATCCGCGCCGTCGGCCTGCTGACCCGCGTGATCGCCGACGCCGTCGCCGAGGGTCTGATCGCCCGTTCCGGTGGCAAGGGCGACGGCGCCGCTGCCGCTGCCGAGGAGCCGCTGGCGGAGTGGGAGCGCGAGCTGCTGGCCCAGGGCGACGCGGAGAAGGCGACCGAGGCGCCCGCCGAGGCTGAGGCCACCGAGGCGCCCGCCGAGGCGGAGGCCACCGAGGCGCCTGCCACGGCCGAGGCCACCGAGGCCACTGAGGAGAAGGCTGCCGAGGAGACCCCGGCCGCCGACGCTCCGGCCGAGGCCTGAGCACCGCCGTTCCCTACGCACCCCAACGACAGATCCGAGGGAGGATCCATGGCTTTCTCCGCTGCCGACGTCAAGAAGCTCCGTGAGCTGACCCAGGCCGGGATGATGGACTGCAAGAAGGCGCTCGACGAGACCGACGGCGACTTCGACAAGGCCGTCGAGCTGCTCCGCGTGAAGGGCGCCGCGAAGGCCGCTGCCCGTGGCGCGGAGCGCGAGACCGCCGCCGGCCTGGTCGCCAGCTCCGGCGGTGCCCTGGTCGAGCTGAAGTCCGAGACGGACTTCGTCGCCAAGGGCGACGACTTCGTCGCGATCGCTCAGCAGATCGCCGATGCCGCCAACGAGGCGAAGGCCGTCGACGCCGAGGCGCTCAAGGCCGCCACGCTCGGTGACAAGACGGTCGCCGAGGTCGTCGAGAACCTCGCCATCACCATCGGCGAGAAGATCGAGCTCGGCAACGTCGCCTACTTCGACGGCCCGGTGACCGTCTACCTGCACAAGCGTGCTGCCGACCTGCCGCCGGCCATCGGCGTGCTCGTCGAGTACGAGGGTGACGAGGCGGCTGCCGCCGGCGCCGCCAAGCAGGTCGCGGCGATGCGTCCGCAGTACCTGACCCGCGACGAGGTCCCGGCCGAGCTGGTGGAGAAGGAGCGCGCCATCGGCGAGGCCACCGCCCGCGAGGAGGGCAAGCCCGACCACATCGTCGGCAAGATCGCCGAGGGACGCCTAAACGGCTTCTTCAAGGAGGTCGTCCTTCTCGAGCAGCCGTCGGTGACCGAGAACAAGAAGTCGGTCAAGCAGCTGCTCGACGAGTCCGGCACCACGGTCAAGCGCTTCGCTCGCTTCGAGGTCGGCGCCTGATCCTCGCCGATCGCACAGCACCGGACGGCCGGTGGTCCCCGCAGGGTGACCACCGGCCGTTCTGCGTCCTGCTTCATCACCCGCGAGGCGGAGCCGAGGCGTTGTAGGTTTGTCGCGTCGGCACCACGGACAGGTACCGACCAGCGCCTGCGCAACGCCGAGGCGCACGTTCCAGCTCAGGTGGAGGAGATCGTCAAGTGGGACTCATTCAGGCTGCGATCGGCGCGGTCGGCGGCACGCTCGGTGACCAGTGGCTCGACTTCTACGGCGTCCCGGACGGCGTCGGCTCCACCATCGCCGTCTTCCCGGCGGTGGCCAAGGGCCAGAACGCCGGGCGCGGCAGCAACAAGGACGGCTCCGAGGGTGTCATCACCAACGGCTCCAAGTTCATCGTCCCCGAAGGCTACGGCCTGGTGCTGCTGGAGGACGGCGCGTTCACCGGCTTCGCGGCCGAGCCGGGCGCCTACATCTGGAACTCCGAGGAGCCCGCGTCGCAGTCGGTCTTCTCTGGCGGCGGCCTGGTCGACTCGGTGATCCGGCAGAGCTGGGAACGGTTCAAGTTCGGTGGCCGCCCCTCCACCCAGCAGACCGCCGTCTTCGTCACGCTCAAGGAGCTGCCGAACAACCGGTTCGGGACCCAGTCCGAGATCTACTGGGACGACGCGTTCCTCAACACCCAGGTGGGAGCGATCACCCGCGGCACCTACACGCTGCGGATCACCGACCCGCTCACCTTCATCCGCAACTTCGTGCCCGCCGACGTGATCGGGGGGCGTCGTAGGTTCGACTTCGCCGACATGGACAACCCGGCCGGCGAGCAGCTCTTCAACGAGGTCGTCGGCTCCCTCGCGCCCGCGTTCTCCATGTACAGCAACGACCCGGCCAAGGGGAACCGGATCTCGCGTCTGCAGCAGGACTCGATCGGATTCGCCCAGTCGCTCTCCGCGGCGGTCGAGGAGAACTACCGGTGGAAGAGCGACCGTGGCCTGGAGATCGTCAAGACCGCCATCATCTCCATCGAGTACGACGCCAACACCCGTGAGCTCCTGAAGAACGTCCAGCGGGCCGACGCCCTCTCCGGTGCTCGCGGCAACTCGAACCTGCAGGCCTCGGTCGCTGCCGGCATAGAGTCCGCCGGCGAGAACGCAGGGCCCGGCGGGCTGGTCGGGATGGGCATGGCCACCGGCGGCATGGGCCTCGGCGGACTCCAGCAGCCCACGCAGCAGCCCGCCCAGCAGCAGCCCACGCAGCCGCCCGCCCAGCAGCCACCGGCGGCACCGGCAGCGCCCACCGCCCCGGCCGCGCCCGCCGCCGAGGACCCGATGGTCGTCCTGAAGCGCGCCAAGGACATGCTCGACGCCGGCCTGATCACCCAGGAGGACTACGACGCCGCCAAGGCGAAGGCGCTCGGGCTCTGATGGCCCAGCTTCCCCACGACCCCGACGAGCCTCGGCGGCCGGCGTTCGACGGGCCGCCCCCCACGCTGGAGGAGGAGCTCGCCGCCGCCCAAGCGGGCGCCGAGCCGACCCCGAGCATCGAGACGGTCAACGAAGAGCTCCGTGACGGGTTGAACCGCTGTCCGAAGTGCGGCTCCACCGACATCCAGCTCCGTGCCTCCACCGGCCAGCTCGTCTGCCTCTTCTGTCGCCACGAGTGGCAGGAGGAGCGGGTCGAGGAGGAGTTCGGCCTTGGCCACGGCATCGAAGAGCTCGAAGGGACGGTCATCGCCAGCGGCGCGGCCGACATCCGTGCCGACGTCGCGGACGTGGTCACCTTCAAGTGTGGTGGCTGCGGCGCCGAGGTGTCGGTCGACACCACGCACGCGATGAATGCGCGCTGCCACTGGTGCCGGCACACTCTGAACGTCAACGAGCAGATTCCCAACGGCGCGGTCCCCGACGCCGTACTGCCCTTCAAGCTGACCAAGGAGGAGGCGATCACGCGGATCCGGGACTTCGCGGGACGACGCCGACTCTTCGCCCTGGGCCGGTTCAAGCGGGAGTTCGTCCCCGAGAACGTCTTCGGCGTCTACCTGCCCTACCTGGTCATCGACGCGCACGCGGAGTCGCAGTACTGGGGGCAGGGGGAGGTGCAGACCCGCCGCTGGACCGAGAAGCAGGGCGACAACAACGTCACCTACTACGCCGCGGACGTCTACCAGCTGGAGCGACGCGTCGCCTACGTGGTCGACGACCTCACCATGGAGGGTTCCTCGGAGCGGGCCACGATCGCGAAGGACAACACGAACAACATCATCAACACCATCCTGCCGTTCGACACGAAGAACGCGGTCCAGTGGAACTCGAGCTATCTGGTCGGGTTCAACAGTGAGAAGCGCGACCTCAACGTGGAGGCACTCAAGCCGAAGCTCGAGGACCAACTGCTCTCCATCGGTCGCTCGCAGGTTCAGGGGTCGCTGCAGAAGTTCAACCGCGGTGTCCGCTGGGAGCAGGAGAAGATCGACGTCGGCGGCTCCCGCTGGGTCGCGATGTACCTGCCGGTCTGGCTGTACTCCTACCGCCAGCGCAGCAACGGACTGCTGCACTACATCGCTGTGAACGCACGCACCGGGGAGACGATGGGCAGCATCCCGGTCTCCCATCCCAAGCTCCTGCTCGCCTCCCTCACCGTCGGCACCGTCCTCGAGGGCGTCGCCGCTGCACTCCTGGTGGCCTCGGCATGATCGACCTGGCGATGACGCTGATGCAGGCCTCGGCGGTCCTGCCGTTGGCCAGCGACGACTCCCCGATCTGGCTGCTGCTCGCCGGACCGGTGGGCGGCGGGGCGACGTACTGGCTGATCTACCGGTACTACCGCAACACCGACAAGTCCCACCACTTCGAACGCGACACGCTGATCTCGGCACAGCCGGTGCAGGGCGGAGAGCAGAAGGTGCACCACATCTCCCGCACCCGCGACAGCGACATCGACGGGGACAACAGCGGTCAGCACCGCGAGCGGGTGCGACGGGTCCGCTGAACGCACCGGGATCGTGGTGACACTCGGTCGCGCTCACCCGTGCGGAGGTTGTCGTCACGCGGACGCGCGACGGTAGGCTCTGCTGATGTTCGACCCCGGCCCTCCGCGCCAGCGGAGGCGGCCGCAATGACGAAAGGTGCCTGGTGCCCGGATACAAACGCGTCCTGCTCAAGCTCTCCGGTGAGGTGTTCGGAGGCGGCAAGCTCGGGGTCGACCCCGACGTCGTCCAGTCCATCGCCAAGGAGATCGCCGCGGTGGCGCAGTCGGGCACCCAGATCGCGGTGGTCACCGGTGGTGGCAACTTCTTCCGCGGCGCCGAGCTGCAACAGCGCGGCATGGACCGGGTCCGGGCCGACTACATGGGGATGCTCGGGATCGTGATGAACTGCCTGGCCCTCCAGGACTTCCTGGAGAAGCTGGGCATCGAGACCCGGGTCCAGACCGCGATCACCATGGGTCAGGTCGCTGAGCCCTACATCCCGCGGCGGGCGATACGGCACATGGAGAAGGGCCGTGTGGTCATCTTCGGTGCGGGCATGGGGATGCCGTACTTCTCCACCGACACGGTCGCCGTCCAGCGTGCGCTGGAGAGCAAGTGTGACGTCGTCCTGGTTGCCAAGTCCGGCGTCGACGGTGTCTACAGTGCCGACCCGCACCTCGACCCCACCGCGACCAAGTACGACGACCTGACCTACGACCAGGCGATCGCCCAGGGTCTGCGCATCATGGACCAGACGGCGTTCGCGCTCTGCGGTGAGAACAAGCTGCCGATGGTCGTGTTCGGGATGGAACCTGAGGGCAACATCCTGCGCGTGGTGCAGGGTGAGAGGATCGGCACGCTGGTCAGCGCGGGCTGACCCGCCCGATCCCGACCAGCCCGCGAGACCCGCACCGCCAGAACTGACGAAGGAGCACCGGTGATCAACGACATCCTCAACGAGGCCGACGGCAAGATGGCGAAGTCGGTCGACGCCACCCGCGAGGAGTTCGCGACGATCCGGGCCGGGCGTGCCCAGCCGAGCATGTTCAGCAAGATCCTCGTCGACTACTACGGCACCCCCACCCCGATCCAGCAGTTGGCCTCCTTCACCGCCCCCGAGCCGCGGATCATCCTGGTCCAGCCGTTCGACATGGGCGCCATCGCCAACGTCGAGAAGGCGATCCGGGACTCCGACCTCGGCGTCAACCCGGCCAACGACGGCAAGGTGCTGCGCTGCGTCTTCCCCGAGCTGACCGAGGAGCGCCGCAAGGAGTTCATCAAGCTGGCCAAGGAGAAGGCCGAGTCCGGCCGGGTCGCCGTTCGCCAGGTGCGCCAGAAGGCGAAGCAGAGCCTGGAGAAGCTCGAGAAGGACGGCGAGGTCGGCAAGGACGACGTCACCGGCGCCGAGAAGAAGCTGGACGGACACACCAAGAAGCACACCGACGCCATCGACGACATGCTGAAGTCCAAGGAAGCCGAGCTGCTCGAGATCTGAGGATCTCCAGCCACCGCGATGACGAACGCCTCCTCGCCGACCCCTGCCCCGGGGACGCCGCCGGCCAAGGACCACGGTCGGGCCGGCCGTGACCTGAAGGCAGCTGTCGGCTCCGCCGTGGTGCTGCTCGGCGCCATCGCCGGCTCGCTGTGGTTCTGGAAGCCGGCGTTCATGGTGATCGTCGCGGCGGCGGTGGTGGTCGCGGTGTGGGAGCTTCGCAAGGGGCTTCTCGCGAAGGAGATCGACCTCCCCGAGCAGCCGCTGATGCTCGGCGGCGTGGTGATGGTCGTCGTCGCCTACCTGTTCGGCAGCGAGGCGCTGGTCACCGCCACCGCGGTCACCGCCCTCACCACGATGCTGTGGCTGCTGCGACGCGGTGTCGACGGCTACGTGAAGAACGCCAGCGCGTCGGTCTTCACGCTGATCTACGTGCCGTTCCTCGGCTCGTTCGTCGCGCTGATGCTCGCCGAGGGCGGCACCACCGGCGGAGGCCTGGACGACGACGGTGTGGCCGGGGTGATCACGTTCATCCTGGTCACCATCGCCTCCGACATCGGCGGCTACGTCGCGGGCGTGCTCTTCGGCAAGCACCCGATGGCGCCGGTCATCTCGCCGAAGAAGTCCTGGGAGGGCTTCGCCGGGTCGGCGATCGCCACCACCGCGGCAGGTTGGGCGCTGGTGGTCTTCCTGCTCGACGGCGACTGGTGGGTCGGCATCTGCCTCGGCCTGATCGCCGTGGTGATGGCGACGCTCGGCGACCTCTGCGAGTCGGTGATGAAGCGTGATCTCGGCATCAAGGACATGAGCCAGGTGATCCCCGGCCACGGCGGCCTGATGGATCGACTCGACTCGCTGCTGGCCACGATCGCGCCGATCTGGCTGTTACTGCACTACGCGGTCTTCTCATGACCGACGCTGGCCCCGCGCCCTCACCCGAGGACGCCGCGACTCAGCCGTCGGGGCTCGCGGCCCGGCGGCCGGACTGGTGGCATCGCGACCACCCGGTCTTCGGCCCGCTCTCCGGCTTCTACACCGGGATGCTGTTCATCATCATCGTCCCAGGCGTCTACGGCGCCATCCTGAAGGCGCTCTTCGGTTACCAACGGGTCGAGTCGCTCTTCCCGTTCGTCGCGCTCACGCTGATCATCCCGATCGGGCTGCTGGTCCCACGTCGCACCCGGACGTTCGCCCGCTACATGCTCTTCGGGTGCGTGGCCACCGCTGTCGTCGTACTGGGGGTGGCGGCGGCGGTCCTCTTCTTCCTGATCAAGAAGGACAGTTGATCCAGGTGAGGGATCGCGTCGGGGGAGCGCTGGAGTTCGTCGTGAGCGCCTGAGGGTGGGACAATCGGACGCATCATGTCCGACCAGCCTGCTGCCCAGCCCGCCGCGAACGGCCCAGCCGCGAACCCTGCCGAGGGTGAGCAGCCGCGCACCCTGCCGCTGGTGTTCGACGAGCCTCGGGGGCGCAAGAAGCCACCGCGTCACCTCGCCGACCTGACGCCGGCCGAGCGCAAGGAGCGGCTCGTCGAGCTGGGGCTGCCGGGGTTTCGTGCTCGGCAGGTCGCCCACCACTACTTCACCCGGCTGGTCGACGACCCCGAGCAGATGACCGACCTTCCGGCCGGACAGCGCGCCGAGCTCGTCGCGGGCCTGCTGCCCACGCTGATGACGCCGCTGCGCACCCTGGAGGCCGACCGCGGCACCACCCGCAAGACGCTGTGGCGGCTCTTCGACGGCGCGCTCGTCGAATCGGTCCTGATGCGCTATCCCGGCCGCGTCACCATGTGCGTCTCCAGCCAGGCCGGCTGCGGCATGGCGTGCCCGTTCTGCGCCACAGGTCAGGGCGGACTGCAGCGCAACATGTCGACCGCCGAGATCGTCGAGCAGGTCATCGCCGGCGCCCGCGCGCTGGAGAGGGGCGAGGTCCCCGGCGGTGGTGGCCGGGTGAACAATATCGTCTTCATGGGGATGGGCGAGCCGATGGCGAACTACAAGGCCGTCATCGGAGCGGTACGACGCCTCACCGACCCGGCTCCGGACGGCTACGGGATGTCGGCTCGCGGCATCACCGTCTCCACCGTGGGCCTGGTGCCGCGGATGCGGCAGCTGGCCGAGGAGGGCATCCCGGTGACGCTGGCGTTGAGCCTGCACGCCCCCGACGACGAGCTGCGCAACGAGCTCGTCCCGATCAACACCCGGTTCTCGGTCGCAGAGACCGTGGATGCCGCCTACGGCTACTTCGAGAAGACCGGGCGCCGGGTCTCGATCGAGTACGCCATGATGCGTGACATCAACGACCAGGCCTGGCGCGCCGATCTGCTGGCCGAGGTGCTCAACGCCCGCGGCCGCGGCTGGGTGCACGTCAACCTGATTCCGCTCAACCCCACCCCGGGTTCGAAGTGGACCGCCTCGGACCCTGCTGACGAGCGCGAGTTCGTCCGCCGCCTGGAGGCCGCCGGGGTGCCGACCACGGTCCGCGACACCCGGGGCTCCGACATCGACGGCGCCTGCGGTCAGTTGGCCGCGGCTCCCTGAGCCCGCCAGTGCCGAAGATCCCAACCGACGTCGCCCGGGCGTGCGGAGCCTGGTACTTCATCCCGCCGAGTGCCCGCCGCGTGGAGACCGACGAGTACCTGTTGCTGCGGTATCCGGACTGGTACGAGCACCCGCTCCAACTCTTCGGCATCCTTCCCGAACGGCCGCTCGCCGAGGTGCTGGACGAGGCGCTCGATGAGGCGCGTGCACTGATCGGCGAGGTGGCCCCGGAGATCCTCTGCTGGGCGCGGCTGACCGCCCCGTCCGGGCTGGACGAGGCACTGTCCGCGCGTGGTGGAGTGCTCGAGGAACGGCTCGACGTGCTCGCCCGCACCCTGTCCGTGGAGACCGTGTCCGCGGACACGGTGCCCAGCCCACCAGCGCCCGAAGGCGTGGCGCTGCGGTGGACCGATCGCTTCGCGACGTTCGTCGACGCGGTCCGGCTGAACACCGAGATCTTCGGCGGCACGCTCCCGCCCGAGGACGCGCTGCGGCGGCTCTTCGACGAAGAGGCGGAGAAGGTGCGGACGGGCGGGGGAGGCTCCGTGGTCGCCTACCTCGACGGCACCGCTGTCGCGGCGGGCGGGGTCACCGTCGTCGGCCCGGACGCACGCCTGTGGGGAGGCGGGGTGTTGCCCGAGGCGCGCCGCCGCGGCATCTACGCCGCACTCCTGCACGAACGTCTCCGGTACGGCGTCGCCCACGGCGCGCGGCTCGCCCTGGTCAAGGGGCGGGTGGACACCTCGGCTCCGCTGCTGAGACGGACCGGCTTCGAGGGCTACGGCCAGGAGCGCTCCTACCTGCTTCCGCTGTAGGAGGGTGCTGCTCGGCACCCGCCGCGGGCGCTCCCAGGGTTCACCGACTGGTCACCTCGACCTCGCGTCGGCGCGGTGGGGAGTTCCGGGCCATCTCCTAACGTCGTCGTCCATGAGCGGTACCGCGACGTCCCTGCTCCGACCTGCAGTCCTGGCCGATCCGGGCCGGCGCCCACCCCGGCTCGCCACTCCCGGCACCCGGCTGCGCGTGCTGGTGGTGACCGAGTCGTTCCTGCCCCAGGTCAACGGCGTCACCAACTCGGTACGACGCGTGCTCGACCACCTCGCCGCCGAGGGTCACGCCGCGGAGCTGGTCGCCCCGACAGGGCCGGACAGCTACGCCGGCTTCCCGGTGACCCGTGCCCGGGGTGCCAGCCTCCCCTTCTACCGCGACTTCCGGCTCGGTCTGGAGACCCGCCGCCGGTTGCGCGCGGTGATGCTTCGGTTCCGCCCGGACGTGGTCCACCTCGCCTCGCCGGCGACGTTGGGCTATCAGGCGGCGCGCGCGGCCGCGGAGCTCGGTCTGCCCACGGTCGCGATCTACCAGACCGACCTGGTCGGGTTCGCCGAGCGCTACGACCTGCCTGCCGGGATCCGGGCGATGGCGGCACTGACCCGCGGCATCCATCAGCAGGTCGACCGGACGCTGGCGCCGTCCAGCGCGAGCATCGCCCAGCTGCGCGGTCTCGACGTACCAGAGGTGTATCGGTGGGGCCGCGGCGTCGATCTGCACGCCTTCCACCCGCGCCACCGCGACCTGCGGTTGCGTGACCAGCTCATCGGAGACTCGGTGGAGCCCCGGATGCTGGTCGGTTACGTGGGTCGCTTGGCGGCGGAGAAGGAGCTCGACCTGCTCGCGCCCCTGGCCAGCGACCCGCGGTACCGGCTGGTGTTGGTGGGCGCCGGGCCGGAGGAGGAGCGACTGCGGCGGGTGTTGGGACCCGAGGCTCGCTTCCTGGGGTTGTGCCACGGCGACCGGCTCAGCCGCGCCTACGCTGCCCTCGACGTCTTCGTCCACACCGGTCGCCACGAGACGTTCTGCCAGTCCGCCCAGGAAGCGCTGGCCTCGGGCGTCCCCGTCGTCGCGCCGGCTGCGGGTGGGCCGGTGGACGTGGTGGCCGACGGCGCCACCGGCCTGCTCTATCGCCCCGGCGATCAGGTGGCACTCGTCGACGCCGTCGACCGGCTCGCCTCCGACCCCACCCTCCGGGGACGGATGGGTGCGGCTGCCGTCCGCAGCGTCCAGGAACGGTCGTGGAGCGCGATCACCGACGAGCTGCTCGACCACTACCGCGCGGTGATCACCACCCGCGTCCGTCGCCTAGCGGGTTGAATTGTCCTTTTGGGCCCCTTGAGTTGTGCTCTTGGGCCCGTTGAGTCGTCACTTCGGGACACCCGCTGGCCCGAACGAACAATTCAAGGGGCCCAAACGAACAACTCAACCCTGGAGGAGGCCGGCCGCGTCCTCGACGGTGTCGACGAGGTGGATGTGCGGCTCCATGGGGCGACCACGGGCCAGCGCGCGGAGGAGGGGCCAGGCGGGGAGGGTCTGGGTCCAGTACTCGCGGCCCACCAGCACCATCGGCGCGACCGAGTGCTCCTCGGCGTAGTAGTTCTCGCAGGCGTCCTGGAAGATCTCCTGCACCGTGCCGCCGGCACCGGGAAGGAAGACGATGCCGGCGTCGCACACCTCGAGCAGGATCGCCTCGCGGAGCGCGTTGCGGAAGTACTTGGCGATCGCTGTGGCGAAGACGTTCGGCGGCTCGTGTCCGTAGTGCCAGGTCGGCACGCCCAGACTCACCCCCGGCTCCGGTACGACGCCCGCCACCCGGCGTGCCACCGCCACCCACGACTCCACCGACGGCCGGAACGAGGGCACCGCGGCCAGTTCGGTCACGGCCTCGCCGACCTCGGCTGCCGCGCAGCCCGACATCCGCGCGCCGAGGTTGGCCGCCTCCATCGCGCCCGGGCCACCACCGGTCGCGACCACGAGTCGGTGTCCGAGGAGCCAGCCGAGGCGGGCCGCGTCGTGGTAGCCGGACTCACCGCGCTGAGCGGCGTGGCCGCCCATCACCCCGACCAAGCGGCGACCGTCGCGCCATCGTGCCAGTGCGTCGTCGATCGCTTGATCGTGCAGCACCCGGGCGAGCACCGCCTCCGCCGCGTGCTCGCTCTGACACCAGGCGTAGGTGCGGGCGTCGAGGGTGGCGGCGTAGGCGGCGGTGTCGTAGAGGTCGTCGGCCGTGTAGAGCGTGTCGCGGCCGGTGTCGACCGGTGCGGTGCCCACGCCGGGGAGCACCAGCGCACCGTGCGCGGCGAGCTCCGCGGCCTGGCCGGGCGCGAACGAGCAGCCGACGAAGGTGGTGCGGGTGGTGTCGCAGACCCGGAGCGCATCCCGGTGGCCGGTGAGGTCCAGTCCGGTCAGCCGCCAACCGGTCAGCCGCCGCGCGCCCAGGGCGAGTCGGCGGTCCAGTTCGGTGAGGCTCTCGATCACGACGACCCGTCCACGGCTGCGCAGCACGCAGAGAGGATGCCACGGTGCTCACCTCCGGGCACTTCGGCGCGTCATAGAGTGATCCGGTGACATCACGTCTGCTCACCCGTACCGCCGCAGCCGCCGCGTTGGCCGCTCTGACCGCCACGCTCGCGATGCCCCTCGCGCTCGCCTCGCCTGCGCAGGCCCCGGCCCCGGGCGGCAGCGGGATCGGCGACTACTACTTCCCGCTCGACGGCAATGGCGGCATCGACGTGCTGCACTATGACATCACCGACCGCTACACCTTCCAGCGTCCCGGCCGACCGGCGCGTCTGACCGGGAGCACCACGGTGACGCTGCGCGCCACCACCGAGCTGAGCCGCTTCAATCTCGACCTGCTGCTCGCTGTCGACGCGGTCGAGATCGAGGGAGCTCCGGTCACCTTCACCAAGCCGAACCGCCACGAGTTGGTCATCACCCCGGACGCACCGCTCGCGGCGGGGGAGGCCGTCGAGGTCACCGTGGACTACCGCGGCCGCCCCGGCACGATCGGCTGGCAGGGGGAGCGGAGCTGGCTGGCCAATCGCCACGAGGTCGTCACCATGAACGAGCCGCACATGGCTGCCTGGTGGTTCCCCAGCAACGACCACCCGCGGGACAAGGCCACCTTCGACATCGCGATCACGACCGACGCCGACAAGGAGGTGATCAGCAACGGCGACCTGATCGCTCGCACCGCCGACGGCGCCGGTCTGGCCACCACCCGGTGGCGGAGCGACGAGCCGATGACCACCTACCTGGCCTACTTCGCGGCTGGCGACTTCGAGGTCTGGTCGGGTGTCTCGCCGGCCGGTACGCCGTACACGAACGCGGTCTCGCTGCGTTTCTCCCGCGGCGAGCGGGCCCGGATGCGTCGCGTGCTGGACCGGGCCGGAGGGGTGACCGACTGGTTGGAGCGCGAGCTCGGCAGCTATCCGTTCGGCAGCACCGGCGGGCTGGTGAGCAGTCTCTACTCCGGCTTCGCGCTGGAGAACCAGACCCGCCCCACCTACGGCGGCTTCATCGGCAACGGGGTCCAGGTGCACGAGCTGGCCCACCAGTGGTTCGGCGACAGCGTGGCCGTGGCCCGGTGGCGCGACATCTGGCTCAACGAGGGCTTCGCCACCTACTTCGAGGCCCGCTACCGCGAGGCACACGGAGGGCCCAGCACACGGGCTTGGCTGCAGCGGAACTATCGGGCGACCAAGGGGGAGGCCAGGTTCTGGCGCACCAAGGTGGCCAACCCCGGTCGTGAGCGGATCTTCGACTGGCCGATCTACCAGCGTGGCGGGATGGCAGTGGCGGCGCTGCGGGAGCGGATCGGGCGTGGCGACTTCCGCACCCTGCTGCGCCGTTGGGTGCGGGAGCGGGCCGACGGCAACGCCCGGGTCGGCGACTTCACCCGGCTCGCCGAGGAGGTCTCCGGCCAGCGGCTGGACGGCTTCTTCGACGCGTGGCTGCGTGACCGGGTGCCGCCGGCGCGGACCCGGGCCAACGGACTGCGCTGACCCGGGCCCGCCGGCGGGGGCGTCAGAAGGCCGAGGCCATCAGTTCGCCGAAGAGGTCCTCGGGGTCCACCTCCAGTCCGCGGCGGCGGAACCAGCCGCAGATGTTCGTGCAGTCGCGGTGGAGATAGTCGAAACCGGCCGTATTGCCCGCCAGATCCAAGACCTGCGGCAGGTCGATCACGACCAACCGTTCCCCGGCCGCGAGCACGTTGTAGGCGGAGAGGTCGCCGTGCACCAGTCCGGCACCGACCAGGGTGTGCAGCACGTCCCGGATCTGGTCGTAGTAGGCGGCGAGCAGATCCGGCTCGGGGCGGACCTGCGCGAGCCGAGGAGCGGTACGTCGTCCCTCCGCCTCGTCGAGATGGATCCACTCCTGCAGGATCTCGGTGCCGTCGATCTGGACCGGGTAGGGGACCGGTAGACCGAGCTCCCAGCAGCGCACGAGCGCGTTCCATTCGGCCACCGCCCACTCGCCGGCCGCCACCTGACGGCCGAAGGTGCTCTTGCGGTTCAGCGCCCGCTCGTCCCGGGAGCGCCGGGTGCTGCGCCCCTCGGTGTAGGCGGCGGCGCGGTGGAACGAACGGTGCTCGGCAGAGCGGTAGCGCTTGGCCGCCATCACCACTGCCTGGTCGGGGTGCTGCGGGTCGGCCCGCTCGAGGAGGTGGACGTCGGCCTCCTTGCCGGTCTTCAGCACACCGAGGTCGGTGTCGACCGCGCCTTGGGAGGTGACCACCCAGGCAGGCCGCGGCTCCGGGCCGCGGCACAGTGGCTCCACGTCGAGCCAGGTGGACCAGCGTTGTCCCTCGTCGAGGTCGTCGTAGGCGGTGAAGTCGAAGACGAACCTCGGGTCGAGGTCGTCCGGGCCGGGGGTGGCGCGTGGGGTGGTGCGGATGTCAGAGGTGGAGAAGTTCTCCGGTGTCACGAGTGGTGCTCCGATGTGTCGAGAGGTCAGTGGCTGCGGGCAGGCAGACGACAGTCGTGGTCATCTCGGCCTCCTCTCGACGGGCTCCGCGCAGGGTTTGCGAAGCGACGACAGCATCCTCGGGCACCCGACCTGCCGAAGGCAACGCATTTTCCCGCCCGGCGGAGCGGACCAGCGCGCCTCCCTGGCGACCGGCGACGAGGCTGGTACGAATGGTGCCGAACTGTGGCTTGGCCGTGCTCGGGCCGGCAATGACCTCGATGCGAGATGGAGTGGACCGGATGGACGCCAAGAAGCTGATCGGTGTCGTGGTCGTCGTCTTCCTCGGCTTCTGGATGTTCACCGACCCCAACGGCCTGGCCGAGTCCGCGAAGAGCGCCGGCTCCGGCGCCTGGGCGCTGACCACCCAGTTGTTCAGCGGCGTCATCGACTTCCTCGGCGAGATGTGACCGGAGCCGTCCATGGGCTTCATTGCCTGGCTAGGTGACCCGAAGATCGGCCGACACCTGCTCCGCGAGGAGGGCGAGGTCGTCGTCGACGAGGTCCAGCACCACTGGTTCGCCTATGTCCGACCCGCCTTGGAGGCGACCGGCGCGTTCGTCCTGCTGGCGCTGAGCACGGTGGTCCCGGTCGGCGGCGCCTGGTTCTTCATGATCCTGGCGTTCTGCCTGATGGTGCACGCCGCGTGGCTCGCGGTCCGTGAACACCGGGACCGCTTCGTGATCACGAACATGCGGGTGTTCCGCGTGCACGGGGTGCTGGCGCAGCATCTGGCGACGATGCCGCTGACCAGGATCCTCGACATCTCCGTCAAGAAGCCGCTGCACGGTCGGTTCCTCGGTTTCGGCCACTTCGTCTTCGAGTCCGCGGCGCAGGATCAGGGATTGCGCGACATCCGCTTCGTCGGTCGCCCCGACGAGCGGGACCTGGCCATCCAGCGGGTGGTGCAGCGCTCCGGCCTGCGTGGACCGCGCGTCCCGAACTGATCAGTGCTTCCCTAGAATGGCCGCATGACGCAGCAGCCGTTCTCCCGCCCGGGTGCGATCGACCTGTCCTCGCTCCAGCGGTCCGCGACGCCGCCGAACGGTGCGGCCGCCGGACCCGGCGCCGGACCCGCCTCTGGCACCGGCACGGGGGCGCCCGCAGGCGGAGCGACCGGTGCCTATGCCGTCAACGTCACCGAGGCCAACTTCCAGGCAGTCCTCGAATCGTCGATGACGGCGCCGGTGGTGCTGGTCTTCACCTCTCCGTCCCAGTCGCCCGACAGCGTGCGGTTCGCCGACGACGTCGCAGCCGTGGCTGCCGAGCACGAGGGTCGCTTCCTCGCCGCGACCATCGACGTGGACGCCTCACCGCAGATCGCCCAGGCGATGCAGATCCAGCAGGTGCCCCTGATGCTGGTGCTGCTCGACGGTCGTCCGGCCTCCCAGCCCATTCCCGGTGCTGCCCCCATCGACGACCTGCGCGCGATGTTCACCCAGCTCGCCCAGCAGCTCACCGCCCAGGGCTTCTCCGGGCGGCACCAGCCGCAGTCGACGGCACCGGCCGGCGATGACGGCGAGGGCGAGCAGGGCGTCGACCCGCGCTACGCGCCGGCCCAGGACGCGCTGGCCGCGGGCGACATCGACGCGGCGGTCGCGGAGTACCAGAAGCTCGTCGACGCCAACCCCGCCGACCACGAGGCCGCAGCGGGTCTGGCCATGGCGAAGGTGCTCCAGCGCACCCAGGGGGCGGACCTCAACGCCGCTCGCGCCGCAGCGGCAGCCGACCCTGACGACCTCGACGCCCAGATCATGGTCGCGGACCTCGACCTGCTCGGCGGCCACGTCGAAGATGCGTTCGCGCGGCTCGTCGAGGTCGTTCGTCGTACCGTGGACAAGGATCGGGATCGGGCTCGCGAGCACCTGATCGGACTCTTCGCCGCCGTCGGCAACGAGGACGCCCGGGTGGTCAAGGGCCGCCAGGCGCTCGCCTCGGCGCTCTACTGACTGACCCGACACCCGCCCGATGCCCACCCCGATCCACGACCCGGCATCGACCATGACCGACCCGGCCTGGCCGGGCCGGCCGAGGCGTGGCCCGTGGGGTGGCGCCGGCTATCTGGCCCGCGGCTTCGCGCTGTGGCGGCACCGACCCGGTCTGATGCTGCTCGGGATGGTGCCGGCGCTGCTGGTCGCGGTGCTGATGGCGGCGCTGCTGATCGCACTCGTGCTGGTCGCCGACGACCTGGTCGACTGGGCCACGCCGTTCGCCGACGACTGGGACGACACCGTGCGCGGGGTGTTCCGGGTCGCGCTCTACCTGCTCATCCTCGCCGGCGCCGGCTTCCTGGCGATGATCACCTTCACCGGTCTCACGCTCGCCGTCGGCGACCCGTTCTACGAGCGGATCTGGGCCGAGGTGGAGCGAATGCTCGGTGGCGACGCTCCGACGGAGGGTGTGGGCTGGTGGCGCGGTATGAAGGACGGTGGCGTGCTGATCGGTTTCGGCTTCCTCACCGCGGCGGTGGTCTTCCTGATCGGCCTGCTCCCGGTGGTCGGCTCGTTCGTGGGTGCGGCCGTGGGCCTGGTCCTCGCCGGGCGACTCCTCGCCGGTGAGCTGATCTCCCGACCGTTGGAGGCTCGCGGCATGGACCGCGCTGCGCAGGCGGCGTTGCTGCGCGGGCACCGGGGCACCGCACTCGGGTTCGGCGTCGCCGTGCAGGCGTGCTTCCTCGTGCCCCTCGGCGGGGTGCTGGTGATGCCGGCCGCCGTCGCGGGCGCCACCATGTTGGCCCGCGACGTGCTGGACTCCGCGCCCCGCTGAGGCGGGTCAATCTGCGCCGGTGACGGCGTCGAAGGCCGCCAGCACCGCGGTCACCGTCGGCGACGCACTCATGCTGCGTCGGTGCACAGCGTCGACCAGTCGCGTCGGCACCGGCTCCTTCACCGGTACGGCGACCAGCCCGTCACCGAGCGCGGACCGACCCAGGCGGGGGACCAGTGCGACACCGAGGCCCGCGGCCACCATCGCCAGGTGTGAGTCGAACTCGCCGGACTCGTGGGCGACGCGGGGCGGTCGGCCGGTGCCGTCGTACATCCGGTGCAGCCACTGGCGGCAGATGGTGTCGGGCGGGGTGGCGATCCACGGCACCTCGATCAGGTCGTGCGGGGTGACCGCCGCCTGTGTGGCCAGGGGGTGGTCCACGGGGACGATGAGGTCGGCGACGTCCTGGGTGAGGGGCGTGGCGACGACGTGGTCGGGGATGTCGAGCCCGACAGCGCCCCAACGGTGCACGATGCCGAGCTCGACCTGCCCGGCGGCGACGAGATCGACGGTGTCCCATGGCTCCCGCTCGGTGAGGAAGAGGGTGAGGTCGGGATGGGCGTCTCGGAGGCCGGAGACCACCGGGGCCACGAGCCCGCGGATGGCGGTGGAGAAGGCTGCCATCCGGAACCTCCCGGCGACCACGCCGGCACGCCGCTGCAGGCCCGCCTCCAGCTCCTCGAGGTCGGCAAGCACCTGTGTGCCCGCCTCGACCAGGTGCTCGCCGTGGCTGGTGAGCATCACGCCGCGGCCGACGCGTTCGAGGAGCGGCACCCCGGTCTGGCGTTCGAGGCGCTTGATCTGCTGGGAGACGGCGCTCGCAGTGAAGCCGGTAGCGCGAGCAGCGGCGATGACCGACCCCTCGTCGGCGACAGCGCGAAGAGCAGCCAGAGCGTCGAGATCAATCATGTAGCAACGTTACATGAATCGACGTGGGACTATTCGCTGGTCCTTCACGGTCGGCGCTGCCAGGCTCGTTCCCGTGAATCTCCGCGACAGCCTCCTCGCCGCCTCGGTCGCCGTGATCTGGGGGCTCAACTTCGTGGTCATCGACGTCGGCATGGGGCAGGTGCCTCCGCTGGTCTTCCTCGCCGTCCGGTTCCTGGTGGTGCTGGTGCCGGCGGTCCTCTGGCTGCCGCGCCCGCCCGTGCCTTGGCGCACGATCCTCGCGGTGGGCGCGTTCATGTCGCTGGGACAGTTCGGCTTCCTTTACGTGGCGATGCACGCAGGGATGCCGGCAGGGCTGGCCGGTCTGGTGCTGCAGGCCCAGGTGGTCCTCACCATCGTGCTGGCCGCCGTGGCGCTGCGCGAACGGCCCACACGAGGCCAGGTCGCCGGGGTCTCCCTCGGTGCTGTGGGCCTGCTGGTCGTCGCCCTCGGACGAGGCGGTCACGTCCCGCTGATGGCATTGCTGCTCTGCCTGACCGCTGCACTGATGTGGGCGATCGGCAACGTGGTCTCCCGTGCCTCGGGTGCCACCGGTGGGCTCGCGCTGACCGTCTGGTCGGCACTGGTGGTGCCGGGTCCACTGCTGGTGCTGGCCGTCCTGATCGACGGGCCGGGGGTGCTGGCGGAGGCGGCCGCGGCGTTCGACGTTCCGGCACTCCTCTCCACGCTCTACACCGCGCTGCTGGCCTCGCTGGTGGGCTACGGGATCTTCAACGGCCTGCTCTCCCGCCACCCCTCGGCAGCGGTGGTGCCGTGGATCCTGCTGGTCCCCCCGGTCTCCATCGGCTCCGCCTGGCTGCTGCTCGACGAGGTCCCGCCCACGGGCGAGCTGGTCGGCGGGCTCATCCTGGTGGCCGGTGTGATGGTCGCGCTGCGGCCGGTCAGGTCAGCGACCCGACTCGGTGTAACCCGGACCGCCGTCCAGCGCGGCAAGCGCGGCGAGCACCCGGCGAGCGGTGAAGTCGGCGGCACGCTGCTCGACCTCGGCGAGCGTGCAGAACGCCACCGAGCGGATCTCGCGGGGCTCCAGCACCGTGGTGCCGAGGATCGCCGGCGGCAACCGTCCCCCGTCGAAGACCAGCCCGACCGCGTCGTCCCAGCCGCCCCAGGGCGGCAGCCAGTCGGTGAGCAGTAGCGAACCGGCAGGGACGGTCAGCCCGAGCTCCTCCTCGATCTCCCGGGTCACCGCGAGGCGGGGGGACTCGTTGACCTCGACCACCCCGCCGGGCAGATCCCAGTCGGTCTTGTAGGTGAGCCGGCACAGCAGCACGCGGGGCTCGGCGTCGGTGTCGTCCGCCGCACGGATCAGCATCTGCCCGATCGCCCGCTTGCGCGGCAGGAAGGAGTTGAGCAGCGCACGGAACCCTCCGGGCTGGTCCAGCGGCGGATCGTCGGCGAGCCGTGCGTAGACCACCCGGTCGCCCTGCCGGCGGCGCTCGACCCCTTCCCGGCGCAGGCCGGACCAGGTGGCCAGTCGCTGTCCGTCGGTGTCGTCGACGTCGACCTTCGCCTCGACCCGGTCGTGCCGGCCGAGCGCCTCGTCGACGAGCGCCCGGATCGCGACCACCTCCTGCTGCCAGTGCGCGGCCAGCTCGACCGGCCAGACGATCCGGGCCACCCCGGCCTCGACCGTGGTCACCCGCGGCGGCTCCGCCGGGTGGCTCACGCCCACAGGTCCCACACCTCCACCGGATCACCGGCGGAGGCGGCGACCAGGTCCTCGGGCAGGTCGATGAGGCAGTCGGCGCCGGCGAACCAGCTGAGGAAGCCGGAGCCGGCGGGTCCCCACGGCCGGACCGTGCCGGCGAGACGGTCGAGTCGCCCCCGGCGCAACTGCCGCTTGCCGTCCGGTGAGGTCAGATCCTCGCCGAGCCTGGCCGAGAACCGCCGGCGCTCCGGATGCGGCAGACCGGCGAGCCGGCGCAGTGCAGGCCGGAGGAACACCTCGAAGGAGGTCAGCGTGCTGACCGGGTTGCCCGGCAAGCAGACCACCGGCACCCCCGCATAGGTGCCCGCGCCCTGCGGCATCCCCGGCTGCATCGCGACCTTGGTGAACTCCACGCCGCGTGAGCCCAGGGCGTCCTTGACCACTTCGTAGGCGCCGGCGCTGACCCCGCCCGAGGTGACGATCAGGTCGACCGGCCGGTCCGCGAGGGCGTCGTCGAGCAGCCCCAGGAACTCCGGTACGTCGTCGGCGACCCAGCGGCGTCGTACCACCTCGCTGCCGGCCTGCTGCACGGCGGCCGCCAGCATCGGTGAGTTCGAGTCGCGGATCTGTCCGGAGCCGGGCTGGGGGTGGTCGGTGAGCTCCGAGCCGGTGGAGCAGACCAGGACGCGCGGTCGACGACGCACCGTGACCCGGTCGATCCCCACCGCCGCGAGGGCGCCGATCTGGGCTGCGTCGAGGGGCGTGCCGACGCTGAGCAGCTCGCTGCCGATCGCGAGATCGGAGCCTGTCGGCCGCACGAAACGGCCGGGCTCCCGGGCGGCGTGGATCCGGACCAGGTCGGTGCCCCCGTCGGTCACCTCGACCTCGACCACCGTGTCGGCGCCGGCCGGCAGCGGCGCGCCGGTCATGATCCGGGCGGCCGTCCCCGGAGGGAGCGTGCCGGGTGCGGCACCGGCTGGGATGTCTGCGGAGACGGGCAGGGTGACCGGCGCGGCCGTCGTCGCTGCCGCGATCTCGGCTGCGCGGACGGCGTACCCGTCCATCGCGGAGTTGTCGAAGGCCGGCAGGTCCTCCGGCGAGGCGACCGCGACCGCGACTACCCGTCCCAGGGCGTCGGCGCAGGCGATGGTCTCGGTCCACTCCGCGGCCAGGGGCTCGCTCAGCACAGCTGCGGGGTCCGGCAGCAACGCGGCCACCGTGGCGGCATGGACGTCGACGGGGATCGGCGGGGGAGCGGAGACCACCGGTCCAGGGTAGGGCGTGCAGCCAGGCGCCTCTGGACACGCGCTCGGACGCAGAACACGGGCGAGGAAGCCCCCATGACTCCGCCTCGCCCGTGAACATTGGTGTAACGCGGCAGGCGGCGGCGTCGTTACGGTTCTCGACGGGCCGCGCCGGACGCATGCTGCAGGACTGCTGCAGACCGGGCAGAATGCTCAGCGCAGGGCCAGATTTCCGGCGAGCGTGGCCACCTTCAACGCGGAAAGTGACCGATGAGCGAGAAGACCAGCAAGAACGACGTCACCACCGAGAACCCATCGGGAGGTGGCCGCAGCCTCAGCACGGCGCGGGTGCGGAGCATCGCCGCGCGCGTGGTGTGGGGAGCGTTCCTGCTGATCGCGTTGGTGATGGCCGCTGCGGCGTTCAGCTTCGCCCTCGACGCCAATGCCGACAACACCCTGGTCCGCACCGTGCGCGACCTCGCCGACGTCTTCGACCTCGGCATCTTCGACCTCGACAACCCGGTCTGGGAGCCGGGCGAGGACGCCAAGAACGCGGTGGTCAAGACCGCGCTGGCCAACTACGGCGCCGCCGCGGTGGGCTATCTCGTGGTCGGCCGTGTCGTCGAGCGCATCATCCGGCCGTGAGGTCGGCGTCGGCGTCGTGCTGGCGCCAACCCGTGTGAGTTAGCCAACTCACGTTCAGTTTCTTGTGGGTAACAGCGGGCGGTAGCCTGCCCCACGCCGTCCATCCAGGGCCACACGTCCCCGCTGTGGGGGCCCAGAGTGCACAGGAAGGGGCCGTTGCGGCCACAACCATGAACATTGTCGTCTGTGTGAAGTACGTGCCCGACGCCACCGCCGACCGGCGGTTCGAGTCGGACAACACTGTTGATCGTGAAGGTGTCGACGGTCTGCTGTCGGAGCTTGACGAGTACGCCGTCGAGCAGGCCCTCCAGATGAAGGAGAAGCGTGCCGACGAGGAGGTCACCGTCACCGCGGTGACCATCGGCCCCGAGAAGGCCGTCGACGCGGTCCGCAAGGCCCTCCAGATGGGTGCCGACGCCGGCGTCCACGTCTCCGACGAGGCAGTGGCCGGCTCCGATGCGGTCGCCACCTCGCTGGTGCTGGCCAAGGCCATCGAGAAGATCGGGCAGCCCGACGTCGTCATGTGCGGCATGGCCTCGACCGACGCCGGCATGAGCGTGGTCCCGGCGATGCTCGCCGAGCGCCTCGGCCTGCCGCAGGTCACCATGGCCGCCGTGGTGGAGTCCCAGGGCGACCAGGTCCGGATCAAGCGTGACGGTGACACCGCGACCGAGGTGATCGGTGGCCGGATGCCGATGGTCCTCTCGGTCACCGACCAGTCCGGAGAGGCGCGCTACCCGTCCTTCA
The DNA here is from genome assembly GCA_008123405.1 of Nocardioides sp. BGMRC 2183. GTDB lineage: Bacteria > Actinomycetota > Actinomycetes > Propionibacteriales > Nocardioidaceae > Nocardioides. The sequence goes on from VSSA01000005.1 coordinate 111,040, forward strand.
AGGGCATCATGGCCGCGAAGAAGAAGCCGCTGGAGACCTACTCGCTCGGCGACCTCGGTGTCGACGCCGACCAGGTCGGCCTCTCTGCCGCGTGGACCGCGGTGGAGGAGACCGCCGCCCGTCCGCCGCGCACCGCCGGCGAGATCGTGAAGGACGAGGACGGCTCGGGCGCGACCGCGCTGGTCGAGTTCCTCGCCTCGAAGAAGTTCATCTGAGGACGAGGGAGTAGCTATGTCTGAAGTTCTGGTTCTCGTCGACCACGTCGACGGTGCGGTCCGCAAGCCCTCGTACGAGCTGTTGGCGATCGCGAAGCGTCTCGGTGAGCCCGCCGCCGTCTTCATCGGTGGTGCCGACAAGGCGGCCGCTGCCGCGGAGTCGCTCAAGGGCTACGGCGCCGACAAGGTGTACGTCGTCGACGACGCCGAGGTGAAGGGCTACCTGGTGGCGCCGAAGGCCGAGGTGCTGCAGCAGATCGCCGAGAAGGCCTCGCCGGCCGCGATCCTGATCCCGTCCTCGGCCGAGGGCAAGGAGATCGCCGCGCGCCTGGCGATCAAGCTGGAGTCCGGCCTGATCACCGACGCCGTGGACGTCGACGCCAACGGCGTGACCACTCAGTCGGTCTTCGCGGGCAACTTCACCGTGACCGCCAAGGTCACCAAGGGCACCCCGATCATCACCGTCAAGCCGAACGCCGCCTCCCCGGAGGAGGGCGCCGGCGCGGGTGCCGTCCAAGAGTTCGCCGCGACGGTCTCCGACGCCGCCAAGGGCGCGCAGATCGTCGCCGCGCAGCCGCGTCAGTCCACCGGTCGTCCTGAGCTGACCGAGGCCGCCATCGTGGTCTCCGGCGGTCGTGGCACCGGCGGTGACTTCGACTCCGTCGAGGGTCTCGCCGACGCACTCGGCGCGGCGGTCGGCGCCTCGCGTGCCGCGGTCGACTCCGGGTGGAAGCCGCACACCTTCCAGGTCGGGCAGACCGGCAAGGTCGTCTCGCCGCAGCTCTACATCGCCAACGGCATCTCCGGTGCGATCCAGCACCGCGCCGGCATGCAGACCTCGAAGACCATCGTTGCGGTCAACAAGGACGAGGAGGCACCGATCTTCGAGCTCGTCGACTTCGGCGTCGTGGGCGACCTGCACACCGTCCTCCCTGCCGTCACCGCAGAGGTCGAGAAGCGCAAGGGCTGACCAGCCCCGTCGGCTCGCCCGACAGCACAACGCCCCGCCCGGTCCGACCGGGCGGGGCGTTGTCGCGTCCAGGACGACGATCAGCGGCGGATCAGCGGCGGTAGTACTCGCCCCGGTCGTTCTCGTCCACGTCGCCGATCTGTTGCAGGTGACGGATCTTGCGTGCGCCCGGCTTGCCGCCGATGCAGACCCGCCGCTTGGCGGTGTTGTTGGAGTAGTCGGACTCGACGAGGGTCCGATCGCCGGTCTCGTGGTCCAGGATCGGGTTGCCCTCGACCCACACGTTGTAGCACCCGTTGGGCAGGCCCTTGAGGTTGAACGACTGCCCGGCGCGGAACTGCGCGTAGGTGTCGCCCCATCCCGCGGCCAACACCTCGCGGATCGAGAGGGAGGTGTGGTCGCCGCACGCGGTGGCGAGGTCGCTGTTCTCGACGTTCCACTGGGCGCCGTCGCCGGTCAGGTCGACTGCGTCGGTGTTCGCCAGGCAGAAGGCCTCCTTGCGCGACTGCACGCCGTGGTGGTCGTCGTGGCCGTCGGGCGCCTCGGGGGTGTGCCCGACCGGCAGCAGCGAGTACGCCGCGAACGAGCGGAAGTGCCAGTGCAGGTGAGTCGGCTTGGGGTCCCACTCGAACTCGCCCACCCGGGCATAGTCGGGCAGTTGCTGGCCGTCGGCGTCGAAGAAGTACTGGTAGCCGTCCATCAGGTCCTTGCCGCCACGGCGGAAGCCGTCGACGACCAGGGGCGAATTGCCGCCGTTCCACACCGTGGCGGAGAACTGCAGGTAGTTGCCGTTACCGGAGATCTGCAGCCCCCATGCGGGCAACGCGCGCAGGTCCGGCTTGGGGTAGTCGGCCGGCACCTCGGCCGGATCGAGGGCCCGCTGCGCGTTCGGCCGTGAGGCGCTCGGGGTCGGCGTGTCCGACGGCGGGCGCGGGACGGAGCGACGACACCCGCGGTCGCAGTCCTCATAGCTGCGGATCCGGACCGTGGTGGTGCGGACCCGGTCGGTGGCGCTCATGTTGAGCGCGTCCGCCCACGCCTTGGTGACCCGCACCTCGACCCGATAGCGACCCTTCGGCACGCCCTTCATCCGTCCCCAGGGCTCCAGCACGGAGGCGGCGTACCCGTCGGAGATGCCCTGGACGGCACCCAGGCTGTAGGGGTTGTAGTTGCAGTAGGTCGGGTACGGCGAGCGCGGGTCGGCGTCGGGCCGGATCCGCTCGCTGACCGACCCCAGGCAGGCACCGCGGACCCGGGTGTAGGAAGCCTTGGCCTTCGGCGACGTCTTCAGCGGGGTGAAGCGGAGCCGGACGAACCGGTCGAGCTGGTTGAAGGAGTTGGTGAGGTCCGTCCCGAGCTCGGTGCTGCCGCCGGCGGCGTCGCGGCGCGAGACCACGATCGGCGAGGAGTAGTCGGCGCGGTTCAGGTCGAGCCGGAGGTCGGCGCCCTGGGCGACCATCCGGACGCCGAGGTCGGTGTAGAGGCGCTTGCCCTCGGCATAGACGACCTGCCGCTTGGGGGCGGAGAGGTGGAGCCGGGGCGCGGGTGCGGCCGCGGTGGCGGGTGCGTCGACCCCCTCCTCGGCCGCGGAGGGCCCGCCAGCGGCGGTGAGGAGCAGGGGTGCGCACAGCGCGGCGGTCGCCAGCGCCAGGCAGGCGGTGCGCAGGCGGGACGGGCGGCGGTGCCCGTGGTGGATGGGGTTCACGAGGTGGTCCTCTCCGAGTCGGTGAACCTAAGACGCTCCAGGGTGAGGGAAAGTTGCCTGCGCCGGCAGGGTTTTCTTCGAACAGGTCGGCCGCGCAGGTGGGACCGGGCGGGTGAGACGCGACGCGGCGGTGGGGGAGCGGCTCACTACCCTGGAGCAGTGAGCACCACCGAGACCCCCGAGCCCACCGGCATCGCCGACCAGGTGACCGCGACCGCGCGCCGCGCGCGGGTCGCCGCGCGGACGCTCGCGATCACCACCCGGGCCGTCAAGGACCGCGCCTTGGAGACGATGGCGGACGCGCTCGAGGCCCGCACCGACGAGGTGGTCGCGGCCAACGTCCGTGACGTCGAGGCAGCCGAGGCCAACGGCACCCCGGCAAACATCATCGACAGGCTCCGGCTCACCCCCGACCGGATCGCCGGCATGGCCACCGGGCTGCGCGACGTCGCGGGCCTGGCCGACCCGGTCGGTGAGGTGGTGCGCGGCAGCGTGCTCGCCAACGGTCTCGAGCTGCGGCAGGTGCGTGTGCCGTTCGGGGTGGTCGGGATGATCTACGAGGCGCGCCCCAACGTCACCGCTGACGCCGCCGGGATCTGCCTGAAGTCCGGCAACGCGGTGCTGCTGCGCGGCAGCTCGTCAGCCAAGCACAGCAACGCCGCCGTCGTCGAGGTGCTGCGCGGCGCGGTCGCGGAGGCTGGCCTGCCCGCCGACGTGATCCAACTGGTGCCGGGCGAGACCCACGACAGCGTCAAGGCGCTGATGCGGGCCCGCGGTGACGTCGACGTGCTGATCCCGCGTGGCGGCGCGGGCCTGATCCGCTCCGTCGTCGAGGAGAGCACGGTGCCGGTGATCGAGACCGGCGTCGGCAACTGCCACGTGTACATCGACGCCGCGGCCGACCTGGACAAGGCGCTGGCTATCGTGGTGAACGCCAAGACGCACCGCACGTCGGTGTGCAACGCCGCCGAGACCCTGCTGGTGCACGCCGACATCGCCGAGGCGCTGCTGCCGCGACTGGTGCCGGCCCTGCAGGAGAAGGGCGTCACGCTGCACGGCGACGCTGCGTTCACGGCCTACGAGGACGTGGTCGCGGCCACCGACCAGGACTGGGACACCGAGTACCTCTCGCTCGACCTCGCCGCCCGCGTCGTACCGGATCTGGACGGGGCGCTGGACCACATCCGGACCTGGTCCAGCCAGCACAGCGACGCGATCGTCACCGAGGACCAGGCCGCGGCGCGGCGCTTCGTCGCCGAGGTGGACTCCGCGGCGGTGCTGGTCAACGCCTCAACCCGGTTCACCGACGGCGGAGAGTTCGGCTTCGGGGCCGAGATCGGGATCAGCACCCAGAAGCTGCACGCCCGCGGCCCGATGGGACTGCCCGAGATGACCTCCACCAAGTACGTCGTGATCGGCGACGGCCACATCCGCTGACGCGGTCGTCGCCGCGCCGCTGAGCAGCCACAGGCCACGCAGCACGACCGCCAGCGCTGCTGCGGCGACGGCGAGCGCGAGTGGGGAGGCGGTGAGGCGCTCACCGAGCACGAACCCGCCGAAGGCCAGGGCGACCAGGCAGTTGACCACGTTGAGCAGCGGCATCGACGCGGCAAGCGCGGCCGCACGGTAGGCGAACTGGTTGACCACCAGGCCGCCGCACCCCGCAACGCAGAGCAGGTACGGCGTCCAGTCGGTCCAGATCGCCATCGGATCGACCCCGGCGGCTCCGGCGCTGGTCACCACGTCGACCAGGACCGCCATCAGGCCGAAGAGCAGCCCCGAGGCGCAGCCCAGCCATGCCGCGCGATGGCGCGCGCGTCGTACCGTCCCGGCCACGACGAGACAGGCAGCGGCGCCGAGCATTGTCGCCACGCTGGCAGTCGCCAGACGGGTCTGGTCCGGTGTGTGATCGGCAGCAGCCTGGGGGGTGGCCACCAGGAGGAAGAGGGCCAGAGCGGCGACGGTCGTCACCGCCGCGCGCAGCTCGGGCCGTCCCGACCTCGGAGGGTGCTGACCAATCCCACCTACTACGCGCCGCGATGCGGCACGCTGGCTGCGCCGCCCTCGCTCGCCAGGCGTCCAGCCTGACAACGCTTGGGCGACTTGCCAGCGCACTCGCCTCGCGACGCTCGCTACGGCGGGATTGGTCAGCACCCTCCTGGTCCGGGCGGGTGCGTTCCTACCCACGCGATCTCTCAGCGGCAGCGCGGCCACGATCCCGACGATCACGATCGGCTGGACCAGGGTGATCGGCCCGTACCGCAGGGCGAGCGCGTGCCAGGCGAAGCCGAGAGGTCCCAGCGCGAGGGCGGCCACCCATGCCGGTCGGCGCAGCAGGCGGCGCAGCAGTCCGGTTCCGCCCAGCTCGACGGTGCTCGCTTGATGGTGCTGGAGCGCGGTCGAGGCCGCTGTGGTCAACGCACTCGCCGCGGCGAAGGCGACGGCGAGCGTGACGGCGAGTGCGGGCACGTCGGTGACGGTAGGACGATCGGGTGTCCCGGACGTGAACCGTGCTCGACGGCTGTGCGACCGGCGACCGCGGTGCGAGGGTCGGAGGGGACACCGCGATAGGTTGCGCCCATGGCAGGCACCCCGGAGCGGATCATGGCCGATCCGGCGACCGAACGGCTCCTCACCGGGGCCACGGTGATCACTCTGATCCGGACCGCGATCACGCTGGTGCTCTCGTTGTGGGGAGCGCAGGAGGGCAGCCTGACCCTGCTCATCGCGGGCCTGGTGGTCTACTGGGTCGGCGACAGCCTGGACGGCGAGTGGGCGCGCTGGTTCGACTGCGAGACGCGGATCGGCGCCGTTGTCGACATGATGTGTGACCGGCTCAGCTGTGCAGCGTTCTACCTGGGGCTGGTCTGGCTGCAGCCCACCGGGTTCTTCAGTGACGAGCCGATGACCTGGATCGCGCTGCCCGTGGGCGTGTATCTGTTCGAGTTCATGGTGATCGACATGTACCTCTCGCTCGCCTTCCTGGCCTGGCCGATCCGCAGCCCCAACTACTTCGGTGTGGTCGACCGGCGGATCTACCTCTGGAATTGGTCGCGACTGGGCAAGGCCGCCAACTCGGGCCTGTTCGCGGTATTGCTGCTGGTCACCGGATGGGTCTGGCTGGGACTGGCGATCGCAGTCGCGCTGCTGGTCCTCAAGTGCGTGTCGCTGGGATGGCTGCTCCGGCTGGGTCTGCCGATTCCGGCGGTCGCCGAGGGGGAGGGGCCGGCGCCGAAGGAAGCCTCGGCGTGATCCTCTGGCTGACGACGTTCGCGTTCTCCATCGCGTCCGCTCTTCTGCCGTTCCTGCCGATCGAGGTCTACATCGTCGGCGCCGGGGCCGCCTCGCCCGGCGCCGCCGAGGCGATCTCCCTGGGCATCGCCGCGGGCGCCGGCGCCACCGTCGGCAAGATCGTCTGGTACGAGATCGCTCGCCGCGGCGTCGACTCCCGCTGGGCGCAGAAGAAGCTCTCCTCGCCGAAGATCCGCGCCGGCTACGAGCGGTGGGTGGAGCGCACCCAGGGGCGACCTGTCTACGCCGCGTCCATCATGTTCATCGCGGCCTCCGTGGGGATCCCGCCGCTGCTGGTGATGGCGGCGGTCGGCGGCATCCTGAAGATGCCGATGTGGATCTTCGTTCCGACCGTCTTCGTGGGTCGCTCGCTGCGTTTCAGCCTGCTCTTCCTCGGTGTCGACTTCGCACTGCATTGAGACGGACCGGCTCCCTCGGATCGGCACTCGGCCGTGCGTTGGCTAGGATTCGCTCATGCTGATCAACCAGACCGCGCTCGCTGTCGTCACCGCGGCCGAAGAGGCAGAGGGTGGCATCAACCCGTGGGTCGTCGGCGGCGGTGCGCTCGCCATCCTCCTGCTGCTGCTGATCGGCGTCATCGCCTTCGGTGGCGGCCGCGAGCACAGTTGAGCGTGGATTGATCCCGGCACCGGCGCACGACGTGGAGGCGGTGCGGTGACCGCGCCGGCACGGCGTGCTCGGATCGGCGTGATGGGCGGGACGTTCGACCCGATCCACCACGGCCACCTGGTCGCTGCCTCCGAGGTCCAGGGCTGGTTCGACCTCGACGAGGTCGTCTTCGTGCCGACCGGCCGCCCGTGGCAGAAGGCGGATCGGGACGTCTCTGCGCCAGAGCACCGCTACTTGATGACGGTGATCGCGACAGCGGCGAACCCCCGCTTCACGGTCAGCCGGGTCGACATCGACCGGGACGGGCCCACCTACACCACCGACACCCTGCGCGACCTGCGCGCCCAGCGGCCCGATGCCGACCTCTTCTTCATCACCGGCGCGGACGCGCTGACCGACATCTTCAGCTGGCGCGACGCCGACGAGCTCTTCGACCTCGCCCACTTCGTCGGGTGCACGCGCCCCGGCGCGGAGATGGATCCGGGCACGCTGTCGGAGCTGCCGTCGGACCGTGTCACGATGCTCGAGGTCCCGGCGCTCGCCATCTCCTCCACCGACTGCCGCACCCGCCAGGCCCAGGGGCAGCCCGTCTGGTACCTGGTGCCCGACGGCGTCGTCCAGTACATCACCAAGCACCGGCTCTACCGTCCCGCCGACGAGGCAGTCGGCGGCGGGCAGCGCCGCCAGTCAGGAGACGCATGACCGCCACCGACCACGCCGTCGGCCTGATCCGGATCGCCGCGCTGGCGGCTTCGGACAAGCTGGCCACCGACCTGGTGGCCTTCGACGTCAGCGAGCAGCTCGCTATCACCGACGCGTTCCTCCTGGCCACGGGTGCCAACGACCGCCAGGTCAAGGCGATCGTGGAGGAGATCGAGGACAAGCTGCGCGAGGCCGACGCCAAGCCGATCCGCCGCGAGGGACACCAGGACGGCCGGTGGGTGCTGCTCGACTACGGCGAGATCGTGGTCCACGTCCAGCACTCCGAGGAGAGGGAGTACTACGCACTCGAGCGGCTCTGGCGCGACTGCCCCGCGATCGAGCTGCCCGCCGAGGTGCACGGCCCCGCAGGACCGGGCTCCGCAGGACCGGGCTCCGGTTCGACCGAAGGCTGAGGATGCCGCGTCGAATCGTCCTGCTGCGCCACGGGCAGACGGCGTGGAACGCCCAGCACCGGATCCAGGGTCAGCTCGACGCCGAGCTCGACGAGACCGGGCAGTTGCAGGCCAAGACGGTGGCCCCGGTGGTCGCGTCGATGCGACCGAGCCTGCTGGTCTCCTCCGACCTCGCGCGGGCACGTGCCACCGCGGAGACGGTGGCGGAGGCGAGCGGTCTGGTGCCGTCGTACGACGCCCGGGTGCGGGAGTTCCACCTGGGGGAGCGGCAGGGGCTGACCCACGCCGAGTACGCCGCGCTCGCGCCGGAGGAGTTCGCCCGGTTCCGTGCCGGCGACTGGCGCGCGATCCCCGGCGCGGAGCGCCCCGACGACGTCGGCGATCGGTATCGCGCGGCGCTCGACGACGTCGCCACTGCGCTCGGCGCCGACGAGACCGCTGTCGTGGTCTCCCACGGCGCCGCCATCAAGATCGGCACCGTCGCCCTCCTCGGCTGGCCGCTGGGCGCCGCCGGGGACCTCAAGGGCCTGAGCAACTGCGGCCGGGTCGTGCTGGAGGAGTCAGGCGGGCGCTGGCGATTGGCCGGCTACGACCTGCCGTTCTGACTCCTGCCGCCAGGCGACCCCGATTTCGGTCTTCGTGGAGGTGTTGGCTAGTATTCACGTCGTTGTCCGCAAGGGCAGCGAGCACGGGGCTGTGGCGCAGCTGGTAGCGCATCTGCATGGCATGCAGAGGGTCAGGGGTTCGAGTCCCCTCAGCTCCACCAACGGGTCCGCAGGGCGGAAGCGAAAACCGCTTCTGGCCTGCGGATTCTTTCGTTCGACCGGAGACGCGCTGGGTCCTCACCGAGAGGATGACCATGCCACGGTCGCAGAAATGTCGCACTTATCCGCGCGGTTTCGACTCCACAGCGAGTCAGCTCGCTCGCTCTCGCCGCCGTTCGGCGCGCTTCACGCACCTAGCCTGCATGAACGCCCACGCCATCCCACACACCCGGCCCGCCCCAACCGTCGAGAGCGAGGAGGACCCCGACGGCGTCATCGTCAGGGACGGCTTCGAGCCGACCTTCTCGCTGAAGGAGTTGGCAGAGCTCCTCGGCGTCGGCATCCAGACGCTCTACGACCTGCGCAGCCAGGACCGTGGGCCTGTTGGCTTCCGCGTCGGCCGGCACCTGCGGTTCCGCCACTCAGAGATCGAGGCCTGGCTGCATCGACTCGAGGAAGAGGACCTCGAGCGCCATCCGGGAAGTGGTCGACGATGAGTGGGCGGCCCCGCACCGCGATCGGCACCTTCGGCTCGATCAACGTCCGCCGCAAGGGTGCCCGCCGCTACATGGCCCACGCCCGCTTCCGGGACGCGGACGGCCTGCTGCGCGAGGTCAAGGCAACAGCAGCTACCCGGAACAAGGCCGTCGCCGACCTCAAGGAGCGGCTCCTCAACCGTCCCGGTTACGGGCAGGGTGGAGTCCTCGACCTGCGTAGCCCGTTCACCGATCTGGCCGAGCTGTGGCTGTCCGACCTCGCGGGTCGCGACATCTCGGAGGGCACCAAGGACAATTACCGCGACGACCTGCGTCTGCACGTGCGGCCGTTCTTCGAGCACTACACGCTCGGTGAGATCACCACCGGTCGCGTTGAGGTCTTCCTCAAGCGTGAAGCCGAGGTGTCGTACTCGCGTGCCAAACACTCGCGCACCCTGCTCAACCAGCTCTTCGGCTTCGCGCTGCGCCACGACGCGATCGGGCGGAACCCAGTCGAGGGGACCTCGCAGCTGCGAAAGCCCAAGGGATCACCCCAGGCGCTGACGCTGGAACAGATCGCCGCGATCCGGTCGGCCGCCGCTCGCTGGCGCACTGGTCCGGACACCAAGGGCCCCAAGCCCGATGACAAGGTGCGAGACGCCATCGAGATCCTGCTCGGCACCGGCATGCGGCCCGGCGAGGTCCTCGCCCTGCGTCCACTGGACGTCTACGACGGCAGAAACGGGATGATTGTGCACGTGCGGGGCACCGTCGTGCTCCGGAAGGGCGAGGGCACCTTCCGCCAAGATCGCCCGAAGACCGACGCCTCGGTCCGCCAGATCCCCGTTCCGGAGTTCGCGGCCAAAGTGATCCGGCGTCGCCTCAGTCTGATGACGCCGGAACAGCGGGAGTGGACCATCTTCCACAATCGCCATGGTGGGCCGCTGACGATGGCCAACTTCCGCCGCACGTTCCGCGCCTTCTTGGAGCTGGCCGGGCTTGAGCATTCGGGCATCTCACCACGCTGGTACCGCCGCACCGGCGCCACCGTCATCGCCCGCGGTCTCGGCGTCGACGCCGCAGCCCTTCATCTGGGCCACACCTCGACCGCGATCACCGAAGGCCACTACATCGAACCCGACCAGACGATCGACTTCAGGCCCGCGAACGTCCTCGAGCGCACACTGCGCTCGGTCAACCCGGACGGTGCCCTGCTCAAGCAGCCGGCGGACGACGCCGAGGAGGATCTCCTGGACCTGCTCGACTCCGCCGAGTCGGATGAGCAGGTTGCCTAACGACAGCGTGCCCACCCGGCGTAGTCGGTGCGCGCGCCTCGCTCTGCGCCCTACTGATGGAGCCTCGGCGCGGGCACGTCACCGGTCCGGTGATTGAGCGCGGTGTGGAGGGCCGGTCGGCTGGGGTCTTGGTTGGCAGTTGTTCGAGGCGCCGCGCGTTCGGGCCGGAGCTGGTTGCGGACGATGGTGATGGCCTCGACCTTGGTTGGGTCGGTGATGGGGGTGTAGCGCTCGCGGAGGTGGTGGACGGGTCCGCCGGTGTTCTCGAGGCGGGGGAGGGTGACGCGTTGGAGGAAGGTGCCGCCGTTGACTGCTTGTTCGACGATCTCGGCGATGCGGGTGTCGACGCGGGTGAAGAGGACGTGGAACGCGGCGAGCCGGCGCGGTTCGACGATCTCGTTGCCGGTGAGTTCCTTGGTGCGGGCGGCGAGGGTGGCGGCTTGGGCGACGGCTGCGCTGCCGTGGCCGAGGAGGCCGCCGATGTCGCGGAGTGCGCGGTGGAGGTCGGTGTAGGTGCCGGCACGTTGGGTGAAGGCGGCGTGGAGGTGTTGGTCGACGGGTTCGGAGAGGTTGGCGAGTGTGGTGGAGATGCGGCGTTGGGAGTCGACGATGAGGCGTAGGTCGGTGGCGGTGGGGAGCGCTTTGAGGGCGTGGAGCAGGTTGTGCTCGGCTTGGAGTACGCCGAGGACGCCGGGCTTGACGGGTCCGCGCATGGCGCGGGCGAGGGGGCGCCAGCCGAGGGTGTCGATGGTGTAGTCGGGTTGTCCGAGTCCGGTGTCCAGCGCGGCTGCGAGGGTGGCCCATCCGAGTCGTTGGGGATGGGTGAGGGGCTGCCAGCCGGGGAGGAGGTGGTAGCGACGGTCGAGGACGACGAGTGCCTGGGTGATCGTGGCGACGTCTCCGACGAGGGCTTGGGCTTGGGGTGTGGTGAGGGTGCCGTGGGTGGTGGTGCTGCCGATGTCGTGTTCGGCGAGGGCGGCTGCTTTGGCGGCGGTGCGCCAGCGCTCCACCAGCGGTACGGCGTGGGGCGTGGTGAGTTCCTCGAGGGTGGGCAGCGTCATGTCCTGGTGATCGCGGGTCTCGCGCAGCAGGTTGAGGAGTGGCTGGAGGACCCCGCCTGCTGAGGGGTCTGCGTCGAACGGGTTGGTCTGGGTCGGTGGCTGGTTGCTGAAGGCCAGGGGTTGGGCGGCGGTGCAGGCTTGGATGCACCAGGTCAGTACCGAGAGCCGGTAGCGCAGGATCTGACCGGCGGCCTGAGCGATCTCGTCGCCGGCGCTGGCGCTGGTGTCGGGTTCGGCCCGTTCGGCTGGTTTGAGGTGGTGCCGGACGCGGTGCTGTTGCAGCAGGCCGGTGAGCTCGGTGCGGAGCATGGCGCCGGTTTCGCCGTACATCAGGGCGCGCCTTGCTGGTCTTGGGTGCGGGCGTCGTCGAGCATCGCGCGGAGCAGTTCGACTTGGAGCGGGTCGAGTCCGTGGGAGGCCAGGTTGCTGATGGCGGCGGCCGCGATGGAGTGGAGAGTGTCTGTCTCGGGTGGGTCGAACGTGGGGTCGATGGCTGGCACGTCGTCGGCGTAGGCGGTGTCGAGACACAGCAGGGTCAGCTCGTAGGCCAGGGATGCTTCGAGGGTGGTGGCGGTGTCGGCGAGTGCTGCGAGGTAGGTCCTCGCTCCGGCAATCGCGGCCGCGGTGGCGATCAACATGAAGGGTTCCGTTCGGTGGGGGCGTGTCTCAGCGTCGGCAACCAGCGGCCGGCGTGCGGCTTGGTGTGCCGGGTGCTGTGGAGTGGGGCCTGGCTCGGGTGGTTCAGTGCCAGGTTTGGGCGCGGGCGAGGCGTTGCGCATGGTCCTCGGCGAGGAAGGCCTGGAAGTCCTGGTCGCGGTCGGTAATGGTGACCTCGCCGCTCGCGGGTGCGGTGGGCTCGCCGGGCCAGGTCGTGACTCGGGTGGGCCGGTCGCGGTCCAGGCGGGTTCCGTTGATGGCGACCCAGTCCCGTAACCGGGCGCGGACGATCGCGAAGTCGTGGTGCCAGCCGAGCGGTGCGGACAGGGATGCGTCCGGGGCGTAGCAGTTGAGCCAGTGCTGGTGGAGCGCGGAGAGCTCCCAGATCAGTTCGTCGTGGCGGTGCCACAGCGGCGGCACGATCGTGGGTGGCAAGCCGTAGGTGGTGCGGATGAACGTGACCCACCGGTCGAGATCGACGAGCTCGTTCCGTGCGTCGTCCGGGGCGAGGGTAAGCCAGTTGACCGGGCTGACCGGAATCTGAGACTCGTCCGGTCGGTACCCCGCGGGCGGGGTCGCCGTGGAGGTCACGCTCAGACCCGGACGGTCGGTGTCTGGTCGGCAGGCTGTTGAGCTGACATCGCCGGCGCGGGGAGTGGGCCGGTGGGCTCGACGGCAGGCCGCCGCTGGACGTCGTATCGGGTGCGGACGGTGTCGTGCCCGATCCTGCGGGCGACGAACTGTTCCGTGATCCGGGTGGTGTCGCCGGCGGGGACCTCGTATTCGTGGACGTAGCCGGTGGCGAGGAAGGCGTCGCCTTTGCGGAATCGTTCGTAGGCCTTGAGGGCGGTGTCGCCGAAGACGACGAGATCGTGGAAGGTCGGGTCGAGCCGGGTCAAGGACCCGTCGGCTTCTTTGCGGTAGTGCTCGCACCCGACGCGGGCATGCACGCGAGCGGTGCCGGACTCGGTGAAGTGGATCTCCGGCGGGGTGGCGATGAACCCGGCCAGGCTCAACTGCGTGGGGATCGACACGGACTGCTCCCAGGGGTGACGCGGGCTGCCGGGGCTGGCATCCGCTGGTGAAGTCAGGTGCGGATCTCTCCCCAGCCCACAGGGGGTGTCCGGGAGGGCGGAACCCTCCGGGCCGCAAACGGCGGCCGGGCGAGCGGCCACGTGTCAGCCGGTGGCCTGTACGCACTGTCTCAACGGCGTGATGGAAGTCGTCGTTCCGGGTACGAGCGGCCGTTCGACGCGGCAGACTCGGCGCGAGCGTTGGGGGAGAGGAGACCAGATGCGTCGGACGAGCAGGTCGGTGCGGTGGCTGAGCGCGGTGGTGACCGCAGTCGCGGTCGGTGCGCTTTGGGGCTGTGCCGCACCCGAGGATGGGGCAGAGCTGGACAGTGCGGGTTCGGATAGTCCGTCTGTCTCGGAGGCCCCTCAGGGTGCTTCGGAGTCTGAGGACGCGAGCGAGGAAGCGGCCACGGACTCCGAGACCACCGAGACTGAGGAGCCGAAGCAGGTCCGTCTCTACCCGGTGGTCAGCGTGGCCGACGGTGACACGATCACGGTGCGGTACCGCGGCAGGGATGAGTCCATCAGGATCATCGGCATCGACACCCCCGAGACCGTCGACCCGAACACGCCGGACGAGTGTTGGGGTGAAGAGGCAAGCGACACCGCGAAACGGCTCCTCGATGGCAAGAAGGTCGCGTTGGTGTTCGATGCCAGCCAAGGACGTCGTGACGCCTACGATCGCCTGCTGGCCTACGTGGTGCGGCCCGGGATCGGAGACTTCGGGCTGGTCCAGATCCAGCGCGGCAACGCCATCGAATACACCTACGACACCGCCTACAAGCGCCAGACCCGCTACCGGCTCGCTGAGCGAGTCGCGCGCCGTGCCGACAAGGGACTCTGGAAGAAGTGCGGCGGAACGGACACGCCGCTCGCACCCGCGCAACCGAAGAAGACCCCGAAGCCAAAGAGCCCCGGCGGCAACTGCGCGCCAGGCTATGCCCCGTGCGTGGCCCCCTACCCGCCCGACCTCAACTGCCCCGACGTGGACGGCCCTGTCTCGGTAACCGGCGATGATCCGCACGGCCTGGACGCCGACGGCGACGGCATTGCATGCGAGTCGTGACCCCTATGAGCGCGATACGCCACCGGGGTCCTGACCCGCGGCGCCGCCTGGTCCGAGGCGGCGCGGTGGTGTTGCTGGTGTCTGTCGCGTTCTTTGTGGCGTTCATCCTGGACGACGGCCCGGCGGCTCCGCTCGCGCTCTTGGCTGCGATCACCGGGTCCGCGCTAGCGGGGTTCTTGATGTACCTGGGGCTGCGTGCTGGCCACGACGGCGACGAGGGCGAGGAGGGCGGCTGCGATCGCGGCGTCTGGAGCGATTAGTCGCGGGTCGATCCCGTTCCTGTCGCACTCGCGCCGCTCACGCCGTACCGGCTCTCTTGCGACCGCTGCGTCGCGGCGACCAGCGGGCACTCTGCGCCGACTTCACCGCTCGCTCCGTGCACGGCTTCAGCGTCATGACGACCGGTGGCGCACTCCGCAGCAACGTCAGTCCCGTGCCGAAGGGCAGGGTGCGGATCGTCTCGGGTGTCATGATCGGCACTCGGCGCACCGAGCGTTGGTGCGACCGCGTTCCGCGGTCCCCGGTCGTGGTCGAGTCGGTGGGTTCGTCGCGTTCACCGATGAGGGTGGAGAGGTCTTGCAGGTCTCGAGTGCTGCTGGAGCCGCCGAGGATGATCTTGACGATGGCGGCGTCCCAGATGGCGTTGGCGGCGTGGTCTCCCCATTTGTCGCGTGCTTGGGCGAGGGATTGCAGGACGGGCATGGTGGTGATTCCGGTGCCTCCGCCCTCGGCCATCAGGACGGGTAGTGAGGGGAGTGGCGCGAGGTTTCCGATCTCGTCGAGGGCCGTCAGCAGTGGTGGGTCGAGTCGTGCGCCGGGGGATGCGGCTGCACGTCGTCGGGCGGCCTCGACGATGTCTTCGATGAATGCCGCGACCAGGGACCAGGACGCGCCTGCTCCGGCGCCGGTTGCGAGTAGGTAGAGCGTGCCGTTGTTGGTGAGGAACTCGTGGGGGTCGAAGGCTTCGTCGGGTGTGGGGGTGACGGCGTCGAGGACCCGGGGGTCGGCGAGGCTGGCGAGCGCGAGGGAGACGCCCATCCAGATGGAGTCGCGGGTACGGGGATCGGCGTGGACCATCGATTCGAGCGCATCGCTCCAACCGGGTGCTGCATCGGGGTGTCCGGCGAGGATCGAGACGGCGTCGGCGGCGGCGGTGGGGTTGAGGGTCCAGTCGAAGAGCTCGCGGGGGCTGCGTTGGCCGAGTGCCGCGGCGTGCAGGAGTGCTTGGAGGGCGGTGCGGGTCTTGCCTTCCCAGAAGCTGCCGGACTCGACGCCGCCTTTGCCGAGGCCGGTGGCGGAGGCGAGGCCGGTGGCACGGATCATCGCGGTCAGCGGGTCTTCGCACCCGCGGATGGGTGACCAGCGCAGGCCTGCCGGGGTGTCGCCGGCGAGGTGCTGGGGATCGAAGACGGCGACCGGCCCCCGTTCTCGCCGCGCTTGGAGCGTGGCCTGGAGGTTGTCGGGACGGGTGGAGGTGGTGACCACTGGTCCGGGGGCGTCGAGAATGGCGTTGATGACCAGATGGAGCCCCTTGCCGGACCTGGGTGGGCCGAGGATGAGGGTCGAGTCCTCGACCGAGGACCACACTCCGAGCCCGTGGGCGCTTCCGAGTCGGTAGCCGAGGTCGGTCGGCCGTGGATGGTCCAGGCTGGGGCGCAGCGTGGGGGCGCGCTTGAGCAGGGCTTTCGTCGACGCGGTGTGTACGACGTCGCGGCGCATCGCGGTCCCGTGCAGTCGGCGCGGATCACGCGACCGATCCTGTCTTGCTCGGGCGAGGAGTCGCCAGGTCACGACACCCAACGCGGTGATTGCCAGGACCCCCGCGAGGACGACCAGCCAGTACACGATCGGGGAGAGTTCGGGCGTGCCCAGAGCGGTACCGGGTGCGGCGGGATCTGCAAGGACGGCCGCTGCACTAGCGAGCCCGCGGCTGGGCTGGGGTCGGCCGGTGAGCCATGCCGTCGCCCTCCCCGCGGCGTGGAGCAGCAGGACCAGCATGCCGAGGAATCCGGTCCCTGTGAGCGCGAGGTTGGTGAGGTGGTCGCTGGCGGTGCCGCTGCGCGCGCTCATGAGCCACAGACGACTGTGTGGCCCGAGGTTGCGCCGACCAGCAGGAGCTGCACACCGGTCCTGCGGAGGACCGCGGGTGGGAGCCGCACCTCGACCGTGCCGTCGGTGTCGGCGGTGTGGCTGGCGACGACCAAGGCAAGGTGCACTTCCTCGTCGGGCTGGAGTCCGGTTCCGGTGATCCCGGCCGTCATCGGGTGTGCTGCGAGCTCGGACGGCGGTAGCGGGAACTCGTGCGGAGTGTTGTGGCTCGACGGGTCGGTGTTGTCGGTTGGTTTGGCGTCGGGGAGTGCGACGTCGGTGAACTCGCTGCCGTCGTATTCCGTGATGTGAACCCGGACGGGCCCGTGGTCCGCGGTGACGTCATTGATGACTCGCTGGATGCCCGAACGGTCGAGCTCCAGGTTGTCGCTGTACGGCTCGTCGTCGAGGGCGACTGTGACGTGGCCGGTCTCGTTGATGGTGATCTCCACGTGGGGGAGCACGACCGGTACCGACGGTCGCTTCGCGCGGGCCCTCACAGCGCGACCACTCCGGGCGAGCTCGCGACGGTTGCGGTTGTGGTGCGGCCGGTCCGGGGCGGGGTGAGCGGGAGGTGGCGGTCGAGACCGGGCGGGTCGCCGCCGCCGGCCTGGAGTGTGTCGAGGGCATCGAGGATCTGGACGGCGGTCTTACGCACCCTCTCGGCGGTGGCTTGAACTGCTTCGACCGGCGTCTTATCGGGCACGGTCTCCGCCCAGGTCGCGACGTAGGGGATGGTGTAGTCCGAGGTGTCCATGCCGTGAGCGGCGCCGATCATCAGTGCGACGCCCTCGGCTTCAACCTCGGCCGTCCCGCGATGCGACAGCCCGTCTTCGTTGTCGGGTCCGTGGAGCAAAACGTGGGCGAGTTCGTGGGCCATGGTCTTGGCTTGGGCGGCCGGGTCCATGTCGGTGCGGACCGAGACGGCGCGGTCGGTGTAGTCGGTGAGGCCGTTGGCTCCGTGGATCGTTCGCGCGTCCGGCACCCGGCGGAGCTCGAAGCCGGCAGTGGCGATCTGATCCGCCAGGCCCGCCAGGAGACCGTCCGGCGAGGAGCCCTTCAGGACGCGCGGCGTCGGCCGGGTCGGGATCGGTTCTCCGCTTGTCTGTGAGACGTCCCAGACGTAGGCGGGGCGGAGCCCGACGAGTTTCGACCGCACAGTCTCGCCAGGCTGGGCTCTCTCACTGCGGCCGAGCCGACGCCACGATCCGTCCGCCTCCGGCTGCCTAGACGCGAACCGCGCGGTGACCGGCGCGAGGATCTGATAGCCAGATTGGCCCCGATCCACCGTCCGCCCGAGCGTCCGCCACTGCTTGAACCCCGCGACGTACGACGGCACCGGCTCAGGCACCCGCCCCGACTGGTACGCCGCCGCGTGCTGGGCATAGACCAGCAGGGTGTTGTTGAACGACCTGGCGCGGAACCGGGCAGCGAACTCGAGCGCGCGCCTCCAGTCCTCGCTGCTCACCAGATCCGCCACCGCGGCACTCAGCCGCTCCTGAAGAGCATCCAGCTTCGCTGCACGGTCCGATCCCTGACCCTTCGGAATGAACATGGGTCACCTCCTCGCTCCTCCTGCAGGTGGAGCCGACGCCCCAGAAGCCGGCATGCGGGTTAGTTCATTCGTCTGAACCGCTGCGCGCGAAGTGCGACGATGCCGACGGCAACCAGGGAGTGGGGAGATAGATGTCTCTAGCGATGGCTTTCGTCCGCGGGCGTAACCGAGTCAGCCCACGTCACCTGCGTGGCCACGCTGGGCCGCATGTCGGGCTCGAACTGGCAGAACATGACGGGTAACGACGAAGCCATCACCGACGCGATCGGCACCGGGCTCGAAGCACTATGGCAGGGCATCGAACCCTGGCTACCGTTGATCGTTCTCGCCGGCGTCTTGTACATCGCCCTCACAGCGCCACTACCCGGGCGCGGGCCCAGGAGATGGACCCGCCGCGACCCCTGGCGAACGTTCAAGCACCAGAACCGGCTGCTCGTGATGACGCGTGCCGGCGGCCGCTGTGAAGCACCTGCCATGTTCGCCTGGGGACGATGCTCGCGTCCGGCCACCGAGGCTGATCACATCTACCCGTGGTCCAAGGGCGGCGCCACGATCGCGACGAACGGGCAAGCACTCTGCCAGCCGCACAATCGACGCAAGTCCAACCTCACCCCACCGTGGTGGTACGTCCGAGGCCTCGAACGCCGCCGCGCCATTTACTTCGACGCCGGACAATCCACCATGGTCCAGGCGCGCATGACCGAGGCTGACAGGGCAGCGCGCACTCGACCGCGCCCGGCACCGTAGATGCTGCCCTGGCGGCGGAGTGACGCGGGTGGCAAGACATCCATTGGTGGGGTAGTGGTGCCTTAGAGACACGGCTCTGTGTGAGAGTCGAGCAGCGTGGTTGTCGGACGCCGGGGAACGAGCCGCCGCGCCGAGGGGGCCATAGCCACCGGGGTCGCGTCGGCCCGTTCGTCGGTTATCGGGCGAGGATCACCGCACGGTCGCGGAGGTTACGAGCATCTGCTTGCCGTAGGTGGTGGGCTCGTCGAGCATGCCGAGGATGGTGGCGGCGACGTCGGCGCGCATGGTGCGGGGCGAACCGGGCATCTTCTTTCCGGTGGCGGCGTCGACGATGGTCGGTTGTGGGGTTTGCTCGGCGTTGAACAACGGTCCGGGGTGGATGGTGGTCCAGTCGAGTTCGCTGTCGTTGAGGTGGGACTCGCCGGCGTGGTGGTCGGCGAAGTTGCCCTTGAGGAAGGTCTTGGCGCCGAGGCGGTAGGGGTAGCGAGTGTTGGCCATGGTGGCGCCGACGCCGAGTGCTGAGAGCACCACGATGCGCTTGACCCCGGCCTGCTGGGCGGCAGTGATGACGGCTGGTATGGCGAAGGACAGCAGCGGCTTGTTGCGGTCGCTGATCTTGGGGCCGAGGGTGACGATGACGGCGTCACAGCCTTCGAGGGCTGCTTCGAGCCGGTTGGAGTCGTCGAGTTGTCCTCCGACGACGGTGATCCCTGGTGTTGGGGCGATGGCTTCGGGACGGCGTACGTAGGCGACGACGGTGTGTCCGGCGGCCAGCGCTTGGGTGGTGAGCTCGGTTCCGGTCTTGCCGGTGGCGCCGATGATGACGATCTTCATGGGTTGGGTTCCTTTTCGTGGCAGAGGGGCCGGTGCTTAGAGCGCGGCTGCGGCTGCGGCGCCGCTGGTCTCGGTCGTTTCGGGGCGTCCGTGCCGGTGGCGGGGGAGTGCGAGGGCGGGGATGAGGATGGCGGCGGTGAGGCCGAACGCGACCCAGAACGCGAAGCCGAAGGAGTCGGCGAGCATGGGGCCGACGATGGGCATGGCATCGGCGGGGATGCCGCTGAGTTGGTCGGCGCCGCCGCCGGCGGACTGCAGGCCCTGGTCGGACATGAGGCCGGTGAGGTGCCCGGTCAGAGCAGTGACGAGGAGTGCTGCGCCGAGGCTGCCGCCGATCTGCTGGATGGCGGAGATCGTCGGCGCCGCCCGGGAGACCGATTCCTTGGCGAGTTTGGTGTAGGAGGCCGAGATGGTCGGCATCATGACGGCGCCCAGGCCCATGCCGCGCACGAACAGGGCGATGCTGAGCCAGGTGTAGGAGGTGTCGATGCCGATCTGGGTGAAGGGGTAGGTGCCGATCAGTGCGATCACCACGCCGACGGGCACGACGTAGCCGGCGCCGATGCGGTCGGTGAGTCGGCCGCCGATGACCATGGCGACGATCGCGCCCAGGCCCTGGGGGGCCAGCAGCAGACCAGCGGTAAATGCGCCCTCGCCGCGGACGCTTTGGTAGTAGAGCGGGAGCAGGAGCATGCCGCCGAAGAGGCCGACGGCGACGAGGAAGACCGCGATGGAGCCGCTGGAGAACAGCCTGTTGGTGAACAGGCGCACGTCGATGATCGAGGCGGTTCCGCGAACGAGGCTGTGCCAGACGTAGAGCGCCAGGCCGATCACGCCGCCGATGAGCCAGCCGTAGACGTTCGGGTCGCTGAAGCCGCCGTGGGTGCTGGCCTGGGAGAGGCCGTAGAGCAGGGCGGCGAAGCTGCCCGAGAGCAGGACCAGGCCGCGGGTGTCGAGCCGGCCGGCGTCGCCGCCGGTCCCGGCGAGCGCGTCACCGGAGGGGAGCTTCCAGACGGCGAGCGCGATGGCGAGGGCGCCGATGGGGACGTTGACGATGAAGATCCAGTGCCAGCTGGTGTACTCGACCAGGTAGCCGCCGAGCATCGGGCCGAAGACCGGGCCGAGCAGCATCGGTACGCCGAGGATAGCCATTGCGCGGCCCATCCGCTCGGGGCCGGCGGCGCGGACGATCATTGCCTGTCCGGCCGGGAGCAGCATGCCGCCGCCGAGGCCTTGGAGGATGCGGAAGACGGTGAGGCTCTCGATGTTCCAGGCCAGCGCGCACAGTGCGGAGCCGGCCACGAACAGTGTCAGGGCGGTGATCCACGTTGGCTTCGTGCCGAACTTGTCCATGGCCCAGCCGGTGATCGGGATGACCATGGCCACGGCGAGCATGTATCCGGTGACCACCCACTGGGTCTGGGACAGGGTGGCGTCGAGTTCCGCGCTGAGGGAGTCGAGGGCGACGTTTACGATCGTGGTGTCGAGGACGACCATGATCATGCCGGCCACGATGACCAGGCCGGTGATGATGACGTTGCGGTCGAGTTTGTCGGAGGCCCGCGCGGCTTTGACGGGCTGTGGTGTGGTGCTCATTGACGCTCCTTGTGGTGCGTAGGGACCGGTGGTCGAGTTCGAGGTGCCTGCACTCAGGCGCTGGTGGCGGGTTCGCTGGTCTGCTGGTCGGCGGCGTCGCGGTAGTGATCGGCGAGGTGGGGGCGGTGGAGGGTCTCGCCTTCGACGTCGATGTTGGGCAGGATCCGGTCCAGCCAGTTCGGGAGCCACCAGGCCTTCTCGCCCATCAGGTACATGAGGGCGGGGATGAGGCACATGCGGACCACGAAGGCCTCGAAGAAGACGGCGGCGGCGAGCGCGAAGCCCATGGACTGCAGGATCGGTTCGGGCAGGAACATGAAGCCGCCGAAGACGGAGATCATGATCAGTGCGGCTGCGGTGACGACGCGGGCGCTGTTGCGGAAGCCGTCGACGACGGCCTCGCGGTAGGAGGCGCCGTGCACGTGGGCTTCGCGGATCCGGGTGACGAGGAATACCTGGTAGTCCATGGCGAGGCCGAAGACCAGCCCGATCAGGAAGATCGGGATGAAGGGGATGATCGGCTGTCCGGCGAAGAGGCCGAAGGTGCCTTCTTGGAAGATCGCGACGGTGGCGCCGAGGGTGGCCATCACCGAGAGCAGGAAACCGAGGGTGGCGGTCAGCGGGACCAGGATGGATCGGAAGACGATCATCAGGATCAGGAACGCCAGCCCGATGACGACGCTGAGGTAGAGCGGAAGCGCGTCGGAGAGCTGCTGGGAGACGTCGGTCTGGATCGCGGTCAGGCCGGTGATCCCGATGGTGGTGTCGGTCTGGGCCTCGATGTCTTGCTGTGTGGCGCGCAGGTCGTCGAGAAGGTCCTCGGTGGCGGTGTCGTCGGGCCCGTGGGTCGGGGTGATCAGGACGAGGGCGCCGGTGCCGTCGGTGTTCATCACACCGAGCTGGGCGTTGGCCACGCCCTCGTGCTCGCTGGCCCAGGTGACGACCTGCTGGTACGCGGCCGGGCGTTCCTGCTCGGGGACGTCCCGGCCGTCGATGACGGTCAGCATCGGGGCCAGGCGGCCCTCGCCGAACGCGTCGTTGACCAGGTCGGCGGCCTTGCGCTGGGTGGTGTCGGTGGCGGCGGTGGAGTCGGAGGGGAAGGCCAGGTGCATGTCGGCGGCGGGGATGGCGAGCGCTCCGAGCGCGACGACGACGACCGCGGCGAACGCCCAGGGTGCGCGGCCGACCATGCGCGCCCATCGGGTGCCGCCATTGTCGACCTTGCCGGACGCGTCGTGCTTGGGGGTGGTGCGGCGGAACCGGAGCGCGAAGGTCTTGGACTTCAAGATGCCGGCGACAGCGGGGATGAGGGTGAGGGCGACCAGCACGGCGATGACCACCGTGGCTGCGGCGCCCCAGCCCATCGCGGCCAGGAACGGGATGCCGGTCAGGCTGAGCGCCGCCAGGGCGATGACGACGGTGAGGCCGGCGAACACGACCGCTGAGCCTGCGGTGCCGACGGCGGTGCCCATGGCCCCGGCCCGGTCGTCGGTGTGCTCGAGCTCGGTGCGGTAGCGGGCGAGGATGAACAGGGCGTAGTCGATGCCGACGCCGAGCCCGATCATGGTGGCCAGCAGCGGGGTGCTGGAGTCCAGCTCGGTGAACGCGGTCATTGCGGTGATGCCGGTGACGCCGAGCCCGACTCCGAGGCCGGCGGTCAGGATCGGCAGGCCGGCGGCGACCAGGGAGCCGAAGGTGAAGGCGAGCACGATCAGCGCGATGCCGACACCGATGAGCTCGGTGCTGACGCCGCCCTCGTCGCCGCCGGGGCCGGCCTCCATGCCGGAGCCGGTGACCTCGACCTGCAGCCCGTTGCCACGAGCGTCGTCGATCGCGTCGAGGACCTGCTCGCGGGTCTCTGGCTCGACGTCGGTGGTGGTCTCAACGTCGAAGGCGAAATCGATGATTCCCACCCGACCGTCCTCGGAGAGCGGGGAGAGAGCGGTCGCGTTCTCCTGTGCTCTCGCGCGGGCGGCCTCGACGTCACCGCCGGACTGCTCGGCGCGCTGGACGGCCATGTCGACGATCTGCTGCTCCATCGCCGCCGACGCTTCGACCGGGCCGGCAAGCGGCTCGGTCGGCATCTGTGGCACCTGCTCGAGGTCGCTGACCAGGGCAGCGATGCGGTCGGCGTACGGGTCGTCGGCCAGCTTCTCGCCCTCAGGCGCGGCCACGACGATCGACACTGCCGCCTCGTCGATGGCGCTGCCTGATCCGGGGAACAGCTCCTGCTGCAGTTCGGTGGCCGTCTCCGAGGGGATGCCGGGGATGGAGAACTGGTCGGTCATCGGCTGGGACATGGTGGCCGCGACGGTCGCGACGCCGGTCAGGGCGAGCGCCCAGGCGAGCAGGACCAGGGGCCATCGTCGGAAGGCCGTTCGGCCGAGCCGGTACAAGATCGAAGCCATCGGGGGATCTCCAAGCGTGTGTGTCGGCGCACCGACGAGCGGGAACTGGGTGTGCTGATCAGCGCCGCGACGCCATTGGACGTGCGGACGAGATGGAGGTGGTGGGGTGTCGGCGGGCTAGTCGAAGAGCGCCTCTGCGCCATCGAAGGCAGCCAGATAGCAGGCGGCGAAACTCGACGTCGGATCCTCGACATACGCATCGAGGGCGAGGTCGAACAGCGCCAGGATCACCGTCGCAGCGGCGCGCGCACGAAGCTCGTCGAAACCGTCCTCGCGCTCCAGGATCGCGTCGGTGAAGTACCCCGCGACCACGGCGAACTTGTCGTGCATTGCCTTGTGCAGACGAGCTTCGGAAGCGATCAGGCGCCGCAAACGTTGCCAGTCCTCCGGCGCGACGCCCTTGCTCTGCAGCACCGGGGTGAGCACGGCTCGTACGTCGTCGGCGAGACGCCCCGTGGGGCCGCCCGCGCGGAACTCGTCCAATCGGGCCGGGTTCGGTGTGGGAGGAGCACCAAGTACCGCGTCGAGCTTGCCATCGACGTAGTTGAACAGCGTGCGGCGGGAGACGCCGGCGGCGGCGGCGACCTCGTCCATGGTGAAGCCGTCCAGCCCCCGCTCCTCCGTCAGGTCCTGCGCGGAGCGGACGATGCGAGCCGCCGTACGTCGACGAGTCGCAGACATTGCACTTTCGCTCACAAGTGCAAGTATTGCACTCTGCCGTAAAAGTGCAAACACAAGGGGTTCGGCGGAGCGGTCCGACCGGCGGCTCGCATGGCACCGCGCCCCCGTCCCACGGTTGGGACACCCAGGCCGACGTCGACTTCCAGGGCGACCTATACAGCATCGAAGTCGGGCTGCTGCGCGATCCGATGACAGAACGCCCGGCCACTCGCGGCAACGACGAGGCGGCCACCGAGGCGCTGCAATCTGGGCGGAGTTCACGCGATGGCGGCCTCGCCGTGGTGCCGGATGGCGGTTAGACGCCGGCGACGTAAGCGGTAAGGAAGTGGACCCCGTGACGGTCGAGGTTCCCGCGGGCGCGGTCATAGTGCTCGGTTGTCCGAGGGTCCGCGTGCCGAGCGAGGATCTGCGCATCGCGCAGCGGGACACCAGCGTCCAGGGCGTTGGTGATCGCTGCGTGCCGCAGCGAGTGCGGGCTGATGTGTCTGGGGATGCCTGCGGCCTCCGCGATGCGGGCGACCATCCGGTAAGCATCGCGTCGGTCGATTGGATTGCATGAGACTGGTCGCAGGATCAGCGGGCCCTCGGTTCGTCCGCCCCGACATGCCTCGAGCACTCGGAGCACGGGGACGGTCACGGGCATCGTGGCCGGCTTGTTGCCCTTTCCTACTAGGCGCAGGACCCGGTGGCCGCGCAGCGTCTCGGCGTAGTCCTCGATCCGCACCGCGGCCGCCTCAGAGGCACGTAGTGCGTTGACGCCGAGCAGGTAGGCCAGGGCGCCGTGATGAACGGTGAGGGTGTGAGCGACTTGCAGGAAACGAATCATCTCGAGCCGGTCCAGCCCCTGGGTGCGGGACTCGTCTCGGTGCACCTTTGGTAGCCGTGCGTAGACCGCCGGATCGGAGGGGATGAGGCCGTCTATGTGGGCGAAGCGGAAGAATCCTCGGATGCCGTGCATCATCGTGGTCACCGAGGAGTCCATCAGCCCGGACTCGGTGAGGCCGCGGATGAACAGTTCGACGTGTGCTCGTTGGATTCCGATCAGCGGGTCCAGCCCGCTGGTCTCGCACCAGCTGAACCAGCGTCGCAGCTGGTAGGCGTACAGGGTGTGCGTGTGGCCGGAGTATCGGGCCAGATAGGACACCGCTGCGAGCTGTGCGGGCGTCATCGTGGTCGGCTGGAAGGGCATCAACTCGGTCGAGTCGGACATGGGGATCACCTCACGCGGCGATCTCTGGACCGAGCCTCTTGCCCCGCTCGCCGCTCACGCGGCGAGGCAACGAACCCATCGACGCTAGTTCACAGCTGCGTCGGCAGGCGGCGGAATGTCGCACGTTCCGCCGGATACGAACTAGCCCATCCTGACTGACACAACCCCCGCTGCTTCGAGCTGTCCGTACAAGTCGGCGATGCGACCCCGGGAGCCACGCTGGTCGCAACTGGTGAAGATCAGGCGCTCGGACGCGCGGGACATACCGACGAAGAAGGTCATCGTCGACTCGACAGTGTCCCGCGAATGCGCCCACCACTGGTCGCCATCGAGACCGATGAAGAACACGGTGTGGTACTCCAAACCCTTGCTTCTATGGATTGTCATCAGTGGCACAGCGTCTTCAACTAAGAAGGCGGGAGCGACGTCGTCCCACTTCTCGACGCGCTTCATGGCCCACGCGAGGCGGAGCTTAAAGGCCTCAAACCGTTCGTCGATGTCTTCTGCCCTGTCGGCGAACACCCGCTTTCCAGCGGCCTCTTCCAGGTGGAGGAATCCGGCTAGCTGGCTAGCGAGCGCCTCCGCGGCTTCGTCCGTGTCTGCCGTATCACGGCCCACGTCACTCAACGGCCTTGCCGCGAACCAAGCGCGGAGCGAGCTCAGGAAGTCAGAGAGCTCGTCGTCTAAGCGACTGCCGACCTCTCGTGTGAAGCTCTCGGGCCGCGCCCTGGTGAGTGTTGCAGTGACTGCCCGCCAGGTTTCGGGTTGACCTCCGCGGGATGCGCCGAGCCGCACCAAGCCGACGAGAAGCTCGACTAGGTCGTCCTTGAGGATGTCCCCGAGCTTCAAGACCCCAATGGTTGCGTCATCGTTGCGTACCGACAGCCCCTGCTCACCGAATGCTGTGGCAAGTTCGGGCTCAAGATCTGCCACCTGCTGTCGGGCAATAAGAGCGTACTGCGAGGGCGCCCGGCCACTGCCCTCGATGTCGGCGGCGATCCAGGCCGCCACGGTTCGAGCTTCACGAGTTGTGGTCGAAAAGTCCCAGGCTTGGACGGGCGCGACCCCATCTTCGACGCTGATGACTTGCGAGATCTGCGGGAGGGCAGCGGTGTTGAGCCGCTGTGCGAACTTGTGTTGAAGGTCTACGAGCTCTTGGCGGGAACGGAAGTTCTGCTGGAGCTCGAACTGGACGTTGGTGTAGTCGGCCGCGAACTGGGCGAACGCGTTCGGGAGCGCGCCGGCCCATCCCATGATGCGTTGCTTGTCATCCCCGACGACAGTGACCGTGGTCGACGCGGGCGGGAACACGGATGCAAGGAACGTGTACTGGGCGTAGGTGGTGTCTTGGAACTCGTCGACGAAGACGTAGGGGTAGGTGACCCTGAGCGCCTGCTGCAATTGGGAGCTCGAGCGGACGATGAGCTCAGCGAGCCGATTCAGCATGATGAAGTCGAGGATTGGTGCGCCATTTCGTTGGTACCTCTGCCGCCACCATTCGCTGACCGCATACTCGGTGCCAGTTGTCGGGTCGGTCGGCGCTGCCTGCAGGGGCCTGGGACCAACGATGTCGCTTAGGAACCTTGCCGGCGGCAACCGGAAGACCTCGTCCCGGAACTCGGCGGGCGCCGCTTGCGCAGTGTCGGTTAGGAAGGCCTGGACCTCCCGGGGGCGAGGGAACGAGATGCGGTATTCATCGCTCATCGCCCAGGGCGTGGGCAGCAGCGAGCGGAACCGGTCGACGAGCGACTTGGTGAAGGCGTCGAACGTCATGGAGGCGAACCGGTCGACCTGCTCGGGCACGCGTTCCTTGATCCGATCACGAAGGTTGCGGGCAGCGTCCTTTTTGAACGAGATGGCGAGAATCTGCTGCGGGGCTCGACACTTTCCGGTCTCGAGCAAGAAACTCGCACGCTGTGCGAGGAACTCAGTCTTCCCCGCACCCGGCCCGGCGGTCACGGCCGCGGAGTCAGCGAATAGCGCATCCCGGGCGGCGTCCTCGAGACGCTCGATGCCGCGGGGTTCCCACTGCTCAGGCGTCACCCTCACGAGTGCCCCAGTGCGTCGGCGATACGGTCGAGCAGAGGGCCAAGCGGCTTCGGGGGGTTCGCCAGCTCCCCGTCCGACAACTGGGTCATCGCCCGAAGGTGCGTGCTCGGCTTTGAGTTCGTCAGGAAGAGGTATCGGTACCAGCGAAACAACTCGTCAAACCTAGGGTCTTTCCAGTACTCCGCTGCCGGCAGTGCCTTCTTGTCACCTAGCACGGCGTCCCGGGCATCTGTGCTCTGAGGACCCTTCGCACCTGCGCCGAGGTTGGTTGTGTAGGCCTTCTCGAAGGCTGCGAGAAGGGACCAGTCCAGGTCCAGCGGGATGGAAAAGAAGACGTCCCACTGCTCAAGATGCTTGAGCCACACCTTGATCTGAGACCTATTGAGGTCCTTCAGGTCCGGAGCCGAGTCGTAGCCTGCTATGCCTGCGTACGGGTCGATGCCCAGGTCTTCCAGCTGGTCGCACACATTTTTGATACGGCCCTCGCCACCACCGTCTCGGCCATAGTCCAGGTCGAGGAGCGTGGCATGAGGAATGTCGAGTTGGCGAAGAAGCTTCCAGAAATGGTTCGTGTGTCGGCCTCCGAGCGGGACCATGGCGACGAACGACTGATCGATGTGCAGTCCCCGCGCGGAGGCGAGCCTGGGAATGACAAGCTCTTCGGAATCACCTTCGCCGAGGACGACGAACCTGGCGAAGTAGAGCTCGGGGTGCGCACGGACGGCTTCACGAACGTACTTGCCTTCGTCACTTGCCTTTGGTGGGAGCGCAATCCTGCGGACTGTGGTGGTGCGGGTTGCCGGGTCGAGCCGGAAGTAGCGCACGCGTTCGGGCTTAATCCGCGACATAACGCTTGCTGAGTGGCTCGAGATGAGCGCCTGGGCGCGTCCGGACCCCGCGACGTCAATCAGCTGCTGGACGACGCGGGAAAGGTAGAAGGGCGCGAGGTTGTTCTCGGGCTCCTCCAAGGCAAGCAGTGTGAGGGTAGGAAGGGTCGCGCTCGACATATCGAACTTGTCGTCGTGGGTGCCGGCAGCGATCTCTGCCTCAAGGTCGAGGGCGGCGGCGGTGAGCGCGATGTGCAGAAGTGACTGCTGTCCGTCGCTCAGCTCTCGAGCCGGCCGTGGTCGGCCGGTCACTGAGGGCTCGAAGAACATCGCGGCACCGGTGACCAGCTCACCGATGTCTCCGCTCATGGGTTGAAGATTCGGATTCTGATCCAGCCCAAGGTGATGGAGGCCCTGCCACCGACTCGTGATCGCGTCCGTCACGGTCTGGACAACTTCCTCCTGTTGAAACTCGGCGACGAGGTCCGAGGCGGCAATGTCGACGTGTTCACGGAAATTGTCAGACCACAGGGCGGCGCTCCATACCCGCCCTCGAAGGAAGGCACTGACCTGGCGTACGCCGTCTCGCGTCGCCGGTACGTAGACCATCTGGATTCGGTTGCGGTCGGCGCCGCGGAGCTCAACCCACTTGTCGTCGTACTTCTCCTCGGCGGTGTAAACCACGCGTCGGCTGACCTCGACGGTTCCGTTGACTGACCCGTCGTCGACCCACGTTGCCTCGAGAACGATGCGGAGCTTTAGGACGCCGTCGTCGGCGTCGGCAGTCATCTGGGCGAAGAACTCGGGAACGCTGAGGGCCGCCGTCGGGTCCCCCGCACCGCTGCTGTTTAGCTCGGGGAACGCGAACACCGCTTCGACGGTGAGAGTGCGGGAGGTCGGCGCGGTCGCCGGCGTCTCGTCGTGCGGCACGTGGAAGTCCTCGGCCCGAACCTGCCGTTGCTCCGCTACGACGCTGAAGAGCCGCAGGAGCGCCTGGCAAGCGGCCGTCTTCCCCGCGGCATTCGCGCCGAGGAACGTGGTCAGCCGGCGACTGAACGTCAGCGTTGTGGGGTCTGGACCAAAGGACTGGAAGTTACGGATTGTGAGCTTCTCCAGGTACAACCAAACCCCTCCACCCGCTCGGCGCGCTGCGCTGCAACGTGCGATCCCCGCCGGGCAGCCTACGAGAACCCGGGTCGGCTCGCGCGCCTTTGGCTAAGCCTCCCGTGTCCTGGCCCGAAACTCAGGGACCGGCGCGTCCAGGGCCTGCGCGCGAGGACGGAGCGACCCGTTGTCCGACGCTATGCTCGACATTGAAGCGAAAATGCGCGAATCATGTGCCACACTAAAGACATTGGTCCTGGCCGATCCGTGGTCCCGGACGCGGCTTCAGGAGACTTGCTGATGATTCCGGACTCGCCCGCCCAAGCTCTCGATCGTCATGCTTCCGGCCTCCGTGAGCTCGTTGTGAGGGTCGTGCGCGACCGGCACGAGCGGTTCGCAGAGGCTCATCAGGTCTCCGAATCGCGGTACGCGATGGGATTCGGCAGCCAGTGGCGCGATTTGCTCGACGACACCCACGAGGCGGTGACCAGGTTCGGTTTCGCGTCGTTCAAGTTGCTGCCTGCCGGGTACAAGTTGCCCGTCGTGAACGACTGCTTGATCTATGTCTGGCGCATCCCCGATAACCCCGATGCAGTGAGTGATTTCGCGTCGAGCCCGACTCGGAGGAACGGCTTCGTTGCAGCGCCGCCCGACGCCACGCTGTTCGAGCCATCCTTCGCAGATCAAAGCGAGCCCGACGAAGACCCTGTTGACGAGGGTGAGATTGAGAGGGTTGTCCGGTCGCTCGGCGGCGCGATGCCTGTCGTGCTTGTCATGGTCGAGTCGACTCCGCGCCTGTTGCAGTCCATTCAGTGGGCGGTCGCCGTCCTGGACGAGGAAGGCAATCTCGTGCTTCGCGGGCATGAGTGCATCTGGGATACGGAGCTCAGCGGGGGCTCGGAATTGTCCTCCGTGGAGTCGTTCGATAGCGGTGCGCCGGCTGTCCCCGTCGTGGAGCTGCAGGAGCAGGAGAGGCCAGTCCCGGATGCGTGATGATCCACCGAGCCTTTTCGACCTGCCGAGCACGAGCTCTCGGCATGGCCGATTCGAGCCGGCGCGGCTGACCCAGGCTCGGGCCCGCGTCGGGACGAGCAAGACGGATCTGGCCGCGCGAGTCGGCGTGTCGGCAGCTGCGGTCGGACAGTACGAAGCTGGTGTCAACTCACCTCGGGCTGAAGTAGTCGACAAGCTGGCGCAGGAGCTGAAGGTGCGACCGGACTTCTTCAGTGTCGGGCGCCCGCTGGCTCGGATCGACAGCGTGAATGCTCATTTCCGGAGTCTGCGGTCTGCACGCGTCAGCGACCGTCAGAAGGCGCTGGCCACAGCAACGCTCGTGTGGGAGCTGACCTTCGCGCTCGAGCGCTACATCAGACTCCCGGAAGTAGACCTTCCTGACGTAACCCTAGGCACGGCGCCCGCCGAGGCCGCAGCCATGTTGCGCAACCACTGGGAACTGGCAGATGGGCCCGTCAAGCACCTCGTCGCTACTGCGGAGTCGCACGGCATCGTGGTCGTGGTACGCCCGCTGGGGGAGATAGATGCTGTTGACGCATTCTCGCTAGTCGTGGTTGACCGCCCAATCATCATCACTACGCCGCGGCGAAGCGAGAACGTATTTCGCCACCGCTTCTCGATCGCCCACGAGATTGGACACTTGCTAATGCACAGGGATCAGGCCGATCCCAGCGCGGCAATTGAACGCGAAGCTGACGAGTTTGCTGCGGCGTTCCTGACGCCGGCAACGCCAATGGACAACACGCTGCCGCAGCGACTCGATCTGGCGGCGTTGGACCGGATCGGGCGGACATGGGGCGTTTCGCCGCACTCGCTTGTCCGCCGGATGGTTGAACGTGGGCGCACTACTGAGTCGTCCGCACGTCGCGCATACCAGCGACTAGCCGTGGTCGACGATCCTGCCGCTGACCCAACGAAGGGTTATCCGGGCGAGATGCCAACGCTGTTGAAGAGGGCTGCTGATCTCGCCGCAGAGCATGGCGCCGCGGTGCCGGCGCTTGCGGAAGCGCTCAAAGTCAGCCCGGACCTGATTCGCGATCTCTTGGGGGACATCGATCGGAGGCCGGTCTTGCGTCTCGTCGATGACGATTGACGATCAGCCATCGAGTACGGCGACGCTGCTACGTGCATTGTCGATGCAACATTCCGGACGTCGCGACCTGCGTCCAACTGGTCGGGCTGGGACACGCCCATTCTGGGCGCAAAGGGCTACGTATGTCTGCGCGGTTCGACGCAAGCCTTAGCTAGCACTCTTAGGTCATTCGAGCCGTGGTGTCGAACAGTTCCAGCTCGGCGGGATGTAGTTGGTGTTGCACGACGAACGATCGGCGCTTGATCTGCCACAACCCCTGCCCAGTGCCGAGAGTGGGTAGTAGTTCCTGTTCGGTGCGGGTGAGCCCGAGGGCCACAGCCGTCTGTCCGAGCTGGTCGGACTCTTGGCGGTAGACGACGCGCGTTTCGGCGTTGGCCAGGAGCGATGAGGCGAGGGCGCGGAGGGCGGAGCCTTGGTCGCCGACGTTGTCGAGGTCGGAGAGCTTGTGGAAGATCAGCATGTTGGCGATGCCGTAGGTGCGGGCGAGGCGCCAGTGGGCGTCCATTCGTCGTAGGAGTGCGGGGTGGGACATGAGGCGCCAGGCTTCGTCGTACACGACCCATCGTTGGCCGCCGTTGGGGTCGAGGAGCGCGGATTCCATCCAGGCGGAGGCGCAGGTCATCAGGACTGAGATGAGGGTGGCGTTCTCGGTGACGCGGGAGAGGTCGAGGGAGATCATCGGCAGGGTGGGGTCGAACCGGACGGTGGAGGGTCCGTCGAAGAGTCCTGCGAGGTCGCCAGCGACGAGGCGTCGGAGTGCGTGGCCGACGAGGCGGCCGTCCTCAGCAAGGCGGGCATCCGGGTCGTCGATCGGGTCGGGTGCGAGAAGGCGGTCGACGACCATGGGGAGGATCGGCACGTCGCAGCTGCGGACGACACCGTTCAACGCGACGTCGACGGCGGTGTGTTCGAGTGGCGTGAGTCGTCGGTCCAGGACCGTTTCGGTGAGCGCGCCGACGAGGTCGCGGCGTCGGGCGGTGACCTGGGCCGTCCACTGCGCATCGTCGAGGCCGCTGGGGCGATGTCCCTCGTCCAGTGGGTTCAAGCGTGCGGTCAGGCCGTGGCCTAGGGCGATGGCTCGGCCGCCGACGGCCTCAGCCACGGCGGTGTGTTCGCCCTTGGGGTCGCCCGGAACGTAGACGCGGCGGCCGAAGGGAATCGAGCGGCTGTAGAGACTCTTGGCGAGAGATGATTTGCCGGCGCCGACGATGCCGGCGAGGACGAGGTTGGGGGCGGTGATCATGCCGCGGGCGTAGAGCACCCAGGGGTCGTAGACGAAGGAGCTGCCGGAGTAGAGGTCCTGACCGACGAAGACGCCGTCGCTGCCGAGTCCGCCTTCGGCGAGGAAGGGGTAGGCGCCGGCCAGGGTGGCGGAGGTGTCCTGGTGGCGGGGCAGTCCGAGTCGGCCGTGGGTGCGAAGGCTCGTCGGGCCGGGTTCGCCGGCCCGGGGGAGTACGACCGTGCTGCGGCGCTCGGCCGCGAGCGCTGCCGCCTGTGTGCGGGCTGCGGTGCGTTGGGTGTCCCGGTCAGCCTGGACCAGTTGGCGGGCGGCGGTGCGCCGTGCCTTGCGAACCTTGCGACGGTCTGGCTTCGGGGAGACGAGTACCGCGGAGTGGAGCCTTTCCTCGTGGTGGCGACCGTTCACAGTGAGAGGTCCGTTGCCTGGCGGGTGAGGGGCGTGGGGGAGCGGTAGGCGGTAGGGACCGGGTGGACGTCGTAGGTGATCGAGGCCTGCACCTCGTGAGCGCGCTCGACGACGGTGGTGATCTGGTGCGTCATCTCCGCGGCACGGTGCAGTTCCCAAGCGACCTGGTACGACGCCGCGCGCCGTGAACGTTGGCCCCCAGCAGGACCAGGGAACGGTCCTTGACGGGCGTCGTGCAGCGCGCCGAACTGATGGAGCGTCTGCTCGATCGAGGCCAGGACCCGACAGAGTTCACCGAGGATCGGGTAGACGTCCTCGGGTGCGTCGCATTGGCTGACTGCGGCAGCCAGGTCGCGCAGCGCATCGGCTGCGGCGTCGGCGTACCCGACGGCTTCGGTGGATCTCGGCATGGGAATCCTCCTCGTATCGCTGTCGGTGAGGTGCGCGTGCTGGCCCGTGACTCGCGCCTAGGCTTGGGGGATGGCTGATCTGACGGAGCCGTGCCCCAACTGCGGGACGATGTTGAGGTGGGAGACCTCCCACGAACGTTGCGACGGGTGCGGGTGGATTCGGCCGTGCTGTGAGGGCGCGCCCTGCAATTGACGACCCGAGGCAGCTCGAGTCGGACAGCTACGTCGGCCGGCACAACGGCAGCGCGGCAGTCGCGAATGCCTGGGCCTGCTGGCCCCACAGCCGTCGGGTCTCGCAGGAGGCCTGGATCGCTGCCTGTTCGATGGCGGCGACGTTGCGTTCGAGCTCGTCGGGTTTGCTGGCGCTGACGGCGATCAGGCCCGTGACCCGGAGGACGCCATGGCCGGCGGTCAGGTCGGCTTCCTGCTGCAACACGTCGTGGTACTCGGCTGACTGCTGAGCGTCTTCGATCTGGCCCATCTTCTGGCGCTGCGCGGCGTCGGATATGTACTCGGTCTTCTTCTTCCGGATGTCGCGCGCTGCCTGGTCGGCACGAAACGGCGTGTAGAGCAGGGTGAAGGTGCGGCGGATGCCTGAGGAGAGGAGGACGGGGGCGAGGAAGCCGGGGAAGACCAGTGATCGTGGCCATTCGCTTATCCAGAGAACGCAGTGGTGGGCGGAGTCGCTGCGCAGGCTGCCCCAATGCTCGGTGACGGCGACGGGACCGGCGGTGGCGAGGTCGCGGCCGAGGTCTCCGTGGCGCTCGAGTGCTCCGGCGACGGCGGGGTCGTAGGCGGAGCGCAGGATGATCGCCAGCTCGCCGGGGTCGAGCCAGTCGGTGGGAGTGAGGTCGGCGGACCGAAGTGCGGCCGCCAGGGTCTCCATCTCTTGGCGCAGTACGGCGGCGGCGCCGGTGTTGCCGCCGCCAGCGGCGCGGATCGCCCGGGCTGCCGCCTTCATGTCCAGGGTGAGGGAGATGGTGCTGGCGTGGCGTTCACCCGCTGGGCCGGCGCGTTCGATGAGCTCGCCGTAGGTCGTCGACGCCCACGTCTGATCCTGGGAGCCGTGCTTGTCCCACCACTCCGTCAGCCCGTTGCCGGAGTCGGGCAGGGTGCGTTCGAGGACCTGGAGGCCGGCGATCCGCCCGGACCGGCAGGCGGTGGCGAGCACGCGGCTCCACCCCAGGACGCGGCGTTCCTGCTCGGCCGGATCGAGGAGAATGAATGCAGGGTGGGTGATGCCGATGACCGCGGTCAGGGTTCGTCGGTGGGGGTCGTGGATCATCACGGCGTCGGTCACGGGGTCGAGCCACTGACGCAGTCGCGCGGCGTCGCCGGGCAGCGCCAGCGTGCCGGCAGGGCGGGGACGCATCAGCCGACGGCGGAACAGCAGTTGTCCCGCGAGCGAGCGACGTATCCACCGGCCGGCGACCGGAACCCAAGCGACCAGCGTGCGTCCACCGACCCGCACCCAAGCGAGCGCCGCGCACAACGCGAGGACCGGCGAGATCAACACCAGCGCGGAACCGCCGCCGGTGTACAGGCCAGCGACCAGCACGGCGGCGGCCAGTCCGACGACCACGAGCTGTGCGCCGGAGAGGCCGAGGAGGATGCCGCGGCGAGCCAGGCGAGAGAACTTCACCGGACTCAGCCCGTGCCCTGCACGGTCGGAGGTCGCGGTCATGGTGTCACCGACCTCGCGAACCGGCGCCGGACAGCGTGGTGTCGCTGTTCTTGGGCAACGGCATCCCAGGGTCGGGCCGACCGGGCTGGCTCTGCTGCGCCGGGCGGTCTGCTCCGTCGGCGTGACTGGCAGCACCATCTGCGACGCATCCACCCATCTTCGGACCCGCGGTGGCAGCCTCCTTCGCCACCACCGCGGCCGCGGCAGCTCCACCGGCAGCCGCCGCGCCGCTACCCGCACCGGCACCGCCAGCAGCACCACCTGGGCTTGAGGCGCCACCGCTAGGACCCGCACCGGTCGACGAGGGGCCAGCGGAGCCTCCGGTCTGGCTGTTGGTTCCGCCGGCTTTGCCTCCGCTCGTGTTGCTGCCCCCGTCGAGGACCTTGCTCGGCTGCGCGCCGCCGCGGCCGTGGGGGATCGGGAGTGGCCGGTTGAGGGCGCTCTTGGCCTCCTGTTCCGACGACATGGCGTGGTACATGTCGAATCCCATGAAGTTGATCGCCTTGTAGGCGATGTAGGGCGCGAAGCCGGCGATGAGCATCAGCACGATGCCGGCGATCGGTTCGCTGACCGACTTCAGGTCGGCGTCGATCGGGGCGGAGACCTGGGCGGTGGCGAGCAGGAAGATCACCACGATCACGACCTTGGACAGGATCATCGCGAGCACGAAGGAGGCCCACCGGCCGACCCACGCGCGGGTGTGGTCCCAGCTCGCGCCGGCCAGCGCGATCGGGGCGAACACGATCGCGATGAGGAGCAGTGCCTTGCGGACCAGCAGGCTGATCCACACCAGGACCGCGGCGCCGATGGCCAGGCCGGCGATGAAGATCGTCACGATCGCGCCCGCGCCGGGTTGAGCGATGCTGAGTGCCGTCAGGCCGGCGGCGAGCAGGGTGATCCGATCGCCCATCTCCTCCATGTTCGTGCCGGCGGCGTGCACGATCGCGATGCAGAGGCGGTCGGTGATCTCGAGGGCCGCTGCCAGGAGCGTGAGCGCGACGCAGGAGCCCAGGATCGACTTCGCGAGTCCGAGTGCCGCGCGGGTGAGTGCGGCGGGTTCGCGGCGGATCATGCCGCCGATGACCTGGAGGATGAAGAAGCCGAGCATGATGAAGACCGCGACGCCGAACAGGATGCTGTAGACCTTCCGGAACTCGCCGCTGGTGACGTCGACGAAGGTGGTGGAGTCGAAGACCTGCCAGACGCTGGTGAACATCCACTCCGCGGCGTTGCCCATCGCCTCGGCGAGCCAGTCGAACGGCGCCTTCACCAGACTGCCTGCGGCGTCGCCGGCGGAGTTGCACACCCCGGATATGACTGGGAGGTCGCACACGTCAGCCATGTCGAATCTCCGGGGCCTCAGACGGCCTGGCCGACGTTCCAGAAGAAGTTCACCAGCGCCACCGAGGCGCCACACACGATGGCGGCGATCAGGCCGGCGAGTACGCCGAGCTTGCCGCGGCCGGCCAGGTGCGGGTTGGAGGAGTTCGCACCCAACGCCCACACGATCGCGGAGATCACCAGTGCGAGCACCGCGATGATCAGCCCGATCGTCATCGAGGCGCCGACGATCGAGCGCAGTTGGCCGATGCCCGGAAGGCCACTGCCATTCGGCTTGATCTTGATGTCGAGCGGCAGGAGCCAGACGTAACGCGTGATCATGGTGCTCTCCTCGGCTGGGTGATCGGGCGATGTCCTCAGGTGTGACGGCGGGCCCAGGAGCCAGCCACGCTTTACAGCGAGGCGCCGAGGTCGAGGAGCCAGTTCGCCCAGATCAGCAGGCCGCCGAGCAGTACGGCGCCGCCCAGCGCGACGAGGAGCCCGACCTTCGCCCGGGTAGCCGTTTGCCAACTGCCGGCCGCGGACGCGATCGCCCAGCACGCGCTGCAGACCACCAGCATCAGGACGGAGATGAGGAGGCCGAAGGTCAGCAGGGCGCCGACGATCTCGCGGAGGTCGGCTGAGCCGCCGACGGCATCGAAGTTGGGTCCGATTGCGGACGAAGTCTGCCTACGCGTCATGGGGTGCAGGTGTGCCCGTAGTCCATTGCGCCGGATGCAACTTTCGACATTTTTCAGGCGACGGACACGTGGAGGTGGTCCCAGTGGCCCCCGGTCACGTCCGCGGGGTCGTAACGGCCGCCGCCGTCGTAGGCACGCCATCCTTCGTCGGCGCGGGCGACGGACCAGATCTTGCCCTGCCATATGAGGTAGGCGACGCCGAGGGTGCGGGCGTTGGCTTGGAGCCATTCGGTGACCTGCCAGCCGAGCTGGAGGGCCTGGCCGGTGGCGCGGACGCCGATGGGGTTGCCGAAGGTGCCGTCGCAGGCGCGGCCGTGGGGGTGGTCGGAGACCGGGTTGTCATGGCGCCAGCACGACCAGTGCGAGTTTGGGAACTGGCGTCGGACCTGGCCGAGCACGTTGGACATGCGGGCGGTGATGCGGCCGCTGGTGGTGGGGTCGTCGACGAGTTGGTCGGGGTTGCCGTCGGGAAACGGTAGGGCCGGGCCGGCGGGGGAGTCGGCCGCACATCCTGCATTCTCGAGCGGCATGGCTGGTCCTTCGGCGGCGCCGTGCTGGGAGAGCCAGGGTTCGGGGTTGATCGCGGTGCCGTTGGGGCCGCCGATGCGGATCTCGAAGTGCAGGTGAGGCCCGGTGGCTTTGCCGTCGGCCCCGACTGCGCCGATGCGTTGGCCGGCGCGGACGGTCTGTCCGCGGTGGACGTCGATGCCGTCGGCGTACATGTGGGCGTAGCCGGACACCACGGTGCGTTCGCCGATGCGGTGCTGGATCAGGATGAGGTGGGCGTAGCCGGAGGAGACTGCCCCGGCCTGCAGCACCTTGCCGTCGGCGATGGCGAGGATCGGTGTCCCGGCGGGTGCCGCGTAGTCGACTCCGGTGTGGACCGACCGGGTGCCGGTGATCGGGTCGGAGCGTGGGCCGAAGGTCGAGGTCTTGTGCCAGCTGCCCTGTGGGAGCGGGAAGACGACTCTCGAGCTGGCGGGCAGCAGGTCGTCCGCGTTCGGCGAGGAAGTGGAGGTCAGTCGGTCCAGGATCGTGATGGCGAGCGGTTGGGTGTTGGCGTAGCGGTCGGGATAGGCCGAGACCTCGACTGCCTGCGCTGCGGCTCCTTTGGACAGGTTTCGCCATCCGGGGACGTCGAGGAGCCCACGAGGTGACCCATTGTTCGGTCCGGTTTGGCCGCCGTAGAACGCGCGTGCCTGGTAGGTCGAGTCCATCAGTTCGGGGACGGTGCCCCAGCCGGCCGCGGGGCGCATCTGGAAGATGCCGAGCGAGTCGTGGTCGCCTCCATTCCCGTCGTTCGGGTACCGCGTGGACTCGGGGTAGGCGGTCGGGTTGGCGAGCATCTTGAGCCAGGACTCGGTCAGGCCCGCCATCAGCGCGATGGTGATGCCGTCGCGTCCGACACCGCTGGTCTGGTTGCCGACCGCGATGATCGTGGCTGCGTGGTGGAGCTGTTGGCGACCGAGGGTGACGCGGGAGCCGTCGGCGAGGCGGCCGGTGAGCTGGTCTGGGACCGGCCCGAGCGGGATGGCCCCAATCGGATTGGGGCAGGTGGCCTGGGCGGCGGGGTTGAGCAGCACCCCCATACCGAACAGGACGGTCGCTGGTCCGAAGAGCAGGCCGAGGAGTCCGAGCCCGAGGACGACCTTGAGCATCGGTCACTCCAGCGGGTCGTCGAGCCGGGAGAGTCGGAGCAGGTGGCATTCGGGGTAGGTCGGGCCGCAGACGATGAAGACCGTGAAGGCGACGGGATCCTCGGTCGTGACTGCGGTGCCTTCCCAGACCCCGGCGCGGTGGCGGGTGCCGCGGATCGTGTACGCCGTGGTCCCGGGCGCCAACCCTTCTGGACCGGCTTCGGCGAGCGCCTGCGCCCACTGTGTCGGGACCTCTGCCGAGGTGACCTCGAGCCACTGTCGGGTGGCGTAGCTGCGCAGCATCGCCCAGGCTTCTTCGGTCGGGAGGTACGTCGCGACGTCGGCCACCAGGCCTGGTGCTGACTCCCCGGTGGGGTCGGCGGCTGCAACCAGTCGACCCGAGTACGCGCTGAGGGGCGCTGGGGCGGTGGTGTCCCACGCGAAGAGTGCCTCGGCAGCGGCCCTTGCGAACGCCTCCGGATCGCTGATCTTGGCCAGGCGCGGCAGTTCCTCGGCCGAGGGAACGTCGGCGTTGTTCGTAGTGTCGGTCTGTGCGTCTGGGCCGGACGGGGCTGGGGCCGGGCCGGCAGGGCGCCCCTGCGGTGGGGCGGGTGCGGGAACGAGAAAGATCCAGGCGCCGATCGTCACCAGCACGATGAGCCCGAAGGTGACACCGACGATCAGCCGTCGCCGTAGCAGAGTTTGTCGGTCGTAGCGCGAGACCATGGTCGGGCCTCAACTCGCCGCCGCGGTGGTCGGTTGCGTGGCCCGGGCTTGAGCAGCGGCGGCATGGAACGCGGTGGTCTCGTTGAGGACGTGCTCGAAGAGCGCCCACTGGTCGTTGTCGAGCATGGGGCCGATCTCGTCGGCGTCGTACCGGGTCGACCATCCGTTCATGTCGGTCCAGGTGTGGACGAAGCCCCGCACCGATCGCTTGCGCTGGGCAACCTCCTTGGGCACCTTGCGGCGAGCCCGGGGCTGCTTGACGCGTTCGAGCGCCTCCCGTGCGAGACGGTCGAGCTCGGCCTCATCCTCCTGACGCTTCAGGTGCATGACGTCGCGGTAGATCGGTGCCACGTGCGCGCCGGAGTCGATCTGGTCCAAGCCGGCCTGAGCGACCTCACGGACCTTCAGCGCAACCGTGGTGTCTGCGACGAGGTCGACGAGTTCGTTGATGCGATCGAACCGTTGGTGACCGTCGACCCCACCGACGGCTCTGGCGGCCTGTGATCGTGTTTTCCCAGGTCGCGCCGGTGGTGTTGAGTCAACACCACCGCAGAGGCTCTGGTCGTCGTCGCCTTCGACCGCCTCTTCTGAAGCCTCCGGACCCTTGAACCTGGTGGCTTCTTGGCGTCGTTGGTTGTCCTCCTTCATGGCGAGGCTGAGTTCCCGGTAGAGCCTGGCGGCCTCGAGCTCGGTGAACGGTTTGTGCAGTGTGTTCTCGTCCTGCCACGCCAGCAGTCCGTGCAGGCGGTCGGAGAGGCCGGTGCGCACCCATACCCTCACCGTCGTCCACCCGAGCTCACGGATCGCCTCGAGGCGGCGTCGGCCGCAGATGAGTGTGCCGTCCGGGGCGATGGTGATTGGCTGAAGAAGCCCGAGTTTCTCGATCGACTCCTTCAATGGCGCGAGGTCTCCGAGGTCGGTGCGATGAACGATGCCAACGACGATCGAGTCGACAGAGCGCTGGAGTTCGATGTGTCCCTTGTCAGGCATGGGAGCTCCTCGCCCGACCGGGGATCGCCCTGATGATGGCGAGCACGAGGTCGTCGTCGCGAAGGAGTTCTGCCTGACGTTCGTCGCACAGAATTCGTTGCAGTACGCCGTGCCCGACCCGCGTGTGTGCCAGGTGCGGATCAGGACTGCCCAGCACGACCCGCATCAGCGCGGCCCATCCGCGGCGGTCGAGGTCGAGCTGTGCCAGGGCGTGGTAGTCGCGGCGCAGGTACTCGTGAGCGGTGGACCGGCTGCCGGCGATGACCAGCCGGCTGCAGATGTACTCCAAGGCATAGCGCGCGGTCTGCTCGGTCCAACCGAGCCGGACGAACAGCGCGATCGCGATGTCGAGCGCCTGGAACGCGTTGGTCGGCTCGGCCGCCGTGCTCGCGGGTCGGTCCTCAGGGTCGAGTTCGGCCTCGTCCTCAGCGGCGGGCAGGTGGAAGGCGGGGTGGTAGTTGCAGAGTGGGTCGTCGCGATCGAAGATCCGTCGGGCGTCGTGACTGTCGTGGTGGACCAGGTGTCGGGCGGCCGCGGTCGAGCACACCAGGCCAGTGGCGCGTTCGTCCGCGATCAGCGTCACCTGGACCGCGCGCGTGACCACGGCCCACGGGGCCCACGCCCGGCGCACCGCAGCGGTCCGCATCACCTCGAACGCGGCATACGCGGCGTCCTCGGGCTCGAGACCATGGGCGTGCGCCAGGGCGCCGTACTTCTCCATCGCGAAGCACATCAGGTCGCGGGCCTGCGGGTCCTCCCGCCAGCCGTCCGGTCCGGCGTCCTCGAGCTGGATCAGCAAGGACCGGAGCCCTTCGGAGGTGCGGAAGTCGGTGCTCATCGCTCCAGTCCTTCCTGCATCGGCGCCAAGTGAGGTCGGGCGATCGCCGCGCGCGTGATCCGAGCCGGAGTACGTCGTACGCCACGGACCGCCGCTTCCTCGATGGCGGCGCCTCGAGCGACGGCGGGGGAGCCGACGGTGGTGACCAGGTCGCTCGGTCGAACCCACGCGATCGACCTCCCGCCCGGCACCGGCGGTGCGGACCGGTCAGGAGCGGCGTTCAACGAGGGATCGCCGTGTCGCGCCAGGAGGTTGGGGTCGGCCTCGGCCGCATCCGGCTGCGCGGGGTTTCGTGGCGTCGATGCACGACGTTCGTAGTAGGCAGCGGTGTTCACATCGTCACCGCCCTCGACTCACGTGTGGCGACCCGACCGGCGGAGCCACTGCTGGTCGTCCGATACGCCGACCGGATCGTCGACTCGGTCTCGCGCTCGGCAAGCCCTGCTGCGCGGGCGGCGTCGCCGAGGACCGAGCGGGTCGTGTCGAAGCGATGGCCGTCCTCTGCCATCCGGCACGCTGCCCAGAACAAGCCCCGGTTCCGCTCACCCTCAGGCCGGGACGCGACGTAACTCGCCAGCCTCTCCGGGCTGCCGACCGCGCGCGGGGACGCTGGTGGGGGAGCCGGTCGCGGAGGCTCGAGAAAGGTCCGCAAAGCATCAGCATCCAACGGACGGGTCCGACGCGGCGCGGTCGCGACGACCAAGTACGTGCGCTGCTCGCCGTCGATGCTCAGTCGTGACGGGGGTGCGATGACGTACCCGCCATCGCCACGGAAGTCCACGTGAACGGACGGAGCCTGCCACGACCGCTGCCGGACGATGCCGGCCCGATCCGGCTCGGGGCCACGCAGGTAGTAGGCGTGCAGCCCACCGGACGGAGTGCGAACCACCCACGACCAACCCGCTGCGAAGCCCGTCCTGTGCGCGCGCTCGAACGCTGCGTAGCCGCTGCCCGAACCGTGGACATCGACGTCCACCACATCCAGACCCGACGTCCAACCGGTCGGGAGCCCGATGTTGGCCTCGGGCGTACGCCGCCACCACTCGGCCACCGCTCTTGGAGACGTGGTGGCGTCGTGGAATCCGTTCCTCGTCAGCGGCCGCTTGCCGCCAGGCACGCAGGGAAAGACCGGGATGCCGAGGTTGGCGTACCGCAGGGCGACCGATACGAGATCACCCTCGGCTGACGCCTGCGCCATCGTGGTCGGTGACCAAAGGGGTGTGGTTTCCATGCCGGCGAGACTGGCCCGGCGACGTATCCGAGATCGTTCCCCTTACTGGCTGGTAACCGGCCCGGTGGCAGAGTTTTCCCAGGTCAGCTGCGTTCCCCAATTGGGTAGGTTCGGCTCGTGGGATGTCTCAGAACATCGGTGACGGGTGCGCGATCTTCGTTGTGACGGCAGTCGGTTAGTACCCGCATCCCCGCGGGTCAAGGGGTTCCGAGCCTGCCTGGACCCAGTTCCGGCTGCGC
Organism: Nocardioides sp. BGMRC 2183; assembly: GCA_008123405.1. Taxonomy (GTDB): domain Bacteria; phylum Actinomycetota; class Actinomycetes; order Propionibacteriales; family Nocardioidaceae; genus Nocardioides. Next base: position 153,985 of record VSSA01000005.1, read on the forward strand.
CCAGACACACACTCAGCCGAAGAGCAATGAAGGACCGAACGGATCGCGGCTGTCCTGCTTATCGCGACTCTGCATCACGTCGCCGGACGGAGCGAGTGCGCGGAGGGTCGTCGACCGGTCCCCATGCGTCCTCAGTTCGTTCGAGGGTGCGCTCGGCGCTGAGCCGTTCGGCGAGATCGAGGTGCCCGACTGCCCGCTCGATCTCGATGCGGTCGAGTTGGGCGACTTCGTCGTCAGGGGCGGCAGCGCGAGCTACATCGGAGGCGAACCGGGCGAGTTCGTGATCGTCGGACGCGAGGGCGTGGGTGGTGACGATGTGGGCGACGTCGACGATGGCGCAGATCATGATGTGGTCGAGGCGGTCATCGTCGAGGAGCCAGCTCCAGCCCGCGGGCCGGGTTGCGGTGAATGGTTCGCCGGAGACGAGCCGGAGTGCGGTCACGAGGTCCTCCATCCCCGGCGCACCGCGGCTCTGTCCACGGGTGCGGAGCCGGCGGAACAGATCGACGTCGGTGAGCACGCCCTCGAGGCGATAGATCGCGCCGCCGGCGGCACCTCGTTGCTGTTGTGAGCGAGCGCTGGGCAGGTGCTGGAGGCCGGTCGCGGGGTTCGTGCCGAGCCAGCGACGGATCGCGGCGAGGTCGACGCGAGCGCGGTCGGGGCGGATGCTGAACGCCTCACCTACCTGGACGCTGGTCACGCCGTGCGGATGGAGGGCGAGGTAGGCGAGGAGTTCGACGTAGTAGGGCTTGCGTCGCGTGATCGCCTTGGGGTCTCCGGTCCCGCGGGCGTTGACGGGGCCGAGCAGGATCAGGCGCGGCACGTTCCCCTCGGTGTCGAACCAGCGATCAACGTCTGCATCGAGGTGCGGGTCCGCTTCGGCGAGCAAGTGTTCGGTTTCGGCCGGTACGACAGGAGCGAGGGCGGCGACGTCGTCGGCGGTGGTGGCTGCCTTCCGCACATAGGTGTCAGATGCCTCGGGCAGCAGGGATCGTTCCCCCGGGGCTTCGGGCGTTCGTGGTTCGGTGTGGTCGCCGCGGAGGGCGCCGGATTGATCAGCGATGGGCTCGTGGGGAGCAGCGCCGTCGCTGGGGATGGGTGCGTCGTCGGCGTCGCGTGTCAGGTCGACGATCGCGGAGCAGGCTGCAGCCTCGTCGGTGCTCAGTCCGGCTGCGGTGAAAGTGAGGCCGAGGTGTGGGATGGCCGCGGCCTGTCCGTCCTCATCGATCTCGATTCGTAGGTCGTCGACCAGCGGTGGGCCGCCGATCGACACCACGGCGGCTGCCGGTCTGCCCTCGAGGTTGCCGATCACCTTGGCCAGGCGGCGTACGCCCTCGGGGTCGTGCTGGAAGGATGAGGCGACGACGGCACGGAACCGGTCGGGTAAGACGTCGGTCGCCTCGGCCTCGAGTTCGTTGGTGAGCTGTTCAAGTGCGGAGCTGTGGTCGGCATCGTGGGTGTGCAGGCGCAGCGGGTCGATGGAGCCGAGGTCGTTTCCCAGCCCGAAGGTGTCGATCTCCACAAGCGTGGACCACGCGTTGAGCGAGAGCTCGGCGGCGATGTGACGGCCCAGGTCGGCGGCTGCCGAGGCGTCTCCGGCGATGGAGGCACACCGGATCTCTTCGAGGTTCACGAGCAGGAGCCCGTTCGCGGTGGCGCCGAGGCTGACCAGCAGGGGGTAGGGTGGCTCGACACCGTCGACGTCGGGGAAACCCGCGGCGAGGGGAGCGCTCCACGAGCGGTCGGCTCCGGTCCAGGGCGGCGCGAGGACGCTCGCTTCAACCAACGTCAGCGTGATCCGGTCGTGGCTGAGGAGCAGTGATTCGACGCGGGGCGCCTCAGCGGTGGCAAGGCACCGCAGTGCCCGGTCCAACGCGTCGACTCGCGGAGAGATCAGGCTGCCCGTGACGTGCGCGGACTTCTCAACTGCCCGCAGCTCGTCCGGGGGAGGCGCGACAACCCGCCCGGGGCGCCGGTAGCGAAGTTGGGTGCGGCGATGCTGTCGCAGCACCAGGAGCAGTGATCCGGCGAGGACAGCGCCGGCGCCCGCCAGGCCGGGGAGGAGCCAGGCCGGAACTACTGCCCCCTCGTCGTCCTCGGCTCCCGATTCCGAAGGTGTCGCAGTACCGGGAGAGGCAGGCGGTGGCGGTGGAGTCGCCCGGTGGTCGTCGTTCTCGTGGGCGGGACGAGGTCGCTGCGGGGCAGTGGGTGTCGCAGCACGGTCGGGGCGAGCCTCAGAAGCTGGGTGGTCGTTGGGGATCGTCAGTTGCCAGCCCGGCTTGATCAGGTCGGGGTCGAGGAGCCGTTCGCCGTCCGGCTGGAGGGTCTGGTCGGAGGCGTCGGCGATCCGGGGATATGCGTCGGCGTCGCCCAACGTGTCCTGAGCGATCTCGGACAGGGTGTCGCCGGGCTGCACCACGTAGGCACTGTCCTCGGTGCCCGAACCGGCTGGGAGCCGGAGCGTCGTACCTGGTTGGAGGAAGTCAGGCTCCCCGTTGAGGATGGCGCGGTTGAGCGCGACGATCTCGTCGTAGCGACGGCCGTCGCCGAGGTGTTTCTCCGCAATGCGCCACAGGCTGTCGCCGCGCTTGACGACGTACGTCTGCGTCGGCCGGACGTCGGGCGACGGCTCCGTTGACGGACGTGCGGGCGCGTGGGTGGGAGTGGGTGCGGCTACCGGGGCGGAGACCGGCAGGGGTGCCGGTTCCGGGGTGCCGGCGGGCGGGGTGAACCGGGGCAGAGTGGGAGCGGGCGTCGGGAGTGAGACGAACAGGAGGGCGGCCAGGGCGACCAGGCGGCCCACGGTGAGCTGGGGGAGGGCTAGGCCGGGGACGCGGCGGACTCGTACGCCACGAAGCCGGGCGGCGAGGTCGAGGACCATGCAGACCAGGAGTACTGCCCAGGCGCACCATGCGACCACGCCGAGCACGGCAACGGCGAGGCTCCCGTCGTCAGGTCCGGTGAGACGGTCGAGGGTGAAGTCGCTCGGGTTGGGCAGGGCGCCCGTCGCCACCAGGAGCGCGGGAGGTCCGACGGCGATCAGCACGAGGACTCCGGCCGCTGCCAGTCCGATGAGGCGTTGTCGGTAGGTGTTCACTGCTCTGAGCCTCCGAGAGTGCGGACCAATCGGGCTGAGGCGCTGGCGCCGACCTCGAGCCGACGGATGCCGATGATCGGCAGGAACTGGGTGTCGTACGTGTCGTGGACGGTGACGCTGATGGTGTCGCCGCCGGTGATCGTGACGGTGCCGGCGACGCCGGCGGTGCGCAGGTACTGCTGGGCGGCGGCGCGTGCCGAGCCCGTGTCGATGCGCACGGACCGGCCTTGGATCGCGGGGGCTGCCTGCACTTGCTCGCCGCCTGCGCGGGCGGCCTGGGCGGCGATGTCGTTGGCCCGTTGGCGCGCGTGGACCTGGCCGCGGAGATCGACGGCCAGGCCGACGAGGACGATCATCGCGAAGGTGGTCGTTGCCATCCACACGCTCACCGAGCCGCGCTCGGCCCGCCTGGTCACGAGCGTTCCCGCCACGTGTCGATGGGGCTGGATATCGAGGCCGTGAGTACCCGGCTGCCAGGTACACCTGGGACCGCGAGATCTGAGAGGTCGAGACGGCAGGAGACGGTGACGCGGAACGTGGCGTCGGTGCCGACGGCCGTCTGGAATCCGGACTGGTCGGTGGAGACCTGCACGGCGACACAGGGGATGTCCTGGTCTTCGATGCTCGCGCGAGCCGCGGCCTCTGCTGCTCGGGCTGCCTCCGGCCCGGATCGTTCGAGCGAACCGGAGCGCGCGGCGTCGTTGGCTGCGGCTTCGAGCGACTGGTGGGTGATCGCGGTTCGTCCGCCGTAGATGATCAGGCCGACCAGCAGCAGGAAGGCCGGTACGACGAGCACTGTCTCGAGCGCAACGGATCCCCGCGAGCTTCGGGTGTTTCGGGCGGCCCGCGTCATGGTGCGGTGATCTGTTCGATCGGGGCGCTGGCACTCTGCCGGATGGTGGGGTGCCAGCCGGGGATCACGCTGAGGCTGTGTCCGGTGACTGTCACGGTGACCGTGGTGGCTGTGCGGGTGATCGATGCCGAGGAACCGGGCAGCACGTCGTTGCCGCCGGCTTCGGCGATGAAGGAGTTGGCGCCGCTGATGCCGTCGGCCGACTGGCCGTACTCGGCCGCTGCGGCGCGGGCACCTTCTTGCGCGGCCGCGATCGCGACCGTGCGTGCGTGGTGGTGGAGCGCGGCCTGCATGCCGAGGAAGAGGATCGCGAACAGGGCGGGGAGCAGGATCACCAGCTGGATCGACGCGGACCCGCGCTCGTACCGCCTATTCGAGCGCTCCGGCCTGAGTCTTGACATAGGCCCTCACCGCTGCGATCACGATCCCGGCGATGGCCAGGACGGCGACTGCCCACAGGACGTGCTCCGTGGTGACCGAGCCCCGCTGGCTCGAGGACCGTCGGGCCCGTTCTTCGAGGGCGAGTCTGGCTGCCAGCAGGACGATGGCGATGCGTTCCATAGGGATTCCTTTCAGTTGGCACCTGAGGCCGTTCTCGGTCAGGTGCTGCCGAGCATCCGGAGCAGAGAGGGCGCGACGAGGAGCGCCATGAAGATGACGCCCAGCAGCGACCCGGGAAGTGTCATTCGTTCGCCGACGGCGTTGGCCTCGGCTACCTCGTCGGTGAGCATCGCGCTGCGCATGGCGCTGGCTCGGGCTCGGAGGCTGTTGTAGACACCGGCGCCCTCCTCGCCGGAGAGACGCATGATGTCGGCGAAGTCGTCGAGCTCGGGGAGGCCGAGTTCCTGTGCCAGTGCGCGGAGCGCGTCCCAGGGTGGAAGGCCGGACCAGCGTGACCGGGCGAGTTCCTCGGCCAGTCTGGTGAAGACCCAGGAGTCGCCGCTGGCAGCGGCCGCCTCCATCGCTTGGCGTGCGCCGGAGCCGTTGTTGCGCTCCAGCGCGACGAGTTCGATGTAGGCGCTGAGTGCGCGGCTGAACTCGACACGGGCGCGTCGGGCGTCGTCGATCGCGTTGTAGTTGGGGACGAAGAACATCACCGCAGCGAGCCCGAGCGAGGCGAAGGCGGGTACGACGACGGGGAACCCCAGCCCGAGAAGGCCGAAGAACCACGCCAGCAACGGCGGGATGAGGAGCCCCAGCGCGGCGAAGGTGAGCTTGTCGCCGTAGAAGCGGGCGAGCGGTATCCGGAGCAGGGCGAGCTCACGATGAGGGGTGCGGGTCCATAGTCCCGGCGGCAGGACGCGCATGGCCCAGGTACCGAGGCGCTCCTTGCCGCGGACCCGGTCTCCCGCTGCAGGAGTAGGGGTAGCCCGAGCTGATCCGAGTCTGGCCAGTGCGTCGACCAGGTCGGGCTGCGCCGGGGCGAGGCGCAGCACGAGGAGCGCGACGCCGAGGCCTACGAGTCCGCCGGCGAGCAGCATGATCTGGAGGCCGGTGGTCACGATGCCGCCTCGGTCGTGCGCAGGAATCGGGGGAGCGGGCGTCCGCCGGCCATCCGGCGCATCCAGACCAGCGTGGCGACGTACATGGCCAGCAGCACGAGCAGGACCACCTGCCCGAGGGGCTCGCGATAGGGGTCGACGTAGGACCCGGACAGTGCGAGCACGACCAGGACTGATGCGCTGATCAGGGTGACCCACCGGGCGGTCGCGCGGGGCTTGGCCCAGTCCGCCTCGATCTGACGCCGCGCCCGCACGTCGGCAGAGACAGACTCGGCGAGCCCTTCCAGCACACTGGACAGGCCTGACCCGCGGCGGCGGGCGCCGAGGATCAGATTCGCGGCGATCAGGTCACCGGTCGCGTCGTCCAGGTCGTCGGCGAACGCGCGTAGGGCATCCTCGGTCGACCAGCGCGCACGCAGTCGTGCCACCAGGGTCCGTACCTCGGGTGCGATGGGCGTCGGGCAGGACCGCAGGGTGGCGATGAGTGCCTGCTCCAGACCCACGCCGACGGTGAGGACTCCCGAAAGGGCGCGGGTCCATTCCTCCATCGCCTCGAGTCGCTCGATCCGGGCGCCTCCGCTGGGCGGTGCGAGGAGGGCGGGTATCCCGACGGCGGCGACGGGCCCGGCCACGACGGCGAGGGGGATGCCGGTGATCATCCACGCCAAGAGTCCACCGACGAGGCCTCCGATAAGCATCAGCCGGGTACGGCGTGACAGCCGCCGCAGGTGCGACGTCGCGCGGACCGGTGCGCCGTCGTCGACCGGCCGACGGCGTAGACCGACCACCAGTCCGAGCACTCCGGCGACGAGGAGTGCTCCAGCGAGTGCCGGGACCAGCGCGATCATGACGCTGTCTCCTGGCCTGCCAGGTAGCCGGCGAGGTCGAAGCCGTGACGGGCCAGTTGGCGGTAGGAGTCGGGGAGTACGCCCGGTGTCGCTGGGCCGGCGTCGGAGCTGCGGAACACGTGGGTGGTGGCGAACCCGGTCTCCAGTTCGCCGGGCTCGAGGGCGACGATCTCCGCGACCCGACGGTGTCGTTGCGACTCGCTGTCGCCTCGGGTCGTGCTCATCTCGAGGTGGACGATGAGGTCGACCGTGGCGGCCAGCTTTCCGGTGGCGAGGCCGTGGGTGACGTGCGGTCCGGCCTCCATCGCGCAGGTGACCAGCTTGCGGACCGCGGCGACGGCGTCGGAGGCGTGGGTGGTGGAGATGGACCCGGTGCCGGACTCCATCGCCTTGATCATTGCCCAGATCTCCTTGCCGCGGACCTCGCCGACGATCTGGCGCGAGAGGTTGAACCGGAAGGAGTCGACCAGGGCCTCGTCGAGGGTGAACTCGCCGGCCTGGCGCCCGTCCGGCCCGCGTTCCCCGGTGCCGGGGCGGGCCTCCCAGGCGTGGACGATCTCGTGGAGCCCGAGCTGGTCGAGGTGCAGCTCGTACTCGGTCTCGAAGGTTCCGAGTGCCTCGTTGCGATCGATCTCGGCGCACAACGCCCGCACCAGGGTCGTCTTCCCGGCTCCCTGACTGCCGGACACGACGATGGAGCGTCGGGCGCGCACGGCCGCCCGCAGGAACGACGCCGCGACCGGAGTGAGCAGGTCGCGGCGCACGAGGTCGGCCAGGCTCACCTGCATCAGCCGGTGCCGACGGATGACGACGGAGGGACGCGGTGTCACCCAGGCCGCGGCGGCGAGGCGGGCACCGCCGTCAAGCCGGAGATGGAGGCGGGGCTGGGATTCGGCGAAGCCGCGTGCGTTCACCTCGCTGCGAGAAGCGAGGAAGATCAGGAAGTCGATCAGCTCCTCGTCCGACTCCGCGACTGGCGGGCCTGGGATGACCGATCCGTCGACCAGTTCGAGGCGCACCTTGTCGTGGCCGGCGATGATGATGTTCTCGACCCGGTCGTCATCGACCAGTGGCTGCAGCCGGCCCAGACGGAACAGCGCATCGAAGACCGCACGCGCCAGCGCCTGCTGCCGACTCGCCGGCCAGGTGCCGTGACCGTCGTTGACCGACTCGGCCATCGCCGTCTCCACCAAATCCAGCACGATCGAGCGGCCGAGCTCCTGCTGAGCGGTCCGATCGAGTCGAGTGTGGTCAGCAGCGACGGCCTGACTGAGCATCTCCGACGCCTGAGCCCGCAGCGCCGCGACCAACGTCCAATCCACTGCCTCATCGGCCGCTGCTCCTCGTTCCGGGCTGTCAGGTGAGGGGGATGCCGTCGGTCCCGGTGGCTGGTGGTCCCTGGCGAACAGCGGCAGCTGTCGCAGGTCGGTCGGTTCGCCCCACTTCTGGCTGTCCACCCATGCCGCGCGCTCGAGCGTCATCGGCTCGGCTCCGCGGTCAACGCGAGCCTGTGGCGCTCCACCTGAGCGCGCAATCCGGCAATCGTGGCTTGCAGCGACCGCAGCAGCGGGCCGGTGTCGAACCCCCGCGCCGGTGGCGGGACGCCTCGCGAGAACACCGCCGCGTGCTCGGGAGCGTCCGCGACGGTCGCGATGACGGGGAACTCCAGGGCTCGCGTCACCTCCGGCGTCCGGTAGGGCTCGCCCTCGCCGACCAGGATCACCGCCGGGTTCGACCACGCCCGGTCGCGCCGTACGGCGTCGACGTGGGTGCGTGCGGCAGCGAGCGCCGGAAGCGTCGTACGCGTCAGAAGTGCGGTGACGTCCGCGCGTGCCAGCAGGGGAGCGGGAGATCCGACCAGGCCGAGCCGACCGGCGTCGACGATCACGTCCTGGCCCTGCTCGTCGAACTCCGTCAGAGCGTCGGCGAGCGGTTCCCACAGATCGCGCAGGGCGAGTGCCTGGGAGTGCGAGCGAGGTCCGGCGACCAGACTCACCGACGTGTCAGGAAGAGGCATGACCACCTCGCGCAGCGCGTCCCGCGGCTCGGCGGGAGACAGGGCGACGTCGATCAGTCCGCCGGGCGGGTCGAGGGTACCGCGCAGATAGCCGGCCAGGATTCCGGCGCCTCCGGTCGGGTCGGCGTCGACCAGGACGACGGGTCGCGGCCACAGCAGCGCGAGACCGACGGCGGTCGTCGTGACGCCAGGGGAGGCGGATGCGGAGGTGAGTGCGACGACGGCCATCACTCGGCTCCCGAGTCGAGCACCAGCGCGACGTTGCCGGTCGCCACCCGTGCCGCCAGCACCGCGGCCTCGGCGTGCGGGACGAGGAGGTCGACGACCAGAGATCCGGTGAGGTCATCGATGTGGGTTCCGACGACGTCGGCCTCGCTGGTCAACGGTGTCCCGGACGGCGCCGCCTCGCCGCCCGCCGGAGTGACGACGATCCGGACCCGGTCGCCGCTCTGCAGCGCCACTCCTGGGACCTGCGCCGCGGTGAGAGCGACCCCGACGACCGACATGCCTTGGGTGGGGAGCACGTCGGAGGTGGTCGAGCTCGATGTCAGTAGGCTGCCGGCGGCGATGTCGAGGGCGGCGCGCTGGCCGACGACTTCGTCGAGGGCCGTGGCGGCGACGGGGGACAGCGCTGGGTCGGCGTTGACCCGTACGCGCTGGAGATCGTCGGCGGTGATGACGGCACCGCGCGGGATCGTCTCCCGCGCCGCGAGGACCTCGTGGGTGTTCGTGGTCGCCGTCCAGGCCCACGCTCCCAGCAGCCCGCCAAGACAGATCGAGAGGATGGCGGCGACCACCAGCGCCGGTCGTCGTCTCAACTTGGGTGGCGGCGAGAGAGGCCGGGCGGCGGGGTTCGACTCCTGGTCGGTGGCCCTGTCGTCTCGCGTGGGTGTGTACGTCATGTCTGCCGCTCTCACGCCGTGATGCCCGCTATCCGCCGAGCACCTGCGCCTCCCCGACGGCGATCTCGACCGAACGGACCAGTCCGTCGAGCCGGATCGTGCCGGTCTGCCCGGCCCCGGACCAGGTGACCACCCAGTCCGAGGTCGCTGTGACGGTGTAGGTACCGCCTTGGTTGTGTGCGCTCGAGAGCGCATAGCTGTGCCCGCAGTCCGGCGACTGCTGCCCGCCGAACCTCGGTTCGTACGGCGTTCCAGCCGTTCGGCACACGACGCTGGTGCCGTCGCCCATGGTCCAGGTGACCTGCTCGACCCGCGCCGTCGCTGTGATGGTGATGCCGCCCGCGCTGGCGGAGGCCGTGCTGGGCCCGAAGGTCTGCTGGTCGGGATCGTCCGCCCACATCCAGACCGGCATCCCGACGATTCCGACACTGTCCGGTCCAGGCTCGGGCGCGATCCCGATGTCGATCGCCTCGAGCTGCATCGAATCGATCGCCAACAGCGCCACCTCCCGAGGCGACGGCCCCGTCCCGGCGCCCGGCGGAGCGTCCTGGGCCCAGAACCAGACGAGGATGCCCGTCTGCGGCTGATAGCACTGGTAGACGGCGCCCTCGCCAGGTTCGTGTCCTTGCCATGCAGGGTCGCCGGCGGGTGGCTGTGGCTTGGCCAGTTGGACGTAGCAGTTGTAGGTGTTGGACCAGTACCCCGTGCTCGACGTGCACGGCACCGGACCGGCCGGTGGCCCGGCAACTCCCTGCTTCTTAGGGTCCCAATAGCAGGACGCGCCAGAGCCGGTGTCGTCCGGAAGGTCGCCACCCACCGGCTCGTCACCACCGCCCGGGGTCGGAACGTCCACCCACACGAGGCACTTGCCTGTCTGGGGGTCGGTGACTTGACATTCTGTGTCACTGCGAGCTGAGGGCGCCACAGCGACGAGGCTGAGTCCGATCGTGGTGAAGCCGACGAGTGCGGTCAGGAGAGCTCGCACGGCGTCTTCTCCAGATCGCGGCTCGTAGCGACGCGCCAGCCACCCTCAGGGTCCTTATCCCAGTGGTAGTTGGCCACCGTGTACCGAATCCACCCGGCGTCGGGCCTATCCGGGCTGACGACGGACTTGCCAGACCGATCGACGATGTCGACATCGCGCACGTCCCAGCACACGTCGACGAGAACGGTCGGGACCTTCCCTGCATCCGGATCGGAGTTGTCGAGGTTGACGGACTCGACCTTCAGATCTGCGATCGCGGTGTCGCCCTCTTGGGTCTGGCCCTGCGCCCGTTCGTTCTCGAGGAGACGCTTCTGGGCGCTCAGCTCAACGCTGGTTGCCACGGCGTCGAGCTCCGAAAGCGGCACTTCGGGGTCTTGGCGAAGTTCGTCACGTAGTGCGTAGTAGTCCCGAATCAGTGCCTCGGACTGTGCGGAGGCGCCTTCCGTCGGGCTGGTCGGCCGCGTGGTACTTGCGCTCGCTGTCGCCGTCGGCGAGACCTCGGCAGTGGGCTCTGCGGCATCGGGCGACTCCCCGTTGTTGGCGCAACCGGCTCCTGCGGCCAGCAGGAGTGCTGCAGTCGCCGAGATCAGAAATCGTCGTGCGCTCGTCATGCCCGAGTCTTCCGTCGCCAGCCGGGGCGGCCGGGTCAGGATGCGAACGACGGTCGAGAACAGCTCCCGAGCGCCGCACCTGCCTATTGAGTCACCGAATCCAAACTTCCGCAACGCCTTCTCCACAACCACGTCGCCTCCACCGTCCTTCCATCCACCCAGGTACGCCGACATCTCCAGTGCCCGATGAATCCGCCCTGCTCTCCTCGCTCTACTCCCACTCGTCCGCCACACGCTGTGCAGATCGAGGTGGACTGTGGAGGAGTCGGCGTACCTGAGGGTTGTGGAACGGATTCGGTCGTGACGGTGTCGATGCGCAGGATGTCCGCGGGCAGTGGCTATCGGTACCTGTTGCGCAGCGTTGCCGCGGGCGACGGCAACCGTGCCTTGTCGACGTCGTTGACGCGCTACTACGCCGAGGCGGGTACGCCGCCGGGACGGTGGATGGGCTCCGGACTGGCCGCGTTCGGGGACGGGCGCCTCGTGGCCGGGATGACGGTGACCGAGGATCAGCTCGCCCTGTTGATCGGGATGGGCCGCGACCCCCTTACCGGCGACCAGCTCGGCCGCGCGTTCCCGACGTATGCGCGGTTGGCCGACCGGATCGGCGAGCGCGTCGCTGCCCTGGACCCGGAGGTGGCTGCCCAGGACTGTGCTGCTGAGACTGCGCGGATCGAGGCGGAGGAGACGGTGGCGGGGATGCGGCACGCGGTCGCGGGGTTCGACCTGACTTTCAGCGTCCCCAAGTCCGTGTCGGTGCTGTGGGGCGTGGCCGACGCAGAGGCGCAGGAGAAGATCGTCGCCGCGCACCACGCGGCCGTTGCCGATGTGCTGGATCTCTTCGAGCGGGAGGTCGCCGCCACCCGAGCAGGGATCTCGGACCGCGACGGCGCCGTTGCCCAGGTCGGGGTCGCCGGGGTCGCAGCGGTGGCGTACGACCATTTCGACTCCCGTGCCGGCGACCCGCAGCTCCACACCCATGTCGTGGTGTCGAACAAGGTCCTGACTCAGATGGACGGCCGTTGGCGCAGCTTGGATGGCCGCCCGGTCTTCGCGTCGCGGACCGGGCTGTCGGAGCACTACAACGCCTTGCTCGCCGACCGCCTCACTCGGGAGGTCGGCGTCGAGTGGGAACAGCGGCAGCGGGGCGCGGAGCGGAACCCGCGGTGGGAGATCGCCGGGGTCGGTGATGACCTGATCGGTGAGTTCTCGAGCCGTACCCGCGAGATCGAGGTGAAGAAGGACGAACTGATCGCCACCTACGCCGAACGCCACGGCCGCCAGCCATCGGCGAAGGTCATCGTCGAACTCCGCGCCCAAGCCACCCTCGCCACCCGGCCACCCAAGCAGATCCGCTCACTCGTCGATCTGACCGAGGAGTGGCGCCGCCGCACCACCAAGCTGGTCGGCGGTGACGCCACCACCTGGGCCACGAGGTTGCTGGGGACCAGCCGGTTGCCATTGTTGGTCGACGACCTACCGCTGGCGGCCGTCGAGGCGCTCGCGGCGGATGTCGTCGCTGCGGTGGGTGTGAAGCGGTCGGTGTGGAGCCACTGGAACCTCATGGCCGAAGCGTCGAAGCAGACCATGGACCTGCGTTTCGCCACCACCGCCGATCGCGAAACCGTGATCGGGTTGATTGTCGACGCCGCCGAGACGGCGTCGGTGCGGTTGACCCCACCCGAGCTCGCGTTGAGCCCGGCTCGGTTCCGGCGCCCGGACGGGACCAGCGTGTTCCGACCCAGACACTCGATCAAGTACTCGTCGGCCGCGATCATTGAGGCTGAGGAACGCTTGCTCGCCCGCTCCGAGAACGACCGTGGCCCGACCGTGCGACCGGCTCTCACAGCCCGGGTCGTGACGCACGCCCACGGTGCGCTGAGTACGCAGCAGCGGACCGCGCTGGAGAGCATCACCACCTCCGGCCGGGTCGTCGACCTGCTGGTCGGACCGGCCGGGGCGGGGAAGACGACCGCGATGCGTGCCCTGCGCGCGGCGTGGATCGCCGAGCACGGCCAGGGCAGCGTCATTGGGCTCGCGCCGTCGGCCGCCGCCGCCCAGGCACTGGCCGACGACCTGGGTGTCGCGTGTGACAACACCGCCAAGTGGCTGGTCGAGTACGACCTCGACCACACCAACATCAGGTCAGGGCAGTTGGTGATCGTGGATGAGGCGACTCTGGCCGGCACGACCATGCTGGATCGGATCACCGGCATCGCCGAACAGGCTGGCGCCAAGGTGCTCCTGGTCGGGGACCCGCACCAACTCCAGTCCGTCGAAGCCGGCGGCGCCTTCTCCCTGCTGGTCGACCGCCGCACGGATGCACCCGAGCTCACTGAGATCCACCGCTTCACCCACCCGTGGGAGAAACATGCCTCCCTCGCCCTGCGCCGTGGGGAGGTCGAGATCATCTCCACCTACGCCCGCCAGCACCGGATCAGAGAGGGAATGACCGACGAGATGCTCGACCAGGCCTACGACGCCTGGCGCACCGACACCCAAGCCGGACAGGCGAGCATCCTCGTCACCGAGTCCTCGGCCGCGGTTCGTGCGCTCAACGAACGTGCACGAGCCGAACGACTCCTCATCGAAGGCGCGGTCGACGGACAGGAGCTCGACCTCGGCGACGGCGCCCGGGCGTCGGTCGGTGATGTCGTCATCGCCCGCCGCAACAACCGCACCCTCCGCACCACCGGCGGGGGATGGGTGAAGAACGGCGACCGCTGGCGAATCACCGACATCCGCCGCGACGGCGCCGTAGTGGTCAACCGAATCGACCCCCACGGACAAGGCGGACAGGGTGGACGCGGGACGGCCGTGCTGCCGCGCGACTACGTGGTCGCGCACCTCGACCTCGGCTACGCCGTCACCGCCCACCGGGCCCAGGGTGTCACCGTCGACACCTCCCACGTCGTCGTCACACCGTCCACGACCCGGGAGAACCTCTACGTCTCGATGACTCGCGGCCGCGAGTCCAACATCGCCTACGTCGCCCTCGACCAACCCGACGACAGCCACACCACCCCCGAACCCGACGACGTCACCGCAAGAACAGTCCTCTTCGGAGTCCTCCGGCACAGCGGCGCCAGCCTCGGAGCGCTCCAGACGACGGAGGCCGAGTACGAGCTGTACGGCGGGATCGACCGCCTCGCCGCCGAACTCGAAACCATCGCTGCAGATGCCCAACACGACCGCTTCGTCGATCTGCTGGCACGCTCTGGGCTGACGGCCGAACAGCATGCGGACGTTGTCGCCTCGCTGGCATTCGCGCCGTTGACTGCAGCACTTCGACGCGCCGAGGCATACCACCACAAGCTGGACGAACTGCTGGCTCGGGTAGTCGCACAGCATGAGCTGGCTGACGCCGAGGACATTGCCGCAGTGATCCGCTTCCGTGTTGAGAACGTGGCCTCAACGACTCCCCGCGGATCCCGACTCCGCCCCCGTCTGATCGCCGGCATCATCCCGGAACCCCTGGGCGAGATGGCCGCCGACGACCGCCAGGCGCTTGACGAGCGAAGTACCGCGATCGAATCGCGGGCCCGCGCGCTGGTCGAGATGGCTGTGTCCGAAGGTGCCGCGTGGGCTCGGCGGCTGGGGGAGCCGCCGCTGGATCCGACTCAACGGGCACGCTGGATCAGGGCCGTCACAACCGTTGCTGCGTACCGAGATCGCTACACGATCATCAGCGAACTACCGCTGGCTGGCAATGCGCCAGATGACGCCCAGTGCGCTGACCGTCAACGCGCGCAGCTTGCTCTACGGGAAGCAGTCGCGACGTCGACGGCCGACCGCAGTGCTTCCCTCGTGGCTGGAGCCGAACTCCGGGCCCTATCCGGTTCATAGCCCCCTCCGTCATGGCGTTGTCCAGGCCGTCGCCTACCGTGCCGAAGGACGGCAAGAGCCCCGCGGTCCGAACCTGGTTCCCGAAGGCCCACGAGGTGAACTGGACTCCGTGGTCGGCGTGAACCACGCCGCCGGGCTCGGGTTGGCGGTTGCGGATGGCCATGTCGAGGGCGTTGACCACGAGCGCTGGGTCCTGGCGGGAATCGATGGACCAGCCCACGATCCGACGGCTGTAGGCATCCAGCACTGCCGCGCAGTAGACCTTCCCCTCGCGCGTGGGGTGTTCAGTGATGTCGGTGACCCACAACTCGTTGGGTCGCAGCCGGTGGAACTTGCGATTGACCAGGTCCTCGGCAGTCGCGACGCCCTTGAGCCGCTTGACCCGCGCCGGGCCGGGAAGCCCGTAGATGCCGGCTTGTGTCATCAGGACCGATACCAGCCGCGAGCTGACCTGGACGTCCATCGCCATCGTCAGCTCCGCATGGATGCGGCGGTATCCGTAGGTCCCGCGGGAGGCAACATGGACCTCTCGGATCAGACCAGTCAGCCACTGACGGCGTAGTTGTGTGGCCGACAAGGGGCGCCGCTTGTAGCGGTAGTAGCCCTGCCTGGAGATCCCGAGGACCCGGCAGGCGACGTCGACGGGCATCCCGGCATCGGACAGTCGGTCGATCACCGGGTGAACCCTTTTGGGTGGGGCTTGTCCTGGTCTAGGAACTTCGCTGCTTGCCGGACGATCGCCAGCTCGGTCTCGAGTTCTCGGATGCGCCTGCGGGCAGCGCGGAGCTCGACCGATTCCGACGTGGTGATGCCGGGCCGCTCGCCCCGGTCGATCTGATCCTGGCGCGCCCAGCCATGGAGGCAGCCCGCGCTGATGCCGAGCTCGTAGGCGGTCTGCTTGACCTGTTTGCCTGAACGGACCAGCGCGACAGCACGCTCACGGAACTCCGGCGGATATGGACGAGGCACTCTCGGAGCCTTTCAGTCAGGCCCGCGACTCATCACACCTTCTGGAAACCAGAGCGTAGGTCAGGTCAGAGTGTCAATCAGACCGTCAGCAGTCCCCAGGTCAGGTCAGGTCAGGTCCACTTTCTTTGTGCAGCAGACCCCAGTGCTCGACACGTTGCTAGACGGATCCCCGGTCAATTTGCAGCGCTGTGGTAGATGGGTCGGATGCATTGCGCCGCCGTCCCCGCTGCTGAGGCGAGTGTGCGGACTGTTGGGTGTGAGCGTTGCCGGAGGGCGGCGTCCATTCGCGGTGGGCGCCGTGATAGGACGTGGGGTCACCGGCGAGGGGAAGCGCGTGCGCATCGAGCAACTTCAGTACATACAGGCGATCAGCCGCTACGGTTCGCTGCGCAAGGCGAGCGATCATCTCAAGATCACGCAGCCCTCCCTCACCGACTCGGTGAAGCGCCTGGAGGCCGAGCTCGGAGTCCAGTTGCTAGAGCGTGACCGGACGGGAACGCGGATGAGCCGACGGGGGCTGGAACTGCTATCACTGATGGCAGAGGTCGTCGACTCCGCGGACCGTCTCCGACAGGCAGCGGGGACTCCGGTCGATCCGCATCGGGTCGTCGCCGTCGGGTCGGTGGTGGCCGCGCGCAGCACGGTCCTGATGCCGGCTGTCCGCACCTTCCGGGAGCGTCACCCCGACGTGCCCGTCGAGATTCGCAGCATGCAGCGCGACGACATCTTCCACGAGCTGCGGTCGGGAGCCCTCGACGTTGGCCTCGTGAACGTGCTGGAGGGAGACGAATCGCCCTCGGGGCTGGCGTCGACTCCGCTCATCCATGCTGAGCCGGTGGCCGTCCTCCCCGGCGGGACCGACCTGCCGGCGAGGCCGATCTCGCCGACGGATCTGGCCGACCTGCCGTACATCGCCCTCAAGGTTGGCTACGTCATGCAACGCTTCGGGGCGTGGTGGATGGGCGCTCGGGCCACGCCGAGCCTCTATACGGCCGATGGTCCCGATATTGCGAAGGCATTGGTGTCCGAGGGTTTCGGCTACACGTTCCTGCCGGTGTTCACCGTCGCCGGCGACCCGATGGCGCTGGCTGGCACGATCACCTATCGCCGGCTCTCCGGGGCCGTCCGGACGGTGACGCTGATGCAGATGGAGCAGGCAGACGCGCACCAGCCTCCCAACGTCAAGGCGTTTCGCGCAGAGCTCGTCAAGCACGCCGCGGCCGCACGGAGGTTCGAGAGCGACTGAACCGCGAGTCAGGCCGGCACCGTCTCGCCGATCAGCTCCCGGACTCTGGGGATCAGGTGGGCGCCGACGTTGACCGCCTCCTCGCGGTAGGGGGTGTCGGAGAGGATGAAGTGCGTGACGCCGAGCCGGTGGTAGGCCGCCAGCGCCTCGGCGACCTCGTCGTGCGAGCCGACCAGCCAGGTGGTGGCCCCGCCCCCGCCGCCGACGGTCGCGGGCTTGGTGAACAGGCAGGTGTCGAGGATCTCGCCGCGGTCCTGGAGCGCGGCGAGACGCTGCTGCCCGACGGCCGCTGCCGTGTGCCATGCCGCGATCCAGTCCTCACCGAACTTCGCGAAGGTCTCGATCTTCTCGTCGGCCGCGGCCCACGCCTCGTCGCTGGACTCGCGGCAGACCGTGGTGATGCGGAGGCCGAACTCGAGCGGAGCCTCCCGGTCGGCCGCGGCGGACAGACTGGAGAGGCGATCGATCCGCTCGGCGATACCGTCCAGCGGTTCGCCCCAGAACAGCTGCACGTCGGCCTCGGCCGCGCCGGTCTGCTCCGCTGCCGGGGACGCGCCACCGAAGTAGAGCGTCGGCCGCTTCCGGTCACCGTCGACGTAGGGCCGCGGAGCGATGGTAGACCCGCTGACCTGGTAGTGCTTCCCCTTGAAGTCCACCGACTCCTCGGACCATAGCCGCTTGGTCAGCTGCATGAACTCACGCGTCCGGGCATAACGGGTCGGCTGGTCGACCTCGAAGTCGCCGTAGGCACGCGGGTTGTCCTGCCCGGTGACGATGTTGACCAGCAACCGTCCCTGGCTCAACGAGTCCACGGTCGACGCCGCGGTCGCGAACTGCGCCGGTGACCAGTAGCCCGGTCGGGCAGCCACGATCGGACGGAACGTCGTCGTGCGCGCGAGGAGCGCGGTGGCCACGCTGAACGCGTCCGGCCGACCCCAGCCAGCGCCGACCAACGCGCCGTCCCAGCCGCCCTGCTCGGTGTGGCGGGCGATCTCAGTGGAGTAGTCGAGGCTTCCCCAGCCCTCGGCGTTGGTGTCACCGCGATGCCCCGCCGAGATGACGTTGGGAACGTACCAGTGGAACTGTGTGACCATGATCAAACTCGCTTAAGTCTAGTGTTTCGGTCGGGTCTATGTACTATACAGACTATGTCTATCACGTCCCGAGGTGAAGCCCGGCTGGTCGCCGGTGAGCTCGCCCCTGCCGACGCCGCCGACGCCGCCGTCGAAGCCGCCGGACCGGGCGGTGCCGAGATGTCGAGAACACCGAGCGGTTCCCCCCGAATCAGGCGACTGGCACGCGTGGCGCCCGTGGCCCGAGTGGTACCCGAGCTCGCCGGTATCGTGCTCGTCGCCGTGCTGCTGGTGCAGACCTCTTCGCTCACCACCAGGGCGGGCGGTCCGGGGCCCGCGTTCTTCCCTCGCGTCGTGCTGGTGCTGCTCGCAGTAGGACTCGTGGTGTCCATCTACCAGCGCCTGCGTCCCGCAGCGCCGTCCCCGGGGACGACGGAGGAGCCGCTCGCGACGGAGGAGAGCACGGAGTGGTCCGCGACGATCTCCTGGCCCCGCTTCTGGGTTGGTGCCGTGATCACGGTCGGCTACGTGGTCGGCGCCTCCCAGGTGGGCTGGATCCCCGCGACGGCCGTGTTCCTCGTGGTCTTCCTGCGCGCCGCCGGGGTCCGCAGGTGGTGGCTGACCATCCCCGTCTCCATCGCGGTGACGGTCGGCCTGGCCTACGTGTTCCTCGCCGTCGTCTACGTGTCGCTCCCCACGGGCGTCGGCGTCATGGACGAGCTGAACACCCACTTCCTCGACGTCGTCGGCATCTACTGAGCGGGGCGAGAGATGGATGTGCTGACGGGGGCGCTCGACGCGCTCTTCCACTTCGACCTGGAGATGTGGCTCGTCCTGGTGGTCGGGGTGATCACGGGCATGGTCGTAGGCGTCCTGCCCGGCCTCACCTTCGTCATGGGAGTGCTGCTGCTCCTGCCCCTGACCTACGGCATGGACACCGACTCCGGCGTGGTGCTGATGATGGCGGTCTACGTGGCCGGCACCTACGGCGGTGCGATCACCGCTCTCGTCTTCCGGATCCCCGGCGAGCCGAACGACGTACCGCTGCTCTGGGACGGCTACACGATGACCCGCAAGGGCCGTGGCGCCGAGGCACTGGGATGGGCGGCCGTCTCGGCCTTCGTCGGTGGGCTGGTGGCATGGTTGACCCTGGCCTTCCTCGCCGAGCCGGCGGCCCAGGTCGCCCTGAAGTTCGGTCAGCCTGAGTACTTCTGGATCGTCCTCCTCGGCCTGACCAGCGTGCTCCTGCTTGTCGACCGGGCCGCCACGGCGACGATGGTCTCCCTCGGGATCGGCATGGTCGTCGCGATGGTCGGCGTCGACCCCGTCTATGGAACCGTCCGTTTCGCCTTCGACAACGAGACGTTGCGCTCAGGCATCGACTACGTGCCGGTCATGGTCGGCATCTACGCCCTCGGCCACGTCCTCGCCCGCTTCGGGGAGCGCTTCGCGGCCGAGGAGATCCCCGACGAGCCGGGACGGGTGCGCACGACGCTGCCGACCCTGGGCGAGTTGCGGCGGCGCTCGGGCAGCCTGGCCCGCGGTTCCCTCGTGGGCTCGCTCCTCGGCGTCGTACCTGGTGCTGGAGCGGCTGTCGCCTCCTTCGTCGCCTACGGGACCGAGAAGCAGTTCGGGAAGGACAGGGCCAACGTCGGCACCGGCTCCCCGAACGGCGTGGTCGCGCCCCAGGCGGCCTCGACCGCGACCGTCGGCGGTGCCTTCGTCTCTTTGCTCGTTTTGGGCATCCCCGGGAACGCAGCTACCGCCGTCATCCTGGGGGCACTGATGTTGCACGACGTGCAGCCGGGTCCGCAGATCTTCACCACGCAGCCCGAGCTGGTCTCCACGCTGGTCGTCGCGTTGCTCATGAGCGTGGTGCTGATGGCCCTGATGGGGCTCGTCGCGGCGCGACCGATGATCGCCCTGCTCAAGGCGCCCGAAGCCGTGGTCGCGGCGGCGATCGTGGTCTTCGCGTACCTCGGCGCCTACGCGATGCGGAACTCCCTGGCCGACGTCTGGGTGATGCTCGCCTTCGGGTTCCTCGGCTTCTTCATGGAGCGTCGCGGCTACCCCCTCGCGCCCATGGTGCTCGGGGCGATCCTCTGCCCCCTGGCCGAGCGCTTCTTCGTCACCGCGATGATCTCCTCAGGCGGCGACCCGACCGTGTTCGTCGGACGCCCGCTGTCCGTCGGGCTGGCCGCCGTCTGGGGCGTCGCAGTCCTCCTTTTGCTCCGTCGCTGGGTGCAACAGCGCGGATCCCGACCTCCGGGGGTCGGTGTCGGCACCACCACGGGACAACCCCTCAACAACGAGAAGGAATCTGCATGCTGATCAAGACTAAAGGCACCGCCGTCGTCGGCGTGCTCGCTCTCCTCGGAACCCTGACCGCCTGCGGCGAGACCGGCACCGCCGAGGGAGCAGAGAGCAATCGTCCGATCGAGATGATCGTGCCGTTCGGTCCCGGCGGGGGAGCCGACCAGCTCGGGCGCGCGGTGAGCGCCGAGATGGGCACCGTGCTGGACGTCGACGTCCCCGTGATCAACGTCGACGGAGCCACGGGCAGCACCGGGATCACCAAGCTCCTGTCGGGCAAGCCGGGGGAGTCGATGGCGGTCATGACCCAGCCGATGCTGAGCGTCGTGGAGGGCGGTACCGCGTCGTACGCCCTGGACGACGTGCGCGGCGTGTGCGGCGTGCACTCGATGCCGTCGGCGATCTTCGCCGCCGACGGGACGTTCGACTCGTGGAACGACGTCCTCGAGGCGGGCGGTGAGCTGAAGGTGGCCACCGTGGGCCCGGCCAGCGTCGACGACATCGCGCTGGCGGCCCTCTCGGAGGAGTTCGGGGTCACCTTCAGGGCCGTCCCCTACATCGAGCCGTCCGAGCGCTACACGGCGCTCTTGGGTGGAGACGTCGACTTGATGTACGAACAGTACGGCGACGTCGCGGCCTACCTGGACTCCGGTGAGTTCACCCCGATGGTGTCCATGGAGACCGCCTCCCCTGAGGGGTACGACGACGTCCCCGCTGCTTCCGACTTCGGCATCCCGGAGGGAGTGCTGATGACGCAATTTCGCGGGCTCGTCGTCGACGCCGACACGAGCGACGACAAGGTCGAGCGACTGCAGGATGCCTGTGAGGAGGCATCGGAGACCGACGCCATGAGCGACTTCAACAAGTCCGTCTACGCCGAACCCGACGGCTTCCTCACCGCAGGGGAGTTCGACGCCCTACTCGAGGAGCAGGCCGCATTGCTTGGGACCCAGCTCGACAACTACGAGCTGCGCTGAGCCGGCGTGGCCCGCCGTCGCATCCGGCGGGCCACACCACCCCGACTAGGCGCCATCGGCGCCCGCGCGGCTACCAACTGAGAGGACTGGTCTGATGACCGTCATCACCACGAGGACCTCGACCGAGCGGGCTCTGGAGGCGTTCGACGTCTTCCCGAGCGGCGTCGTCGCCGTGGCGACCGTCATCGACCAACGTTTCCCCGGTCTGGCCGCGTCGCCGTTCACCTCCGTGAGCCACGACGCCGCTGATCTCCGTCTCCGTCGCACGGGAGTCCCAGATGCGGCCCGATCTCCACCGCGCGGGGTAACCTCGGGGTGTCGGTGCTGACCGACTACCACCGGTGGGGTGTGTCGGCAGTTCGCGGGACCGTGGCCCACCGGTTCGCCGCCCTGGCGGAGAGGACCTTCGTCATGGACTTCACCTATCGGGACCGCTACGGCGTCATCTCAGAACCTTCTAACCGGCACCGGTACATCGCCAGACGCCCATCACTCGAACGCCCGCGCGTTTCAAGCAGTACGCGCCGGATCCAACGCAGCGTGGCGAGCGGCACACGGAGTTCTGAGCTCGGGAAGCCGGCGCCTTCCGTTCACGGCGAGTAGGGATCAGCGAGCCGGTTCTGTGCACCAGGCACGGGTAACTTGACGTCGCCTGGTGCGCGACGGTTCGTCGCTAGCTCACCGGGGTGGTGACGACCATTGGAGCAGATCGGCCCGGCACCCGTCAGGCGAGGCGGCTGGGCTGCGAGACTCTCTGTGTACCGGTGTAGACGTTCATCGACGAGCCGCGGAGGAAGCCCACCAGCGTCAGGCCGTGGTCGTCGGCGAGCTCGACGGCCAGCGATGACGGGGCGGACACCGCGGCGAGCGCGGGGATGCCGGCCATCAGCGCCTTCTGCACGAGCTCGAACGACGCCCGGCCGCTCACCATCAGGACGGTGCGGCGCAGCGGCAGCAGCCCGGAGCGGGCGGCGTGGCCGATCACCTTGTCGACGGCGTTGTGCCGGCCGACGTCCTCGCGCACGACGAGCAGCTCGCCGGTCTCTGAGAACAGTGCCGCGGCGTGCAGGCCGCCGGTGCGATCGAAGACGCGCTGGGCACGTCGCAGCCGCTCGGGCAGCTGGGCCAGCAGCTCGGGCGTGATGGTCAGCGGGTCGTCGGCGACCGGCCACGACGTGGCGGAGCGGACGGCGTCGAGGCTCGCCTTCCCGCACATC
This sequence comes from Nocardioides sp. BGMRC 2183, assembly GCA_008123405.1. GTDB lineage: Bacteria > Actinomycetota > Actinomycetes > Propionibacteriales > Nocardioidaceae > Nocardioides. Next base: position 176,441 of record VSSA01000005.1, read on the forward strand.
CCGCACGACGACGTGGTGTAGAAGTTGCGCTCGAGCGACGGGTCCAGCGGCGGCAGGGAGGGGTCGAGCGTCACGTCCACGACGTTGTAGGTGTTCTCGCCGCTGTCGGTGACGCCGGCGCAGTAGCGGGCGGACCGGACGTCGCCCTCACGGTGTACGACGCCCTCGCCCACGAGGAACCCGACGGCCAGGTCGAAGTCGTTACCGGGGGTGCGCATCGTGATCGTCAGGGGGCGGCCGCTGACGCGGATCTCCATCGGTTCCTCAGCGGCGAGGCTGTCCTGCGAGCGGGTGACGCCCCCCTCGCGGATGCGCAGCACCGGGCGGCGCGAGGTCACCCGTCCCATCGGGGCTCCAGCCGCACGATCACACCCTTGGAGGTGGGGGTGTTGCTGATCTCCGCGACGCTGTCGAGCGGCACCAGCACGTTCGTCTCCGGGTAGTACGACGCTGCGGACCCACGGGCGGCGGGGTAGCCGACGACACGGAAGCCGTCGGCTCGCCGCTCACTGCCGTCGGTCCAGATGCTGACGAGGTCGACGAGGGCGCCGTCGTCGATGCCGAAGTCGGCCAGGTCGTCGGGGTTGACCATCACGATGCGACGGGCGCCGTGGATGCCGCGGTAGCGGTCGTCCATCGCATAGGGGACGGTGTTCCACTGGTCGTGAGAGCGCAGCGACTGCAGGATCAGGTGCCCCGGGGGTGCCTCGAGCCAGTCCAGTGCGTTGGGCACGAAGACGGCCTTGCCGCTCGGTGTCGGGAAGACGAGGTCGTTGACCGGGTTGGGCAGGCGGAAGCCGCCGGGGGCCGCGACCCGCGCGTTGAAGGTCTCGAAGCCCGGCACGACCCGGGCGATCCGGTCGCGGACGAGGCCGTAGTCGCGCTCGAAGTCCTCCCACGGGACGCCGTTGTCCTCACCGAGCGTGAGCCGCGCGAGGCGGCCGATGATGGCGACCTCGCTCAGCAGGTCCGGCGACGCCGGTTCGAGGCGGCCTCGGGACTGGTGCACCTCGCTCATAGAGTCCTCGACGGTGACGAACTGCTCGCCGGCTTCCTGGACGTCGCGATCGCTGCGACCGAGGGTCGGCAGGATCAGCGCGGTCTCGCCGCAGACGGTGTGCGACCGGTTGAGCTTGGTGGAGATCTGCACGGTCAGCGCGCACGAGCGCAGGGCGGCCTCGGTTACGGCGCTGTCGGACATCGCGCGGACGAAGTTGCCGGCGACGCCGACGAAGACCTTCGCTCGGCCGTCGCGCATCGCCCGCACTCCGTCCACGGAGTCGTAACCGTGGGCGCGAGGCGGGTCGAACCCGAACTCGGCGCCGAGCAGGTCGAGGAACGCGTCGGGCATCCGCTCCCAGATGCCCATGGTTCGGTCGCCCTGGACGTTGCTGTGCCCGCGCACCGGGCACACGCCGGCGCCGGGGCGGCCGATGTTGCCTCGCAGGAGGAGGAAGCTGACGATCTCGCGGATGGTGGGCACGCCGTGCCGGTGCTGGGTCAGGCCCATCGCCCAGCACACGATGATGCTGCGGCTGGCCAGCACCTGCTGGTGCAGCGCCTCGATCTCCGCGCGGTCGAGGCCGGTGGCGGCGAGCACGTGCTCCCACGTGACGCCGCGGGTGTGGGTGGCGAACGCGTGGTACCCGGTCGTGTGGGCGTCGATGAAGTCGTGGTCGAGCACGGCGCCGGGAGCGGCGTCCTCGGCCTCGAGGAGCAGTCGGTTGAGCATCTGGAACAGCGCCAGGTCGCCGCCCGGGCGAATTCTGAGGAACTGGTCGGCGATGACGGTGCCTTTGCCGACGATGCCGCGGGGCTTCTGCGGGTTCTTGAAGCGGATGAGTCCCGCCTCGGGCAGCGGGTTGACGGCAACGACGCGACCGCCGTTGCGCTTGGTCTCCTCCAGCGCCGACAGCATGCGGGGGTGGTTGGTGCCCGGGTTCTGTCCGACGACGAGCACGAGGTCGGCGTTGTGGATGTCGTCCAGTGACACCGAGCCCTTCCCGATGCCGAGGGTCTCGCCGAGCCCCGAGCCGCTGGACTCGTGGCACATGTTCGAGCAGTCGGGCAGGTTGTTGGTGCCGTACGAGCGCGCGAAGAGTTGCAATAGGAAAGCTGCCTCGTTGCTGAGCCGGCCGGAGGTGTAGAACATCGCCTCGTCGGGCGAGGCCAGCCGGCGCAGATGCTCGGCGACCAGGCCGAGCGCGTCGTCCCAGCCGATCGGCTCGTAGTGCGTCGCTCCCGGTCGCTTCACCATGGGCTCGGTCAGCCGGCCCTGTTGGTTGAGCCACAGGTCGGAGCGGCTGTCGAGCTCGGCCACGGAGTGCTCGGCGAAGAAGTCCCGCGTCACCCGACGAGTGGTGGCCTCGTCGTTGACGTGCTTCGCGCCGTTCTCGCAGTACTCGTTGCGGTGCCGGTGGGCCGGGTCCGGCCACGCACACCCCGGGCAGTCGATGCCGTCCGTCTGGTTGAGGTTGAGCAGCGTCAGGGTCGTACGGAGCGGGCCGGCCTGCGTGAGGGAGTACTGGATCGCGTGACGCACGCCGGGAACACCCGCTGCCGACGTTTTCGGCCGGCTGGCCTTGAGGCTTTCGGTGTCCTTGTCATTGGCCTTCATGGCTGTTCCTCCCTGCGCGGGGGCTGAGTGCGTAAAGATCGGTTCCGCCGTTCAACCAGTTGCTCGGCGCATCCTGAGTTCTATCGGCCTCCGCTGCTCGGCCTCTTGCCACGCTGTCCTGTGCCGGCGGAGTAAGTAGGTCGGTAGAAAGGTGTTTGAGCGGGTGAGGCGAGGGGCGGTGCCGCGGACATGGTGTACGAGCGGGACCGGTCTGCGTCCTGCTGCGTCAGGTCGAACGCTCTTCAGCCGCGCCCAGGTGGCGTGCGCCACCCTGCCTGACGCCCTGAGCGGGTCACCCCACGACGAGCACCAGGTCACCGGCCTCGACCGGCCGGGGCCCGGGGAAGCAGACACGCTGGAGCGTGCCGTCAACCGGGGCGGTGATGGCGGCCTCCATCTTCATGGCCTCGATGGTGGCGACGGTGTCGCCGACGGCGACGGTCTCCCCGACGGTGGCGGTCACGGTGACGACGCCCTGGAAGGGGGCTGCGACGTGTCCCGGCGTTCCCGGGTCGGCCTTCTCGGCGTCGATCTCGTTGGCGGCGAGCGAGCGGTCACGGACGCTGACGGGGCGGATCTGGCCGTTGAGGGTGCACATGACGGTGCGGTAGCCGCGGGCGTCGGGCTCGCCGACGGCCTCGAGGCCGATGAGCAGGCGCTTGCCCTCCTCGAGGTCGATGGTGTGCTCGGTGCCGGGGCGCAGGCCGTAGAGGAACTCGCGGGTGGGGACGACGGACAGGTCGCCCCACTTCGAGCGGGCTTCGTCCAGGTCGCGGGTGGGGCCGGGGAAGAGCAGCCGGTTGAGGGTGTGGCGTCGAACGGCGGGGTCGGGGTTCTTGAGGGCGACTTCGTCGTCGTGGGTGAGGGTCTGCTCGGGCGGGGTCCAGGAGCGGCCGGCGATGGCCTTGGTTCGGAAGGGCTCGGGCCAGCCGCCGGGAGGGTCGCCGAGTTCGCCGTGGAGGAACCCGATGACCGAGGCGGGGATGTCGTAGGCGGCGGGGTTCTCAGCGAACGCGTCCGGGTCGGCGCCGGCGGCGACGAGGGCGAGGGCGAGGTCGCCAATGACCTTGCTGGACGGGGTGACCTTGGGGATGCGGCCGAGGATGTCGTTCGCGGCGGCGTACATGTCCTCGACCTGCTCGAACCGTTCGCCGAGGCCCAGGGCGATGGCCTGTTGGCGGAGGTTGGAGAGCTGGCCGCCGGGGATCTCGTGACGGTAAACGCGACCGGTGGGGGCGGCGAGGCCGGACTCGAACGGCGCATAGATCCGGCGGACGGCCTCCCAGTAGGGCTCGAGCGCGTTGACGGCGGCGAGGTCGAGGCCGGTCTCGCGGGGACTGTGATCGGTCGCGGCGACGAGCGCGGACAGTGGTGGCTGGGACGTGGTGCCGGCCATCGCGGAGCAGGCGGCGTCGACGGCGTCGACGCCGGCGGCGATCGCCGCGGTGAGGGTGGCGAGCTGGCCACCGGTGGAGTCGTGGGTGTGCAGGTGCACCGGCAGGTCGAACCGGTCGCGCAGGGCCGTCACGAGGGTGGCTGCGGCCGGGGCGCGCAGCAGCCCGGCCATGTCCTTGATGGCGAGCACGTGGGCGCCGGCCGCGACGATCCTCTCGGCCAGGCGCAGGTAGTGGTCGAGGGTGTAGAGGTCCTCGGTCGGGTCGGAGAGGTCGCCGGTGTAGCACAGCGCGACCTCGGCCACGGCGGTGCCGGTGGCGCGGACGGCGTCGATCGCAGGCCGCATCTGCTCGACGTCGTTGAGGGCGTCGAAGATCCGGAACACGTCGATGCCGGTGGCGGCGGCCTCGGCGACGAACGCGTCGGTCACGCTGGTGGGGTAGGGCGTATAGCCCACCGTGTTGCGACCGCGCAGGAGCATCTGCAGGTTGATGTTCGGCACCGCCTCGCGGATCCGGGCGAGTCGGTCCCACGGATCCTCGGACAGGAACCGCAGCGCCACGTCGTACGTCGCCCCGCCCCAGCACTCCAGCGACCACAGCTGCGGAGTCGTTTGGGCGACGTGCCCGGCGACGCCCAGCAGGTCGTGGGTGCGCACCCGGGTGGCGAGCAGCGACTGGTGGGCGTCGCGGAAGGTGGTGTCAGTGACCGCGACCTGCGTCTGGGCGCGCAGTGCGGCCGCGAACCCGTGCGGGCCGAGGGCGAGCAGCCGCTGCCGCGACCCGTCGGGCAGTGCTGCGCCCGCGTCCAGGCTGAGGTCGAGGGACGGCAGCTTCTCCCGCGGGGACGCGGTGACTGGGCTCGGTCCGTGGGGCTGGTTGACGGTGACGTCGGCCAGGTAGGACAGCATCCGGGTGCCCCGGTCACCCGACGCCCGGCGGGTCAGCAGCTCGGGGTGGGTCTCGATGAAGCCAGTCGTGACGTGCCCATCGGCGAAGTCGGGGTCCTCGAGCAACGCCTGGAGGAACGGGATGTTGGTCGCGACACCGCGGATGCGGAACTCCGCGACCGCACGCCGCGAGCGCTGCACTGCCTCGGCGAAGGTCCGTCCGCGGCAGGTGAGCTTGGCCAGCAGCGAGTCGAAGTGCGGGCTGATCTCCGCACCGGTGAACGTCGTGCCGCCGTCGACCCGGACACCGGCTCCGCCGGGTGAGCGGTACGCCGTGATGGTGCCTGTGTCTGGCCGGAACCCGTTGGCGGGGTCCTCGGTCGTGATACGGCACTGCAGGGCCGCGCCGCGCAACCGGACGGTGTCCTGCGAGAGCCCGAGGTCGGCCAGCGTCTCGCCGGAGGCGATGCGCATCTGGGCCTGAACCAGGTCGACGTCGGTGACCTCTTCGGTCACCGTGTGCTCGACCTGGATGCGTGGGTTCATCTCGATGAACACGTAGTTCCCGGCCGGGTCGAGAAGGAACTCCACCGTCCCGGCACACGAGTAGCCGATCGACTCGGCGAACCGGACCGCGTCGGCACACATCCGCACCCGTACGTCGGGGTCGAGGTGCGGGGCCGGGGCGATCTCGACGACCTTCTGGTGGCGCCGCTGTACCGAGCAGTCACGCTCGAAGAGGTGGATGACGTTCCCGGCACCGTCGGCGAGGACCTGCACCTCGATGTGACGGGGGTCCACGACGGCCTGCTCGACGAACACGGTCGGGTCGCCGAAGGCGCCCTCGGCCTCCCGCATGCAGGTCTCGACCGCCTCGCGCAGGTCGGCCCGGTCGTCCACGCGCCGCATGCCGCGGCCACCGCCGCCGGCCACCGCCTTGACGAACAACGGCACCGGGATCTCCTCGGCGGCCGCGACGAGCGCGTCCACGTCGGTCGACGGCTCGACGCTGCGCAGGGTCGGCACCCCGGCCGCCTTCGCCGCCGCGATCGCACGGGCCTTGTTGCCGGTCAGCTCCAGCACTGCTGCCGACGGCCCGACGAACGTGATCCCCGCCGCCGTACACGCCTCGGCCAGAGCCGGATTCTCCGAGAGGAAACCGTAGCCGGGGTAGATCGCGTCCGCACCGCACCGCACCGCGGCGGCCACGATCGCCCCCGGGTCGAGGTAGCTGCGCACCGGGTGCCCCAGCTCGCCGATCTCGTAGGCCTCGTCGGCCTTCAACCGGTGCTCGGAGCGGCGGTCCTCGTGCGGGAACACCGCCACCGTCGTCGCGCCCAGCTCGTGGGCGGCACGGAACGCACGGATCGCGATCTCACCACGGTTGGCGACCAAGATCTTCGAGAACATCGTGACTCCTGTGGTGCGGCACCGTCATGCCGTCGTGTCTTGTGGGTCCGAAGTGGGCTTGCGGGAAGGGCTTCAACCAGTCCCCGCTGGTTCAGCTCATGGCGGACGTCTCCGGCCCAGCGGAAGGCAGAGCGACGATGGCGTCGATTTCGACGCGAGCGTCCCTGGGGAGGGCGGCGACGCCGATCGTCGTACGAGCGGGTGCCCATGACGCAAAGAAGGCGGCGTATGCCTCGTTGATCTCGGCGAACCCTCCGAGATCGGTGGTGTAGACCGTCATGCGCAGCGCATTCGTGAGGTCGGTACCCGCCGCAGCGCAGACGGCCTGGAGGTTCTGCAGGGAGGCCTCTGCCTCCTGCGCGAGGGAGTCGTTGCGCAGTTCGCCGGTCGCTGGGTCGAGCGGCAACGATCCGGAGCAGAAGAGGAGGTCCCCGTGTCGAACCGCGTGGACGTACGGCCCGATAGCGGCGGGTGCGTCGTGTGCGCTGATGGGGATGGGGCCGGTCATGGGGAGCTCCTTGAGTCGTCGAGTTGGGGAGTTGCTTCGATGGAGTGGGCGCGCCTGCAGAGCCCCCGTTGGGGCGGAGCGTCGATATCCGCTGGCGCCTAGACGGCGTGGGCGGTCATCGCAGAGCACGGCCCATGCGGGTGAGGGCCTCGGTGAGGATTGACGTCGACGTGGCGAAGTTGAGACGAATTCGTCCGGCGCCGCCACTGCCGAAGACGTGGCCCGACGACACAGCGACCTTGGCCTCGTCGTGGAACAGCTTGGCTGGTCCGATCAAGTCCGAGAACGAGGTTGCCGTGGTTGTGCTCGGCATCGCCGCTGCAGGGACTTGTCGGCAGTCGAGCCATGCCATGTAGGTGCCCTCCGGCTTGAGGTAGCCGACGGCTGGAAGGTGCTCGGCGACGAGATCGCCGAGCAGGGCTCGGTTCGCTTCGAGCCCTCGGAGCAGGGCATCGAGCCATTCATCTCCTTCGTCGAAGGCCGCCGTCTGAGCCAGGACGCCGAGGTGGCTGGCGCATCGGGCAACCCAAGAAGGAACCTGGGCAAGTTGGTCGACTGCTTCTGGACCCGCGGTGAGCAGTGCTGCCTTGGCGCCGGCCAAATTCCACGCTTTCGACGCAGAGTTGAGGGCGAAGAAGCCCTCTGCGCCTGGGACGGTCAGCAGTGGCGTGAACTGGGCTTCGGAGTAGACGAGGGGGGCATGGATCTCGTCGGAGATCACCGTCACGCCGTGGCGGCGCGCGAGGGCGACAATGGCGGTCAGTTCTTGGAGAGTGTGAACGACCCCGGTCGGGTTGTGCGGGTTGCAGAGCAGGTAGGCGGCCCGATCGGAGTGGGCACGTGCCGTGCGGAAAGCTTGCTCGAGATTGTCGAGGCTGATGCGGTGGTCCTGCCCCAATGGGGCCTCGAGGATCGAGCGACCGTGGTGGGTCGTGTAGGAGTAGAACGGCGTGTACACGGGTGGGTTCACGATCACCGCATCGCCCGGCGAGGTGACCACCTGGAGGATCTCGGCAAATCCGTTCATGACGTCGGGCACGACGACCGACTGTCCGGGTTCGAGTGAGGTCCAGTTCCATCGACGAGCGGCAAACCGGGTGAATGCCTCCTCGAGCTGGGTACCGGTTGGATACCCGATGTCGCCGTTCTCGGCAGCGCGGCGAATGGCATCGACGACGGGGGGTGCCAGTGGCACGTCCATCTCAGCGACCCACAACGGCAGGACGTCCTGAGGATAGGTACGCCACTTCCAGCTGCTGCGGGTCTGCAGTTGGGCAAGGTCGAGGACCTCGAGGGGATTGTCAGACATGGCTTCTAGCATTCTCCGTAAAGACATCGCGCCGTCCAGTCGAGCCAGCCAAGTCCACACCTTCGGGAGGAGTGGACCTGACTGGTCGCCGCACTCGCTGTGACCGCGAAGCGGCTTGCTCCGCAGTGGTGATCGGTTGTCAGCTGCCTGCGTTGATGGTGGCTTCCTCAATGGCGCCGTGCTCAGTACCCCAAGCGTCGAGGATCTTCCCGTAGGTCCCGTCGGCGATGAGAGCGTTGAGTGCAGACGCGATCGCGTCCCTGAGCTCCGGATTCTGCTTGTTGACGCCAATGCCGTAGGGCGCGCCTTCGATCACGGGGATGTCGACGACTTCGAACGCTTCGCCGTCCTCGATGGTCCGCTCCAGATAGATCGCTGTGGGGAGATCCTGCAGGAGCACGTCGATGCGGCCGGTGCGCAACTGGGTCTGGTTGGTCGTGTCGTTGTCGGTCACGTAGGTCTCGATCGGCTCCTCGCCGTCGGAGACGCACTGCTGACTGGTCTCCTCAGCCCACTGCTGGTTGATGGTTCCCGTGGTCGTTGCGACCACCTTCCCGCAGAGATCCTCCGGACCGCCGATGCCCTCCGGATTGCCCTTCTGGACGACCAGGGCGATGCCGGACATCAAGTAGTCGACGAAGTCGATGGCTTCCTGGCGCTCTGCGTTGTCGTTCATCGCAGCCATGGTCGCTTCGACCCGGCCACTCTGCAGGGACGTGATGAGCGCAGAGAAGTCCATGTTCTGGTGATCGATCTCCAGGCCGAGCTTCTTGCCGACGGCTTGGATGATGTCCTCGTCGTTGCCGATGATGGTCTCGCCATCCTCGGCCAGGAACATGCTGGGTGGAAAGTAGAGGTACGTTCCCAGCGAGAGCTTGCCATCATCCGAGATCTCTGCCGGCACCTGGTCGGCTAGTGCCTGATCGATCTCAACGGCGTCGATGATCGCGGAGTTGTCTGGGATCGCCGCCGAAGTCGAGGACGAGCCGCCGGAACCGTCCTCGTCGGCGGCCGAGTCGTTCGAGCTGCAACCGGCCAAGGCGAGGGCGGAGACGGCGACAAGGGCCGTGGCCCACGGAAAGCTGACACGCATGATGGTGCTCCGTTCGTTTTCTAGGTGAGGAGGCCTTGCTTCTCTGGTGCCGCGAATGGTGCTGCGACGCTCGCAACCCGGATGCGAAGCAGAATGGGTGCGGTGAAGGGCAGCCCGACGTCGGCTGTCGGACGACCTACTCGGCGGCGGGCTCGGCGGCGAGCTTGGTGAGCTTGCGCAGATCGTTGAGAACGTCCCCGCGCTGCTCGCCGGACCAGTCGAGCTGGGTCTTGGGGATCTCGCCGCCCTCGTAGACGCGCTCGTAGGTGATGAGCTCCCATCCGTACTCGTGGGGCAGGTAGTCGTTGCGGATGAACCGGCTCCGAATGTCGTCGGGGAAGCTCTGAACCTCGCCGTTGAGGATGACCGTCTCGACCTTGCCGGGCTGGTAGAGCACCCGGATGTCCTTGAGCGGGTCGCCGTTGACGATGATGATGTCGGCGAGCTTGCCTTCCGCGATGACGCCAAGGTCATCGGGCAGACCCATGGCGTTCGCGCCGTTCTTGGTGCCTGCCTGGATCGCCTCCAGCGAGCTCATGCCGGTGTACATCATCAGCATCTCGAGTTCGCGGGCGTGCCACTGGCCGTAGGGGACCAGAGCGAAGCCGCTGTCGGTGCCCATGGCGAACTTCACTCCCGCCTTGTAGGCGCGATGCAGCGAATCCATCGTGGCGTCGTTCATCCTCTTGGTCGCCTCGACGATCGAGTGGCGTGCGCGGGACTCTTCGGCGAACTCGACGACGTGGTGCATCAAGAGCTGCGTGGGCGCCAGCGGGATCTGGCTCTTGGCGAGATTCTCGATGGTCGCCTCGGACATGTGGTTGCCGTGCATGATGTGGTCGAACCCGGCATTCACTGCGGCGTTCATCTCGCCGTCGCCACGGGCGTGGATGGTGATCTTCAGGTTCAGCTGATGGGCCAGGTCGGCGCACATCTTGAGCTCATCATCGGTGAATGCCTGGAAGTCACCGAACGGGGAGTCGGCCAGTTTGATGAGGTCGACGCCGCCCTTCTTCTGGCGGCGGATCTCATCGATCATCGCGTCCTTGGTGTTGGTGAGGCGCCCGGTGCTCGAGTCCGGCACTCCGGTCGAGTCGGGGAACCAGTCCGTGAGGCCGTTGCTCGTGGTGAGGTAGCGGCCCGCGGTGGTCATCCGGGGACCGTGGATGAGGCCGCGACGGATGCCCTCGCGCAGACCGACGCCGATGAAGTAACTGCCTCCGGGCTGGGAGATGCTGGTGACGCCGGCAGCGAGGACCTTCTCGATATTGGCCGCGGCGATCAGGGTGCGCAGCTCCGGCGGGGTGTACATGCTGATCTCTTCTTCGGTCCGCGCCAGCCCGTAGGTCATGTGGCAGTGGATGTCGATGAGTCCGGGCATCACGGTCTTCCCGCGGGCGTCGACGCGGGTGAGGTCGGCACCGCGGGGGACGTCGGTCTCGATGTCGACCTTGCCGACCTTGATGATGCGGGCGTTCCGCACGAGTACGTCGCAGTCTTCGATCGGGGGGTTGAGGTCCCCGTCGATCACGGTTCCGTTCTCGATGAGCAGGTAGGTCTCGGCCATGGTCTATGCATCTCCTTCTGCGGCAGAGTGGAGGTCCTTCCGTCCCCGCTGGGCGGAGAGGAACTCATCGACGATCTGAGCGAATTGGGCGGGGTTCTCGAAGTAGGGCGCGTGACCACAGGCGTTCATCACACGCAGCTCGGCATTCGGCAGCGCCTCGTGGCACCGGTAGGCCATCGACAGTGGAGTCCATTGATCCTTCTCGCCCCACACGAGCAGGATCGGGATGGTGGGTCGAACATCGTGGAGCCGGTCGGTCTGCAGGTCGGCGACGGAGTCCTCGTTGAGCGCCTCAGCGGACTTGTGCAGTGCGACCTTGGCTCCGGCTGAGGAGTTGATCTGCGACTCCTCACGCACCCAAGCGTCGACCACCTGTGTCGGGGAGGAGACCAGGAAGGTCAGCTTCGCGCGCACGGCCTCGGAACTGCCGTCGGAGACCCTTTCCGGGGCCACCAGGTCGGCCTCATTCATGGCGACGACTCCCATGGTTCCGATCATCACGAGCTCTGCGACCAGATCGGGCCGGTCGCAGGCGAGGGTGGCGGCGACCTGCCCGCCCAGTGAGGTACCGAGGAGCGTGACGTCGCGTAGACCCAGCGAGTCCAGGACGCCGGCGACGAAGCCGGCGAAGTCCCGGGCCCTGTAACCGAAGTCGGCCGGCTTGGCAGCCAAGCCGTGGCCGGGGAAGTCCATCGCGATGACCCGATAGCCGGCATCGGCCAGTGCTGGCATGGCCGGCACGAATCGGTCCGCCCGAGATCCGACCCCATGGAGGCAGAACAGGACTCGGTCCCCTTCCCCGGCCTCGATCAGCCGCGTGGTGAGGCCGTCAACCGTCGCGGGGTAGCTGATGGTCGTGTCTCTTCCCTGCTGGAAGTACGCGGGCGTCGCCATCGTGGTCACGCTTGGGCGGGGCGAATGGCGAGCGCCTCGATCTCGACAACGAATCGCTCCTCGACCAGTCCAGCGACCACCAGCAATGTGTTGGGCGGGTACACGCCGTCGGGATAGATGTCGGCGAACACCTCTCGTCGGGTCTCCATGAAGGGGGGGATCGTCTCGCGACCAACGAGGAAGGTCTGGAACTTCACGACGTGCTCGAAACCCAGGCCGGCTGCTGCCAGAGCACGACCGACGTTTGCGAAGGCCCCGCGGACCTGGTCCTCGGCGGAGTCGGTGTGCGGGAACTCGGCGGTCTCGTCGGTGCCGAACTGACCCGCGACGACGACCAGTTCGCCGGCTCCTGCCTCCGACACGGGCGAGTACTGCCCGAACTTTGCAAGACCTTCGACGACCGGGTGATAGGTGACCGACATGGGTGAGAACTCCGTTTCTGATTTGTGAACAGGACCGTCGCTCTGAAGACGGTCTGGTGTGATGGTGACTCGCTCCGCCCCCTGAATGGGATGGGGCGGAGCTGCGTCAGCGGGTGGGATCGTTCAGGCGGTCGACTGCGAGCCCGGCCAGCAACGCGGCACCTCGCCACAGGCTCTGCTCGTCGAAGACAGCTTCCGCCGAGTGGTTGAAGGGCGCGTCTGCCGGGTCCACCCCCGGCGGAGTGGCGCCCACCACGATGAATGCTCCTGGTACCTCAGCGAGGACCCGAGAGAAGTCCTCGGAGGCGTTCAGCGGATTGGGCAACACGACGACGTCGTCCTCGGGGAGGTTCTCTGCGGCAACGCGGATGACGCGGTCGGCCTCCGTCGCGTCGTTCACCGTGACTGGATAGAGCTTCTGGTAGTCCACCGTGACACTGGCACCGTGGGCTGCTGCGATTCCGTTCAGTGTCCGTGTGCAGAGCTGCTCGAGGGACTCGCGCGCTTCGTTGCTGAAGGACCGAACGGTGGCTGCGAACGTCACCTCGTGCGGAATGACAGCGATGTCGTCGCCGCCGGCGATCTTCGTGACCGACAAGATGACGGGGTCGAAGGCATCGAAGCGTCGGGTGACGACGGCTTGCAGGGCGGTCACCATCTCGGCCGCGATGACGATGGGATCGACAGCCAGTTGGGGTGTCGACCCGTGCCCGCCCTTGCCATGCACTGTGACGTAGAGCCGGTCGGCCGCTGACATGATCGGTCCGGACCGTACGCCGACCATGCCCAAGGGATAGCGTCCAGAGAAGACGTGCAGCGCGTAGGCCCCGACGACCGGCGAGCCGGCCGCGTCGAGGACCCCTTCCTCGATCATGATGCGTGCGCCGTCGTAGCCTTCTTCGCCCGGCTGGAACATCAAGATGACATCTCCGGCGAACGTGTCGGCGTGGGCGTTCAGCAGCTGGGCGGCGCCGAGTAGCGCTGCGGTGTGCAGGTCGTGGCCGCAGGCATGCATCGCCCCGTTGGTCGAGGAGAACGGGAGGTCCGTGTTCTCGTCGATGGACAGCGCATCCATGTCGCCGCGCAGCAGCACCGCGCGCCGGTGTCCGTCGTCATCGGCCTTCGTGCCGCGGATCACGGCCACCACCCCGCCCGAGCGGGGAAGGTGGGTCGCGTCGAGGCCCAGGGCCTTGAGCTCGCGAACGACGAGCTCCCGCGTCTGGGGAAGGTCGAGTCCGAGTTCGGGGACCTGGTGGAGCTCTCGTCGCAGCGCCGCCAGGTCGGGCTGCAGCGCGCCCGCGATGTGTGTGAACTGCATGATGTCTCCTGCCTCGCGAAGCCTGTCGGTTGAACTTGTCACGGTGTGCTCATGTCAACACACGATCGAGGAACTGCTGGGTGCGCACTTCCCGGGGGTTCTCGAAGATCTCTTCGGGCGTCCCCTGCTCGACAATGGCTCCGTCGGCCATGAACACGACCTTGTCGGCGACTCGTCGGGCGAAGCCCATCTCATGGGTGACGACAAGCATTGTGCGGCCTTCTTGGACCAGCGCGGTCATGACGTCGAGCACCTCGCCGACGAGCTCGGGATCCAGGGCTGAGGTCGGCTCGTCGAAGAGCATGAAGAGAGGCTTCATGGCGACCGCACGGGCGATGGCCACCCTCTGTCGCTGACCACCTGACAGCTGCGATGGGAAGCTGTGGATCTTGTCGCCGAGCCCCACTCGGGTCAGGAGGTCGGTTGCCTCCTTCCGCACCTCCTCGGGCTTGCGCTTCTGTACCTTGACCGGACCCTCCATCACGTTCTTCAGCGCGCTGAAGTGAGGGAAGAGGTTGAAGTGCTGGAACACCATTGCCGTGCGTGCGCGCTGAGCTGCGATGAGGCGTTCGGGCAGCTCGTGGAGAACGCCGTCGGCGAGGCGGAATCCGATGGGGTCGCCGCCCACCCAGATTTCGCCCGAGTCGGGTGACTCGAGCCGGTTCAGAGTCCTGAGGAAGGTCGACTTGCCCGCGCCTGATGGTCCGATGAGACAGACGACCTCTCCGGGGTAGACCGTGAGAGAGACGTCCTTCAGGACGTGGTGGGAGCCGTAGGACTTGTTGACGCATCGAGCGTCCAGGACCGGGGCTCGGCCGTCAGCCGGGTTGTGGGTGTCGATCACGGGCTTGCTCCTGACGACTGTCATGACTTGTTCCTCCGAAGCGGGATCGAAAGCGCGTTCGAGAGGACGCCGCCGCGCGCCGCGCCTCCTCGGGCCGGCGCACCAGGGGTGCGCCCCTTTGCGTCACAGGCTTTCTCCAGGTGGTACTGACCGAAACTCGCGATGGTCACGACAACGAGGTACCAGATGGCGACGGCCATGAGGGTCTCCATCACCTGCAGATTGAAGGAGGAGATGTTGTTCGAGGCCTTCAGCAGCTCCAGATATCCGATCACAGAGGCCAAGGTCGTGCTCTTGAGCATCAGGATGAAGTGGTTGCCAGTCGGAGGAATGATGATCGGGAGCGCCTGCGGCAGGACGATTCGACTGACCCGCTGCATGGGCGTCTGACCGATCGACTGGGCCGCCTCGATCTGGCCCGGGTCAACGCTCTTCAGGCCGGCTCTGACAACTTCGGCCATGTATCCACTCTCGTGGAGCGCGAGCCCGAGGAAGGCGGCGACAAAGGGCGTCATGACGTCGTTGGTGTTGAACGATGCGAACTCCACGTCGGTGCCCGGGATGCCGATCCACAACTCCGGGAAGATCAACGCGAGGTTGAACCAGAGCAGGATCTGCAACAGCAGCGGCACGCCACGGAACAGCCAGATGTAGACGACGGCAACGGTGCTCGCCACTGGGTTGTTCGACACCCGCATGAGGGCCACGATCACACCGATGACGATCGCTGTGACCATCGACAACAATGCAAGCTTGAGCATGTTGACGAGGCCCTCGAGGATCACGGGATGGGTGAGGTAACCCGGGATCGCGGCATAATCGATGTTGCCTGATGCGGCGCTCCATCCCAGGGCGACAATGCCCAAGATGATGAGCGCCCCTACGACCCATCTGCCCCAGTGCTTCAGGCCGACTTGGGGAAGCAGTTGCTGTTCCGGCGGGGCTTGTACGACTTGGGAACGCATGTCAGTTGCCACCATTGACGGTCGCGATCTCGAGCGCGCCGGCCTCGTTGCCCCACGCTGCGAGGATCTCGGCGTAGGTGCCGTCCGCGATCAGCGCGTTGAGGGCCTCGGCGATGGCGTCACGCAGTTCGGGGTTCTGCTTGTTGATTCCGATACCGATGGGCGCCCCGTCGATCGGCGGGATGTCGACAACCTCGAATGCCGTGCCGTCGTCGACCGTCTTGACCAGGTAGCTGGCGGTGAGAGAACTCTGGAGGAGTACATCGACGCGGCCGGTGCGCAGCTGATTCCAGTTGGTGGAGTCGCTGTCGGTCACCCGGAGATCGATGGCCTCCTCACCTTGAGCGACGCACTCCTCGCTCAGTGCCTCCGCCCACTTCTGCTGGCTTGTCCCAGTGGTCGTAGCGACGGGCCTGCCGCACAGGTCCTCGGGCCCGCTGACGTCGGCCGGATTGCCCTTCTGGACCATGAGCGCGATGCCGGTGGTCAGGTAGTCGACGAAGTCAATGGCCTGCTGGCGCTCGGCGTTGTCGAACATCGCCGAGATGGTCGACTCGACACGTCCGCTCTGCAGACTTGTGATGAGTGCCGGAAACTCCATCTCGCGGTAGTCGAGCTCGAGTCCGAGCTTCTTGACGATTGCGCGCATGATGTCGTTGTCCAGGCCGATGACGGTCTCGCCGTCCTCGGCGATGAACATGTTCGGCGGGAACTGGGAGTAGTTGCCGACCGTCAGCGTGCCGTCCTCGGCGATGTCGGCAGGGACCTTGGACGCCACGGCTTCGTCGGTCTCGACGGCGTTGATGATCGTCGCGTTGTCCGGGATGCCTGTCGCAGCAGCCGAGTCGCTGCCGTCCTTGTCGCCGTCGTCGGAACTGCAGGCCGCAAACAGCAGGCCGGGCACAACGAGGAGGGCAAGGGATGTGCGAAAGCTCTTTCGCATGGGATGTGCTCCGTTCGATGAGTTCGAGCGTCGAAATTCTGCGAGATCGCCAGTCTGCCGCTGGCTGCCGTGGGTACTCGGCCGGACGGTCCGACCTCGGGGCTAGGTTGGGGGCGGTCAGCCCACGGGCACGGCCTGAGGTCCGGTCTGGACGGCATTGCGGGTCGCACCGATGCCGGCGATGCTGGCTTCGACCACGTCGCCGTCCTGGAGATACTCCGGGGGAGTCCGCTTGAAGCCGACACCGCTGGGTGTGCCAGTTGCGATGACGTCTCCGGGAGCCAGCGGCGTGACTGCGGACAGTGTCGAGATCAGACGGGCGACGTCAAAGATCATGTCGCGGGTGTTCCCGCTCTGCTTCAGCTCGCCGTTGACCGTGAGTTCGACATCCAGCTCGGGGCGCTCACCCACTTCGTCCTTGGTCACGATCCACGGGCCGACCGGCGTCGCGGCGTAGTTGTTCTTACCGAGCGTCCACTGGACGTGCTTGGTCTGGAGGTCGCGTGCCGTGATGTCGTTGACGACCGTGTAGCCGGCCACCACCGAGAGTGCATCCTCCTCAGAGATGGCGCGGGCAGGCGCACCAATGACGACGCCGAGCTCAGCCTCCCAGTCGAACTGCTGCGACACATCCTTCGGGAGGTGGAGCACCGAATCGGCGCCGGTGATGGCGCTCAGGTCCTTGAGGAACACGATCGGCTCGGTTGGTACGTCGGCCACGAACACGTCGGCTGACTCGCGCTGGTGCTCGAGATAGTTGATGCCGATGCAGAACACCCGGCCGCCCGGAGCGATCGGCGGCAGGAACGTGACCGCGTCGGCAGGCACACTTCTGCCCGTCGGCCGAAGGTCGGTGTCGCGACCGAGGGAGGCCAGGACGAGGAGGTCCCGGATCGACCAGTCGATCTCGTGAACCTGGCCGTCGAGAACGGCTCCGGTCCGCTCGACGCCGTCGTGCAGGTAGCGCGCAATCTTCATGGAGTTCCTTGAGTTCGTTGGGTCGCGGGTGGTGTGACTGACGGCGGGTAGCCCCAAGGGTTGTTGAACCACTGGCCGCACCAATCGGAGCAATCCGTGTCAATGCGGTAGAACGTACAGCATTGGTTGGGCTGTGACTAGGCGCACGTCCGATGAATTTTCTGCGCTGGAACGAACCTGCTCAAGAGGAGATCGCTGCATGCGATCGGTTCACCCGCGTTCTGCGCACCGCTCTGTTACTGCCGTGTTTCCTTGATTGGTCGGGAATGATGCAGAATGGAGGGAAATTGGTAGAGTCTGGCCAACTTGAGATCGTGGTCCGGAGAAGGGGGTCTTGTGTCATCACATCTAGCTGACACCCGCGGGGCGAGGCTGGTGCTTGAACACCTGGAGAAGCTGATCCAGGCCCAGGAACTGGCTCCCGGTGACCAGTTGCCCACCGAACGCGCCCTCGAGAAGGCCCTTGACTGCAGCCGGACTGACGTGCGGCGTGCCTTGGCGCAGTTGACCATCGAGGGCCGCGTGGTACGCCACGTGGGGCGGGGAACGTTTCTCGCGATCCCGAGCGCGACGCCTGTGCACGACAGCATCGTTGCCGCGAGCCCGACCGAACTCATGGCTGCCCGCAGGCTTCTCGAACCACAGGTCGTTGCTACTGCTGCCTTGACCGCCACTCTTGACGACTTTGCCGAGATGCAGCGTTGCCTGGACGGCGGGGACAAGACGGACGTCTACGAGGAGTTCGAAGCGTGGGACATGGCACTACACCGCAGCTTCGCGGTGGCGACCCACAACGCTGTGATCACCGCGATGGTCGATCTCCTTCACTCCTCCCGCAACGACCCGACGTGGGGTGGTCTCAAACGACGCACCTTCTCGGTGGCCCGGTGCGTGGCGTACCGAGGTGAGCACCACGACATCGTCGAGTCATTGCGTGATCGGGACGCTGCTGGTGCCGAGGCGGCGATGGAGCGACACCTCGACTCGATTCGCAACACGATCCTGACCTGACACCGTGCGTGACCGCTAGCTGCACCGCCCGCCGGCCGCCCCGGCGGGCGGTGCTGGATAGGGGCTTCAGGTCGTGCCGTCACCCGGGTCTGCCGTCACAGGGTCAGCGTCGGCATGACGTTGCTTTCAGTTGCGGCCTGCCATGACACCACCATCGGCGTCCCAGATCGCGCCGGTTACCCAGCTTGCGCTATCGGAGAGCAAGAAGGCGGCGATCTCGGCGATCTCCTCTGGGGTGCCTACGCGTCCGATCGGGTGGAAGGCGTCGAACCCGCTGATGGCTGCGTCAACCTCGTCCTTGGGAATGAAACTCTGGTAGATGGGTGTGCGCACCACTGCGGGCGAGACAGCGTTCACGCGGATGCCCTGTGGAGCGAGTTCCATCGCGAGATGCTGGGTCAGGGAGTGCAGTCCGGCCTTGGCCATCGAGTACGCCGACGACGGCGTCGCCGCGACGGCCTGCTTGCCCCACATGGAGCCGAGGTTGACGATTGCCCCGCCCCTGCCTGCATCAACCATGTTGGCGGCGACGGTCTGAGTGACGAAGAAGGTCGACCGGTTGAGATCGAGATAGCTGTCATAGTCGGCGTGAGTGTGCTCCAGGAAGGGCTTCGGGGAGAAGATGCCGGCAGCGTTGACCAGCAGTTCGGCGTCGGAGTGATCTGCGGCGAGCGTCTGGCGGAGGTTCTCGACGTCCGTAGCGTCCGTGAGGTCTGCGGCCAAGGCGGTGACCGGTGTGCCGCTCCGCGCCAGACGATCAGCCGCTGCTTCGATCTTGGCGCCGCCGCGACCGATAATGACGATCGTGCCGCCAGCCTTCGCCACGCGTTCGGCGGTGGCATATCCCATGCCGCTGGATCCGCCGACGACGATCAGTTTCTTGGATGCGAACGAGAGGTCCATGCTTGAGTTCCTTGTTGCGTGTCGGAGTCTCGGAGAGACGTTCGGGCGGGGTGGGGTCGGAGAGCACGGGATCCGTTCTCGTGGCACCGATAGCTGTGGTGGCGCTGGTACTTGATCGGGCGAGTATCCGCGCGCTGACCCCGCTTCGACGCTAGGGGGAGCGGCGCCCGTTCAGAAGATGGTCGTCGCGAATACCGGGATAACCATCGTGAATGCCTCTGCCGCATCGTGTCGGTGCCGCCCAGCACGAGTCGCAGCGTGTCGCGGTCTCAGGAGGGGGGGAGTGCCAACCTCGCGGAGAGGACCTCTAGATCCGCTGCGATGGGTGAGTTCGGATCCCAGACGGCTTCGTAAAAGATCTCGAGCTCATTTCCTTCGACGCAAATGGGCCGGTAGGGCGTGCCGGCGGTGGTGAGCTTCGACCTGGGGACCATGGCAGACCCGAGCCCGAGACCGGCCCACTCCTCAAGCACGCGATAGCTGGTTGCTTCGCCCCGGTAGGGGCGAACAAGCACGTCGTGGCTGGACATCACGTCGTGGGTGAAGGTGGTCAGACCGCAGGTGTCGGGCATCAGGATCAGTTCCTTGCCGCGCAGGTCTTCGAGCGCGGCAGGTTCGGAGCCGTTGACCTTGGTCTCGACCAGCACCATCGGTTCAGAGGCGACGATGCGGTGCTCAAACCTCGGCAGGGGGGCTACGGAGGGAATGAGGATGATGTCGAGGTCGCCGACGACCAGGGCGGCACGAAGGTCGGCCATGTTGGCCTCACGCAGGACCAGGTGTCGTGGACTTGGCAGCGCGGCAAGGCTGCCGACCGCATCGTGGGCCGCTGCGACCAGAGTTGAGTCGATCAGCGGCGAAACGCCCATCCGGATGATGTGTTGCGCGTCGGCTCGGCGGCGTGCGGCCGCCGCAGCGACAGCGTCAACGGCGCTGACAGCCTGGTCGATCAGCGGCAGGATCTCGTCGCCGAACGGAGTCAACGTGGCGCCGCGGGTGGACCGTTCGAAGAGCCGCTCGCCGAGGCGCTCCTCGAGCTTTGCGATGCCGTTGGACAAGGCTGGTTGGGTGACGCCATGCATGCGCGCCGCCGCGCTGAATGAACCAGCCTCAGCGACAGCGCGGGCATAGCGCAGGCCATCTACGCTCAAGCGTTCCACTGAGCCAATCTACTGCGGCAAGTGGGCGCTTTGTCATCAGCACACGTTATGGCGGCATTCAGCCAGACTGTCTAGTCGAGCTGCGCAGAGCAACCTAGTGTCGGCGTCGTGTCCCGGACTTTCCATTGCGCTGCTCAGATCGCTCGCCCGGGTGCAGATCTTCGCATCACGGCGGTCTCGGAGATCCCCCCGTCGGCGGATCAGGTCCGGGTCGACGTCATGGCTGCGGGCATCTGTGGTGCGGACATCGCAACGGTTCGGGCACGGACGCCCGTAGGTGGATTCCCCGTAGTGCCGGGCCATGAGATCGCCGGGAGGATCGCGGAGGTTGGCGAGAGTGTGTCCGGTTGGGAAGTTGGTGATCGAGTCGTCGTCGGTTGGTTCGGCGGAAGCTGTGGCCAATGCGGCCGGTGTCGTTCCGGCGACGTCGTGCACTGCCATCAGCGGCTGATCCCGGGGGTGTCCTACCCCGGCGGTTGGTCCACTACCGTCACGGTCCCGGCGAGCGCACTAGCACGCATCCCCGAGGAGCTCAGCTTCGTCGAGGCGGCACCGTTCGGGTGTGCTGGCGTCACGACCTTCAACGCGGTCCGGCTGGCACGAGTGCCGGCTGGCGGCCGCATCGCAGTGATCGGCATCGGCGGTCTGGGGCACCTGGCCGTGCAGTTTGCTGTCGCGATGGGCTACGAGGTTGTCGCGGCCGGTCGCGGCGACAGCAAGCGGCCGGCCGTGGAGGCGTGGGGCGCCGCGGGCTTCATCGACATCCTGGGCGGGTCGGCTGGAGCGGCCCTTCGTGCCATGGGAGGGGCCAACGTGATCGTTTCGACGGCGTCGAAGCATGACATGCTCGATGAGTTGATGGAGGGTCTGGCTGCTCGTGGCCGACTGATCGTCGTGGGCTTCGGCGCAGGCACATTCCGGGCGCGACTGGACACGCTAGTCGCCCACGCCCGGTCAATCGAAGGGCACCTCACCGGGAGCCCGATCGAGACCGAGGCCGCGATGCGGTTTGCGGTCACCCACGGCATCCGCGCGCAGGTCCAGGTGATGCCTCTGGGCAGCGCGGAGGAGGCATTGAGGATCCAGCAAGCCGGACAGGCACGGGTTCCGCATGATTCTCTCGACCGAGGATCCCGCGAAGATCGAAGAAGCGTCGTCGAGATGACGACCCCGATGCCTGTCGACATCGACATCGACATCGACGTCGTCGTCGTCGGGGCCGGTATTGGTGGGCTTGCTGCTGCGGAGGCGCTGAGTGCCGCTGGCTATGGAGTCGCCGTGCTCGAGGCTCGCGAGCGGATCGGGGGCCGCTTGTTCGCTGTCGATGAAGTGGACCTCGGTGCGACGTGGTTCTGGAACGGCGAACACCGGGTCCACAGTTTGCTGCAGCGGTTGGGAACCACACCCTTTCCTCAGCACCTCTTAGGCGACACCGTGGTGGAGGACCTCCGCGGAGTTCAGCGCATTCGGGGCAACCTGATCGACGTCCCGGCGTGGCGCTATCCGGGCGGCGCCTCCAGCCTCACATCAGAACTAGTCTCGCTCTTGCCCGACGACGTAGTCCGTTGTGGGCAGGCTGTCCGGCGCATCGAGCACGACGACGCAGACCGTCTGGTGGTCTACACGATGAACTGGCGGTGGCGGACTTCTCATGTGGTGCTCGCCATACCGCCTGCGTTGGCCTTGGCCGACATTGCCTTCGCTCCGGATCTTCCGGGCCCCCTGCGGGAGACGGCCGCCGCGACCCCGGTGTGGATGGGGGACACGATCAAGGTGGTCGCGGCATACGAGACACCGTTCTGGCGCAGCGACGGGCTGGCCGGCGCTGCCATCAGTCGGTCAGGGCCCCTCGTTGAGATCCACGATATGTCGGGTCCGGACGGTGCGCCGGCGGCGCTGTTCGGCTTCAGTCACGCCAGCGCGATGCGGATCGGGTTCGAAGAGGCAGTACGTCGCCAACTTTCGCGCCTCTTCGGCGACGCTGCCGCTCGTCCGCAGGCGCTCATGGTCCAGGACTGGAGCAAGGAGCGGTGGACGGCCACTGATGCAGCGCCTGGATCGCGCGACCGCAGGCACTTCGGTTCTGACGTTTACCAGCGTCCTGTCATGGGAGGGCGGCTGCATTGGGCGTCGACGGAGACCGCTCCTGCGTTCGCCGGGCACGTCGAGGGTGCCCTGTGCGCTGCGGAGCGGGCTGTCGCCGCCATTTGCGAGCGCCGTCGTGCGGTGATCTGAGTCGTCGCCTCGACGCAGCGAGCCCAACGGCCGGTTCCGCGAGGCTAGGTCGCGAAGCTCTACGGCGTGGGATTGTGGGCGTCGTACGCGCGGAACCTCGGCAAATTGTGCACCAACACCGATACCAGAGCGATAATCAGCACGCCACCGAGGAGCGGGGGGAACCATAGGGCAACTGCCGACGCACAGATGCCCGCGAAGATGTCGCCGAGCCTAGGTCCGCCGGTGACGACAACGGTGAAGACGCCTTGGAGTCGCCCGCGCATCTCATCTGGCGCGGCGGCAAGGAGCATTGAGGACCGGAAGATGGCGCTGACCTCGTCGGCTGCTCCCGTGCCGAGGAGGGCGACCCCTGCGAGCGTGAGCGCGCCGTAGTTGACCTCGCTCCATGTGGGGCCGACGGGGCCGAAGGCCCCGGAGCTCATGGCGAGAAGGACCGCTCCGAACAGCACGATGAATGCGCCGTAGATCATGACGGCCCCGGCGATGACGACGCCGTAGCGGCGCGTGCGAGTGACGGAGCCGGAGAACACCGAGGTCAGAAAGGTTCCAGCGGCGGCGGCCGCGGTGAGCAGACCTACGGTTGTCGGACCACCCCCGATGACGCTTGCCGCGGCGGCGGGAAGCAGGACGTACGGCCGCCCGAGGGTCATGGCCAGGAGGTCGATGATGAAGCCGATACGGATGTTCGGCGCATGCCTGAGAAACCGCAGCCCGTCGGCGAGCGAGGCTAGTCCGGGCCTGGCGACGTGGGAGAGCGGGGGGAGCTTGGGGAGGGTCATAACGCCGAGGAACCCGGCGGCGCAGAGAACGACATCGACCAGAAAGGTCATGGGTAGTCCGATGAGAGCGGCCAGAACGCCAGCGAGCGCGGGGCCCGACGTCAGCTGTATGCCTTGGGTGATTCCGCCGAGAGCGGCGGCTGCCGGTACGTGCTCCGCCGGCAGGATCCGCGGGTAGGAGGACATGCGGGCAGCGCCGTTGATCGTCGCGGCAATGGAGCCGACGGTGGTGGCAACGTAGTAGGGCGCGACGTCAGCGACGTCGCCGCTAGCAGGATGACGGCCGTGGTAGATCGCGAAGGCCGCGATCGCGGCGGTAGACAACCAACTGACAGCGGTGGCCACCATCAACACCTGTCGCCGATCGACGGCGTCGGCAAACATGCCGCCCCAAAGACCCGCGACGACCATGGGTAGCAGCGCAATACCGCCGACGAGCGACACCGCCAACGTCGACTCCGTCAGCGCGTAGATCTGCAAGCCCACCGCAACGACGGTCAGCTGGGCACCGATCCCGGCGATCGTGGAGCCGACCCAGAGTCTAGCGAACGCGGGCGACGCTTTCAGTGGACCTAGGTCCACCAGGTACTGCGCGGGCGACCCGGTCATCGACGCCCACCCTGTCCCATCACATGCCCGTCAGTTGCCTCGAATCCGTAGGTCACCTAATGAGCATATGAATTTTGATTAGGTTATGCAAACCTAAGGTCAACATCGAGGACTGGCGTGAGGTGGGCGTCGGCGAGCTCGTGGGCCGTGCGAGCGTCTCCGTTTTCGATGGCCTCGAGGATCCGCGCGTGGCCGTCGACGAAACTTTGCGGACCTTCCTTGGACCGCGTGCGCTGGATCGTCTCCAGAACGGAGTGCTGGAGGGCCGAGTACAGCGCTATGAGGGGTGGGTTTCCACTCGCCTCGACGATCGCCCGGTGAAACTGGGCGCTGGCCCGTGTGGTTCCATCGTGATCGCCGGCTCTCATGGCGGAGGCGCCGGCCGCCACTGCGGCGCGCATCGCGTCGACGTCCTCGATGCTTGCACGCTCTGCGGCGAGAGCGGCTGCGTGCGACTCCAGTGCCTGGCGCAGTTCAAGCACAGGTCGCAGTTCCTCGGACGCTAGATATCGCCCCACCACCGCCTCGATCTCGGTGGTCGCCCTGACGAACGTGCCGTTTCCCTGAATCGTCTCCAGTTGGCCGACGTGAACCAGTGCTTGGACGGCCTGTCGCAGAGTGACTCGCGACACGCCGTACGCAGTTGCCAACTCACTCTCGGTCGGGATCCTTGCGCCCACCTCCCATCGACCGTTCGAAATGTTCTCGCGGAGAAGGTCGATGACTTGTCCCACCAGCGCATTCCGCTGTGGGCGAGCGGTCGTTTCGGGCATGTGGCGCTCCTACCGTCGGCTGGGCGTCGAGCCTACCAAGGGCTGGTTTTGCCATCACCCAAAGGGATGCTCTTATACTCTTAGTATGAACCGCCAAGACACGATGTACCCATCTGCGCGTCTGTTCACTCCGTGGGGAACGACCGCGTGCTGCGCTGCGATGATCGGAATGGGCTTGTTGTGGGCCGCTTACGGTCCCGCAATCCCGCAACTTCAGCGCCAGTTCGGGACGGACGAGTTCGGTGCTGGTCTTCCGCTCGCAGTGCAGTCGGTCGGATCTGTCGTCGGGGCCCTTCTCGTGCCTGTCCTGCTGGGACGCTTGGGGTACAGGTCTCTCTTCGGCCTGGCCTTTGCTGCGCTCGCGGCTGGCGCGATCGTGATTGGCTCCCTGCCCGCGTGGGCGGCGGTCATGGTCGGGGCGGTGATCGCCGGAGTCGGCTTGGGGGTGTGCGACACCCTCGTGAGTCAGTCCTTCATCGTGGGTCATCGCGGCCGGGGCGCGGCGATGGTGAACGTCGCCCATGGTTGTTTCGGAGTTGGCACCGTGCTGGCGCCGGTACTGGTGGCGATGGTGGGGGTGCAGAACTGGCCGGTGATGTTCCTCGTCGTCGGCGCTCTGATGGTGATTGCTGCTACCGGCCTGCCGGGGATCTCCACTAGCAAGGGCCTGCCGAGGATCTCCACGAGGATGGAAGGGCATCGGACACTCGAGGCACCGGCGAGCGGAGGGTCGTCAGGACGCGTCGGCTTCTGGGTCATCCTTGGTTTTCTGGTGGTGTACGTCGCGCATTTTGGCGTCCAGTCCGGAATCGGAAGTTGGGGGCCCACGAGGCTCATGGACGAAGGCAGCACCGAGATGCAAGCGACATTGGCAACATCCGGCTACTGGCTTGCCATGGTGGTGGGTCGCGTCGCGGCGATCCCCTTCGCAACGCTGGTTCGTCCCTCATTAGTGGTGATCGCGAGCGCCAGCGGGATGACCGTCGCGGTGGGCATTGCCGCTCTCGTACCGGGCGCGACAGTGTGGGCCTACCTGCTTGCTGGGCTCATGATTGGGCCGATCTTCCCAACCGGCTTGACCTGGTTGCACTCCACCGGGCATGCGCGAGGGGGAACCTTCAGTTACGTCGTAGCGAGCGCGCTTGCCGGTTCGATCCTGATCCCGCCGCTCCTGGGTGCCCTGTTCCGAACGTGGGGGTCCGGAGCTTTGGCGCCGACCTTGGTTGTGGTGTCGTTGGTGGCGGTTGCCGCTGCTGTGACGATCACGCTTCTCATGCACGATCGTCCTGCGGAACGTTTGAATGAGGGCGGTTTGGCCTCGGCCTGACCGACGGTCGAGTCAGTCGAACTCACAGACGGGTTCGCCATCGCGAAGTGCTCGGGTAGAGACATTGGACGCCGGCTCGCGATGGTGAATGAACACGACGGCCGTCGGTGGTCGCGCGCGAGATCTTGCGGACTGCCGGCGGACTAGACTGTTGTGAATCGGAGAAACCGCAATTCAGGAGGCTGTCGCACGAATGTGCGGCAGCCTCTCGGCATGTCCGGGGTTTGGCGGTCCGTGGGGCGGCGGCCCGCCCCTTCGCTATGCGGGCTGGTAGAGCTTGAGCAGGTTGTGGGTGGTGCAGATGAGCTTCCACTGGCTGTCTGCTGCGATGAGGCCTCGGCGGGAGATGATGCGGATCGGTCAAGTCCCTTGTAGTGGTGTAGCGCTGCGTTCCTTCGCTTGGGTTGGTCAGGCGGTCAGCGCGGGCAGGTCATCAGCTCCGATCTCGGGTTCGGTGATGGGCACGATGTTGACGCGGCAGCGGGCCAGGACCTCGAGTCCGAGGTAGCGGCGGCCCTCGGCCCACTCGTCGGTCTGCTCGGCCAGGACCGCGCCGACGAGCCGCACGATCGCTTCGCGCGTGGGGAAGATCCCGACGGCGTCGGTGCGGCGCCGGATCTCGCGGTTGAGCCGCTCGGCGGGGTTGTTGGACCAGATCTGGGTCCACACGTCCTTCGGGAAGGCGGTGAAGGCGAGGATGTCCGCGTGAGCGGTGTCGAGGTGCTCGTGGACCTCGGGCAGCTTCTCGGCGACGTAGTCCAGCAGCCGGTTGAACTGCGCGCGGACCGCGGGCGCGTCGGGCTGGTCGTAGACCGAGTGCAGCATCGCCTTGACCGCCGGCCACATCGCCTTCGGGGTCACCGACATCAGGTTCGCGGCGTAGTGGGTGCGGCAGCGCTGCCAGGACGCGCCAGGCAGGTTCGCCGCGACCGCCTCGACCAGACCCTTGTGGGCGTCGCTGGTGACAAGCCGGACACCGGTCAGGCCACGGGCGACCAGGTCTGCGAAGAACTCGTTCCAGGCCGCGCCGGTCTCGCTGGTGGCCACGCGCATGCCGAGGACCTCGCGGTGCCCGTCGCCGTTGACGCCGGTCGCCACGAGGACGACCGCGTTGATCACTCGACCGCCTTCGCGGACCTTCATCGTCAGGGCATCGGCCGCGACGAAGGTGAACGGCCCCGCGGTGTCGAGGGGGCGGTGGCGGAACTGCTCGACGTGCTCGTCGAGGTCGGCGGCCATCCGGGAGACCTGGGACTTCGACAGCGAGTCGATGCCCAGGGTCTTGACCAGTTTGTCCATCCGCCGTGTCGAGACGCCGGCGAGGTAGCAGTCAGCGACCACGGTGATCAGCGCGGTCTCTGCTCGCTTGCGGCGCTCGAGGAGCCACTCGGGGAAGTAGATGCCCTTGCGCAGCTTCGGGATCGCGACATCGATCGTGCCGACCCGGGTGTCCAGGTCGCGGTGGCGGTAGCCGTTGCGCTGCGTGAGGCGGCCGGGTGTGGGGCGGCCGTACTCGGCGCCGACGACAGCGTCGGCGTCCGCGGAGAGCAGCGCGTTGATCATGGTCTGCAAGAGCGAGCGCATCAGGTCCGGACTCGCCTCGGCGAGGGCTTCGCCGAGCAGACGTGCAGGGTCGACAATGTGGGCAGCGGTCATCGTGATGACTCCATTCGAGAGTGCTGTGAGAGGTTCACTCGAAGGATCACGCGGTGGCCGCGTCTTCATCCGACGTACACGCCGGCGACGATCTCGGCGACCGCGCTACACCACTATCAGGGACTCAACTTGCGGATCTTGCGGTGGGACTGCTGCACGGATAGGTGACATCTGATCTGTGGTGCCGAGGAGCACCGCTGGAAGGATGTGCACTGTGCCCAAGCCCTACCCCCAGGAGTTCCGTGACGACGTCGTGCGGGTCGCGCGGAACCGTGAGCCAGGCGTCCACCTCAAGCAGATCGCTGCCGACTTCGGGATCAGCGAGTCCTGCCTTACGAACTGGATGAAGACCGCCGACGTCGAGGACGGCATGAAGCCCGGAACGACCGCAGCGGATAACGCCGAACTGCGTGAGGCCAGGAAGCAGATCCGGCTGCTGGAGCAGGAGAACGAGGTGCTGCGCCGCGCGGCTGCGTACCTGTCCCAGGCCAACCTGCCGGGAAAAGGCTCTACCCGCTCGTGAAGGAGCTCGCTGCTGACGGGATCCCCGTCACGGTGACGTGCCGGGTTCTCAAGCTCGCTCGCCAGCCCTACTACCGCTGGCTCCAGTCCCCGGTCACCGGCGCCGAGCTCGAGGAGGCCTACCGCGCCAACGCGCTGTTCGACGCCCACCGCGACGATCCGGAGTTCGGGTACCGGTTCCTCCTCGACGAGGCCCGCGATGCCGGGACCGTGATGGCGGAGCGGACCGCGTGGCGGATCTGCTCGCAGCTGGGCTGGTGGTCGGCGTTCGGCAAGCCCAAGCGTGGCAAGGGCGGCAAGAGGCCCGGCCCGCCGGTGCATGACGACCTGTGCGCCGTGGTCGACGACAAAGGCAGGGTGCGGCACGAGTTCACCGCCGACGCCGCGAACGAGTTGTGGCTGACCGACATCACCGAGCACCGCACCGGTGAGGGCAAGCTCTACCTCTGTGCGATCAAGGACGTCTACTCCAACCGGATCGTGGGCTACTCCATCAGCGACCGGATGAAGTCCCCGGCTCGCGGTCGCTGCGCTCGACAACGCCGTCGCCAGACGCCAACTCCAGGGCGGTGATGTCGCCGGGTGCATCGTCCACAGCGACCGCGGAAGCCAGTTCCGCAGCCGGAAATTCGTCCACGCACTCAATCGCCACGCCATGGTCGGATCGATGGGCCGCGTCGGTGCAGCCGGCGACAATGCGGCCATGGAGATGCTCCTATCAGTGTCAAGCGGTCATCGGAGCGGCCTCGAGGAGTCGGAAGAGGTGCCGAGCGTAGTAGCGCTTCAGGCACCTCATCGCCTCCCTCTTCGTCTTGCCCTCGGTGATCCGGCGGGCGATGTAGTCCTTGGTCGGCTGGTGGTGCTTGGCGCGCGCCAGGATGACGGTGTGCAGCGCCCTGTTGAGTTGGCGGTCGCCGCCGCGTGAGAGTCGGTGGCGGGTCTGGGTCTGGCCGGACGTGGCTTCGAGCGGTGCGACGCCACCGAGCCGCGCAAAAGCTGCCTCGTCCCGGCAGCGACCGGGGTGCGACCAGGACACGAGGATCTGTGCGGCCATGAGCACGCCAACCCCGGGCTCGTCGAGCAGCGCCGGCGCCATCGACCGCACGAGAGGGATCATCGCCACCTCGAGATCACGGCACTCGTCGGTGAGCTGCCGGACCCGGTTCGCGGTGCTACGCAGCGACAGTTTCGTCGCGGCGTATTCAGGGTCGGTGGCAGTGTCCGGACGAAGTCGCTGGCACCGTCCGACCAAGTCCATCAGTGGTCGGCCGCGGAGTTCCTCGCGCAGATCTACGGGAGCCGTGACGACGAGTGCCTTGAGGACGTTGATCGCAGCGACCCGTGCGAGCTTCGCGCTGTCACGGGCGATGATGAGCGTCCGCAGCCCTTCGCGCGTTCCCCGCGAGCGCGGGGTCGCCCAGCTCTTGCGCCCCAGGATCTCCCGCGCAGCGCGAACGGCGTCCAGAGAGTCAGACTTCGCTCCGTCCTTCGATGGACGCGCGCTCGGGTGGTCGAACTCGATGACGAACTCGCCCTTCGTCGCGAGCGCGGCCGCCAGTCCGGCGCCGTAGCTCCCGGTGGACTCGATCGACCACGCTCGCCTGCCCTCGGTGGTGTGTTCCTTCGCCCAGCGCATCGCTTGCCCGTAGCCACGGGCGGTCGTGGCGAAGACCTTCGTCGCCACCTCTCCCTGGGTTCTCGAGCAGACGACCGCTGCGGTGATCCAGTCCCTGTCGGGGTCGACACCGATGACATGATCCACCAGTTCTGCCAGTGCCATGCTCTTGCTCCTCAGATGCGGGTGAGTGGACTCCGCCGGAAGGTGAGGCAGGACTGTGATGGGTCACCCGAAGGGACAAGCTCCTAATCAAGCCATCGAGGTCGGCGGTGCGACTGGCGGACATATCTCTTAATGAGGACACCGGCTGGGTCGGTCATTCTGTGGGTCACGTCAGCCGGCACCACCTTGCCGCGCAGCATGCTGGGAGTCTCACAGAGCTTCTTCAGCCTGCTGCAGAAGAACGTCCTGGACCGGCGGTCCTGGGCCACCCGCGAGGAGCTACGGATCGCCATCGTCCAGTGGATCGAGCGGACCTACCACCGACGTCGTCGACAAGCCACGCTCGGACGGTTGACCCCCATCGAGTACGAGACCATCATGACCACGCCAGCCACTCAGGCTGCGTGACCCAACCTGTCACCCGATCGTGCAGCAGACCCCCTGGCTGACGCCGTCCCTGACGAGTACGCACCGCTGACCAGCCCGAATCCACCGGGTTAGAGCTGGGCGACGATCAAGAGGCTTTACGACACCGGTTCCTCACGTACACCTTCCCGTCTCGCTCACCAGGCACGGCCCGTCCGGTAGTACCAGACCGCCCTGACTTCACCGCGGCTGCTCCCACCCTCACCGGCGTTCCCCGGATCAGGCTGCCGCCAGCTTCACCCAGCCGCTACGACGACCGGGCCATGTAGGTCTCTCACCTCCATCCGAATCAACAGCGCCTCGTGGCGCACCACGTGCTCGTCGACCCCGATCACGGCCACGCCGTCGACCCGGGCCGAACCGGGCCGGGTCGTTGATCAACATGCGCTTGCCCTCGGCAGGACCGCGTTGTTCGCGGTGTCCCACGCGACTCCGAGGCCCTCGGCCACCCTCGCTACGGTCAGGTGCTGGACCACGATCCCCGTCAACGCCCACCGCAGCCCGCCGCGCGAGAGCTTCGCACGTGGCTCGGCTGCCGCGGTGGTGTCTTGGCGCCACACGTGGCCGCACTCGCGGCACCGGTAGCGACGGACCACGACTTCCAACATGGTGGGACGCCAGCCCAGCGGCTCGTGCGCGAGCCGCCGGACCACTGTGTCACGAGCCCGGCCCTCACCACCGCAGTCGTGGCACCAGCGGTCGGGCTCGACGACTCGACAGGCCAGCACCGCCCGATCGGGTTCGAGTCGGTGCCCGGTGACGGCCAGGCCGAGGCCATCGAGTCGAGCGAAGGTCGTCAGGTCAGGGCGGCCGAAGCCGGCCGGCGGGGTAGCGTCGGGCACGTCGAGGTCTTCCAGATGGCGAGCGTCAGAACTTCCATCCTCGGGAGACCTCGACGTCTACCCGCGGACCGACGCGCCAGAGCGACCTACACCCTCATCTGGGAAGAGCCGCGAATGTTCACCTTGCCCACCCGTTGGGAGTCAAGGCGTTCGAGTACCGACGAGTGAAGAACGACGTCCGCGATGCCGCCGGCCCGGCCGACCTGCTCCGGATGGACCGGTTGCCTGAGGCTTGGATCGCGCCACCAGCCACCCGCGAGCTGCGCGAACTGGTCCGCCACCGCTCCAAGCTCGTCGGCATCCGCAGCCACTGCAAGGCCGAGGTCCACGCCGTGTTGGCCAAGTGCGGGATTCAGGTGTTGATGAGCGACCTGTTCGGCGTCGATGGCACAGCGTTGTTGGATCGGCTCGAAGTCCCCGCTCCCTATGCGGCCCGGGTCTCCTCATTGCGTCGAGTGATGGCCGATGTCGAGTTCGAGATCGACCTGTTCACCAACCTGGCCCAAGGCCAGATCCGGTCCGATCCGGGCTACCTGGCACTGCAGAAGATCCCCGGCATCGGACCGGGCCTCGGCGCAGTGTTCCTCGTCGAGATCGGCGACATTAACGGGTTCGCTGCCGCGCCCCAGCTGGCCTGCTGGGCAGGGCTGACCTCGAAGCACCACGAGTCCGACGCCCACGTGCACCGGGGCCGGATCGCCAAACAGGGATCGCGACTGGTGCGCTGGGCGGCAGTGGAGTCGGTCCAACGAGTCGGTGACCGCACACGCGTCGGCGCGCTACGCGATCGGGTCGCGCAAGGCCGCGGTCCCAACATCGGCAAGGTCGCCGCCGCGCGAGTGCAGATGGAGTACGTCTTCTACGCGCTGCGCGACGGCCACGTCCGGGCCTTGCCGCACCCAACAACGCCAACCACGCAGAGCAACAGGAGTGTGGCATGAACCCTGTCCACCATCTTCCGGTCGGTCGCGAGGTCGTGCATGTCATGACCCCCACCAACGGCGAGGTCGCGCTTTCTGGTTGACCCCGACCGACCGGGACGCAGCGCACCCCACATGCCGCCCGACCACACGGCCCATCCACTGGTCGATCACGCGGCGAAGGGATGACCGAGCAGCCTCCACCGGCCTGCTCCCAACGCCAAGCATGAGCACTGATGCGATCAACGTCCACCTATACCAACAACCTCACGAACGAAGAGCTCCCCCGGCCCTCGACAACCGCACAGTGTGCACTCCACCAGCGACGGCCTCAACGCCCGACGGCCGCTACGCGGTCGGGCTCCGCCCGAGCCCTGACCCCGCCGCCGGCTCAGTGCGCCCAGCAACGATCGTCGAGGCCCCAAACACGCCAGCCAACCCTCTTGACCAGCCCCGCCCCTTCAGGGATGACCTGCAGTGACGCGATTCCCGTGGCTGCCAACGGTCAGATCGGGTGCGTGTACGCACCGCCTTCCGCGAGGGGCGAGCGGACCTCTCCACATCACGAGCATCTTCGAGTTGCTCCTCAGCGAACGAGTCCTCGTGGTCTTCCAGCCACCGGTTGAGCTCGGACAGGCGGTACTTGAGGCGTCCTCCGGCCTTGACTGCGCGTGGTCCGTAGCCCGATCGGCGAGCCGGCCACGTCAGCAGGGTCGCCTTCGACACACCGAGATATCCACAGGCCTTCTCGATGCTCAGGAACCGCGCGGGAGCCCGATGTTGGCCTCCGGCGTACGCCGCCACCACTCCGCCACCGTTCGTACCGAGGTGGTGGCGTCGTGGAATCCGCCTCTCGTCAGTAGCTGCTTGCCGTCCGGTAGGCAGGGCAGGACCGGAACTCCGGCCTCGCATAATGCAACGCGGCCGACGCCAGCTCAACCTGGGCTGCCGCCTCCGCCATCGTGGGTCCGTCCACACGGGTGTCGTCTCCATGCCCCCGACGCTGGCGTGGAGACGTGTCCGAGATCGTTTCCATTACCTGCCGGTAACCAACTCCTGTGCGTTGTTCGCGCAGGTCAGCCGCGTTCCCCTCCAGCTACAAACCCGCTGGGGTCTTGCACGGCGACGCGCGGCGTGCACGGCTAGTTCAATCGCCAGGGCGAGGCCGGGCTGGTCGAGCGTGGGCTGTCGGCGATTCGGATGGCGTAGCGCGGCGGGTGGCGGTCGTCGACCTCGCCGAGATAGTCGTGCCGGGTCATCCGGCACCAAGCGGGGAGGTCGATCGGGGCGATGGGGTCGTCTGTCTCGAGGTGCACGACATCCCCGGCCGTCAGATGCAGGGTCGCGCGCCGCAGTAGTACGAGAAGTCGGGCGCAGGTGCGCGCGCCGCCGCGGACCAGATGGCTGCCGTCTGGTTGGGGCATGGCCGGGTCCGCAAACTCGTCCGCGGCGGTTTGCTCCTCGGGGCCCGCTCATCCGGGGGCTCGCGTCTGTCGGGTGGGGGAGGCCCACATGAGTGCTGGGATGAGGGACAGTGCGAGGAGTCCGAAGGTGATGGTCAGCGTCGGGTAGCTGGTGAGCGCGACGACGAGGCCCGAGAGGGCCCCGCCGCTGGCGCCGGCGAGTGCGACGAGCACGTCGACGCGGCCTTGGGTTCGGGGTCGGTTGGACGGTTCGGTCGCGTCGACGACGAGCGCGGTGCCGGAGATGAGGCCGAAGTTCCAGCCGAGGCCGAGGAGGATGAGCGCGAGGATCGTGAGGCCGAGGGAGTCACCTGGAGCCAGCGCTGCGACGAGTCCCGAGGCGAGGAGAACGATGCCGGAGGCGACGGCCATGGCGGAGCGGCCCAGCCGATCGACCAGGAGTCCGGTGATCGGCGAGGGCAGGTACATGGCGGCGATGTGCAGTCCGATGACCAAGCCGACGTCGCTCATCCCGTGGTGGTGATCGCGCATGTGGACCGGCGTCATCGTCATGATCGCGACCATGGTGATCTGGGTGAGCACCATGATGGTCGCGCCGACGTAGGCGCCGCGCCCGACCGGCGGCACGATCGTAGGCTCCAGCCCCTCGGCCTGGGCCTCTTCGACGATGTCGTCGACGATCATGGCTTCGAGTTCGGTGGCGGGCATTGGTTCCGGCTGCGTGAGGGCGCTTCGGGCTGTCTCGGCCTCGATCCGGCGGGCGAGCAGGAGGGGGTCGGGCCGCAGCAGTGTGAAGAGCGCGAGGCCGGCAGCAGAGTAGGCGACGGCGGCGAGGAGGAACGGTCCGGACAGCGAGGGCAGTCCGAGGTGCGTCGCGAGATGGCCGAGGGGCCCGACCAGGTTGGGTCCAGCGACCGCGCCCACGGTGGTGGAGACGAGGGCGACGCTGATCGCGGTACCCCGCGTCGACGGCGTGGCCAGATCGGCGCCGGCGTAGCGGGCTTGGAGGTTGGTCGCGGTGCCGGCACCATAGACGAGGAGAGCGAGGAACAGCAGGGGTACGTTGCCGACGGCTGCTGCGATCACGACGCCGATGGCGCCGAGGCCGCCCGCGGCGAATCCGACTCCGAGGCCGACCCGCCGGCCGGCACGCTGGCTGATGCCGCCGACGAGGTAGGCGGCGAGTGCCGACCCGAGGGTGAACAAGGCGGCGGGAAGGCCTGCGAGTCCGTCTGTCTCGAGCATGTCCTCGGCGAGCAGCGCACCGACAGTCACTCCGGCGGCGAGGCCCGCGCCACCGAGGATCTGGCCGAACATGACGACCTTCAGCGTGCGCCGATGGACCCGCGCCCGTTCCCGCTCGTGGGTCAGTGCCCGGTCGTGGATCTCCTGCGCTGAGCGGTTCATCAGGCGTCTCCTGCGTGCTCGGGACTCGTGAGGATCGTGCGCGCGACCCGGGCCCCTGCGTGAACTGCGCCGTCGAGGTGGCCGGCGTGGAGTTCGGAGGTCTCGGTGGAGGCCCACAGGATCGTGCGCGAGGGATTGGCCCGGCTGAAGATCGGGTGACCGAAGCTCACGACGGTGGCCGCCGCGGCGGACTGGTGGGGCGGCGTGGTCCACTCCTCCCTGCCCCAGTCCTTCGCGAGCACGGCCAGGGGACGCGATGCCCGGTCGCCGAACAGTCTGACGAGCTGATCGAGGAACGTCCGCTGGACCTCCTCGTGATCGACACTGGCGAAGGAAGTCGACGGCGCGAACCCGAACAAGGCGGGCACCGTTCCGGCGTCACCACTCATGTCGTGGAACTCGCGGAACGGACCGCGATAGCTGACTGCGGCTCCCGCCAGCCCCTCGGAACGCCAGAATGCCGTCTCGTACACGGCGACGGCCTTGACGACCTCACCCATCCAGACCGCCGTCTGAGTTGCGACCGCGGCGACCTGCGGGTCCAAGCCGGCGGGGAAGTCGATGGACGCCACCGCAAGTGCAGGCGGGAGAGCCAGGACCACCGACCGTGCTGCCACGGCAGCGTGAGCCGGATCCGGCGTCAAGGACCGCACGATCACACCACCGGCCGTCTCGGCGATGGACACGATGGGTGTCGCGCACTGCAGGACCCCGTTCGGGAGCTGGCCTGCGAGCCGCGTGACGAGGTCCCCCGCGCCGCCGGTGAAGCGATAGGAGGGAACGTCGATGGGGTTGCCGGGGACACGCTGTACCTCCACAGCCCCCTCGCCCGTCGGTTCCGCGGCCGGCGCCGCCGGGATGGGCCGCTCCAGCAGGACGTCGCCGGCGAGGTGCTGGGGAAAGGTCGAGACGCCGAGGGACCGGGCGAGCCCGGAGACCTCATCCTCGCCGGGCCAGTACCAGGTGGCGCCGAGGTCGACGGGTCCGCTCCGCGTCGAGACACTCAGTGCGCGCCCACCGGGCCGGGGGCGCGCCTCGAGGCACAGCACTTGGCGTCCGGCTCGCACCAGTTCGGTGGCGGCCACGAGACCGGAGACGCCGGCGCCCACCACAACCGTGTCGACCTGCTTCATCGCGCCCCACCGTCGTCGAATGCCTCGCGATCTCGCGGAGCCGCCGCGGCCTCGAGCACGATCCGGAAGCGGGCGGTACCGCTGGCGAGACGCTCGAGTGCCTGGGCCGCATCCTCGAGCGCGTAGATCTCCTCGATCACCTCGACTCCGTTGGTGACCGCGAAGGCCATCGCGTCCTCGATATCACTCGGCGTGCCAGTCAGGTGACCGGTAATCTTCTGTCCCCTCGTCACCAGTCGAGCGACTGGCACCTGGATCGCACCCGCATCGACACCGAGCAGCGTGAGCTGGCCACCGATCGCCAGGCCGTCGACCAGCGCGGAGGTCGCCTCGGTGGAGGACGCCGTTGCGATGATCAGGTCCGCGCCGCCCATCTCGCCCAGTGCCACACCGGGCGGGCATCGGGTGGAGTCCACATACGTATGTGCGCCGAGCTCGACGGCCCACCTCTCGCGGTCGTTGCCGCGCGCGATCACAACGGTCTCGTGGCCCATCCGAGTGGCGAACTGGGTGGCGAGGTGCCCGAGTCCGCCGAGTCCGAAGACCGCGACTCGGCTTCCTGGCCGGAGGGTGGCGTTCCGCAATGCGTTGAACGTGGTGACGCCAGCGCATCCGAAGGGCGCCGCCTGCGCGAACGTGAGCTGGTCGGAGATCCGCGCCAGCGCGTCGGCAGGGACGATGATGCTCTCGGCCCAGCCACCCGGGTAGGAGACCCCCGTCACCAGACGGTCCGGGCAGTGGACCAGATCCCCGCGGCGACACGCGGTGCAGTGGCCGCAGCTGCCACCGAACCAGCCGATGGCGACCCGATCGCCGGTCCTCCAGCCCACGACCTGCTCACCGAGGTCGGCGACCACGCCCGCGATCTCGTGTCCGGGTGTGAGCGGGAAGCCGTAGGCACTGCTGGAAGACGCCACCGTCCCCAGATCCGCACCGCACATCCCGCTGGCCACAACCTCGACGCGAACCTGGCCGGGCGCGGGCGTTGGCATGCGCGACGACACCACCTCGAGACCTCGTCCGGGCCCCCGGACCACCGCGCTCGTCATCACGACTGGTATCCTACTTGTATCCCAGTTGAGTTCGGCAATGGCCGAGTTCGCGAATGCCCGAGCGACGGAGAGGTCTGTGGGGTCGATCCACGACGAAAAGGGCCGTCGTAGCCGTGTTCGGCTACGAGCCAAATTGGCCATCGCAGCGGCTGTGGCAGTTCTTGGTGGCGTTTTCCTCGCCGCAGGACTCAGTGCGGACCCCGACCAGGATGCGGACACAGCGGTAGCGGACGCGGCGCCGAGCGACGGGGCACCGTCAGATGACCCGGCCGCCGAGGATGACCCCGGCCTGGCCCGTCGAGATCCCGACGATCCGATGGCGCTCGGCTCGGTCGACGCACCGGTCGCCATCGTCGAGTACGCCGACATGCGGTGCCCGTTCTGCGCGAAGTACGCCAGCGAGACCCTGCCGAAGCTCGTCGAGCAGTACGTCGACACCGGGCTGGTGCGCTACGAGTTCCGAGACCTGCCGCTGTTCGGACAGCAGTCGATGGATGCGGCCCTCGCGGGGCGCGCCGCCGCCGAGCAAGGCCGCTTCTGGGAGTACTTCCACACCGTCTACGACGCCGCGCCGGCCGAAGGCCACCCCGACCTGCCGAGAGAGAAGCTGCTGGCCCTCGCCGAGGACGCAGGCGTACCAGACATGGCGGCGTTCCGTGCCGCGCTCGGCAACGCGGATCTGCGAAGCGCCATCGACACCGACACCAGTGAGGCCACACGGCTGGGCATCAACTCGGTGCCCTTCTTCGCCATCGACAACGTGGCCGTCTCCGGGGCGCAGCCGCTGGAGGTCTTCCAGAACATCATCGACGAACGGCTGCAGGCGCACGGTGTGACCACGAACGGTTCTGCGGACAACTAAGTCGATGCAGTTGCACGCAGGGGTCGAGGTCGGACTCGCCGGAGCAGTGCTCGGCGGTCTGCTGAGCCTGCTCAGCCCGTGTTCGGTGATGCTGATGCCGGCGTTCTTCTCCTACGCCTTCGACGACCCGCGACAGCTCATGGCACGCACCGGAACCTTCTACCTCGGTCTGGTGACCACACTGGTCCCTCTCGGGGCATTCGCCGGCGCACTCGGAGCACGACTCGTCGAGCACCGTTCGACCGTGTTCACGATCGCCGCTGTCCTCCTGATCGTCCTCGGCCTGTGCCAAGCGTTGGCACTCCCGCTGCCCGGCACGGGCGGACGCACCAGCGGACCCGCTCACGGAACGGGCAGCGCCTCGGTCTACCTGCTGGGCACCGTCTACGGCCTCGCCGGTGCCTGCACCGGACCACTGCTCGGATCGGTGCTCACCTATGCGACCTTCGGCGCCAGCTGGGTGTACGGCGGCCTGCTGATGGCCAGCTTCGCGGCCGGGATGGCCCTGCCGTTGGGCGTGCTCGCATGGGCATGGCGTCGTCTCCCGACCGTACGCCGGCTCGTGCGTCCACGCCCCCTCACCCTCGGCCCGATCCACACCAGCTGGACCCACGTCGTCTCCGGCGCCCTGACGGTCGCCATCGGCGTCGTCCTCCTGGCCACCCACGGCCTGGAAGACCTGGGCGGACTCGCGTCCGTCGACACCCAGTTCACCCTCGAGGAACGTGCCGCAACCGTCACCGACCGGATCAGCGACCAAGTGCTCTTTGGCGTCGTCCTGGTGGCCGTCGCCGGGGCGCTGTTCGCCCGGACCCTCCTCACCGCCCACCGGGACCGACGCGAACCGTGACGACGACTACGCTGCCAACACGTCCGAAACAGCACGAAAGGCAACGATGGAGACCCGACGGGAGCCTGCTCGCGCCGCCGACCGGGCCCACACCCACATCAGGGACGAGATCCTCCAAGGCCGTCTCAGCCCGGGCACGATGCTCAGCGAGAACGATCTGGCGGCTGCGCTGTCGATGAGCCGCACCCCAGTCCGCGCAGCGCTTACGCGGCTCCAGGACGAGGGTTGGGTCACCATCTACCCCCAACGCGGCGCACTGGTCCGCGAGCTCAGCGAACAGGAAGTGCGCGAGTCCGCCGACGTGCGACACGCCTTGGAGTCGGCCGGAATCCAACGCAGCGACCCAACCCACCGCAACCAGCTCGCCGACCAGCTCTCCGACAACCTCGACCGGCAACAACGAGCCCTCGACAAAGACGACTTCCAGGCCTTCGCCACCTTGGCCATGCAGTTCCACCGGGCCTTCGTCGAGATGGCAGGCAACGCCGTGATGCTCGCGGTCTACGACCGACTCCAAGACCGCCAATACCTCTCGATCGTCCGCAGCTCCCAACGCATCACCGACGAGCCAGCTCAGATACTCGCCGAACACCGAATGCTCCTCGACGACGCGCGACGCGGCGACTGGACCGCGTTCGCCACCCACCTCAACGACCACCAGTCACGCAGCCACGGCCTCGAGACCGGCCTGACAACCAGGCAGTAGAAGATCTCGTGACCGTCTGAGCCGAACTGGCCCGTCCGGCCATGACGTTGGGGGCGGGGCGCGGGCACCACCGCAGCCGGAACCCGGTACTGGCCTTGCCTCGAGGTTTGGGTCGGCTCATCGTGGGAAAGCGTGCCTTGTACTAATGGACCCATGTTGGCAGGGCCGCGAGCCAGGCTGGCTCGGAGTTGTAGAACTTCTTGAACGCCCACCCCTCGGCCAGGGTGCGGTGGAAGGATTCGATCTTCCCGTTCGTCTGCGGATGGTAGGGCCGGGTCTTCTTCGCCGTGATGCCCACACCGCCGCAGGTCTCGCGCGGTTGCCGTCTTCGATGGGCCCTGGCTGCACACGGTCTCCCACAACGGGTGCTGTCCGACAACGGCGCCGCGTTGAATCCGACCCGACTACATCGACGAGTCCGAGGTGCTTACGCCGGCCGACTACGAGAACCACATCGACAAGTGGTCCTTCACCGTGCCGTTCGTGTGCGGTGCGACCAACCTGGGCGAGGCGCTGCGGCGGATCACGGAGGGGGCGGCGATGATCCGCTCCAAGGGAGAGGCCGGCACCGGTGACGTCTCCAACGCGGTCACCCACATGCGCACCATCCGACGGGAGATCCGACGCCTGGGGGCGCTGGCCGACGACGAGCTGTACGTGACGGCCAAGAAGCGGCAGGCGCCGTACGAGCTGGGCGAGGCGGTGGTCGGGATCAACGTCGAGGAGCTGTCGGCGCCACACACCGCCTGGCCGAACGCGGCTGGTAGCGGAGCGCCAGTCACCTCGAGTCGCATCCCGGATGCCCGACCAAAGGAGATACAGAGGGGGCGGACGAAGGTGGATCGGATTCTGAATCTCCCTCAGTCTTGGGCTGGCGCCGTGCGCAGATCACACGGTTTCGGCAAGACAGGTGGCTACGAGCTCCCGCAGCCACGCGTGCGCGGGATCGTGCTTGCGGTTGGGGTGCCACCAGAGAGTGAGACTCAGCGGGACCATCTTCCACGGGCAGCCGAGGATCCGTACGCCGGTCACGGGTGCTAGTCGCCGGGCCAGACGTTCCTGGACGACGCCGACCTGAGTCGTACCGGCGACAAGGAAGGGGACAGCGGCGAAGCTCTCGGTCGAGACGGCGATTGGCAGTTCGACACCGTAGGCGAAGAGACGCTGCCGCCAGGGCAGGTCGTGGTCGCGCGGGCGTGTGGGGATCACCCAACGATGGTGCTCGACGTCTTCGATCGTGAGGTGGTCGTGGATCGTGGGGTGGGCTGCGTCGATGACGCAGACCCAACGGTCGGTCATCAGACCCGACGAGGCCATTTCGGGCAGTGATTCGCGCGGACCGAGCCAGCCGTCCAGCCCTGCCAGCCAGTCGGAGGAGATGCCGGCAGCGTTGGTGGGCCAGCGGATCGTCAACCGCACGCCGGGAGCCTGACGGCCGATCTCGTCGAGCAGCGCGGAGCCGAGCAGTACCTGGCCGTACTCCGTCGTCGCCACCTGGAACTCGCGGGTGCTGGTGGACGGATCGAAGCCGGCAGCGGCCGTGGTGACGGTGCGGGTGGCATCGACGGCGGCGCGCACCATGGGCTGCAGGCGCAAGGCGAGCGGCGTGGGCTCGTAGGTGTTGCCCTGACGGACAAGCAGCTCGTCGCTGTAATGCCGGCGGAGCCGTGCGAGGGCACCGCTGGCGGCGGACTGGCTGACGCCCAGCCGGCGAGCGGCCCGGCTCACGTTGCGCTCGTCGAGAAGGTCGGCCAGGGCAGGCACGAGGTTCCAGTCGAGGCGGTCGATTCCCGTCACAGGTATCTCCTAGGTGATGGATCGGTATCCGGAAGCACGCGACCGAGATGCTCAGAACTTGTTGCGCCCGTCACACCCGCTGGGCAAGGATTAGTACCAGATCGTCTGAAACGATTCAAGGCGTCGGGCAGGCCCTCTCGATCAGGCTCGCACACCCGCCCCTCCGCGCCGATCGTCCGCGCCAACCGGACCCCATCCGGTCGGGCACTGCTGCCCACGTAAGGAGAAGGAATGAACAGCCACGTCCCCCGCCGCCGCGGCCACCGCCCCGGACCCAGGTCCCAGCTGGCAGTCGCCGGCATGGTCGCGGTGTCAAGCCTGATCGGTCTCGCTGCGGCGCAGGCCACGGGCCCGGCTGCGACCGAGTTCAGCAACCCCGGCCTCTCGCAGCAGGTGAACCCGGTGACCGCTCTCACGGCGGACACCTTCGCGTCGCCGCCGATCGATGACTGGCCCCTAGCGCGGTACAACTACCCCGCGACCGCCACCGTCGCCGGTCTCCAGGGCGAGCTCGAGCAGATGCACGAGGACGGCGTGGGTGGTGTCGAGGTCGGCCAGGGCTCCAACGTGACGCTGCCCCAGCTGACAGGCCTGCTGCGGAAGGCCAACGAGCTGGACATGAC
The DNA here is from genome assembly GCA_008123405.1 of Nocardioides sp. BGMRC 2183. Lineage (GTDB taxonomy): Bacteria > Actinomycetota > Actinomycetes > Propionibacteriales > Nocardioidaceae > Nocardioides. The sequence continues at coordinate 218,393 of VSSA01000005.1, forward strand.
CGTCGGGGTCAAGTCCAACAGCGGCGAGCCGATGTACACCAACGCCGGGGACTACGTCCGAAAGACGCTCGGCCAGACCCGGACCTTCGTCGACGCTGGAGCCACCTTCGACGGGGCCGTCGGCGGGACGGGCACGATCGTCGCGGTGCTCGCCTACCGCTGCTCGGCAGCGGAGTGCGAGACGACGGGTCGTACGACGCTCGACCCCGACTCCGTGGTCGACCTCACCGAGCAGATGACCGGCACCAACACCGACGGCTACTTCGGCGGTACGACGGCAGGTTCGCTGAACTGGACAGCCCCAGCATCGCCCGCCGGCGCACAGTGGGCCTTGATCACCTTCCGGACGACCCAGGTGGCTGCGCAGCAGGAGGTCTTCAGCCGTGAGGGCACCGACCTGCTCATCGAGGGCTACGAGGAGTACTGGACGCCCGAGGTCAAGCAGCTTTTCAAGGCCAGCCGTCGGCACCACGAGATCTTCGTCGACTCCCACTCCACCGACCCGTGGGGTGCGCCGACCGACCTGTGGAGCAGCAACATGGCCGCAGACTTCGAGTCGGAGACCGGCTACTCGATCGTTCCCGAACTGCCTGCGCTGTTCTACGCTCAGTACGCCTACGACGACGCGTCCGACGAGCGGATCCGCGACGACTTCCACCGGGTGCGTACCGACCTGTTCATCGAGAACCGACTCAAGCCCTTCCAGGAATGGGCGCAGGGCTACAACCTCGCTTTGCGGATCCAGGACGAGGACATCTCGCCCGCGCCGCACCCCGAAGAGTCGGCCGTCGCCGCCGTGGTGGCTCGTCCCGAGCACGAGTCGCTAGCGGCACGCGAGCAGATCGACCCGTACCGACTGATGGCCTCGGCCACCAACATGACTGGCAACCCGTGGCTGAGCACCGAGTGCTGCGCTGTCACACAATCGGGCTACATGGAGACCGAGCAGAGCATGCTCGTCCGGATGCACAAGAGCTACGCCGGCGGCATCAACCGAATGGTCTATCACGTCTACCCATACAAGGACGGTGAGGCCTCAGGCAACACCTGGCCGGGCTACTCCAACTTCACCGGCAACAGCTGGGCGGGCAATTACGGGCGCCGCAACCCGATCTACACGCACCTCGGCGAGTGGTCCAACGACTACATGGCGCGCAACAGCCAGGTGATGATGCAGGGCCAGGCGAAGGTCGACGTCGCGATCTACCACAACAAGTTCGAGAGCACCTCCCCGCTGACAAACGGCACCGATGGGACCCAGTGGAAGCGCTACTGGGAGGACCTGGGCCTGCAGCGGGCCGGCTACTCCTACGACTACCTGAGCCCGGCGCTTCTCGACCTACCGAACGCGCGGGTCAGTGACAACAAGCTCGCGGTCAACGGCCCCGACTACGACGTGCTCATGATCAACACCGGTCTCAAGCCGCAGCGACACGCGGACTCGCGGTCCATGCCGGTCGCCACGGCGCGCAAGATCCTGCGCTTCGCCAAGGCCGGCCTGCCGGTCGTGGTCGTCGGCAAGGCACCCGACCGCGCCTTCGGCAAGGGTGACGACACCGCGCTGCGTTCGGTGATCGACGAACTCCTCACCGAACCGAGCGTGCACGAGATCACCAGCGAGGCCAAGGCCCCGGCGCTGCTGCGTGAGCTGCAGATCCGACCTGCCGCCGACCCCGGCAGCGACTCCTCGCTGATGACCTACCGACGCCAGGATTCTGCCACAGGCACCCAGTACTTCACGTTCTACAACCAGGGCATCGAGGACATGTCGACCCCGCCGTCGGTCTACTCGACGATGTACGAGGACGAGGAGACCTGCCGGCAGGCGCCGGCCCAGACCCTCACGAAGTGCCGCTGGCCCGGGTCGACCTTCGAGGGCACGGTCTCGCTTGAGGGCACCGGCTACCCCTTCCTGCTCGACGCGACGTCCGGTGAGATCACCCCAATCGCCGAGTACGACGTCAAGGATGGCCGCACACTCATCGACGTCCACCTGGTCAAGGACGACACCGCGATCATCGCGCTCGCCCACGACCCGGGCCGCTTCGGCGACGCGGTCGCCCCGAAGGTACACGTGCGCGGCACCGAGGCCGACCAGGCCACCTGGGACGGCACAAACCTGCAGGTCCGCGCTTCGGCCGCCGGCTCCTACGAAACCCGGCTGAGCGATGGCAGCACGGTCGCTGTCGACGTGCCAGCGGCACCGGCGCCCGTGGACCTCACCGACGCGACCTGGCAGCTGGAGGCAGAGGACTGGACGCCGACGGCGCCGTACGGGACCGTCGGTGCTGCCGGAGCCGAGACCACGAAGACGCCGGTGTCGCTCACCCTGGCCGACGGGCTGAAGGCGTGGCCAGACATCCCGCAACTCGAGTGGGCCTCGGGCATCGGCACCTACACCACGACGCTAGACCTTCCGCAGGACTGGACGCCCGGCAACGGTGCCGTGATCAGCCTCGGCCAGGTCACCGACACGGTGACGCTTAAGGTCAACGGTAAGCAAGTCCCGGTCAACCAGCTCGCGGCCACCGCCGACCTGGGCGGTCTGCTGCACGCCGGTGCCAACGACCTTAAGGTCACCGTGGCCACGACGCTGCAGAATCGGCTCGCCCAACTGAACCCGGCGACGTTCTACAACACCCGTGGCGTCCAGGAGAACGGCCTTGTCGGCCCGGTTGTCCTCACCCCCTACAGTGTCGCGACAGTCGAGCACAAGCCCGCTCCCACGGACGCGCCGATCAACGTGACCGGACCGTCGGTCGTCGGGACGATGCGCGTCGACACCGTGGCGTCGTGCGCCCCTGGGACGTGGCAGGACGCGACATCCTTCAACTACCGTTGGCTGCGCAACGGGGTCGCGATCCCAGGACGTTCCCAACAGACCCTGACGCTGTCTCCTGCCTATCTCGGCACGAACATCGCCTGCGAGGTTCGCGCGGCCAACGCCGTCGGTGCGACGACCGAGGCCAGCCAGGAGCGCAAGGTGGCCCGTGGCACGGCACTGGTGACCACCCGCAAGCCCGTGATCCGCGGCGTCGCACGGGTCGGCCGCAGCCTGACCGCGACGCCGGGGACGTGGAGTCCGGCGGCCACCAAGGTGACCTACACCTGGAAGATCGCCGGCCGGAAGGTAGCAACGGGCAAGCGAGTCAAGCTGCGTCCGGTGCACCGCGGCAAGGTGCTCACGCTGGTCGTCACGGCGAGCCGCAACGGCCACGCGCCGGGCAAGGCCACGGTCAAGGTCCGCGTGCGTCGTTGACCTCAACCCCTCACCTGGAGGGGCGGCGGCCGTCTGGCCGACCGCCCCTCCTGCAGCGATAAGGAAGAAGCAATGCCCGCAACGGCCGACGACTCCTGGACGTCACGAGAGTTGGCTCTGCTCGTCGCCCTGTCCCAGGGCGAGTCAGCGACGCACATCGCGACCAGAGAGCAGGTATCGCCTCGTCGGGTCCGTCGTGAGGTGCGAGCATTGAGAATGCGGCTCAGTGCGCGCACCACCATTCATGCCGTCGCCATCGCGGTTCGGCGGCACCTCATCTGACCCGAGGGATCCCCCATGCCACGACGCGCGGTCCTGGTCGCGGCCCTGATCTCGTATCTCGATGCCGGCGCGTTGGTGACCTCAGGCTTCGTCGTCGGTGGCGTATACGCCGACAGTCTCGACCTGAGCCGAGGAACGGTCGGACTACTCCTGGGCGCCCAGACGCTGGCCTTTGCCGTGGGTGCAGCAGGCGGCGGTCGGGCAGCGGACCTCGTCGGCAGGCGTAGCCTGCTCAGCCTCTCGCTGGTCGGCTACGTCGCCGGGGTCGTGCTGCTGGCCGCTTCTACCGCGTCGTCGGGGCTACTGGTCGGATGCGTTGTCGTCGGCCTCTTCATCGGGGCCGGCCTACCCGCTTCGCTGGCTGTCCTGAGCGAGACCGCGCACCACGGGCGCCGGGGCCGTGCAGTAGCGATGAGCCAACTCATGTGGGGACTGGGGATCGCGGCCAGCGGCGTCCTCGCGCTCCTCCTCGCAGATCTCGGGGAGTTGGGCGCCCGTTTGATGTTCTTCCACCTCGCGGTGGTTGCCAGCCTCGTGCTCATGCTGTGTGCCGGAGTCCGTGAGACGCTCGAGTGGCAGGCCGCCCGACGCTCCGGCCCCGCTCCGTCGCAGACTCGCAACGTGTCGGTCGCAGCAGTCGTCACCGGCAGCTACTACCTCCTGTGGTTGATCGGCGCCAACACCCTGGGGCAGTTCAAGGCGTACCTGTGGATCCACGTGCTCGGCGGGTCGCCCCGTGAGGCATCGCTGCTCATCCTGTTGCCGATGCCGCTGGCGCTCCTCGGCTCCGTGGTGTTCGTGCGGTTCGTCGACACCGCACTGCGCCGGTGGTGCGTCGTTACAGGCGTGGCGGCTGCGATGGTCGGTTGGAGCGCCATGCTGGTCGCTCCGAGCCGGCCGACCCTCCTGGTCCTGGTGCTGTTGTCCTCGCTCGGCGCCACGCTCGCCGGTGAGGCGCTGTACAAGGTCGCATCGCAGGAGCTGGTCCCGACGTTGGCGCGTGCGACTGTCCAGGGTGCAACCATGGCCGGGGCGCGTACGGTGGCGGCTGCGTTCGCAGCAGTGACTCCGTGGCTGGCCAGCAACCACCTGCTGCTACTCATCGCGATTGTGACGCTGGCTCAAGCGGTGGCCGCCGCCATCGCACTCGCCGGCCTGCCGACACGTCCACGCGTGGTCTGAGATGTTGATGGGGCCGGCACAGGGCAAGCACAGCGGGCACAAAGGTACGGCGTCGAGGATCGATGCCATGACAACGAGAATCTCATCCTCCGAACCCCGGTTCCGCCGCCGACTAGCGCTCCTTGCTTCGTTGGCACTCGTGGGTGTCCTGGCATTCACCGGCTGCGGCAGCGCCAGCGATGTATCGAGCAGCGCGTCGACGTCCGGAACGTCCAGCTCGTCTTCGTCGGTCGCGGACGCTGCCGCGACCGCGTCATCCACGGCCAGTGCCGATGCGACGACCACGACCGACACGATTTTCGATACGGCCGCCGCTGCAGAGGCGTTCCTAGCGACGCTCACCGAGGATCAGCGCGACCAGGTCCTCTACGACTACGACGACGAGATCAAGACGACCTCGTGGTCGAACTTCCCGGTGACCTTCGTTGATCGCGCCGGGCTCAACCTGGGCGACCTGACGAAGGAGCAGCAGGCGGCGGCGATGGAGGTGCTCGAGGCGCTGCTGAGCGAGGAGGCCTACGCGACGGTGGCCGGCATCATCGGTGGCGACCAGTACCTGCTGGAGAACAGCAGCTCGACCGAGACTTCGTTGGGGCAGTACTACATCGCGTTCTTCGGCACTCCGTCGGACACCGACGCGTGGGCAGTGCAGTTCGGTGGTCACCATCTGGGCATCAACGCCTCGCTGGACGGTTCCGCCGACACGATTACGTTTGCCCCGACCCACCTGGGCGTGCAACCTGCCGTCTATACCAACGAGGATGGTGAGGAGGTGCAGCCGTTCGACGCGATCTATCTACATCGACGCCTTCGCGTTCTTCGACAGCCTGACCGAGGAGCAACAGGCGACGCTCACCTCGGGCGAGGTCAGCATGTGCGCACCCGGTGACACCTGCGACTTCGCCACCGGTTCCGGCCTCACTGGCGCCAACCTCACTGCGGAGCAGAAGGAGCTGCTGCTGGAACTGGTCGCCAACTGGGCTGGCATGGCCGACGAGGAGAGCTCCGAGGCAACCCTCGCGGACATTGAGGCAACTCTCGACGAGACCGTGATCGCCTGGTCGGGCGAGACGACATATGACATGTCGAGCGGGGACGGCATCAACTTCTCGATCTCCGGACCAGACGTCTACGTGGCGTTCCAGGCCCAGCAGGGCTCGGCCGGCGCGGACGTCGACGGAGTGACGACCTCCGGGTGGGGCCACGTCCACACCATCTATCGCGACCCGTCCAACGACTACGCTGGCATTGTGGAGCAGCAGGAAGCGAGCGGGTTGACCGGTGCACCCGGAGGTGAAGGTGGAGGTCCGCCCGCGGACGGTGGGACTCCGCCAGGTGGTGATGGGACTCCACCGACGGACGGCGCTGCCGCGCCCGCAGCGTGATTGGGCCCTGGGAGCAGTTCGCGTCGACCTGCGCGATGAGGACTGCACCCGACTCCTCGGTGTGACGAGCGACGAAAGCTCGGCGGCGCATCGGCGTGGTGCGTGGTCGGATCCTGACGGTGGCCGGTGCGTTAAGACGGAATGCGTCGGGAGCCCGCCGCCGCCACCGCCAGGGCGGCGGCGGTGAACCAGAGGACTCCGCCGGCCCCGGCGCCGGCGGCGACCGCGCCGGCGAGTGACGGTACGACGACCTGGCCGAGGCGGTTGCCGGTCAGGCGTAGGGACATCGCGCGGCCGCGTAGTCCGGGTGGTGTGGCTTCGGCCAGCCAGGACATCGTGAGCGGTTGTCCCACGCCCAGGCCGAGGCCGAGGAGAACGATCAGCACGCCGAGAAGTGGAAGGGGTCCGCCGAGGGGGAGGACTGTCATCGCAGCGGCGGAGAGCACGATGCTCGTTGTCAGTAGGCGCCCTCGGCCGAGGCGGGCTGAGAGTCGGCCGAGGTAGAACCGGGAGATCATCGAGGCTGCGGCGCGCAGGCTCAGGAGCAGGCCGACCATGCCGGAGGCGATGCCCAGTTCGGTGCCGAGGAGTGGCAGGTAGACCAGGGTGATGTCCACGGCGGCAAGGACCACGCAGCTGATGCCCAGCGCGAGGGCGAGGCCGGGGCGTCGCAGGAGCGTCGCCATGCCACCGGTGCCGGCGCCGGTTGAGGGGGGCGGGGACGAGGTGCGTGGGAGAGCGAGTGCGGTCGCCAGGAGCAGGACGCTCAGCCCCGAGGTCCACGCGAAGATCGTCGAGGTGTGCGGGATCGCGTTGCCGCCGCCGAAGAGGAGGATCAGGGCGGGGCCGACGGCCTGGCCGGCCGAGGCGGCGAACGTGTAGCGGCCGAACGCTCTGTCATAGGAGTTCCGCGGGGTGCGGTTGGCGACCAACGCCTGCTGGGCGACGACGGAGCCGAGGTGCCCGGTGCCCAACAGGACACATCCGAGCAGGAGCCCACCGACGGAGTCACCGATGGCGAGGAATCCTAGGGCGGCGGTGAGGGTCGCAATGCTGCCGGCGATCATCACCGAGCGCTCGCCGAAGCGGTCGGCGGCCTGGCCTGAGGGGATGGCGAGTACGAGCGGCACCAGCGCGAAGCTCGCCCCGAGCGCCCCGAGCAGCGGTGCAGGGACGTCGAGCTCGATCGCTCGGTAGATGGCCGTGGGACGCAGCACGAACGTGATCCCCTGGATCAACACGGTGTTGGCCCACAGCGCCGCGAGCCAGCGTTGACCGGAGCCGCCGCCCGTCTTCGGTGATCTCAACTCTTGGCCCGGCGAAGACCGGAGAACCTCCGGGACAGACCGCTCACGGACGGGGCGAGCCGGGCTCGGCAGAGTTGTCGTTCGCGAGGCCGGGGTCCTGTCCGGCAGCTTCGAGCTGCGTGCGGATGAAGCCGGTCTTCAGGAGATCGCGCACGACGTCGTCGACGTACGACGCCGCACGGTCGCTGCGGGCGCGGGGGAGGCCGACGGATTGTTGGATCTGCATGAAGGCGGGTTCGAGGAGCCGGTGGGAGTCGCTGTTCGCGACGAAGGCGCTCATCGGCTGCCGGATACCGGCGGCGACATCGAGGTCTTCTGTCAGGTAGGCGTCGATGCCGTCGGTGCCCCTGACGACCTCTGCGGCAGAGAGCGTGCGGGTCAGGTAGAGTTCGTAGGCGGAGCCCTGCTTGACTCCGATGCGTACTCCCGGTCGATCGACCTCGTGGGCGTCTCGGTAGGGCGTATCCGACTCGGTCACGTACACGCCTTCGATCGTGAGGTAGGGCCTGGAGAAGCGCACCTCGGTCTCGCGGGCGGGTTCGATGGCCAGGAAGGTGAGGTCGGCGCGGCCTTCGCTCAGGGCTGCGAAGGACTTGCGGGCGGCGTCGACGCAGATCAGTTCCAGCGGCACCGCGAGGCGTGATGCGATCTCGCGGGCGATGGCGACGGTCACTCCGCCCGGTTCGTCGGGGGTGCCTGAGGTGAGGACCGGGTTGCCGAGGTTGATGGTGGCGCGGAGGGTGCCGGTCGGCGCGATCTGGCTGACGAGGTCGGGGTCGAGGGGCATGCGGTGACTCCTGGGGTGGCGGTGACGGTCAGGGGAGGGGGGTGACCGATGCCGGCGGGATGTCGGCACCGAGCCGGTCGGCCGCCTTCGCACCCAGGCTGGTGTTGATGTGCTGCAGCATCACGGCGGCGGCGCGGTCGCTGTCGCCGCTGACGATGGCGTCGACCAGTCCGTGGTGCTCGCGGTCCTTCTGGTCGCGCTCCTCCTGGCTCCGCTGCACCTCGAGTCCCATCCGTCGGTAGCGGTCCGCCTTGTCCCAGAGCCCGTTGAGGGTCGCGATCAGGAGATCGTTGTGGGAGGCCTCGTAGATGCTCTGGTGGAACGCGCGGTGCGCGGTGAGTGCGGGGATTCCCGGGTTGCTCTCCAGCGGCCGGGTCACCTGGAGCCGCTCTCGCATGCGGCGGATGTCCTCCTTGGTGCGGCGCTGTGCTGCCAGCGACGCGGCCAGCGGGTCGAGCGAGAGCCGCACCTCGAGCAGGTCGCGCGCCTCTTCGGCGGTCAGGGCAGACACTCGTGCGTCGCGGTGGGCGTCGAGCTCGACCAGCCCCTCGCTCATCAGCCTGCGCAGCGCCTCGCGCAGCGGCGTCGTACTGATGCCGATGGTCTTGGCTAGCTGCGCTTGTTGCAGCACGACGCCCGGTTCGAACTCTCCGGACAGGATCCCCTCCCTAAGCCGCGTGTACGCGAAATCGCTCTTGGTGACGTACAGCCCCGCGGGCTCAGACATAGGTGACCTCCCGGTTCGGTGCTTATAACGTAGCCGACGCGCGAGCGTTTGTGCACCTCGCCACGCAGACTGGGCGTCAGTCTCCCACAGCCGGTCTGGAATGCCACCCCGAACGCATCGGTGCAGGTCAGAGCCGATTTGACGCCCGTGCCACGAGCATACCGTCGCAAAAAGATGCTCGTCGGGCTTGACCGTCATAGGTTATAACTTGCAAAGTGGTGCCGGTCACAACATCTGCACCGTTGCAATGAGGAGCGGTTTCATGAAGTCACAGCAGTCCAGGCTCGGGACGACGACAGGGGCCCGTCTAGCCCTGGCAGCGGTCGGCGCGATCGCGCTCTCCACGCTCGCCGCCTGCGGCGGCGGGAGCTCGGAGGCCGAGGAGCCGAACGCGAACGAGATCTCGGTCGAGGAGGTCCCGGACTACTACCCCGAGGACTACGCAGACCTCATGGACGCGTCCAAGGGCGAGGGCGGCGAGCTCACCATCTACTCCAACACCTCGGAGGAGAACTGGGCGCCCATCTTCCGCGATTTCAAGAAGAAGTACCCATGGATCGAGAAGGTCTCGGCGAACGACCTTGACAGCGACGAGGTGTTCCAGAAGGTGCTCAGCGAGCAGTCCACTGGCTCTTCGCCGGTCGATCTCGTCGTCAGCAACGCCGCGTCAGGCTGGGCCGAGTTCGCCGATCGCAAGGACGTGCTGCAGACGTATGAGTCGCCCGAGCTGCCCGAGATGGACGGCGCCGAGCTCCTCCCCAACGTCTACGCGATGTCGATGGACCCGATGACCATCGCCTACAACACCTCGCTGATGGAGGAAGCGCCGACCGGCATCGGCGATCTGGCCGACATGGTCGAGTCGGACCCAGACAAGTTCGAGGACAAGATCACCGTCCGTGACCCGGAGAGCTCGTTCGGCTTCTCGGTCACCAAGGCCTTCACCGACGCCAACACCGAGGGCTGGGACGACTTCGAGACCATCTTGCCGATGACCCGGCCCGAAACCTCCTCGGGCACCCAGATGGAGAAGATCCTGGCTGGTGAGTACCTTGCCGGCTTCTTCATCAGCGGCGGACCGGCATTCCCCGTGGTCGACGACAGCCAGGGCTTGGTCGAGGTCGTCTACCCCGAGGACGGCACCAGTGTGCTGCCCCGTGGCATCGGCGTGGCTGCCGACGCCCCCCACCCGGCCACGGCCAAGCTCTTCATCGACTTCGTGCTCTCCGAGGAGGGCCAGTTCGCGGTCGCGGAGGGCGGCCTGTCGTCCTACCGCGAGGGCATCGAGGGTCCGGGTCTGCACACCTACCAGGAGCTGGTCGAGGAGGTCGGCGAGGAGGCCGTCATCCCGGTGCCCTACGAGCCGGTCTCCGAGGCCGACGCCGAGGAGTGGTTGGACCGCTTCTACGGGCTCGTCGAGAAGTGACGCTCCAGAGCTGACCGAGCGCGGTCGGCCGGCGGACGCCGAGCGCATCCGGCGTCCGTCGGCCGACCACGACCCGCACACCCGAGACACCCCGATCGGAGCCACCCCCGATGGCAACCATGACCCGTCCGGCCGCCGAGCCGCAGCGGACCGACAGCGAACCCGAGTTCAGGCCACCCAAGTACCGACGTCCCTTCGGCGTGGGCCGCGACACCGTCGTGCAGTACGCCGTGCTGCTGGTCATCGCGCTGTTCGTGTTGGCGCCGATCGTCCCGACGCTGATCCAGTCGGTGCGCTCCGAGCCGCTCTACGAGGACGGCGGCGTCTTCACCCTCGACGGTTATGTGCACCTCTTCACCGACGCCGGGTTCGGCACGGTGGTGTGGAACACCCTGCTCTTCGCCACACTGACCACGTTGCTCTCGCTGCTGATCGCGGTGCCGATGGCGGTGGTCGTCGTACGGACCAAGCTCCCGTTCGGGCGGTTCTTCGCCCTCACCATGCAGTGGCCGTTCTTCATCTCTTCGCTGATCCTCGGGTTCGGCTGGATCATCATGTACGGACCGGCGGGCTTCGTGAGCACCCAGTTCCGTGAGCTGTTCGGCGGCGTGCCGTGGAACCTGTACTCCATCCCGGGGATGGCCATCACCGAGGCGGTCGCCCTGGCGCCGATCGCCTACGTGTTCTGCGCCAACGCGTTGCGTCAGTCCGATGCGTCCCTGGAGTCGGCGGCCCAGGTCTGCGGGGCCGGTCCGTTCCGGATCCTCACCCAGGTGGTGATCCCGATGCTGCGCCCGCCGATGGTTTACAGCTCGATCCTGGTCTTCTCCATGTCGGTGGAGACGTTGAGCGTGCCGCTGCTCTATGGCCAGCCCGTCGACATCGATGTCTTCTCGACGTTCCTTTACCGCAACGGCCTGCAGTCGGTGAACCCCGACTACAGCGTGCTCGGTGCGGCATCGGTGGTGATCCTGGCGGTCACCATCAGCCTGGTCGCCGTCCAGGCGAAGCTGCTCAAGGACGCCCAACGGTTCGTCTCGGTGCGCGGCAAGGCCACACGGCCACGGATGCTCGACCTCGGCTGGCTGAAGTGGGTCTCGATCACTGCGATCACCTTCTACGTCGTCTTCGGCGCGTTGGTGCCGATCCTGGGGCTGGTCTTCCGCTCGTTCACGCTGATCTTCACGCCGCTGCGCAACCCGTTCGACTTCCTCACCACCGACAACTACGCGACCATCACCCGCTACGACTCCTACGTCCAGTCGATCTGGAACAGCCTCATCGTCGCCGGGGTCGGGTCGGTCGTGGTCAGCATCCTGGCCGTCTTCGCGGTGATGGTGGCCCGCCGCTCCACCTTCCGCTTCGGACGGCTCACCGAGTACCTGGCGCTGGTGCCGCAGTCGATCCCCGGGATCATCATCGGCATCGGGTTCTTCTGGGCCTTCGCCTACGCGCCGTTCGGCCTCGGCGACGTCCTGCCGGGAACGATCGCCGCCCTGGTCATCGCCTTCGGGCTGCGCGCGTTGCCGAGTGCCTTCGGGTCGATCGCTCCGTCGGTGATGCAGATCGGGACCGAGCTCGACAACGCCGCACGCGTCTCGGGGGCGGACTGGGTGATGACCTTCTTCCGCGTGCTGCGGGTGCTGATCACCCCGGCCTTCGCCGGTTCGCTGGTCCTGTGCTTCGTGATCATGCTCAAGGAGTACTCGCCGGCCGTCTTCCTCAGCTCCGCCGACAACAACATCCTCGGTACCACCATGCTCGAGCTCTGGGCTCAGGGCAGCACCGGCGCCGTCGCTGCGCTGGCCACCATCCAGATCGTCATCACCGCGACCTTCGTCGCACTCGCCGGCCTGCTCATGAAGGGGAAGCACCATGCCTGAGGTCACCGTCAACAACCTCCGCAAGGAGTTCGGGGACAACACCGTCCTGCACGACAACACCTTCACCATCAAGGACGGTGAGTTCTTCACCCTGCTCGGGCCTTCGGGCTGCGGGAAGTCGACCACCCTGAACTGCATCGCCGGGCTGGAAGAGCCAACCGGGGGATCGATCACGGTCGGCGGCACCACCTTCGTCGACACCAGCAAGCACGTCTTCCTCCCGCCCGAGGAGCGCAACCTCGGCATGGTGTTCCAGTCCTACGCCTTGTGGCCGCACATGACCATCGAGCGGAACCTGGCGCTGCCGCTGCGCATCCGGAAGATCCCGAAGGACAAGCAGCGCACGATGATCGGCGAGGCGCTGGAGAAGGTGGGGCTGAGCGAGCTGTCCGGCCGCTACCCGCACCAGCTCTCCGGGGGACAGCAGCAGCGCGTCGCCCTCGCGCGTGCCCTGGTCTACTCCCCGACGGTGCTGCTGCTCGACGAGCCGCTGTCGAACCTGGACGCCAAGCTCCGCGAGCAGGCCCGCGCCTGGCTCAAGCGGCTCCAGGAGGACCTCGGCATCACCACGGTCTACGTGACGCACGACCAGGACGAGGCGCTGGCCCTGAGCGATCGGATCGCAGTCCTCTCCGGCGGGCACCTGCTCCAAGTGGACGACCCGCACTCGATCTACGAGTCGCCGGCGGCCCCGGAGGTCGCCGCCTTCGTCGGACGCTGCAACTTCTTCGAAGGCACCGTGGCCGAGACCGCGCGGGGGCGTCACGCCGTACGACTGGGTTGTGTGGACCAGGTGGTCGAGGTCGCTTCCCCGACCACGGCGACGGTGGGTTCCACTGTCACGATCGCGCTGCGTCCCGAACGTCTCGAAGTGGTGCCGGCGGGCACCGAGACCGATGGCGTCAACCGTCTGGACACCGAGGTGCTCTCGTCCGCCTACGTCGGCTCGCACTACGAGTACGACGTTCGCCTGGGTGACCAGGTCGTCCAGGTCGAGAGCAACCGGCCCGGGCTCACCGGCCGCGTCCAGCTCGTCTTCGACCCCGAGCATGCCCTGCTCTATGCGCAGAAGGTCGAGCAGAGCGCCGATGAACGTGAGCTGCTCACCGTCGACCACTGACCCAGCACCCACCTTGCTCCCTCCGCTTCGACCCTCCCAGTCACTCGTCGGCGCGACAGCGTCCGCCGCCGATCCCGAACATCCGACGAAAGGCCACCATCGTGACCACTGACCGCACCTACCGACTCGGCGTCCTGCACGGCGACGGCATCGGGCCGGAGATCGTCCCGTCCTCGGTGGAGGTCGTCGATGCCGCCATCGCGGCGGTCGACGTCGCTCCGATCGAGTGGCGCGAGCTCCCGCTCGGCTTCGACGCGATCGAGGAGTACGGCGCCCACACCCCCGACATCACGCTCAAGGCCCTGGACGACCTGGACGGCTGGCTCCTCGGCCCGCACGACAGCGCGGCGTACCCGGAGCCGTTCCGGTCACAGCTCAACCCGAGCGGCACGATCCGCAAGCACTTCGGCCTCTACGCCAACATCCGACCGGCGAAGGCGTTCCCGGGCGGCAGCGCGATCGTCGAGGGCACTGACCTCGTCATCGCGCGAGAGAACACCGAGGGCTTCTACGCCGACCGCAACACCTTCGCCGGCACCGGCGAGATGATGCCGACCCCCGACGTCGCGATCATGCACGGCATCATCACCCGCGCCGCCACCGAGCGGATCGCACACTCCGCGTTCCAGCTGGCCAGCCGACGCCGCCGGAAGGTGACGATCGTCCACAAGGCGAACGTGCTGAAGATGACCACCGGACTCTTCCGCGACGTGTGCCGCGAAGTGGCCGAGCAGTACCCCGACGTCGCGGTCGACGACTTCCACATCGACGCGATGACCATGCACCTGGTCCGTCGCGCCGACGAGTTCGACGTCATCGTGACCGAGAACATGTTCGGCGACATCCTCTCCGACCTGGCCGGCGAAGTCGCCGGTTCGCTCGGGATCGCACCGTCGGTCAACTCCTCCGACACCCACGCGATGGCGCAGGCAGCGCACGGCTCCGCCCCCGACATCGCAGGGCGCGACCTCGCCAACCCGATCGCGATGCACCTCTCCAGCGCCATGCTGCTCGACTGGCTCAGCGGACGGCACGAGGACCCGCGACTGGCCGCCGCCGCTGCACGGCTGGAGGCCGGCGTCACCACCGCGGTCGCCACCGGGTGCCGGACCCGCGACCTGGGTGGCACCGCGAGCTGCACCGAGTTCACCGCGGCGGTCGTCGCGGCCATCCACGACGCGTGAGCGGCGAGATGAGCCGACCGGTCGTCGCGGTGGTCCATGCGACCCCGGCCAGCCTGGCTCCGGTGACGGCCGCCTTCGCGAGCGGCTACCCCCCGGCCGATCTCTGGCACCTCCTCGACGACCGTCTCGACCGGGACGCCCTCGCGGCCGGAGGGCTCAACGCGGAGCTCGCTGGACGGATGGAACGCCTCATCCAATACGCCGTCGACGCCGGAGCCGACGCAGTCCAGCTCGCCTGCTCGATGTACGGGCCCGTAGCGGGCCGGGTCGAACATCCGGTTCCGGTCGTTCCCGCCGACCGCGGAGTGTTCGACCGGGTCGCCGAGCTCGCGCCGCGGCGAGTGCTGATCCTGGCCTCGCTGGCGCCGGCTGCCACCGACTCGCAGGAGCGGCTGACCAGCTCGCTCGCGGAGGCGGGACAGGAAGCCGATGTCTTTGCCACCGTCGCCGACAGCGCGCGCGCGGCCGCACTCGCCGGTGACCTGGATGCGCTCACCGATGCGCTCGCCGCTGAGGTCGAGGCGATGCTCGAGGCCGGACGGCCACCCGATGTCGTGGCCCTGGCGCAGTACTCGCTCTCCACCGTCGCGGACCGAGTCGAGGAGAAACTGGGGATCCCCGTCCTGGGCGGCCCCCCGTTGGCCGCGACGAACCTGGCTCGCCTGCTCGCGGACCGGGCGGTGGAGGCGTCATGATCGCGCTCGGGTGCATCGCCGACGACTTCACCGGCGGGACCGACGTGGCGGCCGCGCTGCGTCGAGCGGGGATGAGTGTCACGCTCCTCTTCGACGTGCCCGATGGCGAGATCGGGGCACCGTCCACAGACGCCGTGGTCATCGCCCTCAAGACGCGGACGATCCCCCCGAACGTAGCCGTCCGCCATGCCCTCGACGCACTGGGGTGGCTGCAGAAGCACGACGTCGATCGGGTCTACTTCAAGTACTGCTCGACCTTCGACTCCACCGACGAGGGCAACATCGGTCCCGTGGCCGACGCGCTGCTGGAAGCCCTGGGGGAGTCGACAACGGTGGTCTGTCCGGCCTCGCCCGAGCACGGGAGGACGACCTACCTGGGCCACCACTTCGTCGGCGACCGGCTCCTGGCGGAGTCATCGATGCGCGACCACCCCCTCACGCCGATGCGCGAGTCCCGGTTGGACGTCGTCCTCGGCACCCAGACCGACGGCGACATCGGTCTGCTCACGCTGCCGGTTGTGCTCGCCGGCCCCGAGCGGGCATCGGCAGAGCTACGGCAGGTGGCCGAGTCGGGCAAGCGGTACGTCGTCACCGACGCCACGAGCGACGTTGATCTGCAGACGATCGCCGCCGCCGCGAGCCACCTCCGGCTGCTCACCGGCGGCGCCGGCCTGGCGGGAGCGTGGGGACACCTCCTCGACCGCGAGGTCGCGACCCCGGCCACCGGCCACCAGCTGCCCGTCGGCGATGCGGTCGTCCTGGCCGGGTCCTGCTCGGCCGCCACACTCGCGCAGGTCCAGCGAGCGAGGGAACACTTCCCGGCCCACCGCCTCGACCCGGTCGCAACGCCGGACCCACAAGAGCTGCTGGACACCGCACGCACGTGGCTGCGCCAGCACTGGGGAAGCGGCCCGGTCCTGCTCTACTCCTCGGCCGGCCCAGAAGACCGCTCCCACGGCCTGGCGGCCATGGGCGCGCGCACCCCGGAGGTCCTGGAGCGCACGCTCGGCGACCTGGCGCGGGAGGCAGTAGCGCTGGGGGCCGAGCGTGTCGTCGTCGCCGGCGGGGAGACCTCCGGCGCAGTCGTCCAGGCACTCGGCATCGACCAGGTCGTCGTGGCCGGTGAGGCCGACCGCGGCGTTCCCTGGTGTCTGACCGCCGCGCAACCTCCGGTCGCACTCTTGCTGAAGTCCGGGAACTTCGGCAGTGAGGACCTCTTGGTCCGGGCAACGAAGGAGCAGTTGTGAGGCCCCCGCAGCCCCGGCCGGCGGCGCCCGACGAGGCAGGCGTCCGCGACGACATCGTCCGGCTCGGCGCCTCGATCTTCGCGCGTGGGCTGACCTTCGGGCGCACCGGCAACCTCAGCGCTCGGGTGGGGCACCGGATCCTGGTCACGCCGACAGGTGTGAGTCTGGGCGGGCTCGACCCGGACGGGCTCGCGGCGATCGATCTCGACGGACGCCACGTGTCCGGGCCGAAGCCGAGCAAGGAGGCATTCCTGCACGCAGCGGTGTACCGGTCGCGCCCAGACGCAGGTGCCGTCGTGCACCTGCACAGCACCCACGCGGTCGCGGTGTCGTGCCTGGACGGGCTCGACCCCACCGACGTCCTCCCACCCGTCACCGCCTACTACGTCATGCGCGTCGCGCCGCTGCCGCTGCTGCCTTACCACGCGCCGGGCGACACCTCGTTGGAGTCGCTCGCCGAGGAGACCGCCCGCCGCCACCGCTGCTTCCTGGTCGCCAATCATGGGTCGGTGGCCGCCGGCGCCGACCTGGCGGCTGCGGCCGACGCCGCCGAGGAGCTCGAGGAGACCGCCCGACTGTTCCTCCTGCTCCGCGACCGACCGATCAACCCCTTGACCGCCGACCAGGTGAGCGATCTGCGACGGAGGTATCCCTTGTGAGCACACGGACCCTCGACCCCGACCAGCTGACCGAGTTCGGCGACGCCGTGCTGGTGAGCCTCGGCGTGCCGGAGACCGATGCCCGTCTGGTCTCCGACAGCCTGGTCACCGCCGACCTGTGGGGCCACCCCTCGCACGGGATGCTCCGGCTGCCCTGGTACGTCGAGCGCCTCCGTTCGGGTGCGATGCGTCCGCGGACCGCTCCGCACCTCGTCGTCGACACCGGCGCGGTCGCGGTGATGGACGGCCGCGACGGGGTCGGCCAAGTCATCACCGACCGAGCCTGCACCGAAGCGGTCGAACGCGCCGGCAGCCACGGCATCGGCGCCGTCGCGGTGCGCAACAGCAACCACTTCGGGACGGCCGCCTACTGGACCCGCCGAATGGCAGAGGCCGGCTGCGTCGGGATCCTCACCACCAACGGGAGCCCCGCGATGGCGCCCTGGGGCGGCACCCGCAAGACCGTCGGAGCCAACCCGTGGTCGATAGCCACCCCCGGCGGCAGCCACCCGCCCGTCGTACTCGACATCGCCAACACCGGCGTCGCCCGCGGAAAGATCTACGCCGCCGCCGAACGAGGAGAACAGATCCCCGAGACCTGGGCGCTCGACGAGGACGGAGTCGCGACGAGGGACCCGCACCGCGCCGTGCACGGACTCCTCGCACCGATGGGTGGGCACAAGGGCTACGGCATCTCATTCCTGATGGACGTGCTCTCCGGCGTCCTGACCGGATCGGGCTACGCCACCGACGTCGCCGGACCCTACGTGCCCGACCAGCGCAGCCGCTGCGGCCACCTGGTCCTCGCGCTCCGCATCGACGCCCTCCTCCCCACGGACGAGTTCGCGACCCGCATCGAGGACCTGATCACCACGACCAAGTCCGTCCCCCTGGCCACCGGGGCATCGGAGATCTTCTATCCCGGCGAGATCGAGGCGCGGGCCGAGGCAGCCGGCCGGACCTCCGGGGTGCAGCTGCCGGACAAGACCGTCGCCGACCTCGCCGCCCTCGGAGCCTCCTGCGGAGTGTCGTTCGATGACCGCATGCAGCCGGAGGCAGGCTGATGTTGACCGTGCTCGTGGATCTGCACGTGCGACCAGACCGGCTCGAAGAGTTCGTGGAGGCGATCGGCACCAACGCACGGGCCAGCCTGCGCGACGAGCCCGGCTGCCTGCGCTTCGACGTGCATCGACAGATCGACGACCCCACCCGATTCGTCCTCCACGAGATCTACCGTGACGCCGACGCCTTCTACCTCGAGCACCGGGCGACGGCTCACTACGCGGTGTGGAAGGAGGTGGCCGCACGCTGCGTCGTCCCCGGCGGCCACGTCAACACCTTCGCCACGCCGCTGGTCCCCGACACCCTCGAGGAGCTGACACCCCACCCATGACCCGTCCAAGCCAGATCCAGGCCCGCAACACCTTCGGCACCGAGTCGGCGCTGGAGGTCGGCGGGCAGTCGTACCGCATCCACAGCCTCGCCGGCCTGAACGTCGCTGCCCTGCCCTACAGCCTGCGGGTCGTGCTGGAGAACCTGTTGCGCCACGAGGACGGTGACCGCGTGAGCGCCGACCAGGTCGAGCTGCTGCTCGACTGGGGCGTCGGACCCGACCATGCCAGGTCGGTCGACCTCAGCGCCTCCCGGGTCTTCCTCCACGACACCAACGGCGTCCCCACGGTCGTCGACCTGGCCGCCATGCGGCATGCCATCGTCGACCTGGGTGCAGACCCGGACCTGGTCAACCCACAGATCCCAGCCGAGCTGGTCGTCGACCACTCCGTCATCGTGGACGTCTTCGGGCGACCAGACGCCTACGAACGCAACGTCGAGATCGAGTACGGCCGCAACGAGGAGCGGTATCGCTTCCTCAAGTGGGGGCAGGAGAACCTCCGCGACTTCGCGGTCGTGCCGCCGGGCACCGGGATCATGCACCAGGTCAACTGCGAATACCTCTCGCGCGTCGTCGAGGCCGACGAGGGATGGGCCTTTCCAGACGTCTGCCTCGGCACCGACTCCCACACCACCATGGTCAACGGCATGGGAGTGCTCGCCTGGGGGATCGGCGGCATCGAGGCCGAGGCAGTGATGCTGGGCGAGTCGCTGTCGATGCTCCTGCCCCCCGTCGTGGGCTTCGAGCTCCACGGCGAGCTGCCAGACGGCGCGACCGCGACCGACCTGGTCCTCACCATCACCCAGATGCTGCGTGCCCACGGCGTGGTCGGGAAGTTCGTCGAGTTCCACGGTCCCGGGATGAGCGCCACCTCGGTCCCGGACCGGCTGACCATCTCCAACATGAGCCCGGAATTCGGGTCGACCTGCGCCTACTTCCCGATCGACGAGGAGACCATCCGCTACCTACGCTTCACCGGCCGCCCCGAGGAACAGGTCGCCCTCGTCGAGACCTACGCCCGCCACCAGGGTCTGTGGCACGACCCGGACCACCGGGCGACGTACAGCGAACGCCTCGCCCTCGACCTCTCCACGGTGGTGCCCTCGCTCGCCGGCCCGCGTCGACCTCAAGACCGGGTGCTGCTGACCCAAGCCCAGTCCGACTTCCGACGCGTCCTGCCGGACATCCTCGGTCTCCCGGGGGTCGACGGCATCCGAACCGCGACCGACGAGGCATCCGCCGAATCGTTCCCCGCGAGCGACCCGCCCGCACTCGACCACGACGACGCCGAACCCCTGCCCGAACCCCTGCCCGACCCAGCAGCCGCGACGGACCACTCCGCAACAACACCGCATCTGCCGAGCAGGCCCGGTCAGCCGGTACGTGTGGTGCTGAACGGCACCGAGGCGGAGCTCGACCACGGCCATGTCGCGATCGCTGCCATCACCTCCTGCACCAACACCTCCAACCCGTCCGTCATGGTGGCCGCCGGCTTGGTCGCCAGACGTGCCGTCGAGCGCGGCCTCACCACGCGCCCCTGGGTCAAGACCAGTCTTTCGCCGGGGTCGAAGGTGGTCACCGACTATCTCGATGACGCCGGCCTGACGCCGTACCTGGAGAAGCTGGGCTTCCACCTGGCCGGGTACGGCTGCATGACGTGCATCGGCGCCTCGGGCCCATTGATCCCGGAAGTCACCGAGGCCGTCGAGCACCGTGGCCTCGCCGTCGTCTCCGTGCTGTCGGGCAACCGCAACTTCGACGGCCGGATCAACCCCGACGTCCGGATGAACTACCTGGCCTCGCCGCCACTGGTGGTCGCCTACGCCATCGCCGGCACCATGGATATCGATCTTGCCCGTGAACCCCTCGGGTACGACGCCGCCGGCACGCCGGTGCACCTGGCAGACCTCTGGCCCACCCCGCAGGAGGTGCGGGCCACCATCGACGCCACTCTCGACGCCGCCATGTTCGCCAAGGCCTACGCCGGGGTCTTCGACGGTGACGAGCGCTGGCAGACGCTCGCCGCGCCGCACACGCGCATCTTCGCCTGGGACGAGGACTCCACCTACCTGCGGCGCCCGCCCTACCTGGACGGCATGACACGCGCGGTGCCTCCACTGGCGGACATCGCCGGTGCCCGCGTCCTGGTCAAGCTCGGCGACTCGGTGACCACCGACCACGTGTCACCAGCAGGCGCGATCCCCGTCCACACCCCGGCCGGGCAGTACCTGACCGGCCTCGGCGTGGAGCGGTTCCAACTCAACACCTACGCCTCGCGCCGCGGCAACCACGAGGTCATGATGCGCGGCTGCTTCGCCAACGTGCGGCTGCGCAACCAGCTGCTGCCCGGCAGCGAGGGCGGCCGAACCCGCAACCTGCTCACCGACGAGGTCCAGGCCGTGTACGACGCCGCCATGTCCTACCGTGACGCCGAAGTCCCGCTCGTGGTAGTTGCCGGCAAGGAGTACGGCACCGGCTCCTCCCGGGACTGGGCGGCGAAGGGGCCAGCACTGCTCGGGGTCCGCGCGGTACTGGCCGAATCGTTCGAGCGCATCCACCGCTCCAACCTGATCGGCATGGGCATCCTCCCGCTCCAGTTCCTCGACGGTGAGTCGCCCGACACCCTTGGACTGACCGGACACGAGACGATCAGCATCACCGGGCTCGCCGAGCTGGGCACCGATGGTCTACCAACAACCGTCGCCGTGAGGGCCGACGACATCGAGTTCCAGATGACGGTCCGTCTCGACACCGCCCGCGACCTCGCCTACTACCGCAACGGAGGCATCACGCCATACGTCCTGCGACGAATGCTTGCGTCGGAGTGTCCCAATCGGACCTGAACCTGACTCCACCGATTCTCATGGAGTGCAATCCGTTCAGCCTGAACTCGCGTCCGTTTGAGAGCTTGTCGGGCAGCTCAGTGGAGCCGCGCTGCTGGCGCTGGGTCTGTGGGGCGTACTTCGATGCTGAGCGCCACAGGCTCTTTGGAGGGCCACGTCGTTGGCGAGCCTGCGGGAGATCGTCTGCTGGATCTGTGACAAGGCCTGGGTACTCCGGGCGCACCTGCCCGCTTCCGCCACTCCGTCGGCATCGCTTTCGTCCGCGCGAGCAGTCGGGCAAGGCCGGTATGGCTTGCAGGTCGTTGGGATCAGGACCGACAACACGGCCCCGGAGTAGGCTTCCTCCGGGCCGTGTTTGGGCGTCGATCGTCAGTCGACACCTTCGTTGATCGTGATCGTCTTGAGTGCTCCGGCCTCCTGGCCCCACTTGGCCAGAATCTCGGCGTAGCTTCCGTCCTTGACCATGGCTTGCAGGCCTTGCTGGATGACGTCGCGCAACTCGGGCAGATCCTTGTTGACAGAGGCTCCGTAGACCTTGCCCGTGAAGATAGGGTCACCGACGATCTCGAACGGCTGGCTGTTCTGGGACAGCTCCCAGTTCGTGCTGTCGGTGGCCCAGAAGGCGGCGTCGGCACGACCGATGGACACCTGCTGGAGCATCACACTGAGAACCGGTTGAACGCCGATTACCTCGATCTCGTCACCGTCGGCGCAGCGTTCGTCGCTGATGGCGGCGATCTCGTCCGGGTAGGATGTGCCGGTACCCGTCGCGACGGTCTTGCCGCACAATGCGTCGACGTCGCTCAGCCCAGAGTCTTCGGGTGCGACGAACTGGGTGCCGGTCTTGAAGTAGTCGACGAAGTCGACGGATCCCTGCCGCTCGGGCTTGTCGAGCGTGCCAGACAGACCCATGTCGGCACGCCCGGTCTGCACCGACGGCACGAGCTGCGTGAACTCGCTCGTCTGGTTGAACTTGATCTCGATCCCGATCACCTCGCTGAGGCGGTTAGCCAGGTCGATGTCCAGCCCCTGGAGTTCGTCGCTTTCTTCATCGATGAACTCGAATGGCGGGTAGCTGTTGACCACGACGTTGTCAATGCGGCCCTTGTCTTTGATGGACTGCGGCAGTTGGTCGTAGAGACCGGCGACTGCTTGGTCGGGGTCCAGGGTTGTCTTGGATGTCGGCTCAGCATCGGATGTTCCGCACGCGGAGGTCAGTGCGAGGGCAGCAGCGAGGACCGTGGCTCCGCCGATGCTTGCGGATCGTGAAGAGCGAACGACGTGACTCATGGGGTTTCCTTCGGTGTGAGGCGGAGAGTGGGCACGGAGTACGACGTGGGGGCGCGGGACGCGCCGGGTTCACCCGCTGGCGGCAGTTTCATGAGCGACTCGCGAGATGAATGCCCGGGTGCGCTCGTGTCGGGGTGACCCGAAGATCTCGTCCGGCGAGCCCTGCTCGACCACTCGGCCGCCGTCCATGAATACGACCTCGGACGCGCACTCCCGGGCGAACTGCATCTCATGGGTGACCACGACCATCGTCATGCCTTCGGCGGCAAGGTCCTTCATGACCTGCAGCACTTCGCCGACGAGCTCGGGGTCGAGGGCCGAGGTCGGCTCGTCGAAGAGGATTACTTTGGGCTTCATCGCCAATGCGCGTGCAATGGCGACGCGCTGCTGCTGGCCACCGGAGAGCTGACGGGCGTAGGCGTCCTTCCGCGACAGCATGTCGACGCGGGCGAGTTGCTCCTCGGCCAGCGCATTGGCTTCCTTGCGGGACAGTCCGAGGACCTGTCGTGGAGTGAGGGCAACATTCTCCAGCGCAGTCAGGTGGGGAAAGAGGTTGAAGCGCTGGAAGACCATCCCGACGGTACGTCGTTGCCGGTCGATGTCCTTCGCCCTTACGGCCACGAGGCGGCCCTTCTTCTCCGTGTAGCCCATAACCTCCCCATCGACGACGACGACCCCCGCATCCGGCAGCTCCAAGTGGTTGATGCAGCGCAAGAGGGTGCTCTTGCCGGAGCCCGAGGGTCCGATGATGCAGATGGTCTGGCCGTTTCCGACCTCGATGTCCACCCCCTTGAGCACGTCGAGGTGATGGAAGGACTTGCGGATTCCACCGAGTTGGACCATCGGCTGGGCGGAGGTGGCAGTGGACATGTCAGGCTCCCTTCGTGCCGCTGCGCAGGCGGTTCAGGACCCGGGCGGTGGCCCGATCCAGCGAGTTGGTCCGAGTGACGACGTTGGAGCGGCCGTACCACTTCTCGAGGTAGTACTGCAGGACTCCCGCCAGTGAGGTCGCCACGAGGTACCAGATCGCGATGGTGAAGAGCAGCTCCACCACGCGTGCGTTGACGTAGTAGATCTCCTGGGCAGAGCCCATCAGCTCGGTGTAGGAGATGACGGAGGCGAGTGACGACAGCTTGAGCAGGATGATCGCGTGGTTGCCGATGGCTGGGATGAGCGATGGCATTGCCTGCGGCATGACGATTTTCCGGAAGGTGCTGCGCTTTGGGAGGCCGAGGGCAGAGGCGGCTTCGAGCTGGCCGTGATCCACGGCGGCGATAGCGCCGCGGACGTTCTCGGCGATGTAGGCGCCAGCGCTGATGCTGAGCGCGATGACGGCGGCGACGAACGGTGTGACGACGTCGATCGTCCGCGCTTCCCACACGCCTGGGATCGTCAAGGTGGGGAACACCAGTGCCAGGTTGAACCACAGCAGCAGCTGGAGCAGGTCTGGTGTTCCGCGAAATATCCAGACGTAGAACCACGCCACGCTCGACGCCACCGGGTTCCTCGATAGGCGCATCACTGCGACGCCGATGCCGATCGCTGTGCCGAGCAACGTGCAGATCACCGCGAGCTGGACCGTTTGTCCCAGTCCCTCCAGGATCCGGTCGTCGAACAGGTAGGCCGCGACTTCGCTCCACTCGATGTCGCCCCGGGCGAAGGCTCTGACGACGAAGACGAGCGCGGCGATGATGAACGCACCACTGAGCCACCGCCACGGATGGGCGTGTTTCTTGAGCGGCAACGACGCCAATCGCGCGAGGCGGGCGCTGCGGATGGATGGATCGGCGATCTCGCCTGGAGATGCGTGCGCGGTTGAAGTCATGGGTTCCCCATCTGGGTGTGCCATACGACGCGGACCTAGGTGGGCAAGCCAGCGGCGTAATGCGTGATGACGTGGGCGGCCGTCGTGCGAGCAACGCTGCTCCACCGCGCCCGAGATGCGACGGTGTGACCTGGACGACAACAGGAGCGTAAGAGGTGCCTAGATCAGAGCGCGCCGATATATGCCGGGTGTATATCTCAAGAGTCCGTGCCTATGGCTGCCGGACCGCCCGTCATGTCTCAGGCGGCGCGAGGGCCGAGCTCCAAGTGGGCGAGTTCGAGGAACTTGGTGACCGCCTCAGGGAGCTCGCGCTGGCGGCTCCAAACGAGGTCCATGGTCAGGCTTCGCTGGCCCTGGGAGAGCGGACGCACAGCGACTGGGCAACCCGGATTGTTGGCTGCAGCGGTGTTGGCACTGACTGCTACTCCGAGGCCGGCCGACACTTGGGCCAGTACTGCTTGGTGCTGATTGACCGTGCGCACGTCTGGCCGTGAGTCGACGTGCCTCGCCAGCTCGCCGAGCACGAGGTTGCCGAGTCCGGGAAACCGTGACGAGGACGGCGGTGTGAAGATCGTGTGGTGGGCGAGGTCGGACCACGACATCGTCTTCGGCCACGTGCCGCGCGGCGGGAGGAGCGCAACCAGTTCGATCGTTCCGAGCCGCTCGATGTTGACCGAGGCCCGGTTGAGCTGGACCGTGAGGTCGTGATTGCTCGTCGTCATCAGGGCGGCATCGACAGTGCCATGTTCAAGGCCAGCCAGGGCTTCCTCAGGCCGCACATCGAGGATCTGGATGTCGACGGCAGGGGCAACGCGACGGTAGGCGGCGAGCACGCGCGGAAGAAGGGTCTGCACATACGGCATGTAGGCGACCACGCGCAGTGAGCCAAGCACGCCCATGCCGTGGCGCTTGAGCTCGCCTGCGAGTTGATCGGTCTCCCTGACCAGTTGCTCGCCGCGTTCCATGAGCAGTTCCCCAGCGGGGGTGGGTACCACTCCCCGCCCGGTGCGCTCGAGGAGCCGCACGCCGAGCTCACTCTCGAGGGCGGCAACTGTCGAACTCAACGGTGGCTGGCTCATGTGGAGCGCCTTGGCTGCCGCCGAGAGCGAACCGTGCCGGACGATCTCGACGAAATATCGCATATGGCGAATCTCCACGACCCAACTATACACCTGGGCTATGGGTCGATATTCATCTCGCTCTATCGGGACCCGTTGCGTCCCAACGCTCCTACGGTCGTCCCTCGTAACGCCCGTCTGTGTTCAGGAGCCAGGATGTCTCGTGCCGCAACACCAGCATCGCTGGAGGTCAGGGTCGACTCACTCGTCCCCCTGGCCGACGGCGTCGTCGAACTCTCACTCGTCGACCTCCACGGCGCGCCGCTACGCACTTGGGAGCCCGGCGCCCACGTCGACCTGCGCCTGCCCGGCGACGTGACGCGGCAGTACTCCCTCACATCCGACCCAGCTGACACCTCCGTCTACCGGGTCGCGGTGCTACACGTGCCCGAGGGCCGCGGTGGTTCGGCGTACATACACCGCGAGCTGAGCAAGGGTGACGTGCTGCACTGCGACGGTCCGCGAAACAACTTCGCCTTCCTAGCCGCTCCGATGTATCGGTTCGTAGCAGGTGGCATCGGCATCACGCCGCTCCTCTCGATGATTGAGGCGGCCGTTCGTAGCGGCGCGTCCTGGAACCTGACGTACCTCGGACGCACCGCCGCATCGATGGCGTGGGCGGAGGAGCTCCAGCACAGGTACCCCGGTCGGGTCGAGGTCCGCCCTGACGACATTCACGGTCAGCCGGACGTCGCCCGGCTCCTCGATGGCCTCGCTGAGGGCGAACTCGTCTACGCGTGCGGCCCGAGCGGGCTGCTCGACGCCATCGTCAGCCACCTCGGGCCCTCCGGGGCGGGACGCCTGCACCTCGAGCGGTTCGCTCCCACGGGTGTCGGCGCTCTGACCGCCCAGGGCGAGTCGTTCACGGTGCGCCTTGACCGATCGGGACTTGAGCTCGTGGTTCCTGCTGGGAAGTCGATCCTCGAGGTGATGGAGGAACGCGGCATCCCGGTGATCTCCTCGTGCCGGGAAGGCACGTGCGGCACTTGTGAGACGCAGGTCCTGGCCGGGGAGGTCGAGCACCGCGACTCGATCCTCTCCGACGCGGAGAGAGCCGCCAACGACACGATGATGATCTGCTGCTCGCGCGGAATCGGCTATGGCCTGGTCATCGATGCCTGACTCGTCCCAAGGACGACACAACCATCCCGAATGATGAGGAAGCGGACCACGTGACTAGCAGCACCGAGAGCCGGACCCCGGTCGTCGTCGTCGGCGGCGGACCCGTCGGCATCCTGAACGCCCTGGGCCTTGCCCGGCAGGGGATCCCCGTGACCGTCTTGGAGCGCAACGATGGCGTAGCGCGCGCGCCGAGGGCGGTCGTCTACCACTGGGCGACGCTCGAGGGGCTCGACCGACTAGGGGTCCTCTCCGACGCGTCGGCGGCTGGCTTCCTGAAGCAGGACTACTGCTTCCTCAACTGGCAGACAGGGGAGCGAGTCCGCTACGGACTGTCTCTCCTGGAGGGGCAGGTCACCCACGCGCACAACCTCCACCTGGCACAGGACCGCCTCGTGGATGTGGCGCTGGAGATCATCCGGCGTGATGCACTCCCCGTTGATGTGCGGTGGGGGCGGACGGTCATCGGCGTCCAGCAGGACGACAGCGGCGTCTCCGTGACGGCCGCGCGCCAGGACGGGACTCCGGAGCGGCATCGCGCGTCCTGGGTCATTGGGGCCGACGGCGCCGGCAGCGCCGTACGAAGCCTGAGCGGGCTCTCCTTCGAGGGTCTCACCTGGCCAGAGCGCTTCGTGGCGACCGACGTCCACTACCCGTTCGAGGAGGAGGGGTTCGACCAGACCACATTCGTTGTCGACGAGACCTTCGGGGCGATCATCGTCAAGATCAACAACGACCACGGGACGGGCCTCTGGCGCTACACCTACTGCGATCCGCTTGCCGAGAACCGTGATGTGGCGCTGGAGCGCATGGGCCGCTTCTTCGACACCGTGCTGCCGCGTGAGGCGGACCGTGAAATGGTGTCCTTCAGCCCCTACAACATGCACCAGCGCTGGGCGACGACGTTCCGGCTGGGCCGGGTGCTGCTGGCCGGCGACGCTGCCCACGCGACCAATCCGACCGGCGGGCTCGGCCTCACCGGAGGGCTCTTCGACACCTACCTGCTCATCGACTCCCTCGCGGCGGTCCTGCGCCGCCGCCAGGACGACTGGGTTCTCGACCGCTACGCCCACGAGCGCCGACGCGTGTTCCAGGAGCTCGTATCCCCGACCGCGTCCGCGAACAAGCGGCTCATCTTCGGCTCCACCCAGACGCCCGAGGGTGCGGCGGCGTGGACCCGCGTCCAGCGACTGGGCCAGGACCCAGAGGCCGCACGCGCACGTCTGATGTTCACGCGCCAGCTGGAGACGCCAGCTGTGGTGACTGCGGGAGCTCGGCTGTGAGCGCCGACGACCGACAGCGCAGGGTTGCGGTCGTGACCGGCGGTGCCAGCGGCATCGGGTACGCCCTCGCAGCACGCTTCGCAGCCGACGGAATGGACGTCGCCCTCGGCGACATCGAGGCCGCGGCGCTCGAAGTCGCGGTGGCCCGCCTCGCCGACCAGGCCCCTGGCGTGCGGGTCCTCGGCGTGCGCACCGACGTCAGCTCCCGCGCCGACGTCGACGCACTCATGGGGGCCGCCGTCGACGCCTTCGACCGGATCGACATGGTCTGCGCCAACGCTGGCGTCGAGACTGGCGGCAGGTTCCTCGACGTCGACGAGACCGCCTGGCGCTGGCTGATGGACGTCAACTATTTCGGCGCGCTGCACACGGCGCAGGCGGCGCTGCCGGCCCTGGAGCGATCAGGTGACGGCCACCTGGTCTTCACTGGCTCCCTGGCGAGTTTCGCGACGGGGACGCCGTTCATGATGCCCTACTGCGCCACCAAGATGGCCGTGCTCGCCGTAGCGGAGTCCCTCGAGATCGAACTGCGCGCTAGCGGCAGCAACGTGCACGTCCACCTGCTCGCTCCCGGACCGGTCCAATCGCGCATGATCGACGCCGAGCGCAACGCCCCAGCCGGTGTCACGATCAACGAGGACGGTGCCCGCAGGGAGGCGATGGAGTGCTTCCGCGCGCGGCAGAGCGCCCACGGCCTCCCGGCCGAGGACGTCGCTGCGCTCGTCGCCGAGGCGGTCGCGACCGACTCCTTCTACGTTCTGCCGCACCCCGACAGCGCGACGGCGGCACTCGAACGCCGACTGGCCTGGATGCGCACCGGCGAGGCCCCACCAGTGCGGGTTGCCGGCTCCTGAACCGAACCCACGCCCAGAGAGAAGAACCATGAGAACCGACACCCCCGTCCGAGACATCCCGAGCACCGACATCGACCCGTTCTCGATGGAGAGCCTGGCCGATCCATTCGCGGCAGACGGCGCCGTACGGGAGATCGCGCCAGTCGTGTACGTCGCCAAGCACGACTACTATGCGGTCACCCGCTTCGCCGACATCCGCAAGGGCTTGCGCAACTGGCGCGTCTTCTCCTCCACGGACCGGCCGTTCTACGAGGACTCGGAGTTCCGTCCGCGGATCGTACTGTTCGAGGAGCCGCCGGCGCACACCCGGACGAAGGCCGCGATCATGGACGTCCTCGGGCCGAAGAACCTCGGCTGGATGGGCGAGTACTTCAAGGAGCAAGCAGACCTCCTGGTGGACGGTCTGATGCGGGACGAATCCGTCACCGCTGACGGCTACCTCGACCTCTCGATCGGATACGTGCTCAAGGTCTTTCCCGACGTCATCGGGATGCCGGGGGAAGGCCGGGAGGCGCTGCTCAAGTTCGGCAGCGCGGGCCTCAACGCGTTCGGTCCCGCCTCCGAGCACCGCGACCGGAAGCTCGCGGCGGGCAGCGAGGCGGTGGCATGGGTCGAGGACAACATCAATCGCGATGCACTGCGCCCCGATGGCCTCGGTGCCCAGCTCTACGCAATGGCCGACGAGGGCCGGATCAGCGAGAACGAAGCACGCGACCTGGTCAAGACGGTCTTCGCCGCCGGCTTCGACACCTCGACAAGCGGCATCGCCTCCATGCTGCGCGCGTTCGGCGACCATCCGGGCGAGTGGCAGAAGATGCGTGAGAACCGCGATCTGGTTCCCGCGGCCTGGGAGGAGGCGGTCCGCTTCTATCCGCCCAACCGCTTCGGCGGGCGCTGGACTCCGGACGGCGCCGACGTGGACGGCTATCGCCTCCCTCCCGGCGCCAAGGTGCTGATGATGTGGCTGGGCGCCGCTCGCGACCCTCGAGAATACGACGACCCCGACGTGTTCTGTATCGACCGTCCGACGCCCAACGGGCACCTGGCGTTCGGTTTCGGCCTGCACACCTGCGCTGGCAACATGGTCGCTCGCCTCGAGGCCACCACGCTGCTCACCAGCATGGTCGAGCGCATCAGCTTCGTGGAGCGTGCCGGGGAGCCGCGGACCGCCATCAACTACCAGGCGTTCGGGCACGAGTACGCGCCGCTTCGCCTCCACCGTGCCTGACGCCGTGGTCGGCGCACCTCGTGCGACACCACCGCACGCCGATCGCTTGCCGACCCTGCGGCGCCGGGGTCGGTTCTTCCTCGACGGCTCGTGGGACCCGGTCACGGGAACGACTGTCGGCGCTGCCTGGGTCGAGTGGGAAGCCCCGCCGGACCCGGACGACTGGCTGACGCCGGTTGTGCTGGTGCACGGCGGCGGAGGTCAGGCCACCGACTGGATGTGGGCCGTGAGTGACCAGCCCGGGTGGGCCGAGCTCTTCGTCGCCAACGGGCACCCGACGTATCTGCTCGATCGGACCGGTCACGGCAGGTCAGTCTGGGACGTCCGCACCCAGGGGGAGCGTCAGGCGGTGCCCCCCAGCTCGCTGCTGGCTCAGCTGTTCCAGATCGACGAGGTCGACGTGCGTCCGGGGCCCGGCGCCATGTTCGGCCCTATCGGTGCCTCAAGCACGGGCTTGCTCGCCGAGCCGGAGGGTGCACAGCGTCGCGACGCCGACCACCTCATGACCTTGATGAAACGGCTCGGCCGCTGTCTCCTGGTCAGTCACTCCGCCGGTGCGCCCAGCGTCTGGCTCGCCGCCGACGCACGGCCAGACCTCGTGACGGCCGTCGTCGCCGTCGAGCCGCTCGGTCCGCCGTACGGCGGGGAGCGCCACGCCCGGGCGTTGTCGGCGGGGCTGACGGCCTCCCCGCTCACCGGCGGTCTCGGCGCGGTGCCCGCCCTCGTCCTGACGGCGGATGGCTCCGGGCACGATGAGGCCGACCGGCAGACCGTGGCGTTCCTGACCGACCTCGACGTCGCTGTTCGGCACGTCGAGCTGGGGCGGATCGGCCTGGAGGGCGGCGGACATGGAGTCGTCTTCGACCGCCACTCGACTGCCACCTTCAACCTGGTCCGCGACTGGTATCGGCGGAACGCCCGGACAGTGAGCGCGCGATGAGCACTTTCGATCTGGCGTCGTTGCACGCATCGGACGCCTACAAGCTCATCACGGGCGTTGTGCAACCCCGTCCCATCGCCTGGGTGTCCACGCTCTCGGTCGACGGGCACCGCAATCTCGCACCCTTCTCCTTCTTCACCGTCGCCTCACGCAACCCGGTGATCATCTTCCTGTCGATCGGCGAGACCGGGCGTGAGAACCACGCGCAAAAGGACACGCTGGCCAACCTGCTCGCCACCAGCGAATTGGTCGTGAACATCGTGTCGGAGCACCTGCTCGACGCGATGGTCCGCTCGTCAGCCGATGTACCCAGCGACATCGACGAGTTCGACTTCGCCGGCGTCGGCGCGGCGATGTCCGACGTGGTCGCCCCGCCACGGGTCGCCGAGGCGCGGGTCGCCCTTGAGTGTCGTGTCGTGGAGACGCGGCAGTGGGGCACCGACACTACGGTGCTGGCGCAGGTCCTGAGGCTGCATGCATCGGACGGCATCACCGATGACCGTTTCCACGTCGACACGGATGCGCTGCGGCCAGTCGGCCGATCGGCAGGCGCCTCGTATGCCGTGGACCTGGCGGTTGTTCCGTCGCCTCCCGTCCCCGTGTGGGAGCCGTCGCGATGAGCAGAGTGATCGCGGTCGCCGTCCAGCACACGAGCGTTCCGCTGGACGTGGAGGGGAACCGCGGCCGTCTCGAGACACACCTTCGCGAGGTCGCCGACGAGGGCGCTGAGCTCGTGGTGCTTCCCGAGCTCGCCGTGACCGGCTACACCCTCAGCCCGACGCTCGCGCGCCTCGCCGAGGACGTGCCCGGACCGACGAGCCGATGGTTGTGCTCGCTCTCGGCCGAGCTCGGCCTCACCGTGGTGACCACCCTCGCCGCGACCGGTGACACGGGCCTTCGCAACCTCGGTGTGATCGTCACGCCTGAAGGCGTTGCGGCGACCGCCGCGAAGCGAGGCCTGTGGGGCGACGAGCCCGCGCTCTTTGCCCGGGGCGGTCCGCAGGAGCAGGCTGTCGCAGACACGCCGGTCGGGCGGGTGGGAGTGGCCATCTGCTACGAGGCAGGCTTCCCCGAGGCCGTGCGCCGGCTCGCGCGGGACCGTGCCGAGATCGTTGCGGTGCCTGCGGCGTTCGGAGCAGCTCGCCTCCACGCGTGGGCGCTGCTGACACGGTCCCGCGCACTTGAGAACGGCTGCTACGTCGTGGCCGCGAACCAGACCGGCACCGGCTCGGCGCCCGAGTCGATCGCGTTCTGCGGCCATTCCACGATCGTCGCACCCACCGGTGAACCCCTGGCCGTCCTGGCAGAGGGGGAAGGCCGGGTGAGGGCCACCATCGACGCCTCGAGCGTCGTCGATGCCCGTGCCGCCATCCCCTACCTCGCGGACCTGCACCACGTCACGGCAATCCCCCACCCCACCACCTGAAGAACTGGAGACATTCATGCCGAACTTCACCGCGGCCGACCTGGTCGAGCTCTTCCGCCAAGAGCTCGAGCTGTGCAAGGTCACCCAAGGCGAGGAGCTCGTAATCCTCTCCGAACCCTCCAGCCGCAGCGAGTACGTCGAGGCCGCGTTCGCCGCCGGTCAACAGCTCGGCGCACGCGTCCTGCAGGCCACCCTGCCCGGCGGCTCGCCGGTGCCGCTGCCGTCGTCACGGACCGGTTCCGGTGCAGGACTGACCTCGCTGGACGACAGTCCCTTGGCGCTCTCGCTCCTCCAGGGCGCCGACATGGTGCTCGACCTGACGAACGAGGGCTTCATCCACACCGAGTCGCTGGGCAAGATCCTCGGCGCCGGCACGCGCATGCTCTTCGTGGCTGACCCGCCCGAGGTCCTGGCTCGCAACCTGCCGACGCCTGAGGACAAGGCCCTCGTGAAGGCCGGCGCAGCGTTGCTGAAGTCAGGTGGGGAGTTGCGTGTCACGTCCAAGTCCGGGACGGAGCTGGTGGCTGACCTCGTCGACTCCCACCCCGGCTTCCAGTGCGGCATCGCCGACGACCCGGGCCGGTGGGACCACTGGCCGAGCACAATGGTGCTGGCCTGGCCGAAGACGTCGCAGGGCCGGATCGTGATCGCCTCCGGCGATATCCTCCTTCCGTTCAAGACCTACGTGCGCGACGAGATCGTCCTCACCATCGAGGGCGGCCGCATCAT
Organism: Nocardioides sp. BGMRC 2183; assembly: GCA_008123405.1. Classification (GTDB taxonomy): domain Bacteria; phylum Actinomycetota; class Actinomycetes; order Propionibacteriales; family Nocardioidaceae; genus Nocardioides. The sequence continues at coordinate 251,584 of VSSA01000005.1, forward strand.
GGATGTCTCCGGCGGTGGGGACGCGCGTCTCTTGCAGATTTTCTTTGACGACGCTGACGATGAGGAGGCTCGTTTCCTCTCCCACATGGGTTGGGGCCTGATGACCAGGGCGGACTGGTTCGCGATGGCGCTCTATGACCGGGAGTCACTGATGGGCATGGACGCGCGGGGGCTGGCGGGCAACTTCCTGTTCTCGACCGGACCCCACCCATTCATGGACCGTCACACCTACAACCACCTCGACATCCCGATGCGCGGTTGCACGGTCGAGGTCGACGGTCGCGCAGTGGTCGACGCTGGCCGCCTGATCGAGCTCTGAAGCCCACCGATGACCATCGTGAACGATCCGGAGCTGCGGGCGCGCGCCAACGAAGCGGCCGTGTCCGCCATGCTGGCCAGCCAGCCGGTGCTGGTCGACGTCCTGCCGGCACTCGACGCGCTTCCAGGGATGACGCCCCGCACGATCCTGACGTCGGGAGCACCGCTGCCGTGGGCGGCGTACGACGGCGGGCAGCGCCGAGCCATCATCGGCGCAGCGCTGTACGAGGGACTGGCCCGAACCCCCGAGGGCGCGGACGCTCTGCTCCACGCGGGCGAGATCGTGGTCGCCGCCTGCCACGACCACGGCTGCGTCGGCTCGGTGACGGGCGCGACCTCCGCCTCGATGCCGGTCCTGGTGCTGGAGGACCTGCGCTCGGGCAGGCGCGGGCACTGCCTGGTCTACGAGGGCAGCGATCGCGAACGCCTCACCTACGGCGTGTGGAACGACAAGGTCCACCGGCAGCTCATCTGGATCCGGGAGGTCCTGGCGCCACGACTGGCGTCGGCACTCCGCGCGGCCGGGGGCATCCCCGTCTCGCCGATCATCCGCCGCGCGCTGGGCATGGGTGACGATCTGCACAGCCGCAACACAGCGGCGACGGCCGTGCTGTTCGGTCAGCTGGTTGAGCCGATGGTGGACGCCAACGGCTTCGACAAGCACACCCGCGAAGCCCTCGAGTTCATCAGGGACAACGACTTGTTCTTCCTGCACCTGGGGATGGCAGCCGCCAAATGCGTCGCCGACGCGGGTGCCGGCTCGCCGGGCAGCAGCATCGTCACGGCGATGGCGATCAGTGAGAAGGAGTTCTCGATCCGGGTCGCCGGCACCGGGAGCCGCTGGTTTCGAGCGCCGATCCCCACCCTGCACGCCAAGCTCTTCGATGGGATCACTCCTGACGAGATCGCCTTCATGGGCGGGGAGAGCCTCATCACCGAGACGGTCGGGTTGGGTGGATTGTCTGCCGCCGCGGCGCCCTCCCTCCAGGACTACAGTGGCGGGACGGCGGCCAGAATGGTCGAAACGACCCAGACCATGTACAGCATCACGCACACCGAGCACCCGCTCTGGAAGATCCCGTACCTGGGCTTCCGGGGCGTTCCGTTCGGAATAGACGCGGGTCTGGTGGCGAGTTCCGGGGTGACACCGCGCATCCACATGGGGGCCTCCCGCCGCGAGGGCGGCCACGCCGGCGCGGGGCTGCTGATCGCCCCCCTGGCGCCGTTCGTCGAGGCGATCGACGCGCTGGACCCCGAGGGCGCGCCCTCCAGAGCAGCATCACTGCACTAACGCACGTCGCTCCGCGGAGCGGTCACCTTCGGCTCGAGCGCGACTCGCGCTGCACAATTTCCCTCCTGGCGCTCCGGCCGCCCACACCATTCTGGTTCGAGGACACATGACACTGGACACCGACCGAAAGATCCCCGAGGACGGCACTGACGTCCCGGGTCGCAACGGACAGCCGCCTGCCCTATGGTCGCTTGCGTTCACCGAGCTCTGGGAGCGGTTCAGTTTCTACGGCTTACAGGGCGTGTTGACGTTCTACCTGCTGTGGTCGCTCGACGAGGGTGGGCTGGCCCTGTCTGCGACCGACACCGTGAGTATCGTCGGTGCCTACGGCGGAGCGGTGTACGTCACCCAGGTGCTCGGCGGTTGGGCCGCCGACCGGATCGCCGCGCCGAAACTGATGGTGCTTTACGGTGGCATCGTCATCACGCTCGGACACGCCGCGCTCGCCGTCCTTCCCGGCCTCAGCGGGGTGGCCGTCGGGCTGATGCTGATCGCAGTCGGCACCGGGGGTTTGAAGAGCAACATCTCCTCCATTGTCGGAATGCTCTACGACGAGGACCGGAGCAGGCGCGACGCCGGCTTCTCGTACTTCTACATGGCCATTAACGGCGGTGCCGCACTCGGCCCGCTCCTCGCGGGCTGGACCCGCAGCCAGTGGGGGTTTCACGCGGCATTCGGCCTCGCCGCGGTGGGCATGGTCATCGGCCTCGCGCAATACGCCCTGAAGATGAGCGACCTTCCGGCGCAGGCGTCCGTCATCGAGAACCCCATTGACCGCCCAAGTCTGCTCCGAGCATTCGCTGCAGCTCTCGGCATGGTCTTCATTGCAGCCTTCGCGTGGGGCGCAGGACTGGTCCACAGCGGCAACCTGACCCACGCCGTCGCCTTGGTGAGCCTGGTGGTCGCCGCCGCATACTTCCTCACCATGATCCGGTCGTCGGACGTCACCGTGCGGGAGCGTCGCCGACTGGCGGGCTTCCTGCCGCTATGGGTCGGCTGCGCCATCTACTACGGCTTCTTGCTGCAGAAGTTCACGGCGATGTCTGTCTTCATCACCGAGCGGGTTGACATCGTTGTTAACGGGTGGGAGATGCCGGCAGAGTGGCTGAGCGTCAGCAGTCCGCTCGCTGTCATTGCCCTCACGCCTTTGGTGGCATCCGCCTGGACCCGCATGGGTGATCGCCAGCCGACTCCACCTCAGAAGTTCGCACTCGGATTCATCGTCTTCGGCAGCGCATACCTGGTTCTTCTCGTACTCGAAGCGAGTAACCCCGGACGATCGGTACCGGCTTTCGGCGTACTCCTCGTCCTGGCGGTGGCAGGATCGTCGGAGGTGTTCATCGGGCCTACAGGGCTCTCCCTGGCTACGCGTGTCGCTCCCCAGCGATTCAAGAACCAGACGGTCGGCGTCTGGCTCCTGGCACTTGCCTGCGGGTCATCGCTGTCGGGCCTGCTCGGAACGCTCTACACCAGGCTTCCTGAGGGTAGCTACTTTGCGATTCTCGGTGGCGGAGCTCTGCTTGTGGCGGCGGGCCTGTCGATGGGTGCGAGGCGTATTGACGAGTTGACCCGCTGACCACCTCTCGGAGCCAGCAACTGAACTTGTCATTGGGTCACGGTTGCGTGGTTGAGCCGTAGTCCGGTGGCTTTGGCTGCGACGTCACGCATCTGTTGGAATCTCGGGACTGGACGGGGCACGCGGAGTTGCGTCCCTGATAGTGGTGTAACGCGGTAGCCGAGATCTAGCAGTCCCCTGAGCGTGTCGTGGGGACGAGGTAGCGGCCACCGCTTGATCCTTCGAGTGAACCTTCCAAAGCACTCTCGAACGGAGTCATCACGATGACCGCTCCTCATATTCTCAACCCTGTCGCGTTGTTGGAGAAGGGACTCTCCGACGCGTCCCCGGATCTGATGCGGACCCTGCTCGCGACCGTGATCAACGCCCTGCTCTCGGCCGATGCGGACGCGGTGTGCGGTGCCGAGTACGGCGTCGCGTCACCGGACCGGGTGAACTCCCGCAACGGGTACCGTCACCGCGACCTGGACACCCGGGTCGGCACGATCGACGTGGCGGTCCCCAAGCTGAGGCAGGGCTCCTACTTCCCCGACTGGCTCCTGGAGCACAAGAAGCGGGCCGAGGCCGCGCTGATCAGCGTGGTCGCGACCTGCTACCTCCTCGGTGTCTCGACGCGCCGGATGGACAAGCTCGTCGCCACCCTCGGCATCACGAGCCTGTCCAAGTCCCAGGTCTCTCGGATGGCCGCCGATCTCGACGAGCAGGTCAAGGCGTTCCGCACCCGCCGGCTCGACGAGGTCGGGCCGTTCTGCTTTGTGGCCGCCGACGCGTTGACGATGAAGGTCCGTGAGAACGGCCGCGTCGTGAACGCGGTGGTGCTGGTCGCCACCGGCGTCAACGCCGACGGGCACCGAGAGGTCCTCGGGGTCCAGGTCGCCACCAGCGAGACTGGTGCGGCCTGGAACACCTTCTTCGCCGACCTGGTCGCCCGCGGCCTCACCTCGGGTCCGGACGGGGTCATGCTCGTCACCAGCGACGCCCACGCCGGACTGGTCGAGGCGATCGCCGCGAACCTGCCAGGGGCCGCGTGGCAGCGGTGCCGGACGCATTACGCGGCGAACCTGATGGACGTGTGCCCCAAGTCGAGCTGGGGCGGTGTGAAGGCGCTGCTGCACTCCGTCTACGACCAGCCCGACGCCGAGGCCGTGGCCGCGCAGTACGACAAGATGCTCGACGCGCTGGCCGACAAGCTCCCCGACGTCGCCGACCACCTCGACGCTGCTCGGGCCGACGTGCTCGCGTTCACCGCGTTCCCCAAGGAGATCTGGCGTCAGATCTGGTCCAACAACCCCAACGAGCGCTTGAACCGCGAGATTCGCAGGCGTACCGACGTGGTCGGGATCTTCCCCGACCGCAACTCGGTGAACCGCCTGGTCGGCGCGGTGCTGGCCGAGCAGCACGACGAATGGGCCGAAGGCCGCCGCTACCTCGGGCTCGAGGTCGTCATCCGAGCCCGCGCGGCCATCAAGGCCGCCGCAGCCCGCGCCGCCGCAGCTACCAGCAACGGTGACGACGCCCTCAACCAACCCGTTCTGCCCGAGCTGGAGCCCGCAGCATGACCCGCCACGACACGACCGACCACGAGGAGGACCTCGCGACCCTCGCTGCCAGCGGCTACACGGGCTGGTGGGACGAGCACGGCCAGCCCGCCCCGTTCCCCCTCGACTTCTTCGACCCCGACAGCGATTGGAGGCCCAGCAGCAGCGACATCCCGACCATGCTCGCCGACGACGAGCAGCCCTTCTAACCCTGGAACGAAGGATCCGCCGTTACACCACCACCGGGGACTTGACCGCACGCGGAAGCAAGAGACCCCATCACAAGAGAGAAAGTAACGTATGCGGGCTACCCGAGGCTGAATCAAAGTGGAACGCAACCGCTATTCAGGATGAGGCGCCAGGTGCCTTCAGGCGTCCGCGCCATCCAACCGTCTCAGCAGAAGGGTGTTGGCTTATGCCGCTCTGGCGCACGGCGGCGGGCTCGCGTCTACGTAGGTGCGAGCCCTGGCAATCGACTGTCGTCGAGTGGTCGGCAGCACAGAACGCGGACGCGCTGTCGTGCGGGCCCTGCCGTTCGCGTCGCGATCCGCGGCGCCTGGAAGCCCGATGCGAGCGACATCGGTCGCCATACCCCACCAGATTCTTGGAAGGTGACATTCGTGCAGGTCAACGGTCAGAAGCCCGTGCGCAGCGCGGGAATCACGCGGTGCCCCCGGTAGTGTCCTGGTTCAACACATCGGACCTGGATCGTGCCACCGGGGTGTGTCAGTTCGGATCGATGCCGAGGGTGTGAAGGATCTCCAGCGCTGGTGGGGTGAGCGGGTCGTGGGCGAGGTGTTCGTGGCCGGCGATGCGGACGCTGATCTGCTGGAACGGCCGTAGGGTCTGGAGGATCTTGCGGAAGCTGATCCTGGTGGCCTCTTGCAGGTGTCGCGCGACTGCGAGGGCGGCGAACACGATGGTCAGGTGGGCCTCTATGGCGTCGCCGGCGTGGTGGAACATCGGCCGTGCGCGTAGGTTACGACCTTCGCTTGGGAGGCGGCGGCCGCTCTAGCCGCTGGCCGGGCCGCATGCCGGCCGCGGATCCTCCATCAACTTCTGGGGGAAGTCCGGCTCTCTACGCAACAAGTGACTACAGGGGTCGCCGCACCGTTCCCGACGGGACGCGTTGATTGGACTCGCTCCGAACGTCTGGTGTCAGAGGATTGATCGCCCCTGTCGGCGCGCTGTCCACCACCGATCGGCGGCGACTGTGTCGGCAACACGCTTCGGGTTTCTTGCGGACTGTGTGCGGACTAGACTGATGCGAAAAGTGAGAATCCGCTGGTCAGAAGTGGTTTTGTGGACGGACTGGCCTGTAAGCCGGGAACTGCGGCGATGCGGCGCGCCGTGCGGGCTGCTGTCCGTGGAGGTCGGTCGGCGGTTCGAGCGGCTCGATTCTCAATGCGCTGGTGCAGCCGGAGCGCTCCTGGACGGTCGACCATGCCTCACGCGTCACCGTGGCGCACAGGAGTCGCATGCGTGCGAGCTCAACATCCTGCCGATCTGGTCCGCCCTGATCGCCATCAGAACGTACGCCGAGTCGCGGTCCATCCTCAATGATGCGCGTAGCTCCAGCGTGCCGGTCACGATGATGTGGTCCCCAGCGCGCAGCTGTGCCTGCGCCATGTGGCCCAACGGTCCATCGCACACGACCTCGCCGACGTCGAAGTGCTCGATCGGCACGACCTCTTCGCCGGCGGCGGAGGGGTAGAGGCCGAACTGCGCGTCTGCGATAGGGAAGACCACCCGGACGGACGGGAGGTCTTCATCGAGCGGTGCGGGGTCGTCGCCGACGGTGACGACGGCGGTTACAGCGAACGGCATCTCACTACCTCCATGTTTCACCGATTAAATCGGTGAAACATGCTACGCGGGCTGATGTTGAACCACAATGCGCCAGTGCCCCGAGTCGCCCGACCTGCCCTGCCGAGCCTCGCGGAGGAGGCGGTCGACGCTTTCGGTGGCCGCGTCCGGGTTGCCGTCTTACGGGCCCTCAACGAGGATGGTCCGAGTACCAAAGCCGAACTGCTTCGGCGCCTTGGCGGGTCGGACTCGAACTTGGGTCGCCACCTGTCCGCACTTGAGCAGCTGGGTGTGATCGTCGCCGACCCGCCGCGTGACGACGAGATGGGGCCGGTGACCCGCCGGTACGACGTCGACCACGACCGGGTTCAAGAGTTGTTGGCGGCACTCGCGTCTGCCTTGACCAAGGGATCGCGCCGATAGCGCGTGGTGGCTCAAGAGGGGATCCCGGTTTGAGTCCTGCGGCCAGCCGCAGTCATTTTCTCGGGCTCTCTGAGAGCGCAACTTCGCCTCGGGTTCGGGCCAGGCCTGGCGGGGAGGTCTGGTTGGCCGGCGGGGGGAGCGGGCGAGGCCGGCAGTGCGCCGTCGGGCGCACTTATGGCGCAGTTTGACGTCAGGATCGGGCCGAGTGCAGCCGAGGTCAGCCGAAATCGGCGTATCCTGGATACCGACGATGCTCACGACCCAGCGCGTCGTCCCAGGTCAGACTGGATGCAGCCGAGGTAAGGCGAGATTCACCGATCAATCAGACGCCGGTGGGCCCGTAACAGAGGGTCAGGGGTTCGAGTCCCCTCAGCTCCACCGACGATCGAGAGCTCCCGGCCAGGCGGCCGGGAGCTCTCGTCGTTCTCGAGGATGTTTGTGGTGTTGTTCGGTGTCATATTCCGACACCAAACAACACCACAAGGGGCCGCGGGACGCCCCTCCGCTACGGCCGAGGGGGCCTCCGGCAGCGGCGCGGCAGGTCAGCGGGGGTCGTGGAGCAGATGCTGGTCGAGCCGGCCGGTCAGCGTCATCGCGAACCTGCGCTCGGTGAAGTACCAGCCGTCGGAGTCCCGGGCGAAGGTGTCGACGTACCCGCCGGTGGCGATCGGCTGCAGAGGCAGGTCGCCGGTGGCTTGGAGTACCAGATAGGTCGAGGTGGCCAGTGCCCCGTCGGCGTGGACGTCGGCGTAGGCCTCGTCGAAGACGGTGTTGACCACGACGTGCTGGGTGCGGGAGGTGCCGTCCTCGTGCAGCCGGACGATCGTGGCGTACATCCGCGCGACGGCCTCCTCACCGGCAGCGAGCTCGACGCCGTCCATCGAACGCAGGGTCGCTCGGGACATCAGCGCGCCGACGCCGGCGAAGTCGCCGGTGTCGACCAACCGGCAGTAGCGGTTGAGCAGGTTGCGGATCAGGTCGGCGTCGGTGAGCTGCATGGCCGGAACCTAGCAACGCAGTCGAGACGCGGCGCCGGGGCGATCCCTGCGAGTGGGAGCTCAGCGGTGTGCTGGCGCGCGGCTCGCGCGAGTCGCCGCGCTCCGCTCCAACAGCGGCAGGACCCGCGGGGGCACCACGGTGCCCAGCACGACGACACTGGTGGAGCGGACCACCGATGCGGAGTGGTTCAGCTCGAGCAGGGTGTCCTGCAGGTCGGCGTGGTCGGCAGCCGCGACCTTGCACAGCACGTCGGCCGAACCGGTGGTCATGTAGGCCTCGAGGATGGTGGGGATCGCGGCCAGCTCGGAGGCAACCTCCTCGAGCGCACCTTGGGCGATCTCCAGGGTGACGAAGGCGGTGAGCGGGTGGGCGGCGGCCTCCAGATCGATGTCGGGCCCGTAGCCGGTGATCACACCGGCGTTCTCCAAGCGCTGGATCCGGGACTGCACGGTGGCGCGAGCGACCTTGGTCAGTCGGGACAGCTCCAGCGGGCCGGAGCGCGGATGGTCGTGCAGCGCGGTGAGCAGGGCGAGGTCGAGCTGGTCCAGGTGCACGACGTACCTCCTCAGGCAAGAACTATGCAAACAGCCTAGATGATGCGCCGATCTGCTGCGCTTCCTGTTCAGTAGGTACAGGCGGATCCGTGTGGATTGATCAGCTCGCGGGCCTCGGCTTTGCTGGGAGTCCCGTTCGCCCTCGACGAAGGAGTCCCATGACCGTCGCCGACCACCTCACCGACGCCGAGCGTCTCGCCGACCTCGACCTCGACCAGCTCCGTCAGCTCGTCGGGCTCGTCGAGTACGACGACGCGACCGACCCGTTCCCCGTGACCGGCTGGGATGCGGTGGTGTGGGCGGTCGGCAATGCGGTCCAGACCAGCCACTTCTTCCAGACCGCCTTCGGCATGGAGCTGGTCGCCTACTCCGGGCCGGAGACCGGCAACCGTGACCACCACGCCTACGTGCTCACCTCGGGCGCGGTGCGGTTCGTGATCACCGGTGGCGTGGCGCCCGACAGCGCGGTCACCGCGCATCACGCCCGGCACGGCGACGGCATCACCGACATCGCGCTGGAGGTGCCCGACGTCGACCGTTGCATGGCGCACGCGCGCGCCGAGGGCGCACGCGTATTGGTCGAGCCGCACGACGTCAGCGACGAGCACGGCACGGTCCGGATGGCGGCGATCGCGACCTACGGCGAGACCCGCCACACCCTGGTCGACCGCAGCCGCTACCACGGCCCGTATCTGCCCGGTTTCGTCGCGCGCACCTCCGGGATCGTCCGGCCGCGCGGCGCGGACGGTGGAGAGGCCCCGCGGATCTTCCAGGCTCTGGACCACGTCGTCGGCAACGTCGAGCTCGGCCGGATGGACGAGTGGGTCGACTTCTACGGCCGGGTGATGGGTTTCGCCAACATGGCCGAGTTCATCGGAGACGACATCGCCACCGACTACTCGGCGCTGATGAGCAAGGTCGTGGCCAGCGGCAACCACCGAGTCAAGTTCCCGCTCAACGAGCCGGCGATCGCCAAGAAGCGCTCCCAGATCGACGAGTATCTGGAGTTCTACGGTGGTCCGGGCGCCCAGCACCTGGCGCTGGCGACCGAGGACATCCTGGCCGCGGTGGACGCGATGCGCGCGGCCGGCATCGAGTTCCTCGCCACCCCGGACTCCTACTACGAGGATCCCGAGCTGCGGGCACGGATCGGGGAGGTCCGGGTCCCGATCGCCGAGCTGCAGCGCCGCGGCATCCTGGTCGACCGCGACGAGGACGGCTACCTGCTGCAGATCTTCACCAAGCCGATCGGGGACCGGCCGACGGTCTTCTTCGAGATGATCGAGCGGCACGGCTCGCTCGGCTTCGGCAAGGGCAACTTCAAGGCGCTCTTCGAGGCGATCGAGCGGGAGCAGGACAAGCGCGGCAACCTGTGACACTCCTGATCGAGGCGGTGATCTGAATGGCGCACTACCAGCGGATGGGCGACGTGCCGCCCAAGCGGCACACCCAGCACCGGGCGCCCGACGGCGGCCTCTATCGCGAGGAGCTGATGGGGGAGGAGGGCTTCTCCTCCGACTCCTCGCTGCTCTACCACTCCGGCGTCCCGTCGGCGCTGGTCGACGCCCGCGCCTGGGACCTGCCGGACCAGGCGACCGCGCCGAACGCGCCGCTGTTGCCCCGTCACCTCGCGCCGCACACGCTCTTCGTCGGCTCCGACGTCGCCGGCGTGGATGCGGTCACCGGACGCCGCCTGCTGCTCGGCAACGCCGACGTCCGGATCGGGTACGTCGTCGCCGGCCGAACCTCGCCGCTCTACCGCAACGCGACCGGGGACGAGTGCGTCTTCGTCGAGTCCGGCCACGGCGTGCTGGAGACGGTCTTCGGCGACCTCGAGGTCGGCCCAGGGGACTACGCGATCATCCCGCGCGCCACCACGCACCGCTGGGTGGTCGCCGACGTGGGCGATCCGCTGCGGCTCTACGCGATCGAGGGCAACAGCCACATCTCCCCGCCCAAGCGCTACCTCTCGAGGTTCGGCCAGCTGCTCGAACACGCGCCCTACTGTGAACGGGACCTGCGGGTGCCGACGCCGCCGCGGCAGGTGGACGAGCGTGACGTCGAGGTCTACGTGAAGCACCGCGGCACCGGCGCCGGGTCCACCGGCGGCCTGGCCGGCACCGTGCACGTCGTGCCGCACCACCCCTTCGACGTGGTCGGGTGGGACGGCTGCCTCTATCCGTACGTCTTCAATGTCGCCGACTTCGAGCCGATCACCGGTCGGGTGCACCAGCCGCCGCCGGTGCATCAGGTCTTCGAGGGCCACAACTTCGTGGTCTGCAACTTCGTGCCCCGCAAGGTCGACTACCACCCCCTGGCGGTGCCGGTGCCCTACTACCACTCCAACGTCGACTCCGACGAGGTGATGTTCTACGTCGCCGGGGACTACGAGGCGCGCAAGGGCTCGGGCATCGGGATCGGCTCGATCACCCTGCACCCCGGTGGCCACGCGCACGGACCGCAGCCCGAGGCGATCGAGGCCAGCCTCGGTGCCGAGCGGTTCGACGAGCTCGCCGTCATGGTCGACACCTTCCGCCCGCTCGACCTGGGTGAGGCCGGGCGAGCCTGCGACGATGGCGCCTACGCCTGGACGTGGGCCGGGGGACGACGGTGAGCGACCGCGATCCGGGCGGCCAGGCCCGACCGGCAGGTTTCGGCGTCTTCCGGACACCCGAGGACCCCCGAGTACGACGCGTGGGCTGGCGCACTACCGGCGGTGTCATCGACCTCGGGGCGCTCGCGGCGGCGCGGGCACCGTCGCTGGCGTCGTACCTGGGGGTCGGGCGGTTGGATCCACTGCTGGCTGCCGGTCGACCGGTGTGGGACCAGGTGCTCGACGCGGTGCTGACCTGGGAGGACGACGCCGACCGGGTGCCGCTGGAGCGGGTGGACCCGGTGCTCGGGTTCACCGTGGCCGACTACGTCGACTTCTACGCCTCCGAACACCATGCAGCGCGGGTGAGTGGCCTGTTCCGCCCCGGCGCGCCCCCGCTACCGGAGGCCTGGAAGCACCTACCGATCGGATACCACGGTCGTGCCGGGAGCATCGTCGTCTCCGACACCCCGGTGGTACGTCCCCGCGGTCAGCGCCGGGACCCCGAGGGCGAGATCGGCGTCGGTCCGACCCGGCGGCTGGACCTGGAGGCCGAGGTCGGGTTCGTGGTCGGGGTCCCCTCGCCCCCGGGGCATGCGGTGCCGATGGCGGCGTTGCCCGACCATGTCTTCGGCGTCTGCCTGGTCAACGACTGGTCGGCGCGGGATATCCAGGCCTGGGAGTACGTGCCGCTCGGTCCGTTCCTGGGCAAGTCGTTCGCCACCTCGGTCTCACCCTGGATCGTGCCGCTGGCGCTGCTCGACGCCGCGCGAGTGGCCCCCCCGCCGCGGGACCCGCGGCCGCACAGCTACCTCGACGACACCGGGGACGAGCAGCAGTGGGGGCTGGACCTGCGGATGGAGGTCCGTCTCAACGGCCAGGTGATCAGCCGTCCGCCAGCGGCCACGCTGTACTGGACCGCCGCGCAGCAGCTCGCCCACCTCACCGTCAACGGGGCAGCCCTGCGCGCGGGGGACCTCTACGCCTCCGGGACGGTCAGCGGCCCCGACGAGTCCGAGCGCGGCTGCCTGCTCGAGCTCACCGACAACGGAGCCCGGCCGATCGAGCTCGCCGACGGCACCACCCGCGGCTTCCTCGAGGACGGCGACGAGGTGGTGATCGGGGCGACCGCCCCTGCCCCGGGTGGCGGCCTGCTCGACCTCGGCGAGGTGCGTGGTCGGGTCACACCGTCGCCCGGCTGAGGATCCGGTCCACCGGGCGACACCGGGTGGACACCTCGGAGGGGGCGAGGGTTCACCTCCCGCTGATGGGGTCAGCGCCATGACCTCTGCGCACACCGAGACCCGCCGTCTGCTGCCGATCACGCCCGTCGAGCGTGACGGTCAGCGGCACGGCTCGCGGTCCTACCTGACCTGCCTGTACCGCTGCGGCAACGCCTGCGACCGGCCTGAGCCCAACGCCTCCGACAACACCCATGTGCAGGAGGTGATCGGGTCGGCACTGCGCCGCCGGGCGGTGCTGCGCGGTGCCGCCGTCGGGGGTGGCGCGCTGGTGCTGGGCGCTGCCGGGGCCGGCGCGGCCGTGGCCGACCCGGTCGAGGTGGCGGGCAAGAAGGGCAAGAACAAGGGCCGGAACAAGCTCGGCAAGGGTGTGCTCGGCACGGCGAACTTCCGCGCGGTACCACCCAACAAGCGCGATGCTGTGGTCACACCCGACGGATTCGACCACAACGTCGTGATCCGTTGGGGTGACCCCGTGGTCGCCGGCGCCCCGGCGTTCGATCCTGCCAACCTGACCGTGGACGCGGTGAAGAAGCAGTTCGGCTACAACAACGACTACGTCGGCGTGGTCCCGACCGGCCGCAACACCGCCCTGATGGTGGTCAACCACGAGTACGACGACCCGGACCTGATGTATCCGACCGGCCGCTACTCCCAGGCCGAGATCGCCGAGCTCGGTCTCTACACCCACGGGCTGTCGGTGGTGCAGATCAAGCGGGGCAAGGTCGACGGCTCCTGGTACCGCGAGCGGAACCTGTCCAAGGCGCGGAAGAACCGGCGGATCAACGTCGACACCACCTTCCGGGTGACCGGTCCCGCGGCGGGCCACGAGCTGCTGAAGACGGGCAAGGACCGCTCGGGCCGCCGGGTGATGGGCACCCTGAACAACTGCGCGGGCGGACTGACGCCGTGGGGCACGATCCTCTCGGGTGAGGAGAACTTCAACCAGTACTTCAACGTCAGCGGCGAGATGCCCGCCGGGCCGACCCTGGCCGACGGCACCGCGCTGGAGACCGCCTACAGCCGCTACGGGATCGGCGCCAACCCCAGTGACCCGCGCCAGTGGCTGACGATCGACGACCGGTTCGACATGACCACGGAGCCGAACGAGCCGCACCGCTTCGGCTGGATCGTGCAGGTCGACCCGAACGACCCGGACTCCCTGCCCCGCAAGCACACCATGCTCGGGCGGTTCAAGCACGAGGGCGCCAACATGACCGTCTCCCGGGGGCGCGCCGTCGTCTACATGGGCGATGACGAGCGCGGCGACTACCTCTACAAGTTCGTCTCGGCGAACAAGGTCGATCGCCGCGGGTCCAAGCGCGCGCACCGACACAACATGACGCTGCTCGACGAAGGCACGCTCTACGTCGCCAAGCTCACCGGCGACGGCACCGAGGACGGGGTCAGCGACGGCCGCGGAGAGTGGATCAAGCTGTGCACCCACAACCGGTCGTTCGTGCCCGGGATGACGGTGGCCGAGGTGCTGATCTTCACCCGGCATGCGGCTGACAAGGTCGGCCCGACCCGGATGGACCGCCCCGAGGACGTCGAGGTGAACCCGGTCAACGGCAAGGTCTACGCCGCGTTGACCAACAACTCCAACCGGGGTGGCTCGATCCCCGCCGACGAGGCCAACCCGGTCACCTCGTCCCAGGTCCGCTCCGGTCCGGCCAGCGAGCTGACCACCGCCAGCGGCAACCGGAACGGGTACGTGTTGGAGATGACCGCATCCGGCGGCGACCACACCCGTGGCACCTTCGCTTGGAACCTCTTCCTGATCTGTGGTGACCCGGAGGCGCCGGAGACCTACTTCGCCGGGTTCCCCAAGGAGTCGGTGAGCCGGATCAGCTGCCCGGACAACCTGACCTTCGACGCCAAGGGAAACCTGTGGATCTCCACCGACGGTAACGCCCTCGGCGCCAACGACGGGCTGTTCCGGGTGCCTGTGTCGGGGCCGAAGCGCGGTGAGGTCAAGCAGTTCCTCTCGGTCCCGCGGGGCGCGGAGTGCTGTGGGCCGCTGGTCTACGACGGTGACCGCTCGCTCTTCTTCGCGCCGCAGCACCCGGGCGAGGTCTCCGGGGCGACCTTTGAGGAGCCGGCCAGCACTTGGCCACACAGCAACGACTACCCGCGGCCGTCGGTCTGCGTGGCCTACCAGCGGCGCTGATCACTTCAGCCCCAGGCGTCCCACACCCTGGGCGGAACTGTCACTTCTCAGGGGTTGCAGCGGGTGGTAAGTGACGGGATCCCCGGTTCACCGGGGATCCCGACACCGCCCACCCCACCTCACGTGATGGTCAGCCCGCCATCCACCGGCAGCGTCTGCCCGGTGATGTAGCCGGCGGCGTCGGAGGCGAGGAAGACCACGGTGGCGGCGAGTTCGGCCGGGTCGCCCTTGCGCCCCATCGGGATCCGGCCCTGCTGCTGCTCCAGGTAGCCCGGCGGGTACTCCTCGGTCATCTCGGAGGCGAAGAAGCCCGGGGCGATCGCGTTCACCCGGATGCCCTTGCGTCCGGTCCACTGCTGGGCGAGGTCGCGGGTCATCCCGATCAGTCCGGCCTTGCTCGAGGCGTAGGCCGCCTGGGGGAGTCCGGCGGTGGTGATGCCGAGCACCGAGGAGATGTTGATGATGCTCGACCCGGGTTGCATCACCCGCCCGCACGCCTGCGCCATCCAGTAGCAGCCGTTGAGGTTGACGTCGATCACCTGCCGGAACTGCTCGGGGGTCTCCCGGGTGGCCGGGACGGCGGTGCCGATGCCGGCGTTGTTGACCAGTACGTCGACCCGGCCGAACTCGTTCATCGCGGCCTCTACCAGCGCCGTGCAGGAGTCGGGGTCGGCCACGTCGGTGGCCACGCTGACCGCGCGGCGGCCAGCGGACGTGACCAGCTCGGCGGTCTCGGCGAGCCGTTCGACCCGGCGGGCGCCGAGGGCGACGTCGGCGCCCGCTGCGGCCAGCGCCTGGGCGAAGGAGACGCCGAGTCCGGAGGAGGCGCCGGTGACGACGGCGACCTTGCCGTCGAGTCGGAACAGGTTGGACTGGTGGGAGTCGGTCATGGGGCGAGGGTACGGCGCGGGCGGGGTATCCTGGGGCGGTGACCACCCGGCTTCTTGGTTAGCCGCGTCGAGCCCCCTCGACGCGGCCGCCCCTCCTGCGCGAGGGGCTTTTCCATGTCCGGCGCACACCCCTGGAGCACGAGAGAGATCACCATGCGCGAGCAGTCCCACGAGCACACCGACGTCGACCGGGCGTCCGAAGAGACCGGCCCGGCGTCGTACGACGCCCGCTCGGTGGAAGAGAAGTGGTTGCCCGTCTGGGACGAGCTGGACCCGTTCCGTGCCGACGACGCGGTGGTGCTGGCGGGCCAGAAGCCGAAGCGCTATGCGCTGACGATGTTCCCCTATCCCAGCGGTGACCTGCACATGGGTCACGCCGAGGTCTTCGCGCTGCACGACGTGATCGCGCGCTACTGGCGTTTCCGTGGCTACGAGGTGCTCAACCCGATGGGCTGGGACTCCTTCGGGCTGCCGGCCGAGAACGCCGCGATCCGCAACGACGAGCACCCGGCGACCTACACCTACGGCAACATCGACACGCAGTACTCCTCGATGAAGCGGTATGGCGTCAGCGTCGACTGGTCCCGGCGGCTGCACACCTCCGACCCGGAGTACTACAAGTGGACGCAGTGGCTCTTCCTCAAGCTGCGTGAACAGGGTCTGGCCTACCGGAAGAACTCGCCGGTGAACTGGTGCCCGCAGGACCAGACCGTGCTCGCCAACGAGCAGGTGCTGGCCGACGGCACCTGTGAACGCTGCGGCGCCGAGGTCACCAAGCGCGAGCTGACCCAGTGGTACTTCCGCACCACCGCTTACGCCCAGGAGCTCTACGACAGTCTGGACGACCTGCAGGACAGCTGGATCGGCAAGGTCGTCAACGCCCAGCGCAACTGGATCGGCCGTTCGGAGGGCGCGCACGTCACCTTCGAGGTCGACGACCACGACCCGATCACCGTCTTCACCACCCGCCCCGACACCGTCTTCGGTACGACGTTCATGGTGGTCGCCGTCGACGCCAAGCTGGCCGAGGAGCTGGTCACCGAGGAGCACCGGGAGGCGTTCGAGGCGTATCGCGACGAGATCCGCAAGGCCAGCGACATCGACCGCCTGGCCACCGACCGCCCGAAGACCGGGGTCTTCCTGGGTGTCCACGCGACCAACCCGGTCACCGGGGAGCGGCTCCCGATCTGGGCGACCGACTACGTGCTCGCCGACTACGGCACCGGCGCGGTGATGGGCGTCCCCGGCGGCGACCAGCGCGACTGGGAGTTCGCGACCGAGTTCGGCCTGCCGATCGTGCGGACCACCGAACCGCCGGCGGACTTCGAGGGCGAGGCGTATGCCGGCGAGGGGCCGGCGATCAACTCGCCCGCCGCGGGGGTGGAGTGCGGACTCGACCTCAACGGGCTGTCGGTGGACGAGGCCAAGCGCGCCACCATCGAGCACCTGGAGCGTCTCGGCTCCGGCAGCGGCACGGTGAACTTCCGGCTGCGCGACTGGCTGCTCTCCCGGCAGCGCTACTGGGGTGCGCCGATCCCGATCATCCACTGCCAGGCCTGCGGCGAGGTGCCGGTGCCGGTCGACCAGCTCCCGGTCGAGCTGCCCGAGCTGCGCGGCGCGGACCTGAAGCCGAAGGGCAGCTCGCCGCTCGGCGCGGCGACCGAGTGGGTCGAGGTGGCATGTCCGAGCTGCGCTGGCCCGGCACGCCGCGACACCGACACGATGGACACCTTCGTCGACTCCTCGTGGTACTTCTTCCGCTACCTCTCGCCCAACGACAGCACCCAGGCCTTCGATCCGGCCCTGGCGCAGGCGTGGGGGCCGGTGGACCTCTACATCGGCGGCGACGAGCACGCGGTGCTGCACCTGCTCTACGCGCGCTTCTTCACCAAGGCCCTGCGCGATGCCGGGCTGCTCACCTGGGACGAGCCGTTCTCGGCGTACCTGTCCCAGGGCAAGGTGATCAACGGCGGTCGCAAGATGAGCAAGTCGCTGGGCAACGGCGTCAGCCTCGGCGAGCAGCTGGAGGCCTTCGGTGTCGACGCGGTCCGGCTGACGTTGGTCTTCGCCAGCCCGCCGGAGGACAACATCGACTGGGCCGACGTCTCTCCGACCGGAGCGGCGAAGTTCCTGCAGCGCGCCTGGCGCCTCTCCGGCGACGTCACCTCCCAGCCCGGCGTCGACGTCACCACCGGTGATCTCGCCCTGCGCAAGGTCACCGCGCGAACCGTCGCCGACGCGGAGAAGCTGGTCGAGTCCTACCGGTTCAACGTCGTCGTGGCTCGCATGATGGAGCTGGTCAACGCGACCCGCAAGGCGATCGACAACCCGGCCGAGAAGGGCGGTTGCGGACCTGCGGACCCGGCGGTGCGTGAGGCCACCGAGGTGGTCGCGATGCTGCTGTCGCTGGTTGCGCCCTACACAGCCGAGGAGATGTGGGAGCGGCTCGGCCACGCCCCGACCGTGGCCCACGCTGCGTGGCCGGTGGTCGACCCCGCCCTGCTGGTCGAGGATGCGGTCACCGCGGTCGTGCAGATCCAGGGCAAGGTCAGGGCCCGCCTCGAGGTGTCGCCCGACATCTCGGCCGAGGACCTGGAGGCCGCCGCGCTCGCTGACGAGACAGTGATCAAGGCGATCGACGGTCGGACGGTGCGCAAAGTGATCGTGCGCGCGCCCAAGCTGGTCAACCTGGTCGTCGGCTGAGTGGCTCCAGGCTGAGCAACGGCGCTGCCCCGAGGGACCAGTAGCATCGCCCTCCCGAGCACCCGCAAGGAGGACGGATGCCCGCCGACACCGACACCCGGCGCCAGCGCATCATCGACGCGACGCTGGAGGTGATCCACGATCACGGCCTGGCGGGGCTCCGGACCCAGGAGGTCGCCCGCCGCGCCGAGGTCAGCACGGGGCTGCTGCTCTACCACTTCAAGACCCTCGACGGCGTGATCGCCGCCGCGATGCAGGAGTCGGAGGAGCGCTACTACCGGCATCTGGAGGACGAGGAGTCCGGGCGGCCGGCGGTCGACCGATTGCGGCTGTTGATCGAACGGTCGGGCGATCCTTCCTCCGTGGTCGCCACCTGGACGCTGTGGATGGAGTACTGGGTGCGGGCACTGCGCGACCCCGACACCGCAGCGCTGTGTACGACGCTGGAGGCGCGGTGGCGCGAGGTGCTGCTCGACGTGGTCGAGCAGGGAGTCGGAGAGGGCACCTTCACCGTCGCCTCGCCCCGGGCCAGCGTGATCCGGCTCTCCGCGCTGCTGGACGGGCTCGCGGTCGCAGCAACCCTGGGTGACGCCGAGGTCTCGGTCGAGGCGGTCCCGGACCTGTGGCTCGAGGCGGCGGCACGGGAGCTCTCCTGCGACCCGCGCCTGCTCGGCCTGCCGCAGTGATCGCCCCGTTACTGAGAACGTGTTGGGAAAGCCATGACCTACTACGCGCCGCCCCACGAGCGGGTCTGCTGCGTTGGCGATCGGTCAACGATGCACCACATCGCCTCCCTCCGCCGCCTTGCATCCCCACCCGTGGATGCGACGCTCGCTACGGCCCTGACTTCCCCAACACGTTCTGAGCTGACTCCTGCGCGAGGGCTGCGACGACCTCTGCTGCGACGCGCACCCCGGAACGGATCGCGCCGTCGATGTACCCGTTGCCGATGCCGGCGGTCTCGGTGCCGGCCCAGTGCAGCCGACCGACCGGCTCGCGGCGGCCCGCAGCATGCGCACGCCAGGTGCCCGGGGTCGGCACGGCGGCATAGGCGCCCTCGGCCCAGGCATGGTCCGGCCAACGCAGCTCGTGGTAGTCGGTCGGCTCCGCGGCGGCGGCGCCGAGGGGCGCCAGCGTGTCCAGGACCGCCTTGCGCCGCGCGTCCGGCGACTGGGCGTACCACGAGCGGTAGTCGTCGCCGTAGACGAAGGCGGCGATGACGCCGCGCGAGCGGTCCGCGGGGGAGTTGTCGAAGGTGTAGGCGACCGGGCCGGCGTCGTACGCGGTGAGCTGACCGGACAACCCCTCCTGCCGCCAGAACGGCTCCGGGTACACCACGTGGATCTTGGCCGCCTCGCCCATCGGGCTGCGGGCGTTCCAGCGGCGGCGGGCCAGGGGCAGCATCGGGGTGAAGGCGATCCGGGCCTGCGCCGGTGGGGTGCCGGTGACGACCGCGTGGCGGGCCCGAACGGTGCCTGTGGTCGTGGACACGGTGATTCCCGTGGCGTCCTGGGCGATGGCGGAGACGCCCGCCCCCAAGCGCACCCGGTCGCCCAGCTCGGCCGCGGCCGCCAGTGCCGGTGCATCGGCGCCCTCCACGAACCGGCTGTCCTGCGCCCCTCCGAGGGTGCCGAGCAGAGGGTCGAGGCCGCCGCCGGCCGCGATGTAGAAGAGCACGTGGAAGAGCGAGACGTCTCGTGGCTCGCAGGCCCACAGCCCCTGGATGAGCACCCGCATCCGCCGATAGGCGTCCGCCGAGGCGGAGTGCGCCCGCAGCCAGTCCTCGAACGTCTGCCCGTCCCACGCGTCGAGGTCGCGGCAGGCCTCGGGGGTGTCCGGATCCACCTGGCCGGCGAGGTCGTCGAGGAGGTCGACCAAGCGGTGGTACTGATCGGCGTCGTGGGCGTGGGGGAGCCCGCCACTGGTGTAGCCGAGCGTCTCCGCTCCGGGCCAGATCTCGAGGTGGCGCCCCTCGTCGTGGGTCGGGAAGCGCGCGCAGCCGAAGCGGTCCGCCCATTCCAGCAGCGCGGTCTGCGCCGGACCGACCCATTGGCCGCCGTGATCGATCCGTACGCCGTCCTCCTCGCGTGACCAGACCCGCCCGCCGACCCGGTCGCTGCCCTCCAGCACGAGTACGTCGTGCCCCGCCCGGGTCAGGTCCAGAGCGGCGGACAGGCCGGCGTATCCGGCTCCGACGATGACGACGTCCGAGTTGTCCATGGTTCTCCTTCGATTTCGCCGACCCCTTGACAGGTGTGAGCCGGCTCACTGATCCTAGCCTGACTGACTGTTCAGTCAAGATCCCGAGGAGGACGAATGGACGACGAACTGAGGGTGGAGCTCGATCGCAGGCTCGCGCTGATCGAGGACCCCGGCGGCGCCGATGCCCCACTGCCGCCGCTGCCGTGGTCCGACGTGGTGCTCGCGATCGCCGCGCTCGCTCTGCTCTCGGTGCTGCTGGTGTGGTGGGCCCTGTGAGCGCGGGGACCCAGGACTCGACCGTGTCGCAACCGACGGACCAGGACGCCACCTACAGCGAGCTTCCGCTGTTGCGACGTGAACGCATCTGGGGCTTCTGGGACTACTCGTCGGTGAACGTCGGTCTGGCGATCGCGACCTGGGCGTTCCTGCAAGGTGGCGCGGTCGCCTACTACGTCGGCGCCAAGGCGGCGATCGCGAGCATCGTGATCGGCTACGGGATCAGCGTGCTGCTGGTGTCGCTGGCGCCGTGCCTGCCGTGCGGCCGCTACGGCATCGAGCAGTTCGTGTCGATGCGCAGCGTGCTCGGCGAACGGGGTGCCCGGGTGCTGATGGTGGTGATGTCCGCCCTCCTGGCAGCAGCGTGGTCGGCGGTGCTCGCCATCATGTGCGGCCACGCGATGGCCAATGTCAGCAACCAGGTCTTCGGCACCACGATCGATCCGGGTGCCGGGGTGGTCAGCGTGCTGGCGGTGGCGGCATTGGTGTGCTCGTGGGTGATCGTCGCCCGGGGGCCGCGGTCACTGGAGCTGGTCAACCGCTTCGTGGCCCCGGGCCTGGTCGTGGTCACGCTGGTGATGCTGGTGCTGATCTTCACCAGCACGAGCTGGAGCGATCTCGCCGCGACGCCCGCGCTGGACCCTTGGGGTGATAGCCGCCTGGACTTCATGCTGGCCGTCGAGCTCAACATCGCAGGCGGATTCGCCTGGTGGCCCAACGTGGGCAACCTGTCCCGCCTCACCCGGACCACCCGAGCCGCCTTCTGGCCGAATGCGATCGGGCTCTTCGGCGCCTCCGTCGTCGCCGCCATCGTCGGTGTGTTCGCCGCGCTGGCGCTCGGCTCCGAGGACCCCACCCTGTGGATGGTGCCGCTGGGCGGAGCATTCCTCGGGGTGCTCGCGCTGGCGTTCGTCGGGATGGCCAACATCACCAGCGTGGTGGCGCAGAGCTATTCCGCCCTGGTCGCGATCAAGGGTGGCGGAGGATCGGCGCTGCGCCGGGTGCCCTGGGGCCTCCTGGCCGCGATGGTGCTCGCGCCGGCTGCGGTGCTGGCCTTCTTCCCGGCAACCGTCTACGACAACTACGCACGCTTCGTGTCGTGGGGCGCGATCGTGGTCGCCCCGCTCTGTGCAGTGCAGCTGGTGGACTTCTTCGTGCTCCGGCGGCAGCGGCTGGACCTGCGCGCGTTGCACCTGCCGTTCCGAGAGTCGCGCTACGGGTTCTGGGGCGGGTGGAATCCGGCCGCCATCGTGGCGATCGTGGCCGGCGCGTCGACGTACGCGTTCCTGCTGGACCCGGTCACCTACGAGCCGCGGGGCTGGTTCGTCCACCTGACCGCCTCCCTCCCCGCGTTCGCGGTCGCGGGGGCGCTCCACTTCGGACTGACCCGAGCGATGCTCCGCCGCGATCCGGGCTGGGGCGGCTACCGCTGACGCTCAGGCTGCATCCGTGGAACCAGGCTAATCTCAGCGGCATGCCGACTGCCGTGGTCACCGACTCCACCGCCGAGCTCGGGCTCGCGCGGGCGGACCGACTCGGGGTCACCGTGGTGCCGCTGCAGGTCATCGTGGGCGACGAGGCGTTCGAGGAGGGTGCGCCGGAGGTCACGCCCGAGCGAATAGCCGAAGCGCTGCGGCAGAAACGAGCGGTCAGCACCTCGCGTGCCGCGCCGGCCCACTTCGCCGAGCTCTACCAGGCACTCGCCGACCAAGGGGCGACCTCGATCCTCTCCGTCCACATCTCCAGCCAGGTGTCGGGGACCTTCGAGTCGGCCCAGGCCGGCGCACGGAGCTCGCCGGTGCCGGTGCGGTGCCTGGACAGCCGCCAGATCGGACCCGCGACCGGGTTCGCGGTCGAGTCGGCGGTCGCCGCCCTGGCGGCGGGGGGCGACCTCGACGACGCCTACGACGCCGCGTCCGCCCGCGCTGCGACCTGCCGGACGCTGCTCTACGTCGACACCCTCGAATACCTGCGTCGTGGCGGCCGGGTCAGCAACACCGCCGCGCTGGTCGGTGGCGCCCTTGCCGTCAAGCCGCTGCTCGGCGTCGAGGACGGCCTCATCGTGCCGGTGGCACGGGTGCGCACCTCGGCCAAGGCGATCGCCCGGCTCCGATCGCTGGCGCTGGAGTCGGCGGAAGGTCCGGTCGAGGCCTTCGTGGCCCACCTCGATGCCACCGAGCGTGCCGAGACGTTCGCCGCGTCGCTACGCGAGGAGCTGGGCGATCGCCTCGTCGGCGAGGTCCGGTGTCAGGAGATCGGCGCGGTGCTCGGCGCCCATGTCGGCCCCGGCATGGTGGCGACCTGCATCGCGCCCGTGCTCGATCGCTGACCCGACCGGATCGGCCCAGCAGTTCTCCCCAGCCGGGACCCGTGCGAGCGCTCTCCACACCGCCGGCGCGAGCCCCGTCGCGAGGGGGCGAATCTTCCTAGCGTGCTGGCATGTCGTCACGACCAGACCCGACCGGCAGCCACCAACGGACCGATCTGGCAGCGCGACGCCTGGCGGCCCTGGCCTCCGAGCTGACCGCGAGCCGAGACCCCGTGGCCGCACCGGTGGGAGCCTCTCGGCCAGCGGAGGAGCCGGCACCCGGCGAGCAGTGGTGGGCTGACCACACCCGGGTCGCGCCGCTGCGGGACCCCCGGTCGCTCGCTGTGCCCTCGTCGTCCCCGCCCTCGTCGCCGCCGGCGCTCCCGGCGCCAGGTCGGCACGCTGCACGACGCAGGATTCCTATGCTCGCCCGGCTCCCGCTGCCCGCCGGGCTGAGCGGATTCACCTGGGGGCCTGCCCACCTGGCAGTGGTGGCGTTGCTGATCGCGGCCGGCCTCGCCGCCACCGCCTGGTGGGTCGGACGCGACCGCGGCGACACGGTCGGCCCGACCCCGATGAGCGAGGCGCCGGCACTTCTGGACCAGACCTCTGCCGACGCCGAGTCGAGTGCGGCCCCGTCGGCAGCCGGCGCCACCACCGCAGAGGTCACCGTCGACGTCACCGGCAAGGTACGACGCCCCGGCATCCAGGTGCTCGACGCCGGCTCCCGCGTGGTCGATGCCGTCGAAGCCGCCGGCGGTGCCCGCCCCGGGGTCGATCTGAGCACGATCAACCTGGCCCGACCCCTCACCGACGGCGAGCAGATCGTGGTCGGTCTGCCGACCGGTGGCGCCCTCACCGCCCCCGGAGCCACCACCGGCGAGGCCACCACGACCACCCTGGTCAATCTCAACACCGCCACCGCGGAGCAGCTCGAGACCCTGCCGGAGGTCGGACCGGTCACCGCCGCCGCGATCGTCGCCTGGCGCGACGAACACGGCGGGTTCACCAGTGTCGACGAGTTGATCGACGTCGACGGGATCGGCGAGAAGACGCTGGAGTCGATCCGACCCCATGCGTCGGTGTGACTCCTCCGGAACGCCCGAGCGGGTCGCGTGTGGCCGCCGCCCACGATCCGCGGATGGCGCTCCTCGGTGCCGCCGCGTGGGGCGGGGCACTCGCCGGCCAGCTGGGAGGTGCCCCGGCGCTGGCGGGTGCGACGGTGCTGGCTGCGGCGATCGGGCTGCTCCCTGCGCGCGCCGCGGCGGCCCGGGGACGACGTACCGCGCTCGGGTGGGCGGTGGCGATGCTGATCGTCACCGCCGCGGTCGGCGGCGGCGCCCTGCTCCGCGAGCGCGCGGTGGAGCACAACCCGGTGCGTGGCCTCGCCGAAGAGCGGGTCCGGGTGGTGGCGACCGGCACGGTGACCAACGACCCGCGCCTGGTCGAGGGTCCGTTCGGCGACCAGAGCGTCGTCCGGATCCGGGTGGGCAGCGTCGAGGCCCGCGGCGTCCGCCGCGGTGTGGGCGCCACCGTGGTGATCCTGGGAGACCCGGCTTGGCAGGAGGTGCGGTTGGGGGCGACGGTGCGGGCCGAGGGACGGCTCGCGGTCCCTGACGACCCCAGGACCGCCGCCCTGATGACCGGAGCCGCGGCGCCGACGGTGCTGGAGCCGCCCGACGTCTGGTGGCGGGCCTCTGGGGCGGTCCGCGCGGCGATCCGCGACGCCGTGGCAGGCCGGCCGCCCGCGCAGCGTGGCCTGGTGCCGGCCCTGGTCGACGGCGATGACGCCGCGCTCCCTGCGGAGGTCGAGCAGCAGTTCCGCACCACGGGACTCACCCACCTGACCGCAGTCAGCGGCACCAACCTCACCCTGCTGGTGGGTTTCCTGCTGCTGGTGGCCCGGGCTGTCGGCGTCCGAGGCCGGTGGCTCCAGGTGGTGGGCCTCCTCGGCATCGTCGGCTTCATCCTGCTCGCACGCACGGAGCCGAGCGTGCTCCGTGCCGCGGCGATGGGCACCGTCGGGCTCTTCGTCCTCGGCACCGACGGACGCCGTCGAGGCCTGCGCGCCCTCGGCGCGTCGGTGGTCGTGCTGCTGCTGCTCGCTCCGGGCCTCGCGGTCACGGCGGGGTTCGCCCTCTCGGTGCTGGCGACCGCCGGGATCATCCTGCTGGTGCCCTCCCTCCACGGCGCGCTGGAGCGGTGGATGCCGGCACCGGTCGCGATGGCGATCGCCGTGCCGTTGGCCGCTCAGCTGGCGTGCACTCCGATCGTCGCCGCGCTGTCGGGCGAGGTGAGCCTGGTCGCGGTGCTGGCGAACCTGTTGGCCGGGCCCGCGGTCGGCCCGGCAACGGTGCTGGGCCTGGCCGCAGGGTTGGTCGGGGTGATCTGGCCCGGCGCGGGCACGCTGCTGGGCACGCTCGCCGGGTGGTGCGTCGGGTGGATCATCGTGGTGGCCGAGCGTGGCGCGGCGCTGCCGGCGGCGGCGATCGGTTGGGGCACCGGGGGCCTGGCCATCGTGATCCTGACGTTGGTCTGTCTCGCCGCCATCCCGGTGCTGCCGTGGCTCCTTCGCCGGCGTCGCATCGGCGTGGCGGTCGCGATGGCGGTGCTGCTCGTGGTCCTGGGACTGCCGACGCGCCTCCTCGGGACGCTGTCCGAGACTCTCACCGGAGCATCCGACTGGCCACCCTCAGGATGGGCGGTGGCCGCGTGCGACGTCGGGCAGGGGGACGCGATCGCGGTCGCGACCGGACGACCAGGTGAGGCGGTGGTGATCGACGCCGGACCCGATCCCGCCCCGGTGGACCGTTGCTTGGACCGGTTGGGCGTGGAGCGGATCCCGCTGCTCGTGCTCAGCCACTTCCACGCCGACCATGTCGACGGCCTGGACGGCGTCCTGGCCGGCCGGGCAGTCGGCCTGATCGAGGTCACGCCCGTCCTGGACCCACCCGACGGCGTCGCCGAGGTCCGCGCCGACGCGGCCGACGCCGAGGTGCCGGTGGCGGTGGCCCCCTTCGGCAGCACCCGGGCGATCGGCGACGCCCGGATCCAGGTGCTGGCTCCAGACCTTCCGCAACTGGTCCCCGGCGCCGGAGACGGCACCTCGGCCAACGACGCCAGCGTGGTCCTGCTCGTGGAGACCGCCGGGCTGCGGCTGCTTGCCACGGGCGATCTGGAGCCGCCCGGTCAGGCCACCTTGGCGGCCGCGGTTGCCGGTCTCCGGGTGGACGTACTCAAGGTGCCGCACCACGGCAGCCGCCACCAGGACCACGACTGGCTGACGTCGCTCGAGCCGCAGGTCGCCTTGGTCTCGGCCGGCGCGGAGAACGACTACGGCCACCCGGCGCCCGAGACGGTGGACGCCTTGCAGTCCGCCGGCACCGACGTGGTGCGCACCGACGAGAGCGGCTCGATCGCGCTGGTCCCCTCCGAAAGCGGGATCGCCGTGGTCACCGAGCGTTGAGCCTAGGAGCGCCCGAGGCTGGTCGGGAAGCGTCGGAGCAGTGTGGAAGGCTGACGCCATGCACGCCCACGACGTCCTCGGTCGAGTCGTGCTGATCACCGGCAAGGAGGAGTTCCTCGGCGCTCGCGTGGTCAGCGACGTCAAGGAGGCGGTCCGCAGCCACGACGCCGAGGCCGAGTTCTCCGAGGCCGCTGCCGGCGAGTTGACGCTTGCCACGCTGGGCGAGTTGGCTGCTCCCTCGCTCTTCTCCTCGGTCCGCTGCGTCGTGGTGCGGGGGCTGGAGGAGTTGCCCGAGGAGTCCGTCGCCGGGCTGCTCGACTATGCAGCTGCCCCTGCCGAGGACGTCGCGCTGGTCCTGGTGCACGGTGGTGGCCAGCGGGGTAGTGGCGTGCTCGCCAAGCTGCGCAAGCAGCCGACGGTCACCGAGCAGAAGTCCGGCGAGGTGAAGCCCTGGGAGATGCCGGACTTCGCGGTGGCCGAGGCCAAGCGGCGTGGCGCCCGGCTCGACAAGTCCGCAGCCCAGGTGCTCGCCGAGGCTGTCGGCAACGACCTACGCTCCCTCTCCGCCGCCGTCGACCAGCTCGCCAACGACTTCCCCGACCAACGCCTGGACGAGGCGAAGGTCCGGCAATACTTCGGCGGCCGAGCCGAGGTGAAGAACTACGAGATCGCTGACGCGATCCTGGCCGGCCAGCGCGAGCGTGCGCTCGGGGAGTTGCGCTGGGCGCTCGAGGCCGGCACCTCCGAGGTCTACATCCTCTCCGCCGTCGCCGCCCAGACCCGCACCTTGGCCAACCACGTGGGGGGCAACCGCGACCAGAGCATGCCTGCCTGGCGGGCCCGCAACCTCGGCAAGCAGGCCTCGGGCTGGTCCGCCGACGGTCTCGGACGCGCGCTGCAGGAGATCGCGCGCGCCGATGCGGACCTCAAGGGTGCGGCGAGCGACGCCGCCTACACGCTGGAACGGCTGGTGCTGACCGTCGCCTCGCTCCGCGGCCGCCGCTGACGTCCCGCCACCCTCCACGGGCGGCCACGCGCAAAAACGCGTCGGCGGGGCTCACCGTGGTGAACCCCGCCGACGCGGTGGTCGACTCCGGACCGGAGCCAGGAAGACTCAGAGGGAGGCGGCCTTCTTCATGATCGCCGACTTGCGGTTGGCGGCCTGGTTCTTGTGGATGACGCCCTTGGAGACGGCCTTGTCGAGCGCCCGGGTCGCGTTGCGGCCAGCGGTGACGGCGGCGTCCTTGTCGCCGGCGTCGGCGGCCTCGCGGAACTTGCGGACGGCGGACTTCAGGCCGGTCTTGACGGCCTTGTTGCGCTCGTGGCGCTTCTCGTTCTGCTTGTTCCGCTTGATCTGGCTCTTGATGTTCGCCACGGTTCTGTCTGCCTCTTGGAAGTTCGGGATCCGAGGTGGATCGGAAGGATCTGGTCTGGTCCGGATGAGCGTCGGGCGCACCGAAACGGCACGTCCCTGACGCGACGAACAAGGCTAACAGCGGCGTGCGATCGTCCCCAAATCGCCCGGCGCCGGTGGAGCCAGGTCCACCACGTCCTCAGCCTGGAGCCACGCTCAGCTCCATCCGCGCCGCTCGGCGAGCCAGTCGTGCAGCACGTCGCGCTGCCAGGCCTGTGCGTCCCTGACGAACGGCGAGTAACGGGGCACCGGTTGCCGGGCGGAGACCTCGAAGTGACCCAGGATCAGCGCGATCACGATGTCGATGTGCTCGGCCTCGACCTCGGCGAGCAGTGGGTGGGAGGCGATGTGCGCCTCGACGTCGAGCCCGTCCCCGCGCGGACCGATCAGCAGGAACAGGGAGTCCAGCCACGCGGCGCCCACCACCGGCCAGTTCCAGTCACACAGCGCCACCGACCCGTCGGTGAGGAACAGCAGGTTGTCGTCGCGGACGTCGGTGTGCACCAGGGTGTCACCGTCCACCACCGCTGCATACTGCTCGGCCAGTGCCCGGCAGTCGGCGGCCCGCGGGTGGTCCGAGGTGTCCCAGTACGCCGGCCACGTCGCGAACTCCTCGACCGCGCGATCCAGTCCGAGCGGCGCGGGGGTCAGCGCCTCGGCGACCTCCACCAGGGCGAGCGAGGCGGCGCTGAGGTCGCCGGGCTCCCAGGGGCGGTACGGCGCCCGCGCGTCGACGTACTCGATCCCGAGCACCACCCAGTCGTCGGCGTCGTGCAGCCAACGCAGCCGCGGAGCCGGGAGGTCCGGGGGTAGCAGTCGGAGCTTGCGCGCCTCGACCCGGTAGGACTCGGCGAACGCGCGCTGCGCCTTCACCGAGGCGGCCTTGACGAAGTGGCGGCTGCCGTCGGCGCAGGTGAGCACCGAGGCGAAACCCGGCGTGAAGCCGGCGCTTTGGGAGTCGGCCCGGACGACCGAGGAGCCGCAGCGCTGCTCGATGACGCCCCGGATCGCCGGCGGGAGGTGCACCCAGTCCAGGCGGCGCGCGGTGCGTCCGTGCGGAAGAGGTGAGGGGATCGCGGTGCTCACCGGGCACAGTCTGACCGATCGATCGGTGCGCCGCGCGGTGGTTGTCCATCGCCGTCCGGGAGTCTGCTGGACAATCCCACCTACTGCGCGCCGCGATGCGGCACGCTGGCTGCGTCGCCCTCGCTCGTCAGGCGTCCAGCCTGACTTCGCTCCGGCGACTTGCCAGCGCACTCGCCTCGCGACGCTCGCTACGGCAGGATTGTTCAGCAGGCTCCCGGGGGATTCGCGGCAGCGTGGGGTCGATGGGAGGATGGCGCCACCATGCCCGCAGTCCCGATCTCCGCCGCGCCCCAGCCCGGTCGTACCGACCCCGCGATCATCCGGAACTTCTGCATCATCGCGCACATCGACCACGGCAAGTCGACGCTCGCCGACCGGATGCTCCAGCTCACCGAGGTCGTCGACGCTCGTGCCGCCCGCGCCCAGTACCTGGACCGGATGGACATCGAGCGCGAGCGGGGCATCACGATCAAGAGCCAGGCCGTGCGGATGCCGTGGCAGGTCGCCGAGGGCAACGACGAGGGCGCCGAGCCGGGCACCTACGTGCTCAACATGATCGACACGCCCGGCCACGTCGACTTCACCTACGAGGTCTCCCGGTCGCTGCAGGCATGCGAGGCCGCCATCCTCCTGGTCGACGCCGCCCAGGGCATCGAGGCGCAGACGCTGGCCAACCTCTACCTGGCGATGGGCGCCGACCTGCACATCATCCCGGTGCTCAACAAGATCGACCTGCCCAGCGCGGAGCCGGAGAAGTACGCCGAGGAGCTGGCCGGGATCATCGGCTGCGACCCCGCCGACGTGCTCAAGGTGAGCGCGAAGACCGGCGAGGGTGTCGAGGCGGTGCTCAACGAGATCGTCAAGCAGACCCCGGCGCCGGTCGGCAACGCGGATGCCCCGGCCCGTGCCCTGATCTTCGACTCGGTCTACGACACCTACCGCGGTGTGGTCACCTATGTCCGGGTGGTCGACGGCAAGCTCACCCACCGTGACCGCATCAAGATGATGTCCACCAACGCCACGCACGAGATGCTCGAGATCGGCGTGATCAGCCCCGAGCAGGTCAAGGCCGGGGAGCTCGGCGTGGGGGAGACCGGCTACTTGATCACCGGCGTGAAGGACGTCCGTCAGTCCCGGGTCGGTGACACCGTCACCACGCAGCACCACGGCGCCGCGGAGCCGCTGGGCGGCTACGAGCACCCCAACCCGATGGTCTACGCCGGCCTGTATCCCATCGACGGGGATGACTACCCGGTGCTGCGCGAGTCCCTGGAGAAGCTCCAGCTCAACGACGCGGCTCTGACCTACGAGCCGGAGACCTCCGGCGCACTCGGCTTCGGCTTCCGCTGCGGCTTCCTCGGCCTGCTGCACATGGAGATCACCCGCGACCGCCTCGAGCGCGAGTTCAACCTGGACCTCATCTCGACCGCGCCCAACGTGGTCTACGAGGTGCAGATGGAGGACGGCTCCGAGCACGAGGTGACCAACCCGAGCGAGTTCCCCGAGGGAAAGATCGCCGAGGTCCGCGAGCCCGTGGTGCGGGCCACCATCCTCAGTCCGTCGGACTACATCGGCACGATCATGGAGCTGTGCCAGGAGAAGCGCGGCAACCTGATGGGCATGGACTACCTCTCGCCGGATCGGGTGGAGCTGCGCTACACGCTGCCGATGGGCGAGATCGTCTTCGACTTCTTCGACCAGCTGAAGTCGCGCACCAAGGGCTACGCCTCGCTCGACTACGAGCGCACCGGCGAGCAGGCCGCCGACCTGGTCAAGGTCGACATCCTGCTGCACGGCGACCCGGTCGACGCCTTCAGCGCGATCGTGCACCGTGACGCCGCCTACTCCTACGGCGTGATGATGGCCGGCAAGCTGAAGGACCTGATTCCGCGCCAGCAGTTCGAAGTGCCCATCCAGGCCGCGATCGGAGCCCGGGTCATCGCCCGGGAGACCATCCGCGCGATCCGCAAGGACGTGCTCGCCAAGTGCTACGGCGGTGACATCAGCCGCAAGCGCAAGCTGCTGGAGAAGCAGAAGGAGGGCAAGAAGCGGATGAAGATGGTCGGCCGCGTCGAGGTGCCGCAGGAGGCGTTCGTCGCCGCGCTGTCCACCACCGGGCCCACCGGCGACAAGGCCGCCAAGAAGTAGTGCGGCCCGTCGTCGTCCCCGCGGGCCTCGATGCCCAACGGCGATTGGGGCCGGAGTGGGGACGCTGGCTCGACGCGCTGCCCGGCCTCGCCCGGGACGTGCTGGAGGAGTGGGACCTCGGTCCCGAGGGCGAGACCTGGCACGGGTTCTGCTCGCTGGTGCTGCCGGTGCGCACCGACGACGGCAAGCCTGCGGTGCTCAAGGTCGGCCTGCCCGATGATGAGTCCGAGCACGAGCACGTCGCGCTCCAGCACTGGCACGGTCGGGGTGCCGTGCGGCTGCTGCGCAGCGACCCGCGCCGCCGGGCGATGCTGCTCGAACGGCTCGACCGGGCCGACCTGAGCGAGGCCTGGGACGTCGAGGCCTGCGAGATCGTCGCCGGCCTCTACGCCACCCTCCACCGCAGTCCGCTTCCGCAGCTGCGCAACCAGGCGTCGTACGTTGAACGTTGGGTCGCAGCCCTGCGCCGTGACGCAGCCTCCGTGCCCGTGCCGCGCAGGCTGGTCGAGCAGACCCTCGCGCTGGCCCGCGACCTGGTCGCCGAACCTGCCACGGCCGTGATCCACGGCGACCTGCACTACGCGAACGTGTTGCGCGGGCATCGCGACGGCACCGACACATGGCTGGCGATCGACCCCAAGCCGACCAACGGCGACCCGCACTACGAGTTGGAGCCGATGCTGCGCGACCGGTTCGAGGAGTACGCCGCCGGGTGGGCCGTCGGCTCGGTGCGCGATGGCATCCGGCGCCGGTTCCACACGCTGGTGGATGCGGCCGGTCTGGACGAGCACCGTGCCCGGGACTGGGTGGTGGTGCGGTCGGTCCTCAACGGACACTGGGCACACGAGGATGCGGTGCGTGCCGGCCGGCGTCTCGATGCCGAGGAGCGCGCCCACCTGACAGCCTGCATCGCGATCGCGAAGGCCGTGCAGGACTGACGACCTCGAAGTCGTCAGCCAGTCGGGGGAGACCTCTGCGACGGCGCGACAGGCCCCGCTAGGGTGATCTAGGTTACTCCCACGTAGCCGAGCCCCCATCGGTCCCGAACAGCGCATGCAGGAGCGTCATGGCCATCATTCGAGACACCAGCTTCATCGACCACATGCCCGCCAACTGCGCGGTGCAGTTCCTGGACCGGGTGGAGGTGAGCCCGGACTCCGAGGCGTTCCGCTTCCCGGTCGGTGACGATGCTTGGGAGTCGGTGACCTGGCGGCAGGCCGGCGTACGGGTGCGGAGCCTGGCGGCGGGGCTGCTCGCGCTCGGCATCGAGGCGGAGCAGCGCGTCGGCATCGCCTCCAACACCCGCTACGAGTGGGTGCTGGCCGACCTCGCGATCATGTGCGCAGGCGGCGCCACGACGACCGTCTACCCCTCCACCAACGGCGACGACACGGCCTTCATCCTCTCCGACTCCGATTGCCGCGTGGTCTTTGTCGAGGACGACTCCCAGCTGGCCAAGCTGCGAAGCCACCGCGACGAACTGCCGGATGTGGGCAAGGTGATCTCCTTCGACCCGGCCGACGCCGACGGTGAGTGGGTGCTCTCCCTGGACGACCTCGCCGCGTTGGGTGAGGGCCACCTGGCCGAGAACCCGACCGCGGTCGACGACGTGGCCAAGGCGATCAAGCCCGACCAGCTCGCCACCCTGATCTACACCTCCGGCACCACCGGCCGGCCCAAGGGCGTGCGCACGCTGCACCGTGCCTGGGTCTTCGAGGGCGAGGCGATCAAGGCGCAGGACATCCTGCACGCCGACGACCTGCAGTTCCTGTGGCTGCCGATGGCGCACTCGTTCGGCAAGGTGCTGCTCTCGACCCAGCTCGCCTGCGGCTTCGCGACCGCCATCGACGGCCGGGTGGACAAGATCGTGGAGAACCTCGGCGTGGTGAAGCCGACCTTCATGGGTGCCGCCCCGCGGATCTTCGAGAAGGCGCACGCCCGGATCGTGATGATGCAGCAGGCCGAGGGCGGCCTGAAGGAGAAGATCTTCAACAAGGCCTTCGCCGTCGGCCAGGAGGTCGACCGTCGCAAGCTGGCCGGCCAGTCGATCCCCCTGGGTCTCAAGCTGCAGCACGGGCTCTTCGACAAGCTCGTCTTCTCCAAGGTCCGCGAGCGCTTCGGCGGTCGGGTGAAGTTCTTCATCTCCGGCTCGGCCGCGCTCAACGCCGACATCGCCTCCTGGTTCCACGCTGCGGGCATCTTGATCCTCGAGGGCTACGGCATGACCGAGAACGCCGCCGGCGCGACGGTCAACCACCCCGAGCAGTACAAGATGGGCTCGGTGGGCCTGCCGTTCCCCGGCACCGAGGTCCGGATCGGCGAGGGCGGCGAGGTCCAGCTGCACGGTCCGCACGTGATGGCCGGCTACCACAACCGTGACGACGCGTCGGCGGAGGCGTTCACCGAGGACGGGTGGCTGCGCACCGGCGACAAGGGCGAGCTCGACGCGGACGGGTTCCTCACCATCACCGGCCGGATCAAGGAGCTCTTCAAGACCTCCGGCGGCAAGTACGTCGCCCCGCCGGCGATCGAGGCGAAGTTCAAGGCGCTGTGCCCCTACGCCAGCCAGTTCATGGTCTTCGGCGCCGAGCGGAACTTCGTCTCCGCGCTGGTCACGCTGGACCCGGACGCGCTGGCCGGCTGGGCCGAGGAGAACGGCATGTCCGGTTCCTCCTACACCGATCTGGTGCGGTCGGAGAAGGTCCGCACGATGATCGGTGAGTACGTCGACAAGCTCAACGCCCAGCTGAACCGCTGGGAGACCGTCAAGAAGTGGCAGCTCCTCGACCACGACCTGACCATCGAGTCCGGCGAGCTGACCCCGTCGATGAAGGTCAAGCGCGCCGTGGTGGAGAACAACAACAAGGAGCTCATCGACTCCTTCTACGAGGGCTGAATCAGCGCCGACGTGCCCCGGCCGAGGTGGCTCTGCCACACTCGGCCGGGTGCCGTCAGCGTTGCCCGAAGGTGAGCCCGTCCCCGACGATGGCTCCCTACCTCCGGAGGCGCTCGCCGAGCTCGGCGAGCGCCCGTTCGGGTTCTACGTGCATGTTCCGTTCTGCACCGTGCGGTGCGGCTACTGCGACTTCAACACCTATACCGCCGAGGAGCTCGGTGCCGGGGTCTCCCGAGCCAGCTATGCCGACCAGGCCATCGCCGAGGTACGACGCGCGCGGGCCGTGCTGGGCGAGGCGACTGCGCCGGTGGAGACCGTCTTCGTCGGTGGCGGCACGCCGACTCTGCTCGAACCCGAGGCGCTGGGCTCGATCCTGACCGCCATCGACGCCGAGTTCGGGCTGGCGCCCGGCGCCGAGGTGACCACCGAGGCAAATCCGGACTCGGTCGACCTCGGTCGGCTCGAGCGGCTGCGGGCGGCCGGCTTCACCAGGGTCTCGTTCGGGATGCAGTCGGCTGTCCCGCACGTGCTGCGGGTGCTCGACCGCACCCACGACCCCGAGCGGGTCCCCGGGGTCGTCGATGCGGCACGGCGCGCCGGCTTCGACCAGGTGAGTCTCGACCTCATCTACGGCACGCCCGGGGAGAGCCCGGCGGACTGGCTGACCACGGTGGACGCTGCGCTGGCCTGCGCTCCGGACCACGTCTCGGCGTACTCACTGATCGTGGAGGAGGGCACCGCCCTCGCCCGCCGGGTGCGCCGTGGCGAGCTGCCGATGCCCGACGAGGACGACCTCGCCGACAAGTACCTGGCCGCCGACGAGCGCCTCGCCGCAGCCGGCCTCGGGTGGTACGAGGTCTCCAACTGGGCCCGCGACGCCGACGCTCGCTGCCGGCACAACCTCGGCTATTGGACCGGTGGCGACTGGTGGGGGATCGGCCCGGGTGCTCACAGTCACGTCGGGGGTGTGCGCTGGTGGAACGTGAAGCATCCCGTCGCCTACGCACGGCGGCTCGCCGCCGACACCACGCCCGCGCAGGGCCGTGAGGTCCTCGACGCCGACACCCGGCGGATGGAGCGGGTGTTGTTGGAGGTCCGGCTCGCCGAGGGTCTCGCCGTGGAGGTCGTCGGAGAGAGCGCGGCGCTCGACGACCTGGTCCAGCGGGGGCTTGTCGAGCCGACAGCGCGAAACGAAGGACGCGTGGTGCTGACCCAGACCGGCCGGCTGCTGGCCGATGCCGTGGTCCGCGATCTGCTCGACTGACCGCCCACGAGGAGATCGCGCGGTCTCCAGTGTCGAGCACACTAGGATGGCGCGCATGACGCAACCGCCGTGGGGTGAGGGCGGCTACCAGCCCTACGAGCCGGGTTCGCCGGGTTACGGCCACCACGCGGGCGGCCAGCCGCCGCGTCCGCCGCTCATCCCTGGAGTGCCGATCGACCCGATGACCGGCGAGTGGCTCTCGGACAAGTCGAAGGTCGCTGCGGGCCTGCTGCAGTTGTTGCTGCCGTTCATCGGCGTTGCCGGTGTCGGTCGGCTCTACGCCGGTCACGTCGGGGTCGGCCTGACCCAACTGCTCGGGACGATCGTGAGCTATCTGCTGATGTGCGTGCTGATCGGCTTCCTGACCGCGCCGCTCTTCCTGCTCTGGTCCTTCATCGACGGCATCGTCCTGATCGCCTCCAACAGCCCCCGCGACGGCCGGGGCCGCGTCATGCGGTGACGAAGTCGATCAGCTCCTCGACCCGGCCCAGCAGGGCCGGTTCCAGGTCGGCGTAGGAGTCGACGCGGGAGAGGATCTGCTTCCACGCGCGGGCGATGTCAGCCTGGTCGCGGTGCGGCCAGCCCAGCTGTTGGCAGATGCCCCGCTTCCACTCGATCGACCGGGGGACCGTCGGCCAGCTCTTCAGCCCGAGCCGGTCCGGCTTCACCGCCTGCCAGATGTCGACGAACGGGTGCCCGACGATGAGCACGTCCTTGCCGTGCGGGCCGCGGGCGATGGCATCGGCGATCCGCGACTCCTTCGACCCGCGGACCAGGTGGTCCACCAGCACCCCGACCCGACGCTGGGGGCCGGGGCGGAAGGCGACCAGGTGGTCGGCCAGGTCGTCCACCCCGCCCAGGTACTCCACGACGACACCCTCGATCCGCAGGTCGTCGCCCCACACCTTCTCGACGAGTTCGGCGTCGTGACGGCCTTCGACGAAGATCCGGCTGGCCCGGGCGACCCGCGCCGGCGCGTCGGGGACCGCGATCGAGCCACTCGCGGTCCGCGTCGGCTTCGCGGGCACGGTGGCCCGCACCGGCGCGGTGAGGATCACCGGCTTGCCCTCCAGCAGGAACCCCGGCCCGAGCGGGAAGGTCCGTCGCTTGCCGCGGCGGTCCTCCAGGGTGAGTGTGTGCAGGTCACGGTCGACCCCCACGATCTCGCCGCACCAGTCCGTGGTGACCTCCTCCACGACGAGGCCCTGCTCGGCCGCTGTCTCGGTCGCACGGCCGCGCTTGGGCTTCTTCCAGTCGCCGGAGAGGACGTCGGTTCCGTATCGATCCACCACGACCGACGAACCTCTCATCCACCGGGCCGAGGACAGCGCATTTCGCCCGGCGGGTCCGGTTGAGTTGGGCTTTCGGGCCCGTTGAGTTGGGCTTTCGGGCCCGTTGAGTTGTTCGTTCGGGTCACACCAGCGGCAGACGCCGCTGCGAACGGGGAAGGTGCTCGTACCCACGGGCGACCGCGTGGGTCAGCGCCCCCTCCGGCAGCGGCCAGGTCGCGGCGGTGAGCGCCTGGGCCTGCGGCACGCCGCGTGAGGCGAGATCTCGGATCGTCTCGGCGACGACCCCGACATCTGCTCGTTGCTGCTCGACGAAGTCGCGATCCACGACGGCACCGTGTCCGGGCACGACCACTGTGTCCGGGGTGGTCAGGCTGAGCACGAGGTCGAGTGTCAGCGGCCACTCCAACGGCCAGGAGTCGAGGCCGTACGCCGGCGGCGCGGACTCCTCCACGAGGTCGCCGGCGAGCAGGACGTCCGCATCCGGCACCCGTACGACGAGGTCGCCGGCCGTGTGTCCGCGGCCCGGGTGCACCAGTTCGATCTGACGGTCGCCGAGGTCGATCACCGCGGCGCTGGAGAAGGTCCGGTCCGCCGGTCGGATCTCGGTTGCGAGGACCTCCTCGGCGCGTGGGTCGTCGGAGTCCCGATAGGCCTCCTTGATCCGCTCGCCGGCGACGGTGGTGCGTGCGGCAGCCTCCTCGTGCGCGTGGATCGGCAGCTCGCCGTACTCGGTGAGGAAGGTGGCATTGCCGAAGGTGTGGTCGAAGTGCTCGTGGGTGTTGACCACGGCGAACGGAGCGCCGCGGTCGAGGCGGCGCAGCGCGTCGACCACCTCGCGGGCGGCTGTCCCGGAGGCATGGGTGTCGACCACGACCAGGCCGTGCTCGCCGCCGATGGCGGTGATGTTCAGGTCGAACCAGGGATGACGTCGGACCCAGATCCGATCGCCGACCTCGGTGAAGCTCACACCGCCGACGCTACCGCGGCCCCAGCCCCGGTCGACCGATGGCTCAGAGGCTGCGCCAGTCGGCGGCGGCGTTGCGTGCATCCTGGCGCGCAGCAGGTGCCGCCTACTGGCGCAATCTCCAACTACTGCGCGTCACCCCGGCGCCCTGGCTGCGTCACCGACGCTCGACGGGCAACCAGCCCGCCCTCGCAACGCGACGAATCGGCGAATCCAAGCTCAGCCTGTATCCACCGATTCCCCGCTACTGCGCGACCCCATCCGTGCGCCCCGGACTGCGTTGTCGCACCTCGACGGGCCTCCGGCCCGCCTTCGGCGCTCCGCCTTGCCGGGACACCCGTCTGGTGCCGCTCGCTACGCGGCGAATCGGTGGATCCAGGCTCAGCAGAGCCCGGCATGCAGCCGGTCGCGCAGCATCTCGCCGAGCTCGAGCGGCGTGGTCGCCGCGGCGGGGAAGGAGATGGAGCGACGGTGTGCGCCTGTCACGTCCACCCACTCCAGCTCGACGCCCTCGGGAGTGAGGTCGCGCAGACCGACGCCGATCACGTCGGCGAGACGGGTGTCGGACATCGTCGAGACCGCCCGGCGCAGCTCGTCCTGGTGGGCCACGTTGGTGTGCTCGACCGAGCGTTGCAGGTAGCCCCGGTTCAGCGTGTGTGCGGGGGAGTCGAAGGCGGGCAGCGGCACCCGGAACTGGCTGCCGGGTGCGTCGTCGCGGGAGAGCAGGACGAAGTTGACGTGCAGGATCACCACCGCCTGGACCTCCTCGCAACAGCCACAGGCTTCCTGCCCACTGGTCTCCAAGCGGCCGGAGAGGGTCAGGCTGGCGGCGCGGGAGGCGGCGTCGGGCGCTCCCAGACCGCTGGCGAGAGTGAGCAGGGCGCTGCGGCCTTCGAGCCCGGCCATGGCCAAGGCCGAGTCCGGCGGGCAGGCGAAGACCGGGCGACCTTCGGAGTCCTCCATGGTCAGCGCGGCCGTGTCGGGATCCGCGATCCCGGCGGTGATGTCGTCGATGCCGTCCACCACGAGCTGGACCTCGGCCGGGCAGGCGAGGATGCTGCGCGCGGCCGCTGCCAGGCGGTCTGCGTCGACTCTGGTCGCGTTCTGCTCGACGGTCACCGTTACCTCCGGATCGGTGGGCACCTATTAGGTGAGCCTAACCTACCGTGAGTTTCGAGCGAGTCCGCACCGTGTCCCGTTGGGTGGACACGGGTCGCCGACGTGGTGCCTGGTGCACACGGCGGTAGGCTTGGCACTCAGTCGGGTGGAGTGCCAATGTCGATGCGGGAGGTGGGCATGCAGGAGGACCGCAGGCTCGCCGTGCTCCGAGCAATCGTGGAGGACTACGTCGCCACCGAGGAGCCGGTGGGGTCGAAGACGCTGGTCGAGCGACACGGACTCAACGTGTCCCCGGCCACGATCCGCAACGACATGGCGGCCCTGGAGGACGAGGGCTACCTCACCCAGCCGCACACGAGCGCCGGCCGGGTCCCCACCGACAAGGGCTATCGCCTCTTCGTCGACCGGTTGACCACCGTGCGGCCGATGAGTGCAGCGGAGCGTCGGGCGATCTCGGCGCTGCTCGACGGCGCCGTGGACCTCGACGATGTGATCAATAGGTCGGTCCGTCTGCTCGCGCAGCTGACTCGGCAGGTCGCTGTCGTGCAATACCCGGTGCTGTCCCGCTCGACCGTGCGGCACGTGGAGATCGTCGCAATGACGCCGACCCGACTGCTCACGGTCCTGATCCTCTCCACGGGACGGGTGGAGCAGCGTCTCGTCGAGCTCGATGAGGAGATCGACGACGACGGGCTCGCGCGACTCCGCTCGCGGATCAACCTCGCGGCGACCGGCGAGACGATCGGGGAGGCGATCACCGCGCTGGCCGACCTCGCCGACGGAGCCGGAGCAGCCGACCCCACCACGACCGGGGTGGTCGCAGCCCTCGTCGAGGCGATGAGCGACCACCGTTCCGACGAGCGCATCGTGGTCGGCGGGACTGCCAACCTGGCCCGCTTCGGTGACAGCTTCGACACCGCGATCCGTCCCCTGTTGGAGGCGCTGGAGGAGCAGGTCGTGCTACTCAAGCTGCTCGGCGAGGCGAACTCCGGCGGCGCGCTCACCGTGCGGATCGGCGCCGAAGGTCCCTTCCAGGAGCTCGCGGCGACCAGCGTCGTCGCCACCGGCTACGGCCCGGGCGACGGGCTGGCCTCGCTCGGCGTGGTCGGCCCGACCCGAATGGACTACCCGACCACGATGGCGGCTGTGCGCGCGGTGGCGCGCTATGTCTCACGCATCCTCGACGAGAGCTGAAAGGCTGATTCCCGACCGTGTCCCAGGACCTCTACGAGCTCCTCGGCGTCGACCGTGACGCCGACGCCGACACCCTGAAGAAGGCGTATCGCAAGCTGGCTCGCCAGTTGCATCCCGACGTCAACCCCGACCCGGAGAGCCAGGAGCGCTTCAAGCAGGTCTCGGCCGCCTACGAGGTGCTCTCGGACCCGCAGAAGCGGGCCGCCTACGACCGCGGCGGAGATCCCTTCGGCGGTGGCTTCGCCGGTGGTCAGGGCGCCGGGTTCTCCTTCACCGACATCATGGATGCCTTCTTCGGCGGCGCCGCCGGTGGCGCCGGTGGGCGGGGCCCGCGGTCGCGGGTGCGCCGCGGCCAGGACGCGCTGATCCGGCTCGAGGTGGACCTCGCCGAGGCGGCCTTCGGGGTGGCCCGTGAGCTCAAGGTGGACACCGCCGTGCGCTGCACCACCTGCGGTGGTGCGGGGGCAGCGCCGGGCACCGAGCCGGTCGGCTGCGAGACCTGTCATGGCAGCGGCGAGATCGCGCACGTGCAGCGCTCGTTCCTCGGCGAGGTCCGCACCCTGCGCCCGTGCCCGGCCTGCCGCGGCTACGGGTCCGTGATCGCCGATCCGTGCCGCGACTGCTCCGGCGACGGTCGGGTCCGCTCGCGCCGGACGCTCACCGTGAAGATCCCCGCCGGGGTGGACACCGGCACCCGGGTGCAGCTCTCCGAGCAGGGCGAGGTCGGTCCGGGGGGCGGGCCCGCTGGCGACCTCTATGTCGAGATCCACGTGGCTCCGCACGACACCTTCACCCGGCACGGCAACGACCTCCACTGCACGGTCACCGTGCCGATGACTGCGGCCGCACTGGGCACGGAGCTCACGTTGCCGACGCTGGAGGCAGATCTGGAGCAGGGGGCCGGCTCGGGGGTGGAGACGGAGTTCGGTCTCACCATCCCTGCCGGCACGCAATCGGGGCACGAGGTCGTGCTCCGCGGTCGGGGCGTGCCAGGCTTGCGCGGCGGGCGCGGCGATCTCGTGGTCGCAGTCGGGGTGGAGACCCCCACCCGGCTGGACGCCCGCCAGGAGGAGCTGCTCCGTGAGCTCGCTGCGCTGCGCGAGGAGGAGCACCCCATCGGCGAGGTGCGGCCGGCCCACAAGTCGGTCTTCGGGCGACTGCGCGACGCCTTCAGTCACTGACCCGTGCTGAGTCAAGGACCGTCTCGGTGACCCTTCCCCAGCACCTGGTGCCCGACCTCGGGGCGATCACCCCCGGCGGCGAGATCGAGATCGACGGCGACGAGGCGCATCACGCCGTCGTCGTACGTCGCCTGCGGGTGGGGGAGCCGGTCCAGCTCTGTGACGGCGCCGGCCGGGTCGCTGTCGGTGAGGTGGTGCGCACGGCCAAGCGTTCCTTCGCAGTGCGCGTGACCGACGTCGTCGACCGCTCCGAGCCGATGCCGCGGATCACCGTCGTCCAGGCGCTGCCCAAGGGCGACCGCGGCGAGCTGGCGGTCGAGGTCCTCACCGAGATCGGGGTTGCCCGGATCGTGCCGTGGGCAGCCGAGCGCAGCATCGCGGTGTGGAAGGGCGAACGCGCCGCCAAGTCGCACGCGAAGTGGTCGGCAACGGCCCGCGAGGCAGCCAAGCAGTCACGTCGCGCCTGGCATCCGGAGGTCGCCCCCCTCGCCAGTACGACGCAGGTGGCCGACCTGGTCCGCGCGGCCGATGTGGCGCTGGTGCTGCACGAGGACGCTACGGGGTCCCTGCCTCAGGTCGACCTCCCGGCGCAGGGCTCGGTCCTACTGGTGGTCGGACCCGAGGGCGGACTGACCCCTGAGGAGCTCTCCGTCTTCACCGGCGCCGGCGCTCACGCGGTCCGTCTGGGTGCCGAGGTGCTGCGCACCTCGACGGCCGGCCTCGCAGCGGTCGCTGCGCTACTCGCGCAGACCGACCGCTGGGGCGCCTGACAGCGCTGGATCCAGGCGGTGGAACCCGGCGCCGCGGCTCACCCGTCAGCGGTCACCGTCACTTGACGGTGATCACCTTGCTGTCCTCGGTCGGGCCGCCGCCCTCGCCGCCGGACGGGTCATCGGTGCTGGCAACCAGCGTGTACGTCCCGGGCGCTACGTCGCTCAGGTCGATGCGTGCTGTCCACGGGTAGAGGCCGCCCATCCACCCCTCGGCGGTGGCGTTCGACTGGACCGCCACGGCACCGCCGGTGGTGACCAGCTTCCACGGCACGTTCGCCTCGAAGGAGCTGGCCATACCGCTCACCTCGAAGCCCCGACCGGAGACCGGAGCGTCGACGCCTTCGATGATGTTGACCTGTGCGAGGACCCGCAGCTCGGGCAGGGCCTTGGCGCCGCTCGGCACGCCGAGGTAGTCGGTCTCCTTGCCGTCCACGACGAAGTTCACCGGCGCCGCGGTGCGCTGAGTCGGATCGTAGGTCTCGCCGCCGTGCACGGTCTGCAGGGTCCAGACCAGCTGCTGCACCGCCAGCCGCGCCTGGGCGGCGGAGAGGTCGTCGGGCCGCTCGCTCCACGACGCGTCGGCCAGCTCGACGGTGAAGGCGCCCTTCTTCCCAGCTCCGTCGAAGGACGCGCCAGCCAGGCTGCCCTTCGGCACCAGCGTGCGGTAGTCGGGATCGGTCGGCTTGCCCATCAGCGCGGTCACCGCGCCGTCGAGCGTGGTGTCGGGCAGGAGCTCGCGATAGAGCCGCTCGCCCTGCGGCGTGGTGCCGACGAAGAACGGCGAGGCGATTTGGTCACCGGCGGCACTGTCGCCGGTCTCGGTCGTCTCGCTCGCCTCCGCGGTCGTGGCGTCCTCGGTCGGCGTGCTCTCCTCGGTGGCGCTCGACTCCGCTGCGGGCGAGGTCGCCGGGTCCTCCGCGTCGGGGCTGTCCTCCCCGCAGGCGCTCAACGCGCCCAGTGCAAGGACGGCGACGGCGACCAGGGCGTGGCGGGCGCTCAACGGGCGATGGGGGCGCATCAGAACAACTCCTCGGGTTCGAGCGGATCGGGGGAAGGGCAGACCGGCCGTCGTCGACGGCGGCACGTTCTCAGGGGACGACCACGTCGCGGTCGTCGCTGAACCGGGCGCGCACCGAGGTGAGCTTCCCGTTGTCGCGCACCTGTGCGGTGAAGCGGTAGGTGCCCGAGCCCAGTGTGGACACATCGATCGGCTCGGTGGCCCAACCCGGGGCGTTCGGCGTGCCGTCCGGGCCGCCGGCAGGGTCACGGAGGGACTGCCCGCGACGGACCACCCTCCCGCGGGCGTCGGTCAGCCGCCACTGCACCCGGTCGATGTAGCTGGCGATGGTGCCCGACGCGCGGAAGGTGCCGCTGACCTCTGCGCCTTCGACCGGACTGCTGAGGTTGACCGGCGCGGTCACCCGATAGCGGGTGTCCCGCGGGACGAGGTCGGTGACCGGAACGCCCAGGACCCTTCCGGCCGCGGCGCCACCGTGTTCGAAGCGGACCGGAATGGTCCGCCCCAGCGCGGCCTCGGCGGTGTAGACGGCCTGCTGCAGCCCGAGGCGTGCCTGCTCGGCGCTGGCGCCGTCCGGGCGGTTCAGCGCGGCGTCGGCGACCTCGACCACGACCTCGTCGTCGGAGACCACTGCGT
Source organism: Nocardioides sp. BGMRC 2183 (assembly GCA_008123405.1). Taxonomy (GTDB): domain Bacteria; phylum Actinomycetota; class Actinomycetes; order Propionibacteriales; family Nocardioidaceae; genus Nocardioides. The sequence continues at coordinate 294,923 of VSSA01000005.1, forward strand.
CGGCGAAGGAGTCGGCTGGCCACCACGTCCGGTAGTCGGGGTCGGCGGGCCCGGGATCGGCGGTGATCGCGCGCAGAGCACCGAGCACCGCCGCAGAACCTCCGGTCGCCGGCACCGAGGCGAACTCCCGGTACAGCCGGTCGCCGGTGGCGCTGTCGGAGACGAAGTAGACGGCGGCGGCCGAGAGACCGGACTCCGCCGAGCCGTCTCCGCTCCCGGCGGTCGGGGGGTCGGCCGGAGTGCCCAGGTCACCGAGGCCGACACTCGCCGCGACCACGGCCGCCGTCAGCGCACCGGCTCCGGCAACGACGGGGAGCCAACGCCGACGGCCAGAGCGGGTCGGTGGTGCGGCGGCGGTGCGGCGTCGTACCTCACCGAGACGGTCGGCCGGTGTCACGTCGGCGACCGCGTCGGTGAGGGCCGCGCGCAGGGCCCGGTCCTCGGGTGTCGGCAGGTCCTGGTGGGGCGTGGCCATCTCAGTCCTCCCTCAGATCGGCGCCGATGGTCACCAACACGCCCCGCAGCGCGGCGGAGCCACGGGAGGCGTGGCTCTTCACCGCGCCCTTGCTGATGCCGAGGGTCTCGGCGATCTCAGCCTCGGAGAGCTCCAGGTAGTGGCGCAGCACGAGCACCTCGCGCTGGCGGCGCGGTAGCTGGTGCAGCGCATCGAGCACGCGGCGGCGACGATCGGCGACCAGCAGCGGGGCATCGGCGGCGGGCGCCGTCGCCGGTGCCGCCTGGCGGTCCAGGAACCGCTGCACCACCGATCGGTGCCGCAGCGCGGACCGGGAGCGGTTCATCACCGCTTGGCGAAGGTAGGCCACGGCATGCGCGTGATCCTCCAGTCGGTCCCAGCGCTGGTGCAGAGCGACCAGCGCGTCCTGCACGATCTCCTCGGCCTGGCCGAGGTCACGCACCATCAGGAAGGAGACCCGCACCATCTGTTCCCAGTGGTCCAGGTAGAGCCGCTCGACAGCCTCGTCGGCGCTGCGGCGGGCAGGTTCGGTCATGGTTGCGTCGTATCTGCCGGATGTCGGCCACGCGCTCGACGCCCCGGCCCGGGATGCGCCCGGGGCAGGGGAGTAGGGCAGTGCCGCATGGGTACTCACGCTAGTTGCACGCGCGCGGGCCGTCGCCGGTTGACACGCAGGTCCCACGAGTTCTCGTTTCTCTGCGAGGCTGGGGCGGTGAGCACTGAGACGAGGACCGAGACCGACTGCCTGTTCTGCAAGATCGTGTCCGGGGAGATCCCCGGCGACGTGGTCCACCGCACCGAGCACACGGTCGCCTTCCGCGACATCAATCCCCAGGCGCCGCTGCACGTGCTCGTCGTCCCGCGTGAGCACCAGCCCAACGCCGGCGCCCTCGCCGAGGCCGACCCGGTCGCCACCGCCGAACTGGTGACCGCCGCGAAGGCGGTCGCCGCCGCCGAGGGGTACGACGACTACCGACTCGTCTTCAACACCGGTGCCGACGCGGGGCAGACCGTCTTCCACGCCCACCTGCACCTGCTCGCCGGCCGCGGATTCACCTGGCCGCCTGGCTGATGGAGCGGCCCGACCGGTAGCCCGAGGCCGTGGACGCATTCTCGGTGGGCGCGATGATGCCGGGGGCCGTAGCATGGAGACCGCACCGAGCACGGCACCGCCGTGCCGCCACCACTCACAGATTGCCCGGATGACGAACCAACACGCACCCTCCCCGGTCAGCGGGACCCGCCAGACCGTCGTCGTACCCAACAGCATCGACATGGTGAGCCTGTTCGGGCCCGGGGACGAGCACCTCGGCCTGTTGGAGCGCACTTTCCCGGTGAGCGTCCACGTCCGGGGCAACCGGGTGACGCTCACCGGCGAGCCGGCCGCTGTCGCCCTCGCCGAGCGACTGCTGGACGAGTTGGTGGCGATCCTGCGCACCGGGCAGGGCCTGAACGCGGAGACCGTCGAGCGGGTCGCCGGCATGCTGAAGCGGGAGGACGGCGGCCCCGACGAGCGGCCGGCCGACGTGCTGAGTCTCAACATCCTCTCCAACCGGGGACGCTCCATCCGGCCGAAGACGCTCAACCAGAAGCGCTACGTGGAGACGATCGACCGGCACACCGTGACCTTCGGGATCGGGCCGGCCGGCACGGGCAAGACCTACCTGGCGATGGCGAAGGCAGTGCAGGCGCTGCAGGCCAAGCAGGTCAACCGGATCATCCTCTCGCGCCCCGCGGTGGAGGCCGGGGAGAAGTTGGGCTTCCTGCCCGGCACGCTGAGCGAGAAGATCGACCCCTATCTGCGCCCGCTCTACGACGCGCTGCACGACATGATCGACCCGGAGTCGATCCCGAAGCTGCTGGCGGCCGGGACCATCGAGGTCGCTCCGCTGGCCTACCTGCGTGGCCGCAGCCTCAACGACTCCTTCATCGTCCTCGACGAGGCGCAGAACACCACGCCCGAGCAGATGAAGATGTTCCTGACCCGTCTTGGCTTCGGCTCCAAGATCGTGGTCACCGGCGACGTCACCCAGGTCGACCTGCCTTCGGGGACCAACTCCGGTCTGCGCGTGGTCGAGGGCATTCTCGACGGCGTCGAGGATCTCGCCTTCGTGCGACTGACCAGTCACGACGTGGTCCGGCACAAGCTGGTGGCGCGGATCGTCGCCGCCTACGACGACTTCGACGCGCGCGAGGAGGCCCGGCGTGCCGCGCGGAGTCCGGGCAAGGCGCCCCGGGCCAGCGACCGACCCAGCGACCGACCAGTGAGCGACCAGTGAGCGACCAGCGACCGACCAGTGAGCGACCAGTGAGCATCGAGATCCTCGACGAGTCCGGCAGCGGGCTCGACGTCCGCCACTTCTCCGGACTCTCCCGGTTCGTGATGGACCGGATGCGGGTGCACCCGTTGGCCGAGCTGTGCGTCAAGGCCGTCGATGAGCAGACCATCGCCGAGCTCAACGAGAAGTGGATGGAGAAGGACGGCCCCACCGATGTGCTTGCCTTCCCCATGGACGAGCTGCGACCCGGCAAGGTCAACGAGGACCCCGAGGAGGGTGTCCTCGGCGACCTGATCCTGTGTCCGAGCGTGGCCGAGCGGCAGGGGGCCGAGGCCGGCCACGGGACGCTCGCCGAGCTCGAGCTGCTCACCGTCCACGGGATCCTTCACCTGCTGGGCTACGACCACGCCGAGCCGGAGGAGCACAAGGAGATGTTCGGCCTCCAAGACGAGCTGCTCGCCGAGTGGCGCGCGCAGCCGCGCGACTGATCCGCCGATGAGCAGTGGTGACATCTGGCAGCTGGCCACCGCTGCCCTGCTCGTCGTTCTGGCCGGTCTCTTCACAGCTGCCGACGCCGCGATCGGCTCGTTCTCCCGCGCCCGCGCCCTCGAGTTGGCCCAGGAAGGTCGCGCGGGGGCCAAGCGTCTGGTCGGGGTCCTCGACGACGCTCCGCGACATCTGAACACCGCACTGCTGCTGGAGCTGCTCAGCGAGGTGGCGGCGATCGTGCTGGTGACCCTCTTCGTCTCCGAGGAGATCGCCGGGTGGTGGCAGACGCTCGCGGTCGCCATCGGTGTGATGTTGGTGATCTCCTTCGTGGCGATCGGCGTCGCGCCCCGCACGTTGGGTCGTCAGCACCCCGAGACGGTGGCGCTGGCGTCGGCCTGGCCGCTGTCCGCGTTGACCTCGGTGCTCGGACCGATCCCGCGACTCCTGATCGCGTTCGGCAACGCGATCACCCCCGGCAAGGGCTTCCGCGAAGGCCCGTTCTCCACCGAGACCGAGCTCCGCGAGATGGTCGACATCGCCGAGGCCACCGAGCTGATCGAGGCCGAGGAACGCCGGATGATCCATTCGGTCTTCGAGCTCGGGGACACCACGGTCCGTGAGGTAATGGTGCCGCGCGGCGACGTGGTCTACATCGAGCATTTCAAGAACCTGCGTCAGACCCTCTCGCTCTTCCTCCGCTCCGGCTTCTCGCGGGTCCCGGTGATCGGCGAGAACCTCGATGACATCCGGGGCTTCGTCTACCTCAAGGACGTGGTCCGCCGTGACTTCGAGCAGCCGGAGGTGGAGACCGTGCTGCGGGTGGAGGAGATCATGCGGCCGGTGCACTGGGTGCCGGAGTCCAAGCCGGTCGACGCGCTGCTCCGCGAGATGCAGGCGCGGCGTCAACATGTGGCAGTCGTCGTCGACGAGTACGGCGGCACGGCCGGTCTGATCACCATCGAGGACCTGCTGGAGGAGATCGTCGGTGAGATCACCGACGAGTACGACGCCGCCCAGATCGAGGTGGAGGAGCTTGCGTCCGGGATCTACCGGGTCTCCTCGCGATATCCGGTCGACGACCTCGACGAGCTCTTCGGCGCCGACATCGAGGAGGAGGACGTCGACTCGGTCGGCGGCCTGATGGCCAAGCACCTGGGTCGGGTGCCGATCCCCGGCTCCGTCGTCGAGGCGCACGGCCTACGATTCGAGGCCGAGCAGGCCTCGGGGCGGCGCAACCAGATCGGCACCCTGCTGATCAGCCGCACCGACGACACGGAGGACGAGTGATGAGCGACCTGAGCGCCGAGGACAAGAAGCTCGTCACCCTCGCCCGCGCCACCCGGGCCAGGATCGGCGCCGCCGAGGGGGCCGCGGTCCGCGACACCGACGGCCGCACCTACGCTGCGGCGTCCGTCGCACTGCCCTCGCTCGGACTCACCGCGGTGCAGGCGGTGGTGGCGATGGCCGTCGCCTCGGGCTCCACAGGCGTCGAGGCCTGCGTGGTGCTCGGCGAGTCGGGTGCCCTGGCCGACCAGGATGCCGCGGTGCTCGGCGACTTCGCTGGCGCCGACGGTGTGGCAGTGCACGTGGGTGACCCGCGCGGCCAGGTCGCCGGGCAGCACAGGATCTGAGATCTGAGCCTGCAACGGGGGCGGATCCCGGGTGTCGCCGATCGGGAGTAGGTTGTGGCCATGACCCTCCGCGCACCGGAGTTGCACCGGCGGGCCGTGGCTCGGCTTGCCGCGTCGTACGACGCTATTCCGACGGGATCCCCTGTCCGCTTGGCCAAGAGCACGACGAACCTGTTCCGGGCCAGAAGTGCGGTGAGCACTCCCGGCTTGGACGTCTCCGGCCTCGACGGGGTGCTGTCGGTGGAGCGCGACGGCCCGGACGGGCCGGTCGCCGAGGTGCAAGGAATGTGCACCTACGAGACGCTCGTCGACGCGACCCTGCCGCATGGGCTGATCCCCCTCGTGGTGCCACAGTTGCGGACCATCACCCTCGGCGGTGCAGTGACCGGTCTGGGCATCGAGTCCACCTCGTTCCGCAACGGCCTGCCGCACGAGTCCGTGCTGGAGATGGACGTGTTCACCGGGGCGGGTGAGGTGGTCACCACGCGGCCGGGTGATGACCTGTTCGACGCTTTCCCGAACTCCTACGGTTCGCTCGGCTACGCCACCCGGCTGCGGATCCGGCTCGAACCGGTGGCGGCATATGTGGCGTTGCGCCACGTGCGGTTCGACGACGCCGGACTGCTCGCCAAGACCATGGCGCAGGTGGCCGAGACCGGCGAGCACGACGGGCACGTAGTGCACGGAATGGACGGCGTCGCGTTCGCGCCGGGGGAGTACTACTTGACCCTGGCCCGGTGGACCGACGACCCGGCAGCGGTGCCAGGCGTCGCCGGACCCAGCGACTACGCGGGCCAGCAGATTTACTTCCGCTCGGTGCAGCAGCGTGATCAGGATCTGCTCACGATGTTCGACTACCTCTGGCGCTGGGACACCGACTGGTTCTGGTGCTCCGGGGCCTTCGGAGCGCAGCACCCGCTGCTGCGTCGGGTCTGGCCGCGCCGGTGGCGTCGTTCGGACGTCTACATGCGGCTGCTGGGCCTGGACCGGCGCTTCTCGATCGCGGACCGGCTCGATCGCCGCGCCGGACGTCCGCAGCGCGAACGTGTGGTGCAGGACATCGAGGTGCCGGCCGAGCGGATCGGTGAGTTCCTGGACTGGTTCGACGCCGAGGTCGGGATGCGGCCGGTGTGGCTGTGTCCGCTCGTCGCGCGCCGCGCGTGGGCGACGTACCCGCTCGAGCCGGGGCGGCTCTTTGTCAATGCAGGGTTCTGGGGCACGGTGCACGTCGGCCCGGAGGCGACCGACGCGCCGCTCAACCGCGCGATCGAGGAGCAGGTCACGGCCCTGGGCGGGCACAAGTCGCTCTACTCCGAGGCGTTCTACGACGAGGAGACCTTCGGACGGCTCTACCACACCGATGACCTGGCGGCGGTGAAGCGCCGCTACGACCCCGACAACCGGTTGACCAACCTCTACGACAAGGCGGTGCAGCGTCGATGACCACTGGTGGGATCGCTCCGGCGATCGCGTCCCTTTTCTCCGGCGGCCTGCCGCTCGGCCTGCGGGCCTACGACGGCAGCCAGGCCGGCCCGACCGACAGCCAGTACAGCGTGGAGCTGGTCAACGAGCGGGGTCTCTCCTACATCCTCAGCGCCCCCGGCGATCTGGGGCTGGCCCGCGCCTACGTCAGTGGCGATCTGGTGCTCCACGGCGCCCACCCCGGTGACCCGTACGGACCGTTCTCGTTGCTGAAGGACCACACCGACTTCGGCCTTCCGCGTCCCGCGGAGCTGGTCCGGATCGTGCGCGAGCTCGGTGTCGGCCATCTGCTGCCGCCGCCACCCCCGCCTCAGGAGCACCTGCCCGGCTGGCGCCACCGGTTGGAAGGTCTGCGTTCCTTCACCGCGTGGGGGCGTCACTCCCAGGAGCGCGACGCGGACGCCATCCACCACCACTACGACGTCTCGAACACCTTCTACGAGTACGTCCTGGGTCCGTCGATGACCTACACCTGTGCGGTCTTCCCGACCGAGGAAGCGACGCTCGAGGAGGCACAGGCGAACAAGTACGACCTGATCTGCCGCAAGCTCGGCCTCGGGCCCGGCGACCGGCTGCTGGACCTCGGTTGCGGTTGGGGTGGCATGGTCCGCCACGCCGCCGCGAATTACGGCGTGCGCGCACTGGGGGTGACGCTCTCGCGGGAGCAGGCGAGCTGGGCGGACGAGGAGATCAAGCGCGAGGGCCTCGACGACATCGCCGAAGTCCGCTTCTCCGACTACCGCGACGTCCCCGAGGGCGACTTCGACGCGATCAGCTCGATCGGCCTGACCGAGCACATCGGCGTGGCCAACTACCCGGGGTACTTCGGCTTCATGCGGGACAAGGTCAAGCCCGAGGGCCGGATCCTCAACCACTGCATCACCCGCCATGACAACCCGCGCAAGGCCAGCGCGGGTGCCTTCATCGACCGCTACGTCTTCCCCGACGGCGAGCTCACCGGCTCGGGGACGATCGTGCGGGCCGCCGAGGACGCCGGCCTGGAGGTGCAGCACCACGAGAACATCCGGGTGCACTACGCGAAGACGCTGGCGGGGTGGGGGCGCAACCTGGTCGAGAACTGGGACGCCTGCGTGGCCGAGACCGGCGAGGGCACCGCCCGAGTCTGGGGGCTCTACATGGCCGGGTCCCGGATCGCCTTCGAGCGCAACGAGATCCAGCTGCACCACGTGCTCGCCACCCGCACCGTCGATGGTCGCAGCGGCTATCCGCTGCGCCACGACTTCGGGGTCTGAGCGTCGGGACAACCGGGGCCGATAGCCTGAGCCGGTGAGCGTCCGGGCCGAGCAGTACACCGCCGAGGTGTTGGGGCGAGTGCAGCTCAGTCCCCACCTGATCCGACTCACGCTCGGAGGTCCGGGGCTGGCCGGCTTCACCTCCACGGGCATCCCCGACGAGTGGGTGGGGCTGATCGTTCCCGGCCAATACCAGTCGCGCTACTACACGGTGCGGTCCTGGAGCGGTGGCGAGCTGGTGCTCGACGTCGTCGTGCACGAGGTCGGCCTGGTCACCGAATGGGCGCTCGGCGCCTTCGGCGATCCGGTCGGACAGCAGGTCACGATCACCGAGCCCAAGGGATCGTTCCTCAAACCCGCGGACGCCGGGTGGCTGCTGCTGGTCGGCGACCTGACCGCGATGCCGGCGATGGCCCGGATCGCGGAGACCCACGCGGACCTACCGGTCCATCTCTACGCCGAGGTGCCCGACCGACCCGAGGAGCTGGCGTCGTACCTGCCCGCCGGTGCGCAGGTGAGCTGGGACGCCCCGGAGGAGCACGGTTCGCGACTGGCCGAGGTCGTCGAGACGCTGGAGTGGCCTGAGGGCGCCGGCTACTTCTGGATGGCAGGGGAGTCGGCCCAGATGCGGGCGATCCGCAAGCACCTGATGCGGGTACGACGCATGCCGAGCACCCACTACGACGTGATGGGCTACTGGCGGGCCGTGAAGGAGCGCCAGCCGCGCGCTGTCGATCCCGGGCCGATCTGGCGGGCAGGCAAGGCCGCCGGCAAGAGTGACGAGGAGATCTGGGCCGACTATGACCAGGCTCGGACGGAGGCGGGATCATGAGCGACGAGGACTTCGACGAGGACTTCGACGAGGACTTCGACGAGGACTTCGACGAGGAGTTCGGGGCGCTGCCGCCGCCGGCCGCACCCGTCTTCGGTGCGGTGGACCTCCCCGAGGGCTATCGGAGCGGCTTCGCCTGCTTCGTCGGCCGTCCCAACGTGGGCAAGTCGACGCTGACCAACGCCCTGGTCGGGCAGAAGATCGTGATCACCTCCGACAAGCCCCAGACCACCCGCACCGTGGTCCGGGGCATCGTGCACCGCCCGGACGGTCAGCTGGTGCTCGTCGACACCCCCGGGCTGCACCGGCCGCGCACCCTGCTCGGCGAACGGCTCAACGACCTGGTCAAGACCACCTGGTCCGAGGTCGACGTGGTCGCCGTCTGCTTCCCCTCCGACGAGAAGATCGGGCCGGGCGACACCTTCCTGGTCAACGAGCTGGCCAAGGTCCGTCGTACCACCAAGATCGCTGTGGCGACCAAGACCGATCTGGCCACGCCGGAGCGGATCGCCGAGCACCTGCTCGACATCGCCGAGCTGGGGCGCACCACCGGCACCGAGTGGGCCGAGATCGTCCCGGTCTCCTCGGTCGGAGGCGACCAAGTGGATCTGCTCGGCGACATCCTGGTCGGCCTGATGCCCGAAGGGCCACCGCTCTATCCCGACGGCGACCTCACCGACGCCCCCGAGGAGGTGCTGGCCGCGGAGCTGATCCGCGAGGCGGCGCTGGACGGCGTGCGCGACGAGCTGCCGCACTCCATCGCCGTCGTGGTGGAGGAGATGGGGCTGCGCGAGGGACGTCCTGACGACAAGCCGCTGCTGGACATCCACGCCAACCTCTTCGTGGAGCGCGACTCCCAGAAGGGCATCGTGATCGGACGCAAGGGCGCCCGGCTGCGCCAGGTCGGCACCGCGGCGCGCCAGCAGATCGAGGCGCTGCTCGGCACACCGGTCTACCTGGACCTGCACGTCAAGATCGCCAAGGACTGGCAGCGTGACCCCCGTCAGCTCCGTCGGCTCGGCTTCTGACCTCCCGGGGATGAGCATGCTGCGGGGGATTCTCAGCGCGGCCCTGGCCATCGTCGTGCTGGCGACCCTGGCGCCGACGGACGATGCCCGAGATGCGGCGTCGTCCGGGGACCTTGCGACGCTGCCGTCGGAGCGGGACGTCGACTACCAGCTCGGCGGTGTGCGTGAGGTGCCGGGACGTGTCGGGATCGTGGTCCGGGACCGTCGTGCGGCTCCGGCCGAGGGCGCCTTCAACGTCTGCTACGTCAATGCGTTCCAGACCCAGCCGCAGGCCCGGCGCTGGTGGCGGCGACACCATTGGGGACTGATCCTGAAGCGGGACGGCCGGCCGGTGGTCGACGAAGTGTGGGGCGAGTGGTTGTTCGATCTGCGCCAGCAGCGCAAGCGAGCGCGGTTGGCAGCGATCGTGGCGGGGTGGACCCAGGATTGTGCCACCGACGGGTTCGACGCGGTCGAGTTCGACAATCTGGACTCGTTCACCCGCAGCCGCGGGCTGCTGCGTCGACGACACGCGCGTGCGTTCGCCCGGCTCATCGTCGCCGACGCCCACGACGCGGGGCTTCCGGCAGGGCAGAAGAACCTCGCCGGCTTCGACGGCACGAAGGTCGGCTACGACTTCGCGGTCAGCGAGGAGTGCGGGCAGTGGCGGGAGTGCCGCGCCTACTCCAAGGTGTACGGCGACCAAGTGATCGCGATCGAATACCGCAAGCGCGGCTTCAGGCGGGTCTGTCGCACCCACGGCGAGCGGTGGCCGGTGGTGTTGCGCGACCGCGCCCTCGCACCCGACGGGCGACGACGGTTCTGCTAGGCGCCTCAGTTCGTGGGCGCCCAGCAGCGCCCGAAGGTCTGCCCCGCCTGCCACTGGGCCTCGGTGGGCCACTCATAGCCCCACTCGAAGTCGAGCGGGTCCTCGGCCTGCTGGTTGGCGGCGTCCTCGCAGGGCGCTGCGCCTCGATCCCGGGCGGCCGCTTCGCCTGGATAGTCGCCGTCGGGGAAGGCGACCACGGAGATCGCCTTCCAGCTGTGCTCCTCCGAGCAGGGCACGCGGGTGAAGCCCTTGTCGTCGGGCGCGGCGGTGCCGCACATCGCCACGGTCTCCCGGTCCGCCTCGCGGTCCAGGATGCCGCGCAGGCTGCCGGTCGTCGCGATCAGTGACGACGACCCGTTCACCACCACGGCGTCGCACCGGTACCAGTTCGCGCCCTGGTCGGAGCTCTCCACCGAGGGGGTGAACCAGACCGGCCGGATCATGCTCAACCGGAGGTCGTCCTCGGTGCCTCCGAGGAACTCGCCGAGTCCTGCCGGGCAGGCCGTCGCCACCTGCTCCTGGACCGCTGTGGAGTCGACCGCCAGCAGATGGCCGTCGACGACGGTCTCGAGCTGGCCGACGGCGTACGTCTCCGAGGTGTGCGCCTGCGCGCAGTCCCGGGGGGAGGCCTCGGAGGTCGGTGCGACGGCGGCGCGGAAGCGCAGGCGGTAGCACGCGCCGCGCTCCGGAGTGGCCGGTGGCTCCGGCGCCGCCGACGGTGTGGCGGCGGGTGAGGAGTCCGGTTGGTCCGGCTCGGCGTCGTCGGCGCTGCACCCGACGGCCGCGAGCAGAACCGCGACGACCAGGGCGTGTCGGCTCCACCAACGGAGGCGATCAGTCATCGGTCTGCGCCCAACAGACCGATCGGCGGTTGCCGGCGTCCCACTCGGCCTCGTGGAAGTAGGTGTAGTTGAAGTCGAAGGTGGACGGATAGTTCAACCAGGCCTCGACCGACTTCTGGCAGAAGGCCCGGGTACGAGAATCCACGACCTCATCGCCCGGATAGGGATCTTCGGGTTCGCCGAGCTTGATCGTGGTGACCGCGCGCCAGTCGTGGCGCTGGTTGCAGGCCACCTTCGTACCGTCGGCGACCGAGGGGCCGACCGCGCAGGTCATCCATCGGTCGTCCGGTCGTCCGGCCAGGAGCCCCTCCGTCGTCTCCGGCAGGGGGCGGTACTCGTCGTCGTCGGACCCGTCCTGGTGCTCGATACGGCCGCCGACCACGTCGCAGCGATACCACCGCGCTCCCTTGTCCCATGCCTTCTCCGACGGGCGGAACCACGCCCAGGTCAGGATCGTGCGCAGCACGGTGCTCTCGTCGGCCTGCATGTGCTTCATGAAGGCCTCGGTGCAGGTGCGGTAGGCGAACGCGCTGAGCTCCTTGGAGGAGTAGTCGCTGTCGTCGAACTCGGCGGGCAGTTCGCCGACCGCATAGGTCTCCGCAGTGTGCGGCTCACTGCACTCGACCGTCTCGGTGGCGTTCGCCGGCATCTCGACGTCGGAGGGGGAGAGGACGCGACACACGCCGACCTCGGGCGCGGCCACCGCGTCCACCTGGTCGGGGTCTGCATCATTGCCCTGCGGCTGCTGGGTGCAGCCGGCGAGCGCCACCGTCAGCGCGGCGGCCACCAGGGCATAACCGCCCGGGGCGCGTCGCAGGCCCATTCGACTCTCCTCGGTCCTCGTCCCCGTGCGCGACGGGACACGGGGCGTCACGTCAGCAATGCGGCGATCGTAGCGCCCAGTTCGTAGGCGTCCCGCTCCGCGGCGTCGTCCACGGGGCCGAGCACCTCGAGCACGTCGTAGGACTTGCGCCAGCCCAGCGCACCGACGATCGAAGTGACCGCACGGATCGCGCCGGTGAGGTCGTAGCGACCGTGCACCCACAGACCGTAGGGCCGCCCCGAGGTCTGCCCTCCGGAGTCGTCTCCTGCCCCGCCCGAGTCGTCCAGGGCGCCGCCGACGGCGAGGAAGGTGGAGTCGAAGAAGTGTTTGAGGGCGCCGCTCATGTAGCCGAAGTTCGCGCTCGTGCCCAGCAGATAGCCGTCCGCGGCCAGCACGTCCTCGGCCGTGGCCTCCAGGGCTGGCCGGACGATCACCTCGACCCCCTCGATCGCGTCGTCACGTGCACCGGTGACGACGGCGTCGGTGAGGGCCTGCAGGGAGCGGGTGGGCGAGTGGTGGACCACCAGGAGCCGAGCCATGGGTCCAGGTTAGGTCGCCGTGCGTTACAGTGGGCTCGTCATGATGCGAGCGCTCCTCCTTAGCGGCCGCAGCGAGGTCTGACAGCCGGACCCCCTCGCTGCGGAGTGAGTCGCGCGCCCGGCGCCCACCTCCACGATCGACAACCCTGTCGAGGAAGCAGCCGAGATCATGACCACCATTCCTTCCCAGCAGCCGAGCGGGATGCCGCACCAGCGTTACACCGCCTTCGAACCGGTCACCGTGCCCGACCGCACCTGGCCGGACCAGCGGATCACCCGCGCTCCGCGCTGGCTCTCCACCGACCTGCGCGACGGCAACCAGGCCCTCATCGACCCGATGAGCCCCACCCGCAAGATGACGATGTTCGACCTCCTGGTTGCGATGGGTTACAAGGAGATCGAGATCGGGTTCCCGGCGGCCAGCCAGACCGACTTCGACTTCGTCCGTCAGCTCATCGAGGGCGACAAGATCCCCGACGACGTACGGGTCTCGGTGCTCACCCAGGCCCGCGAAGACCTGATCGAGCGCACCGTCGAGTCCCTGGTCGGCGCCGACAAGGCCACCGTCCACCTCTACAACGCCACCGCCCCGCTCTTCCGGCGGGTGGTGTTCGGCGTGACCGAGGCGGAGTGCATCGCGATCGCCACGCGCGGCACGGAGTGGGTGATGAAGTACGCCGACCAGATGCTGGCCGGCACCGACTTCGGCTACCAGTACAGCCCGGAGATCTTCACCCAGACTCCGACCGATTTCGCTCTCGAGATCTGCGAGCGAGTCTCCGACGTGTGGCAGCCGGAGGCCGGCCGGGAGATCATCCTCAACCTGCCCGCGACGGTCGAGATGTCCACGCCGAACACCTACGCCGACCAGATCGAGTACTTCTCCCGGGGCCTGACCCGCCGCGAGCACTCCGCGATCTCGTTGCACCCGCACAACGACCGCGGCACCGCGGTGGCTGCCACCGAACTGGCGCTGATGGCCGGTGCGGACCGGGTCGAGGGCTGTCTCTTCGGACACGGCGAGCGCACCGGCAACGTCGACCTGGTGACCCTGGGGATGAACCTGTTCAGCCAGGGCATCGACCCGCAGATCGACTTCTCCGACATCGACGAGGTGCGTCGCACCGTCGAGTACTGCACCCAGCTACCGGTCCACCCGCGCCACCCCTACGCGGGCGACCTGGTCTACACCGCCTTCTCCGGCTCCCACCAGGACGCCATCAAGAAGGGGCTGGAGGACCTCGACCGGATCGCCGCCGAGCAGGGCCGTCCGGTCGGCGAGATTCCGTGGGACGCGCCGTACCTGCCGATCGACCCCAAGGATGTCGGCCGCACCTACGAGGCAGTGATCCGGGTGAACAGCCAGTCCGGCAAGGGCGGCGTCGCCTACGTGCTGAAGGCCGAGCACAGCCTGGACCTGCCGCGTCGGGCGCAGATCGAGTTCAGCCGGGTGATCCAACAGCACACCGACACCGAGGGCGGCGAGGTGACGCCGGAGAAGATCTGGGAGATCTTCCGGACCGAGTACCTCGAGCGTGAGGAGCCCTACAGTCTGGTGAGCTTCACCTCCACCACCGACGAGGAGGGCGACGACCGCCAGGAGGTCAACCTCGTGGTCCGCGGTGAGGAGCGCAGCTTCACCGGCCTGGGCAACGGCCCGGTGGCTGCCTTCGTGGACGGGATGGGCCAGGCCGGCGCCGACATCCGGGTCCTCGACTATGCAGAGCACGCCCTCTCCTCCGGTGGCGATGCCGTCGCGGCGGCGTACGTCGAGTGCGAGATCGCGGGCGAGATCGTCTGGGGGATCGGGGTCCACCACAACATCGTCACCGCCTCGCTGCGCGCCGTAGTGTGTGCGGCGAACCGGGCGCAGGCGGTCACCATCCCGGTCTGAGACGAGCGGAGCACTCGATGACGGAGCGGATCCTGGCCTCGGAGCACGTGGGGCAGTTCTTCCTCACCACGCCCCGGGGCCGGGACCGCATCGAGTTCACCGAGTACGGCGCCGGCGAGGCCTGGGTCGTCCTGGTGCCACCGCTGCTGGTGCCACGCCGCTTCCAGGATCGTCTCGCCCATGTGTTGGCCTCGGCAGGGCTGCACGTCGTCGTCCCGGACCTCTTGGGCCACGGTCGCTCCGACCGACCTGCGGATCCGCTGGCCTACTCGGTGACCGGGTTCGCCGAGCAGGTGGTGGCGCTGTTGGATCACCTGGGGGCGCGGCAGGCCGTCATCGGCGGCACCGGGTTGGGCGCCAACATCGCGTTGGAGACGGCCGTGGTGGCCGACGAGCGGGTCAGCGGGCTGCTGCTCGACGGGCCGGTGCTCGACGACGGGCTGGTCACCGAGATCGGCACGCTGGGGTCGGTGATGCACCTGGCGCGGTTCGCTCCGCTGGGCGTTCGGGTGGCACGGTGGCTCTCGCGACCCGTGCCCGCCCGCCTGGCGCCGGGTCCACTCGGGGTCGGTCTGGATCTGCTGGACCATCGGCCCGCCCCCCTCGCTGCGATGACCCACGGGGTGCTGTTCGGCAGGTTGGCGCCTTCCCTCGCCGAGCGACAGGCGATCGCCGCGCCGGCGCTGGTGATCGCACGTCCGGGTGACCTCTTCCGGCGGGCCTCGGACGCCGAAGCACTGGCCGAGCAGTTGCCGACAGCTGCTCTGGAGCGGATGAGCACTCCCTGGCGGCGAGTGCGGGCGCCCGAGCAGCTGGACATGGCGGTGGCGCGCTTCGTGCTCGACGCCGCGCGCCCGAAGGGCATCCGGCGCAGCCGCCGGCGCGGCGGCGCCTGATCCACAGCGACCGTCGACCCGGCCCGCGTGCCGTCGAGCTCCTGTCGGTCCGCGACGGCAGAATGGGCGAGTGGTCCTCTACCGTGACGAAGCGCTGGTGCTGCGCACCCACAAGCTCGGTGAGGCCGACCGCATCATCACGATGCTCACCCGGAACAACGGCCGGGTGCGAGCGGTGGCTCGCGGGGTGCGGCGTACCAGCTCTCGGTGGGGGGCGCGGCTGGAGCCGTTCACCCACGTCGACCTGCAACTCGCCGAAGGGCGCAACCTGGACACGATCACGCAGGCGGAGACCCGGTCGGCGTTCGCGGCCGAGATCGGCTTCGACTACGACCGTTACACCGCCGGCACCGTGATGCTGGAGACGGCGGAGCGTCTGGTCGTGGAGGAGCGGGAGCCGGCCGTGCAGCAGTTCTCACTGTTGGTGGCCGCGCTGCGGGCGATGGCATCCGGGCAGCGGCAACCGGGGCACGTGCTCGATTCCTACCTGCTGCGGGCGTTGGCGGTTGCCGGCTACGCCCCCTCCTTCTCCGACTGCTCTCATTGCGGACGACCGCCAGTGCTGTCCACCGGGGAGCTGACAACCCATCGGTGGCTCAACCCGTCGATGGGTGGGGTGCTCTGCTCGACCTGCCGGATCCCGGGCTCGGCGACACCGGCCCCGGAGACGGTCCGACTGCTCGGTGGTCTGCTGGCCGGTGACTGGACGGTGGTGGAGGCCGCCGAGGTCCGCCACGTGCGTGAGGCCAGCGGACTGGTCGCTGCGTTCGTCCAGTGGCAGTTGGAGCGGGGCCTGCGCTCGCTCGCCTACGTCGAGCGCTGACTACGATTCGCAGGGTGAGCCGCTCTTCTCGTCGTACCCGTTCGGTCTCCGCGGCCCGGCGCGAAGTGCGCCCGCCCACCCCCCATCCATCAGGTGCTCGGCCGCCGGTGATCCCGGCAGAGCTCGTGCCGCACCATGTCGCCATCGTGATGGACGGCAACGGGCGCTGGGCCAAGGAGCGCGGACTGCCCCGGACGAAGGGTCACGAACAGGGGGAGTCCTCGCTCTTCGACGTGGTCGAGGGCGCGATCGAGATCGGTGTGAAGGCGATCTCGGCCTATGCGTTCTCCACCGAGAACTGGTCGCGCAGCCCCGAGGAGGTGAAGTTCCTGATGGGCTTCAACCGGGACGTGATCCGGCGGCGGCGCGACGAGATGAACGAGCTCGGCGTGCGGGTGCGCTGGGCCGGCCGAGCCCCTCGACTGTGGAAGTCGGTGATCAAGGAGCTGCAGGTCGCCGAGGAGCTCACCCGCGACAACGACGTGCTGACCCTGACCATGTGCGTCAACTACGGCGGCCGCTCCGAGCTCGGTGACGCCGCCCGCGCGCTGGCCCAGGACGTCGCCGCCGGGAGGGTCAACCCGAACCGGGTCGATGACAAGACCCTGGGCCGTTACCTCTACGTCCCTGAACTCCCCGACGCCGACCTGATCTGGCGCACCTCCGGCGAGCAGCGCCTCTCCAACTACATGCTCTACCAGGCCGCATACGCCGAGTTCGTCTTCTCCGACGTGCTCTGGCCCGACGTCGACCGACGCCACCTCTGGGAGGCGATCGAGACCTACGCCCGCCGTGATCGGCGGTACGGCGGAGCCCAGCCCAACCCGTCCTGACCCTCGGCCTACCTGAGCCTCAACGTGTGGTTTGTCAGTCGCATGATGACTGGGCGGCCACACGCTGTTGCTAGTGCTCGTCGTAGTGGGCGCCGTGGGCAGCGTGGCGGTGGCCGTCGTGGACGTAGTCCACGTGGTCCTGGTGCGGGACTGCCAGATGCCCGCAGCCCGGCCCGTGTTCGTGGGGATGTGCCCCGGCCGGCTCGTGCTCGACGGTGCCGGTCTCGGGGAAGGGAGCGCGAAGCCGTTGCCGACGCCGCTGCAGTAGGCCGATCGGCCAGGTGGCGACGAAGCAGCACAGCGCCACCATCACGATCGTCGGCCCTGGCGCGACCGAGAGTGCATGGGCGTCGGAGAGGTAGGCAGAGATGAGCAGACCGCCCACTCCGGCACCGGCGCCGACGACGACGCCGCCGGCCATCGTCGCGCGGAAGGATCGGGAGAGCTGCTGTGACGCGGCGACCGGGACGATCATCAGGGCAGAGACCAGTAGCAGGCCGACGGTGCGCATCGCGACGGTCACCGTCACCGCTGCGAGCACCGCGATCACCAGGTTGTAGGCCCGGACCCGGAGGCCCGCCACCTGCGCGAAGTCCGGGTCCTGAGCCACGGTGAAGAGCTGGGGGAGCAGACCGACGCCGACCACCACGATCGCGATCGAGATGATCAGCGTGAACCAGATGTCGGTCAGGGAGATCGAGGTGATCGACCCGAACAGGTAGCGCTGCAGGGTGGCGCCGCTCTGGCCGGCCAACCCGGTGATCATCACGCCGCCGGCGAGTCCGCCGTAGAACAGCAGGGCCAGGGCCAGGTCGGCGCTGGTGCGGCCGCGGTCCCGGATGATCTCGATGGTGATGGCGCCGATGATCGCCACCGCGACGGCGGTCCAGGTCGGGGCGATGCCGGTCCACAGACCGAGTGCCACACCGGTGACCGCGATGTGTCCCATGCCGTCGCCAAGGAGGGCAAGTCGTCGTTGCACCAGGTAGGTGCCGATCACCGGAGCTGCGAGGCCGGTCACGAACGCAGCGAGCAGAGCGCGCTGCATGAAGGGGTAGCCGAGCAGTTCGATCACGTGGACACCTCCCCGTCCTGGTGCGGGTCTCGGTCCAGCGGCGCCACGAATCCAGGGTCGGGTTCGGTTTGGGCGGGGTGCAGGTGGTGGTGGCCGTGGGCGTCGTGGATGTCCAGCGGCGCGCCGTCGTACTCGACCCGTCCGTCGCGGAGCACGACGGTGCGCTCGACGAGCGGAGCCAGCGGACCGAGCTCGTGGGTGACCAGTACGACGGTGCTGCCCGCCCGCGCCAGCGCGGCCAGGGCGTCGGCCAGGGCGTGCTGGTTCGGCAGGTCGACGCCGGCGGTCGGCTCGTCGAGGAAGAAGAGGTCGGGGTCACCGGCCAGTGCGCGGGCGATCAGGACACGCTGCTGCTGACCGCCGGAGAGCGTGGCGACGTTGTCGCGCGCCCGATCGGCGAGACCCACCAGGTCGAGCGCCGCGGCGACGGCCGCCCGGTCGGCCCGTCCGGCGGGGCGGAGCAGCTTGCGGCGGGTGAGCCGGCCGGAGGAGACGACCTCCGTGACGGAGGCAGGTACGCCGCTGGCGGCGCTGGCCCGCTGCGGGACGTAGCCGAGACGATGCCAGGCGCGGAACGACGCGAACGGGGTGCCGAAGAGCGCGAGGGAGCCGTGCGTGAGGGGGCGCAGCCCGGTGAGGGCGCGGATCAGCGTCGACTTGCCCGAGCCGTTCGGTCCGAGCAGGGTCACGAACTCACCGCTGCGGACGGTCAGGTCGATCTGGCGCAGGATCGGACGGCCGCCGATGGCGACCGCTCCACCCTGCAGTTCGACGACCGCGTCGGGAGTTCGGTTCAACAGCGGTTCGCATCCTCGAGAAGCGCAAGATTGTGACGCATGAGGGAAACATAGTCCTCGTCGGCGGTCTCGTCGGTGAGGCCCTCGATCGGATCGAGTACCTCGACGTCGACTCCGGCGTCGTTCGCGAGCGACTCAGCGGCCGCCGGGCTCACCAGGCTTTCGGAGAAGACGGTGGTGATCCCGTCCTCTTCGATCAGGTCCTGGAGGTCGGCGAGGGCGGCCGGCGTGGGCTCCGCGTCCGGCGTGATGCCATTGATCGACTCCAGGTCGAGACCGTACTTCTCCAGGTAGCCGAAGGCGTCGTGGTTGGTCACCACCGTGGTGATCTCGCAGTCCCCGAGGCCGGTGCGGAACTCCTCGTCCAGTGCTTCGAGGTCAGTGCGCAGCGCGGCGGCGTTCTGCTCGAAGGTCGCCGCGTCGTCAGGTGCGATCTCGGCGAGCGCCTCGGCGACCGCGTCGCCGAGGTCGGCCATCCGGATCGGGTCGTGCCAGAAGTGCGGATCGTCCTCGCCGTGGTCGTGCTCCTCGTCGGCGTGCTCCTCGTCGGCGTGCTCCTCGTCGGCGTGCTCCTCGTCGGCGTGCTCCTCGTCGGCGTGCTCCTCGTCGGCGTGCTCCTCGTCGGCGTGCTCGTCACCCTCGTGCGCATGGTCGTGCTCGTCCTCGAAGGGGACCAGGTCGACCGCGGTCGCAGCGTCCAGGACCTCCCCGTTCGCCGACTCCGCGACGGCCTCATCGACGGCCGGCTGCATCCCGTCGAGGTAGACGAGAAGGTCGGCGTCGGAGATCAGCGCGCTCTCTCGGACGCCGAGCTCGAGATCGTGCGGCTCGCCGCCCGGCAACGTCAGGTTCTCCACCTCGATGTCGTCCCCGGCAACGCGGTCGGTGACGTACTGGAGGGCGTAGAAGGCGGCGGCGACCGAGACGCCGTCCTCGCTGGACGGGCCGTCCTGCTCGGTCAGCGCGCCGCACCCTGCCGTGGTCAACGCGAGTGCGGTCAAGGGGGCGAGGATTCGTACGGCGCGGGGCATGAGAATCATTCTCATCTGGTGGGGTGGTGAGGTCAAATCGCCATTCAACGCGGTTCCGCTACGGTTCGCCCGTGCTCGTGGTGACCCGATTCCGCAGTGACGACGACCGGATCCGTGCAGACCTGGAGGCCGCGCACGCGCTCCTCGCCGCCTGCCCCGGGTACGTCGACGGCCGGCTCGGCCGCAACCTCGACGAACCCGATCTCTGGGTGCTGCTCACCCGTTGGGAGAGCGTGGGGGCGTATCGGCGGGCGCTGTCGTCGTACGAGGTGAAGGCGGGCGCGGTGCCGATCCTGAGCGCGGCGATCGATGAGCCGAGCGCCTATGAGCCGGTGGAGCCGAACTCGGTGCTGAACGTCGCCGAGACCCGCGTAACCTGATCCTTCGCACCTCCCACGTCCACCCGGCAGCCGGCCGGGCGGTCTCAGAAAGGAACCACTGTGGCCAAGCCGCCTCCGTCCGTCGTCGACCAGGTCGTCTCCCTCGCGAAGCGCCGAGGCTTCGTCTACCCCTGCGGCGAGATCTACGGCGGCACCCGCTCCGCCTGGGACTACGGCCCGCTCGGCGTCGAGCTGAAGGACAACATCAAGCGCCAGTGGTGGAAGTCCCTGGTGCAGGCGCGCGAAGACGTCGTCGGTCTCGACTCCAGCGTCATCCTGCCGCGCCAGACCTGGGAGGCGTCGGGCCACGTCGCCACCTTCACCGACCCGCTCACCGAGTGCCAGTCCTGCCACAAGCGGTTCCGCGCGGACCACCTGCAGGAGGCCTACGCAGAGAAGAAGGGGATCGACAACCCCGACGACGTCCCGATGTCGGACATCGCGTGCAGCAACTGCGGCACCCGGGGCGCCTGGACCGAGCCGCGCCAGTTCTCCGGGCTGCTCAAGACCTATCTCGGCGTGATCGAGGACGAGTCCGGCCTGCACTACCTGCGGCCGGAGACCGCGCAGGGCATCTTCCTCAACTTCGCCAACGTGGTGACCAGCCAGCGGATGAAGCCCCCGTTCGGCATCGCCCAGATCGGCAAGAGCTTCCGCAACGAGATCACGCCCGGCAACTTCATCTTCCGCACTCGCGAGTTCGAGCAGATGGAGATGGAGTTCTTCGTCAAGCCCGGTGAGGACGAGGAGTGGCACCAGTACTGGATCGACGAGCGGACCCGCTGGTACACCGACCTCGGCATCGACCCGGACAACCTGCGCCACTACGAGCACGCCAAGGAGAAGCTCTCCCACTACTCCAAGCGCACCGTCGACATCGAGTACCGGTTCCGCTTCGCGGGCTCGGAGTGGGGCGAGCTCGAGGGCATCGCCAACCGCACCGACTTCGACCTCTCCACGCACGCGGAGCACTCCGGTGCGGACCTGCGCTACTACGACCAGGCGGCCAACGAGCGGTACACGCCGTACGTGATCGAGCCGGCGGCGGGCCTCTCCCGGTCGCTGATGACCTTCCTGGTCGACGCCTACCACGAGGACGAGGCGCCGAACACCAAGGGCGGCGTCGACAAGCGCACGGTGCTGCGTCTCGACCCGCGCCTGGCGCCGGTCAAGGTCGCGGTGCTGCCGCTCTCCCGCAACGCCGACCTCTCACCGAAGGCGAAGGCGGTCGCCGCGGAGCTGCGCACCAACTGGAACGTCGACTTCGACGACTCCGGCGCGATCGGCCGTCGTTACCGCCGCCAGGACGAGATCGGTACGCCGTACTGCGTGACGGTCGACTTCGAGACGCTCGAGGACCACGCGGTGACCGTGCGCGAGCGCGACACCATGAGCCAGGAGCGGGTCTCCCTCGACGGCATCAGCCGATACTTCGCGGAGCGCCTCCTCGGCTCCTGAACCCTGTCAGTATGGGGGAGTGAGCGACGTCACGACCCCCAAGTCTCGATCCGTGGAGGGGCGCCTTCCACGGATTCAGGCCATGGCCCGCCTTCGCCGGCTCCCGCGGTCGACCCGGACCGTGGGAGCCCTGGCCGCTGCGCTGCTGCTGGGCAGCGTGCTGGCCGGATGCGGCTCGGACTCCGCCGACGAGGCGGCCGAGCCCGAGCCGTCCGCGTCGACCAGTGACCCTGCGGCCTACCTGGACACCCCGGACGGGGTCACCCTGACCGAGCCCGGCACCGAGTTGAGCCTGGGGGAGGCCGCGACGGTCGCCTGGGAGCCGCGGGAGGGCACGATCGCCGTGCTCGACCTGACCGTGGACCGGATCGAGCGGACCACCTTCGACGAGTCGTTCCAGGGCTGGCAGATCGACGACGCGACAGCGGCGATGACGCCGTACTTCGTCCGGGCGACGGCGACGAATGTCTCGGGCGAGGATCTCGGCGGGGTCCAGGTGCTGCTGTGGGCGCGCGACGACAGCGGGACGCTGGTCGCGGTGCAGCGGTTCACCGAGAAGACCTTCCGTCCGTGTCCGTCCGCCGACCTGCCCAAGGCATTCCCGGACGGCGACACTGCCCAGGTCTGCTTCGTCTACCTGATCTCGCCGGGCCGGGCGCTGACCGCCGTGGCCTTCCCGCCGCCGCAGCAGGCCGACGAGGTGCTGTGGACCGGCAAGGTGAGCACTGAGGTGCGCCCGCCCGCGGTCGAGAAGTCGCCGAAGAAGCAGCAGAACAAGCAGAATGGTGGGAAGCAGAACCGCAAGCAGCAGTAGGACAAGGACGCGCGGAGTGACCCTCACCCTCGGACCGCTGACGGTGCCGACCCCCGTGGTGCTGGCGCCGATGGCGGGCATCACCAATGCCGCCTACCGACGTCTCTGCGCCGAGTTCGGCGCCGGCCTCTATGTCTGCGAGATGATCACCAGCCGTGGCCTGGTCGAGGGCGACGAGACCACCAAGAAGATGCTGGTCTTCGACGAGGCCGAGCAGGTGCGCTCGGTCCAGCTCTACGGCACTGACCCGGTCTACGTCGGCAAGGCCGCCACGATCCTCTGCGAGGAGTACGGCGTCGCCCACATCGACCTCAACTTCGGCTGCCCGGTGCCGAAGGTCACCCGCAAGGGCGGCGGTGGCGCGCTGCCGTGGAAGCGGGGCCTGCTGGCCCAGATCCTGGAGCGCGCGGTCGCCGCCGCGGCGCCCTACGACGTGCCGGTGACGATGAAGACCCGAAAGGGACTCGACGAGGACCACCTCACCTACCGTGACGCCGGTCGGATCGCCCAGGAGACCGGGTGCGCGGCGATCGCACTGCACGGGCGGACCGTCGCCCAGGCCTACTCCGGGGCTGCCGACTGGGACGCGATCGCCGACCTGGCCGCCTCGGCCGACATCCCGGTGCTCGGGAACGGCGACATCTGGGAGGCCGCCGACGCGCTGCGGATGGTCGAGCAGACCGGCGCCGCGGGCGTGGTGGTCGGCCGCGGCTGTCTGGGACGTCCGTGGCTCTTCCGTGACCTTGCCGACGCCTTCGCCGGCAAGCAGACCACTGCGCTGCCCACCTTGGGTGAGGTGCGCACCATGATGCGGCGTCATGCCGAGCTGCTCAGCGAGCACATGGGGGAGGAGCGGGGCTGCAAGGAGTTCCGCAAGCACGTCACCTGGTATTTGAAGGGCTTCCGCGCCGGCGGCGAGCTGCGCCGCTCGCTCGGCCTGGTCGACAGCCTGGCCGACCTGGACCGGATGCTGGCCGACCTCGATCCGGACGAGCCCTTCCCCGTCTCCGAGCTCGGCGCCCCACGGGGGCGTCAGGGCTCCCCCCGCTCCCGGGTGGTGCTGCCGGAGGGCTGGCTGAACGACACCGACGGCACCTCGGTCCACCTCACCGAGGACGTCGACGAGACCACCGGCGGGTGACCCGGAACACGGTCCCGGTCAGCGGTGACGATTCCGACCTGTGGAATCTCCTGTGGTTTAGTCCCTGACCATGCCGTCGGCCAGTAGGTTGACATGGCATCGACCCTGAACGCGAGAGCAAAGGAATCAGCGCGTGGCCACAAGCCACAAGCGGGAAACCGCGCGACGCAAGCCCCGAGCCGCTGCCATCGCAGGCCCCTTGGCCGTGCTGGCGACCGGCGCCGCCGTCACCATCGGCGTGCTCGCCACCGGCCCATCGAGCTCCCTGACCGCCCTGGACTCCACCAACGCCGCCGCCGGCATCGGCTCGGCGGCCGGTGAACGCAAGAGCGACGAGCGGGCGACCACCCGCGACCGGGAGGTGGTCTCCCGCGACGTCGTGGACCGCACCCCTCTGGTCGCGCTGAGTCCGGTCGAGCAACTGATGACCGACGACGCCGTCGCCAAGGCGATCAACAACGCGTCGGCCAAGCAGTGGACCACGGAGACGCTCAACCTCTGGACGCGTCCTGACGACCAGGCGAAGAACACCGGTGAGATCGAGGAGTCCGAGCGGGTCCTGGTCACCGGTCGCAGCTTCGGTGACCGGGTGGAGATCGTCGTCGACGACAAGGCCTACTGGGTCACCGCGGGATACCTGGACGAAGAGAAGCCGGCGATCGCCAGCGTCGACGGTCAGTGCACCAACGGCACCACCATCGACAGCGGCGTCAGCGCCTCCATCGTGAAGATCCACCAGGCGGTGTGCAGCGGCTGGCCGTCGATCAGCACCTACGGCACGCTGCGCGGCGGTGGCGGTGACCACGGCTCGGGTCGCGCCGTCGACATCATGGTCTCCGGTGGGATGGGCTGGGAGGTCGCGGAGTTCTTGCGCGAGAACTACTCCGCCTTCGGGATCAGCTACATCATCTACGAGCAGCAGATCTGGTCCGTGGAGCGTTCCGGCGAAGGCTGGCGAGGCATGGAGGACCGCGGTTCGGTCACCGCCAACCACTTCGACCACGTGCACGTCTCGGTCTACTGAGGACGTCTCCACGACGCGGCGCCAGGAGTCAGTCGCGGCGTCGCTATCGATAGGGTCGCGGGCGTGGACGAGGTCGAGCGCTGGTACGACGACGCCGACCGCGAGCGCATCGTCCCCGAACCCCCGAAGCGGGTCGACGCACCCGAGCGCCTGCCGTTCGAGCGCGACCGGGCCCGGGTGGTGCATGCCGCATCGTTCCGTCGGCTCGCGGCCAAGACCCAGGTGGTCGGGCCGCAGAGCGACGACTTCGTCCGCAATCGGCTGACCCACAGTCTCGAGGTCGCCCAGATCGCACGGGACCTCTCCCGCGCGCTCGGCACCCACCCCGATATCGCCGAGACCGCGGCACTGGCGCACGACCTCGGTCATCCGCCGTTCGGGCACAACGGGGAGCGCGCCCTGCACGCACTGGCGGGGGCCTGCGGCGGGTTCGAGGGCAACGCGCAGACGCTGCGACTGCTGACCCGGCTGGAGGCGAAGACCGCGGACGCCGCCGGAGCCTCGGCTGGGCTCAACCTCACCCGCGCCACCTTGGACGCCTGCACCAAGTACCCCTGGCCGGTGGAGGAGGCGCCTCCCGCAGGCGGGGTGCACGCCGACGGGGTGGCCGTGACCGGGATCAAGTTCGGTGTCTACGCCGACGACCGTGCCACCTTCGACTGGCTGCGGCGCGGTGCGCCGGCCCAGCGGCGCTGCGTCGAGGCGCAGGTGATGGACCTGGCCGACGACGTCGCCTACTCGGTGCACGACGTGGAGGACGGCACCGTCGCCGGGAAGATCGACCTGACCCGCATCGACACCGCCGGCGTCTGGGCGACGATCCGCGCCTGGTACCTCCCGTCGATGACCGACGAGGGCCTCGATGCCGCGCTCGAGCGGCTCCGTGCGGTCGGCAGCTGGCCGCGGACGCCGTACGACGGCAGCCGGGCCAGCCTGGCCGCGCTGAAGAACCTGACCAGTGATCTCATCGGCCGGTTCTGCGGGGCTGTCCAACAAGCCACCTTCGCCGCACAGCCGCGCCCGTTCGTGCGCTACCGGGGTGACCTGGTGATCCCCGACGACACCCGCTCGGAGATCACGCTGCTCAAGGGGATCGCCGCCCACTACGTGATGCAGGATCACGACAGGGTCGAGCTGCAGCGCCGCCAGCGGGAGCTGCTCACCGAGCTGGTGGCGACGCTCGTGGAGCGCCCTGATGCGCTCGACGAGGCGCACCGCGCCGATCTGACGGCAGCCAGCGACGACGCGGCACGACTGCGCGTGGTGATCGATCAGGTCGCGTCGCTGACCGACGCGAGTGCGGTGAACTGGCATACCGCCCTCACATAGACGCGGCGACGGGGCTGAACCCTGAAGGGTCCAGCCCCGTCTCAGAAGCGCCGCGATCTGGCTGGGGACAGTGTGGGGACAGTCAGCCGGTAACCGGGGCGTTGGTCGTGATCGGGTCGGTCGGGGTGGGTGCGTCCGACGGGTCGTCCGGGTCCTCCGGGTTCGGAGTACGGCTGGTGACCTCGCCGCACGTCGAGGACGCCACGGTCAGCTCGACCTGGTCGAACAGGTTCAGGTAGAGGGCGTCGACGGTGAAGGTGCCGTCGGAGTTCTTCGTCTGGCGGTTGACGGTCAGCGTGAGCAGACCCGGGATCGAGACCGACTTGTTGGGCGCGTTGGTGTCGATCCGCGGTGAGAGGCCTGCGACCGCTAGGTCGGCGATCGCGACCGTCCCGGTGTTGCCGTTGCACTCCGAGGTCACCGCGTCAGCCTCGATGAGGTCGCTGCCGGCCGCCAGGTCGCACAGGTCGCCGAGCTGGTCGGGGAGGAGCTCGGAGAGGTCCAGGGCGGTGACCAGGCTCAGGTCGAGACCGGCCTGACCGGCGCCGTTGACGACCTGCTCGAGCAGCTGCGGCAGCAGGGTGCCGGTGGCGGGGTCGATGATCTGGTCGGCGATGGTGCCGAGCGGGATCTGGTCCAGGGCGTCGCAGGCCGGCTGGAGCTGGGTGAAGAGCTCGGCGAGCTGGGGTGCCTGCTCCAGGATCCCGCCGCCGATGCCGAGGTCGGTGACGCTGGAGCTCGCCTTCCCGTTGCGGGCGCTCACGTTGACCACGCCTCCGGTCAGCAGCGGGTTGTCGGGGATGGCGATGAGGGAGTCCTCGACCTGCTTGCCGTCCTTGGAGGTGACCGACGGGATCCGGTCGATGACCGCGGTACCGGCGCCGGTGAGCTCGAGACCGAACGCGGAGGAAGGCTGGCCGGCCGCGCTCGCCGTGCCGCTTCCACCCACCAGGGCGACGCAGACACCGCCGGCGACGAGCGCAAGCGTGCTGCCCGTGGCGGCGATCAGGCGGGTGAACTTCATGGTGTTCCTCTCTTCGGCTGCGTCGCAGTGACGCGATGGGGGGTGCTCGGCAGGATCGGGTCAGGCGTCGTCGATGAGTACGGCGGTCCCGAACGGGACCGTGCGCAGGGCTTCGAGGGCGTCATCGGGCACGCGGATGCAGCCATGGCTGATCGCCTGGCCGAAGACGCTCGGGTCGGTCCAGCCGTGGATCGCCACGGTGCCGGGGCCGCCGCCGTACGTGTCGAGGGTCTGGCTGTGTGAGCCCAGCGGGAGGATGTAGGGGGAGAACGACTGCTGCTGGTCGACCAGCTGGCCGAGCACGAAGGTGCGGCCGGTGGGCGTCGGCGTGCCCGACGCGCCGACGGCGACAGTCCAGCTGCCGGTCGGCACGCCGTCCTCGAAGAGCTCCAGGGTGCGCGAGCCGACGTGGACGCGGATCAGGAACCGACTTTTCGCCTCGTCGAGCTTGCCGCTGCGCAACCAGCCGGTGGAGCCGTTCGGGCGGGACGGGAGCAGGACCCGGACCCAGGCGCCGCGCTCGGCGATCACCGGCAACCAGGTGTCACCGAACTGCTGGGGTCCGACCTTGGCGATCGCGGTGCCGTCCGGAGCGTCGAAGACCGGGACCACCGCCCGAGGATGGACCACCACCCCGGAGGGGACCTCGTCGGCGGCGCGATCGCGCGGTGCCGCCTTCACCCGGGTCGCGGTGGTGGAGGGGGTGAGCTTCTTCAGGTTGACCGGGGTGACGGTGACCGTGTCAGCGACGGGTTCGGGGTCGTTGCCGTAGGACTTGACCGCGACTACGAGGGCGGCACACGCCAGCAGTGCGATCACGACAGCAGCGAGCCGGTTGCCCCGACTCGGCCCGTCTGCCGACTCCGTCATCGTTCCCTCCGCAGGGTTGTCCGCGGCGTCTCCCCGCACCGCTTCACCCGACCAACGACGCAACGTGGTGGGGGTCACGCCTCCTGCGACGAAATGTCGCGGACGTCTTCACCGGGTCGCTCGGTCGAGTAGCGGCGGGCTGGCCGGGCGAGTAGTGGCGGAACCTCTCAGTAGGATCGGCGTATGGCAGGCCGGATCCGTGAGGAGGACATCGCCACGGTCCGGGAGAAGGCGCGGATCGATGAGGTCGTCTCCGCCTACGTCACCCTCCGCAACGCCGGCGGCGGCTCCCAGAAGGGATTGTGTCCCTTCCACGACGAGAAGACGCCGTCGTTCAACGTCAACCCGTCCCGGGGTTTCTGGCATTGCTTCGGCTGCGGGGAGGGCGGCGACGCGATCGGCTTCCTGATGAAGATCGACGGGCTCGGCTTCGCCGAGGCGGTCGAGCGGCTCGCCGACCAGTACGGCGTGCTCCTCCGCCGGGAGGAGGGTGGTCCGGACGAGCGCCCGCAGGGCCCGCAGCGTCGCCGTCTGATCGAGGCGCATGCTGTCGCCCAGGAGTTCTACGCCCAGCAGCTGCGCGGTCCCGAGGCCCTCGAGGCGCGCCGGTTCCTCGACCAGCGTGGCTTCGACCAGGCGGCGGCGACCACGTTCGGCATCGGCTACGCGCCCCGGGACGGCGAGGCGCTGTGGCGTCACCTGCGTGAGGCGAAGTTCTCTTCCGAGGAGGTCATCGCGGCCGGACTCGTCGCGATGGGGCGCTCCCACTACGACCGCTTCCGGGGACGCCTGTTGTGGCCGATCCGCGAGGTCTCCGGCGACACGATCGGCTTCGGGGCGCGCCGCCTCTACGACGACGACAAGATCAGCGCCAAATACCTCAACACCCCCGAGACGCCGATCTACAAGAAGAGCCACGTCCTCTACGGGATCGACTTGGCCAGGCGCGAGATGGCCCGCTCCGCTCAAGCTGTGGTGGTCGAGGGATACACCGACGTGATGGCCTGCCATCTCTCCGGGGTGGGCACCGCGGTCGCCACCTGCGGCACCGCGTTCGGCGACGACCACGCCCGAGTGCTGCGGCGCTTCATCGACGACCGACGCGCCTTCGGCGGCGAGGTCATCTTCACCTTCGACGGCGACTCGGCCGGTCAGCAGGCAGCGCTCAAGGCGTTCGAGGGCGACCAGCGTTTCGTGGCGCAGACCTACATCGCTGTCGCGCCGGCGGGTCAGGACCCGTGCGATCTGAGGATCAACGCGGGTGAGGAGGCGGTGCGTGAGCTCATTGCCGGACGCCGCCCGCTCTACCGGTTCGCGCTGGAGAGCGTGGTCAACCGGTTCGACCTCGACCGCGCCGACGGGCGTGTCGACGCGGTGCGGGAGGCCGCTCGCCTGGTCGCTTCGGTGCGGGACCAGTCCAAGGTGACCGCGTTCGCCCAGGAGGTGTCGAAGATGGTCGGCGCCGACATCGACACCAATGCTGTGCTCGCGGAGGTGCGGCGGGCTGGCCGGCGCGGTCAGCAGCGCGGCGGCGCGCCGGACCGGACTGCGCAGCGTCCCGCCGGAGGTGGGGGCGAGACGACGGCTGAGGAGTCGCCGGGCCCGGCGGTCGTCGTACCGGATCCGGGGGACCCGCGGTATGCGATCGAGCGGGAGACGCTCAAGCTGGTGCTGCAGCACCCGATGGCGATCGGGCGCACCACTGCCGAGATCAGCGTCGACGACTTCACCCATCCCGTCTACGCCGGTGTGTGGCAGGTGGTCGCGGCCGCCGGTGGGCCGGCCGCGGGGAGCGGGGATGAGGGCTGGGCGGCCAAGGTGCGCGCCGGCGCGACCGAACCCACGATCGCCTCGACGGTGACCGCGCTGGCGGTCGAGCCCATCCGCACCGCTCGTGAGCCCGACGCCACCTATGTTGCCGGGCATGTCTTCCGGCTGCTCGAGCTGACCGTGCAGCGACGGATCGCGGACCTGAAGTCGAAGCTGCAGCGCACCGACCCGGCAAGTCAGCCCGACGACTACCGCGCTCTCTTCGGCCAGCTCGCCGCTCTCGAGCAGCACCGCAGGACGCTGCGCAACCGGATCGTGGGTGCGCCATGAGCCCGGGACGTGCCCGTTTCGGTCGAGTACGGCGTCCAGCGGTGCCGGTACCGGCCGGCGAGCGGCTGCTGGCCTGGGCCGAGGGACCGGGGGGCGCCGTCGGCGGCACCCGTGAGGCGCTCTACCTCCCGCACCGACTGCCCTGGGAGCAGATCGCAGCCGCGCGCTGGGACGAGGAGGAGGGGCTGCTCCGGGTCACCGAGGTGGCCCCGTGGGGCGTCGTACCGCCCAGTCATGAGGTGCCGCTGGACGGCGCCATGCGGCTGCTGCAGCTGGTGCGGGAGCGCGTCACCGCCACCATCGTGCTGCAGCGTCAGGTGCCCCTCAGTGGTCGCCACGGCGCCCGCATCTTCGCCCGGCGCCCCCCGCACAGCACCGCGCCGCTCGCCTGGTTCGTCGAGTACGACGAGGGCCTGGACCCTGCCGATCCGGCGGTGCGCGAACAGGTCGACGCCGCCCTCGCCGTGGCCCGCAGCGACGTCGGAGAGTGAAGGAGCGTCCCGTCCGTCACGGCGACCGGCCCGATTTCATCTCCGCCGCTCCGGGTTGCTACTGTTTCCGCGCCGAAGCGGCCCTGGTGGCCGCTGATCCCCCGTAGCTCAACTGGCAGAGCATGCGACTGTTAATCGCAGGGTTGTTGGTTCGAGTCCAACCGGGGGAGCCCACCACGAGCCCCGTTTGACCTGCACACCAAGGTCAGGCGGGGTTCGGCAATTCGGGACCGCCCGCTGTCCGAGCGGTCGCAGTGTCAACCGGCGGCGTTCAACGGACGTCTATCAGTCGTGTACCGAGGCGGACCAGATCATGAAGGCGCCATCGCGCGAACGTCCCTGCCGCACCTGGTGGCACTGCTGGCGCTGACACTCGTGGCGCTGCTCGCCGGCTGCGGGAATGAGGGTGGCAGCGACCCGGTCAGCGCGCCGACGCAGAGCCCACCGCCCCAGAGCACGCCAGCCTCGACCCCACCGACCGAGTCCGAGACGGACGGCGCGACCCGCCGCCCACCGGCGTTCCCGCAGCATCCGCGATCGCAGACCGCCGACTCCGGACGGACGAGCCTGGTGCTGACCGACGTTCGCGTCGTCGAACACGAGCGCTTCGATCGCGTCGTCCTGACGTTCTCCGGCAAGGGCCGACCGGGCTGGTCGGTCGGCTACGTCGACACCGCGACGCTCGAGGGGAGTGGGGACGAGGTCCGCCTCGGCGGCGACGCGATCCTCGACATCTACGCCTCCGGCACGACCTGGCCGGCACCCGACTACTACGACGGCCCCCGGCGCCTCCGGGCCGAGTCCGGCGGGGTCACTGAGGTCTACGTCGCCGGGACCTTCGAGGGCTCCACGCAAGTGCTCGCGGGCATCGATGGCGACCGGGCCCCGTTCCGGGTCTTCGCCCGCACCGGCCCGTCACGACTCGTGGTCGACGTCCGTGTCGATGGGGGTGACGGAGTCGAATGAGTCGTCGATCACTGCCTTGCCGGTGATCGGCAGGTTGACCAGCATCCGCTGATACCACTTCACGTCGATCCACTGGTCGAACTTGCGTCCGACCTGGGAGAGCTTGCCGACCTCCTGGAAGCCGCAGGCGCGGTGCAGTGCCTCGCTGGCTGGATTCGGCAGCGCGACCAGTGCGACAGCCGTGTGCACCCCGGAGATCGAGAGCGTCTCGAGCAGCGCCTCGTAGAGCAGCTTCCCGACGCCTTTGCCCCGTACCGAATCATCGAGATAGATCGAGGTCTCACGGGTCCGCTCATAGGCCAGACGGGGGCGGTAGGACCAGGAGTAGGCGTAGCCGACGACCCGTTCGTCGGCCTCGTCGACCGCCACGATCAGATGGTCGCCGGGGTGCTCGCCGTCCAGACGTTCCCGCCAGTAGTCGCGGTCGGGCGGCTCGAGGTCGAAGGTCGAGATGCTCGTCTCGACCGCATGAGAATAGATCCGGGAGACGTGTTCGAGGTCGGACTCGACGGCCAGCCTGGTGGCGTACGACATCCGTCCATCTTCCAACCCCCGTCTCCACGCGCGCACCGCAGGGGGTTGCCGATGCACGTTCTTGGCCTCGATGTCGCTGCACAACGCCGACGCACAGCCGCGACACAGCTTCGCGCACAGCGGATCCACAGGATTCTCGGCAAGAGTGGGACCCGTGACCGCGACCCGCACCGAGACCCGCCTCGACGGCACCCCACTGCGCGCCCTCGTCGTCGACGACGAGATCAACATCGCGGAGCTCGTGGCGATGGCGCTGCGCTACGAGGGATGGACGGTGGAGACCGCCCACACCGGCGGTGAGGCGGTGGCGCGAGCGAAGGCGATCGAACCGGACGTGATCGTCCTCGACATGATGCTGCCGGACTTCGACGGCATGGAGGTGCTCCGGCGCACCCGTGCCGCTGCTCCCACGGTGCCGGTCCTCTTCCTCACCGCCCGCGACGCTGTCGAGGACCGGGTGGCGGGGCTCACCGCCGGCGGCGACGACTACGTCACCAAGCCGTTCTCGCTAGAGGAGGTGGTGGCCCGACTCCGCGCGTTGGTACGCCGCGCCGGCGTCGCCGCGGAGCGGACCGACTCCACGCTCGTGGTCGGCGACCTCACCCTCGACGAGGACAGTCACGAGGTGTTCCGGGCCGGTGAGCCGATCAACCTGACCGCCACCGAGTTCGAGCTGCTGCGTTTCTTGATGCGCAACCCACGTCGGGTGCTGAGCAAGGCGCAGATCCTGGACCGGGTGTGGAACTACGACTTCGGCGGCCAGGCCAACGTCGTCGAGCTCTACGTCTCCTACCTGCGCAAGAAGATCGACGCCGGCCGGGAGCCGATGATCCACACGATGCGTGGCGCCGGCTACGTGCTCAAGCCCGCGGGCTGATCCGATGCTCTCCCTGGCTCGGGTCCGCGAGGCCGTGGTGCCGCGCAGCCTCACCTCGCGACTGGTGGTCACCTCGGTGGCGCTGGTCGCGATCGTCTCGTTGCTGGTGGCCGTGGCGACGGCCGTGGCGATGCGGTCCTACCTGACTGGCCGTTTGGACACCGAGGTGCACGAGACGCTGGACCGGGCGACCAGGCCGCTGCCCGACGGCTTCGATTTCCCGCCCGGCCTCGATCCACCTGACATCCCGGGTCAGCAGATCGGCACCCTGACCGTCTATCTGGGTGCCTGCGGGGACACCGGCACGGTGCTGACCGACAACGGTTCGGGCCAGGCCGTCGAAGAGGAGGTGCCGGCCGACGTCGTCGACGAGATCGGCGCGCTTCCCTCCGACGGCGCGGCCCACACGGTCGAGGTGACCGGTTGGGGCGACTACCGGGTCGTGGGGGGCACCGATGCCAACGGGTGCTCCGTCGTGGTCGGCCTCCCGCTGCAGGACGTGGACGCCGCGGTCGGCTCCCTCGTGCGCTGGGAGCTGGCGCTCGCCCTGCTCGGCGTGATCGCCGCCGCCATCGCCGGCAACGCCGTCGTACGACGCCAGCTGCGGCCACTGCGCCAAGTGGCCGCGACGGCCCACGAGGTGTCCGAGCTCCCGTTGGCGGCAGGCGAGATCGAGATCGGTGCGCGCGTGCCCGAGGAGCTGACCGACCCGGCGACCGAGACCGGGCAGGTCGGCGCCGCGCTCAACACGCTGCTGGAGCACGTGGAGACCTCGCTGACCGCGCGTCACCGCAGCGAGCAGCAGGTCCGGCAGTTCGTCGCCGACGCCTCCCACGAGCTCCGCACCCCGCTGACGACCATCGCCGGCTACACCGAGTTGGCCCGGCGTCGCGGCGACCCGGAGACCGCCGCGACCGCGTTGACGAAGGTGCAGGAGGAGTCGACCCGGATGACGGCGCTGGTCGAGGATCTTCTGTTGCTCGCCCGTCTCGATGCCGGTCGCCCGCTCGCGCACGACGACGTCGACCTGACCCGACTCCTGCTCGAGGCAGTCGACGACGCCCGAGTGGTCGCCCCGACGCATCGGTGGCGCGTGGAGCTGCCCGAGGACGGCACACCGCTCGGCGTGAGCGGGGACGAGCTCCGGCTGCACCAGGTGGTCACCAACCTGCTGACCAACGCGCGCAAGTACACCCCGGAGGGCACCACGATCACCGCCCGACTCTTCTCCGACGGGTTCGAGGTGGCAGATGACGGTCCCGGATTCCCGGACTCTGTCCGCGACACCGCCTTCGAGCGGTTCACCCGTGGTGA
The DNA here is from genome assembly GCA_008123405.1 of Nocardioides sp. BGMRC 2183. GTDB lineage: Bacteria > Actinomycetota > Actinomycetes > Propionibacteriales > Nocardioidaceae > Nocardioides. The sequence goes on from VSSA01000005.1 coordinate 329,075, forward strand.
CACCGCGCGTAGGCGTGAGGGCGGCGCCGGCCTTGGCCTCGCCCTGGTCCGCGCGATCGTGCAGGCGCACGGCGGCACCGTCACGCTGCGGACCGGGCCCGGTGACACCAGGGTTCGGGTCTCGCTCCCGGACACACGGTGCATTCGCACGACCTGAGCCTGGATCCGTGGATGGCCGCCTACTGCGCGGCCCCACAGCGGCGCGCTCGCGGCGTTGCAGCCGCTCAACAGTGCAACCAGACTGCCCTCGCGTCCGCGCCTTGCGATCACACCCCTGTGGTGCCGCTCGCTACGGCGCCCATCCACGGATCCAGGCTGAGGGGATGTCCCGGCTGCTGGATGAGTCATTCCAACGATGCAGACGTCGCTGGATCCGCTGGGTACTCTCGTCCCGGCTGCGGACCCAGGGAGCGGGCTCGCAGCGTTCTTCTGAGAGGTCAACATGACGGAACCGGACCAGCGACGACCGGGTGGCGCCCGGCGCGCGCCGCGGTCGGTCCGTCTCTCCGCCCGGGAGCGTCGCCGCCTGGAGAAGGCGCGCGAGCGGGGCGGGCGGCGGGCGCTGCGTGGCCCGGAGCGTCCCGCTGCCGCACCCCCAGCCCCGGTCCCGGTCCCCAGCCCGGCACCCAGCGCCATGGCGGCACCGACGTCACCACGCGGAGGGCGTCGCGCGCTTCGTCCCGACCGCCGTCGGACGCACGGACTTCCGGGGACGCTTGGCATGACGTTCCTCGGGGCGGTGGTCCCGGGCACCGGCTTCCTCTACGCCGGCCGACGGGCCCTCGGGTGGCTGGTCCTCCTCGGCTGGGCAGCCGTCGCCGGTGGCGTTCTCTGGTACTTCGGCCGCGACTGGCGGCGTGCACTGGACTTCGTCTTCGACCCGAACGCCCTCAAGATCGCTGCCGCGGTGCTCGCGGCGCTGCTGTTGATCTGGCTCGGCGTGGTGTGGATGTCCTACCGTCTGGTCCGGCCACGTGAACGACCGCGCTGGCACACGATCGTCGGCAACGTGGCGGTGGTGGTGATCTGTGCGGTCGTCGCGGCGCCCGTGCTCCGTGCCGCTCAGTACGCGTTGGCCACCGCTGACCTGGTGACCTCGGTGCTCGACGACAACGCGACGGCCACCGCGCCGGACCTGAACGAGGAGAACCCGTGGGAAGGCCGGGACCGGGTGAGTGTGCTGCTGCTGGGCGGCGACGGGGGAGATGGCCGCGACGGAGTCCGGACCGACAGCGTGATCCTGCTCAGTATCGACACCACTACCGGCAAGGCGGTCACCTTCAGTCTGCCGCGGAACCTGTCGGGGGCGCAGTTCCCCGAGACCAGCCCGCTGCACGACCTCTACCCCGAGGGTTTCACCAACGGTGACTCCGCCGACGGCGACTACATGCTCAACGCGATCTACCGCAACATTCCCGCTGCCCACCCCGGGGTGCTCGGCAAGAGCACGAACGAGGGCGCCGACGCCATCAAGCAGGCAGTCGAGGGCACTCTCGGCACCCCGGTCGACTACTACGTGCTGGTCAACCTCGAGGGCTTCAAGGAGATCGTGGACGCGATGGGCGGCGTGACGGTCAACATCAACGAGCCGATCGCGATCGGTGGTGACACCTCGCTCGGCGTACCGCCCGACGACTATCTCGCGCCCGGCCCGGACCAGGACCTCGACGGTTTCCACGCCCTCTGGTACTCGCGTGGCCGCTGGGGTTCGGACGACTATGAGCGGATGGAACGGCAGCGCTGCATGGTCGACGCGATCATCGACTCGGCAGATCCGGGCAACCTCCTGTTGCGCTACCTGGACCTGATCAGGGCCGGGGAGGAGATCGTCTACACCGACATCCCACGCCAGCTCGGCTCCGCCTTCGCCGACCTCGCCCTGCGGGTGAAGGACGCCAAGGTGAAGTCGGTCGTCTTCAAGACCTCCGAGCAGTTCAACTCCGCCGACCCCGACTTCGACTACATCCACGAGACGGTGCAGCGTGCGATCGATCCCCCGCGCCGTAAGGGACGCGGCGGCGGCAACCCGGACGCGCAGAGTACGACGGAGGCCGCACCAGCCTCGGAGGATCCCGAGGACGCCTGCGCCTACAACCCCACCGGCGAGACCGTCGAGGACGCCCTCGCCGCTGACGCCGCCTACTGACGCGGGCGCTGCCCGGATCGTCCCCGAGGTGGACCGGTATCGTTCACGACCGTGCCAGCCGGGTGGTGGCACAAGGGGCGTTAGCTCAGTCGGTCAGAGCAGAGGACTCATAATCCTTGGGTCGTGGGTTCGAGCCCCACACGCCCCACCCCGAACAGGTCAGTCACCCCACCCCATGGGGAACACCTCGAACGGCGCGGCCAGAGCAACACCCAGTCGGCTGCCCGCGCCGCGCGCCAGGCCCTCGAGGAACTCGCGCGGGTCCCAGTCCGCCCATCCCAGGCCGTCGATGTAGGCCCGGTGCGCCTCCAGCGAGGCGACCCCTGCGTCGAAGGTGTCAGTGGTGTCCACCGCGTGCCCGGCCTGCGGCGAGCCGAACGCCCACACCGCGCGCACCCCGGGCCAGGGTTCGAGCCCGTCGGTCACCTGCTCGGTGAAGACCCACCGGTTGCCGGCATCACGTACGGCGTCCACGACCGCGCGCCCCACCGCGATGTGGTCGGCCTGGTTCAGGTTGCTCCCGCCCCAGGTGTCGCGGAAGTTGCCGGTGATCACGATGTCAGGTCGGTGGCGCCGCACCTGCGCGGCGATGAGTCGGCGCAAGGAGACCCCGTACTCGATGACACCGTCCGGCTCATGCAGGAAGTCCACGCGGTCGACGCCGACGATCCGGGCGGACTCGATCTGCTCGGCCTCCCGCACCTCCCGGCACTCCTCGGGGTGCATGCCGTCGATGCCGGCCTCGCCGCTGGTGACCATGCAGTAGACGACCGTCTTCCCCTGGCCGGTCCAGCGAGCGACTGCGGCGGCCGCGCCGAACTCCATGTCGTCGGGGTGGGCGACGACGCACAGAGCGCGCTCCCAGGTCTCGTCGAGCGCCTGGAGGGGCTCCGGCCCGGCGCCCTTGTCAACAGTGCTGGTGTCAACAGTGCTCATGGCACGAGCATGCCGCTCGGCGGCAACTACGTCGACCGGTTCTCGGCGGTCGGCTGTGGGCCGGTGCCTGATCGGATGGGGCGCACCTCGAGCTCGGTCAGGCAGGCGTCGGCGTCGTCCACCCGCACGCCGATGCTCCCGGACCGATAGTGAGGGTCGCGGGCGCGCAGGGTGGTGGCGGTGCCGGCAGGTCGGGTGTCCGCCGCGGTGAGGGAGACGGTCAGGGCGTCGCCCAGCGCCACCGCCACGAGACGGAAGCGCCCTGCGGGCGGATCGGAGACCGGGTGCCGGGCCAGCAGGTGGGCGGCCCGGCCGTCGGTGCGCACGATGACCAAGGAGGCTGCGCCGGCGTCGTACCCGAGGAAGTAGCCGCGTTGCGCGGCCGGACCCACGGCCGGTGCCGTGGTGCGCAGCAGCAGGCCCACCGCGCCACGGCCATCGCAGAGATCCAACATCGCGCTCACGGTGACGTCGCTGTAGTCACCGTCGCGGAGCACCACCTTCTCGCCGCTGCGGTAGGCGTTGACCGGCGCCTCCGGTACGACGCCGAGGTGCAAGCCGTCGCGATCCTCACCGACCAGCTGCTGATGACCGTAGTAGTCGAAGGCGCGTGACACCGGTTCCCTCGGGAAGTGCCAGGAGCGCGATCCACTGACCGTGGAAGTCGGGGTGCCGGCCGGCGCTGGCCGCGGGAGCCCGGCAGGGGTCGGTGTTCCCAGGTCCGGCCACCCGTCGGGGTCCCAGGCGACCGGCTCGAGGTGGATCGCTCGCCGAAAGCTCGTGTCGTCGTCGATCTTGCGGTGGAAGACGAGCCAGCTCCGGTCGCCCTCACCGGTGTCGACGATCATCCCGTGGCCGACCCCGGGCGTTGCCGTCGTCGGGTCGAACACGGGCTCCCGGTGCTTGCGCCAGGAGCGTGCGTCGAGGGGGTCCGGACCAGTCAGCTCCAACAGGCCCATGCGATAGGTCGGGTGCCACGCATGGCTCGCGGAGTAGAGCAGGAAGGTCCGGCCGGCGTGTTGCACCACCTGTGGTGCCTCGTTGAGTCCGCCGGGACGGTCCGCGCGGACCCGTTCCCAGGGGTGATCACCGGCGTCGCTGATCCGCACGCGCGGCCCCGCCAGCGTCGTCGGTGATGCCATCGCTGCGATGTAGAGGTGCTGGGTGGGATCGGTCGGTCCGGGCCACCCCGACCAGATCGCGTATCGGCGGCCCGCGTGTTCCAGTACCGTCAGATCGATGGCCCACTGGGGCTCGCCGTCCGCGTCGCCGGTCGCCAGCGGGCCGTGCACCGTGTAGGGACCCATCGGGTCATCGGTGTCGGCGACCAGCACGAATGTCCGGTGCCGGCGGTTGTCGCCGTCCGAGGCGGCGAAATAGATGTGCCAGCGGTCGTCGAGCCGCACCAGCTCGGGCGCCCAGACCTCGGCACAGAACGGCCCGTCCGGCGGCGCGCTCCATACGACGCGGCGCTCGCCCAGACTCGTCAGGCGATCGGAGCGTCCGATCACGATCGCCCGGTCGCCGACGCTCTGCACCCACAGGTACGACGCCCCGTCCCTGACCACGCACGGGTCGGCTCCCTCGGCGATCGGGTTCACGAACCAACCGCGCGGCAGGTCCTCGTCCGCCGCCGCGGGAGCCGGGGCGGCCGGGGGAGGGGCGGGTATCCGGGGGACGCCACGGTGCAGGCTGCGAACCGTACGTCGGCGGGCGACGGCGGTGCGCAACCGCCGCAGCGGCCGGAGACCCATCCTCAGCCGGCCGGTTCGGCGGTCGCGGAGGCGATCCGCAGACCGTCCGGCGTCTGCACCAGGTTCAGGGTCACCACTTCGGTCCGGCGGCCCTGGCCCGGTTGGGAGTAGCTGTAGGTGTAGGTCGTCGTCATGGCGTCAGGGTCACCGCTGACCTGGCTGATCCGGGGGTTGGTGATCGACCCCCAGAAATCTCGGTACCCGGGGCTGCTCGCCTGGTACTCCTCGGTGAGATAGCCGAAGCCTGCGTCTGGGTCCGAGCTGGCCGTCGCCACGTAGGTGCGAGCGAACTCCTCGAGCTCCTCGACCGTCGGGGGCTCGGGCGGCGTCGAGCTCTGCGAGGGCGACGGCTCGGTCCGCTCGACGGTGCCGGGGGCTGCGCTCTGCCCGTCGGTATCCGGCTCGCCGTCACCGCCGTCGAGGAGCAGCAACCCGATGCCGAGCACCGCCAGCACGGCCACTGTCGCGGCACCGATGACCGCTGCCCCGGGGCGTCGCCGACGTCGGGGCCGCCCGCGCGGCGGCGATGGTGGTGGCGGTGGCGTCGCCGCGGAGGTGAAGGTGCGGGTGGCGGTCGCATCGTCTTCCGCGCCGTCGGCCCCGGCGGCCGGGAGCGGCGTCGCCCCGGTTCCCTGACGCAGGTAGGCGGCGACCGCCGCCATCTCCGGTCGCGCAGCGGGCTCCTTGGTCATCGTCGCGGCGAGCAGCGGACCCAGCCAGCCGGGGTCGGGGAGGCGCGGTGGGGCCTCGTGCACGATCCGGTACAGCGCCCCGACCAGGTTGTCCTTCACGTCGTACGGCGGCGCGCCGGCCAATGCGTGGAAGAGCGTCGCGCCGAAGGACCAGACGTCACTGGCCGGCGTGGCGGTCGACCCTGATGCGACCTCGGGGGCGAGGTAGGCCGGCGACCCGGTGACCAGGCCGGTCTGAGTCAGCGAGACGTCGGCGATCGCCCGGGCGATCCCGAAGTCGGAGAGCTTCACGCTCCCGTCCGTCGCGATCAGGATGTTCGACGGCTTGACGTCGCGGTGCACGATGTCGGCCGCGTGCGCCGCGGTCAGAGCGTCGGCGACCTGACGCAGCAGCGGTGCGACCTCGTCGGCCGTGAGCCGACCACGCGCCCGGATCTGTGCGGCCAGGGTGCTCCCCTCGACGTACTCCATGACCAGCCAGTGGTCGTCGTCGGTGGCGACCAGGTCGAAGACCGCCACCACGTGCGGGTGGTTGACCCGGGCGGCGAGTCGCGCCTCCCGTTCGGCTCGCACGGTGTCGGCGTCGGCAGCACCCGGCGGGAGCCCGATCCGCTTCAGCGCCACCCGGCGCCCCAGGAGTACGTCGTGGGCAAGCCAGACGGGGCCGCTTCCGCCGCGCCCGATCTCCCGCTCGAGCGTGTACCGCTCTCCGACTGTTCGGTTGGTCATGGCGCGGCCAACCCTATCCTTGTGCTGGTTCCGATCACCCTGGTCGGACCATGCCAGCGAGCACGACCGAAAGGCTGACCCGTGTCTGTGGACCCGACCCTTCTCGACGACCTGGAGTGGCGGGGCCTGCTCGCCGAGTCCACGGATCGCGACGCCCTGCGTGCCGCGTTGAGCGAGGGCAGCGTCCGCTTCTACGTCGGGTTCGACCCGACGGCGCCGAGCCTGCACATGGGACATCTGGTCCAGGTGCTGACGGCCCGACGTCTCCAACTGGCCGGCCACACGCCGTACGCACTGGTCGGCGGGGCCACCGGGATGATCGGCGACCCCAAGGAGAGCGGCGAGCGCATCCTCAATGCGGCGGAGACCGTGGCTGAGTGGGTCCAGCGCGTCCGGTCACAGATCGAGCCGTTCCTCTCCTTCGACGGTGACAACGCCGCGACGATGGTCAACAACCTGGACTGGACAGCCGGCCTGTCGACCATCGAGTTCCTGCGGGACATCGGCAAGCACTTCCCCGTGAACCGGATGCTGTCCCGTGATGTGGTGAGCCGTCGGCTGGAGTCCGGGATCAGCTACACGGAGTTCAGCTATGTGCTCCTCCAGTCCCTGGACTTCCTCACCCTCTACCGCGACCACGACGTCACACTGCAGTTCGGTGGGTCGGATCAGTGGGGCAACCTGACCGCGGGAGCCGAGCTGATCCGTCGCGCCGCCGGCGGCAAGGCCCACGCGTTCGCGACGCCGTTGCTGACCAAGTCGGACGGGACGAAGTACGGGAAGACCGAGGGCGGTGCGCTCTGGCTCGACCCCGAGATGCTGGCGCCCTACGCGTTCCACCAGTTCTGGCTCAACGTCGAGGACGAGAAGATCGGTGAGCTCCTGCGGGTCTTCACCTTCCTCTCCCACGACCAGATCCTCGAGCTCGAGGCCCGCCATGCGGAGAAGCCGTTCCTCCGTGAGGCACAGCAGGTCCTCGCCGACGAGGTCACCACCCTGGTGCACGGCGCCGAGGAGACCGAGCAGGCCAAGGCGGCGGCACGCGCTCTGTTCGGCGGGGGTGACATCACGCAGCTCTCCGGAGCCACGATCGGTGCCGCACTCGTCGGCGCCGGCATCGTCGAGATCGACGCGGCCGGCGGGATCCCGGACGTCACCGAGCTCCTCACGCTCACCGGCTTGACCAAGTCCAAGGGCGAGGCCCGGCGTGCGGTCAGCGAGGGCGGTGCGTACTTGAACAACAACCGCATCGATTCCCCGGACCTGGTGCCGGGCCCGGAGCACCTGATCGCCGGCAGCTGGCTGGTGCTGCGCCGCGGGAAGAAGCGCTACGCCGGTGTCCGCGTGCGCTGAACCCCCAGGTCAGGGGCGCTTTTCGGGATGAAGCGCCCCTGTGTGGCCCGGGTCACGTGACCCCGATTTGTGTCCCTCGCGGGGTGTCTGTAATGTTCTCTTTGTCGCCAGGGAGCGGCGGGGAACAAGCCGGAGATCCTCCGGAGGGTTCTCGGCCCCGGCGGCCGCCTCTCCGGTTCATCCGGGAGATTGGTCCGAAAAGCAGGCCTTGTGGGTCTGGTACAGATCAAGTCTCTCAGCAGCCGGAGTACAACACAGTCCGAGGACGAACCGGCAACGGGGAACCTCAGTGCGTGTGATGTTTGAGAACTCAACAGTGTGTCATGCAAGTTATGGTTTGTTGTGAATTG
>VSSA01000048.1 GCA_008123405.1 Nocardioides sp. BGMRC 2183
CCCATTCGGTGTCGGTGTGGCGGGTGAGGGTGAAGCGTTCGTTGTGGGCGGTGCGGTGGTGGGTCCAGCACAGGGGGACGGCGTGGTTGAGGTCGGTGGGTCCGCCGGCCGCCCAGGGGTGGGTGTGGTGGATTTCGGTCCAGGCGAACGGTCGGTCGCAGGAGGCGATGGCGCAGGTGTCGTGGATCAGTCCGAGGGCTTGGCGTTGTTTCTCGCTGTGCAGGCGGCGGGTGCGGCCCAGGTCGAGCGGGACGCTGGCCCCGCCGAGCACGGCGGGGATGATCCCGGCCTCACAGGCCAGGCGTCGGATCTCTGCGGCGGTCAGGTCGCCACCCATGGTGGTGGTCCCCACCCCTTCCATCTCGTCCAGGGCCTGTTCCAGGTCCGCTCGGAGGCTGTCGAGGTCGATGGTGGCCATGAGGGTGAAGGTGGAGCGGGCGAGGTGGTCGGTGGGGAGGTGTTCGATGAGTTCGCAGAACGCGAGGCCGAGTTTGTCGCACCAGCCCAGTCCGGCTCCGGGGGTGTCGGTGGTGGGGTCGAATCCGGTGCGGCGGGGTGCGGACATTGATTCCAGGATGGTGCGCAGGGTCTGTCCGTGGAGTTCGGGCAGGCAGAAGCGACCCGAATAGGTGCCGTCGCCGTTGTCGTGCAGGCTCAGCCAGGTGTTCGAGGCGCCGCGTTGGTGGTTGCGCCGCACACTGGCTTGTAGGTGGAGCCGGGAGAACTCGGTGTCGAGGCCGTTGTAGGCGCGGCGTGCTGCGCGGCGGAGTCCGGTGGGTGGCATCGGGACGCCGGATCTGGTTGCGGCGCCGGTGGCTTTGGAGAGCAGGATCTCTTCGGCCTGGGCGAGGAGTCCTTCGGGGGCTTGGTCGGCGGTGACCTCGAGGCCGTCGACGATGACCCGGGCTTGTTCGATCCGGATCTGTCCGGCACCCAAGGCGGCGGCGGTCGCGGTATACCGGTCGTGGAGCAGCCGGGCGAGGCGGAGTCCGCCGCGTAGTTGTTCGCGGCGGTCTCCGGTCAACCGGGACAGCCATGCATCGGTGCCGGTGTCACCGTCCTCGCGGGCGACCTGGCGCCGTTCGGCCTCGGCGGCCAGCCGCAGCTCGAAGGCCTGCAACTGCGACCGCAACCGTGCCGCGGTCGTCACCGCATCCGTGAGCCCCTGCTCGTCGAAGACCTCGACCGGGATCCCGGCCACCTCCGC
>VSSA01000049.1 GCA_008123405.1 Nocardioides sp. BGMRC 2183
CGCTCTCCTCCACCCCAGCCAACAACTGCGCGGCAGACGCATCGAGAACCGGGTCGGTAGCAGTGGAGGCCATGCCTCATCCTACTCGAACACCAGTTCGAACACCAGGGTAACGGGGCATCTGTGGAGCGATGTCGCACGACATCGATAGCACCGCTGTCCACAACGGCACCGTGGCCGGTCGGGCTCGGAGCGGCGCTCGGCTACTTTGCGTAGCGCGCCTGGTCCGGCGCACGACTCTCGGGAGGACCCCATGCACCGGCTGCGCACACTCGCCGCCACCCTCACCCTCGCCTGCGGTCTCAGTCTCGTGTTGACCGCGTGCGGAGACGACGAGCCGACAGTGGCGCCGGCGCCAACCAGCGAGGCGACCAGTACGGCGACGTCGGAGTCGGCCTCGGACAGCCCCACGGTGGTGCCGGAGGACGAGACTGCGCGCGAGTTCATCGAGCGGTGGATCGCTTTGGCGAACACGATGCAGCAGACCGGAGAGACATCTGAACTGCTGGCAGTCTCCGGACCCGACTGCAACTCTTGCCAAGAGTTCGCCCGCCAAGTCGCGGAGGTCTACAAGAACGGCGGCTACATCCGGGGCGGCCAGGAGACGGTCGTTTCGGCGAAGCGCGCCGGCCTCAACGAGTGGGTGGTCAAGACCAACTCCACTCCGACCGCCTACCGCGAAGCGTCTGACGCTCCGGTCCAGCGTTACGACGGCGGATCGGCGAAGTCACGATTCTTCCTCGCGCGCGTCGACGGAGCCTGGATCGTCGGCGAGTCGGAGACGGTCGAGTGAAGCAACTCCTCACCCTCATCGTTTTCGCCGCTGGGCTTGTTGCTCTCCGAGCAGTCACGCAACCCGTTGCTCATGCTGGATGTCCCGAAGCAGACGTGAACTTCAGGTACGCGTCGCAAGAATGTCCATCGAAGGGATCGACGACATCGCCGATCGGCACGTCACCGGACGCCGATGTGCGCCTTGAGCCCATCTGCCTCGTGGAGAATCCAGCCTGCCGGCTGGTAATCGAGTGCACAACACCCGATGGACACACCGGCATCCGATACACGG
>VSSA01000050.1 GCA_008123405.1 Nocardioides sp. BGMRC 2183
GCGACCTGGTGGCGGGCTTGGTCGTCGTAGGTGGGTCGTTGGGTTTGGCGGAAGATGCCGATGGGGGAGCGGTTGAGGTAGCCGGTGTCGGTGAGGCGGCTGATGGCGAAGGCGGTGGAGGGGTCGGGGTTGGTGGCGTCGTGGACCAGGATCTGCTCGGTGGGGGTTGAGGCGGTGTCGGTGATGTCGATGCTGCCGTCGGTGGAGCGGATGAGGGCCTTGTCGCCGAGTCCGGTGTCGGGGTCGAGGGTGCCGAAGGTGATGGGTTGGTTGTGGACCAGGGGGATGACGGCGTGGTCCCGGGCACCCTTGTGCTCACCCATGCCTTTGATGGCGTCGAAGGCGCCGTCGTTGAAGATGGGGCAGTTTTGGTAGATCTCGACCAGGGAGGTGCCGCGGTGGGCGGCGGCTGCGGCGAGGACGCCGGTGAGGTGTTTGCGGTCGGAGTCGATGGTGCGGGCGACGAAGGTGGCTTCGGCGCCGAGGGCGAGGGAGACGGGGTTGAAGGGGTGGTCGAGGGAGCCCATGGGGGTGGACTTGGTGACTTTGCCGGTCTCGGAGGTGGGGGAGTATTGGCCTTTGGTGAGGCCGTAGATGCGGTTGTTGAACAGCAGGATGGTCATGTTGACGTTGCGGCGTAGGGCGTGGATGAGGTGGTTGCCGCCGATGGAGAGGGCGTCGCCGTCGCCGGTGACGACCCAGACGGAGAGGTCTTGGCGGGCGGTGGCGATGCCGGTGGCGATGGAGGGTGCGCGTCCGTGGATGGAGTGCATGCCGTAGGTGTCGAGGTAGTAGGGGAACCTCGAGGAGCAGCCGATGCCGGAGACGAAGACCATGTTCTCGCGGCGGAGTTCGAGGTCGGGGAGGAAGGATTGGACGGCTTTGAGGACTGCGTAGTCGCCGCAGCCGGGGCACCAGCGGACTTCTTGGTCGCTGGTGAAGTCTTTGGCGGTCTGGGTCTCGCCCTCGTTGATGGTGGGCACGTTCGCCGTACCCAAGGCCGG
>VSSA01000006.1 GCA_008123405.1 Nocardioides sp. BGMRC 2183
GGGGTGGAGGAGCCCGGCGGGGGTGGGGTGGAGGGCCCCGGCGGCGGGGGCGGCGGGGTGCCCTTGCCGGTGCTTCCCGGGTTGCCGGGCTGTTCACGCTGGCCGGGGCCGAGGTCGTCGTCGCGTCCGTCGAGCTTGTCCAGCGCGTCCTTGGCCTTGCCGACACCGCCCTGGATCTGGCCGCGGTACTTGCCGCCGGTCTTCTTGTCCGCGAAGTCGGCCGCCTTGTCGATGCTGGAGTCGATCTTGTCGCCGTGCTTGTCGACGGCTGCGCTCAGCTTCTTCTTCGCATCGTCCAGGAAACCCACGAGAACCTCCGGGTCAGGGCTCGCCGTCGGTCGTCGAGCCGCGGGTCTCCAGCATAGGAGCCGGGTGGAGGCCGACCTCCGTGCCGCCGGTACTTGTCACACTGAAGCCATGCCGTCCCACCCGCCGCACCAGCCGCCGCCGATCGTCGCGATCGTCGGCCCGACCGCGAGCGGCAAGACGGCGCTCTCACTCGACCTCGCCGAGCGACTCGGTGGCGAGATCGTCAACACCGACGCGATGCAGATCTACCGCGGCATGGACATCGGCACCGCGAAGCTGCCCGTCGTCGAGCGACGTGGCATCCCGCACCACCTGCTCGACCTGCTCGACGTGCGCGAGCCCGCCACCGTGGCCGAGTTCCAGGGTTGGGCGCGGACGGCGATCCACGAGGTGCGTGGGCGGGGCGGGGTGCCGGTGCTGGTCGGCGGCTCCGCGCTCTACACCCGCGCCATCCTGGACCGGTTCGAGTTCCCCGGGACCGATGCCGCCGTCCGGGCGCGGTGGGAGCGCGAGCTCGAGCAGGTGGGCAGCGCGGCGCTGCACGCACGGCTGGCCGAGCAGGATCCCGAGGCTGCGGGGCGGATCGAGGTCGGCAACGGACGCCGCGTGGTGCGGGCGCTGGAGGTCATCGAGATCACCGGGCGCCGATTCAGCGCCTCCCTGCCCGTCCTGGAGTACGTCGATCCCACCACCGTGCAGATCGGCGTGGCGATCGACCGGGACGTCCTCGGGGAGCGGATCCGGCTCCGGGTGCGGCAGATGTTCGACACCGGTTTCGTCGCCGAGGTCGAGCGACTGCTGGACGAGGGGCTGGCCGAGGGGCGGACCGCCGCAGCGGCGATCGGCTACCGCCAGGTGCGCGAACACCTCGCCGGCGAGATCACCCTGGAGGAGGCTGCCGAGCGCACGGTGATCGCCACCCGCCGCTTCGCCCGGCGCCAGCTCTCCTGGTGGCGCGACGACCCCCGGATCCACTGGGTCGAGTACGACGACCCGCGCCGCGTCGACCGGGCACTGGACCAGGTGCGCACGATCGGTCAAGCGCCCCGCTGACCGATCGGGACAGACTGGTCCCATGACCGGACGTGACCGCCTGCGGGAGCTGCTCGACGCGGTCCTCGACGAGGAGAACCGCTCGCTCGCTGCGATGGCGGACGGGGCGTTCGCGTCGCCGTACCACTTCGCGCGGACGCTCTCCCGTGACGCGGGTGAGGCACCCGTGGCGATGAGGCGACGGGTGATGCTGGAGCGGGCGGCCTGGCAGCTGCGGACCGGAAGCACCGTCACCGACGCGGCCTGGGCGGCCGGCTACTCCTCCGTCGAGGGCTTCAGTCGGGCCTTCGCCCGCGCCTTCGGTCACCCACCCAGCGCGGTGACCGAACGACCCGGACCGCCGTCGGGGCCCGGACACTGGCTGCCCGCCCCCAACGGCATCCACTTCCACCCGCCCACCTCGCTGTGGGTGCACGCCGAGGAGCAACAGATGAACCCGCTGACCGAACAGCTCGTCGAGCACGATCTCGACGACACCCGGGACCTGCTGGTGTTGGCCAAGGGCCTGCCCGACGCCGACCTGCGGGCCGTCCGGCTGCCGGAGAACACGGTGACCTCCTGGGAGGGCGCCGAGGAGTCGATCCACGACGTCCTCGAGCACCACATCTTCACCAAAGAGATCTGGATGGCGGCGATCGAGGGCACCGACCATCCTGACCGAGACAGTGACGCCGGTGCGGTCGCTCTGCTGGCCCGCCACGACGCCGTCGCGCCCCGATGGCTCGCCACGGTCCGTGACATCGAGCGACGCGGTGCCTGGGACGACCGGCTGATCGACGCTCTCTGCGACCCGCCGGAGAGCTTCGTGTTGAGCAGTGTCGTCGCCCACGTGCTCACCTATGCCGCCCATCGACGCCAACTGGCCCGACACCTTCTCGGCACCGCCGGCGTCGATGCCGGTGATGGCGACCCGATCAACTGGCTCCGCGCCCGTCGCGACGAGGAAGGGGACTCCCAGTGACCCGCACGATCTACTACACCGCCAGCACCTTGGACGGATTCATCGCGGACCCGGACGACCGGCTGGACTGGCTGCTGCGCCAGGACCTGGACGAACAGGGGCCGCTCAACTACGAGGAGTTCTATGCCGGCGTCGGCGTCTTGGTGATGGGCTCGACGACGTACGAATGGGTGATGCGGCATGAGGACGGCCGTTGGCCCTACCAGCTGCCGTGCTGGGTGATGACGTCCCGCGAGCTCGACCCGCCGACCACCGAGGGCGCCGACGTGCGGTTCGCCAGCGGCGACGTCCGGGACCTGTACGACGACCTGGTCGCCGCGGCGGGTGAGCGGGACGTGTGGGTGGTCGGCGGCGGTGATCTGGCCGGCCAGTTCGCCGATGCCGGACTCCTCGACGAGCTGATCGTCTACCTGGCCGGCGTCACCCTCGGCGCCGGCCGCCCCTTGCTCCCGCGCCGCCTCGACCTGGAGTTGGTCGAGACGGCGCGGAACAGAGCCTTCCTCACCGCCCGCTACCGGGTGCTCGGGACGCTGACCGAGGATCGGTGAGTTGGGCGGTGGGGTCGTCGGGATCCCCGGTGAACCGGGGATCCCGCCTCAGATCCCGCACTGCGAGGCGTGCCAGGACTTGGTCGACTGGATGCCGAGGTGGATGTGGTCGCTGTGATCGGGATAGCCGGGCCCGAGCAGTTGGCGGAAGGCGACGTACCGGCCCTGCTGGATGATCTTGCACATCGTCACGCCCCCGCCGGCCGGGACCAGGTCGATCGCCCGGCCGTAGAGGTGGTTGCTGTTCGACGCGCCACCCACCCGGTCGTTGCACGCCCGGCTGCGGTAGGCCGAGGTGACGCGCAGCGGGTGGTCGCCGAGCCGGTGCCGTAGCGCCTCGGCCCGCCACATCACCTGCAGCAGGTTGCTCTTCACCGTCGCCACCGACGTACCCGAGACCGGGGCCGGGAAGCCGCCGAAGCAGACGTCGTCGACCTCGCTCCAGGCGAAGTGGATCGGCGTGCAGTCGTTGTCCTGCAGCGCGTAGATCTTGCTGAACGTCTGCGGCCCGGCGACGCCGTCGGCGCTGAGTCCGTAGGCCCGCTGGAAGTTGGTGACAGCGGTCCGGGTCGCCGGTCCGTAGGAGCCGTCGATCGCGAAGCCGCGGTCATAGCCGGCCCAGCCGGCGACGCGGATCTGCAGTTGGGTGACGTCACTGCCGGTCGCGCCCTGCTTCAGGGTGCGGCCCCAGGTGTAGCAGCCGTCGGCCTGCGCCGGCGTCGCGGTGGTGGCGACCACCGCGGCCGGCAGCAGCGGCAGCAACAGTGCAGCGAGGGCCAGTCCCAACAGGTGCCGCGGCGAGCGCCGCCGACGCGACAGGCGAGGCGACGGGCGAGATGGATGCGGGGCAGGGTGCATGGTGTCCACTCCAGGTTCCGAGATTTCCGAGAAGCCCCGCCGGTCGATACGACGCCCGCGAGACCTGCTCGACGCAACCACGTCTCACCGCCCGGCGCCAGGGGCGATGCGTGAACGGTGGGTGTCGGCCACGCCGCCTCGCCGCCCACGGGACGCCGAAACGATGCGGGCTCGCGGCACCGCACGCCGTAGGCTCGTGGGGTGAGCCAGTGGACCGAGATCACCGACCCCGCAGCGCTGATCGCGCTGCTCGGAGAGCCGAACGAGCGAGCCCGGACCAAGGAGCGCACCGCGCTCACCGAGATCGACCGCGCCTGGCTCGCGGCCTCCCCGTTCTGCCTGCTCGCCACCAGCGGCGCCGACGGCAGCGGCGACGTCTCCCCGAAGGGCGATCCGGCCGGCAGCCTGGTCCAGGTCCTCGACGACACCACGATCGCGATCGCCGAGCGCCCCGGCAATCGGCGGGCCGACGGCTACCACAACATCCTGGCCAACCCACAGGTCGGGCTGATCTTCCTGATCCCGGGCCGTGGCGACACCTTGCGGGTGAACGGGCGTGCGCGCCTGGTCTCCGACGCCCCGTTCTTCGACGACCTCGTGGTGAAGGGACACCGTCCGCAGTTGGCGGTGGTGGTCGAGATCGAGCAGGTCTTCTTCCACTGCTCCAAGGCGTTCCTGCGTTCGCAGCTGTGGGACACCGCCACCTGGGCCCCCGAGGCGTCGGTGCCGCGCAGGGCGGTCATCGCCCAGCAGCTCGAGCCCTCCGGGCAGAGCGTGGCCGAACTCGACGCGTACTACGGCAAGGGCTATGAGGCGGGGCTCTATGAGCAGCGCTGAGCAGACCGGCCCGGGGACGCCGTACCCGTTCCTCAAGGGGCACGGCACCGAGAACGACTTCGTGCTGCTGCCCGACCACGACGGCAGTCTGCACGGTCGTCTCGAGGACGAGCGGGTCCGCGCACTCTGCGACCGACGCGCCGGCATCGGCGGCGACGGCGTGCTGCGGGTGATCCGGACCGAGGCTCTTGCCCGGGTCACCGACGACGCGGCGCTGACCGAGCAGCGGGCCGAGTGGTTCATGGACTATCGCAACGCCGACGGGTCGGTCTCGGAGATGTGCGGCAACGGCATCCGCGTCTTCGGTCGCCATCTTGTCGAGGCGGGCCTGGCCGATCCCTCGGGTCCGGTACCGGTGGGCACCCGCGACGGCGTCAAGGTGCTGACCTTCGCTGAGGGTGCGGCCGATGGCGAGATCACCGTCGACATGGGTGCTCCGCGGATCCTGGGCCAGACCTCGGTGGCGATCGGCGAGCAGAGCTGGGCCGCACTGGGCGTGGACATGGGCAACCCGCACGCCGTCGCCTTCCTCGGCGCCGACCAGGACCTGGCTGCGGTCGGCCCGTTGCTCGCGCCGCCCGACCACGACGAGGCGTTCTATCCCGATGGGGTCAATGTCGAGTTCGTGGTCCGGCGCGGGGAACGCCACGTCGCGATGCGGGTGCACGAGCGCGGCTCGGGGGAGACCCGCTCGTGCGGCACCGGCGCGTGTGCCGTGATGGTGGCGACCGCGCTCGCTGACGGTGCCGCCGGGGGTGCTGCCGGGGGTGCTGGGGTGCGGGGTACGCCGTATCGGATCGACCTGCCGGGTGGCACCCTGCGGATCACTTGGACCGCCGAGGACCGGATCCTGATGGCCGGACCCGCGATCCTGGTCGCCCAGGGCAACACGACCCTGTAAGTCGCTGACCGGGTCGGCGATCAGCCGGCCGCCCCCGGTGAGGTACGACGCCGGCGGGCGCGCACCAACAGCCAGGTCGGGACGAGCACGAGCGCCAACAGCGCGGAGAACGGCAACAGCCAGCCGGCCACCGTGGCCAGTCCGGTGACGAAGGTGCCCAGCGCCGTCCACCCGGCGCTGAGCCCACTCACGAAGCCGGCGTCGTCGTCGGTGGCGGGAGCCGACTGGGAGGTGCGCTGGATGCTGACCGTGATGGTCGACATCGAGGTCTGCGCCGCCAGGTGGGCCTGACGCTGCTCCAGGGAGTCCAGGGTGCTCTGACGACGGGTCAGCTCGGCCTCGATGCGCATGATGTCGCGGATGCTGCTCGCCCGGTCCAGCAGCACCTCGACGCGTTGCAGGCTGCGGCGTTGGGCGCGGATCCGTACGTCGGTGTCGATCACCTGCGCGGTCACATCCTCCGAGGTCGCCGAGGAGGAGTCGAGCTCGGCCGTCTTCTCGAGCTCCGCGAACGCCTCGTCGAAGTCCGCGGCGGGCACCCGGACCACCATCCGGGCCCGCTCGACCTCGCCGTCCTCGTCGGTGGCGGTCTCCTCCTCGCTCGTCTCACCCCCGTGCGCATCGACGACCTTCTGTACGTCGAACGCCGACTGCGCCACGTCGTCGCTGATCAGCGCCACGTTGCCGGTGTGGATGATCGCGCGCTCGTCGGGCAGGTCATCGGGTGCCGCATCTGTCGCAGCGGCGCCGGATCGCAGCGACGTCGTGCCCTCCTGCAAGTCCTGAGCCAGGTCGGCCCCCTCTGCCCCGTCCGCCTGGGCCAACTCCGGGACCGCGCCGCCGTCGGCGTCGGAGGAGTCGCCGGAGCCGCCGCAGGCGGCGGTGAGCAGCAGGATCGCGAGTGCGGCGGGCACGGCAGCCCGGTAGCGGCGTGGGGTCGTGGTCATGGAGGTGGGACGTCGGACGGCCGATCGCGGTTCCCGCGCCGCGGGCCGCGGCGAGTGCCCGGACGATGACACCGATGGTGTAACGATCGATGCAGGCCCCCTATGCTCCCCAGCATGGAACTCACCGGATCCTCCGCCATCGTCACCGGCGGCGCCTCGGGCATCGGCGCTGCCGCCGCCCGCCAGCTCGCCGCCAAGGGTGCGACCGTCGTGGTCGCCGACCTCCAGGCCGACAAGGGCGAAGCCCTGGCCGCCGAGATCAACGGCGTCTTCGCCCAGGTCGACGTCACCAACACCGAGCAGATCGCCGGCGCGGTCAAGGCCGCTGCCGAGATCGCGCCGCTGCGCGCGGTGGTCAACTCCGCCGGCATCGGCTGGGCCCAGCGGACCATCGGCCGGGACGGCACCGTGGAGTCGGCCCATTCGCTCGAGGCCTTCACCAAGGTCATCGCGATCAACCTGATCGGCACCTTCGACATGGTCCGTCAGGCGGCCACCGCGATGAGCCTCAACGAGGCGGACGAGGACGGCTGCCGCGGCGCCATCGTCAACCTCGCCTCCGTGGCTGCCTTCGACGGTCAGATCGGCCAGGCGTCGTACTCGGCGTCCAAGGGTGGCGTCGTCGGGATGACCCTTCCGGTGGCGCGCGACCTCGCCGCCTCCGGCATCCGGCTCAACACCGTCGCTCCCGGCCTGATCGACACCCCGATCTACGGCGAGGGCGAGCAGGCAGAGGCGTTCAAGGCCAAGCTCGGCGAGAGCGTGCTCTTCCCCAAGCGCCTCGGTACCGGCGCCGAACTGGCCAGCATGGTCATCGAGTGCCTCACCAACTCCTACATGAACGGAGAGGTGATCCGGGTCGACGGTGGCATCCGGATGCCCCCGAAGTAACCGACGCGGCATGCGCTGCGGCCGTCTCGATTGATCGGCCGCTGTTCACCACCACGTCCCCCACGCATCGGCCGCCGGACTCCCGGCACCGGTTGCGTGCGGGGACGTGGTGCTTCTCGACACCGACGCACGCGACGTCACCGGCCTCGACCTCCATCTGCGTCGCCGCGCGACCATCGTCGGCGGCCTGGCCACCGCCGCTGTGCCGTTGGCCGCTCGGCTGGGGCCGGCGTTCCTCCCGCAGCGCAGCACTCCCACTGAGGGGGTCCGCACCGGTGAGGTGACCACCGACAGCGCGGTGGTCTGGGCCCGGTCGCCTCGCCCGGGGCGGATGATGGTCCGGGTCGCCAGCGGCGGCCGCCACCGGGTGGTGCGTGGGCCGGTCGCCCGTGCGGAGACGGACCTGACCGCCCGCGTCCACCTGCGGAGCCTGCGTCCGGGCCGGCGCTATGACCTCCAGGTCTGGTTCGCCCAGCCCGATGGCGAGGAGTCGGCCCGACTCCCAGCCACGTTGCGGACCGCGCCGATCCACGCCGCTGAGCAGAGCATCGTCTGGTCCGGCGACACCTGCGGCCAAGGCTGGGGGATCGACCGGGCGCGTGGCGGGCTCGCCACCTATGCCGCGATGCACGCCCTGCGTCCCGACCTGTTCGTCCACCTCGGAGACACCATCTACGCCGACGAGCCGATCGAGGAGTCGGTGCTGCTCGAGGACGGGAGCACCTGGCGCAACCACCTCACCGCCGAGGTCACCCGGGTCGCGGAGAGCCTCGACGACTTCCGCGGCCGGCATCGCTACCCGCTCTCCGACGACAACGTCCGGGCCTTCTACAGCGAGGTGCCGACGGTCGCGATGTGGGACGACCACGAGACCTGCAACAACTGGTGGCCCGGGGAGACCATCACCGACGACCGGTACGTCGAGCGCAGGGCCGACGTGCTCGCGGTGCGTGGACGCCGGGCGTGGCAGGAGTACCAACCGGTGCCGGTGGACCGTCTGGTCCCGCCGGACGGCGACGGGTTCGCGCCGACCCGGATCTACCGGCGGGTGCCCCGCGGCCAGCACCTCGAGCTGTTCTGCCTGGACATGCGCTCCTGGCGCGGCCCCAACCCCGACACCGACCCCGCGGTGGCGCCGTACCGCAGCCCTGCCGGCATCCTCGGTGGCCAGCAGGAGCAGTGGCTCATCCGGTCCCTGCGCGAGTCCACCGCCACCTGGAAGGTGGTCTGCGCCGACATGCCGCTCTCGGCTCCGACCAGTCGCACCACCGACCTGGACACCGTCGCCAACACCGACCACGGACCGCCGATGGGACGCGAACACGAGATCGGCCGGATCCTGGCCGCGATCCAGCGGCACCGGGTGCGCAACGTGGTCTGGCTGACCGCTGACGTGCACTACACCGCCGCCCACCACTACCGGCCGGAGCGGGCCTCGTTCACCGACTTCGATCCGTTCTGGGAGTTCGTCTCCGGGCCGCTTGCCGCCTCGCCGTTCTGGACCAAGGACGAGGAGCTGGACCGCACCTTCGGTCCCGCGGTGGTCTTCTCCCGCGGCGAGGCGGAGGTCGGCAAGCTGGACACCGCGCCTCGGCCGGAGAACCAGTACTTCGGGCAGCTCGAGATCGCTGCGGACGGCCTGCTCACGGTCACGCTGCGCGACGGCGCCGGCAGCGCGCTGTGGCGACGGGGACTGGAGCCGGACCCGGTGGTGCCCTACGGCGTCGACTCGCCCTCGCGCTGATCGAGATGGGCGGCGACCGCCTCCTCGACCGTGCCGCCGCGGGCGATCGCGGCGCCCGCGACGCCGATCAGCGCTGCCAAGCCCAGCATCATCACGATCCCGACCCGCCAGCCGCCGGTCGCGTCGTGCAGCAGGCCGGTGGCGAAGGTGGCCGCCGCGGCGATGAAGTAGCCGACCCCCTGGGTCAGTGCGGAGAGCTGCGAGGCGCCCTCGGGCGAGCGGCTGCGTCGCGCCAGCATCGCCAGTGTCCAGGTGAACGCCCCGCCGCCGAAGCCGAGCAGCGCGGCCCACAGCACGCCGCCGAGCGCCAGCGGGGCCAGCAGCACTCCGAGCCAGCCGGCCACCGTGCTGACCGAGAAGATCACCGGCAGCGCCGCGGAGTCGCGGGTCAGCCTGATCAGCACCGGCAGCGAGAGCGTCACCGGGATCCCGACCGCGGTGATCACCCCGAGCAGGACCCCGGCGTGGGCGGCGTCGGCACCGAGGTCGGTCAGCATCAGCCCCCACCACCCGAACTGGACGTAGGCCTGCGCCGACTGCACCCCGAAACAGACGATGAAGGCCCAGCCGAGCGGGGTACGGGCGATCTGACCGAGGGTCAGGGTGTGGGCCGTGGGCGCGGTGGAGGTCGGCGCGCTGGACGGGTCGAGTGCCGCCGTGCGGGGCTCTGGGGCGCGCAGCGTGGGCAGCCAGCCGACCAGCGCCAGCGCCGGCAGGATCGCCCAGGTGGCCAGCGCGATGCGCCACCCGCCGGTCGCGTCGGCGATCGGCACGGTCAGGGCCGAGGCGAGGGTGGCTCCTCCGACCAGGCAGGCGCCGTAGACCGCGCTGACCCCCGCTTCGTGTCGGGCGAAGTGCAGCTTGGTCAACGGCGGGAGCACCACGTTGCCGACGGCGGCGCCGGCCATCGCCACCACGGTGCCGATCCCGAAGACCCACCAGGTGTCGGTGAGGGCGCGACCGATCAGGCCGACCACGAGGGCGGCGAGCAGCGCGACGGTGACCCGGTGGACGCCGTACCGGAGGACGAGACGGCCCGTGCCGAGGCCCACGATCGCGAAGCAGAGTGGCGGCAGTGTGGTCAGCAGGCTGACGCCGGTGGGGGAGAAGGCGAGCTCGTCGCGCACCGTCGGCAGCAGCACGCTGAGGCTGCTGATCCCCGAGCGGAGCGAGAGGGCCAGCAGGACCAGTGCGGCGAGCAGCGTCAGGGTGCCGAGGCCCCAGCGGCGGGAGCGGGCGACGTCGGACACGGCTCGATTGTCGTCCGCCGGGGGACGGGAGCAGAAAACGGGAAGCCATCCGGGCCCTGCGTGGTTAGGCTGAGGAACGCTTATGACGAATCCTGCGACGAACCCTGCACAGAACTTCTCCCTCGACGCCGAGCTCGCGGCCACCGAGGCCTGGGACGACACCGACGACCTGACCGACGAGCCGGACGGCACCGAGGACGGCTGGGAGTCGGGCATCGACCCCGAGGCCCGCTCCGTGGACCCCAGCACCGGCGCCATGGACCTGGCCGAGCGGCACGAGCTGCGCCGCGTGGCGGGCCTGCGCACCGAGCTCGAGGACATCACCGAGGTCGAGTACCGCCAGCTCCGGCTGGAGCGTGTGGTCCTGGTCGGCGTGTGGACCGAGGGCAGCGTCGCCGACGCCGAGAACTCGATGGCCGAGCTCGCGCTGCTCGCCGAGACCGCCGGATCGGAGGTTCTGGAGGCCATCTATCAGCGGCGCCAGTCACCGGACCCGGCCACCTACATCGGCCGCGGCAAGGTCGAGGCGGTGGGCGAGATCGTCCGCGCCACCGGCGCCGACACGGTGATCTGCGACGGTGAGCTGGCTCCGTCCCAGCTGAGGAACCTCGAGGACCGGGTCAAGGTCAAGGTCGTGGACCGGACCGCGCTGATCCTGGACATCTTCGCCCAGCACGCGAAGTCCAAGGAGGGCAAGGCCCAGGTCGAGCTCGCCCAGCTCAACTACATGAAGCAGCGGCTGCGCGGCTGGGGTGGCAACCTCTCCCGCCAGGCCGGCGGCCGGGCCGCCGGCGGTGAGGGTATCGGCGGTCGCGGACCCGGTGAGACCAAGATCGAGACCGACCGTCGTCGGATCAACGACCGGATCGCCAAGCTGCGCCGCGAGCTGCGGGCGATGGAGGGCACCCGGGCGACGATGCGGCAGGAGCGCCGTCGCAACGAGGTCCCCTCGGTGGCGATCGCCGGCTACACCAACGCCGGCAAGTCCTCGCTGCTCAACCGTCTGACCGGCGCGGGCGTGCTGGTTGAGGACGCCCTCTTCGCGACCCTGGATCCGACCACCCGGCGTACCCAGACCGGTGACGGCCGCATCTACACGATGAGCGACACCGTCGGCTTCGTCCGGCACCTCCCGCACCAACTGGTCGAGGCGTTCCGCTCGACCCTGGAGGAGGTTGCCGACTCTGACCTGATCGTGCATGTGGTGGACGGCTCGCACCCCGACCCGGAGGGCCAGCTCTCCGCGGTCCGCGAGGTCCTCGCCGACATCGGTGCCGCCGACATCCCCGAGCTGGTGGTGGTCAACAAGACCGACGTCGCCGACCCGATGACGGTCGCGCGTCTGCTGCGCAGCGAACCGCACGCCGTCGCGGTCTCCGCGCGCACCGGTGAGGGGATCGCCGAGGCGATCACAGCGGTCGAGGCGGACCTGCCACGGCCGGCGGTGCCGTTCGACGCGCTGGTGCCCTATGCCCGGGGCGACCTGATCGACCGGATCCACAAGGACGGCGAGATCCGCAGCCTGGAGCACACGGCAGAGGGCACTCGGGTCGCCGGTCTGGCCACCGAGGCGCTGGCCGGAGAGCTCGCCGCCTACGCCGTCTGAGGCGATCTGAGGCGGGATCTGAGGCGATCGAGGGCGGTCGGCGGAGGTCGTGAGCCGGTTGAGATAACGGTTGGGTCAAGTCGGGGCGAATTCCTGGCCGATGACTCCCGCCGAGGCCGCCGAGGACGGAGGATGGACCCGTGCGAACCCGGGTCCAGCTGCGCCGTCCTCGCGCCCGGGTCGTCGGGGTCGCCCTCGCCGCCTCGCTGGCGGTCGCGGGGATCAGTGCGGTCGTCGCGGATCGTGCCGGCGCCGACGAGGACCGATGCGCGAACTTCCGCGACGATGCGCGTGCCCGTTGGTCGCTCTCGGCCGAGCAGTCCGAGCAGACCGGTGCCGGTCCGCGCACCCTGGTGATCGGTGACTCCTACTCGGTCGGACTCGGGGTGCAGCAGTCACAGAGCTGGCCGACCCGGGTGGACGGCGCGGTCCTAGTCGACGGATTCTCCGGCTCCGGCTTCAGCCGCGGCGCGAGCGGGTGCGGCGAGCTCTCCTACGCCACCCGGGCCTCGCGTGCCGTGGACCGTGCCGGCACCCTCGACCTGGTGGTCGTCGAAGGCGGACTCAACGACGTCGACCAGCCCGAGGCCGACATCCGCGACGGAGTACGACGCCTGTTCGAGGAGCTGGGCGACCGGCCCGTGCTCGTGGTCGGTCCCGTCCCGGCGCCGTCGCGCGCCGCGAAGGTCCCGGCGGTCGACGCGGTGCTCGCCGAGCTGAGCGCCGAGCACGGTGCGACGTACCTCTCCCTCGCCGATGCCGATCTGCCCTACCTGCCGGACCGGCTGCACCTGACGGTCGAAGGGCATGCCGAGTTCGGCGATCTGGTCGCCGAGGCGGTGGCCGGGATGCCGGCCGCGTCGCTGGACTGAGCGTCCCCGCTCGATGGCCCGGGCGCCCGTGGCTACTCCGACTGCTTGCTGAACGCCGCGTCGAACGACGCCGTCGGCGGGGCGTAGTCGAACCGTCGCAGGAACGCCAGCGCCTCCGGAGCTCCGTGCAGCCGGTCCATCCCGGCGTCCTCCCACTCCACCGAGATCGGCCCGTCGTACCCGATGGCGGCCAGCGCTCGGAACGCGTCCTCCCAGGGCACGTCGCCACGACCGGTGGAGACGAAGTCCCAGCCGCGGCGTTGGTCGCCCCAAGGCAGGTGGGAGGAGAGGATGCCGTTGCGGCCGCCGCCCATCCGCATCCGGGTGTCCTTGCAGTCCACGTGATAGATCCGGTCCGCGAAGTCGGAGATGAAGGCGACCGGGTCCAGTCCTTGCCACATCATGTGCGAGGGATCCCAGTTGATCCCGAACTCCGGTCGCCGCCCGATCGCCTCGAGTGTCCGCACCGTCGACCAGTGGTCGTAGGCGATCTCGGAGGGGTGTACCTCGTGGGCGAACCGCACGCCGTGCTCGGCGAAGACGTCGAGGATCGGGTGCCACCGATCGGCGAAGTCCGCATAGCCGGCCTCGATCCGCTCGGCCGGTACGGGCGGGAACATCGCGACGTACTGCCAGATCGAGGAGCCGGTGAAGCCGACAACGGTGTCCACGCCCATCGCGCTGGCCAGCCGCGCGGTCAACTTCATCTCCTCTGCGGCGCGGGTCCGGACGCCCTCGGGGTCGCCGTCGCCCCAGACCCGGTCGCGGACGATGGCCCGGTGCCGGAAGTCGATCGGGTCGTCGCAGATGGCCTGGCCGGTGAGGTGGTTGGAGATCGCCCAGCACTGCAGCCCGTGCCGGCGAAGGATCTCCATCCGCGACTCGACGTAGCCGGGCTCGTCGACCCGCCAGGCGTCGAGATGCTCGCCGGAGACCGCGATCTCCAAGCCGTCGTAGCCCCAGCGCGCGGCGTGCTCGGCGACCTCCTCCAGCGTCAGGTCGACCCACTGGCCGGTGAAGAGAGTGAAGCGCTTGCCCATCAGTCCTCCTGTGCCTGTTCGGTTGCCGGTTCGGTTGCCTGCTCAGTCGCCGGCCCCTGGACCACCTGGACCTGCCGGCCGCCGTCGGCGGCGCTCGTCTCGATCGCCTCGAGCACCCGCTGCACCGCCAGCCCGTCGGCGAACGAGGGCCGCGGCGAGGTGGCGTGCTCCACCGCGGTGAGGAAGTCGGCGGCCTGGGTGGTGAAGGTGTGGTCCCATCCCAGCACGTGCCCCGGTGGCCACCACGCCTCCAACCAGGGGTGGGTCGGCTCGGTGACCACCACTCGGCGCATCCCGGCGTCCGGGGAGCCGGCGCCTTCGAGCACCTGCAGCTCGTTGAGCCGTTCGAGGTCGAAGGCGAGCGCCCCGTGCTCGCCGTACACCTCGAGGGTGAGGCCGTTCTTGCGGCCGGTGGCCATCCTGCTCACCTCGACGCTCGCGACGACGCCGGAGGCGGTCTCCAGGGTGGCCCAGCAGGCGTCGTCCACCGTGACCGGCTCGGGTCCCTCCGGGCCGAGACGCTCCGGCACGAACGTGCGCAGCTGGCCGCTGGCCGCGACCACCGGCTCGCCGAGCAGGTGACGCAGCTGGTCCACGACGTGGGAGCCGAGGTCGCCGAGCACCCCCGAGCCGGCGGCCTCGCGCCGCAGCCGCCAGGTCATCGGCGCCTCGGCGTCGGCCAGCCAGTCCTGCAGGTACGCCGCCCGCACCTGCCGCACCCGTCCGATCCGACCCTCGGCGATGATCCGCCGTGCCAGCGCCAGCGCCGGCACGCAGCGGTAGTTGAACCCGACCATCGAACGGACGCCGCGCTCGGCGGCCTCTGCCGCCGCGGCGACCAGACGCTCGGCGTCGGCGACGGAGTTGGCCAGCGGCTTCTCCACGATCACGTGCTTGCCGGCGGCCAGTGCCGCCAGTGCGATCTCGGCGTGCAGGTGGCCGGGGGTGCAGATGTCGACGATGTCGATGTCGCTGCGCTCGATCACCGCCGCCCAGTCGGTGGCCGTCTCGGCCCAGCCGTAGTGGGCTCCGGCCTCGGCGACCGCCGCCGCATCCCGGCCGACCAGCACCTGCTGGCGCACCTCGGAGACCTGGGGGTAGAACGCGCGGACGTTGCGCCAGGCATTGGAGTGGGCCTTGCCCATGAACGAGTAGCCAATCACGGCAACCCCGAGCGCGCTCATCGCTGCGCTCCCCTCGTCGCAGCTGCCGGTGTGGACCGGTCCGGGAGGGAGCGCAGGAAGGCCAGCCCGTCCCGGGCCAGGTCGTCGGGCGAGGGGGCGAGCGGTCGCCAGATGGAGGCCGCGACGGCGATGGCGGCGTTGTCCGCGGTGAAGCTCTCGATCACCAGCGGTCCGGCGTAGCCGACGTCGTCGAGCGCCGTCACCAGTGCTGGCCAGTCGGTCTGGTCGCCGCCCGGGGCGCCACGGTCGCTGCCGCAGACCTGGACGTGGACCAGGTGCTCGCCCGCGCGTCGTACTGCCTCGGCGCTGGAGCGCTCCTCGATGTTGAGGTGGTAGCTGTCCAGGGCGAGACCGAGGTGGTCGCCGAGCAGCCCGTCGAGCGCCTCCAGCCCCTGGTCGACCGTGTTGACCAGCGACGTCTCGTAGCGGTTGAGCGGTTCGATGCCGATCTGCACCCCGCGCCGAGCCGCGTGGTCCACGACCGGACCGAGGTGGGTCCGGAGCTCGTCGTAGACCGCGCGACGCTCGTCGGGGTCGATCCGCCAGGTGCGTCCGGTGCTCGCGGTGAACGGTCCGCACACCGCCGGTGCGCCGACGGCGGCGGCCAGGTCGATGCAGGCACAGAGGTAGTCCTGGGTCGCGCTCACGCGGTCCGGGTCGGTGGCCACCAGGTCGCGCCCCGGCGCCATCGCCCCGACCAGGTACGGCGCCAGGCCGGTCTCCTCCAATGCCACACCGACCGCGTCGGCAGTGAGGTCGCCCGCGCTCTCCAGCGGCAGCTCCACGGCGTCGAAGCCGAGGTCGGCGATGTGCCCCAGCAGGCCGGGCAGGTCAGGGTCGGTCAACGGCGAGGTCCACACCCAGGTGTTGACGCCGATCTCTCTCACGGGAGCTCCCTTGGTCGGGCCTTGCGCAGGCAGTGCGCCGGCCCGTCGTCCCGCCGACCGGATCGGCCGGCGGGACCACAGGTGACGTGCGCTGCGCGGTTGTCGAGCGGTCAGGGTGCGATCAGGGCATCTGACGTTCCTGCCACACCTGCGGGTAACCGGGCAGGTCCTCGCCGCCGAACTTGGCGTAGTGGCCGTCGGGCATGCCGTCGTTGGCCTCCAGGTAGGCGGCCCGCTCGTCCTCGGCGATCGGGGTCTGCGGGAGGACCCACTCGGTCGGCACCGGCTCGCCCTTGGCGATCATCTCCAGCGCCAGCAGCGGGGTGCGCCACTGGAAGTTGGAGTAGACCGGTGCGAGACCGGTGAGCCCGGTCTCCTCCCACTTGCGCAGGAAGCTCATCTCGTCCTCGCCGGTCATCACCGGATAGTCCATGCCGGCGTCCTCGAACGCCTCGATCGCGGCCACGGCACCGTCGCCGGCATCCATCCAGACCCCGGCGACCTCACCCTTGGTCAGCTCGTCGGTGATGATGGACTTGATCGTCTCCGGGTTGGCCTCGGTGAAGTGGTCGACGGCCTCGATGCCGGCCTCGTCGAAGATCTTCTCCGCGGCGGCCCAGCGAGTCTCCAGGACGTCCACGCCCGGCAGGATCCGCAGCGCGACCACCTTGTCGCCCTCCTCCAGGTTGTCCACCAGGAAGTTCGCGGTGGCGATACCCCAGGCGTAGCCGCCGATCGGGTGGATGAACGTGGTGGGGCAGTCGGTCTGCACGCCACGGTCGAAGACCACCACGGGCTTGCCGGTCTCGCAGGCCCGCTCGACCGCCGGGGTCATCGCCGCGGTGGAGTTGGGGGAGATGACGAACGCGTCGCAGTTGCCCTCGGAGATGAAGTAGTCGATGTCGGCGATCTGTTGGTTGTCGTCGTCGCCGGCGTCGCGGGTCTCCATGTCGGAGATCACGCCGTTCTTCTGCAGCACCTCGAGCTGCTGGTTCATGGTGATCCAGCCGGTCTGGCGCCACGGGTTGGAGATCGAGGCATTGGCGAAGCAGACCTTCATCGGCTTGTTCGTCTTGAACTCAGCGGTGTCGGTCGTCGGACCGTCGATGTACTGCAGCCACGGCTGGTCCTCGGGGCCGGAGAAGGTGGCGTCCATCTGCGCCATCTGCTCGTCGTAGTCCGCCTGGACGAACCACTCCTCGCTACCGCCACCCTCCTCCTCGCTCGCCGTGGTGTCGTCGGCGGCGTCGGTGTCGGGATCCTCGGTCGAGCAGGCGGTGAGGACGGCCAGGACGGCTGCCCCGGCGAGCAGTCCCTTGAGTGGGGTTCTACGCATCAAATGCCTCCTGTTGTCGGGCCCTCGGTGGGCTCGGTGGTGGAACTGGGGCCGCTGGTGCGTCCCGGGGAGTCTGGTGGTGCAGCGGTCGTCGAGGGGCGTCGGCCCACGGTCCAGGCCCGGGCGGCGAACGCGACGGCGACGATGATGATCAGGCCCTGCACGGTGTCGCGCCAGGTCGAGGCGACCTCGAGGACGGTGAGCAGGGTGAAGAGCAGCTCGAGGGCGAAGGCACCGGCGACAGCGGAGAGCACCCAGCCGCGGCCACCGCCCAGGACGACGCCGCCGAGGACCACTGCGGTGATCGCGGCGAACTCGTAGCCTTCGCCGACAGTGGGGTGTACGCCGGCGTACCCGACGAGCAGGATGCCCGAGACGGTGGCGGCCAGCGAGGAGAGCACGAAGGCGCGGGTGGTGACCCACCAGACGCGGGCGCCGGAGGTCCGGGCCGCGGCGGGGTTGTCGCCGACCGCGAGCAGGGTCCTGCCGAAGGGGCGTCGCATCAGCCACACCGCGGCCGCGGCCAGCACCACCAGCACGATCAACGGGTAGGGGATCACCTCGACGATCGGCACGTCCTCGACGACACCGCGCCCGATCTGGCGGAAGTCGTCGTTGGGCGGGGCGTCCGCGGCGCCGCCGGAGAGGTAGCGGACCAGCCCGAGCAGGGCCAGCATCATCGCCAGCGTCACGATGAAGCTCGGCACCCGCAGCAGCGTGGTCAGCACTCCGTTGAGCAGGCCGATCCCGGCGCCGAGGGCGAGCATCAGCAGCAGGCCGGTGACGTTGCGGCCGGTGTCGTCGCCGATGTAGTTGCCGGCGATCACCACCTGGGCCGCGATCACCGCACCCATCGAAAGGTCGAACTCGCCGGCCACGATCACGTAGTACTGCCCGATGGCGGCGATCGCGATCGGCGCGGTGCGACCCAGGAAGCGGATCAGCACGCCGGGGTCGCCGAAGTTGGGGTTGGCGATCACGGTGGCGACCAGGAGGGCGAAGGCCAGCACGAAGACGGCGCCGCCCGGGGTGGTGGCCGCGGCGAGGAACCGCCCGAGCGGGGAGCGGGCGTGGGCGGGCAGCGTGCGGACGCGCTGCGCGACGTCGGTGCTCACCGGGCTGCTCATCGCGCCTCCTCCAGGGCGGAGTCGAGGACCCCGGGTCGTTCGAACCGGGCCGGCCGACGGTCGATCTCACGGCGGGCGTAGACCGCGACCGCAGCGACGATCACCACGCCGCGGACCACGTTGCGCAGGAACGGATCGACCTGCATCACTGCCATCACGTTGTCCATCACCGCGAAGATCGCGACACCTGCGATGGTGCCGGTGACGTTGCCCTTGCCGCCGGCCAACAGGGTGCCGCCGAGGACCACGGCGGCGATCGACATCAGGTCGTACTGCCCCTGGCTGCCGACGTTGGGGTTGCCGACCGAGAGTCGGGCGAGCAGCAGCAGTCCGGCGCAGCCGGCCAGGACCGAGCAGAGCACGTGGGCGGCCAGCAGCGGGATCGTCGTACGGATGCCGGAGAGGCGGGCGACCTCGGCGTCGCCGCCGACGGCGTAGAGGTGATGGCCGAGTCGGGTACGACGCAGCAGCAGCACCGCACCGGCGGCACAGCCGAGCATGATCAGCGTGGAGACCGGCAGTGGTCCGATGAAGGAGATGCCGATCATCCGGAACGAGCTCGGCGCCGAGCCGTGGTTTCCCTGGTAGTTGGTGGCCAGGTAGCCGCTGATCATCAGTCCGGTGCCGAGGGAGGCGATGAAGCCGTGCACCTTCAGCACGCTCACCACGAAGCCGTTCACCAGGCCGACCGCGGCGGCCACGCCGAGTCCGGCCAGCACACCCGGCAGCACGTTGCCGGTGTCGCCGGCCATGATGCCGCCGGAGACGACGCCGGTCAGGCTGGCCACGAACGGCACCGAGAGGTCCAGGCTGCCGCCCAGCACGACCAGGGTCTGCCCGATGGCGATGAAGCCCAGGATGCTCATCGCGGTGAGGATGTCGCGCAGGTTGCCGGTGGAGAAGAAGTTGCGGCCTTCGATCGCGGTCAGCACGGTGCCGAGGATGACGGCGCCGAGGAGGACCAGGCCGACGATCCCGGTGGAGGTCAGGCCGTGCAGTCGACCGCCGGTGCGGGTGCTCATGCGGGGTCCTCGATGCGTTCGTCCCCGGGTCGCTCCAGGGCACCGGTGGCCAGTTGCAGCACGGTCTCCTCGCTGGAGCCGGCAGGCAGTTCCCCAGCGATGCGACCGTCGCGCATCACCACGATCCGGTCCGACATCCCGATCACCTCGGGCAGCTCGGAGGAGACCATCAGCACGGCGACACCCTCCGCGGCCAGCACCCGCATCAGCTCATAGATCGAGTGCTTGGCGCCGACGTCGATGCCGCGAGTCGGCTCGTCCATCAGCATCACCCGCGGCTCGGTGGCCAGCCACCGCGCCAGCACCACCTTCTGCTGGTTGCCGCCGGAGAGGAACTGGACCTCCTGGTCGAGGGCACGCGCGGCGACCGCCAGGTTGGAGAGCAGCCCGGGGATCTCGCGGCGCGCGCGGGGGGTGCGGAACGGGAAGACCGCGCGGACCGGGCCGAGCGCGTTGTCCAGGATCGACTGGTTGAGCGCGAGTCCGGTGGCCTTGCGATCCTCGGTGATCATCGCCAGCCCGGAGCGTACGGCGGCGCGTGGCGAGCCCGGCCGGGTGGCGCGCTGGTCGACCCGCATCTCGCCGCGGGTGAAGGGCTGGACGCCGAAGATGGCCTCCATCAACTCGGTGCGTCCGGAGCCTTGGAGACCGGCGATCCCCACGATCTCGCCGGCACGCAGCGTCAGGTCGATCCCGTCGACGTACCCGTTGCCGGCGCCGCGCAGCTCCAGTCGTGGCTCGCCCACCTCCGTCCCCGGTGCTGGGTCCGGGAAGAAGGCGGTCATCTCGCGGCCGACCATCAAGCGCACCAGCTCGCCCGCGTCGAGCTCCTCGGCGGGCCGGCTGGCCACCTGGCGGCCGTCCTTGAGCACGGTGATGGTGTCGCAGAGATCGAAGATCTCCTTGAGTCGGTGCGAGACGTAGAGGATCGCGACGCCGCGGCCGG
Organism: Nocardioides sp. BGMRC 2183; assembly: GCA_008123405.1. Lineage (GTDB taxonomy): Bacteria > Actinomycetota > Actinomycetes > Propionibacteriales > Nocardioidaceae > Nocardioides. The sequence continues at coordinate 20,320 of VSSA01000006.1, forward strand.
TGAGCTCTTCGATGATCCGGTAGAGCAGCTGGACCTCGTGGTCGGCCAGGGCGGCGGTGGGCTCGTCCATGGAGATGATCCGGGCGTCGTAGGAGACCGCCTTGGCGATCTCGACCACCTGTTGCTCGGCCACCGACAGGCTGCGTACCGACTGCTGGGGACGGAGTCCGTCGACGCCGAGCTGGTCGAGCAGGTCGCGGGTGTCGCGATGCATCCGGGCCACGTCGACCAGCCCGTGTCGCCGGGGCTCCCGGCCCAGCCAGATGTTCTGGGCCACCGAGCGTTCGGGGAGCAGGTTGAACTCCTGGAACACCGTGGAGATGCCCGCGTGCTGGGCCTGGAGCGGGTGGCTGAAGGTGACCTCGTCGCCCTCGAGCTCAACGGTCCCCGCGTCGGCGGCGTGCACCCCGGCGAGGATCTTCATCAGGGTCGACTTGCCGGCGCCGTTCTCGCCGACCAGCCCGTGCACCTGGCCGGCGCACAGGTCGAGATCGACATCGGCGAGCACGGTGTGGCCGACGAACGACTTGGTCAGGCCGCGGGCGCGGAGGAGGACCGGCGCCTCGTCGCCGCTGGCGAAGGGGCCGGTCCTGGCGTCGGGCGCCGCCGGTGATCGGGTCACGGGAGCACTGTGACACGCATCACGCACTTCTGTCGAGAGTTAGTCAGAAGTCGTTAGGTAGACGTGTCGAAGTGCCCCGTGGTTGACTCCGCAGCGTGCGCGCCAGTGACGTCTTCGACCTCCTCCGGGACGGTCAGCCGCGCACCCGCGCGCAGCTCGCGGAGGTCACCGGCCTGGCTCGGTCGACGGTCTCGGCGCGGCTCGAGGCGCTGATGCGGCTGGGGCTGGTGGTGCCCGTGGAGGGGGTCTCCACCGGCGGCCGCCCGCCGGCGCTGCTGACCTTCAATCCCGGCGCGCGGGTGGTGGTCGGCGTGGATCTCGGCGCCACCCACGCCCGCGCCGCGATCGCCGATCTGGACGGGCGCGTCCTCGGCGAGCGCGGCACGCTGCTCGACATCGCCGAGGGACCCGAGCCGGTGCTCGCCTGGGTGGAGCAGATCATCCGCGAGCTGCTGACCGAACAGCGACGGCCGGTTGCCGACCTGGTCGCCGTCGGCATCGGCCTGCCGGGGCCGGTCGAGCACTCCACCGGACGCGCGATCAATCCGCCGATCATGCCGGGGTGGGACCGGTACGACGTGCCGGCGGCGGTGCAGCGAGCCTTCGCCGTACCGGTGCTGGTCGACAACGACGTCAACATCATGGCCCTCGGCGAGCAGCACGCCCATCTGCGCGAGGTCGGCGACCTGGTCTTCATCAAGGTCGGCACCGGCATCGGCGCCGGCATCATCTCCGGCGGGGCCCTCCAGCGCGGCGCCCAGGGCACCGCTGGCGACCTCGGCCACGTCCAGGTGGCCCGCGCCTCCGACGTGACCTGCCGGTGCGGCAACCAGGGTTGCCTGGAGGCGATCGCCGCGGTCCCGGCCGTCGCCGCCGCGGTCCGTGCTGCCGGTGTCGAGGTGCCGGGCGACCACGATGTGGTCGACCTGGTGCGGGCGGGGGACAAGGCAGCGGTCCAGGCGGTGCGCCAGGCAGGTCGCGACCTCGGCGAGGTGCTGGCCACCCTGGTCAACCTGGTCAACCCGTCCTCGATCGTGATCGGCGGCTCGTTGGCGACCGCCGGCGAGGGCCTGCTCGCCGGCATCCGCGAGGTCGTCTACCGCCGCTCCTTGCCGCTGGCCACCGAGCACCTCCAGATCACCACCTCCCGCGCCGGTGAGCGCGCCGGCGTGATCGGCGCCGCCGCCCTCGCCATCAGCCACGTCCTCGCCCCCGAATCCATCGACGCCGCCGTCGACAGCGGCGCCAACGTCGTTGAGTTGGGGGTTCGGGCCCGTTGAGTTGGGGGTTCGGGCCCGTCGATCGTCCCCTCGGGACAGGCGGCTCCGCGGTCGGCGCGCTCTGCCTCGGCGGCGTGGGCCGCGGCTGACCGCAACTGTGGAGGGCGTCGGCGGACGGAGGGAGTGCGCGGCTAGGGTTCTCGGGTGTCCGCAGCGCCGTCCGAGTCCTCCCCGAGCAGCCCGGTCCGCGACACGCTGGCGGCCGCTGTCGACGCGCTCGGCGGTCAGCAGCGCGACGGCCAGGTAGCCATGGCCGAGGCGGTCGCGGCGGCGATGACCGACCGTCGCCACCTGCTGGTTCAGGCCGGCACCGGCACCGGGAAATCCCTCGGCTACTTGGTCCCGGCGCTGCTCCACCACGATCGGGTAGTGGTCGCGACCGCGACCCTGGCGCTCCAGCACCAGCTGGTGGAGCGCGACCTGCCACGGTTGATCGAAGCGGTCGGCACCGTCCCCGGCGTGGACAGCTCGTACGCCGTCCTCAAGGGCCGTTCGAACTACGCGTGCCTGCACCGGGTCCGTGAGGGTGCCCCCGACGACCAGGGCGAGTTGATCCGCTCCGAGGACGCCCTCGGCGCGATGGGCAAGAAGGTGCTCGAGCTGCGTGAGTGGGCGGAGGAGCAAGCCACCGACGGTGGGTCCGGCGAGAAGGACGCCGCGCCTCGGCACACGGAGAAGGAGTGGCGCCAGGTCAGTGTCACCCATCGGGAGTGCCTTGGTGCCGCCAAGTGTCCGTTCGGTGAGGAGTGCTTCGCCGAACGGGCGAAGGAGAAGGCGCAGCGTTCCCATCTGATCGTGACCAACCACTCGTTGCTCGCGATCGACGCGGTCGAGGGCGTGCCGATGATCCCCGACTACGACACGGTGGTGATCGACGAGGCCCATGAGTTGGTCGCCCGGGTCACCCAGGCGGCGACCGACGAGCTCTGGGTCGCCGAGGTCGAGAGGACCGCGCGCCGGGCGATGCGGCATGCCGACGGTGATGCACCCAACGACCTGGCCGACGCTGCCGACGCGCTGCGTTCGGCGATCGCAGAGGTTCGCCCGGGGCGCTTCGACGTCGTACCCGAGGAGTTGGCGGATGCCCTGGCCCTGGTGCGCGACGCCGCCCGTGCCTGCGTCTCGGGCTTCCCCAAGCAGAAGGCCGACGAGGCCGATGCAGCCTTCACCCAGGCCAAGGGGGCGGTCCAGGAGCTCTTCGCGACGACCGAGCGGATGGCGGCCGGCTCCGATGCCGATGTGCTGTGGCTGACCGAGGGCACCGATCGGCTGCCGCCCCGCCTGTGCATCGCGCCGCTCCAGGTGTGGGGTCAGATGCGCGACAAGCTGCTCACCGACAAGACCGCGGTGATGACCTCGGCGACGCTGATGCTCGGCGGTGACTTCAACTCGGTCGCCACCAGCGTCGGCCTCAAGCCGACCGAGCGTGCGGAGGCGGGGTCTTCGGTCGGCGAGGTGCGCGACGGTGTCGAGCCGTGGGTCGGCATCGACGCCGGCAGCCCGTTCGACTATCCCCGCCAGGGCATCTTGTACGTCGCCCGCCGCCTCCCGCCGCCGGGACGTGATGGCCTCGGCAAGGCCCAGCTCGACGAGATCGTCGAACTCGTCGACGCCGCCGACGGCCGAGCACTGGGGCTCTTCTCGAGCCGGCGCGCCGCCGAGACCGCCGCCGAGGAGGTACGACGCCGGCTGCCCCACCTGACCACGCTGGCCCAGGGCGACGCCCAGCTGCCCGAGCTCGCGCGCCAGTTCGTCGCCGACCCGCACACCATCCTGTTCGGCACCCTCGGGCTGTGGCAGGGACTCGACGTACCGGGGGACACCTGTCAGCTGGTGCTGATCGATCGGATCCCGTTCCCGCGCCCGGACGACCCGCTGATGAGCGCGCGGCAGCGGGCTGCGGACAAGGCAGGCGGCAACGGCTTCATGCAGGTCGCGGCCACCCATGCGGCGCTGTTGCTGGCCCAGGGGACCGGACGGCTGATCCGCACGCACGCGGATCGCGGCGTGGTCGCGGTGCTCGACCCGCGGCTGGCCACCGCGCGCTACGGCGGATTCCTCAAGGCGAGCCTGCCACCCATGTGGCCGACCACCGACCCGGACGTGGTCCGCAAGGCGCTGGCTCGGCTGGCTGGCTCGACCACCGCTTGACCGGCACGGGCTACGGACAGGCCGGCGCCGGGCCAGAGCCGGTCAGCGGACCAGTGCGGCGCGCACCCACTGCTGGCGGTTGTCGTCCTTGGGCCGGCCCTGGCAGGTGCGACTCCAGGCGTAGCCCAGGTTGCACCGATAGCGAGTGCTGGCGTTGACGATGGTGATCTCGATCCACTGGACCTTGGCTCGACGGAAGTCGAACCGCTTGAACCGCTCGCCGTTCTTCTTCAGCCCGAGTCGCTGCGAGGTGGCCGGCGCGCCGCGCTCCTTGATCGTGGCGATCACGGCGCCGCCCTGCGCCCGGCTGTTCAGGTCGACCCCGACCCGCAGGCCCCACTTCCCGGCCGCGCCGGGCACGAACCGATAGTGCCGTGCCGCGAGATGGTCCAGACGGGAGCGGTGCACGGTGCGCACGCGCTTCTTCGTCAGCTTCACCCGCTTGCTCAGCTTGGGGGTCGGGTACTTGTTGGCGGCGGCTTCGTCGTAGGTGCGGTTCGGTCGGCGGTTGTCGGCGGCGAATCGCGGGAAGATCGTGTTCAGGCTGGTGCCGCGCGCCTTCAGCGCCTGCTCCACCGCCTGCACGCTGTAGTAGCGCTTCGCGCCCGTACCGCTGTGGGCGAGTGACTCCCAGATCTCGCGGACCAGGTCGGGCAGGCCGGCTGTGGCCGCTGGGTAGCGGTCGGTGAGATAGCGGAAGAAGATCCAGGCGCCGTAGTGGGCGGAGCCGCCGAAGGTGTCCAGCGACTGCGCGGGTCGACCGAGGGGTCCGTGGCGCAGGTAGTTCACGTTGTCGTTGACGTCGTCGTAGACGTAGTCCTCGACCCAGGTGGCGGTCGCCTCCAGGATCCAGGAGTCCTCGTCGACGTCGTAGGCGTACTGGACGGCGTGGAAGTACTCGTGCGCCGCGGTGACCTGCAGGTTGCCCAACGGGGTGTGTGAGCCGAACTCGTCGGCGGCGTAGTCGTTGTCGAGCACGCAGTAGGCCCAGCTGGCGACGTGCGCGGTGCCGTCCTTGTCATCCTCGAGCACGGCCGGGTCGTCGGTGGTGCAGTAGCCGTAGAGACCCTGCTGGCCGATCTCCCCGAGGTAGATGTCGGGCAGGTCGTTGCCACCGAGACCGTCATCGGCCATCACCGACCGATAGCCGGCGTCCGCATACGTGCCGACCACGTGGCCCATCTCCTGCAGCACGACCTCGACGTAGTCGGGGGTGCCGTCATCGGCGGTGCCGCTCCAGTTGCCGCCCGGCCCGTCATCCTCGGGCGGGACCGCGTTGTAGCTGTCACCCTTCTCGCCGGCTCCCACCGCGGCACCCTTGTTGACCCAGTGCACGCAGACCACGTCGGAGCACTGGCTCTTGGGGGTGGCGGCCTCGCGGTAGCAGGTGACGTCCCCGTAGGCGCCGTGCAGCGTGCAGGCGCCGGTGCTGCCGTCGCCTGCCGGGCGGGCGAGCAGTCGTTCGGCCTCTGCGCGCTCCGCACCCGTCAGCGAGCTGGCCCGGGTCGCGAGGTCGCGCAAGGCAAGGGTGAGGTCCGACTCCGAGACGCCGGCGAGCGCGGCGTCGGTGGAGGCCCCTGGTCCGGCTGCACCGGGGTCCGCGGTGCCGTCGGCGAGCAACTGCTCCACCGTCTCGAGGGCATCCTCGGCCAGTTCGACGGGGTCGCCCGGCACGCCCGGATCCGTGGGGTCGGTCGGTGAGCCGGCAATCCCCGGATTGTCGGCGGGAGCGGGTGCCGCGCTGGCCGCTGGCACACCGACCAGAAGGAGCGCGGCGGCCGTGACGAGGGCGGCGCCGAGCGACGCCGTACGACGAGAGCGCAACGTGCTCCTGCTTTCGATGGGGTGGAGCAGACCGGCGGTTGGCGCTGGAGTCCGCTGAACAGTCCCAGAGCCTACGCAGCCTGCCCCGGCAACTCCATCTGGCGACGTCGCCGGCGGTCGGCCCGCGGTCCGTTCACACGCGACGCAGGACCGCGGTGACCTTCCCGAGGATGGTGGCGTGGGTGCCGTCGATCGGCTCGAACGCATCGTTGTGGGGCAGCAGCCAGACCTTGCCGTCGCGACGCTGGAACGTCTTGACGGTCGCCTCACCGTCGATCATCGCGGCCACGATCTCGCCGTTCTCGGCGGTGTTCTGCTGACGGATCACCACATAGTCGCCGTTGCAGATCGCGGCGTCGATCATCGACTCTCCACTCACCTCGAGCAGGAAGAGCTGCCCGTCGCCGACGAGCTGGCGGGGGAGCGGGAAGACGTCCTCGACACGCTCCTCGGCCAGGATCGGCCCGCCGGCGGCGATCCGGCCGACCATGGGGACGTTCGTTGCCTGCGGGTGAGCATCGCCGACGCCGGTCTCGTCCAGGCTGCTCTCCTCGGCACCGGAGATCGAGCGGCGCGCCGCCATCACCTCGGGCAGGAAGACCTCGATGGCGCGGGGCCGGTTGGGGTCGCGCTTGAGGAAGCCTTTCTCCTCCAACATCCGGAGCTGGTGCGCGACGCTCGAGGTGCTGGTGAGGCCCACCGCAGCGCCGATCTCACGCATGCTGGGCGGGTAGCCACGACTCTCGATGGAGTCCTTGATCGTGCCCAGGATCCGCTGCTGACGCGGAGTCAGGCCGGTCGCGTCCGGCGGGCCGTCGGGAAACTCGCGCACGGCTGCCTTGCCGGGAGTCTTCTTTCCCGTCATCGGATCCTCCTGGGAGTGCTGGGTGCCGCGCTGACGCGGGATGCGAGAGGCGTGGTCGGCGTCCCTCGACGGTAGCGCCAAACCGGGGCGCTGATCAAACATCTGTTCGAGTGGCGTGTCGGTGGAGTCCTCGATCTCCGTTCGTCTCGACCCGGGCCCTGGTGCCGGGCCTCGAGCCCGAGTCCGATGGGCCCGCGGCGTCGAACATCGATTCGAACAGATGCTTGACCCCGTTCGAACAGATGATCTAATCTCGTACACGTGTTCGATTCGAACTGATGCGCGAGTAGTCCGCCCGTCGGCATCCCAAGGGTTTCTGTCGGGGGTCTCCGTCACCGTCTCGATCGCACGCAAGTCGACCCGAGGCTCCGAGGCCGGAGCCACTTCCCCCGGAGGTCATCATGAGCACCATCACCCTGTCGCCCGTCTCGCGTACGACGCCCGCCGGCCGCTCCCGCCGCGCGTCGACGTCTCCTGGGGGCGGTGTCCGTCTGACGCGACGCGGTCGCGCGGTGGTCTTCGTGCTCGGACTCCTGATCGCGTTCGGGCTCGGCATCTTGCTGGCGGCGGGTTCGATCGCGACCTCCGATGCGGGGTCGCCGCAGGTCGAGGTGGTGACCGTCGGTCACGGGGACACGCTGTGGGACATCGCCAGCGACGCAGCTGCTGCGGCGGGGTCGGACGACGTCCGGTCGATGATGGACCGGATCCAGGAGCTCAACGCTCTCGACTCGAGCGTGCTCTACGCCGGTCAGGATCTGCGCGTCCCGACCGAGTGAGCCATTGCGCTCACATCCATGACTCGTCCGCCGCTTCGACCCCGGCGGACGCAGGGCCCGAGCCAGGCCCGATGGGGAAGACGAGGGGCGGGATCATCGCGATCCCGCCCCTCGCGCCGTGACTGGGTGCGCGCAGTTGCCAGAAACGGCCAGGGACCGGAAACGGCCCCCGGCTCAGCGAGCCGCTCGCCGGCCGCCCTTCGGCGTCGTGGGATCGCGCTTGGGTCGTGGCTCCGGCGTGTGGGTCAGTCCGAGGGCGCGGGAGAGGCGCACGATCAGCATGAAGGCGAGGAAGAGGCAGGCGACGGCGCCGATCGCCGCCAGGGCCAGGAAGCCCCAGGCCGCGGCCTCACCGTCCTGTCGTGCCGTGGCGCCGAAGTCGATCGCCGCGTAGACCAGGTAACCCCAGGCGACCAGGCTCGCGGTGATGCCGATCGCGAGCAGGAGGTAGGTGGGACGGAACTTCTGTCGCTGTCGATCCCCGGCCCGCTTCCCACTCACGCGGACATTCTCCCTGATCGGTGGCTGCGACGAGGCGTAACCCGCCAGCGGGCTGCCCGGGACCGGTCTCGGCGAAGGGGCGACGTACCGGCGACACGCCTCGGAGGCCGGGACGCTGAACCGGTGGCAACGGCGTGACCTGCGCAAACGCCGGCGCGGGCGGTCGGTGGGTGAACTCCTCGCACCCGGGTGTTGCGCGGCGGGAAGGGCAGGCGTACGGTTACCACTACATCTAGTAGTTACAGCGGTGTAGTTCTCCACATCTAGTTCACAGAACAAGGGGTGGAGACTCACAGTTCATGGCCGGATGTCCACAGCATCGCCCCGATTTTCCACATGCCACCACCGTGTTCGGCCGCCACTGGCGTCCGAACGTGCTCCCGGGAGGAGGACTGACGTGCACTGCCCGTACTGCAAGCATGGCGACACCAAGGTCCTCGACTCGCGGGTTGCTGACGACGGCTGCTCGATCCGCCGTCGCCGGATGTGCCAGGGATGCGAGAAACGGTTCACCACCGTCGAGGCGATGCAGCTCACCGTGTTGAAGCGATCGGGCACTACGGAGCCCTTCGATCGCAACAAGGCCGTCTCCGGCGTGCGCAAGGCGTGCAAGGGCCGGCCCGTCTCGGAGGACGCGTTGGCTCGGCTCGGTCAAGAGGTCGAGCACCAACTGCGCCTCGCCGGGAGTCCCGAGATCGCCGCCCATGAAGTGGGCCTGGCGATATTGCCTCCGCTGAGAGCGCTGGACGAGGTCGCCTATCTGCGCTTCGCCAGCGTCTACCGCGGCTTCGAGTCCGCCGAGGACTTCGAGGCCGAGATCGCCGTGCTGCGTGCGGACCACGCGCTCCAGTCGGCCCAATCCAGTCCCGACGCCGCCAGCGCCGATCCCGGCGTCCTGGTGCCGCAGTCGGGCTGACCACAAGCTGCCCGGCAGGTAGTGGGGAAGCTGCCTGCCGGGCACCACACATCCCGCCTTCACTTTCGTTTCGGGTCGAAAGTGTCGGCCCCTCCGGGGAGACTCGGAGTCATCGGGGATCCCGATGGCCATCCACCGCCCGACGACACCCAGTCGCAGCAATCAGGCCAGTCGCTTCAACCAGGCGAGTCGCATCAACAATGGGGAGTACGAAGAGACCATGACCGAGACGGTGAACACCTCCGCCGACACCGGCGCGTCCAGCGGCCTGAAGATCGAGCGGGTCTTCAGCACCGAGGGCGTGCACCCCTACGACGAGATCACCTGGGAGCGGCGCGACGTCGTTCAGACGAACTGGAAGACCGGTGAGACGGTCTTCGAGCAGAAGGGCGTGGAGTTCCCCGACTTCTGGTCCCTGAACGCCTCGACGATCGTCACCACGAAGTACTTCCGCGGCGCGGTGGGCACCCCGCAGCGCGAGACCAGCCTCAAGGACCTGGTCGACCGCGTGGTGAAGACCTACACCAAGGGGGGACTGGACAACGGCTACTTCGCGTCGCCGGCAGACGCAGAGCTGTTCGAGCACGAGCTCACCTGGTTGCTCGTCCACCAGTACTTCTCGTTCAACTCCCCGGTCTGGTTCAACGTCGGCACCAAGTCGCCGCAGCAGGTGTCGGCCTGCTTCATCCTCTCCGTCGACGACTCCATGGACTCGATCCTGAACTGGTACAAGGAAGAGGGCTTCATCTTCAAGGGCGGCTCGGGTGCCGGTCTCAACCTCTCCCGGATCCGCTCCTCCAAGGAGCTGCTGTCCTCCGGCGGCACCGCGTCGGGGCCGGTCTCCTTCATGCGCGGCGCCGACGCCTCCGCGGGCACCATCAAGTCCGGTGGCGCCACCCGCCGCGCAGCGAAGATGGTCGTCCTCGACGTCGACCACCCCGACATCGAGCAGTTCGTGATGACCAAGGCGCGCGAGGAGGACAAGATCCGGGCGCTGCGCGACGCCGGGTTCGACATGGACCTCGGCGGCGAGGACATCACCTCCGTGCAGTACCAGAACGCCAACAACTCGGTTCGCGTCAGCGACGAGTTCATGCGTGCGGTCGAGGACGGCACCGAGTTCGGTCTCCGTTCGCGGACCACCGGCGAGGTGATCGAGACCATCGACGCCCGCGAGCTCTTCAAGAAGATCTCCCAGGCCGCGTGGGAGTGCGCCGACCCCGGCCTGCAGTACGACGACACCATCAACGACTGGCACACCAACCCCGAGACGGGCCGGATCACCGCGTCCAACCCGTGCTCGGAGTACATGAGCCTGGACAACTCCTCGTGCAACCTGGCCTCGCTCAACCTGCTGAAGTTCCTCGGCGACGACGACACCTTCGACGCCGACACGTTCCGCAAGGCCGTCGAGTTCGTGATCACCGCGATGGAGATCTCCATCTCCTTCGCCGACTTCCCGACCGAGGCGATCGGGCAGACCACCCGTGACTACCGCCAGCTCGGGATCGGCTACGCCAACCTCGGCGCGCTGCTGATGGCAATGGGGCTCGGCTACGACTCCGAGGGCGGCCGCTCGATGGCGGCCACCATCACCTCGCTGATGACGGGGACGTCGTACCGTCGTTCGGCCGAGATCGCCGCCGTGGTGGGCCCCTACAGCGGTTACGCCCGCAACGCGGAGGCCCACCAGCGCGTGATGCGCAAGCACCAGGCCGCCAACGACCAGGTGCGGACGCTGCACGTAGCCGACTCGGTCGTGCACAAGCTGGCGACCGAGGAGTGGGCCAAGGTCGTCGAGCTGGGCAAGGTCAACGGCTTCCGCAACGCGCAGGCCTCGGTGCTGGCCCCGACCGGCACCATCGGCTTCATGATGGACTGCGACACCACGGGCATCGAGCCCGACTTCTCCCTGGTGAAGTTCAAGAAGCTCGTTGGCGGCGGCTCGATGCAGATCGTCAACCGGACCATTCCCCGTGCGTTGAAGAAGCTCGGCTACCAGCCGGAGCAGGTCGAGGCGATCGTCGACTACATCTCCGAGCACGGCCACGTCGTCGACGCACCGGGCCTGAAGACCGAGCACTACGAGGTCTTCGACACCGCGATGGGCGAGCGCGCGCTCAAGCCGATGGGCCACGTGAAGATGATGGCGGCGACGCAGCCGTTCCTCTCCGGGGCGATCTCCAAGACCGTCAACCTGCCCGAGAGCGCGACCGTCGAGGAGATCGAGTCGATCTACCTGGAGTCGTGGAAGCTGGGGCTCAAGGCCACGGCGATCTACCGCGACAACTGCAAGGTCGGCCAGCCGCTGGCCGACGGTGGCGGCAAGGCCAAGAAGGACGCTGCCGACAAGGCGGCGGCCGGCGCGGCTGCCGAGGTCGAGACCCAGGTCGTCGAGAAGATCGTCTACGCCCCCACCCGCAAGCGGCTGCCGAAGTCGCGGACCGCTCGGACCACGTCGTTCACCGTCGCCGGCGCAGAGGGCTACATGACCTCCGGTGCCCACGACGACGGCAGCCTCGGCGAGATCTTCCTCAAGCTGGGCAAGCAGGGCTCGACGCTGGCCGGTGTGATGGATGCCTTCTCGATCGCGGTCAGCATCGGCCTGCAGTACGGCGTGCCCTTGGAGACCTACGTCTCGAAGTTCACCAACCTGCGCTTCGAGCCCGCCGGCCTCACCGACGACCCCGACGTGCGGATGAGCCAGTCGATCATGGACTACGTCTTCCGCCGGCTGGCGCTGGACTACCTGCCTTTCGACGAGCGTGCCGCCCTCGGTATCTACTCCGCCGAGGAGCGTCAGCGCCACCTGGAGACCGGGTCGTATGAACCGGTCGAGGAGACCGGTGCCGCTTCCGAGCTCACCACCCCGGTGGTCGAGGTGCGGGAGTCGGCTCCCGCCGCCACGGTCGAGAGCGCCGAGGTCCTCGAGGCGGATGTCGATGCGGACACCGAGGACCCGCTCGCCGGTGCTCCCCAGGTCGCCCGCACGACCGCCGAGCTGCTGGAGAAGATCAGCGGCCACGCCGTCGACTCCCCGCTCTGCATGACCTGCGGCACCAAGATGCGCCCCGCCGGCTCCTGCTACGTCTGCGAGGGCTGCGGCAGCACCAGCGGCTGCAGCTGAGACTCGATCGCTCTACACCAGGTCGCCGTTCCCCTCGGGGGACGGCGACCTGGCGCTGTCAGCGTCAGCCCCGACGCACCTTGGGGCCGAGCGGCCCGAAGACCTCGGTCGACGGCCGCCCGTTCGGCGTCCACTGGTCGACGTAGAAGTCGGTGCCCTCGACGCGCGAGGTGCTCGCGCCGACGCGGACCCACCGTGGGGCGTTCAGGCAGCGACGCGGGATTCGCAGGATCAGCCGATCGTGGTCGGCATCGACCGACGCCCGTCTCCCGCGGCACTCGCGCATCGTGGTGACGTAGGCATAGGTGGAGCAGCCGTCCTCGTTGACCTTCGGCTCGGGGAAGGTGCGACCGAGGCGGCTGAAGCCCCACCGTACGACGCCGTCCGCATCGATGCGCCATGCGTCGATCTGGTAGGCGCCGGTGTCCGCCAGCAGCGGGAGCGAAGCGAACCAGCGCTCATCTCCGAGCTCGCGCACCGTCAGGGCCAGGGCGACCGAACGCGGGCGGTGCCGCACCGACACTCGGGTGAGGTCGGTGGTGGTCTCCTCGGTGGCCGGCGCCTCGGTCCCGTCCATGCACGGATCAGGGTCCTCCGTCTCCGGATCCGGCATGGCGTGGTGCGCCACGTCGCCGGCTGGGTCGGCGCTGACCCAGCGCTCGGCGTGTGCCGGTACGACGCCGACCGTGGCCAGGACGGTCGCGGACGTCGTACCGATGAGCAGAGCGGCGGCGCGTTGGAGCTTCTTCACGGACTTCCTCCCAGTGGTGTCGAGGCAGTGTTCCATGGCGGACGGGGGACGCGGGCGCCAATCCGCACGACCGCGAGGTGGCCTGTGGATGACCGTTCGCGCGTGGGCCGTCTCCGGCCTAGCGTCACCACTCGTGCTGGTTCGGACCCGCGCCGGACGCGGTGTCGAGTTGGTCGCCGTGGACGCCGGCCAGGGTCAGGTGCTCTGTCGCAGGTCGTTCGGTGTGCGCCTCTGGCTCGGGCGCATCGATCGCTCCGGAGGGCGGCTCTACCGTCCGTGTACCGCCGACGGTGGGGCCACCGACGGGGACGCCTCGGTCTGGGGTGTCCGGGCGCTCCCCGGGGACGGTGAGTGGCGGGTCGTCAGCCAGCGCAGGGCGCTGCGCGGCTACCGCCTGCCGGCCGCGGACGAATCCTGATCGGCTTGCTCCGGGCCGCGGTCGAGCAACCGGTGGACACCGGCGGCCACCGCCACCGCGGCCACGACCACCACGATCGCCACCCACCACGCCCCACCCCAGAACGCCTCCAGGACCGCCATGCCGACCGACACGTAGATCCCGGCCCAGATCAGCGCTCCGAGGACGAGCGCGGGCAGATACCGCCGGGCCGGCATCCGCAGCGATCCCGCTGCCGCGTTCACCGCCGTCTGCACGCCGACGGTCAGGAAGCAGAGGGTGACGGCGGGGGCGCCGTACCTGCTGATCAGCTGTTCGCCTCGACGGACCGCTGCCCGCTCCGCCAGCGACGTACGTCGGTCGGCCACGGACCGCGCGCCTCGACCGAGCAGGTAGGTACCGCCGCCGCGGGCGCAGGCCACTACCACCAGGAAGCAGTAGAGGGGGATCAGCGGCCAGTCGGGCACGCCACCATCATCGCCTGCCTCCGTCGACCGCCGGGAGCACGGTCTCCGAGAGCAGCCGCAGGCTCTCCCAGGACGGCTCGGCCGGCAGAGCGCCGCAGGCCGGGTGGCTGGTGATCAGGCGGATGTCTCCGGCGCGACACCGATCCACGACCTCGTCGGCGGTGGCCACCAGGTACACCCCGGCGTCCCGCATCTCCTCGACGCTCCGGGAGGCATCGACGACGTACGACGCCGCCTCGCCGTGCCACTCCTGATAGGCCAGTGCGTCGGCGAGTAGGTGGTGTCCGTAGCGATCCCAGAACGCCTCGGGGTCGCTCGTGCAGAAGACGTACGCCGGCCCACTGCTCGGCGCTCGGAGCACCAGCCCGGGCTCGCGGCCGGCCGCGCGACATGCGGCGTCGTAGGTCTCCTTCAGCGTCGGATCGCCGTGCTGTGGCTGGAAATGGAGGCCCAGCCGCGCCGCCCGCCGTGCGGCCGCCGGCGAGCCCCCGCCGTAGAAGAGGAACGGGTGCGGCTGCGAGTAGGGAGTCGGTCGCACTCGAACCTTTCGCCCCTCGTACTCGAACTCGTTGCCCGTCCAGGCCTGCAGCAGCACCCGGATCCGCGCCTCGATGTCGCTGCCACGCGATGCCCACGAGCGGCCGTACATCGCGTACTCCTCGGGGCGATAGCCGAGGCCGAAGGTGTAGCCGACTCGACCGGCGCTGAGGTGGTCGAGCACGGCGATGTCCTCGGCGAGGCGGAGCGGCTCGTAGAAGTTCACCAGGAGCGCTGAGACGGTGATCGGGATCCGGGTGGTCGCCGCGACCATCGCACCGGCGACCACCAGGGGACTGGGCAGGTACCCGTCGTCGGAGGCGTGGTGCTCGCTGAGCATCAGTGCGTCGTACCCGTGCCGGTCGACGTAGGCGGCCTGGTCGAGGGAACGGCGGTAGATCTCCTGGCGCTCGGCGGCGCTGGCGCCCGGTGCGCGGTAGTCGTAGCGGACGGCGGTGTGGACCATGGCGCAACAGTAGAACTTGTTGCAGTCGGGCTGTTGTCCCGTAACAGTCCGTCGCGCCTAATAGCGCAGAACGACCCAAAAAGGAACCTTCTCTCTTTTTTACGAATGTGGTTCGCTCTGCCCCGGAGTAACTGTCAGGTGCGGAGGGCACCGGGCGGGACGAGGGAGGGGCTGGCGTGGGTTCGCCCATGTCTGCACCAGGCCGGTCGGCGCGGCGGCGCTGATCGGTGGTGCGGCTGCAGGAGGCGCGTCCTGCATTCGCACGTTCGGGGCTGCGCACGGCCGGCCCCTCCCCGGTCCGGGACGCGCAGCGCGCGCGCCCCGGTCTGGCTGGCTTCCGAGGGCGACCCGAGGAACACCGGCCGGACGACAACAGGGAGGGAACCCAGTGACAAGTGTCCACAACCGCGTGCGGGCCCGGAGGCGGCGCGCTCTCGCGGCGGTCGCCGCAGCTCTCGTCGGTGGCGCCGCGATGACGGTGGTCGGCGCGGCAGCGCCTGCGTCCGCCGAGTCCGGCGAGCTCGGCTACACGTGCAAGATCGATGCGCTCGACTATTCCTACAAGGTCAGCGTCGACACCGACGCGCCCACGGAGATCGCTGCCGGCGCGACGACCAAGCCCAAGGTCACCGCGCAGATCACGATGCCCACTGTGGTCGCCGACTGGATCCGCTTCCGAGGCGCGCAGACAGTCACCGGTACGGCGAGCGCCAGCTACGTCGTCGGCGGCGTCGCCCGCGACGTGGAGCTGCGGGTGCTCGAGACGAGCACTGGCTGGGGTGGCGACACCGGCAAACCGCTGACGGTCACGGCGACCGGGAATCTGGGTGACGTGAGCGGCGCGGTCGCCGGCGGAACCGTCACGATCGTGGCCGACACGATCTCCTCCCTCGAGCTCGATCTCGCCGGCTCCATCGGTCCGTTGCCGATCCCTCTGGGCTCGCACACCGCGAAGCGCTGCACGATCGACGGCGGGCAGGCCGAGGCCCGCACCATCGACGTGATCGAGATCGGTGAGGGCTCGACCAGCCCGACCAACCCGGATCCGACCCCGGTCGACCTCGACTACGACTGCGTGGTCCCGGTGCTCGGCGCCAAGACCTTCGGTGCCACCTTCCACGTCAAGGCGCCCGGCCAGGTGGCCCCGGGCACCACCTTCGATCCGGCGCTCGACATCGCCCTGAAGGTGCCGCGCAATCTGGTCGACACCATGCAGCAGTTCTACGGGACGCAGGCGATGGGAGGCCGGATCGTCGCGGATCTGAAGGTCGGCGCGGAGTCTCGGCAGACCACCGTCCAGATCCCGACCTCACCGGTGCCGGGTGCGGGCGACATGAGCCTGGCTGGCACCGGGCAGATCGGCTCGATCACGGCCGGGTCCCACGGCGAGGAGATCGTGGTGAGTGCCGGCAGCGAGGCGGTCACGATGAACCTGTACAAGTCAGCCGACGGTTCCGGTACGCCGGACGCCTTCGAGCTGACCTGCTCGCTGAGCAGCGGACAGGACGCGACGCTGGCGACGATCAAGGTCGTCGACGGCACCAGTCCCACCGACCCGACTGACCCCACTGACCCGACCGACCCGACGGACCCGACCGACCCGACGGACCCGACCGACCCGGGCAAGCCGACCAGCACCTCGACCACCGCCTCGACCGTGCACAAGCGCAACGGCATGGTGGTGCTGCGCGGGGTGGTCGCTGCCGACGCGGGTGGCTCGGACCGGGTGGCGGGCAAGGTGACCTTCGCACTCAGGAAGGCCGGCAAGACGCGAGTGCTGTTCTCGACCACGCGCACGTTGCCTGCGGGCGGCACCGTGGTGGTGCGGCTTCCGGAGCGTCGGGTGACGAAGCTGCTGAAGCCCGGCCGTTACACACTGCAGGTCCAGTACCGCGGCTCGGCCGAGTTCGCCGCCTCGCGCAAGACGGTGGCTCTGCGCATCAAGCGGTGACGGCGTACGTCGACCCGGCTCAAATGCAGGTCGTGGGGGCCTGCGTTTGAGCCGGGTCGGCGGGATCTGCGTGTGCGTTTGAGCCGGGTCAGCCGCAGTTGTCGCAGATCCCGGTGGCGGGGAGGGCCATGAAGCAGTGGGGGCAGACCGGCGTCACCGGTTCGGGCTTCGCCGCCGGTTGGGGCTTGGGCGTCCTGGCCGGCTTCGGTGCGGCGGCTCGACGGGCCTTGGCGGCATCGGTCGGCACGGTGGTCTGGACCACCGGCGGAGCCTCGACCACCGGCGGTACCCACCCGGGCGGTGCCGGGTCGGTGATCGCGAACCCGGCCAGCACCTCGCGAGCCGCGTCGGTCGGCCGGTGCTTGGGGCGTGTCACGATGTCGAACGCCGAAGCGGCGCCCTCCAGGAACGTCTGTGCGTCCGGGCGCAACTGGGTGGGCAGTTGGCGATGGCGCCAGCGCTGCGGCGTCTCGCCACGCTGGGTGATGGTGACCAGCTCGGGTCGGCTCCACGCCACCAGCGTCCAGTCGTTGCGATGACTGATCGCCCAGATCGCCACCGGCCGCGAGGCGCGCGCGGCGGCCTGGAGGGCGATGCGCTCGGTGTTGGAGAACCGACCCTCCACCCGGAGCACGCCGGGAAGGGGCTGCTCGACGGCGTACTCGGCATCGGTCAGGCTCTCGATGAGCGGGGCGAGCGGGTCGGCGAGCCCCTCGGGCTGCTCGGTGTTGCTGTCCATCGAGTCCGACGGTATCCGCACCGTCCCGCCGACACGCCGTCCGGGTCGGCCACAATCGGTTCCATGCGCTCCGAGCCCACCACTGTCGACGTCGTCGAGGCGGCCCGCTCCCTTCTCGGGCGCCACCTGGTCGGGCACGGTGTCACGGTGCGGATCACCGAGGTCGAGGCGTACGGCGGCCACCTCGACCCCGCCTCGCACGCCTACACCCGCACCGCCCGGTCCGAGATCATGTACGGGCCGCCCTGGCGTCTCTACGTCTACCGCTCCTACGGCATCCACCACTGCGCCAACGTGGTGACCGGACCGACCGAGCAAGGTGCCGCCGTCCTGGTCCGCTCGGGGGAGGTGGTCGACGGCCACGCCCGGGCGCGCGCCCGCCGCGGTGGGGTGCCCGAGACCCGATTGGCGCGGGGCCCGGGCAACCTCGCCCAAGCGCTCGGCATCAGCCTGGCCGACAAGGGGACCGATCTGCTGGATGCGGATGCGGTCGTCCGGCTCGGGGCGCCGGTCGTCGAACCGCCGGCGATCTCCACGGGGCCGCGGGTCGGCGTCTCCAAGGCCGCGGACGTGCCTTGGCGCCTCTGGATCACCGGCGATCCCACCGTCTCCGCCTACCGCCGCAGCCCGCGGGCGCCAGCTCCTCCGCGCTGATCGACAGCTCAGGCGGCCAGGGTGCGCCGTACGTGCGCGATCAGTTCGGTCCGCGCTCGCTTGCCCTCGGGCGCCGGGAGCAGGGGAAACACGTGCAGCGCTCCGGGCGCCTCGTGGTAGGTGACGGTGCCGACCTCGTCGAGTGCATCGCGCAGCAGTTGGCAGTCCGGTAGGCAGATGTCGCGGTCGCCGATCCACAGGTCGACCGGCGGCAGAGGGTCGAAGGTCCCGAAGAGCGGGCTGACCGACGGGTCGTCCAGCGGCGTCCCATCCGCCCACACGCGTGCCACCTCGTGGAGCGCGGCCCGGGCCAGCCACGGATCGTCGTCCTCCATCGCGTCCACCTCGGGGTTGGACAGGGTGAGGTCCAGCCACGGTGCGATCAGGGTGAGGCCCTGCAGCCCGGTCACGCCGCGTGCTGCCGCCTGTTGCCCCGCGACCAGCGCAAGGTTGCCGCCCGCCGAGTCCCCGATCAGGTACGACGACCGCCGGTCGGCCTCGACCCGGTCGACCAGTGTCGCGAGCAGGTGCCGCGCCTCGTCGGCGTGGTGCTCCGGAGCGAGCCCGTAGAGAGGCACCTGCACGACCACGTCGAGCTCGCGGGCGAGCTGGGCCACGAGTTGCCAGTGCTGCGGCGCGATCGCCTTGCAGAACGATCCGCCGTGGACGTAGATCACCGTGGGCACGTCGAACCCGTCGAGCTCGGGACGGGTCACCGAGTGGACCGTGAAGCCGTCGACGGTCTCGGACTCGACGCGCAGGCCACGCATCGTCCGCGGCGCGGGGTCGGAGCGGCGCTTCGGCATCGCCAGCATCCGGCCGCCGCCGTCGGGGTCGGCGAACCTCCGCTTGCTGGTGGCGCGCATGTACAGCCCGACCGCGTGCATCTGCAGCGACATTCGGCGACCTCCCCTCCTGCGACGTTCCCGGCCGACCCTGCCACGGATCGCTTGAAACGTGTCACCCCGGCCACCAGGTGGGAGGTCGACGTCTGGGGCGTGGGCTCGCCCCAGAACCTGCGTTCTCAGGCGATCATCGTGGAGCCGCTCTCCACGACCGCGCGGGGCAGGAGGCGACGTACCTTGCGCCGGTAGCGCCAGATCTGCAGCGCGCCGAGTGCCCAGAGGACGTACTGCACCGACATCGCCGCGTGGAAGGCCTCCGACCCGGAGGGGGTCGCGTCACCCGGTGTCATCAGGTCCAGCACCACACCGATCGCGAAGACCGCGATCAGCGCGGCGACGAAGCCGCCCTGGTTGATGATTCCGCTGGCGCTGGCCAGCCGCTCCGGTGGGTTGGAGGTGCGGGCGACGTCGAAGCCGATCATCGAAACCGGGCCGGCGGATCCGCAGACGACCATCAGCAGCGCCAGCAGCCACAGCGGCGCGTTGCCGGGCCAGGCCAGCACCACCGTCCAGGTCGCGGCGGTCACCGCCACCGCGATCAGCGCCGTCGTGGACCGGTGCCAGGGATGGCGACCCACCAGCCATCCCAGCGCGGGACCGGAGGAGACCGTGGCGACCACGATCAGGCTGAGCAGCAGGCCCGCGGTGGTGGCCGAGACACCTTCGCTGACCACCAGGAAGGGGAAGCCCCACAGCAGCGAGATCACGTGGGCGCTGAACGGCGTCGCGAAATGCACCCAGAACCCGAGGCGGGTGCCCGGCTGGGCCCAGGAGGCGCGCAGGCTGCCGAGCAGGACCGTGCGGGACATCGGCTGCCCGGTCAGGTGACGCTGCACGGGGCTGTCGTCGACGAAGAGCAGGAGCAGCAGGAGCAACACCGGACCGATCGCGGCGGCGACCAGGTAGGCGCCACTCCAACCGAGCTCGCGCAGCGCCAGGGTCATCGGCACCGCCGCCGCGATCGCGCCGATCTGGCCGGTGCTGCCGGTCAGCTGCACGATCAGTGGGATCCGTCGCGGCGCGAACCAGCTGCTGACCAGGCGCAGCACGCAGATGAAGGTCATCGCGTCGCCCATCCCGACGAAGACCCGCGCGGTGAGAGCCTCCGGATAGGACGACGCCAGCGCGAACCAGGCTTGGGCGGCGCTGACCAGCGTGACGCCCACTGTGAGCACCGATCGCGCTCCGAAGCGGTCGATCAGCAGTCCCACCGGGATCTGCATCCCTGCGTAGACCAGCAGCTGGAGCATGGTGAACGAGCTGAGCTGGCTCGCGGTCAGGTCGAACCGCTCGGTCGCCTCGAGGCCGGCCACGGCGAGGCTGGTGCGGTGGAAGACCGCCAGCACGTAGATCGCCAGCGCGATGCCCCAGACCAACCAGGCCCGCCGCGGTGTCACGGACGGTGGTTGGTTCACGAACGGAGCCTACGGCGGTGCGCCGGTCTGCGGTGGCGCGGGATCGTCAGGCGGTCGTCGGCCGAGGCCGGACGTTCCGTACGATTCCGGCCATGACGGGCAGGGCGCCGGACTCCAGGAGCGGCCGCGAGCGCTATGCAGGCGACGGTACGCCGACGTGGCGGCGCTACCGCCGGCCCGGCGACCCACGCGGCGAGGACGGCAAGCCCAGCAGCGGCGGCAAGCCGAAGAGCACGCCTGCGAAGGACACCGGCCCGAAGGACACGAGTTCGAAGGCCGCCAGCTCGAAGAAGTCCGGTACGTCGAAGCCCGCCTCCTCCGCGAAGCCGAAGTCGGACCGGTCCGGGGCGATCACCGCCCTGGTGGTCGCGGTGGTGATCGGCGTACCGGTGACCATCGGGGTGGTCGCGGCGGCGACCGGGGGTGGCGACTCCGACTCCTCCTCCAGCTATGGCGACCTGGACACCACCTTCCTGGACGAGGAGATGATCGCCACCGCGATCGAGGAGGCCGAGTCGGCGGCGGCGGTCACGAAGGGGGCGGAAGCGATCGAGCTCCGCGTCGACGAGTACGGGCTGGCCATCACCTACTACGACCCGAACCGCGACCAGCTGCGCACCTTCGAGAAGTCCTCCTACGACCCGGACACCTACCAGGTGCAGGTCGAGGAGAACTACTTCGACGACTACCGTCCGCGCCCGCTCCCGCTCGAGGAGCTGGAGCCGGCTGTCGTCGTGGAGGTCGGCGAGGACGCCATCGCGGAGACCTCCGAGCCGTACAGCTATGAGGTCACCGCGAAGGCGGACCCCGGCACCGGCGAGCCTCGGATCCGGGTGGAGGTCGCCGACGGTGACGGCGACAGCGTCGTGAGGGTGACTGACGCCGACGGCAACCCCGTCGCGCAGTGAGCGGGTCTTCCCCGCGCTGGTCGCGCTATCGCCCCGATCGGCAACCTCGGGGTGAGGACGGCCAGCCGCAGGAAGGCACCTCGGATCCGGCGCCGACCAGCGACCGCCCGGTCGCGGACTCCGGCCTCAGCGTCGCCGGCATCCTGGTCGGTGCGCTCGTCCTGGTCGGGTTGGTGATGGTGCCGCTCGGCATCGCGGTCGTGCTGACCTCCGACGACTCCGAGGACGCCGGCGCCGCGGAGTCGGCGAGCTCGCCCGCGACACCGGCTCCTCCGCCCGAGCCGCTCGACCTGGCGCAGGTGACCAGGGTGCTCGACCAGTTCTCCAGCGCCCCCGAGACGCGGGGCAAGCAGGCGACGTACCTCCATCTCTCTCCGGACTCGGCCGCTGTCGACCTCTACGACGCCGGGACGGGGCAGACGATGAAGCTCTCGTCGAGCACCTTCGAGGCCGGCTACCGGGTCCGGGTGAGCCCGGACGAGCCGGCGCCGGACCCCGAGGAGCTCTTCGACCTCGACCAGGTCCGTCCGCGCGTGCTGGTCGAGGTCTCCGAGGAGGCGCTGCGGCGCGCCTCCGCACCCGCCAGTTATGGCCTGTTGGTCAACTATCGCCACACCTCCGAGGAGGTGGCGATCTCCGCCGTCGTCCATCAGACCGACGAGACCGCCCTGATCGTGCGCACCGATCTGACCGGCAGGGTTCTCGAGGAGAGCGTCGTCAACGGCGACTGAGCTTGGAGCCGGAATCGTTCGCACGAGCGCTGGCTTTGTACGATCTGGGCCGTGGCGAACGACTCGGGCGGCCAGACCTGGCGGCGATACCGTCGACCCGGCGATCCGCGGGACGAGGAGGGCCGTACGTCGTCGGCGAAGAAGCCGACGCCGAAGCCCACGAAGCCCAGCACGCCGTCCACCAGCAAGGCGAGCTCGGGCAAGCAGAGGTCCAGCAAGCCGAGCTCCAGCAAGTCCGGCCCCTCCGTCGCGGACAGCAAGGCAGTCTCGTCGATGACCAAGCGTGCCGGAGTCTTCGCCGGCGCCGGCGTGCTGCTGGCGTTGGTGGTGGGCGGCATCGTGGGAGCCGTCCGCGGTGGTGACGGCGGAAGCGACGAGCCGGAGGTCGACACGACCTACCTACAGGCCGACACGCTCAGCGGGGTGCTCGCCGAGGCCGAGGAGGCCCACGAGGGCATCCCCGGCAGTCCGCTCTCGGTGCGGATCGGGGAGAGCAGCGTGGACATCGAGTACTTCGACCCCAACGCCGACGAGCTGTGGACCTACAGCAGCGCCGACTATCTGGACGGCTACAGCATCCGAGTGGAACGCAATGCAGACGTCGACCGCTACGGGCGCCCGCGCCCCCTCGACCTCGACGCCATCGACCCCGCGGCAGTGGAGTCCGCGGCCGAGCAGGTGTTCGCCGAGGCCGACGACCCGGACTACTTCACCGCCACGATCATGGCTGACTCCGAGTCCGGCGAGGTCCGTTACGACATCAGTGTCAGCGACGGCGACGACTATCTCGACGTGACCACGGACGCCGAGGGAAACGTGATCTCCGAGGACAGTTGACCCAGAGCCGGCTGAGCGGGCCGGTCAGCACACTCCCAGCCGGAGGTCCCCATGAACGAGCAGCACCCCACGCCCCGCACGACCGGCCCCACCTCCGAGAGCGCCGGACGCCCACTGCTGGTGGTGATGGGGGTGTCCGGGTCGGGCAAGTCGGCCGTCGGTGCCGCGCTGGCACAGCGACTCGGGGTCCCGTTCGGCGACGCCGACGACTTCCACCCCGGCGCCAACATCGCCAAGATGTCCGCCGGCACCCCGCTCGACGACGAGGACCGCAAGCCCTGGCTCGACGCGATCGGGAGGTGGTTGGCCGACCACGAGGGCGACGGTGGCGTGGTCAGCTGCTCCGCGCTGAAGCGCTCCTACCGCGACCGGCTCCGCGCCCACAGCCCGACCGCGTCCTTCGTCCACCTCGACGGCAGGCGTGAGGTGATCGCCCGGCGCCAGGCCAGCCGACCGGGGCACTTCATGCCGAGCAGCCTGCTCGACTCCCAGTTCGCCACCCTCGAGCCGCTGACCGAGGACGAGCCGGGGGTCGTCCTCGACGTCGACCAGAGCGTCGACGCGATCGTCGACGCCTATCTCGCCACCGCTACCGGTCTCTCCGACCGCTGAGGACCGGTGCGGGGCACGGCAAGTGTCATGATCGCGAGCATGGCTCGCGATC
This sequence comes from Nocardioides sp. BGMRC 2183, assembly GCA_008123405.1. Classification (GTDB taxonomy): domain Bacteria; phylum Actinomycetota; class Actinomycetes; order Propionibacteriales; family Nocardioidaceae; genus Nocardioides. The sequence goes on from VSSA01000006.1 coordinate 43,807, forward strand.
CCCACCTGCGCGGCACCCGCCGGCAGCGGCTCTTCGCCCGCTGGTACCCGCGATCCGGACAGAGGTTCGAAGAGGCCGGCCAGGCCGAGCTCCGGGAGCGGCACCTGTCCAGCGCCCGCGGCCGGACACTGGACCTGGGCACCGGCAACGGCTTCTCCGTGCCGCACTACCCGGCAGGCGTCACCGACCTGGTGATGCTCGAGCCCAATCCGCACCTGCGCGCCGGGTTGCAGCAGGTCACGTCGCGGATCCGGGCGTCGCGCTGGGAGATCGTGGACGGCGACGCAGCGGCGCTTGCGTTCGAGGACGGGAGCTTCGACACGGTCGCTGCCTCCCTGGTCTTCTGCTCGCTGCCCGACCCGGGTCGGGCGCTCGCCGAGCTGCACCGCGTGCTCCGTCCCGGCGGCGTCTTCCTGTTCCACGAGCACGTGCGGGGGACCGGGATGCACCGGGTGCTGCACGAGGTGATCACACCGGTCCAACGGCTGGTCGCCGACGGCTGCCACCCCAACCGCGACTTCCTCGGCCTGCTCGACCGCTCGGCCTTCACCACCCTCGAGGTGGAACGACTGCCGATGCCGGGCACACACGGAGGTCTGGTGCCGCTGGTGGTCGGCGTCGCCCGCCGCGACTGATCCCTGCCGCGGCCGTTCGCGGAGCCGAGCTCAGAGCAGGCCGGCGGCGCGCCCGACCTCGGCATAGGCGCGAGCCAGTGAGTCGACCGTCTCGTGGGCGTTCAGCCCGCTCGGGTTCGGCACCACCCACAGCTCGGAGGCGCCCCAGCGTGCGGGCTGTCGGCCCGCTGTCGCCTTCGGCGCTGCGAAGGCGGTCCGGTACGCCGTGATGCCGGCGATCGCGACCACCGCCGGCTCCTCGCGCGCCACCAGTGCCATGAGCTCGGCGCCTCCGGTTCGCAGCTCCGCCGCGCTCAGCTCGGACGCCTTCGCCGTCGCTCGGTGGACGATGTTGGTGATCCCGATGCCACGTTGGCGCAGCACGTCGCGCTGGTCCTCGTCCATGCCGTCGGCCGGGTCGATCGGGGTGGTGATCACGCCGCCGGCCAGGAGCGCTGGGTAGAACCGGTTGCCGGGGTGCGCGAAGTGGGTGCCGGTGGCGGCGGTCCACAGGCCGGGGTTGATCCCGACGAAGAGCAGCCGGAGCCGTTGGCCCGGCCGGTTCGGCAGCAGATCGGGGACCGCTGCGTCACGGAAGGAGTCCAGCTCGGCCCGGGAGAAGGTACGGCGTGCCACCCGCCCACCCTGCCGCATCCGGCGGAACCGGCGCGCCGCAGGTAGCGTCGAAGGACCATGACGCAGCCCCGGTTCAACAGCTCCCTTGCCGCGGTGGGTGCGATGGTCGGCATCCTGGCCGCCGTTGCCGCCGGATGCGGAGTCGACGACGCCCCGCCAGCCCCCTGCGGCGACCCGTGTGGACCCACGCCGGGTGCGGTGGACTACCGGGTTGTCGACATCCGCACCGTGGCGGGAGCGGGTGGTGAGGTCACCACCACACCGACGCCGCTGCCCGACTCGCCCGCCCTGCTGCGTTACGCCAGCCTGCTGCGCAGCGCGGATGCCGTCGGCTCCGCGGGCGACGTGCTCGCCGACGCGGTCGTCATCACGGTCGAGGAGAATCCGCCGGCCGACGGCAAGGTGCTCGCCGCGGCCGTCGTGAAGGTGGGGTGCGGGGAGCCGGAGGAGATCGTGGTCGAGCAGGTCGAGGGAGGTGTCGAGGTGAGTGCGGAGTCGACCCCCGGACTCTTCTGCGAGGTGGCCGACACCTCGGTCGTCGTACTCGAACTGCCGGCCGATCTGCTGCCCACCGACCCAGGTCCGACCCGCGGCATCGACCCACCCGACCCCCGGTGACCTCGTCGGCGAGGATGGTGCGCGTGCCGGCGCCATGGAACACCTTCGTCGAGGGCGACAACCTCACGGTGCTGCCGCTGCTACCCGACGGTTCGTTCGACCTGATCTACCTGGATCCGCCCTACAACACCGGCAACGACTTCGCCTACCGCGACGACTTCCGTGGCGAGCGCGGCAGCGGCCGGGTGGGACGCCACGGGGCGTGGAACGCGATGATCCGGCCGCGCCTGATGCAGGCCAGACGGGTGCTCGGCGCCGGCGGCGCGCTCGCGGTGAGCATCGACGATCACGAGGTCGCCCACCTGCGCCTCCTGCTCGACGAGATCTTCGGCGAGGAGAACCTGCTGGGCCAGGTCGTGGTCAACCTCAACCCGAAGGGTCGCCAGCTCGGCCGCGGCTTCGCGATCTCGCACGAGTACCTGCTGGTCTACGCCCGCGACCTCGGTGCCTGCGTGCTCGACCCCTCCAGCAGCGCGGGCGTGCGGGAGGCCGACTTCCCGCTGCTCTCCGCGGACGGTCGCCACTACCGGCGGCTGCCGCTACGCAACACGAACAAGAAGTTCAACCCCCGCACCGCGCCGACGCTGCACTTCCCGGTCTGGGGCGATCCCGAGTCCGGCCGTGTCGCCGTGGCCCCGTTCGAGGGCGCGACCCGGATCGAACCGGTCTTCGGGGACGGCCGACCCGCTGTGTGGCGATGGTCGGCCCCGCGGATCGAGGAGCGCCCCGACGACCTCGAGTGCCGTCTGGTCCGCGGTGTCCGTGGCGACCGGGTCGACGTCTACCAGCGCGACTGGCTGCACCCGCCGCACGGACAGCGCCGCAAGAAGTTGAGCACGATCTGGCTCGCCGAGGAGGTCGGCTCCACGGACACCGCGGTCGCCGAGCTCAAGGCGATCCTGGGGCCGGTCTTCGAGTCACCGAAGCCGACCGGGCTGCTGCGGCGTCTGCTGGAGACCATGCCCGCTGACGCCCGCGTGCTGGACTTCTTCGCCGGCAGCGGCACCACCGGGCATGCCGTCGCGCTGGCGAACGCGGCCGACGGCGGTCGTCGTACCTGTCTGTCGGTGAACTCCGCCGAGCCCACCCGGGCCGGGAGCAACGCCGCCCACGCCGGCTACGCCGACGTCGCCGCGATCACCCGGGCCCGGCTGCGCGCCGTCGCCGAGGGCGTCGGCGGCGGGTTCGCCGAACACCCGGCGACGGCGCCGCTCGGCTGACGCCCGGCTCCGGGCTCAGGCGATGCCGGCGGCGGTCTCCAACGCCGCCACCTCGTCGTCGAGGAACGTCAAGAGCCGCTGCAGACTCGGCACCGTACGACGACAGCCGGTCAGCCCGAAGCCCATCCTCCCGTCATAGCTGGTGCAGGTGATGTTCAGCGCCATGCCGTTGATCGGGATCGACAGCGGATAATTCCCGACCAGCTTGGCCCGGTTCCAGTAGTGCGTGGTCGTGGGCCCGGGCACGTTGGAGATGACCAGGTTGAACGGCGGTCGGACGATGCCCTGCATCCGCAGCATCGGCACCACGATCGAGGGCGCCATGCCGATCGCGCTCATCGCCACGATCTGGGTCGGCGTCATCGCCGCGAGTGCCTCCTTGCCGTCTCGCATCGAGTGGCTGATCGTGCTCAGCCGATCCGCGGGGTCGGCGCGGTCGGTGGCCAACCGCACCATCACCGAGCCGACCGCGTTGCCGCCCTCGCCGGAGGCGTGACCGGCCTGCTTCGCCTTCAGGCCGACCGGCACCATCGAGACCAGGGAGGCGTCGGGCAACGCTCCGAGCTCGTCGAGATAGGTGCGCATCGCGCCGCTGCACATGGCCAGCACCACGTCGTTGATCGTGGTACCGGTCGCCTTGCCGATGGCGCGGAGCCGCTCGATCGGCCAGTCCTGGGCGGCGAACCGGCGCGCACCGGTGATCTGCTGGTTCAAGATGGTGCGGGGAGCGGCCAGGGAGACCGCTGAGGTCTCGTTGCGCAGACCCTTGTTCAGGGTCCGCGCCAGCGCCAGCGGCATCCCCGCCGCTTCGGCGCTCATCCCCAGGGCAGTGCGCCACGCGTCGCGGGGCAGGTCGGCCAGGGTGCGGGCAGCGGTGGCGGCCGCCTCGCTCGGGCTGGTCGGGGCTGCCTCCGCCTCGGCCTCCTCGGGTCTGCTCGGCGCCAGGATGCCGGCACCATCGGCGAAGGGGGCCGGCATCGCGGTGCGATCGGGGTCGGTGGTGAGCACGCTGGCGAGCAGACGCATCGCGGAGACTCCGTCCACCAACGCGTGGTGGATCTTGGTGTAGAGCGCCACCCGACCGTCGGCGAGCCCTTCGATCACGTGCATCTCCCACAGCGGTCGGTCCCAGCTCATCCGGGTGGAGTGCAACCGGCCGCACAGCTCCAGCAGCTCGCGGATCCGGCCGGGTTGGGGCAACGCGCTGTGCCGGACGTGGTGCTCGATGTCGAACTGCTCGTCCTCCCGCCACACCAGCGCGCCGCCGGTCCGCAGCGACCGGTACGGATGCTTCAGGAAGAGTGGCGAGATCACCTCGGTGTCCTGCATCGTCGCGAACATCGCGCGGGTGTAGTCGGGGCCGGCGTCGGCGGGGTTCTCATAGAGCTGCAGGCCGCCCACGTGCATCGGCTGGCTCCGGGTCTCGGCCAGCAGGAAGCCGGTCGCGGTCGGGTCGATCGGGCGGATCGCAGGCACGGAGACCACGGCGGCCCCTTTCATCGAGGGCGGGGAGGCGATCCTCCCGCGCTGCGACGTCGGCCACAAGCGCCGCTCGCGACGACGCCACCCACTGGTGGACGTTCTAAGGTTTCCCCAGGCCGATTTCGGGTGATGCGACTCCCAACGCTGGATCCCTCGACAGGCGATACCTCGCCGCACCATGGATCGTTGGATCGGCACACCGGCCGCCGGCTCGGAGCGGGACGGATCGGCTCGTTGCAGGACTGAAAGGAAACGACGTGAACAACAGCTACTCCACGCCTCCCGGGTGGTACCCCGACGGTGAGGGATGGGAGCGTCGTTGGGACGGGTCGGCCTGGACCGACGACCGTCGACGTACCTCGCAACAGCCGCCGTCGGGCCCACCCGCCACCGGAGGCCAGCGCCCCGGCGGCTGGCCCCAGACCTCGTCTCCCTACGGCCCGCCGCCCGGAGGCTCGAACCCCGTCCCCGGCGGCTACCCGCCGGCCGGCTATCCGCCGGCGGGACAGCCCCCGACCGGCGGTCCCCCCAGCAGCGGCGGCAGCGGCTACGGCCAGATCCCTGGCCCGCCGACCGGATTCCCCGGAGCCCCGCCCGCGCCCGGCTCGCCCTACCCGCCCGGACCTGGGGGACCTGGCTTTCCCGGAGGCCCCGGTGGCTACGGCGCCCCGCCGAAGAAGAGCAAGCTCTGGCTCTGGCTCGTCCTGGCCGCCGTACTCGTCCTCATCGTCGGTGGTGGCGTCACGCTCGCCGTGGTGCAGCCCTGGTCGGGCGACGACACCTCGGCCGGCACCGGAGACGGTGATGGGGAGGGCGAGGGTGAAGGCGAAGGTGGCGAGGAGGAAGCCAGCGGCGTGGTCACCGGTGACCTCGACGGCGACGGCCTCGGCGACGTGATCGCCAACGTCCAGCTCGACTATGACCGGGTGCAGATGGTGGAGGGCATCAGCGACGGCGAGACCTTCGCGACCAACGAGTACGTCGGCAACCCGGACACCGACCAGGACAGCACCATCTACCTGGACTGGAACAACGACGGCGCGCTGGAGGACTTGAGCTACGACTACTCGGGCAGCACCAACAGCTTCGCGCTCCGCTCCAGCGACGGCCTGCCGGGATCGAAGGGCGTCAAGATCCCGTTCCGGTCGCTCTCGGAGTACGGCGACTACATGGACCCCGTGGTGGAGAGCGGCGACTTCGACGCCGACGGCAACGCCGACGTGGTGGTCTTCGGTCAGCAGGACCGTGCGGTCGAGGGCTACGTGATGCTCGGTGCCGGCGACGGCAGCTTCTCCGAGCCGACCCTGTGGGCCACCGTTCCCAACGCGCTGATCGACGAGCTGATGGTCTGGCCCGGCGACTTCGACGGGGACGGTGACGACGACCTGATGATCCACTCGGTCGCGGAGAAGCTGAAGCCCAAGGACTACCGGGAGGCCTACGTCAGCGACGTCGACATGGGCTTCGCACAGCTCACCTCGGGCGGAGACACCTTCGAGCCCGGTGGCGTGACGCCCTCCGAGCTCTACCCGGGCTCCGACCCGTTGCTCGTCGCCGATCTCGGCGGTGACAAGGACGTGGTGCTCCAGCTCGAGATGGACTACTCCGGCGGGATGACCATCGCGGTGAAGGAGTTCCTCGAGGGCCGGTTCGTCGACGACGGCGCCGCCAGCACGGTCGAGGTCGGTGAGTCCACCCTCTCGGCCGCCGCCCTCAGCGACGTGGACGGCGACGGTGACGACGACCTGATCTACGTGTACAAGCCGTACGACGGTCGGCGGTTCAGCGACATGACGGTCTCGCTCTCCGACGACGGCGCCTTCGGTGACGGCACCGCCTGGGGATCGCTGCCGCGCTGCCCGGACGACTACTGCGACCTCTACCTGTTCTGATCCTGGACCCGGGGTCGGATCGGACGAGGCGAGCGCGATGACCGGCGAGGCGGGCCTGCCGAGGCCGGCCTCGCCGGTACTGCATGTCGACCTCGATCAGTTCCTCGCCGCGGTGGAGATGCTGCGTGACCCGTCCCTGGTCGGGCGCCCGGTGGTGGTCGGTGGGCGCGGAGACCCCAGCCTGCGCGGAGTGGTGTCGACGGCGTCGTACGAGGCTCGGGCCTATGGCGTCGGATCGGGGACGCCGCTGCGGGTGGCCGCCCGCAAGTGCCCGGACGCCGTCTTCCTCCCGGTGGACTTCGCGGCCTACGAGGCGGTCTCCGCCCGGGTCTTCGACGCGATCCGGTCACTGGAGTGGGGTGGTGTGCCGGTGTTGGTCCAGGTCCTCGGGTGGGACGAGGCCTTCGTCGGCCTCGGTCCCGACGCAGTGGCTCCGGAGCCGGTCGAGGAGATCGCGGCGCGGATCCGGGCCCGGGTACTGGAGGCCGAGCAGTTGACCTGCTGTGTCGGGATCGGGGACAACAAGCTGCAGGCCAAGCTCGCCACCGGGTTCGCCAAGCCGCGGCCGGGGGAGCCAGGAGAGGGGCGGGTCGAGGGCCCGGGCGTGCACCGGCTGAGTGACCAGACCTGGTTTCCGGTGATGGGGGCGCGTCCTGCCCGGGCGCTGTGGGGGATCGGCGCCAAGATCGCCCAGCGGCTCGCCGCGATCGACGTCCACACCGTGGAGGACCTCGCCCGCGCCGACCCGCACCGACTGGCCGACGCCTTCGGCCCGACCACCGGGCCCTGGCTGCGCCGGCTCGGTCGCGGTGTCGACCCGAGCCCGGTCGACCCCACCCCGTGGGTGGCCCGCGGCCACGGCCGGGAGGAGACGTTCCAAGACGACCTGACCGACTGGGCCGACGTCGCCGCCGAGGTCGCCCGGATCGCGCGTCGGGTGGTGGCCGACATCCACGCCGAGGGACGACCGGCCCTCCGGGTGGAGATCAAGGTCCGCTACGCCAACTTCTTCACCCTCACTCGCAGCCACAAGCTGCCGGCGCCCAGCGACGACCCGGACCTGTTGGCCGCGGAGGCGGTGGCGCTGCTGGAGCGGGTGGAGCAGGGGCGGCCGGTGCGGTTGCTGGGGGTGCGGCTGGAGATGACGGCGCCGGGCTGAGGCCCTCCGACCCCTCAGACCAGGCCGGCACGGAGCTCGGCCACCACCGAGTCCACCACCGCGACCAGGTCGCCCCCGGTCTGCTCGGCCACCCGGCGCTGTCGCACGTACGACGGGCCCCGGTCGAGGATGTCGAGGACCCCGGTGAGCTCGGCGGCGCAGCCCAGTCGCTCCGCGGTCGGCAGCAGTCGGGGCACCAGTTCGGCAAGGTGGTCGGTGACCAGGCGCTCGGTGGAGGCGGCGTCCAGGATGACGATCGCGTCGACCCCGTAGCGGGCCGCGCGCCACTTGTTCTCCTGCACGTGCCAGGGCGGCATCGTCGGCAGCGTCTCACCGGCGGCCGCCCGCTCGTCGAGCCAGACCACCAGGCAGTGGGTGAGCGCGACCAGAGCGGACAGGTCGGCCACGCTGGAGACGCCGTCGCAGACCCGGGTCTCCAGCGTCCCGTGCTTCGGGGAGGGGCGGACGTCCCAGCGGATCTCGTTGAGCTCGTCGATCACCCCCGTCGTGAGCTGGTCGTGCGCGAACGACTCGAACTCCTCCCAGCGCTCGAACTGGAACGGCAGCCCAGCTGTCGGCAGCTGTTGGAACATCAACGCTCGGTTGGAGGCGTAGCCGGTGTCCACCCCGGCCCAGATCGGCGAGGAGGCCGAGAGCGCCTGCAGGTGCGGGTAGTAGGTGAGCAGCGCGGAGAGCACCGGCAGCACCCGTTCCCGGACCGGCATCCCGACATGCACGTGCACGCCCCAGATGAGCATCTGGCGTCCCCACCACTGGGTCCGGTTGATCAGCTCGGCGTAGCGGACACCCTCGGTCAGCTGCTGGCCGGTCCAGGAGGCGAACGGGTGGGTGCCGGCGCCGTACAGGTCCAGGTCCAGCTCGTCGCAGGCAGGCAGCACGTAGGAGAGCGTGCGCTGCAGGTCGGCCATCGCCTCGGGCACGGAGCCGCACACGTCGGTGACCACCTCGACGGTGTTCTTCAGCAGCTCCTTGTGCAGCCGGTGCGGGTCGGGCATCCGGGCCTTGGCCCGCGCGAAGAGGTGGGCGGCCTCGTTGCGCAGATCGCGGGTACGACGATCCACGAGCGCGAACTCCCACTCGACGCCGAGCGTCGGGGCGGGTGAGGCGTGGAAGTCGATCCGCACAACCGAAGGCTTCCACACCCGGGCCCGGCGCGCAGTCCCCAGGAGTGTCCGGCGTGGCAGGATCGGATCGTGGACGCGCCGCTGGACCGGATGTGGGCCCGAGGGCGGCTCTCGATGCGGCAGCGGGTGGGGCGGTTGCGTTCGAAGTGGTGGGCGGTCGCTCAGTGCGCCGCCGCCGCCGGGATCGCCTGGTTCATCGCCGCCGAGCTGCTCGGCCACACCACCCCGTTCTTCGCGCCGATCGCCGCGGTGGTCTCGCTCGGCACCTCCTACGGCCAACGACTGCGCCGCGTCGTCGAGGTCACTCTGGGGGTGGCGATCGGGGTCTTCATCGCCGACGTCCTGGTCGCCTGGATCGGCACCGGGGCCTGGCAGCTCACCCTGGTGGTGGCGCTGGCGATGTCGACCGCGCTGCTGCTCGACGCCGGCATCCTCTTCGTCACCCAGGCCGCCGTGCAGTCGATCGTGGTGGCGACGCTGCTGCCTGATCCCGGCGCGGCTCTGACCCGGTGGACCGACGCCGTGGTCGGGGGTGGCGTGGCACTCGTCGCGGCGACCGTCGTACCGGCGGCGGCGTTGCGGCGGCCCCGGGAGCAGGCGGCCGCGGTGGCGCGCAAGATCGCCGGGCTGCTGCGCGCGGCCAGCCATGTGATGGTCGACGGGGAGATCGACCCGGCGCTCGAGCTGCTCGCCGACGCCCGCGCGACCGACCGGATGATCAGCGAGCTCAACGAGGCCGCCAATGAGGGGATGTCGGTGGTCACCTCCTCGCCCTTCCGGCGCCGGCACAAGGAGCCGGTGCGCCAGATGGCCGAGCTGGTCGAGCCGCTGGACCGGGCGCTGCGCAGCACCAGGGTGCTGGTCCGCCAGGTGGGGGTCGCGGCGTACCGTCGTCGACCGTTGCCCAGTGCGTACGCCGACCTCGCCGCCGACCTGGCGCTCGCCGTCGAGGGGGTGGCCGTCGAGCTGTCCGCCAACAGGATGGCGACCGATGCCCGCGCCGAGCTGCTCGCCGTCGGACAGGCCACCGGACTGGTGGAGCGGACCAGTGAGCTCACCGGCGACGCGGTGCTCGCCCAGATCCGCTCGATCGTGGTCGACCTGCTGATGGTCACCGGGATGGGGCAGTTGGAGGCGACCGACGCGCTGCCGCCGCCTGCCCGGTGATGCCGAGAGCACCGAGCTTCTGCCACCATCGGCGAGGTGACCGAGTCGCGGCAGATCGCACAGACCCTGGACCTGTGCCTCCGGGTCGGCGAGGTGCTGCTCTCCTCCGGCGCCGGCGCCGCCGATGTGACGGCGACGATGCGGGCGGTGGCGCTCGCGCTGGGCCTGCGCAACCCTCAGGTCGACGTCACCTTCACCTCGCTCGCGATGACCGCGCAGACCGAGAACGACGACCCGCCGGTCTTCCAGATCCGGCAGGTCACCCAGCGCGAGATCGACTACGAGGACCTCACCAGGGTCGACCACCTGGTCCGCGACGTGGTGGCCGGGCGCCTCGACCTCACCGAGGCCCGCTCCGAGGTCGCCCGGATCGTCTCCTCCGGACACGCGCGTCCCCGCTGGGCGGCCACCCTCGGGTACGGGATGGTCGGCGCCGGGATCGGGGTGATGCTCGGCGGCTCGGTGACCGTCGTGCTGGTGGCGATGCTCGCGGCGATGGCGATCGACCGACTCCAGCATGCGATGACCCGGCGCCGGCTCCCGCTCTTCTACCAACAGATCGCCGGCGGCGCACTGGCCACCATCCTGGCCGCCGTGACCACCCGGGTCGCGGAGATGTGGACCACCCTGGACGCCTCGCTGGTCGTCACCGCCAACATCATCCTGCTGCTGTCGGGCATCGGTTTCATGGGCGCCATCCAGGATGCTCTGTCCGGATTCTTCGTCACCGGCAGCGCCCGGCTCTTGGAGGCAGTGCTCGCCACCGCCGGCATCATCGCCGGCGTCGGCGGCGGGATCAGCGTCGCGGCCAGCGTGGGGCTGGACCTCCCCACCCTGGAGCTGGCGCAGGTCTCCCTGGTCGGTGTCGGTGTGGGCGCGATCGGTGGGGCGATCGCCGCAGCCGCCTTCGCCTACGCCTGCTATGCGCCGAAGCGCACGATGGCTCCGGTCGGAGTGCTGGCCGGCCTCGCCGTGGCGATCAGCACCACCGTCGAGCTGCACACCTTCGGCCGCACCTGGGCGGTCGGCATCGCCGCGTTCACCGTGGGTCTGGTCAGCTATGCGGTGGCGGGCCGGCTGCGGGTCCCGGTCCTGGTGGTCGTGGTCCCCGCGGTGGTGCCGCTGCTACCCGGTCTCTCCATCTATCGCGGCCTCTCCCTGCTGGGGGAGCAGACCAACCGCTCCGCAGCCGAGGGGCTGCTGGCCATGGTCACCGCCGCCTCGGTCGCCATCGCGCTCGCCGCCGGCGTCATCCTCGGCGAGTACGTCGCCCAGCCCGTCGCCCGAGAGGCCCGGAAGATGCCGAGCCGCCTGGCCGGACCGCGGATGGTGGGTGTCACCCGGATCCGTCCGCAGCGGGCGCGGCGTGAGCGGCGCCGGCGGGAGCGGTCGGGGGAGGCGTAGCTGGGGTGAAACCGGAGGCAGATGCGGCGATGGTCGGGCTGGGGCGGGCAGAAAACTCACGCTGACCAGGTGAACCTTCGTGTGGTCAGCGTGAGTTTCCCCGGTGCACCGGGGAAACTCACGCCTGCCGCCGCCCTCACACCACCTTCGCCGGCATCACCTTCGCCGACACCTTGGCCACGATGTCCTGGTAGCGCGACCCGGTCAGCTTCTGGAAGTGGTGCAGCGCGTGCGCGTCCATGCCGACGAGCACCCGCGCCTGCTCCTTGAGGATGCCGCGGACGATGATCTCCGCCGCCCGCTCGGGGGTCATCTTCGCGAGCTTCTCGTCGAAGAACTTGGCGGTCGCGGCCTGGTCCTCCTTCTCCGAGACCCGGGCGCTGCGGGCGATGGCGGTCTTGATGCCGCCGGGGTGGACGGCGGTGACGCCCACCGGGTGACCGGCGATGAGCATCTCCTCGCGGACCGCCTCGGTGAAGCCGCGCACCGCGAACTTGGTCGCGTTGTAGGCGCTCTGACCGGGCATCGCCAGCAGGCCGAAGAGCGAGGAGAGGTTCACCAGGTGACCGTCGCCCGAGGCGATCAGGTGGGGCAGGAACTCCTTGGTGCCGTGCACCACGCCCCAGAAGTTGATCCCGACGATCCAGTCGAGGTCTTCGTAGGCGAGGTCGAGGAGGTCGCCGGCCAACGCGACGCCGGCGTTGTTGACCACCACGTTGACCCGTCCGAAGTGCGCAGCGACCTCGGCGGCGTAGGCGACGAACGCCGCTCGGTCGGCGACATCGAGCCGCGTCGAGTGGACCTCGGGCGCACCGGCGTCGCGCACCAGTGCGACGGTCTCGGCCAACCCCGCCTCGTTGACATCGGAGAGGGCCAGGAGGGAGCCGCGGCGGGCGCAGTCGAGCGCCAGTGCCCGGCCGATCCCGGAGCCGGCGCCGGTGATCACGACCACCTTGTCGTTCAGAGTCTTCATGCGGTCACGGTCTCCTTCGTGGGGTGCGGCTCGATCGATTCGGTCGGGTCGGTGGTCGCGACGACGTCGTAGGCGCCCTCGTCGAAGCGGGCGAGGTGGCGGCGGAAGGTGAAGGTCTGGCCGGGCCACAGCGTGGTGTTGTTCCCGAACCGGTCCAGGTACCAGCTGGCGCATCCGCCGGTGGTCCACACGGTGCCGTCCATCCGGTCCTGGACCCGCGCGCACCAGGCGTCCTGAGTGGCTCGCTTGGGCTCGACGGCCACCTGGCCACGCCGCCGCAACGTGCGGGCGGCGTCGACGACGTACCGGACCTGGGACTCGATGATGAAGATCATGCTGGAGTGGCCGAGGGCGGTGTTGGGGCCGACGAGCTGGAAGAGGTTGGGGAACCCGTGCACCGTGGTGCCCTTGTAGGCGCGCATCCCGGCGTCGCCCCACACGTCGGCGAGCGTCCGTCCCTCGCGGCCGGTGATGTGCTCGGCGATGGGTTGGTCGGTGACGTGGAACCCGGTGGCCACCACCAGTACGTCGACCTCGCGGCTGGTCCCGTCAGCGGCGACGATCCCGGTCGGGGTGATCTCGGCGATCGGGTCGGTCACCAGCTCGACGTTGTCCGCTGCCAGCGCCGGGTAGTAGGCGTTGGAGATCAGGATCCGCTTGCAGCCCGCCCGGTAGTCCGGCGTCACCTTCTCCCGCAGCGCGGGGTCGGCGATGCCGCGGCGGATGTTGAGCTTGGCGGCGGCCTCGGTGGCGGCCTGCAGCTGCGGGAACCGGACGAAGGCGGGCACGCGGGCCTCGAGGCCGGCGTACACCCCGGCGCGCAGCGCACGTTGCAGTCCGGGCACGTGGCGGAAGGCGGCCTTCTCCACCCGGGTGTAGCGGCGTTCGTTGCGTGGGATCACCCAGTTCGGGGTGCGCTGGTAGACGTCGAGGCGTCCGCCGGTGGCGGCGAGACGCCGCTGGAGCTCGGGCACGATCTGGACGGCCGAGGCACCGGTGCCGATCACGGCGACCCGCTTGCCGTCCAGGTCGACGTCGTGGTCCCAGCGGGCGGAGTGGAAGACCTCGCCGGCGAAGTCGCCGATCCCGGGGATGTCGGGCAGCCGCGGCTCGGAGAGACCGCCGGAGCCGGAGATGAGGGTGCGTGCCGCGTAGTCGCCGTCGTCGGTGCGCACCTGCCAGCAACCGGTCGCCGCGTCCCAGCGGGCGTCCAGCACGGTGGTGGAGAAGCGGAACCGATCCAGCACCCCCGAGCGCTCGGCGACCGAGCGGATGTAGGCCTGGATCTCGGGCTGGGGGGAGTAGGCGGCCGACCAGTCGGGGTTGAGCGCGAAGGAGAAGGAGTAGAGCTGGCTGGGCACGTCACACGCCGCGCCGGGATAGGTGTTGACGTGCCAGGTGCCGCCGACGTCGGTGTCCTTCTCGATGACCACGAAGTCGCGCTCGCCGGCTTCGTCGAGCTTGATCGCGGTGCACAGGCCGGCGAAGCCGGCGCCGACGATCAGGTGGTCGACCTCCCGCGGAGGGGTCTGGGTTGCCATGACGGGGACGGTACTGGCGCTATTGAACAAACGTCAATAGAGTCCGTAGGGTGACGTCCGTGAGTGCGAACACCTCCGGGGGCCGGACCCGGCTCTCGCCCGAGCAGCGGCGGGACCAGTTGCTCGGGATGGGCGTCGAGCTCTTCAGCAACGGCTCGATCGAGGAGATCTCCATCGACCGGCTCGCGGAGGTCGCCGGTGTCTCCCGGGGGCTGCTGTACCACTACTTCGGAAGCAAGCAGGGCTTCTACGAGGCGGTCGTGCGGCACGCCGCCGACGATCTCGTCGCCCAGACCGCGCCGGTCGACGACCCTGACCTGCTGGTGCGGCTGCACCGCTCGGTGGCGGCCTACGTCGACTACGTGGTCGCCAACGAGCAGGGCTACCGGTCGCTGGTCCGGGCGGCTGCCGGCGGCAACGAGACGCTGCGCCAGATCTACGACGAGGCGCGGTTCGCGCTCACCGACCGGATCTTCCGCGAGGACGCGGCCGGCGATCTGATCCCGGACACGCCGGCGACCCGGCTGGTGGTGCGGGCGTGGTCGTCCTTCGCCGAGGAGGCGGTGCTGTCCTGGTGTGAGCAGCCGCGCGGCATCGACCGCGCAGGGATCGTCCGGATCGTCGCGGACGCACTACCCGCTCTGGTCGCCGCCGCCGGGTGAGCCGGCGTCCCGCCCGACCTCCGTCCGGGGCTGCGGTGTTGCGTCATACCGATCGTGGTCCCCCGACCACAGAACGTATGACGCAACCCGGCGGCGACCGGCGGGGTCAGCGTGCCTCGGCGAGCACCTCGGCCAGTTGGTCCAGGCCCCAGAGCAGGTCGTCGGCGTCGATGACCAGCGGCGGGGCGAAGCGGATGGTCGAGCCGTGGGTGTCCTTGGCGAGCACCCCGCGGGCCATCAGCCGCTCGCAGATCTCGCGGCCCGTGCCGATCGCCGGGTCGATGTCGATGCCGGCCCACAGCCCCCGCACCCGGACGCCGACCACGCCGCGCCCGAGCAGCGCCTCGAGCCGCTGGCGCATCAGCTCTCCGAGCTCGCTGGCGCGCGCCTGGTACTCGCCACCGGCGAGCATCCGGACCACCTCGGTGCCGACCGCGCAGGCCAGCGGGTTGCCGCCGAAGGTGGAGCCGTGCTGGCCGGGCCGGAGCACGCCGAGGACCTCGCGGTCACCGACCACCGCCGAGACCGGCACGATGCCGCCGCCGAGCGCCTTGCCCAACACATACAGATCCGGTACGACGCCCTCGTGGTCACATGCGAAGGTCCGCCCGGTCCGGCCCAGACCTGCCTGGATCTCGTCGGCGACGAAGAGCACGTTGTTCGCGGTGCAGGCCGCCCGCACGCCGCGCAGGTAGCCCTCGGGCGGCAGCACGACGCCGCCCTCGCCCTGGATCGGCTCGATGAGCACGGCCACCGTCTCCGGCGTGACCGCGGCTTCGAGGGCCGCCAGGTCGCCGTACGGCACGGTGTCGAAGCCGGGGGCGAACGGGCCGAACCCGTCGCGGGCATCGGGGTCGTCGGAGAAGCCCACGATGGTGGTGGTGCGGCCGTGGAAGTTGCCGGAGGCGACGATGATCCGGGCCGTGTCGGCGGGCACGCCCTTGGTCTCGTAACCCCACTTGCGGGCCACCTTGATCGCGGTCTCGACGGCCTCTGCGCCGGTGTTCATGGGGAGCACCAGCTCCTTGCCACAGAGGTCGCCGAGCTCTGCGCAGAAGTCGGCGA
This sequence comes from Nocardioides sp. BGMRC 2183, assembly GCA_008123405.1. Classification (GTDB taxonomy): domain Bacteria; phylum Actinomycetota; class Actinomycetes; order Propionibacteriales; family Nocardioidaceae; genus Nocardioides. Next base: position 59,385 of record VSSA01000006.1, read on the forward strand.
ACCGGTCGTGGATGAAGGCGCGGCTGGTCAGTGTCAGCTGCCCGAGCTGGGCCCGCGCGGCCTCGACGAGCCGCGGGTTGGAGTGGCCGAAGTTCAGTGCGGAGTAGCCGGCCAGCAGGTCCAGGAAGCGGCGACCCTCGACGTCGGTCATCCAGGCGCCCTCGGCGTGCTCGATGACGACCGGGAGCGGGTGGTAGTTGTGCGCGGTGCGCGCTTCGGCCCGCTCCACGGCGGCGGGAGTGCTGGGGTCCGTCGCGGCGATCGTGGCGGCGTCGAGCGTGGTGGTCATGCGGGCCTCCTTCGTGTGATTGTCTGACAATCTTGCATGCACAGCGTATCCCGCGTCATCGCTCCGACCCAAGGTCCCGCCGAGCCCTGCCACGCTCCGAGGATGGGACACTGGGCGGGCTGTGAAGATCACCTACCCCGCCGAGCTGCCGGTCAGCGGTCGCCGCGACGACATCGCCGAGGCGATCCGCGACCACCAGGTGGTGATCGTGGCGGGTGAGACCGGCTCCGGGAAGACCACCCAGCTGCCGAAGATCTGCCTGGAGCTGGGACGCGGGGCGGCGACGCCCGACGGCCGACCGCGGATGATCGGGCACACCCAACCCCGGCGGATCGCGGCCCGCTCGGTCTCCGAGCGGATCGCCGACGAGCTCGGCGTGGAGCTCGGTGCGCCGAACAGCCCTGTCGGCTATCAGGTGCGATTCACCGACCGGACCTCGCCGGGCACCCGGCTCAAGCTGATGACCGACGGCATCCTGCTCGCCGAGCTGCAACGCGACCGCGAGCTGCGCCGCTACGACACGATCATCATCGACGAGGCCCACGAGCGCAGCCTCAACATCGACTTCCTGCTCGGGTACCTCAAGCAGCTGCTGCCACGCCGGCCCGACCTCAAGCTGATCATCACCTCCGCCACGATCGAGACCGAGCGGTTCGCCGAGCACTTCTGCGACGCCGCCGGCGAACCGGCGCCGATCATCGAGGTCTCCGGTCGCACCTATCCGGTCGAGGTGCGCTACCGACCACTGATGGACGTGGTCGACGGAGGTGAGAGCGACGCCGAGGGCGAGGTCGTCGTACGGGATCAGACCGAGGCGATCGTCGACGCGGTCCGCGAGCTCTCCGCCGAGGGGCCCGGCGACATCCTGGTCTTCCTCCCGGGCGAGCGCGAGATCCGCGACACCGCGGAAGCGTTGGCGCCGCTCGCCGCCGACGAACGCAGTCCTCGTGGGATCGACGTACTGCCGCTCTACAGCAGGCTCTCGGCTGCCGAGCAGCACCGCGTGTTCCGTCCGACCGGTTCGCGGCGGCGCGTGGTGCTGGCCACCAACGTCGCCGAGACCTCGCTGACCGTCCCCGGAATCCGGTACGTCGTCGACAGCGGCGTGGCGCGCATCTCCCGCTACTCCGCCCGCACCAAGGTGCAGCGCCTCCCGATCGAGCCGATCAGCCAGGCCTCCGCCAACCAGCGCTCCGGCCGCTGCGGCCGGGTCGCTGCCGGCATCGCGATCCGGCTCTACAGCGAGGAGGACTTCGAGGGACGTCCGGAGTTCACCGACCCCGAGATCCTGCGCACCAACCTGGCCTCGGTGATCCTGCAGATGACCTCCCTGGGGCTCACCGATGAGCGCGGCGACATCGGCCGGTTCCCGTTCGTGGAGCCGCCGGATCGGCGCAACATCACCGCCGGCACCCAGCTGCTGACTGAGCTCGGCGCGATCTCGGCCCAGGGGCGGCTCACCAAGACCGGCCGCCGCCTTGCTCGGCTGCCGATCGACCCCCGGCTGGGCCGGATGCTGCTCGAGGCCGAACGGCTCGGCTGCCTGCGGGACGTGCTGGTGATCACCGCGGCGCTCTCCTTGCAGGACCCGCGCGAGCGGCCGGCCGAGGCTCAGGCGCAGGCCGACCAGGCCCACGCCCGGTTCAAGGCGGACCGCTCCGACTTCCTCACCCTGCTCAACCTGTGGCGCTACCTGCGCACTCAGCAGCGCGAGCTCTCCGGCAGCGCGTTCCGCCGGATGTGCAAGCGGGAGTACCTCAACTACCTGCGGGTCCGAGAGTGGCAGGAGTTCGAGTCCCAGCTGCGCCGGGTGGCCAAGGAGATGGGGCTCACGCTGGAGCGGACCGCCGGTGGAGACCAGCGCGACCGGGCACCCGAGGCGGGTGGGGCGCCGTACGACGCCGACGGCATCCACCAGGCGCTCCTCTCCGGGCTGCTCAGCCATGTCGGAGTGCTGGAGGAGCGGGACAAGACCGACAAGCGGGGGGCCGGGCGGGGCCGCGACTCCCGCCGTCCCGGCCCACGGGAGTACCTCGGCGCGCGTGGCGCGAAGTTCGCGATCTTCCCCGGCTCCGGCCTGGCCCGCAAGAACCCGCCGTTCCTGATGGCCGGCGAGCTGGTCGAGACCGGACGCCTCTGGGCCCGGCAGAACGCCGAGATCAAGCCGGAGTGGGCCGAACGGCTCGGCGCCCACCTGGTCAAGCGGACCTACTCCGAGCCGCACTGGTCCCCCAAACGCGCCGCGGTGATGGCCCGCGAGCGGGTCACCCTGTACGGCGTCCCGCTGGTCGCGGACCGCCCGATCGCCTTCGGGAAGGTCGATCCGGTGCTCTCCCGTGAGCTCTTCATCCGCCACGCCCTGGTCTACGGCGAGTGGCAGACCCGGCACCGCTTCTTCCACCACAACCGGGCGTTGCTGGAGGAGGCGGAAGCCCTGGAGCATCGCGCCCGCCGGCGCGACCTGGTGGTCGACGAGCACACCCTCTTCGACTTCTACGACGCGCGCGTCGGCGCCGAGGTGGTCAGCGGCGCGCACTTCGACCAGTGGTGGAAGCAGACCCGCCGCGACCGGCCCGACCTGCTGACCTTCGACCCGGCGATGCTGACCCACGACGCCGCCGACCAGGTCAGCGCCGAGGACTATCCCGAGCAGTGGCAGGCGGCCGAGGGCCTGACGTTCCCGATCAGCTACCACTTCGAGCCGGGAGCGGCCGAGGACGGCCTGACCATCGACATCCCCGTCGCCACCCTCAACCGCGTCGCCGACGAGGACTTCTCGTGGCATGTCCCCGGGCTGCGTGAGGAGCTGGTCACCGAGCTGATCCGCGGCCTGCCCAAGGCGCTGCGCGTGCAATGCGTCCCGGCGCCCAACACCGCCCGCGAGTTCCTCGCCGCCGTCCCGCCCGGTGAGGAGCCGCTGTTGGTCGCGCTGAGCCGCTACCTGCGCTCCAGTCGCGGCGTGCACATCCCGCCGGAATCCTGGGACACCGCAGCCCTGCCCGCTCATCTGCGCCCCACCTACCGAGTGGTGGACGACCGCGGCCGCGAACAGTCCCGCGGCAAGGAGCTGGCTGGGCTCAAGGCGCCGCTGGCCGGCGAGTTCGACCGGGCGCTGGCGGCCGTTGCCAGCGATGTCGGGCTGGCCCGCACCGGCGCGACCACGTGGACCTTCGGCACCTTGCCGGCCGAGGTCACCGAGACCCGTGCCGGCCACCAGGTCACCGCCCATCCGGCGGTGGTCGACGAGGGGGCGAGCGTCGGGGTGGAGATCTTCGGCTCCGCCGACGAGGCCGCCGACCGGCACCGGTACGGGGTCGCCCGGCTGGCGCTGCTCGCCCTCGGGGACACCCCGCTGAAGGGACAGGTCGACGCGCTGTCGATGACCGATCGACTGGCGCTGGCCGGGTCGCCGTACCGGACCACGGAGGCGCTGCTGGCCGACTGCCTGCGTGCCGTCGTCCTCGACGCGCTCCCGACCGCCGCCGAGCTGCCCCGCACCCCGACCTCGTACGACGCCCTGGTGGTCCGCCTGCGTGAGCAGGCGCCCGCCGCGGTGGGCGAGCGGCTCGCTCTGGTGCTGCGCGCCCTCGAGGCGCAGCGGGAGACCGATCGGGCGCTCAGCGGCCGCGTGGAGATGGCCCTGCTGCCGGCCGTCACCGATCTGCAGGCCCAGCTCGGCCGCCTGGTCTTCGACGGCTTCGTCGGTGGCACCGGGGCGACGGGCCCGGCCCGCCTGCACCGCTATCCCACCTACCTCGCCGCGATGCGCCAGCGGCGAGCCCGGCTGGCCGAGGGCGCGGCCGCGGTGGTCAAGGACCGCGAACTGATGGCCCGGTTCGGGCCGTTGGAGGAGGCGTACCTGCACCGGGTGGCCGCGCTGCCGGAAGGACGTCCGGCGAGCCCCGGGCTGGAGGAGGTGCGCTGGATGCTGGAGGAGTATCGGATCTCGCTGTGGGCGTCGGCGATGGGCACCGCCGGCAAGGTCAGCGACGTCCGGATCCGCAAGGCCCTCGACGCACTAGGCTGATCACCCGAGGGCCGCGCGACCTCTTAACCTCGATCCGTGAGGCTTACGCTGGAGACGTGCCCGACGACAGCAGCCCGCGACCGCATCATCGACCGGCCCAGCGCGACGGTGGGTTCTTCGAGACCGTCGTCGGCGGCACCGACCCGGCGCTGGTGACCGAGGCCGCCGACCGCGCCGCGACACTGCTGGTCCGGGGCGCTCGCGAGGCCCAGGACGACGCGGTGGCCGAACGCCTGGTGGGGTTGGCCGACAGTGAGGGCATCGAGGCGATCGCGGAGGTGTGGTCTTCGTCTCCTGCAGACTCGCTCGCTGGTTGCCTGTGGCGCCTCTTCCTGCTCCGTTCCTGGGTGCACGCCGACGCTGTCGGCGTGGCTGCCGAGTTCGAGGCGGGCCGGGCCAGCGCCGAGTTCGCTCATGTGGTCGCCGGGGTGGCCGATCCGCCGGGTCCCGAGGAGCTGCGGGCCATGGTCGACGCCGTCCTGCGCGGGATCGCGACGAGTGATTTCGCCGACGTACTGTTCCGCGCCGCCGCCTTCGCCCGCGTCGTTTCCGCAGGTCGGGCGGCATCCTCGGGTGCCAGCGAGGCATCGGTTCGACGGATCCTGGCGCTGGCCGAGCAACTCGAGGCCGCCGGGCACCAGGAGATGCGGCAACGGCTGGTGTGACCCTCTAAAGTGGATGGTCGAGCACGTCGGGCTGCGGTAGCCCCGGGTCCCAATATTCGCCGCTACGAGCGGCCGTGCGCCGTGAGGCGCTCCCGGTCCGGCGTGCTCGATCAGTCGTGAAGCCGCTCGCCCGGTGCCGAACGCCGAGCCGTGATCGGCGCTCACCCGGGCTGGGTGATCTGGGTAGGGTTTGCCCGGCGCAGTCATGGGATCGCCGGACGAGGGGTTGAGCTAGGGATGAGTGCGGAGACGTCGGAGAAGCGCGGACTGGGTCGCGCAACGATCGGCGTCATCGCCGTCGTCGTGGTGGCCGTGCTGGCCGCGATGCTCTACCTCTCCGAGACCCGCGAGACCCCCGTCGCCGAGCCGGCGCCGACCGAGCCCGAGGTCGTGGAGCTCGACTTCGCCGTCTACGGTCCGCCGGCCGAGGTGGACGCCTACGAGAAGGTCGTCGAGGAGTACAACGCCGAGTCGGAGTACATCGACGTCACCGTGGAGTCCTGGCCCGACGCCGACGCCATGCTCGAGGACCTGCGCTCGGGCGAGGTGTCGCCGGACCTCTACCTGCTGCCGCGCACGGAGCTGAAGGAGACGATCGACAACGATCGCAACATCCCGCTCCTGGACCTGCTCGACGCACGCGGTGTCAGCCTCGGCGACGACTTCTCACGGGACTCGGTGGCCGCCTACTCCTACGACGACGACCTGCAGTGCATGCCGTACGCGACCTCGCCGATGGTCATGTACTACAACACCGACCTGATCGACTTCGACCGGATGGCCGCGCGGGACCTGCCGGTGCCGAACGAGGAGCACACCGCCTGGAACCTGGACATGTTCCGGGCCGCGGCGGAGTTCGCCAGCCGCCCCCGCAAGGGCACCCGCGGCGTGTACGTCGACCCCACCCTGGAGGGGATCTCCCCGTTCGTCCTCTCCGGTGGCGGCAGCGTCTTCGACGATCCCACCACGCCGAGCAGCCTGGCCCTGAGCGAGGACGACTCCGTCGACGCGCTCACCCGGACCCTCGAGGTCCTGCGCGACCCCCAGCTGACCCTCACCACCCAGCAGCTCGCGCGGAAGCCGGGGCTGGAGTGGTTCAAGGAGGGCAAGGTCGGGATGATTGCCGGCTACCGGGACCTCACCCCCGAGCTGCGCGGGGTCGACGGACTCGACTTCGACGTCATGCCGATGCCCTACCTGGGCACCACCGCCACCGTCGGCGACCTGACCGGCGTCTGCATCGGCGCGGACGCCGGCAGCAGCGCCGGCCAGGCGGCCGACTTCCTGGTGCACCTGGTCAGCGACGAGGCGGTCAGCGAGATCAGCGAGGTCGGTTACCTCCAGCCGACCAATATCCGGGTCTCCTACGACGAGGCGTTCCAGCAGTCCGACCAGCAGCCCGCCCATCCGGAGGTGATGACCGCCGGCGTCCGGGCGATCCAGTTGATGCCGCTGCTGGACGACCCCGAGGCGCTGGAGACAGCGGTCGGCCCCCAGATCCGGCAGCTCTTCTCCAAGCCGGTGCTGGGACCCGACGAGCTCACCGAGCTGCTCGCCGCGATCGACGCCCGGTCGGCGGAGGTGCTGGCCGAGTCGGCGGAGGAGTCGGAGGACGAAACCGACGCGCCGAGCGACACCGCGTCACCCACCGACCGCTGACCGACGGGCCGACGGGCCGACGGGCTCAGTCCTCGGCGTCGAGGATTGCCCGGGTCAGCGCGGGAGCGGTGAGCCCGACCTGCCAGCTGCGCGAGCCGAGGCCACTGAGCTGGTCGATCACCGCCTCGAGCAGGGCCACCGGCTCCCGAGTGGCGGGCGGAGTCCACATGGTGCGGCGTAGATGGTCCGGGGTGAGCAGGTTCTCCGGCGGGAGGTCGTGCTGCTCGGCGAGCTCGGCGATCGCCGCGCGAGCCGCGTCGAGCCGACGCGCCGCGACCGGGTCCTTGTCCGCCCAGGCGCGCGGCACCGGTGGGCCGTCGTTGCGGGTGTTGCGGGACGGCAACTCGTCCTCGGGGAGCTCCTGGGCCTCCTCGATGGCGCGGAGCCAGACCTTGGCGTAGCGCGAGGCGCCGCGCCCGTGGAAGCCCTGGGTCCCCATCAGCGCCCCACGATCCTTCGGCAGAGCCGAGGCGGCGGCGACGATCGCGGAGTCGGGGATCAGGCGCCCGGGCGTCACGTCGCGTTCGGCCGCGAGTGCGTCCCGCGCCTGCCACAGCGTCTTGACCGCCGCCAGCGAGCGTCGGCCGCGCACCTTGTGCATCCCGGAGGTACGACGCCAGGCGTCGGTGCGCGTCGCCGGCTCGAACCCGCGCACGTGGTCGAACTCCTGGCGCGCCCAGTCCAGCTTGCCGGCCTCGGCGAGCTGGGCGACCAGGATCTCCCGCAGCTCGACCAGGACCTCGACGTCCAGCGCCGCGTACTCCAGCCACGGGTCGGGCAGGGGGCGGGTGGACCAGTCCACGGCCGAGTGCTCCTTGAGCATCTGCACGCCGAGCAGGGTCTCGACCAGCGTGGCCAGGCCGACGCGCGGGTAGTTGAGCAGCCGTCCGGCCAGCTCGGTGTCGAAGACGGTGGGTGGCCGCAGCCCGACTCCGGCCAGGCAGGGCAGGTCCTGGGTCGCCGCGTGCAGGATCCACTCGGTGTCGCCGAACGCCTGCTGGAGCGGGCCGAGGTCGTCGAAGGCGATCGGGTCGATCAACCCGATGCCGGCGCCGGTGCGTTTGACCTGGATCAGATAGGCGCGGTTGGAGTAGCGGTAGCCCGAGGCACGTTCGGCGTCGATCGCGATCGGACCGGAGCCTGCCGCGACGGCAGCGCAGTAGGCGGCCAGCGCATCGTCGGTCTCGATCACCGCCGGCAGGCCACCGGCCAGACGGAGCAGGGGGACCTCGACGGCGTCCTCCGGCTCGACCGTCTGCTCGACACCCGTCTCGACCTCCGGGGTGTCGGGGTCCGCTGTCCGGTTGTCGTCCGAGCCGACCATCAGCTCGTCGTGCCCCGTTGCCCGCGCCGCGAGGGCATCACCGCGACGCCGTCCGGCACCGGCTCCAGCCCGCCGGCCGTGCACAGCAGCTCGGCCCAGGCTTCGACGTGGGCGGTCATCTCGGTCGGGTCGCGGGGGGTCCAGGACGCCCGGATCTCGACCTGCGCCGACCCCGGATCGTCGGCCATCGCGCCGAAGTTCTCGGTGGTGACGCGGGTGACGGTGCCGGAGGCCGCGTCGTGCTCGGCACCATGGGCCTCGAGTGCGTCGATGAGCCAGGTCCACCCGACGTCGGCCAGCATCGGATCCGCTGCCAGATTGTGCTCGATCTCAGCGCGGCAGTAGGCCACGCAGCGGAACGTCCCGTGCCAGGCGTCGTTGCCGGCGGGGTCGTGCAGCAGCACCAGGCGGCCTGTGGCGACCTCGTCGTCGTCCTCGTCGGTGACGTCGGCGGAGAGGGCAGCGGCATAGGGCGCGATCCGCTGCGGAGCCGGCATCTCCTCGCAGAAGATCTCCGCGCGGAAGCGGGCCGCCCGCAGTTGGGCGACGGCGGTCGCGAACTCCGCAGGGACGGCTTCGCCTGCCCCCGGTCGCGTCTCCTGCCGGGCCACCATGGGGCTCACCCTAGGAGATGCCGATCGCTCGATGTGCGCCCCACGCCGTGACCTGGGAGGCTTGTGCCGTGGTGGATCTTCACGACAGCGCGTTCCTCAAGGCGGCCCGGGGCGAGGCCGTACCGCACACGCCGGTCTGGTTCATGCGTCAGGCCGGACGCTCGCTGCCGGAGTACCTGAAGGTGCGCGAGGGCGTCGCGATGCTCGACGCCTGCGCCGACCCCGACCTGATCGTCGAGATCACCCTGCAGCCGGTCCGGCGCTACGGCGTGGACGCGGCGATCTTCTTCTCCGACATCGTGCTGCCGCTCAAGGCGGTCGGGGTCGACCTGGACATCGTCCCCGGCGTGGGGCCGGTGGTGGCCGAGCCGGTCCGCACCCTGGCCGACGTCGAGGCCATTCCCGACCTCACTCCGGACCGGATCCCGTTCATCACCGCCGCGGTCCAGGGCCTGGTCGGTGAGCTCGCCTCGGTCAACGGGGGCACCCCGCTGATCGGGTTCGCGGGCGCGCCGTTCACCGTGGCGTCGTACCTGGTCGAGGGCGGGCCGTCGAAGGAGCATGCCAAGACCAAGGCGCTGATGTTCTCCGCCCCCGAGGTGTGGGACGCGCTGATGCGCAAGATCGCCGGCATCTCCGCTGCCTTCCTGCGCACCCAGGTCGCCGCCGGCGCCTCGGCGATCCAGCTCTTCGACTCCTGGGCCGGGGCGCTGACCCCTGCCGACTACGTCCGCTACGTCCAGCCGCACTCGGCGCGGGTGCTGGCCGAGATGGCCGAGCTCGGTGTGCCCCGGATCCACTTCGGCGTCGGTACGGCGAACCTGCTCGACGTGATGGGCGAGGCCGGCGCCGACGTGGTCGGCGTCGACTGGCGCACGCCGCTGGACCGGGCGATCGGCGTGGTCGGCGACCGCGGTGTCCAGGGCAACCTGGACCCGACCCTGGTCTTCGCGCCCACCGAGGTGATGACCGCCCGGGCCGCCGAGGTGATCGAGGCCGGGCGGGCCGCCAAGAGCCACATCTTCAACCTCGGCCACGGCGTCATCCCGAGCACCGACCCCGATCAGCTCGCCCGCCTGACCGAGTTCGTCCAGGCTTATCCGCTCGCCTGAGTGGGTCGAGTTGGGGTTTCGGGCCCCTCGAGTTGTGCGTTTGGGCCTGTTCAGTCGCTGCTGATCACTCCGCGCGCATCGCGATGACCTCCGCGGTCGACTCGTCGGCCGAGAAGAGGAAGACGCCATCGCTCGTGATCCCCAGCGGCGGGCGCCACTCGCCCTCCTCGGCCACGCTGCCGTCCTGCTCGTCGAGCACCGCGCCGGCGCCGTACACGAGGCCGTCGTAGGCGGGACCCGGGCGGAACCTGGTCGAGTCGAGCGAGGCGTCGTGCCAGGCCAGCTCGCCGGCGCTGAGGTCGATCCCGAGGGTCCCGACCGGGCCGCTGAGGATCGTCATGTCCGCCTCGGCGTCGTGGACGGCCTCGGTGATCTGCTCGGACCCGACGGAGCCGGCGGTCGGCAGCTCGGCCAACAAGGCACCGCTCTCACCGTCGAGGAAGCCCAGGTGCTCCTCGTGTCCGGACGCGTCGAAGCAGCTCATCACCACGATCCCGGCGAAGCCACCGACCAGCGACGCGTCGCTGGCCGAGGCGCCGGCCGGCTCGCAGGCAGCGGGCCGATCGACCTCGCCGAGCTGCCAGGCGACCTCGCCCTCGGCGGTCTCGACCTGTGCCTCCGACCCGAAGTCGCCGACCAGGATCCGGTCCTCCGACAGCGGGGTGTAGCTGCCGTCCCCGAGCCCGGACGGTTCCCGCACGATGCTGCCGTCCTCGGGAGAGACGACCGCCTGCCAGGCGAGGATCAGGCCCGCCGAGGCATCGACACCGTCGGTGTTGAGCTCGTCCACCCCTCCCTCGACAGGGGTGCTCCACTGCTCCTCGCCGCTCGCGACGTCGTAGGCGGTGAGCACTGGCTCCGGGCTCTGTGTCGTGATCGACTCCGCGCTGGTGACCGTGCCGAGGTAGGCGGTGCTGCCGTCGGGTGAGGCGGTCACGGTGACCCGTGGCAGCTCGCCCTCGGCCTCCACCGGATGCCGCCACAGCTCGCTGCCGTCCTCGGCGCTCAGCATGACGATCTCGTAGGCGCCGCCGTCCATCGCGTCCTCGTCCTCGTCGCCGATCTGCTGCACTCCGACGAAACCGTCAGTCACCGCAACGGCGCCGACGAGTTCGCCGGTCCACGCGGTGGCGAGGGTCGAGGGGGCACCGTCGGTCGGCGTGGCGGTGGCCTCGGCCGTTGGCGAGGAACCGTCCGAGGAGCTGGCGGAGTCCGAGTCGGCGCCGTTGTCGGCGGGTTCGCCGCCGCAGGCGCTGACCACGAGCGCGAAGGCGGCGGTCAGCGCGGCGAGGCGCAGGGGTCGGACGGAGTGCTGGGCCATGGAGACTCCCGAGAGCGACGTACGGTCATGACAATCCGCGCAGGACTGTACGTGGCGCTCGGTGCCGCGCCCGTCGGGCCCCGTCGACCATGCTCGACGTGCGTTTGAGCCGGGTCAGCGGCTTTCAGGCGTGCGTTTGAGCCGGGTCGGTCAGCCGGCGGCCTCCGTGGCCGACTTCTTCCGGGACCGGCTCGCCGCCTTCTTCGCGGGGGCCTTCGTCGGGGCCTTCTTCGGCTGGGCCTTGCCCTTGAGGCTCACCTGCACCTCGCCCCCCGACCCCTGGGTGACCAGGTAGGGCTGGGCCTGGATCAGGTCGGTGAGCTTGGAGAAACCGTAGAGCCGCGGATCGAAGGAGGAGTTCGCCGAGCGCAGGTACTGCCCGAGCGCGCCCACGTAGGCCCAACCGTCGTCGGCGGACTGCTTGTTGATCGCCCTGGCGAGCAGGCTCTCCAGGTTGGGCAGCGGCGCCTCGTCGTCCTCACCGGAGTCGGCAGCCGATGCCGCGGAGGCGTCCTCCTCGTCGGAGGCCTCGTCGCCGAGCAGCTCCAGGTAGATGAAGGTGTCGCAGGCGGCCACCAACGACGCCGGTGTCTTGCGCAGGCCGAGACCGAAGACCGTCTTGCCGGCCTCGCGTAGCCGGGTGGCCAACCGGGTGAAGTCGCTGTCGCTGGAGACCAGCGCGAACGCGTCGAGGTTGCCCGAGTAGAGCAGGTCCATCGCGTCGATGATCAGCGCGGAGTCGGTGGCGTTCTTGCCGGTGGTGTAGGCGAACTGCTGGACCGGGGCGATCGCGTGCTGGTTGAGCTGCCCCTTCCACCCCGTCAGCTGGGGCGTGGTCCAGTCGCCATAGGCCCGCTTGACGGTCGCCACCCCGTATTGCGCGAGCTCGGCCAGGAGCGCGCTCGCGTGCCGCGGGGAGGTGTTGTCGGCGTCGATGAGGACCGCGACGCGGAGATGGGGGCTCGGAGTGCTGCTCGCCATGAGCCCAGCCTGCCACGGCCGGCCGGCTCCTTCCGGTGGCGATCGCCCCACACCCCGGTGGGTCTGACACGCTGGGGGAGTGCAGCGGGACCCTCAGCGTGTGCAGCAGCGCGTCGTCGTGGTCGGCGCAGGCATCGCCGGGCTCGTCGCCGCGCACGACCTGACCCGGGCCGGTCGGTCGGTGCTGGTCCTCGAGGCCACCGACGTCGTCGGCGGCAAGTTGCGCCGCGCCGAGGTCGCCGGGATCACTGTCGACGTCGGTGCCGAGGCGATGGTCCACCGACGCCCCGAGGGTGTCGAGCTCGCCGGCTCACTCGGCCTGGACCTGGTCCATCCGACCGCAGCGACCTCCCGGGTCTGGACCCGCGGCGCGCTGCGACCACTGCCCCGCACCTTGATGGGCGCGCCGCTCGACCTCGCCCAGCTGGCCGCGGGCGGCATCCTCGGCGCCGACGGACTCCAGCGCGCCCGCCAGGAGCCCGAGCTCCCCGCCACCGACATCGGCGCCAACGACATCTCCGTCGGCGATCTCGTCGATGTCCGGTACGGCGCCGAGGTCACCGACCGCCTGGTGGAGCCGCTGCTCGGCGGGGTGTACGCCGGCCACGCCCGCGCGATCTCCGTGCGCGCCGCTGTGCCGCAGCTGCTGACCCTGGCCGAGCATGGGTCGATCACCGTCCAGGCCGGCGCGGCTCCTCCGGCCAGCGCCACCGGACCGGTCTTCGCCGGGGTCCCGGGCGGAATGTGGCAGCTGCCCGCCGCGCTGCGCGCCGCGCTGGAGTCCGGCGGTTCGGCCGCGGTGCGGACCGGGGTGCGGGTGACCGGGCTGCGTCGTACCGAGGGCGGGTTCGAGGTCACCGCCACCGACGCCACGGGGCACGCCTGGCGCGAGGACGCGGGCGCCGTGGTGGTGGCCACGCCGGCGCCGGCGGCGTCTCGATTGCTCGTCGACCTGGCGCCGGAGGCCTCGGCGATGCTGGCGCAGGTCGAGTACGCCTCCCCGGTCGTGGTCACCTTCGCGTTCCGGGCGGCCGACCCGGGTGTCCGCGCTGCCCTGGACGTGGGTGCCTCCGGTCTGCTGGTGCCTCCGGTGGACCGCCGACGGATCAAGGCGGCCACCTTCTCCTTCGCCAAGTGGGACTGGGTCCGCGCGGCGGGTGCGGCCGGCGACGAGGAGCTGCTCGTGCTGCGCACCTCGCTCGGGCGCTCCGGGGACGCCGCCGCGCTGCAGGTCCCCGACGAGGAACTGGTCGCCGCTGCGATCGCCGACCTCGAACTGGCCACCGGACTGCGCGCCACCCCGGTCGACCACCGGGTGCAGCGGTGGGGTGGCGGCCTGCCGCAGTACGCCGTCGGCCACCTCGACCTGGTCGCAGCGATCCGTCGGGAGATCGAGCGCGTGCCCGGCCTGGCGGTCGGCGGCGCCGCCTACGACGGCGTCGGCATCCCCGCCTGCATCGGGTCGGGCCACCGCGCCGCCGAACGGGTCCTCGCGGCACGCTGAATCGCGGATCTTGCCCCCATGTCCCTGGTCCTCGGGACACCGGGCCCAGCACCGTCGGGTCGTCGTACTTCACCCAACCCGAGAGGACCTGCGATGACGATCCGCAGCCCCCACCTGGCCGAGACCCTCACCGGTACCACCGGTGATCCCGGCGCCCGACCTGCCCGCACCGACGTCGACCCGGAGCGGCTGCAGCGCTCGGCGGCCCCGCGCCGCCCCGGCAGCGGCTGGGCCCTGGCCGGCCTGATCTCCGGCGTCGCCGGGATCGGCGCGATCGCCGCGTCGATGGCCGTCTCGGCCGTCTACGACCCAGCGCTCGGCGGCGATCCCGAGAAGATCAACGAGGCGCTGGGGGAGATGGCGCCGCAGATCCTCACCTTCCATGTGCTCGGCATGGTCAGTGCGGTCTTGATGATCGTGTTCGCCGCCGGGCTGCTGCGCCGGCTCCGCGCCGGCACCGGGCCGGACAGCCTGGTCCCGACGATCGCCACGGCCGGTGTGTTCGGCACCGCGCTGGTGATGGTGATCGGCACCGCGCTGGACACCGAGTTCGTCTTCGGAGCCGGCACCGACGAGGTGGTGCCGGAGTCGGCGGTCTTCTTCAACCACTGGATCGGCACCGTGCCGTGGTGCTGGGGCCTGCTCGGTCTGGCCGGCGTCGCCCTCTTCGCGGCCGCCCGGCACGGTGACCTGCCCCGCTGGATCGGCCTGGTCGGCCTCCTCGGCGGCGGCTTGACCCTGCTGCTCGGGATCAGCCCGTTGCAGTACATGGCCGGGATGACCGGTCCGGTCGGCCTGGTGGTCATCGCGCTCGGCTTCCTGCTCGGCGACCGGGCGCACCGCGCCGCCGGATGACCCCACTCCGGATCCAGTCCGCCGGTCCGGCCCCACGAGGGCCGGACCGGCGGCACAATGCTGCGATGAACGCACCGGCGCCACGCCCTCGACGCGTGCGCGTCGGCGCGGTCATCGGGGTGCTGCTGCTCCCGGCGGTCTGCGTCCTCCTGGTGCCGCTGGCGGCCTGGCTCGACTCGATGGCGCCCACGACCGGTCCAGGCGTGGAGATCGCGGACGGCGACGGCTGGACCTGGGCGCTGATGGGGGCGCTGCTCGGCGTGCTGGCCGGGATCATCCTGGTCCACGACCGACGCCAGCTCTTCGGCTGGGTGCTGGCCGGGTTCGGGGTGTTCTGGTCGCTCGACGGCCTGGCGCAGAGCTACATCCACGCAGGGCTGACCTCGACCGACGCCTGGCCGGGGATGACCTTCGCGCTCTGGTTCCTGAACCGGTTCGGTGCCTACCTCACCGTGGTGACCGCGATCCTGCTGATGGTCTTCCCGACCGGTCGCTTCCTGCCCGGACGGTGGGCGCTCGCGTGCCGGGTCGCGGTGGCGCTGATGGTGAGTGCCGGGCTGACCTTCCTGGTCATCCCGTCCGACGGGCGGATGCGCGCCGACCTTCCCCCCGATGTCGACCCCGACCCGACCTCGATCGATGCCCTGGCCGGCGCCGCTGATGCCCTGGTCTCGGTATCGCTGGCGGTGATGGTGTCCACGCTCGTCCTCGCGCTCGTGCTGGTGGTGGTGCGCTACCGCCGCGCCCAAGGGGCCGAGCGGGACCAGATGCGCTGGCTGGCCTGGAGTGCGGTGGTGCTCCTCGTGGTGGTCCCGGCCGGTGCGGCCTTCCAGATCCCCGGCACCGACTACCTGACGCTGCTGCTGATCACCGTGCTCCCGCCGGCTGCGATGACGGTGGCGATCGTGCGTCCCACGGTGGTGCCGATCCAGGAGCTGCTCGGACGCACCGTGGTGCTTGCCGTCGTCATCGCCGTGCTGGTGGCCGCCGATGCGCTGGTGCTCGCCGCGCTCACCCTGCTGCTCGACGACGAGCTCAGCCAGGCCCAGGTCGCTGCCGTCGTGCTGGTGGTCGCGGTGGTGCTCTACGGTCCGCTGCGGCATCGGCTCTCGGCAGCGGTACGCCGCCGCATGCTCGGCCAGCGCGGCAATCGGTACGACGTCGTGGCCGGCCTCGCCTCCACGCTGGAGTCCACCGACGACGCTGTCGACCAGCTCACCGCGGTCGCCGCCGCCGTTGCCGGTGCGTTCGGTGTCGGCTACGTCGGCGTGGAGGTGGACAGCGCGGCGGGTGATCGCCTGGTGGTGGCCCACGGTGCCCGGCCCGACCAGGTGCGGACCCTGCCCATCAGTTACCGCGGTCGATCGGTCGGGCGGCTGGTGCTGCCGGCCCGTGGCCTGCGCAGTCGGCTCTCGGCGCGCGACGAGCAGTTGTTGGGCGATCTGGTTCGCCAGGCTGCGACAGCGGTCCGCGGCGCCCAGTTGGCCGAGGAGCTGCAACGCAGCCGGGAGCGCCTGGTCGCGGCCCGCGAGGAGGAGCGGCGTCGGATCCGGCGTGACCTGCACGACGGGCTCGGCCCTGCCTTGAGTGGGATCGTCTTCGGCATCGACGCCGCGCGGATCACCCTCGTGCGGGACCCGGCGGATGCGAGCGCCACCGCCGCACAGCTCGCCGCGATCAGCGACGAGGCCCAGGGGGTGGTCGCCGACGTCCGCCGCCTGGTGCACGACCTGCGGCCGCCGGCGCTGGACGACCGCGGCCTGGTGGGGGCGCTGCGGCAGCAGGCCGAGGCGCTCGCGGTGCCGTTGGAGGTGGTCGCCGGGGACGACGTACCGATGCCGTTGCCGGCGGCGGTGGAGGTGGCCGTTTTCCGGATCGCCGGCGAGGGGCTGGTCAACGTGGCCCGGCATGCGCAGGCCACGGGTGCTCGGCTCTGCCTCACCTCGGAGGATGGCGAGTTGGTCGTCGTGCTGCGTGACGACGGTGTCGGGATCGCCGAGAGTGCCGCCGCCGGCGTGGGTCTGCTCAGCATGCGGGAGCGGGCCGAGGAGCTGGGCGGCTCCTTGGAGGTCGGCTGCCCCGGATCAGGGGGCACCGAGATCCGGGTCCGGCTGCCGCTTGCCGCCGCCGAACGAGAGGAGACCCTGCCGTGAACGATGCGCAGATCACCGTGGTGGTCGTCGACGACCACCGCATCGTGCGCGACGGGCTGCGCGCCCTGCTCTCCGCGCTGCCCGGGATCGAGGTCGTCGGGGTGGCTGCCGACGGCCGGGAGGCGATCCACGCGGTGACCGAGACCGGTCCGGACGTAGTGGTGATGGACATCCAGATGCCCGAGCTGGACGGCATCGAGGCGACCCGCTTCCTGGTGCGGCGCGACCCCGGGCTGCGGGTGGTGATGCTGACCATGAACGAGGACGACGAGACGCTGCTCGCCGCGGTGCGGGCCGGCGCGGTCGGCTACCTGCTCAAGGGCGCCGGGGCCGACGAGGTGGAGCGGGCGATCCGCGCTGCCGCCGAGGGAGGGATGGTCTTCGGAGCTGCACTGGCGGCCCGGGTGGCCGCCTTCTTCGCCGGCTTCACCCCGCCCTCGGCCGTCGCGCCGGAGCCGTTCGCCGACCTCAGCGACCGGGAGCGGGAGGTGCTCGGGCTGTTGGCGGCGGGTCGCTCCAACGACCAGATCGCGGCTGCCCTCTACGTCTCCAACAAGACCGTCCGCAACGCCGTCTCCGGCATCTACGCCAAGCTGCACGCCAGCGGGCGGGCCGAGGCGATCGTGAAGGCGCGTGAAGCCGGCTACGGCCGCTCCGAGGGGTGACGACCCCACGCGGGTCGCCAACCGCCGCAGGGCACAATGAACCCATGAGCGACGCCCCCGCCGAGCAGAACGACCCGCAGGCCGAGATCCAGTCCAACGCCGCGCGGATCAACGAGCTCAACGCGACGATCCGCTACACGATGTGGTCGGTCTTCGCGCTGGAGACGCCCTTCGGGCCCGACGCCGACGCTGAGCGGAAGGCAGAGACCGCGGAGCTCGAGGAGCTCCTCGCCGACCTGGCCGCCGAGGACGTGGTGGTCCGTGGTCTGTACGACGTCGCCGGGCTGCGCGCCGACGCGGACCTGATGGTGTGGTGGCACGCCGCGGACAGCGATCAGCTGCAGCGCGCCTACCACCGGCTTCGTCGTACCGCCTTCGGGGCGCGGCTGGCGCCGGTGTGGTCGCAGATGGCTCTGCACCGCCCGGCCGAGTTCAACCGCAGCCACCTGCCGGCCTTCCTCGCCGACGAGCGCAGCCACGCCTACGTCGCGGTCTACCCCTTCGTGCGCTCGTATGAGTGGTACCTGCTCGAGGAGGCCGAGCGGCGCCGGCTGCTGGCCGAGCACGGCAAGATGGCGCGCGGCTACCCCGACGTCCGGGCCAACACGGTGCCGAGCTTCGCGCTCGGCGACTACGAGTGGATGCTGGCGTTCGAGGCGGACGACCTGAGCCGGATCGTGGATCTGATGCGCCACCTGCGCGGCTCGGAGACCCGCCGCCACGTGCGCGAGGAGGTGCCGTTCTACACCGGTCGCCGGGTGGAGGCGGCCGACTACCTCGCCGAGCTGCCCTGACCGTCGAGGTCGTGAGCACCAGCGAGGCCGATGGACCTCGCTCGCACTCACAACCTCGGCCTGTGGATGCTCGTTCGCGGCGACCCGTCGAGCGCGGCACGCTTGTCCGCCATGTGGAGTTGGCGGTCGATCGCGATCGGGCAGACGGGCCTGCTCACCCGCGCCCAGCTCAGCTCCGTCGGCGTGCACCGCTGGACCGTCGCTCACCGGGTCGAGACCGAACGTTGGCAACAGCTCACGCCCACGGTGATCGCCACGACGACCGGTGCGCTCTCCGTCGAACAGCGGCGCTGGCTGGGGGTCCTCCACGGGGGTGACGGCGCGTTGCTGGGCGGCCTGACCGCGGCTGAGGTCCTCGGCCTGCGCAAGCCGGGACGACGTCACGGTCCTCGTTCCGTACGCGCGTCGGGTTCCCACGCCAGTGGACGGCATCGACTTCATCCGGACCAGGAGAGACCTGACGAGCTTCGGCCATCCGGGCCTGACGATGCCCTGCTGCCAGATCGAGCCCGCGATCCTCCTGTTCGCTGCTGGAGACCGGTCGGTCCGCACGGCCCAGGGGGTCCTCGCCGCCGCGGTGCAGCAGCGGCGCACCAGCCCGAGCCGCCTGCGCGAGTGGGTCGAACGGTTGACGCCCCTGTGTCGCGCACGGCTCCTGTTGCGCGCGATCGACGACATGGACGGTGGGGCGCAGTCGTTGGCCGAGATGGACGTCTCTCGGTTGTGTCGAGCACACGGTCTCGCGCTGCCGGCCCGCCAAGTGCGTCGTCGCGACGCGTCGGGCCGGTATCGCTTCACCGACTGTGAGTGGCGGCTGGTGGACGGCCGGTTGCTGGTGCTCGAGGTCGACGGTGGTTTCCACATGGACGTGGAGAACTGGGAGGACGACCTGGCCCGCCAGCGAGCCCTCAGCGGTCCGGATCGGACCATCGTGCGCTGCACGAGTCGCGAGCTCCGGGATGAGCCGGACCGCGTCGCACGGGACCTGCGGGCTCTCGGCGTTCCCCGGGCCGCTTAGTCGTGAGCACCAGCGAGGCCGATGGACCTCGCTCGCACTCACAACCGGGCAGGTACCGTTGACGCCATGGGTTACAACGTCGAGAAGTCCGAGGAGGACTGGCGCGCGGAGCTCTCCCCGGAGGAGTACCAGGTGCTCCGCCAGGCCGGCACCGAGCGGGCGTTCACCGGTGAGTTCACCGACACCGAGACCACCGGCGTCTACCGCTGCAAGGCGTGCCAGGCGAAGCTCTTCGAGTCCGACACCAAGTTCCACTCCGGGTGCGGTTGGCCGAGCTTCTACCAGCCGATCAGCGACACCATCGAATACCTCGAGGACAACTCGCACGGGATGAAGCGGGTCGAGGTGCGCTGCGCCAACTGCGGCTCCCACCTGGGCCACGTCTTCCCCGACGGCTACGGCACCCCGACCGGCGACCGCTACTGCATCAACTCGATCAGCCTCACCCTGGAGCCTGCCGACTCCTGATCACGTGCCACTAGGGTCGGTCCATGGCGAAGACCGCTGCGGCGATGGTGCAGGCAGGCGACCGGGAGGTCCGGGTCTCCAGCCCCGACCGGGTGATCTACGAGGCGACCGAGCGGACGCCCGACGTCACCAAGTTGCAGGTCGCGGAGTATTTCGTCGCGGTCGAGGACGGTCTGATGCGAGCACTCCGGGACCGGCCCACGGCCCTGGAACGCTGGCCGTCCGGCGTGCGTGAGGGATTCCAGCTCGCGGCCGGACCTCAGGACAAGGACGCCGAGGCGTTCTATCAGAAGCGGGTACCGAAAGGTGCGCCTGACTATCTCGAGGACGTCGAGATCACCTTCCCGTCGGGGCGCAAGGCGCGAGAGATCTGCCCGACCGAGATCGCCGTTCCGGTCTGGTGCGCCCAGATGGGCACGCTGACCTTCCACCCCTGGCCGGTCCGTCGAGACGACGTCGATCGCCCCGATGAGCTGAGGATCGACCTCGACCCGCACGGCGAGACCGGCTTCACCGACGCGGTGCGGGTCGCCGGCCTTGCCCGGGAGCTGCTGGAAGAGCTCGGGCTGCGCGGCTATCCGAAAACCTCGGGCAAGGGCGGCGTGCACATCTACCTGCGTATCGAGCCGAGGTGGGAGTTCGTCGACGTTCGGCACGCAGCGATCGGCCTGGGCCGCGAGCTCGCCCGGCGCGACGACCAGGTGACCGTCGACTGGTGGAAGGAGGAGCGGGGGAGTCGCATCTTCGTCGACTTCAACCAGAACAACCGCGACCGCACCATCGCCTCTGCCTACTCCCTGCGTCCGGTGCCCGGTGCCCCGGTCTCGACGCCGATGACCTGGGACGAGCTCGCCGACGTCACCGACCCCCGGGACTTCAACCTCTTCACCGTCCCCGGCCGGATGGCCGACGGCGACCCGTGGGCCAGCATCGACGACGAGGTCTTCTCCCTCGACCCGCTGTTGCGGTTGTGGGAGGAGCTGCCCGGTGGCGAGCTGAACTTCCCGCCCGACTACCCCAAGATGCCCGGCGAGCCGCCCCGGGTGCAGCCCTCGAAGAAGCGCGAGGACCACTGGGACGAGCACGGGAACCGGATCGAGGGGACGTGATCCACGAGCCCCGGCCCGACGGCCCTGCCGGGGCCGAGCGTTGGGTCGGCTACCTGGACTGGTGTCGCGAGGAGCTGATCCGCGGCGTCCTCCGTCTCGATCCGGAGCAACGCCGGCTGAGCACCGTCGCGTCCGGCTGGACGCCGATCGAGCTGCTCAGCCACGTGCTGCACATGGAGCAACGATGGTTCGTCTGGGGCTTCCTCGGCGAGCAGGTCGCCGAGCCGTGGGGAGACTGGACCGTCCCCGAGCCGTGGACGGCCGACGACAGCGACGAGACCCGCGAAGGGGCGCGCTGGACGGTCCCTGAGCGGGTCGGTGCCGAGGAGCTCGCCGAACGGCTCCGCACCCTCGGTGCGCGCACCAGTGCGGTGCTGCGGACCCACGCGCTGGATGCCCGCGCCGCATCGGGCGGTCGCTTCGGCGAGGACCCACCGACCCTGGAGTGGATCTGCTTCCACGTGCTCGCCGAGTACGCCCGGCACGCGGGACACCTGGACATCGCGGTGGAGACGATCTCCGGCCGCTGACGTCGGCGCGAAGGTCAGAGGATCTCGGCGCCCTCGCCGCCACCGGCCTGCTCGTCGAAGGTCTCGTGCTCGAGCAGGTGCAGCACAGGGACGCCCAGATGGCGGCGGGCCTTCGAGGTCCAGTCGAGGTGGAAGAACTCCGCGACCAGGTGCGGGCGGGTGAGGATGATCGCCTCGCGGCCGTCGACCCGCTCCACCGTCTCACCGAGTGCGTCGACGGGGGCACCCTCGATGACCGAGGCGCTACCGATCTCGGCGCCGGCAGCCCGCAACTGGGTGACGGAGTCCGCGAGCTCGCGCTCGGCCTCGTCCTGGAAGTCGTCGTGGAGCCGGTTGATCTCCTCGGGCTCGAAGGTGCGGGTGGGTGCGAGCATGTCGCCACCGCCGATCACCCCGAGCGAGGCCTCGACCGCGGCGGCGGCGTCGGCCATCGGCAGCAGGACGTGGTAGCGCACGGTCGCCTCGATGCCCTCGTGCAGGGAGCGGACCTGGCGGGCGTCCAGCTCGCTGAGGGTCTGCTCGACGAGCAGCACCACGTCGTACCGCTCCGCGTCGGCGGGGGCGGTGGGGGTCTCTTCGTTGGCGGCGTCGCTCATGCCTCTATCTTCTCGCGTTCAGCCGCCGAGCACATCAGCCAGGTCATAACGAACTGGTTGCTCCAGTTGCTCGTAGCCGCACGAGGTCGGGTCGCGGTCGGGGCGCCACCGCTTGAAGTGGGCGGTGTGCCGGAAACGCCGGCCCTCCATGGCGTCGTACTTGACCTCGAGCACGCGCTCGGGACGCAGCGGGACGAAGGAGAGGTCCTTGCCCTGGCTCCACCGGCTCTGGGTGCCGGGCTGGCGGCCGGGGTTGGCGATCAGGAACTCCTGCCACCGCCCCCACGGATGGTCCTCGATCGGCACCACCAGGTCCTGCAGCTCGGCGAAGAGCTCGGCGCGGCGCGCGGCGGTGAACGACGCGGAGACACCGATGTGCTGCAGCTCGCCGTCCTCGTAGAGCCCCAACAGCAGTGACCCGATCAGTGGCTTCTCGGCGGTGCTGGTCTTGTGCTCGCGATAGCCGGCGAGCACCACGTCGGCGGTCCGCTCGTGCTTGATCTTGAGCATGGTCCGCGCGTTCGGTGCGTACGGCGCGCTCATCGGCTTGGCGATCACGCCGTCCAGCCCGGCTCCCTCGAAGGTGTGGAACCACTCTTCGGCCACCGCCGGGTCGGTGCTGGTGCGGGTCAGGTGGCAGGGCCCCGTCGCGTCCAGGTGCCCCAACGCCTCCTCCAGCACCGCACGGCGCTCCTGGAAGGATCGGTCGAGGTACGACGTGTCGCCCAGTGCCAGCAGGTCGAAGGCGACGAAGCTGGCCGGGGTCTGCTCGGCGAGCAGGTTGATCCGGGACTCCGCCGGATGGATCCGTTCCTGGAGCACCTCGAACTCCAGGCGGCCCTTGCCGTCGCGAACCGTCGAGGCCACGAAGATCTCCCCGTCCAGCACACAGCGCTCCGGCAGTTGCTCGCGGATCGCGGCGACCAGCTCGGGGAAGTAGCGGGTCAGTGGCTTGGTGTTGCGGCTTGCCAGCTCGATGTCGTCGCCGTCGCGGAACACCAGGCAGCGGAAGCCGTCCCACTTCGGCTCGAAGGAGAGCCCGAGCGGGTCGACCTTGATCGGGTCCGGCACGCCCTTGACGGCCTTGGCGAGCATCGGCTGGAGGGGCGGCATCACGGGGAGGTCCACTCGAGTCAGCCTAGTGTCGCGTGTCGGAAATCATTGAACGGTTGGCGCACCGGTGGCACGCGCCTCGCTGTGTTGGCCGCGCTCGGAAGACGCCCGGTATGCCGTCGCGCGGCCGCCTTGCGATGCACGCACCACCGGCACGCCAACCGTCCAAGCATTTCCGCCACACGCCACTAGGGCGTGCGTCGGGATCAGGGCTCCAGCAACACCGCGCCGGTCCCGCGCTCGCCGGCCTCGTCCCCGGGGTTCATCAGCGAGCAGCTCTTCATGCTCAGGCAGCCGCACCCGATGCAGCTGTCCAGCCTCGCCCGGAGCAACTCGATCCGGCGGATCTGCTCGTCCAACCGGGGACGCCAGGCGCGACTGATGCGGTGCCAGTCGGCCTTGGTCGGGGTGCGCTCCTCGGGGAGCGTCGCCAGCGCTGCAGCGATCTCCTCCAGGCTCAGACCGACTTGCTGCGCGGCGCGGATGAACGCGACCCGGCGCAGCGTGGCCGTCGCATAGCGCCGCTGGTTGCCGGTGGTCCGCTCCGAGTGCACCAGCCCCTTGGACTCGTAGAACCGGATCGCGCTGGTCGCCACGCCCGCGCGCTCGGCGAGCTGACCGATGGTGATGAGCATGGCTCCATCGTGCTGCGAAGGACGGCCGACTTCAACCTTCCTTCAGGTATGGAGGTGGGCGCAGCTCTCCGGAGCACCGCCCGTAGGATGTCGCCGTCGGTCATTCCGACACTGCCGGTGTAGCTCAGTTGGTAGAGCGCCTCTCTTGTAAAGAGGATGTCGCGGGTTCGACTCCTGTCACCGGCTCCGATCCTGCGACCTCACCGCACCTGGGTGACCTCGAACCGCTCCGGCGGGTGGGCGATGACCTCCTGCGCCGCGATGATCTGCAGCTCCCGTTGCCCCGAGGTCAGCGTCTCCTCGAGCACGCCGAAGATCGACGCGGCGGTGCGGCCGAGCGCCTCGGCGGGAGAGCCGGTGCTGTGCAGGTGGGCGGTGAAGAGGGCGGCGGTGACGTCGCCGGAGCCGTTGGCCTTCAGCGGGAGTCGCGGGGTGGTCACCGACCACGCGCCGTCACCGGTGACCGCGATCATCTCGATCACGTCTTCAGGCGTCTCGTCCCGGTCGACGGAGGTGATCAGCACGGTGGAGGGCCCCAGCGCCCGCACTTGGTCGGCGGCGTCGAGGATCGCAGCGAGCGGGGAGGGCTCGCCGAGCGCGTCGCGGCCGGTGATGAAGCCGAGCTCGAACTGGTTCGGCGTCACGATGTCGGCGACCGGCACCACCCGCTCGCAGATGATCGGCGGGATCTCCGGGTTGACGAAGCAGCCGGACTTGGCGTTGCCCATCACCGGATCGCACGTGTACGTCGCAGCTGGGTTGGCCGCTTTGACCCGGGCCACCGCGTCCAGGATGACGTCGGCGACGGCCGGGGAGCCCTGGTAGCCCGACAGGACGGCATCCACCGACGACAGCACGCCGCGCTCCTCGATCCCGATGATCACCTCACGGACGTCGTGCGGGTCGAGGAGCGGGCCGCGCCAGGCGCCGTACCCGGTGTGGTTGGAGAAGTGGACGGTGAAGACCGGCCACACCTCGTGGCCGAGTCGCTGCAGCGGAAAGACCGCCGCGGAGTTGCCGACATGGCCGTAGGCGACCGAGGACTGCACCGACAGGATCTGCATGCGTCCATCGTTGCACCCGAGCTCGACGCGCCGTTCGCGACGAAACAGTTTCATGTTCCGCGGACACCTATACGCGATCAAGTAGAACGCGTTACAGTGACCGGGCTCATACTGGGCTGACACCTGGTCGTGCCGCGACGACGCCACCGTCGCGCTGCGGGCGGCCGCCGATCGAAGGGGATGGGACATGGCCAAGCGTGCAGGATCGAAGGGCCGGTACAGCAACGAGGCCGACTACGTCGTGGTCGGATCGGGCAGCTCGGGATCGATCGTCGCCGGGCGGCTGGCCGAGTCCGGCGCCAGCGTGATCCTGCTCGAGGCAGGCAAGTCCGACGACAAGGGCATGCACGGCTACTTCACCAAGAAGCCCGGGATGATCGGTCCGATGCACTCCGAGCCCAAGCTCGAGGCGAAGTTCGACTGGGGTTACCGCTCGGTGGCGCAGCCGGGCCTCGACGGACGTCGGATGCCGGCGCCGCGCGGCAAGGTGGTCGGCGGCTCGTCCTCGGTCAACGGCATGGTCTACGTGCGCGGCAACCGGGCCAACTACGACTCCTGGGCGGCCGAGGGCAACACCGGCTGGTCGGCGGACGAGTGCAATGTCGCGTTCAAGCGCTACGAGGACTTCGAGGACGGCGAGAACGAGTACCGCGGCGCGGGCGGACCGATCAAGATCACGCGGAACAAGAAGCCCCAGGAAGCCACGCTGCAGTTCATCCAGGCCACCGCCGACACCCTCGGCGTGAAGGTCCTCGACGACTACAACGCGGCCGAGCAGGAGGGCATCGCGCGGATGCAGCAGAACACCGCCGACGGCCTGCGCTACTCCTCTTCCCGCGGTTACGTGCACCACCTCAAGCCGCCCACCCTGGAGCTGCAGACCGAGGTGCACGCCACGCGGATCGTGATCGAGAACGGTCGTGCGACCGGCGTGGAGGTGATCGACCAGGGCAAGGGCGGCGGCACCCGACGGATGATCCGCGCCGCCAAGGAGGTCATCGTCTCCGGTGGCTTCATCAACTCCCCGCAGCTGCTCATGTTGTCGGGCATCGGTCCGGCCGACCACCTGGCCAGCCTGGGCATCGACTGCGTCGCCGACCTGCCGGTCGGGGAGAACCTGCACGACCACCTCTTCCACCCGATGTCGTTCCACGTCCCGAGCGTGGAGTTCCGCGGCAGTCCGTGGACCTTCTTCAAGGGCGTGGTCCGGGACCGCACCATCGGCGGTTCCTTCCTGGACAACTCGGTCTTCGAGTCCGTCGGCTTCGTGCGCAGCTCGTTGGCCACGAACGTGCCGGACATCCAGCTGCACGCGCTGCCCTGGACCTATCCCAGCCCGAACCAGGACGAGCCGGTGCGGCACATGCCCGACCCGCGGCCGGGACTCACCGTCTTCTCGACGCTGATCTACCCGAAGAGCCGCGGCAACATCCGGCTCGCCTCGGCCGACCCACTGGCCGCGCCGCTCATCGACTACGGCTACTTCACCAACCCCGACGACGCCGAGGTGCTCGCTCAGGGCACCGAGATGATCCGCGAGATCATGGCCGGCGCGGCCTTCGGTGGCGGGGTCAAGGCCGAGATCCACCCCGGCCCCTCCATCCCCAACGGCAAGGAGCTGCGGGTGGCGCTCAAGGAGCGCTCGACGTCGGTCTA
Organism: Nocardioides sp. BGMRC 2183; assembly: GCA_008123405.1. Taxonomy (GTDB): domain Bacteria; phylum Actinomycetota; class Actinomycetes; order Propionibacteriales; family Nocardioidaceae; genus Nocardioides. Next base: position 85,537 of record VSSA01000006.1, read on the forward strand.
CCACGGCGTCGGCACCTGCCGGATGGGCGTCGACGAGCGCGCCGTGGTCAACCCGGACCTCACCGTCCGGGGCATCGAGGGCCTGCGTGTGGTCGACGCCTCGATCATGCCGAGCATCACCGGCGGCAACACCAACGCGCCCTGCTACATGATCGGCGAGCGCGCCTCCGACTTCATCCTGGGAAGGGCGTGAGCATGACGGCCACCCCCGCAGGTACGACGAACGCCGCGACCACGACCGGAGCCCCGACCCGCCCCGCGGGACTGACCGCTGACTTCCTCGACAGCCTGGTCGCACGGGTCCCGGGCTCGACCGGCAACACCTGGAAGCTGACCGAGGTCTACACCGGCGAGACCCTGGTCGAGTTGCCGCAGTCGAGCCCGTCCGACATCGAAGCCGCCTTCGCCAAGGCCCGGGCGGCGCAGCGGCTGTGGGCGCAGTGGCCCCTGGCCAAACGGCTCGAGGTCTTCGACCGCGCGCACACGCTGCTGGTCGACAACGCGCTCACCACCGCCGACCTGATCCAGGCCGAGAGCGGCAAGAACCGTCGGATGGCGATCGAGGAGACCTGCGATCCGCCGATGGTGATCAGCCACTACCTGAGGCGGGCGCCGAAGGTGCTCGCACCCACCAAGCGGGGCGGTCCGATCCCGTTCGTCTCGACCTCGACCGAGGTGCACGTCCCGAAGGGCGTCGTCGGCATCATCGCGCCGTGGAACTTCCCGTTCGCCACCGGGCTCTCCGACGCCATCCCGGCGCTGATGGCCGGCAATGCAGTGGTGGTGAAGCCGGACAACAAGACCGCGCTCTCCCCGCTGTTCGGGATCAGGCTGCTGGAGGAGGCCGGCCTGCCCGAAGGGCTCTTCCAGGTGGTCTGTGGTGAGGGCCCCGACGTCGGCCCGACCCTGATCGACAGTGCCGACTACGTCATGTTCACCGGCTCGACCGCCACCGGCCGAGTGATCGGTGAGCGCGCCGGGCGCAACCTGATCGGCTGCTGCCTGGAGCTGGGCGGCAAGAACCCGATGATCGTGCTGGACGACGTGAACGTCGAGGAGTGGGTCGAGGGCGCCGCCTTCGGCGTGTTCGGCAACACCGGCCAGATCTGCATGCACATCGAGCGGATCTACCTCCCCGAGCACCGGTACGACGAGCTCCGCGACGCGTTCGTGCAGCGGGCGTCCACGATGACCATGGGGGCGTCGTACGACTTCGGTCCGGAGCTGGGCTCACTGGTCTCGCCGGACCACTGCGACCGGGTCGCCGGGCACGTCGAGGACGCCGTCGCCAAGGGCGCGACCGTGCTGACCGGGGGGCGTGCCCGTCCCGACGTCGGCCCGGCCTTCTTCGAGCCGACCGTGCTCGAGGGCGTGACCAACCAGATGCTGGCCGGTCACACCGAGACCTTCGGCCCGGTCGTCGCGCTGCACCGCTATCGCAGCGTGGACGAGGCGATCACGCTGGCCAACGACACCGACTACGGCCTGAACGCCTCCGTCTGGGGCACCGACCTGGAGCGCGCCGAAGCGGTCGCGGCGCGGATCGAGTCGGGCAACGTCAACATCAACGACGCACTGGCCACTGCCTACGCCTCCAAGGGGACGCCGTCGGGCGGGGTGAAGAACTCCGGCGTCGGCGCCCGCCACGGTGATCAGGGCCTGCTGAAGTACACCGACGTCAAGAACGTCGCGGTGCTCAAGAAGCAGGTGCTGGGCGCCCGGCCCGGTCAGGACTACGACGCCTACGTCAAGCAGATGCTCTCGTCGCTGAAGCTGATGAAACGACTGCGGGTGCGCTGAGGGTCCGAGGCGGATCTCGCTCAGGCGACCTGCAGTGACCGCTTGGAGAGCCCCATCCAGAAGCCGTCGATGACCTGGATGCCGGGGGCCGTCGGGTCGCTGGCGGCCCCGAGGGTGACGAAGAGCGGGCTGTAGTGCTCGACGGTGGGGTGGGCGTAGGGCATGCCCGGCGCCTTACTGCGGTAGGCGGCGAGCGTGTCCACGTCGCCGCGCGCCATCGCCTCGCCGGCCCAGGCGTCGAACTCCGCCGACCAACCGGGCACGGCGGCGTCGATGCGCCACTCGGTGAGGAACGGCAGGCCGTGGGTGAGGAAGCCGGAGCCGACGACGAGCACACCTTCCTCCCGCAGCGGACGGAGCCGCTCGCCGAGGCGCAACAGCCGTTCGGGGTCGTGGGTCGGCAGCGACAGCTGCAGCACCGGGATGTCGGCGTCGGGGTACATGATCTTCAGCGGCACCCAGGCGCCGTGGTCGAGGCCGCGCGAGGTGTGCTGATGGACCGGCTCGGTGTCCGGCATCATCGCGGCGACCCGCTTCGCCAGGGCGCTGGCGTCCGGCGTGCGGTAGGTCATCGCGTAGTACTTGGGGTCGAACCCGCCGAAGTCGTAGACCAGGTCGGCTCCGCTCGCACTCAGCGACACCGGCGCCGACTCCCAGTGCGCGCTGACGATCAGGATCGCCTTCGGTCGGGGAAGGTCGGCAGCCCACGCTGCGAGCTGGCCCGACCACGTGGGGTCGTCCAGCAGCGGCGGTGCGCCGTGCCCGATGTAGAGGGCGGGCATCGTGGCGGCGGTCCCGGGTGAGGCGTTCATACCCACCTCAATGGTTGAACGTTGAACTATATTCCCGCCGCCTCACCCGAGGACCCAGCGGTCACAGCCGTGCCGATTACTTGCGCAGCACGCCCGTCTCGTCGATCAGGCCGCCGATCTGCTTGCGCACCCGCTTCACCACTGTCGGTGTCACGTGGTTGCCGTCGCGCCACACCACGGCGTCGCGCAGGATCGGGCGGCAGTACGGCGCGTCCGGGCAGATCGCCGGATTCACGTCGACGGTGGCGACGCTGTCCCGCTCGGTCTCGAGCGTGTCGTAGTAGCCGTCCACCTCCGGCCGGTCCAGCGGCGGGTTGACCACGCAGTCGCGTTGGGTCTTCGCCCGCGCCAGGCAGTCCAGCGGGTCCCAACCGTCGCGGTCCCACCCGTTGGTGCCGAGCATGCTGTGCACGATCAGGGAGCGGGCACCGGCCTTCTCGACGAGGTCGACGGTGCGCTTGGTGGCATCCAGTTGGAGCTTGTGGCGGTTCTTCGACCGTCCCCGCTCGTCGACCAGGACCCCCTCCCAGGCCTCGGCGCTGCGGGCCAGGTTCACGAAGACGACGACGTCGGGCTCCATGGCCGGCAGCGTCTTGTCGTAGAAGTCCTTGCGGGCGTCGCGGCAGACGTTCTCACCCGGCTCAGTGCTGTAGAGACCCTGCTGCCACGGACAGGCCATCACCACGCTGGTCGACAGCGTCCAGTCGCGCTCCTCCGCCAGCTTCGTGAACGCCGGCACCATCGCCCGCGCCTGGCTGTCGCCGACCAGCACCACGTGCGGACCGGAACCCTCCACCCTGCGGCAGGACTCGAGGTCCTCGGGGGTGCAGCGACCACCGGCGGCGCCGCGGTCCTTCGACACCGCCTCGAAGTCGATGTCGGGCACCGGTCGGTCCAACTCCTCGGTGACCTCGGTCGGGGCGCCGATGTCGACCTGGCCCGCCGCGGCGACCACCGGTGTGCGCGGACTGGTCAGCACCGGAGCGATGGCGAAGACGGCCACCAACGCCGAGACGCTGACGCCGGCACCGACCGCGCGCCACTCGAAGCCGTCGAGCAGTTTGTTGCGGCGGATCGGCGTCTCGAGCAGCTCGTAGGAGAGCGAGGCCATGGCGGTGGCCAACGTGCCGGCGAGCACCGCGATGACCAGGGGGCGTGCGGTGAGCACGTGCTGCAGCGCGAAGATGACCGGCCAGTGCCACAGGTAGGTGCCGTAAGAGATCTTGCCGAGGTAGACCATCGGTCGCACCGAGAGCGCGCGACTGACCAGCGAGCCCTGGGCGAGGTAGACCAGCAGCACCAGCGCGGTGCCGATCACCGCGGCGACCAGGTTGCGGTGCGAGGCCGTCATCGAGAACGCCGAGGTGCCGAGCACCACGTAGCAGCCGAGGGTGGCGACCGCGGCGAGGCTGAGGCCGCCCAGGCGGGTCGAGGTCGGAGCGTCGATCTCGTCGGCCTGCCTCGCCGCAGCACGACGCGCCGCCACCTGGCGCAGCGCTACGGCTGCGATCGCGCCCGCCATCAGCTCGAACGCGCGGGCGTCGGTGGCGTAGTAGGCGCGGCCCGGGTCGACCTGGCCCCAGTAGAGCTGGGAGACCACCGAGAGCGCGGCGATGGCGGAGAAGGCGATCAGCAGGGCGCGCAGGCGTCCGGGGAAGAGTCGATGGATCCCGAGCACCAGCAGCGGGAACAGGATGTAGAACTGCTCCTCGATCGACAGCGACCAGTAGTGCATGAACGGGGACTCGCGCATCGCGCCGGCGAAGTAGTCCCCCTGCTCGGCGATGAACTCCCAGTTGGCGACGTAGAGCAACGCCGCCTGCGCCTGACGGACGAACGCGATCCGCTCCGGCTCGGAGACCACGAGGACGGCCATGACACTGGTGGCGATGATCGCGACGACGGCCGCCGGCAGCAGTCGCCGTACCCGACGGGCATAGAACCGACCGAGCCGGAACCGACCGCTGGCGTCGATCTCGGCGAGCACCACGTTGGAGACCAGGAAGCCGGAGAGCACGAAGAAGAGATCCAGCGCCACGAAGCTGTTGGCCCACCCCGCGACGCCGGCGTGGAAGAAGACGATGGTGATGACCGCCAGCGCACGGAGTCCGTCAAGCTCTGGCCGGTATCCCCACGACATGGGCATCGACCCTACAAGCCGTGATCGCCAGTGCCGATTCGACGCAACCGTCGGTACGTCGACGCACGCGGTGGGTCAGGAGGGCAGGCTCCAGTCGATCGGCGCCGCGCCCTGATCCACCAGCAGTTCGTTGGTGCGGCTGAACGGCCGGGACCCGAAGAAGCCGCGGTAGGCCGACAGCGGCGAGGGGTGCGGCGACTCCACGGCAGGGATCGGTCCGAGGTGGCGACGCAGGCTCCGCGCGTCTGCTCCCCACAAGATCGCCGCCATCGGTACGCCGGCCTCCGCACGCCGTACCACCGCCTCGATCGCGCACGCGGTCACGTGCTCCCACCCCTGGCCGCGGTGGGAACCGGGGGCACCTGGCCGCACCGTCAACACTCGGTTGAGCAGCATCACGCCTTGGTCGGACCAGGCGGACAGGTCGCCGTGCTCGGGTGGCGTCACCCCGACGTCGTCGGCCAGCTCGGTGTAGATGTTGACCAGGCTGGGTGGCAGTGGCCGGACATGCGGCTCGACCGCGAAGCAGAGCCCGATCGGATGCGCCGGGTTCGGGTACGGGTCCTGTCCGACGACCAGCACCTTGACCTCGGACAGCGGGCGTTGGAACGCGCGGAACACCCGATCGCCGGTCGGCTGATAGGGGCGGCCCGCGGCGACCTCGGCACGCAGGAAGTCGCCGAGGGCGACGATCCGGTCGTCGACCGGGCGCAGCGCCTCGGCCCAGTCGGGGGCGATCAGGCCGCGCTCGAGGAGGTCGTCGAGTCCGCTCACGGCGCTGACACTAGATCACGAGATCCAGGAGTCGTCAGCGCAGTGAGCGAGCCCGGTCGCGGGCTCCCATCGGCGCCTCCGTCCGGTCGCCGTCCCACTCCCTCCGCGGGACGCCGGCCATCTGCGACGGTGAGCGCCACCCGTGACCGGCGTCACTGTAGCCGCTGTCCTGGCCCAACGGCTCCGATCGGGCGGACCGGACGCGAGAGCCGATCCAGGAACGCGACGAGCACGGCCTCCCGCAGGGCGGGCGGCGCCGCGTCGAGCAGTGCGTTCACCGGTGCCATCTGCTCCGGCAGTCCCGGCGCCTCGCCGTCGCCGGCCAGTCCGCCGGCGGCGAGCAGTGCATCGAACTCCTCCTCGCTCAAGGTCCGCGGGTCCAGCGAGTGCAGCAGCGCCACCACGTCGGCGTCGACCGGCACCGGTCCGGCCGCGCGAGCCTGGGCGACAGCGGTCTCGAGCGCCTCGAGGAACTCCTCGACCCCGGCCAACGTCGCCGCACTCACCGAGAGGTGCAGCGAGGGCGGCTGCTCGGCGTGGGAGAGCTGCGGCTGCACGAACCACCCGCGGGCGGTCATCTCGTCGGCCACGGTGAAGACGTCCAGTCCGGGGCCGGCGGTCATCGCGATCAGCGTGGACTCCGGGGTCGCGACCAGATCCAATCCGTCGATGTCCCCGATCCCTGCGGCGATCTGATCGGTCGCCTCCAGCGCGGCCTCGGTCAGCGCGAGGTAGCCGTCGGTCCCGATGGCCCGCACCGTGGTCCAGGCGCCGGCCACCGGCCCGCCCGAGCGGGTGGACTGCAGGGTGGCGTTGAGCATGGTGTAGCCCGGCCAGTCGGCGTGCGCGAAGAACTGCGACCGACGCAGCGCGGGCGTGCGGTGCAGGAGCAGCGAGGCACCCTTCGGCGCGTAGCCGTATTTGTGCAGGTCCGCCGAGATCGAGGTGACGCCGTCCACCGCGAACGTCCACGGCGTCACCGGACGCCCCAGCCGGGACTTGAACGGCAGCACCCAGCCGCCGATGCAGGCGTCCACGTGGCACCGGATGCCGCGGGCGGCAGCCGCCCCGGCCACCTCAGTCACCGGGTCGATCACCCCGTGCGCGTACGACGGCGCGCTGACCACCACCAGGACGGTCGACGCGTCGCAGGCGGCATCCATCGCCGCCGGATCCGCGCGATGGTCCGGGCCCGTGGGGACCACCCGGATCTCCATCCCGAAGTAGTGCGCCGCCTTGTGGAAGGCGGCGTGCACGGTGTCCGGCACCACGAGCGAGGCGCGGGCCAGGTCCGGGCGCCCGTCCCGCGCGGCCTGCACCGCGAGCAGACAGGACTCAGTGCCGCCCGAGGTCAGCGTGCCGACCACGGAGTCGGGGCCGTCCAGCAGGTTCGCCGCGACGCCGACCAGCTCGTTCTCCATGGTGAGCAGACTGGGGAACGCCGTCGGGTCCAGCCCGTTGCTGCCGGCGAAGGCGGCGACGGCCTCGCGGGCCAGCGCGTCGACCTCGGGCAGGCCTGCGTCGTAGACGTAGGCGAGGGTCCGGCCGCCATGGACCGGGAGGTCCTCGGACTGCAGGCCGGCGAGCCGGGCGCGGATCTCGGCAGGAGTCATCGGGTGGGTTCCTCGCTCTCGGGATGGGGATGGAGGTCGGTCGCTGCGTCGACGGTCTGCTCGTCGAGCCGGTAGCCGCGCAGCCAGAGCAGGCTGAGCAGCACCAGCGCGGCCGGGAGCAGCGAGAAGCCGAGGGTGATCGCGGTCAGCGCGCTGTCCGGCTGGACCACGTCGCCGCCCGAGCTCGACCGATAACCGCCGATCGCGAGCACCACCGCGAAGAGTCCGGGACCCAGCGCCAGACCGAGCGTCTCGCCGGCGGTCCACACGCCGGTGTAGACGCCGATCCGGGACGAGCCGGTCCGGGCCGCGTCCACTGCGGCGGCATCGGGCAGCATCGCCAGTGGGAAGACCTGGATGCCGGCATAGCCGACGCCGACCAGCGCCACCGCGGCGAAGACGGCTCCGGCGGGTGCGGAGCCGGCCGTCGTGGCCACGGTCGCCCCGACCGCGAGCACCACCGAGGCGATCAGATAGCCGGACTTCTTCCCGGTACGACGCCCCAGCGCCGCCCACGCCGGGGTGAGCAGCAGCGCCGGGCCGACGAAACAGACGAAGAGGATCGTGCTCGCGCCCTTCTCGCCCAGCACGTCGCCGGCCAGGTAGTCGACACCGGCCAGCATGCAGCCGGTGGCCAGCGCCTGCAGCACGAAGGTCACCAGGAGCAGTCGGAAGTCCCGGGCGGCGGCCACGATCCGCAGCTGATCGCGCAACGACCCAGCACCCGGGGCCACCGCCCCGCGCGGGGCGTCGCGGGTGCCGCGGTAGGCGAGCAGCACACCGAGGAGGATCACGCCGGCCATCGCCACCCCCATCACCCGGTAGCCGTCCCGGCCGCCCACCGCATCGCGCAACGCGGGTGCGCTGGCACCGGCGAGCATGATCGTGAAGGCGAGGATCGCCACTCGCCAGGTCATCAGCCGGGTGCGCTCCTGTGCGGTCGAGGCGATCTCGGCCGGCATCGACACATACGGCACCTGGAAGAAGGCGTAGGCGCTGGCGCAGGCGAAGAAGAGCACCAGCACCCAGGCGGCGTCCGCCGCGGTCGAGCCGAGGTCGGGTCCGGCGAAGAGAAGCGCGAAGCAGGCCGCCAGAGCGACCCCGGCCCGCAGCAGCCACGGTCGGCGCGGCCCGCGTGGGTCGACCGTCCGGTCGCTGATCCGGCCTGCGACCGGGTTCAGGAAGACGTCCCATGCCTTCGGCCCGAAGACGATCACCCCCGCCAGCAGGGCCGGTACGGCGAGCTCGTCGGTCAGGAAGGGGAGCAGCATCAACCCCGGCACGGTGCCGAACGCTCCGGTGGCGACCGAGCCGGCGCCGTACCCGATCCGGACCCGGGTGGACAGACCCGGGTCGTGCTGCCCGGCGCTCACCGCGACAGCGCCCGGGAGGCGGCCGAGGTGTGGCGACGTCGGCGGTTGGTGCCGATGGTCGCGGCCTCGGTGTCGCCCGACCACTGGTCGATCCACTCGTCGAGGACCGGCCAGGTGGACCGGCGTGCCGCCCGACCGGTGAGCATGCCGAGGTGGCCCCCGGGCACCACCTCGAAGCGGACCTCGGGGGAGGCCGACAGCAGCGGCACCATCGTCCGGACCGCCGGGATCGGCGCGATGCCGTCGGTCGATCCGCCGAAGACCAGCACCGGGACGTCGATGTCGGCCAGCCGCAGGGTGCGCTCGCCGAGCTCGAACTCGCCCGTCGCGAGCTGGTTGCCCTTCGCCATCCGGTGGTAGAGCTGCCCGAACGTGCGGCCCGGGTAGGCGATCATGTTGGCGGTGAACCGGTCCACCGCCTCGATCTGGGCCAGGAAGTCCTGGTCGTCGATGTGGGTGGCGAGCGCGATCGGCTTGGTCACCAGCTTCTGGAAGGCGGAGAGCTGGAAGGCCCACTTCACCAGCGGCTTCGGCGCTCCGCCCATCGCCTGGTAGGCACGGGTGACCAGGCCGTTGCCGGTGTAGCCGGCGCCGCTGGCCAGGTGCAGCAGCGGCCGCAGCGGCGCGATCAGTGGCACCTGGGTGACGTCGACCGGCGAGCCGAGGACGCTCAGCGACGCGATCGGCAGCTCGGCTCCGGCAGCGGCGAGCAGCGAGAAGATGCCACCCAGGCTCCAGCCGACCACGTGCACCGGCCGTCCGCCGGCGTGGTCGGAGACCGCCCGGACCGCGGCTGGGACGACCTCGTCGACCCAGTGCTCCATGCCCAGACCACGGTCGCGGAAGGAGACTTCGCCGTACTCGACCAGGTAGGTGGGCCGCCCCTGGGTGACGAAGTGCTCCACGACCGAGCAGCCGCGGCGCAGGTCGTAGCAGAGCGCCGGTGCCGCCAGCGGCGTCACCAGGAGCACCGGGTCGCCGCTGGGCCGGGTGGTCCCGGCGGGGCGGTAGTGGTAGACCTCGCGGAGCAGACCGTCGTCGATCAGGGTGCGCGGCATCGGGCGCAGGTCGGCCAGGCCGCCGTAGAGCAGCTTGTGCGCCACGTTGCTCGCCGCCGCGACCACCTGGTCGGGCTTGGGCACCAGATCCATGCGGGCAAGGTACCCCGACCGCCGGCCCGGTGCGGCACGCCGATCAGCTGTCGCGGGCGTCGGTGTCAGCGCCGTCGTCGGCCAGCGAGGTGAGGAAGCTGTCCGCCCACGCCTTCACGTCGTGCTGGGCGATCTGCTTGCGCATCGCCTTCATCCGCCGGGACAGCTCCTTGGGCTCGGCCCGGTAGGCGTCGAGCAGCGCGGCCTTCATGCCGTTGATGTCGTAGGGGTTGACCAGCCAGGCCTGGCGCAGCTCGTCGGCGGCTCCGGCGAACTCGCTGAGCACCAGCGCGCCGTCCTCCTCGATCCGGCAGGCGACGTACTCCTTGGCGACCAGGTTCATCCCGTCGCGGTAGGGCGTGACGACCATGATGTCGGCGGCCCGGTAGAGCGCCGCCATCTCCTCCCGGGGATAGGAGGAGTGCAGGTAGCTGATCGCGGGGCGCCCGATCCTGCCGAGGTCGCCGTTGAGCCGTCCGACCAGCCGGTCGATGTCGTCGCGCAGGATCCGGTACTGCTCGACCTGCTCGCGGGAGGGCACCGCGACCTGGACGAAGACCGCGTCCTCGACGCTGAAGTGCTCGTCGCGGACCAGCTCGCCGTAGGCGCGCAGCCGGGCGTGGATCCCCTTGGTGTAGTCGAGCCGATCGATGCCGAGGAAGATCTTGCGTGGGTTGCCGAGCGCTTCGCGGATCGCGGCGGCCCGTTCGGCGACCGGCTCGGAGCTGGCGAGCTCCTCGAAGCCGGCGGCGTCGATCGAGATCGGGAACGCGGCGGCGCGCACTTCGCGGCCGTCGGGCAGGTGCACCCGGTCCCGGTGGGTCTTGTGGCCGACCCGCTGGCGGACCAGGCGGACGAAGTTCTGCGCGGCTCCCGGCAGCTGGAAGCCGATCAGGTCCGCGCCGAGCAGGCCCTCGAGGATCTGGCGGCGCCAGGGCAGCTGCTGGAAGAGCTCGGCAGGGGGGAACGGGATGTGCAGGTAGAAGCCGATCCGCAGGTCGGGGCGGCGCTCGCGGAGCATCTGCGGCACCAGCTGCAGCTGGTAGTCGTGTACCCACACCGTGGCGCCCTCGGCGGCGAGCTCGGCGGCGTGCTCGGCGAAGCGCTCGTTGACCCGGGTGTAGGCGTCCCACCACTCCCGGTGGAACTCCGGCTTGGCGACGACGTCGTGGTAGAGCGGCCAGAGGGTGGCATTGGAGAAACCCTCGTAGTGCTCGGTGATCTCCTCGGCGGTCATCGACAGCGGTACCAGGTGCAGCCCGTCGATCTCGAACGGCTCGAGGTGTTGCTCGGTGCCACCTGGCCAGCCGACCCAGACCCCGTCGCCGGCGCGCATCACCGGTTCGATCGCGCTGACAAGTCCGCCGGGGGAGCGGCGCCAGGTGGTCTCGCCGTCCCGCCCGGTCACCCGGTCGACGGGCAGACGGTTCGCGACGATCACCAGGTCGTGGGCCACGTCGCTCACCCTATCCACCCGCTACACGTCGAACCGGACGCCGACCTCGGCGCGCAGCGCGTCCATCTGCCGCAGGATGGTCACTGTCTGAGCGTGCGGAACCAGCGGGCTCTCCCGCAGCCCGGCGCGCAGGCAGCGACTCACCTCGGCGATCTCGTTGCCGTAGCCGAGCCCGATCACCGGCTCCTCCCCGGCGATCGTCACCGCCCGCTCGGGTTGCGGTCCCGTCGACGGGTCGTGGGGGACGAAGACGGCGCGGTCGGGGTGGAAGAACTCGGTGCCGACCTCGATCCGGCCGAGGTCGGTGGCGATCGCGGCGCGTTGGGAGGACCAGGACGTCATCGAGGCGCCCAGTGCGGCCACCGCTCCCGGGTAGCGGCCGGCGATCGCGATGTCGAGGTCCACGCCGCGCTCGGAGAGCGTCGCGGTCGCGGTCAGCGCTTCTGCTTCGCCGAGCATCAGGTGCGCGAACGTCAGCGGGTAGATGCCCATGTCGAGCAGGGCGCTGGCGCCCAACGAGGGGTCGAGCATCCGGTCCTCGGCCGGTGCGTCGACCCGGAAGCCGAGCTCGGCCTGCAGCTGCCGCGGGGTGCCGAATCGCCCGGTGCCCAGTGCGGTCCGCAGCGCGCGCACCATCGGGTGGCAGGCGGTCCACATCGCCTCCATCAGGAACCGGTCGTGCTCGGCCGCGAGCGCGATCATGGCGGCGGCGTCGTCCGCGTTCAGCGCCAGCGGCTTCTCGCACAGCACGTGCTTGCCGGCGGCGAAGGCGGCCCGCGCGTTCTCCAGGTGGAAGGAGTGCGGGGTGGCGATGTAGACCACCTCGACCTCCTCGTCGGCGAGCAGCGCGGCGTACGACCCGTGCGCGCGGGTGCGATCGTCGCCATGGACGCCCGCGAAGGCGGCCGCGCCGTCGGCGGTGCGGGAACCGACAGCTGCCAGTCGGGTGCCCGGCGTCACGGCGAGGTCGTGGGCGAAGGTGTGGGCGATCTTGCCGGTGGCCAGGATTCCCCAGGCGACCTCGGAGTCGGACATGAGCGGCAACGTAGCCGACCCCGCCCGCCAGCGGGACGGTGTGACCTGCGAGACTCGCGGGTCGCGCTCGAAGCGATCTGAATGACATCGTTGTGATTCGGCGTTTACAGTGGTGCTCACAATGGGGTCGATCGCACACGTTCGGAAAGCCGCTCCACAAGAGCAGGTCCGAGAAGGTGCGAACAGGAGGAAGCAGATGAACGCCGAACCGAGCAGCCAATCCGAGGCGACCGGTGACGAGGCGCCTGCCGATGCCCTGAGCCGGCGCGACCGCGACATCCTCGAGTTCGAGCGCCAGTGGTGGAAGTTCGCCGGCGCCAAGGAGAGCGCGGTCCGTGAGAAGTTCGACATGAGCTCCACCCGCTACTACCAGGTGCTCAACGCCCTCATCGACCGGCCGGAGGCGCTCGCCGCCGACCCCCTGTTGGTACGCCGCCTGCGGCGACTGCGCTCGCAGCGTCAGCGCCAGCGTTCGGCCCGCCGCCTCGGATTCGAGATCTGACCCGATCTGCCCCTGACCCAGGAAGGACCAGCGGCCATGACCTTCCCCACCTGGCCCACTGTGTTCAGCCCGCGCCCCCGTCGTGATCGCGACCAGCGTGGCGCCGTACTGCCCTCGCCCGTCGTGCTGCTCAGCATCGTGGCGGTCGCCCTCGCCGCGGTCGCGTTCGTGGTCACCCGTGACACCGAACCCACCGAACGGGAGATCACCACCGTCTCCGACGCCGAGGCCTCCGCTTCCTCGGATGCCACCGACGGTGCTTCGGAGGAGCCGGAGACCGAGCCGAGCGAGAAGCCGACGAAGAAGGCCAAGCCGCCGGTCCAGCGTGGCGAGGTCGGTGTGGTCGTCTTCAACAACACCTCCATCGCCGGCCTGGCCGGGGAGGTCGGCAGCCAGGTCTCCGAGGTCGGCTGGAACTTCGTCGCCGCCGACAACTGGTACGGCACGGTGCTCTCCACCACCGTCTACTACCCGCCGGGGATGAAGCGCGAGGGTCGGCAGCTCGCGTTGGACCTCGGGATCCAACGGGTGATGCCGGCCGACCTGGACTCCGACATGAGCGCGGAGAACCTCACCCTGATCCTCACCGGCGACGTGGGCTGACCCGCCCGTCTCTGCCATCCACCGCCGGACCGCAGGTACGACGCCGTGCCCGGCGTGGTGGGATGGGGCCGTGCAGTTCTCGTCGCTCGAGGGTGAACGCCGCTACACCGCGCTGGTCAGGGCGGCGGCGGACACCGTGATCGGGCTCGACTTCGACGGCACCCTCGCGCCGATCGTGGAGGACCCGACCCGCGCCCACATCCACCCCGCTGCCCGCGAGGTGCTGGTCGACCTCGCCTCCGAGGTGCGGGCGATCGCGGTGATCACCGGGCGGCCGGCCCGCCAGGCGCTCGACCTCGGTGGTCTGGAGGAGGTCGGTGACGCGATCCAGGCGGCCGGCAAGGAGCTCTATCTCTTCGGTCAGTACGGCAACGAGCGGTGGACCGCCGGTCGCCGGCGGATCGTCAGCCCGCGCCCGCCGCGAGGTCTGGCCACCTTCGAGCGGGAGCTGCCCCGAGCCCTCCGGCTCGCCGACGCCGCCGAGGCCTGGGTGGAGGACAAGGGGTTGGCGGTGGCCGTGCACACCCGGCGGATGGCCGATCCCGAAGCCGCGTTCCAACGTCTTCTGCACCCGCTGCGCACGCTGGCCACCAGGCACGGACTCGTCCTCGAGCCGGGTCGCCAGGTGATCGAGGTGCGCTCGCCGGGCGCGCACAAGGGCATCGTGGTGCAACGGCTCGCCGACGACCTCCGGGCCGGTGGATTCTGCTTCGCCGGCGATGATCTCGGGGACCTTGAGGCGTTCGAGGCGGTCGACGCCCTGGAGCAGCGGGGGCTTGCCGGGCTGCGGGTCTGCTCGGCGTCCCGGGAGCAGAGTGCTCTGCTCGAACTGGCCGACGTGGTGGTCCGCGGGCCGGACGGCGTACTGGAGTTCCTGCGCCGGCTCACCGCTGATGCCCGGGCCGCCCGCGCCGGAGCCTGAGGCTCGCTCGTACCCCCGATCCCGCGCTCGATCCCAATATCCGGACGTGAGTATCGGATAGTGGGATCTCGATTTCGGCCCTGCCAGGGGCGCACGTAGTCTGAGCGTGCTCATCCAGAGGGACTGAGGGAACGGCCCGATGAAGTCCCGGCAACCGCCACGAACTCCCCGTCGCCGACGCGACGGACGTGGAGACGGTGCCAAATCCGACCCGCCGCGAAGGACGCGCCGGGGCAGATGAGAAGGAGGAAACCTATGAGCGCCGCTGTGACCGAGGCCCCCACCTCGAGCGAGAAGACCGGCCCCCGCGAGGGAGCGTTCGGCAACGCCGTCGCGCTCGCCTGCCGTGAGTGCGGGCACCGCGTCGACCTCGGACCCTTCTACGCGTGTCCGGAGTGCTTCGGCCCGTTGGAGATCGCCTACGAGTTCCCCACGGTCACCCGCGAGGAGATCGAGGCGGGCCCCCGCAACATCTGGCGCTACAAGGCGCTGCTGCCGGTGCCCACCGACATCGAGACCAGCCCCAACACCGAGCCCGGCTTCACCCGGCTGCTCGATGCACGCAACCTCGCCACCGAGCTCGGCCTGGCCAAGCTCTGGGTGAAGGACGACTCGACGAACCCGACCAACTCCTTCAAGGACCGGGTCGTCGCCTGCGCACTCAGCGCCGCCCGCGAGCTCGACGCGAAGGTCTTCGCCTGCCCCTCGACCGGAAACCTGGCCAACGCCGTGGCCGCTGCCGGCGCCCGGGCCGGGATCAAGACCGTCGTCTTCATCCCCTCGAACCTCGAGCACCCCAAGCAGGTCAACTCCGCGATCTTCACCGAGTCGCTGGTCGCGGTCGACGGCAACTACGACGACGTGAACAAGCTCGCCTCCGAGATCGCCGGCGAGGAGGAGGGCTGGGCGTTCGTGAACGTCAACGTCCGTCCCTACTACGCCGAGGGCTCCAAGACGCTGGGCTACGAGATCGCCGAGCAGCTCGGCTGGCGGCTCCCCGACCAGATCGTGATCCCGGTCGCCTCCGGCTCCCAGCTCACCAAGGTCGACAAGGCCTTCCGTGAGCTGATCGAGCTGGGCCTCGTGGAGGAGAAGCCCTACAAGATCTTCGGCGCCCAGGCCGAGGGGTGCGGGCCGGTCGCGACCGCCTTCAAGGCCGGCACCGACGCGATCCGCCCGGTCAAGCCGGACACGATCGCCAAGAGCCTGGCGATCGGCAACCCTGCGGACGGCATCTACGTCCTCGACATCGCCCGTCGTACCGGCGGGGCTGTCGAGGAGGTCACCGACGACGAGGTCCGCGCCGGCATCGTGCTGCTCGCCCGTACCGAGGGCATCTTCACCGAGACCGCAGGCGGGACCACCCTCGCGGTGACCAAGAAGCTGGTCGAGAACGGTCAGCTCGACCCCGAGCTCGAGACCGTCGTGATCAACACCGGTCACGGACTCAAGACGCTCGACGCGATCTCCGGTCAGGTCGGTGCTGCCGCCACCATCGCTCCGACCTATGACGCCTTCAAGGCCACCGGCATCGCCTGAGCGACGCTCACTCTGCACCACCCGACCAACCAGAGGAAGAACCCATGGCCGTCAGCGTCCGCATCCCGACCATCCTGCGCACCTACACCGGAGGTGACTCCGAGGTGAGCGCCGAGGGCGCCACGCTGGCCGAGGTGCTCGACGACCTCGATGCCCGCTTCTCCGGGATCAAGAGCCGCGTCGTCGACGAGGACGGCAAGCTGCGTCGCTTCGTCAACGTCTACGTCGGCAACGACGACGTCCGGTTCCTCGAGGACCTGGCCACCCCGACGCCCGACGGGGTCCAGGTCTCGGTGATCCCCGCCGTCGCCGGCGGTTGCTGACCGGTACGACGCGGCCGCGGCCGCCTACGAGGCGGCGCGCTCCCCGGTGTAACGGCCCGGCGTCTCGCCGAACTCGCGGGTGAACGCCGCCACGAAGGCCGACGCGCTGCCGTAGCCCACCAGGTGGGCGGTCTCGGTGACCGACCGGCTGCGCAGCAGCGCGGCCGCCGCGCGCAGCCGGATCCGTGTGCGCAGGGTGGTGAAGGCGACCGCATACTGACGCTCGATGTCGCGCTGCAACGTCTTGGGGCTGACGTGGAGCCGGGAGGCCCATTCGCCCAGGCTGGTCGGGTCCGACGGGTCGGCCAGGAGCGCCCGGGCGACCATCTGCGCCGGCCCGGCGACCGGTCCGGTGCTGCCGTGGTCGACCTCCTCGACCGGGCACCGCGCGAGTGCGGCGAGGACATCGGCCCGGGCCTGGAGCCCCTCGGCCTCGGTGACGCCGGGACGGGCGATGGCTTGCAGCCGCGCGCCCACCTGCTGCCCTGGGGCCAACACCGCCGCGGCGCGGTCCACCAGCGTCTGCGGCGCCTGTCGCAGGCATGCCCGCAGCACGGTCTGCACCCCCAGGCCGTGCACCTCGGCGACCACGCCGCGCCGCACCCACAGCATCTCGTCGGCGGTGACGAAACGGGAGGCGGTGCCGCGCCGTAGCGCGAGCACACCGTCGGGGGACCAGAACACCTGATGGAGGAAGTCGTCCCGATCCTCGGGAAAGTCCGGGACCCCGGATCCCGGGGGATAGCGGAGCACCAGGATCCCGGTGGGCGGCCCGAGGCCGTAGCCGTACTCCTGGACCTCGATCTCGCCGATCGACGATGCCGTCCGGAGCAGGCGGTGGGCGGCATCCGAGACCAGCGCCGGTTGTCTCCTGCGCGACACCATCTGACTCCTCCACGACACCGATACAGCCACGGATAAGGCTAGCCTCACCTAGCGTCGGAATCGGCAGCTGCCCGCCCGACGAGACTCCCGTTCGCCCGCCTCTCGGGGCGGGACCGACGGCCGCGCGGTCGTCGTACTCCCATCCGCGTCACGAAGGAACACCGTCATGCGATCACGCTTCCACTTCCGCCGCGCCACGGGCGCCCTGGCCGTCGCCTCGTTGGGCCTCGCGCTCAGCGGCTGCTGGGCAGGGGAGGAGTCGGCCGAGGCTTCCGGCGAGGGTGAGACGGTCACCTTCACCGCCGACAACGGAGAGGTCGAGATCCCGGCGGACCCTGAGCGCGTCGTCGCCACCGGGTACGCCGTACCGGTGCTGCTCGAGGTCGACGCACCGTTGGTCGGCATCTCCGAGTGGGGCCGGGGCACCGCGCTGATGACCGAGGACGACCTCGCGACCTACGAAGAGACCGAGAAGATCATGGGGGAGACCGCGGACTCCATCAACTACGACGCGGTCGAGAAGGTCGACCCCGACCTGATCATCCTCGGCGTGCCGCTGCCGGTCCTCGGCGACGTCAACATGGAGCGGCTGGAGGCGGTCGCGCCCGTCGTCGTACTCGGTCCGAACCGACCCGACGACTGGAAGGAGTTGGGCGCCCGCCAGGCAGAGGCCGCCGGCGCGACGGAGAGCTACGAGGAGAACAAGGCCGACTACGAGGAGCGGGTCGACGAGCTGGAGACCAAGTACGCCGACGTCCTCGACGGCCTCGACTTCGGCCACGTCGGCGCCTATGGCGACATCACCGCGGGGGAGTTCCACCGCGAGTTCGCCGGGTCCTGGGGCACCAACATCGCCGGTGACATCGGCGTCGAGTACTACGGCGAGGTGCAGGACCCGAGCGACGGCGGATCAGCCGAGGTGAGCGAGTACTCCTCGATCGAGCAGCTGCCGGAGAGCCTCGGCGACGCGGACGTGATCACCTACACCCTCGCCACCGACGGCTCGGTGCCCGAGCCGGTCCAGTACGTCCTCGACTCCCCGCTGTGGAAGAACCTGCCCGCGGTGAAGTCCGGCGACGTGATCGGGCTGCGCTACACCGAGGCCGCCACCTATCAGTCGGCGTTGCAGACCCTGGACGCGATCGACGAGGCCTTCGGCGAGGCGTTCGCCGAGGACCTGTCGTGAGCGCGGATCGCGCCAACCCCGGCCCGAAGGTCCGCGCCCACCAGTCCGGTGGGCGCGGGACGGTCCGGGTCCCGTATCCGACCCAGATCCGGACCACCCGGGTGGTCGCGTGCACCGAGGTCACCCCCCACATGCTGCGGCTGACCCTGGCGGGGCCGGAGATCGCGGAGCTGCACTCGCACGCCTGCGACGACCACGTCGGTGTGGTCTTCCCCTTCGAGGACGGCACGCGCAACGACCCGGTCTTCAACCCCGACCGGCAGATGCTCGACTGGTCCGCCCCGGCGCCGCCGATGCGCAAGTACACGATCCGTCGTCACGACCCCGCCGCGGGCGAGCTGGACCTCGACATCGTGGTGCACCCCGGCGGCCTCGCTTCCGACTGGGCGAGCCGGGTGCGGCCCGGCGACGAGGCGGTCCTGGCCGGCCCCCCTGGCTCGCTGGCGTTCGCGCACACCTACGCCCACTACGTGGTCGCGATCGACACCACCGCGCTCCCCGCGCTGGCCCGCTGGCTGGACGAGGGGGACTGGATCGAGGACCAGGAGGTCACGGTCCAGGTGCTCATCGACCACGACCACGCCGCCGAGACCGGCTATCCGCTGCGGGCGCGGCGCGGTGTCGAGATCACCTGGCTCTCCCGCGCTGACGGCTCCCACCTTGCCGACGCCGTCTCCGAAGGAGACCTCGGCGACCGGGACCCCGCCGACGTCTTCCTCTTCGCCGCCGGCGAGGCCGGGGACATCAAGCCGCTGCGCCGCTGGGCGAAGGCCAGCGGGATCGCCTCGCTGATCACCGGCTACTGGAAGCGCGGCGCGGTCGAGCTGGACCACGAGGACGAGGGCCACGCCGACGGCGAGCACGAGCACGACGAGCACGAAGAGGAGTGAGTGGCACGTCCCATCGTGGCGCGACCCTCGCGCTGGTCGGCGGCCTGATCCTGCTGGTCGCGGCCGTGCTGGTGAGCTTCACGGTCGGGCAGGGCGAGGTGAGCGTCCCCGAGGCGTTCCGCGCACTCGTCTCCCCCGACGCCGGCGACGACGCGCACCTGACAGTGCGCACGGTCCGCGTCCCGCGAGCGTTGCTGGCGATGCTGGTCGGCGCCGCCCTGGCGCTCAGCGGCGCGCTGGTGCAGACCCTGACCCGCAATCCGCTCGCCGAGCCGGGCCTGCTCGGGGTGACCGCCGGGGCATCGTTCGCCGTGGTGGTCGCCACGCAGTTCCTCGACGTCACCGGTCAGGTCGCCACGCTGGTCGTCGCGTTCGTCGGTGCCGCGCTGGCGGCGTTCGTCGTCCAGGCCGTCGGTGGCGCCGACCCGCTGCGCCTACTGCTGGCCGGCGTCGCCCTCACCGCGGTGCTGGCCGGCTTCTCGATCGGCATCCGGCTCACCGATCCGGACACGTTCGACACCTACCGCTTCTGGTCGGTCGGTTCGCTCGCCGGGCGCGAGCAGCTGCCGCTGCTGGTGCCGTGCGTCGTGCTGATGGCGGCGCTCGCGGCGGCTTTGCTGCTGGGCCGACCGTTGAGCGCGGTGCTGCTCGGCGACGAGGTCGCGCACGGACTGGGGGTCTCGGTGCTCCGCACCCGGGTCCTCACCCTGCTGGTGGCCACGGTCCTGGCCGCCACGGCGACGGCCGTGGCCGGCCCGATCATGTTCGTCGGCCTGATCGTGCCGCATCTGGTACGACGCATCGCCCAGGGATCGATCACCTGGTTGCTGCTGCTCTGCCTGGTGACCGGCCCGCTCCTGGTCGTCCTCTCCGACACCCTGGCCCGCGTGCTGCTGGAGACCGGCGAGGTGCCGGTGGCGATCCTCACCGCCGTCATCGGAGGACCGATGCTGATCTGGGTGGTCCGTCGCAACGGCGCGGTGGGCCTATGAGCGTCCTGTCCGTGCCACTCGGTGCCGGCCGCCGGCTGCGGCTGGACGCCCGCACCTCGTTGGTCTGCATGGTCCTCGCGATGCTCTCGCTCGTCGTCGGTGTGGCATCCCTGTGCTACGGCAGCGACTGGGACCGGCCCGCCGACGTGCTCGCCGCGCTCCGCGGCGAGGGGCCGATCCAGGTGTCGGTGACGCAGTGGCGGATGCCCCGGGTGCTGGCGGCGCTGGTGTTCGGTGCCGCGCTCGGTCTGGCGGGCGCGATCTTCCAGAACCTCACCCGCAACCCGCTGGGAGCGCCCGACATCATCGGCCTGGACGCGGGCGCCTACACCGGGGTGCTACTGGTCTTCACGCTGACAGTGGCCAGCGAGGCGACGATCACCGCCGCGGCGATGGCCGGCGGGCTCGGAGCCGCGCTCGCGGTCTACGCCCTCTCCGTGGGCGCCGGCTTCTCGGGCCTGCGGCTGATCGTGATCGGCATCGGGGTGCAGGCGATGTTGACCGCGATCAACTCGTGGATCATCCTGCGCGCCCAGCTCGACGTGGCGATCTCGGCCAGTGTCTGGCAGGCCGGATCGCTCAACGGGCTCGACTGGGTCGACGTCGATGGTCCGGTGACCATCATCGGCGTGCTCGCGCTGGCGCTGGTCCTGCTCGCCCGTCCGATGCACCAGGCAGCCCTGGGTGACGAGCCGGCGATCACCTCCGGGGTTCGCCTGGGACCGCTGCGGGTGCTGCTGATCCTGGTCGGCGTCGGCCTTTCGGCCACCGTCACCGCGATCGCCGGGCCGATCGTGTTCATCGCCCTCTCGGCGCCCCAGATCGGACGCCGCCTGGCTGCCGCGGCCGGCGTGCCGCTCTTGCCTGCCGCGCTCGCCGGAGCCTTCCTGCTCACCGCGTCCGATCTGGTGGCGCAGTGGCTCCTGGCGCCGACGGTGCTGCCGGTCGGTGTCGTGACCACCGGCGTCGGCGGGCTCTACCTGTTGTGGTTGCTGACGAAGGAGATTCGCCGATGAACCGGTTGCGCGCCCACGGACTGAGCCTCGGGTACGGCGACCGGCTGGTCGTCGAGGACCTCGACCTCGAGGTGCCGCACGGTGTCTTCACCGCCATCGTCGGCCCCAACGCCTGCGGGAAGTCCACGCTGCTGCGCTCGTTGGTGCGGCTGCAGCCGATCCGAGCCGGTGCGGTCGACCTGGATGGACGTCCGGTCACCTCCTGGAGGGCCAAGGAGGTGGCCCGAGAGCTCGGCTTCCTGCCGCAGACCATGGTGAGCCCCGAGGGAATCCGGGTGGAGGCGCTGGTGCGCCGCGGCCGCTTCGCCCATCAGGGCATGCTCGGGATCTGGAATCCCAGCGACGAGCTGGCCGTCGCCGACGCGATGGAGTCCGCCGGGGTCACCGACCTCGCCGACCGACCGGTCGCCGAGCTCTCCGGCGGTCAGCGGCAGCGGGTGTGGATCGCGATGGTGCTGGCCCAGCAGACGCCGTACCTGCTGCTCGATGAGCCCACCACCTTCCTGGACATCGCGCACCAGTACGACCTGCTGCGCCTGCTCCGGCGCCAGGTGACCGACGGGCGCACCGTGGTCGTGGTGCTGCACGACCTCAACCAGGCGTGCCGGTTCGCCGACCACATGGTGGCGATGCGAGACGGTCGGGTGATCGCCAGCGGTGCACCGGCCGACATCGTGACCGCCGAGCTGGTCGACGACGTGTTCGGGTTGGCCTGCGCCGTGGTGCCCGATCCGCTCACCGGCACGCCGATGGTGGTTCCGCATCCCTGATCCGGCGTCGGGGTCAGCCGGTCAGCGCTGCTCGTCGCTCCCGGAGCAAGGCCGCTTCCGCCTCGTTCCGGCACAGGGCCAGCGCTCCGTCCAGGGAGCGCACGGCGTCCTGGGATCGGCCGAGGCGAGCCAGCATCTCGGCGCGTGCCGCAGGCAGCCGGTGACCCGGCATGGCGACCTCGTCCAGTGCCGACAAACCCGCCTCCGGGCCGGCGTGCTCGGCGAGTGCCACCGCGCGGTTGAGCCGCACCACCGGCGTGTCCTGCAGGACCAGCAGCTCGTCGTACCGCGCGACGATGCGGGACCAGTCGGTCTCCGCGGCGACCGGTGCGATGGCGTGCTCGTCGGCTCGCCACCGCCCGCGGTCCTGGTCGGGCAGCCGGACCAGAACTCCGCGGAGCACCCGGGCGTCTCGCCGGGCGTGCTGGAGCAGCATCAGCGCGAGCAGTGCGTCCAGCTCGGCTGTCTGCTGCTCGCGGGGCAGCACCGTGCGGAGCACCCGGACCAGGTCGATGGCGTCGGCGGCGAGCCCCGGGCGCAGCACGTCGTCTCCTGAGGCGGGCGCGTAGCCCTGGGTGAAGGCCAGGTAGGCGACGTCACCGACCGCGACCGTGCGGGTCGTCAGCTCGGCCGGCGGTGGGACCGCGAAGGATGCGCCGGCCAGACGGCGCCGCGCGCGGGTCAGGCGGGCCGCCATGGTCGGCACCGGCACCAGGAACAGCTGGGCGATGTCGGCGGTCGGGACGCCGAGCACCAGCCTCAGCGCAAGGGCCGCCGCGGCCTCCCGGGACAGCATGGGGTGGGTGCACAGCAGCACCAGACGGAGACGCTCGTCGGTGACCACGTGACCCTCGGGCAGCGCTGCCATCACCTGCTGGGCTTGGTCGCGGACCTCCGCCTCGACCTGGAGGAGTGGCATTGCCCGGGCCAGCACCGCCTCAGAGCGGAGCCGATCGGTGATCCGGCGTCGGGCCACGGTGACCAGCCAGCCTGCCGGGTTCGCCGGTGCGTCCGTTGCCGGCCACTCGCGGGCGGCCGCCTCGACGGCGTCGGCAAGCCCGTCCTCGGCGAGGTCCAGCCGACGGCACCACGCGACGAGCAGGGCCAACAGCCGGCCCCACTCCTCACGCAGCAACCGTTCGAGCCGGTCCTCGCCTGCCACGACGGATCAGGTCGGGTCTCAGCCGTCGTACTCGATCGCGGCGCGCACCTCGACCCCGCCCTCGACGTCGGCGAGGAGCGCGCAGACCTCCAGCAGGTCGTCGAGGTCGTCGCTGCGCACCACGTAGTAGCCGCCGAGCTGTTCGGCAGCCTCGGCGTAGGGACCGTCGGTGACCACCACCTCGCCCGCGGCGGTGCGTCGTACGGTCCTCGCGGTGCGGGAGTGCGTGAGCTCGGCGCCTCCGGTGATCGTGTGGCCCCGCTCGGCGAGCAGGCGGCTGAACTCCTCGTGCCGGGCGAAGACCGCCGCCCGTTCCTCGGCGCTGGCTGCTTCCCAGACTGCCTCGTCGCCGTTCAGCAGCACGATGTATTCGGTCATCTTCTCTCTCCTCGGGTCAGGGTTGGAGTCTGTCACCGAGATGACGGACGAGCCGAGCGCCGATCGACAACCGGGGCGAGATTTCTCCGACCACCTGTCGACACGACGATGCCCCCGCTCGACCGAGCGGGGGCATCGTGGCAGGGGTCTGCGCGATCTCTCAGCCGAGCAGCTCGGCGGCCAACGCCGCGCTGGCCGGGTAGTCGACCTTGCTGACCGGGGTCCGAGGCACCTCGTTGATGAAGAGGATCTGCTTGGGCACCTTGTAGTTGGAGATCAGCGACCGGCAGTGGTCCCTCAGGTCCTCCTCGGTGACGGCGGAGCCGTCGCGCAGCTGGACCAGCGCGGTGACCTGTTGGCCCCACCGCTCGTGCGGGGTGCCGACGACGACGGCGTCGAAGACGTCGTCGTGGCGCAGCAGCACGGCCTCCACCTCCTCGGGGTGCACCTTCTCGCCGCCGGTGTTGATGCAGACCGACCCGCGGCCCAGCACCGTGACCTTGCCGTCCTCCTCGCGGCGGGCGAAGTCGCCAGGGATCGCCCACCGCACACCGTCGATCTCCTTGAACGTGGCGGCGGTCTTCACTGGGTCCTTGTAGTAGCCGAGCGGGACCGGGCCGGAGCGCCCCAGCATGCCGTCGACCCCGACCGGTGCCGGCGTGAAGTCGGGCGTGAAGACCTCCACCTGGTCGGTGACGTCGAACTTCGGCGCGCCGACCGGAGCCTCGGAGCCGTCGTCGACCCGGGAACCGGCGGCTCCCGACTCCGAGGCGCCGTAGGAATCGAGGATGAAGCGGCCGGGCAGCGCCTTCCGGATCTCGGCGCGCACCCCTTCCGACAGCGGGGCGGCGCCGTTGGAGACCGCAGCCAGGCTGCTGAGATCCCAACGGTCCGGGTTGGCCAGGATCGCCTCGGCCACCGGACGGCCCATCGCATCGCCGAGGAACGTCAGCGAGACGACCTTCGCGGCCTGGACCAGGTCGAGGATCTGCTCGGCATCGAACTGCGGTCGGTCGTAGAGGGCGACGGTCTGACCAGCGACGTGGCCGTTGCCGAGGATCCACTGGCTGCCGCCGTGCATCATCGGGCCGCAGGCGAGCAGCACCATCGGGTTCTCGTTCGCCGCAGCCTCCTCGACCAGCTGCTCGACGGAGTCCAGCGGCGCGCCGTACCGGGCCGCGTTGAGGGCGCCGCGCATCAGATCCTCGATCCGCCACACCACGCCCTTGGGGTTGCCGGTGGTGCCGCCGGTGTAGATGACGTAGTGGTCGTCGCCGCTGCGTCCGGTGATCAGACGCTCCGGGGAGGCGGCGGCGAGTGCGGCGTCGTACGCCTCGCCGAGCACGATCTGCGTGCGCAGCTCCGGGAGGTCGAGCTCGGCCACCGCGTCGACGTACTCGGGCGCGATGATCGCGGCGACGCAGTCCGCGTTGTCGTAGAGGTAGGCGAGCTCGTCGTGCAGGTACTTGTAGTTGATGTTGATCGGGACGGCGCGCGCCTTGAGGCATCCGTAGAAGGCGTCCACCCATTCGATCCGGTTGGCGGAGTGGACCGCGACGTGGTCGCCGGGCTGGACGCCGAGGGAGACCAGGTGGTTGGCCAGGCGGGTGGAGCGTTCGTCGATCTCGGCGAACGAGTAGACCTTGTCCATCGTGAAGACGGCGGCACGGTCGGGCAGTGTGTCCGCCATCGCCTCCAGGACGTCGGCGAGGTTGAGGGGGCGGGGCGCGGGAGCGGTCGCGGTCCCGGCGGCGGTGGGGGCTGGTGTGTGCTCGGTCACAGTCAAAGGGTGCCAAGTAGAACGTGTTCTCGCCAGGGTTTGCACCCGTTCAGTGGGATCGGATCGTGCCAACAGCTCGCCATCGAGGCGGTCGGGAGTCGAAGATCGGCTGCATGGAGCACCACTACCGACTGGGCGTGAGCTGGCAGGGCAACCGCGGCGGCGGCACCACGGGCTATCGCGACTACGGCCGGGACGTCCTGGTCCGCGCCACCGGGAAGCCCGATCTTCTCGCCTCAGCCGACCCCGCCTTCCGTGGCGACGCCGGACGGTGGAACCCCGAGGAGATGCTGCTGGCCGCGCTGTCCCAGTGCCATCTGCTCTCCTACCTGCACTCGGCGGTGCGCCACGGCGTCGTGGTCACTGCCTACGTCGACGAGCCGGTCGCCACGATGAGTCAGAGCGGGCACGGTGGCCGCTTCACCGACGTCCTGTTGCGCCCGCAGGTGACCATCGCGGACCCGGCGCTGGCTGAGACGGCACAGGCGATCCACGCCGAGGCGGCGGCGAACTGCTTCATCGCCGCGTCGGTGAACTTCCCGGTGCGACACGAGCCGGCGGTCCTCGTCGGCTGATCCTCACGCCCGCGACACCTCGCGGCCCCGATCCGTTCAGGGCGTCGTGGTTGAACCGGGTGCATGCCAGGAACGGCCAGGTCTCGCTCTCGCGCTCCCGTGTTCGCCGGCATCGCCCTGGTCGGCCTCGGAGGCCTCCTCGCCGGGGCCCTGGGTGGTGCTTGGCTGCTGCTGTCCCGACAGGCCGCGACCGCGCGTCGGTTGATCGGAACGCCGCTGGGCGAGCAGGCGCCTGCCGCCGACCGCGTCTGGAAGAAGTCGTACGGCGACCCGCTCGACCTGCTGCTCCTCGGCGACTCGATCGCGGCCGGTCTCGGCGCCGAGCGGCGCAAGGACACCCTCGGCGGGCGGCTCGCCCGGGGATTGGCCCGTTCGCTGCGGCGCGCGGTCCGGCTGCGCACAGCCGCGGTGGTCGGTGCGGAGAGCTCGGCCCTGGGTGCGCAGATCGAGGCTCTGCCCGACGACTACGCCCCCGATCTGGCGGTGATCGTGGTCGGTGGCAACGACGTGACCCACCGGGTGCCGGTTGCCACGTCGGTCGAGCATCCCCAGGTGGCGATCGCACGGCTGCGCGAGCGCGGTGCCGAGGTTGTGGTGGGCACCTGTCCCGACCTCGGGGCGCTCCGCCCGGTGCCGCAGCCGCTGCGCGGGCTCGGCTCACGGATGTCCCGCCAGTTGGCGGCCGCTCAGGCGGTGGCCGCGGTGCGCTGCGGAGCCCACGCGGTCTCCTTGGCCGACGTGGTCGGCCCCTTCTTCATCACCAACCCCGAGGAGATGTTCAGCCTCGACCGCTTCCATCCCAGCGCGCTGGGCTACAAGCGCACCGCGAAAGCTCTGTTGCCGTCGATGCTGACCGCGCTGGGGGAGCGGGACGAGGTGCCGTTCGGGCACCGCTCGCCACTGAGTTGAGGGCCGAACCTCGAAGCGGCTCGCCTCAGAAGCGGGGGATCGACGGGGCGACGGGGCGGGTGTCGTCGCGGGCGGGGTCGTCGGCGGAGAGGGTGCCCTCGAACCACTCGTCGAGCTTCCAGTCCGGGACGGGAGGTTGTTCGCCCTCGACCGGGACGAAGACCGACCGCTGGGTTGGACCATGGGTGTGGACGTAGCGACGGCAGTTGGGGAAGACGGCCGTGGCGCGGACGCGGACCACCAGCAAGGCGCCGGGGAAGGTCGCGAGGAGCGGGTCGTCGGGGTCGATCGTGGCCTCCCCGGTGAGGCGGAGCCGGGAGCCGTTCGCGAAGTCGATGAAGAGGATGCCGACGAGCGGGTTCTCGGTCAGGTTGCCGACGGAGAGGAACATCCCGTTGCCGTCGTAGGACGGGAAGGCGAGCGTGTGCTCGTCGATCACCCGTACGAACCCCGGATCGCCGCCCTTGTAGGAGCTCTGCGGCTGACCATGGGCGTCGGCGGTGGCGAGGAAGAACATGTCGCGCGCCGCGATGAAGTCACGGAAGCCGGTGAGGTCGTCGCCGGCGACGCTCGCGAGGCGGTCGGCGAGCCGCCGTGTGTCGAAGCGGTCCTGCAGGGTGCGGTGCGAGTCTCGGTACTTCATGGCGGTCCTCTCTCCGACGAGCATGGCACCGGTGGGGCGGGCGCGGAATAGCCAAGTTGGGGGTATGCCGTGCGAGGTCGTCGACGGGCCCTCCGTCGAGGCCTGAGTGGCAAGCCGGCCGCTTGCACTCGCTAGGGTCGAGTGCTAAACATGAGGCTGGCACTCTCGTCATGAGAGTGACAAACAGACCCCGGTCCGGGGAGCTGAGGTCAGCAGCGTCGGTGGGAAGGGACCACCGGTTCGGCCTGGTCGTCCGTCGCGGGCAGCGAACCGGATCACCACGACTCGACTGCGTGAGGAATCGCAAGAGTTATGTCGAAGCTGATTGCTTTCAATGAGGAGGCCCGTCGCGGGCTCGAGAAGGGTATGAACACCCTTGCCGACGCCGTGAAGGTCACCCTCGGCCCCAAGGGCCGCAACGTGGTGCTCGAGAAGAAGTGGGGCGCCCCCACGATCACCAACGACGGTGTCTCCATCGCCAAGGAGATCGAGCTCGAGGACCCCTACGAGAAGATCGGCGCCGAGCTGGTCAAGGAGGTCGCGAAGAAGACCGACGACGTCGCCGGTGACGGTACGACGACGGCGACCGTGCTGGCCCAGGCTCTGGTCAAGGAGGGCCTGCGCAACGTGGCCGCCGGCGCGAACCCGATGGGTCTCAAGCGCGGCATCGAGTCGGCCGTCGAGGCCGTCTCCGAGCAGCTCCTCGGCCTGGCCAAGGAGGTCGAGACCAAGGAGGAGATCGCCTCCACCGCGACCATCTCCGCCGGTGGCGACACCACCGTCGGCGACGCCATCGCCGAGGCGATGGACAAGGTCGGCAAGGAAGGCGTCATCACCGTCGAGGAGTCGAACACCTTCGGGCTCGACCTCGAGCTCACCGAGGGCATGCGGTTCGACAAGGGCTACATCTCGGCCTACTTCGCCACCGACCTGGAGCGCATGGAGGCCGTGCTGGAGGACCCCTACATCCTCATCGCGAACTCCAAGATCTCGACCGTCAAGGACCTGCTCCCCCTGCTGGAGAAGGTCATGCAGTCGGGCAAGCCGCTGCTGATCATCGCCGAGGACGTCGACGGCGAGGCGCTGTCCACCCTCGTGGTCAACAAGATCAAGGGCACCTTCAAGTCCGTCGCCGTCAAGGCGCCGGGCTTCGGCGACCGCCGCAAGGCCATGCTGCAGGACATCGCGATCCTGACCGGCGGCCAGGTCATCTCCGAGGAGGTCGGTCTGAAGCTCGACACCGCCTCCCTCGACCTGCTCGGTCAGGCCCGCAAGGTCGTCATCACCAAGGACGAGACCACCATCGTCGACGGTGCCGGTGACCAGGCGCAGCTCGAGGGCCGGGTCAACCAGATCCGCGCCGAGATCGAGAAGTCGGACTCCGACTACGACCGCGAGAAGCTGCAGGAGCGGCTGGCCAAGCTGGCCGGCGGCGTTGCCGTGATCAAGGTCGGCGCGGCCACCGAGGTCGAGCTCAAGGAGCGCAAGCACCGCATCGAGGACGCTGTCCGCAACGCGAAGGCGGCCGTCGAGGAGGGCATCCTCCCCGGTGGTGGCGTCGCGCTCGTGCAGGCCGCTGCCGCCGCGTTCGAGAAGCTCGAGCTCTCCGGCGACGAGGCCACTGGTGCCGCGATCGTCAAGGCGTCCGTCTCGGCCCCGCTCAAGCAGATCGCGGTCAACGCCGGTCTCGAGGGTGGCGTCGTCGCGGAGAAGGTCGCCGGTCTGCCGGCCGGCCAGGGCCTCAACGCCGCCTCCGGTGAGTACGTCGACCTGCTGGCCGCGGGCATCATCGACCCGGCCAAGGTGACCCGCTCGGCGCTGCAGAACGCCGCGTCGATCGCCGCGCTGTTCCTCACCACCGAGGCCGTCATCGCCGACAAGCCGGAGAAGGCTCCGGCCATGCCCGGCGGCGACATGGGCGGCATGGGCGGCATGGACTTCTGAGCGCAGCGAAGAAGCATCGGGCTCAACTGAGCGCAGCGAAGAAGCATCGGGCTCAGCTGAGTCCAGCCCTCCCGCTTCACCACACCGAGCGGCTCCAGTCCTGCGGGACTGGGGCCGCTCGGCCGTTGTGGGCCCGCGCTGATGGGTTGCGTCATACCGATCGTGGTGCCCGGGCCACGATCGGTATGACGCAAACCCGGTGGCGGTCGCGACGCTGCGGGAGAATGCGTGGCGTGACTCCGACCCGATCAGAAGCCCACACGGTCATTCTGCCGAGCGGCCTGCGCGTGGACCGTCTGCCACTCGGCTTCGCCGTTGGCCGCTGGTGGCTCACGTTCGTGCTGTCAGCACGGGATCGGTGGTTCGAGCGCTGGGTCGCTGCCCACGGAGGATTCCTCCATGAGTCGTTGTCCGGCGTGATTCAACTCTCCGGGCCGCACGGTTCGTTCACGGCGCTCACGAGTGCGGGCGCCGGCAGCAGCGATGACGACATCGTGCACGCGCTGTACGAGATCAGGCCCGTCGCGTGGGTGAAGATCAGTTACGCGGACAACAGCGAGAGCTGTGCGGAGGAGCGTCTCGAGCTGACCCATCCCGACATCAGGTGACTACTCGCGCACTGCTGCTCGCGGCGGGCGCGAGCACCCGGACCGTCCGAAGTCGCTGGCCCGCGAAAGTGAGCAGGGCGCTGAACCAGGTCATGGTGTCCGGCAGCGGGGCGCAGCCACGACCCGTCAGAACAGGTGCTCGTCCTCGATACCGGTCGTAGCCTCGGCCGATCCTTCGTCGATCCTCCCGGACGTCAGCTGCGCCTGGTCGGCGGCGAGACGCCCGCTCGCCCAGCCGCTGGCGCTGTAGCCGCCGCGCACCACACTCGAGGTCAGGGCGCCGAAACGCTCGGACATGAAGTCGTCGATCGCGCACTCCTGCGATCGGAGGACGGGGAGGAACGACCCGGAGCTGTCCTCGGCGGCGGAGAAGACGTGTGCGTTGATCTCGTCGAGCCGCTCACCGATGCGCTGGCTGTAGGCGAGCAGGAACGTGGAGCGGAAGCCTTGACTGCGCGACCGCGAGCCGGGAGGCACCACGCGCCCTGCCTGGGTCATGGCGTGTTGGGCTTGGACGAGCAGTGAGGTGAACAGCATCTCGACTGCAGCCAGGTCGTCGGGGAATCCCACGACCGTGCTCATCGCCACCCGTTGACTGAAGGCAGTCCGGCAGCGGGTGGCGGTCGCGACGGTCTGCAGCAGCAGCGACTTCGCGTCCGCGTACGGAGCATCGATCGGCACCCGGATCATCGATGGCCGATCGGTCCCGGTGCTGCTCTCGCCGGCAACGACGGCGGCGTCGATAGCATGCCGCGTGATCAGCTCCTGGGCCTTTGCGGTCAGCGCCGTCGCCTCGGCCTCGTAGTCGGTCGACTCGGCCTTGGCGAGCAAGGCACGCACACGATCGAGCATCGGGTCTGAAACCGCACGGCCAGGAGCCTCCGCGACGCGTTGGTGTCCGGGCGGGGGCACGAGCACGTCGAGCGGCGGCAGTTTGAAGAGGACCTGCATCGCTTCGATGATCACGTGGTAACTGGGCTGCGTCGCGCTCGAGCGTGCGGCGAGCTCCCAGCGCCCAAGCCAACCGGTCGTCGCGGCGGCGTCTCGATCGACGATGACCTCGGCCTGCTCGCGCCAGCGCGGAGACAACACCGTCGCAGCGGCCAGTTGACGATGGAGATCGCACGCGACCGCCCACTCCACCAGCCCGGCGGCTGGGCCGCGAGCAGCCACACGGCCCTGTCGGTGCAGCTCGCTGGGCTGCCAGCCGTGCTCCCACAGCAGCGCCACGTGATCATGGATCAGCCGTTCGGCCACGGTCAGCGCGACCCGCCAAGGCAGTGCTTCGAGGGTGCGGCGACCCGCTGCCGGATCACCTGATCGGGCACCGATGCCGATCTCGGCAGCATGACACCAGGCGAGCTCGGCGCGCTCTGCGTCGGTGAGGATCGGGTCGTGGGTCCCCGGGCGATCGGCGTCGCGCCACGAGTCGGGTCCGCGACGCGGCGAGCCTGCGCCCTGCTGCGTGCGTTGCCTGGCCCGTTGCTTGGCCTTCGCCGCCCGGCGGGCCCGATTGTTCTTCCCCATGCGGCCCACGCTAGGTGGAGACACGCACTCGTCGGGCCACCGGCCATCGGTTGTGGACACACACCTCTTGTCCACACCACACGTCGCCCTTGAGGGCGCGAACACCAACGTGCACGATGTCTGCATGACCGCCCGTGCCCTCCACCCGACCCGTTGGTGAGCGTCGCCGGCGTCCTGCTCGCGGCCGGTGCCGGCCGCCGGATGGGCCTTCCGAAGTCGCTGGTCCGGGATCGCGACGGTCGGGCCTGGTTGTCCCGGTCCGTCGACGTGTTGAGTGCGGGTGGCTGCGACCGGATCGTCGTCGTCCTCGGCGCCGGTGCCGACGAGGCGACGTCCCTGCTCGCGGAAGCCAGCACCACTCCATCCCGGATCGACACGGTGCTCGCCGCCGACTGGACCGAGGGGATGGGTGCCTCCCTGCGCGCCGGACTCCGGGCCATCGCCGAGACCGAGACCGAGGGCGCGGCGGAGGCGGTCCTGGTGCACCTGGTGGACCTGCCCGACGTCGGTGCCGACGTGATCCGGCGCGTTCTCGCCGGGGCGCCGGCAGGTCCCGGCACCCTGGCCCGGGCGTCGTACGACGGCAGCCCGGGGCACCCCGTCCTCCTCGGCCGCGACCACTGGATGCCCGTCGCCGAGGCCGCGCAGGGGGATCGGGGCGCCCGCGACTATCTCGCGTCCCGCGCCGTGTGGCTGATCGAGTGCGGTGACCTGGCCACCGGCCGCGACATCGACCGACCCGACCCCGAACGCTGACCCAACCCCCGACCAACGCCGCCCCGCGTACCCTGCCGCCATGGCACCGGACTCTCCCGCCACGCTGGCCGAACGGCTCGCGAGCACCGGGTACCTCTGCGACGAGGAGCTGGCGACGGTGGCCTTCCTCGCGCTGCGGATGCAACGGCCGCTGCTGCTGGAGGGGGAGCCGGGCACCGGCAAGACCGCGCTGGCCGAGGCATTGGCCGCCGCCAGCGGTCAGCCGCTGGTCCGGCTGCAGTGCTATGAGGGGATCGACGCCACGCAGGCCCTCTACGACTGGGACTTCCCGCGCCAGATCCTGCATCTGCGGGCCATGGAGGCGCTCTCGGCGGGCGGCAGCGTCGAGGAGGCAGAGCGCGGCCTCTACGACGAGCGGTTCCTGCTCGCCCGCCCGGTGCTCGCCGCGCTGCAGCAGGCACCGGCAGTGCTGCTCGTGGACGAGGTGGACCGGGCCGACGACGAGTTCGAGGCGTTCCTGCTCGAGGTGCTGGCCACCTATCAGGTGACCATCCCCGAGCTCGGCACGATCAGTGCCGCCGTGCCGCCGACGGTGATCCTGACCTCCAACCGCACCCGCGAGCTGCACGATGCGCTGAAGCGGCGCTGCCTCTACCACTGGATCGACCACCCCGGCCTGGAGCGGGAGGTGGCGATCGTCCGCTCCCGCGCCCCCGAGGTCGCCGCGTCGTTGGCCCGCCAGGTGGTCGGCGTGGTGCAGCAGCTGCGGGCCGGGACCGACCTGCTCAAGCCGCCCGGTGTCGCCGAGACACTGGACTGGGCGCGCGCACTGCAGCACCTGGGCACCGCTGACCTCGACCTGGAGACCGCAGCCCGCACGTTGGGTGCGCTGGTGAAGTACCGCGACGACGCCGACCGGGTGAAGGCGGCGCTGGACCGGATGCTGGCGGCCTGATGATCGAGTCTGGCCGACGCGTCACCGGGGCGGACGAGGTCCTGCTCGGCTTCACCCGCGCGGTGCGCGCGGCCGGGGTCGCGGTCACTGCCGACCGGGCCCGCGCCTACCTCGAGGCGACCTCGATCGTCGGGGTCGGCGACCGGACCGCTACCCGTACTGCCGGCCGCGCCACGCTCTGCACCTCGCCGGACGACCTGGAGCGGCACGACCGGGTCTTCGAGGAATGGTTTCGCGCCGACCTGGCCGATCCGGCCGGCACCCCGCGCCCGCGCGACCGGCCGACCCGCGCGGTCCTCCCCGACGACCTCGGCGATCCCGGGACCGACGGTGCCGGTGAGGAGTCCGAGGATCCGATCCGGGCCGCAGCCAGTGCCCGGGAGGTCCTGCGCCACCGCGACGTGGCGAGCCTGGATCCGGCCGAGCGGGCGCTGCTCGCCGCGATCATCGGCGCACTCGGGGTGCGGCTGCCCACCCGGCCCGCGCTGCGTCGTACCCCCCATCGCCGAGGGCAGGTCGACGCCTCGCGCACCCTGCGCGCCAGCCTGCGCCGGATGGGGGAGCCGGCCCGGGTGCATCGGCGTCGCCGCGGCGTCCGGACGCGTCGCGTCGTGCTCCTGGTCGACGTCTCCGGCTCGATGAGTGGGTACGCCGACCTCCAGCTCCGCCTCGCCCACCGACTGGCGATGGCCGGGCCTGCCGGCCAGGTCGAGGTGTTCAGTGTCGGCACCCGGCTGACCCACCTGACCCGGGCACTGCGCGCGCAGGACCCGGAGCGCGCTCTCGCCGCTGCCGGTCGCGTGGTGCCGGACTGGTCCGGCGGCACCCGGCTGGGTGAGACCCTGGCTGCGTTCAACGATCGGTGGGGCCGGCGAGGCACCGCCCGCGGAGCGGTAGTGGTGGTCTTCAGCGACGGTTGGGAGCGCGGGGACCCGACGCTGCTCGGCGACCAGGTGGCGCGGCTGCGCCGGGTTGCGCACCGACTGGTCTGGGTCAACCCGCATCGCGGCAAGGACGGCTACCTGCCGGTGCAGGGTGGGATCATGGCGGTGTTGCCCCATGTCGACGACTTCCTGGCCGGACATTCACTGGCCACCTACACGTCCCTGCTCGAGGTGATCGCCGATGCGTGAGGTGCTGCCGCAACTGTTGTCGTGGTGGGAGGCCGGCGAGAGCGTCGGCATGGGCACGGTGGTCGCCACCTTCCGCTCCGCTCCGCGCCCCCCGGGCGCTTCGATGCTGGTGGGCCCGGACGCCTCGGCGGTCGGCTCGGTCTCCGGCGGCTGCGTCGAGGGCGCCGTCTACGACCTCGCCCAGGAGGTGGTCGGCACGGGGGCGCCGGTGCTGCACCGTTACGGCGTCTCCGACGACGACGCCTTCGCCGTGGGCCTGACCTGCGGCGGCATTTTGGACGTCTACGTGGAGAAGGTGGACCGCACCACCTTCCCCGAGCTGGGCGAGGTCGCCGCGGACATCGCCGCCGGACGGCCGGTCGCGGTGGCCACTGTGGTCGAGCACCCCGACCCGGGACATGTCGGACGCCGCCGGGTGCTGCGTCCCGACGATGCCACCGGCTCGCTGGGCAGCTCGCTGGGTAGTGCCCGGATCGACGATGCCGTCCGTGACGACGCCCTCGGCCTGCTGGCTGCCGGGCACAGCGCGACGCTGGTCTACGGACCGGACGGGGAACGACGCGGCGAGGGGATGCGGGTCTTCGTCTGGGCCTTCGCGCCGCAGCCACGGATGCTGGTCTTCGGCGCGATCGACTTCGCTGCCGCGGTGGCCCGGATCGGTGGCTTCCTCGGCTACCACGTGACCGTCTGCGACGCCCGACCGGTCTTCGCCACCACCAGCCGCTTCCCCGGCGCGGACGAGGTGGTGGTCCAGTGGCCGCACCGCTACCTGACCGCGGAGGCGGAGGCCGGCCGGATCGACCGGCGCACCGTGATGACACTGCTCACCCATGACCCGAAGTTCGACGTGCCGCTGCTGGAGGTGGCGCTCCGGTTGCCTGACGTCGGCTACATCGGGGCCATGGGGTCGCGGCGCACCCACGAGGACCGGCTCGCCCGGCTGCGTGAGGCCGGTCTGACCGAGGCGGAGCTCGCGCGGCTCTCCAGCCCGATCGGGCTCGACCTGGGCGCCCGCACCCCGGAGGAGACCGCGATCAGCATCGCCGCCGAGATCGTCGCCGGTCGGTGGGGCGGTTCAGGCGAGCGGCTGGCCTCGCGCACCGGCCGGATCCACGCCTCCGCGGAGTGAGTCGATCGAGTGACCCGGCTCACAAGCCCGCGCTAGTCTGCGGGCATGGGTGAGCTGGATCAGCGACGACGGGCCTGCCTCGCCGCCTGGACCACCTTCGTCGAGAACGGTGACCCGGCCGCGCCGCTGGTGCGCCCCGAGATCCTGGACAGCTGGAACCGGTCCGGCGCCTCGGTCAACCCCGGCCTGGGCCGGGCGCCGCTGGCCGACGAGCAGGACACCGACCGCTTCTGGCGCGGCTCGCCACTGCAGGTGGCGGTCGAGCGGGTGGAGGCCGAGTTGCGCCGTACCGCCGAGGATGGAGACCTGGTGGTCGCGGTCACCGACCCCGACACCCGGGTGTTGTGGACCTACGGCGGTCGGGTGATGCGGCGTCGCGCCGAGAGCGTCAACTTCGTCGCCGCCGGGCGGTGGGACGACGCCTCGATCGGCACCAACGCCCTCGACCTGGCCAACCGGCACGACCGTCCCGCCATGGTCTTCAGTGCCGAGCACTACTCGCCGATCGTGCACAACTGGGTGTGCTGGGCGGCGCCGCTGCACGACCCGGTCAGCGGCGCCAAGCTCGGCGTCCTCGACATCTCCACCACCTGGGACCGGACCCATCCGATCGGCCTGGCGACCGCCCGGGTGCTCGCCCGGCTGGTTGAGCAGGCGATGCCGCGCAGCAGCTACTACGGTGGCGGCGACGCTGTCGAGGAGGGCCACGAGCCGGGGCTGGTGCTCAGCCTGCTCGGCACCGCGGAGGCGTGGGTCGACGGGCAGCGGCTGCTGCTCAACCGTCGCCAGAGTGAGATCCTCGCGCTGCTCGCGCTGCACCCCGACGGCCTCTCCCTGGAGCAGCTCCACGCGATGCTGTACGGCGACCACGCGGTCACCTTCTCCACCCTCAAGGCCGAGGTCTCGCACCTGCGCCAAGCGCTCTCCGGCCAGCTCGCCTCCCGCCCCTACCGGCTGCTGATGCCGATCGCCACCGACGTCGACCACGTACTCGGCCTGCTGCGACGCGGCGAGGTGGGCGCGGCCGTGCACGCCTACGGTGGCGACCTGCTCCCGGGCACGGAGAGCCCCGCACTAGTGGAGATGGGCGAGTACGTCGCGGTCGCGGTGCGCGAGGCCCTGCTGGCCGACCCGCAGCCGGATGCGGTGCTGCAGTACAGCGAGCTGGCGCCGTACGACACGGCGGTGCTGGAGGCCTGCCTGGCCCGGCTGACGCCGGAGGGTCTGCCGCATCCCGCGGTGCCGCTGCTCAAGGCGCGCCTGGCCGTCGCCGCCGAGCGCTGAGCCCGCTGAACCCGACGCTGAGCCGCTCGGACAACCTCCGACCAACCACGTCGCACTAGCGTGACCCGGGTCACAGTCCCGTGCTTGAGGGAGAGTCATGACCCGGATCAGTCTCACCGTCGACGGTCAGCAGGTGACCGACGACGTCGAACCGCGCACCCTGCTGGTGCAGTACCTGCGCGAGCAGCTCGGCAAGACCGGCACCGTCATCGGGTGCGACACCAGCAACTGCGGCGCCTGCACCGTCCACCTCGACGGCACCAGCGTGAAGTCGTGCAACGTGCTCGCGGTGCAGGCCGACGGCAGCGAGGTCACCACCGTGGAGGGACTGGCCGGCGAGGACGGCACCCTGCACCCGGTCCAGGAGGCGTTCCGCGAATGCCACGGCCTCCAGTGCGGATTCTGCACGCCGGGGATGATCATGCAGACCGTCGACCTGCTCGCGGAGAACCCCGACCCGTC
The DNA here is from genome assembly GCA_008123405.1 of Nocardioides sp. BGMRC 2183. Lineage (GTDB taxonomy): Bacteria > Actinomycetota > Actinomycetes > Propionibacteriales > Nocardioidaceae > Nocardioides. The sequence continues at coordinate 122,525 of VSSA01000006.1, forward strand.
CGAGGAGGCGATCCGGCTCGGGCTGGAGGGCAACCTCTGCCGGTGCACCGGCTACCACAACATCGTCCGGGCGGTGCAGCACGCGGCCGGCGCCGGCAGTGACACCGAGCGCAGCGGCCAGGACACCGGGGTGACGGCATGACCGCGGTACAGGAGCCCGCGGCCGGGGCCGAGATCGGCCGGGACCGGCGGCGCAAGGAGGACCAGCGGCTGATCACCGGGCGCACCCGTTGGACCGACAACCTGACCCTGCCGGGCATGCTCCACCTGGCGATGGTGCGCAGTCCGTTCCCGCACGCACGGATCACCAACATCGACACCGCCGCAGCGAAGGCCTCGCCCAACGTCGTCGCGGTGCTGACCGGCGCCGACCTCGGGGAGGCGCAGGGAGCCTGCATCAACGCCTGGCCGGTGGTCACCGACCAGGTCACCCCGACGCACCTCCCGATGCCCACCGACCGGGTCGCCTTCGCCGGCGAGACCGTCGCCGTGGTGGTCGCCCGCAGCGCGGCCGCGGCACGTGACGCCAGCGAGCTGGTGGAGGTGGACTACGAGGAGCTGCCGGCGGCGCTGGACCTGAAGGAGGCGGCCGCCGCGCACGAGAGCGGCGGCACCCTGGCGCACCCGGATCTCGGCACCAACGTGAGCGCGGTGTGGCGCTTCGACTCCGCTGAGGCCGGCACCGGCGGCGACGTCGAGGAGGCGATCGCGCAGGCGCGCGCCAACGGCATCCTGATCGAGCGGGAGTATCGCCAACAGCGGTTGATCCCGGCGTTCATGGAGCCGCGCAGCGTGGTGGTGGACCCCACCGGGGAGCAGATCACGATGTGGTCGGCAACCCAGGTGCCGCACATCCTGCGGTTCGCGCTCGCCGCCACCACCGGCGTGCCGGAGTCGAAGATCCGGGTGATCGCGCCCGACGTCGGCGGCGGGTTCGGCGGCAAGCTGCAGCAGACCCCGGAGGAGATGATCACGTTCGCGGTCGCCCGGCGGCTCGGCAAGCCGGTGAAGTTCACCGAGACCCGTAGCGAGTCGCTGTTGACCGGGCACCACGGCCGGGACCAGTGGCAGCGGCTCACCCTGGCCGCCACCAAGGACGGCACCGTCACCGGCCTCAAGGTCGACCTGCTCGCCGACCTCGGCGCCTACGTCGCGATCGTCGGCGGCGGTGTCCCGGTGCTCGGGGCCTTCATGTTCAACGCGATCTACAAGTTCCCCGCCTACCAGTTCCAGACCACCAACGTGCTCACCAACAAGACCTGGACCGATGCCTACCGCGGCGCCGGACGCCCGGAGGCGACGTACGGGATCGAGCGGCTGATGGACGAGCTGGCCGCGGAGGTGGGCGTGGACCCGCTGGAGATCCGGGAGAAGAACTGGATCAAGCACGAGGAGTTCCCGTTCACCACCGTTGCCGGACTCGAGTACGACTCCGGCAACTACGAGGCCGCCACTGCCCGCGCCAAGGAGATGCTCGGGTACGACGAGCTCCGGGCCGAGCAGGCCGAGCGACGCGCCCGCGGCGACCGGGTGCAGCTCGGCATCGGCGTCTCCACCTTCACCGAGATGTGTGGCCTGGCGCCCTCCCGGGTGCTCGGCTCACTGAACTACGGGGCCGGAGGCTGGGAGCATGCCGAGGTCCGGATGCTGGCCACCGGCAAGGTCGAGGTGGTCACCGGCGCCTCCGCCCACGGCCAGGGCCACGAGACGGCGTTCAGCCAGATCGTGGCAGACCGGCTCGGCGTCGCTTTCGAGGACGTGGAGGTGCTGCACGGCGACACCCAGATCTCGCACAAGGGCCTGGACACCTACGGCTCGCGCAGCCTGGTGGTCGGGGGTGAGGCGCTGGTCCGCGCGGTGGACAAGGTGATCGAGAAGGCCCGTGTCGTCGCGGCCCACCTGCTCGAGGCCTCAGCCGACGACCTGGAGTTCGGCGACGGCGCCTTCACCGTGCGGGGCACCGACGCCTCGTTGCCGATCACCGAGATCGCCACCGCGGTCTTTGCCGCGCACAACCTGCCCGACGGGGTGGAGCCGTCCCTGGACTCCGAGGCCACCTACGACCCGGTGAACTTCAACTTCCCGCACGGCACCCACCTGTGTGCGGCCGAGGTCGACACCGAGACCGGACAGGTCGCCCTGCGCAAGTACGTGTGCTGTGACGACATCGGGGTGGTGATCAACCCGCTGATCGTCGCCGGCCAGGTGCACGGCGGCCTGGTCCAGGGCATCGCCCAGGCGCTGTGGGAGGAGGCGGTCTACGACGACTTCGGCACGCTCGTGTCCGGGTCGTTCACCGACTACCTGCTGCCCACGGCGGCGGACACGATCAGCTTCGAGATCGACCACACCACGACGCCGTCGACCACCAACTCGCTCGGCGCCAAGGGTGTCGGCGAGGCCGGCACGATCGCCTCCACCCCGGCGGTGGTCAACGCAGTCGTCGACGCGGTGCGCCACCTCGGCGTCAACGACGTCCAGATGCCCTGTACGCCGGAGCGGGTCTGGCGTGCGATCAACTCCCGTTCGTCCGGTGGGTCCACCACCGAGGCGGCCGCGCCCCACTTCGACTCTGCCGAAGGAGAAGCACTGTGATCCCCGCCAGCTTCGAGTACGTCGCCCCGACCTCGGTCGCCGATGCGCTCGCCGCGCTCGCCGAGCACGGCGACGATGCCAAGATCCTGGCCGGAGGCCAGAGCCTGCTGCCCGTGCTGCGGATGCGGCTCAACGCCCCGGAGTGGGTGATCGACCTCGGTCGGATCGACGGCCTCCGCGGCATCCGCGACGCCGGCGACCACCTCGCCATCGGCGCGATGACCACCCACCACGACGTCGGCCGAGATCCCCTGGTGCACGAGCATGCGCTGCTGATCAGCAAGGCGATCACCCATCTGGCCGACGCCCAGGTGCGCCATCGCGGCACCTTCGGCGGCGCCCTCGCCCACGCCGACCCGGCCGGCGACCTGGGTGCTCCCGCCTGCGCCCTGCAGGCGAGCTTCGTGCTCCAGGGCCCCGGCGGCACCCGTACGGTCCCCGCCGCTGAGTTCTTCGTCGACCTGTTCGAGACCGCGATCTCGGACGACGAGATCCTCACCGAGATCCAGGTGCCCAAGCACGACGGCTGGGGGGCGTCGTACGAGAAATTCGTGCGGGTGGCACACCAGTGGCCGATCGTCGCCGTCGCCGCCACGGTGCGGATGGAGGGGGACACGATCGCCGAGGCCCGGGTCGGGCTGACCAACATGGGCTCCACTCCGGTGCGGGCCGAGGAAGCCGAGGAGGCACTGGCCGGGTGCCCCGCGACCGAGGAGGGGGTCGCGGAGGCGGCGGCGCTGGCCGCCGAGGGCACCGATCCGCCCAGCGACCTCAACGGGGACGCGGACTATCGGCGCCATCTGGCCGGCGTGCTGACCCGGCGTGCGGTGCTGGCGGCCGCCGGGCGCAACGGCACGACCGCACCGGTCTGAGAGGAGCAGGGATGGAGCTCACACACTCCTTCGCCGTCCCGTCGTCGGTCGAGGCGACCTGGGAGCACTTCGGGGACATCGGCGCGCTCGCCGAGTGCTTCCCGGGGGCACAGGTGACCTCGGTCGGCGAGAACGACGACGGCGCGCCGACGTTCGAGGGCAGCTGCAAGGTCAAGCTCGGGCCGATCGCGCTGGTCTACACCGGATCGGGCCAGTTCACCGAACGCGACGCGGCGGCCCGCCGGTTCGTGGTCGAGGCCAAGGGACGCGACAAGCGGGGCAACGGCACGGCGGGCGCCACGGTCACCGTGGCGATGGCCGCCGAGGGCGGGGGCACCCGGGTGGACGTCGCCACCGACCTGGCGATCACCGGCAAGCCCGCCCAATTCGGGCGGGGCGTGATGCAGGACGTCTCAGACAAGCTGCTGGGACAGTTCGTCACCTGCCTGGAGCAGCGCCTCACCACGCCGACCGCGGAGGACGCCGCGGACGCGGACGCGGAGCCGTCCTCGGTACCCAGCGGAGCCGCCGCGACCGACCTGCCTCCCGATGGCGATCCCGACGCCGGGCCATCCTCGGCACCGCCGCCGGAGCCTGCTCCGCCGCCTCGGTCGCCCGCCCCGGCGGCCACCGAGGACGACGATGCACTGGACCTTGGCGCGGCCGTGCTACCGGTGCTGCTCCGCAGCTACGGCAAGCAGATCGCGGCCGCAGTGGCGGTGCTGGCGGTGCTACTCCTCTGGCGTCGCCGACGCCGTAGGTAGATCGTGGCGCCCCGACACGTGCACGGGGATCGTGCTGACAGTGACCTCTGTCCGCTCGGACATCACATCCAGGCGCGCGGGACCATTGAGAACGCGATCCGGGACTGCCGATTGACCAGTTGAGGCACGTGCCTTAGATTTCCCGAGCGGCGGCTCGCCATCCATTGCCGTCGTGGAAGGAGATCACATGAAGCATCGGGTCCCGGTCCGTCTCTGTACGGTCCTGATCGCGCTCGTCGTCGCCACGCTCGTCGCTGGTGGGAGAGCGCAGGCCGCGCCAGAGGGCGGGTCGCAAGGTGCCGCGGAGGGTACTTCGACGGCTCGGCCGTCCCTGCCGTCGACCTGCTTCTGGTTCGGCCCCTACGTGAAGAGCAACCCAGGCTTCAACGTGTCCTACCTGGACACCGGCGCGACCTACTGGACCGCGAACATCTCGATCCCCGAGGGCGCCGAGGTGGTCTTGCGTGGCAAGTATGCCCATGCCCGCTACCAGTCGTTCAGCACCTATCGCAGCGACGGCAGCGGTGACGAGCTCGACGGCAGGAACGACACTCAGATCGTGCCTGACAGAGGATCGCGCAACCCGTTCCTCACGGGGGCTCGGCGCTCGGGCAACAACGATCGGTCCTTCACCCTCGCCATGCTCGACGAGCCGAAGCCAGCAGATGCTGAGCGCCGGACGAACACGGTATACGCGGGCTCGCCCGATGACCGTCAGATCTTGATCATGCGCCTGTACGTGCCTGACAAGGGTCGCGGCCTTCTCGGCGGCGTCGGCTTCCCGAAGCCCGAATTGCACCTCGCGGACGGATCGGTGCTGACCGGAGAGGCAATGTGCCGGGCTCTCGACGTGACGGAGAAGATGGTGCCGATGCCGACAGTCGACCCAGACGAGTACGCGAAGCTGCGTGACCGGGCGGGCGCACCGCCCGGGTTCCCGGCGCAGTCGACTCCGGAGTTCCGCGCCTACTACAACAAGCCACTGCGGATTCAGTGTCTCTTCAGTCTGAAGCCCGAGACAGACTGTTACCCCACAGAGCCCCCTGAGCGCAACGGCGGCCTGTACTCCAACATCGACAACAACTACATGTGGCTCTACGCGAGCCGGCACTTCGGAGAAGTACTCGTACTGCGTGGCAAGCTGCCGACCACGCCGGCGACGTACCGTGGTTCTCCCCGCTCCGGGACCGCGCAGTTGCGTTACTGGTCGGTGTGTCAGAACGAGAGCCTGCTCACCCTCAGGGTCGAGGGGTGCCTGTACGACGAGCAGGTTCCGCTGGGTCAAGGTCGAAGCTATGTGATCGCAACCAGCCTCGAGGGTGATCGGCCATCGAACGCCACCGCGAAGTGCGGGGTCGGGTACCTGCCGTGGCCGGTCAACGGCGACGGCGCAGGTCACAAGGACGATGCCTACATCTCAGTGCGCAACCTGCTACCTTCCGAGGACTTCGACCACGCCATCCAGGACACCCGAGTTCCTGGCGATGAGGCCCGAGTCCTCGGACCGTACATGGTCACGGCCGAGTACATGAGCACCGAGGAGTTCGAGGCGCTCGGGTGCCGTAAGGGCTGAGACGACTGATTGAGGCCGTGCTGTGGACCGTGTCGCTCCAGCGCGGTTCTCAGCCTCCTTGCCGACGCGTTGTCATAAGGTGCCCGCGTGAGTTCGACGGCAGGGAGCACAGCACGGAGCGCGATGATCGAGGTCGCGGAAAAGCTCATCGCTGAGCGGGGCATCGGCGCGGTGTCACTGCGCGCTGTGCTCCGTGAGAGCGGACAACGCAACAAGTCGGCCGCGCACTATCACTTCGGTTCCCTGCCCGGATTGATCGATGCCGTGATCGAAGAGCGCGGTGCACCGGTGCGCGAGTATCGGGACGTCCAATTCGACGCGTGGAGGCCGAGCGATGGCGCCCGGGGACTCGTGCATGTGCTGGTCGGACCGGCCGCGGAGTTCATGCTCCGTCCCGATAGCTACTACGCCCGGTTCCTCGCCCAAGTGACCAGCGACCCAGAACTTCACACGATCGTCCAGCGCCGTCAGCACACGCCGAACTACCAGGAGACTCTTCGGCTCCTCAGGGACGCCCACCCACAAGTGCCCCCGGCACTCTGGCAGACCAGGCTCGATCGGGTGACGCTGATGACCATCAACATCCTGGCCCGCTGGGAAGCGACCATCCCGTCCGGCGTGCCAGTCCCCGCCCTGGCGGCCGACCTCACAGACTCGGTGCTCAGGGTCCTCAGCGGTCCGCTTTCCCCCGAAACCACTGCTGCGCTGGAGCCAGCAACGACGCTCTAGCCGACAGGCTCCGCGGGCGCAGACACCCGACGTAGCCGCGAGTGCCGATAGCCGTAGCAGGCGTAGACCAGCAGGCCGAGCAGGAGCCAGACGACGAAACGCAGCCAGGTCTCCACGGCCAGGCTGGCCATCAGCCCCAGGCAGCACACGATCGAGGCGATCGGCACCAACGGCACCCACGGGGTGCGGAACGGGCGCTCCATCTCGGGCCGGGTACGACGCAGCACCAGCACGGCGATCGAGACCACCAGGAACGCGAAGAGCGTGCCGATGCTGACCATCTCGGCGAGCACCGTGATCGGCACCAGTCCGGCCAGCAGCGCGACACCGACGATGGTGAGCACGGTCATCACCACCGGCGTGCCCCAGCGTGGATGCACCCGGCCGATCACCGGCGGCAGCAGTCCGTCGCGCGCGATGGCGAAGCCGATCCGTCCCATCGCCACCAGGTCGACCAGGATCACCGAGGTGAGGCCGGCGACGGCGGCGATCCCGATCAGGATGCCGGCCCAGGTCAGCCCGACCTGGTCGAAGACGTCGGCCACCGCATCGCCCTCGGAGAGGTCGGTGTATTCGACCATCCCGGTGATCACCAGGCAGACGCCGACATAGAGCAGGGTGCACAGACCGAGGGTGCCGAGCAGGCCACGCGGCATGTCGCGGCCCGGTTCGCGGGTCTCCTCGCTCAGGTTGGCCACCGCCTCGAAGCCGCTGTAGGCGAAGAAGACCACCGCAGCGGCGACCAGGATGCCGGCGAACCCGAAGGAGGACGGCTCGACACCGGTGACGAACTGCCACAGCGGTGCGGTCAGGGCGCCGGAGTCGGCGTCGCTGGGCTGGGACGGCGGGATGAACGGCACCCAGTTGCCGGTGTCGACGTAGAACGCGCCCACCGCGATCACGAACAGGCAGACGGTCACCTTGATCACGACCAGACCGTTGGTGACCCACTTGGACTCCCGGATCCCGCGCATCGCCACCCAGCCGAGCACCGCGACGATCGCGATCGCGCCGATGTTGACCACCGAGCCCTCCTCGGCGAACCATCGCTCCGGGAGGTCGAAGACGCCGGCCATGTAGCCGGACCAGCCGCGCGCCACCACCGCACCGCCCAGGGCGAACTCCAGGATCAGGTCCCAGGCGATGATCCAGGCGAAGATCTCGCCCATGGTGGAGTAGGCGTAGGTGTAGGAGCTCCCGGCGGTCGGTACGGCGGCAGCGAGCTCGGCGTAGCAGAGCGCTGCCAGCAGGCTCACCGCGGCCGCGATCAGGAAGCTGATCACCACCCCCGGCCCGGCGTTCTCCTTCGCCTGCAGGCCGGTGAGGGTGAAGATCCCGGTCCCGATCACGATGCCCACCCCGAACCCGACCAGGTCGCGGGCGCGGAGGTTCTGGTGCAGCTGCCCGTCGCCTGTGCCGCGTCCCGTGTCGTCGTCCGGTGTCGTCGGGTCGGTCCGGTTCTGCTTCAGGACGTGCTCGACGGGTTTCGTCCGGAGCAGTTCGGCGAATCGCACTCGACGACGCTAACGGGTCCGAGGCCCGCTCACCTACCCTCGCGGGCGTGGAGGAGATCGGCACCGTTGTGGAGCGCATCGGCCAGGACCTGGTGGCGGTGCAGCCCGCGCCGTCCCCGGCCACGCTGTGGGTGACGATGCTGATCGGGGTGCTCGCGGTGCTCTGGAGCCCCCTATGGCGCCACCTCCGGCACGGGGTGACGATCGTCCACGAGGGCGGGCACGCGGTGACGGCGATGCTCTGCGGGCGCCGGCTGCAGGGGATCCGGCTGCACTCGGACACCTCCGGCCTGACCGTCTCCCGGGGGCGTCCCACCGGACCGGGGATGGTCGCGACCGCGTTCGCCGGCTACCCGGCGCCGTCGGTGGTCGGGGTGGTCGCCGCCCTGCTCGTCGCCGACGGCCGGGCCTTCGCCGCGCTCTGGGCCACGGTGCTGCTGCTGGCGCTGATGCTCGTCGCGATCCGCAACCTCTACGGGCTGCTGGTGATCCTCCTCGCCGGTGGGGCCGCGATCGGCGTCACCTGGTGGGCGGCGCCGGATGTGAAGGTGGCGGTGAGCTATGTGGTGACGTGGGTGCTGCTACTCGGGGCCCCGCGAGCAGCGCTGGAGCTGGCGGCCGAGCGGCGTCGTACCAGGTCGGGGCGGTCGGACGCCGACCAGCTGGCCCGGCTCACACCTCTCCCGGCCGGCGTCTGGGTGGCGCTCTTCCTGCTCTTCACCGGCGGCGCCGCCGTCATCGGCGCGGCCGCACTGACCGCCAACGCCGAGCTCTGAGGCCCACGCCTCACCACTCGGGCTGATAGCCGCCGGACTCCTTCTGGCGCTCGTAGCGCTCCTTCTTCTGCTCCCCGCGCTCGTTCTGCTTCTCCAGCTCGCGCTCCTTGCGCTCCCGCTCGTCCTGCTTCTTCTTCTCCTTCTGCTGCTGCTTCGGGTCCTTCTTCTGCTTCTTCTTCTGTTGCTGTTGCTGTTGTTGCTGCTCGATCTTCTTCTCCAGCCGCTCCTCGACAGCGGCGGCGTCCTCGGTCTGCTGTTCGCCACGCCCGGAGTCCTCGGGGCAATCGCCGTCCCGAAGCGCCTTCAGGCCCGCCTCCCAGGCGGCGATCGCGTCCTCGACGGTCTGCTCGTCGGCGTCCTCGTCCTCGACCAGGTCGTCGCCGACGGTCTCGTGCACCAACGCCAGGTTGATCCGGACCGTGCACTCCTCGGCTGTCGGCACCGTGGTCAGCGCCGTCTCATAGAGGTCGATCGCCTCCTCCAGCTCGCCGTCGGCGTGGCGTGCCGCGCCGCGGTCGAAGGCGGTCACCCAGTCCTCGAACGGGTTGAGCCCGCCAGCGCTGTCGAACGAGGCGGCGGCGTCGGCGAAGTCGTCGGTGTCGAAGGAGTCCTCGCCGGAGCCCTGCACGATGAGCATCCGCAGCACCAACGCAGCGAACACCAGGGCGAGCAGTGCCGGCACGATCCCGGCGAGGAGCAGGATCTTGCGCAGACGTGGTCTCATCGACGGCCTCCCTTGCCTCGGTCGCCGGCCAGCGCGTTCCGGGAGGTCCACAGCGCGCGCCACCCGGAGCGCAGCTCGAGCAGTGCCAGCGGGAAGAGCGCCAACCCGGCGATCCAGGTGACCTCGTTCTCAGCTCGCACCTGGTCGTCGTCCTCACCCGGCACGTAGGTGGCCTCGAACTCGTCGGCGAACTCGGCCATGCCGCCGGGTTCGGTCCGTTCGACGAACTCCACACCCAGCTGCCCGGCGAGCTCGCGGAGCGCGTCGGGGTCGGCCTTGGAGATCGCGTCAGTGCCGGTCGACGGGTCCTGGACGAACTCGTCGTCGTCCTTCAGGTTGTCGCCGGCCGGCATGGGCGCTCCCTTGGTGGTGCCGTAGCCGAGCACCAGGCCGCCCGCGACCAGGTCGCCCACCTCGTCGTAGGACTTCGTGTCGCCGTCCATCGTGCGCTCGCCGTCGGAGACGAAGACGATCATCCGCCGCCGATCGGGACGCTGCTCCTGGGCGTCGGTGAGGATGTCGACCAGCTGCTGGCGCGGCCGGTCCAGGGACGACCCGACCCCACCGGTCGGAGACTCCAGCTGGATCGTCTCCATCGCAGCGGTGAAGGCGTTGACGTCGGTGGTGAAGGGGAGCTCGAACTGCACGTCGAGTCCGTAGGTCAACAGTCCGAAGCGCGCTCCCGGCAGCTCGGCCGCCAGCTCCTCGAGATCCGCCCGGGCACCGTCGATCCGAGGCTGCTTGCCGTCGTAGTCGAGGGCCGCCATCGACCGGGTGCGGTCCAGCACCACGACCACCTCGACATCCGCCACCTGGGTCGGTACGTCGGCCTCGCCGGCTGTCGGCCGGACCAGGATGACCATGAGGGCGACCAGGATCGCCACCCGGCGGGCGATCACCAGGGCCAGTCGTAGGCGCGGGTTCATCGCCGACCTCCTCGCTGCTCGCGGCCGCCCTGCCGGTCGACCAGGGCGAGCACGCCCTGCGCCGCCCAGACGATCACCAGCAGACCGACGCCCAGGGCGGTGACCACGATGCCGGTCTGAGGGCGCTCGAGGGTCTGCACCAGCGGTGGCTTCTCGATCTTCTTCGCCTCCAGGTCGTTGATCGACTCCACCACCGCTTCGGTGCTGTCCGCGCCGCCGACCAGGTTGAAGGTGCCGCCGGTCTCCTCCACGGCGTCGCGGAACTCGGCCTCGTCGCCGGCGCGCTCAGCCGTCGACGGAGCGGCGATCCCGTGCACGACGGCACGGTTCTCGACCGCGTACTCGGCGGCTTCGGGGACGGTGAAGATCCCCTCGCCGATCACGTCGTTGTCGGAGGCCAGCACCACCGCACGGGCGCGCTCCTCGTCCTCGCGGTCGAACCGCTGCACGCAGGAGACGAGCCCGTCGCCCAGCTGGGAGGCGACGTCCTCCTGGACCTGGGTGCCCTCGATGTAGTCGAGGTAGGCGTCACCCACCGAGAGCGCGGAGGCGAAGGCCGTCTCGGCGATCCGCAGCTGGTCGGTGACGAAGTCGTAGTCGTCGGTCAGGGGGAAGACCGTGATCGCGTTGCCGTTCCAGATGGTCAGGCCGATCCGCTCACCCTCGAGCTCGGTCACGATCTCCTGGAACTGCGCGACCACCTCGGCGTTCACCTCCGCCATCGAGTAGGACGCGTCCAGACAGAGCATGATGTCGCGGTTGGCCTCGGACTGCTCCTTGGTCTGGGTCTCCTGCAGTCGGCCGGCGAGCAGGATGGCGCCGGTGCAGGCCACCAGCGCGGCCAGGGTGAGCGCGGCGCCGACCGCGGTCTGGCGACGTACCAACGACCGGAACCGCGGCAGCGCCCGCAGCCGAGCGGTGTGCGCCACATAGGTGGCGTCCTGCGGAGTCCGCCGCCACCAGACGCGCAGCCAGACCACCAGCAGCGCGACAACGAGCAGGGCCAGGCCCACCATCAGCCAGGGCCACAGGTAGGAGACGTCGCCCTTGGTCCACTCGTTCACCGGCTCACCACCTGGCGGGCCTGGTCCAGCGCCTGGTCGAACATCTCGACAGCGCGGCCGTCGTCGTCCGGGGCGAACTCCGGCGGATACATCACCGTCAGCGCATCGACCAGATGCGGTGCCTGGAGCTTGAAGTCGGCCAGCGCCATCCGGGTGGCGGGCAGCGGGGACACCTTCTCCACGTAGGACCGGATGATCTCGCTCAGTCGCTGATGCCCGGTCCGGGCGGCCAGCCTCCCGGACCGTACGTCGTCCTCGACCGCCTGGATCCGGCCGAAGTAGTCGTGCCGGATGTCGGGGGAGGTGTGCCATGCCTGGGCACGTGCACCGTCACGGCCACGGAGCAGGCCGAGCAACAACACCACCGCGTAGTAGACGACGACCAGCAGCACGGCGGCGACGGCGCACCACACCCAGGCGCCGCTGAAGCCGACGGGCCCGGTGAACTCCTCGGGTAGGTCAGCGGCGGCGAGCATGACGGTGCCTCTCCAGCAGTCGGAAGACGGCGCTGATCGCCGACTCGGTGTCGCGGACCCGCTCGTGCACAACCCCGAGCTGGTCCAGGCGGCGCCGCATCCCCGACTCCTCGTGCTGCACCAGCGAGGCGTACTGCGCACGCAGCCGGCGGTCGTGGCGCAACCACTCGGGGACCTCGACGCCGGCGTCGATGTCGTAGAGCCGACCGGTCAGCGCAGCGTCGGTCGGGTCGACGTCGCCGATGGTGAAGAAGAGCAGCTCATGCTGGGCGAGCAGTCGTCGCAGCAGCTCCGCCATCTCCTCGGTCACCTGCACCTCGTCGGCGACGATCACCATGATGGTGCGGCGCTTGACCGTGCGGATCGCGTAGCGCAGCACCGCGGCCAGGTCGCTGGCGGGTGCGTCCGGTGTGGTGGCGTCGTGGGCCGCCGCGAGCAGGTGCTCCAGGTGCAGCTCGGTGGCGTCGGTGGGTCGGATGTGCTGATGCTCCGCGTCGCCGTAGACCATGCCGACCCGGTCGCCGTGGCGCACCGCCAGGTAGCCCATCATCCCGGCCACGAAGGTCGCCAGCTCGCGCTTGCTCACCATCGCGTCGTTGGACGCGGCCATCGACCGGCCGGTGGAGACGCAGAGCATCACGGTGTGCTGACGCTCGGCGACGTACCGCTTGACCAGCAGCTGCCGGCCGCGGGCCGACGCCTTCCAGTCGATGTCCTTCACGTCGTCGCCGCGGACATACTCACGCAGGTCGTTGAAGTCGATCCCGCGGCCGATCTGGGCGGCGGCGTACTCGCCCTCCAGTACGCCGCGCACCTTGCGGTGGGCGTGGATGGAGAGCTTGGACTTGACCTTGGTCAGATGTGCCATAGGGGGACCGCCCCGGTCACGGCGTGGGGATCATCCGGAACACCGCGTCGATCACGGTCTCCGGCGACACCCGGTCGGCCAGCGCCTCGAAGCTGAGGTGGATCCGGTGGCGCAGGATCGGGTAACGCAGCTCGCGGACGTCCTCGGGGATCACGTAGTGCCGTCCCTGCACGACCGCCATCGCCCGGGCCGCCTGGAAGAAGGCGATCGATCCGCGGGGGCTGGCACCGACCTCGACGTAGTTCGCGAGTTCGCGGCCCAGCAGCTGCTCGATGTTCCGGGTGGCGGCGATGAGCGCGACGATGTAGCGCTTGATCGCCGGGTCCACGTAGACGCGGCGAACCATCGACTGCAGATCCATCACGTCGGTGGTGGTGATCGCCGGCTGGACCTTGTCCATGTGCTGGCCCAGCGTGCCGTCGCCGATCCGGTCGAGGACCTGGATCTCGTCGGCCTCGGCCGGGTAGTCCACGATCTCCTTCATGAGGAACCGGTCCATCTGGGCGTGCGGGAGGACGTAGGTGCCCTCCTCGTCGATCGGGTTCTGGGTGGCCAGCACCATGAACGGGTCGGGGAGGGGATGGATCACGCCGGCGATCGAGGTCTGCCGCTCCTGCATCGCCTCCAGCATCGCCGACTGGGTCTTGGCGCTGGACCGGTTGATCTCGTCGAGCAGCACGAAGTTGGAGTGCACCGGGCCGAGCTGGGTCTCGAACTCGTGGCGCCGCGGGTCGTAGACCTGGGTGCCGATGATGTCGGAGGGCAGCAGATCCGGCGTGCACTGGATCCGGGAGAACCGGGCCGACACGGCCTGCGCCATCGTCGAGGCCGCCAGGGTCTTCGCCAGGCCGGGCACCGACTCCAGCAGCACATGCCCCTCGGCGAGCAAGGTGACCAGCAGCGCCGTGCGCACCTTCTCCTGGCCCACCACCCGCGCTGAGAAGGTGGCGTTCACCCGGTCGATGGCGTCCTTGGCGCGCGCCAGCTCCGCACTGGAGAGCGGGCCGGTCTCCGCCGCAGCTGCGCCGGCGGGGTTGGTGTGATCGGTGAGGTCGGTCTGGTCAGCCATGGGTCGAGCGGGCTCCTGGAGTCACGGACACGGACGGTGCCCTGGAAGCGTGACCGACCCGAGCCGCAGCCAAACCTACTGAGGACCTACTGAGGACCTACGGGGCAGCCCACAGTCGGCGCCGCAGGTCCTCCTCGCGAGCCAACCGGCGCGCATCCCGCTCACGACGTTCGGCGAGCACGGCGCCGAGCACCCGCTCGGCGGATGCGTCCGCCGGCGGCGCCGGAGCGACGTACGGCGCCAGCTCGGCCGCCAGCGACCGGGCCACCTGGTCGCGGGAGGCCGGGTCCACCAGGTCGGCGCGACCGAGGAACTGCCGGATCGCCAGGGCCAGCCCGGTCGGGAGCGCGGTGATGTCCGCCCGCGCCGCCCAGCCGGCGAGCTCCGGCGGCATCGGTGTCGGCAGCGGCAACCGCAACGCGACCCGCTCCCGCACCACGTGGGTGCCGGCGGCGTAGTCGCCCAGCCGTTTGCCGCGCCGGCTGAGCAGGATCGAGAAGAAGGCCGGCGTCCCGGCGAACGCGTAGATCTCCACGTAGCCGATCAGCGCCCGCACCAACGCATGGTGGAAGGTGATCGGGCCGCCGTCGTCGCGCACCGTGCGCAGCCCGAGCGCCAGCTTGCCCAGGGACCGTCCCCGGGTCAGGGTCTCGATCGTGGTCGGGTAGACCGCGAACACCAGGATCGAGATCAGGACCACTGCGGCACCGACCAAGGCCTCGTCGGCGCCGATCGTGGCGACCGAGACCACGATGAGCACCACGAAGAGCAGGGCCACGGTGACCGTCACGTCGATCAGGCCCGACACCATCCGGGTCCCCAGTGCGGCCGGCGGCAGGTCGAGCGCGACCCCCTCGCCGGTCACCAGGTCGTCGTCGGTGACCGCGGCGAACTCGCTCGGGGTGGTGGGTGGGGTGGTCATCGGGCTCACCCTAGGGTGAGCCTGTGCCCCGGATCGACCTGGACGCCTACGTCGCCGCCCACGCTGCGCAGTGGGCGCGGCTGGAGGCGTTGGTGCGGACCCGGCGTCGTACCGGGGCCGAGGCGGACGAGTTGGTCGACACCTATCAACAGGTCGCCACCCATCTCTCCGTGGTGCGGACCTCTGCGCCCGACGCCGAACTGGTCTCCTACCTCTCCTCCCTGCTCGGCCGGGCACGGGTGAGCATGCTGGCCGGCAAGGTCACCGGCTGGCGCAACGTCGGGCACTTCTTCACCGACCGTTTCCCAGCAGCGCTCTACCGCCTGCGGTGGTGGTGGCTGGGCTGCCTGGCCGGCAAC
Source organism: Nocardioides sp. BGMRC 2183 (assembly GCA_008123405.1). GTDB lineage: Bacteria > Actinomycetota > Actinomycetes > Propionibacteriales > Nocardioidaceae > Nocardioides. The sequence continues at coordinate 137,756 of VSSA01000006.1, forward strand.
GTGGTGGTCACCGGCGTGATGATGGCCTGGCTGCTGCAGCACCCCGAGGTCGAGCAGACCCTGCTGCCGCCCGAGCAGGTCGAGGCGCTGGTGAGCAACGACTTCGAGAGCTACTACAGCGAGAACGCGGCCAGCGCCTTCGCCACCCGGGTCTGGATCAACAACTCCTGGGTGGCCGCACTCTGCATCGCGCTGGGCATCCTCGGCCTGCCGGTGATCTGGCTGCTCTTCAACAACATCGCGAACCTCGCCGTGATCGGCTCGATCATGATGCGCCACGACCGCGGGGACCTGTTCTGGGGGCTGATCCTCCCGCACGGTCTGCTCGAGCTAACCGCGGTCTTCGTCGCCGGAGGCGTCGGGTTGCGGCTCTTCTGGTCCTGGATCGAACCGGGCCGGCAGAGCCGGGCCGCAGCACTCGCCGAGGCTGGACGCACCGCGATCACCGTGGCGCTCGGGCTGATCGCGGTGCTCGCGCTCAGCGGCGTGATCGAGGCGTTCGTGACACCGTCGGGGCTCCCGACCTGGGCTCGGGTCGCGATCGGGGTGCTTGCCGAAGCGGTCTTCCTGACCTACGTCTTCACCCTCGGGCGAGCCGCCGCCCGGCGCGGCGCCACCGGCGACCTCGCCGCGGACCTGCTCGAGGACCGAGCGGTCACCCAGGCCTGACCCGGTCGCCGGTTACAGCCGGCCTTGCGCTTTCAGCGCCAGGTAGTGGTCGGCCAGCGCCGGCGGGAGACCACCCGCGTCGACATCGAGCACGTCGACCCCCATCCGCTGCAGCACCTTGCGGGTGCGCTCGCGCCGGTCGAGCTCAGCGACTGCGGCGGCCGCGTCGTAGACCGCGTCGATGGTGAGCTCGGCCCCCCCATCGCGTCCAGCGGCGGCCAGCCGGGACAGCTCCGGGTCGCGGACCGAGGCCAGGACCACGTGGTGGTGGCGCAGCAGCGGGCCGAGCACCGGCAACAGGCCGTCGCTGATCGCGGCCGGCTCGACCGCGGTCAGCAACACGACCAGCGCACGCTGACGCCCCAGGCCGGCCAGTGCGCCGAAGAGGACTTCCCAATCGGTCTCGACCAGCCTCGGCTCGAGGTCCGCCATCCGTTCCGCCAGCCGCCCGGCGACGTCCCGTGCCCCGGCCATCCGCTCGCGCGCTCGGATCCGACGGTCCCCGGCCAGGAGGTCCACCCGGTCACCGGCGCGCGCAGCCAACGAGCCGAGCAGCAACGCGGCGTCCATCGCCGCATCCAGACGCGGTACGGCGTCCACGCGGCCCGCCTCGTCCTCGGCCGCCCCGACCAGCTCGCGGCCGGTCGTGCTGTCCACCCCGACCCGCCCGGCGCTGGTCCGACCGGTGTCGAGCACCAGCACGACCCGGCGGTCCCGCTCGGGCTGCCAGGTCCGCACCACCACGTGCGCGGAGCGGGCCGAGGCGCGCCAGTCGACCGAGCGCACGTCGTCACCGCGGACGTACTCGCGCAACGAGTCGAACTCCGTGCCCTGACCGCGCACCCGGACCGCGGCCCGGCCGTCGAGGTCCTGCAGCCGGGCCAGCCGGGAGGGGAGGTGTTTGCGGGAGGCGAAGGGCGGCAGCGTGCGGACCACGCCGGGCACCGGGTAGCGGTGCTGGCGGGCAGCCAACCGCAGCGGGCCCCAGGAGCGCAGCGTCACGCCGTCCGCACGGAGGTCCCCGCGACGGCGGGGCTGCAGCGGCGTGCGGAGGTGCGTCGTACCACCGGTGCGGAGGGTGAAGTGGTGGCGGTTGCTGGTTGCACCGGCGCTGGGCTGCCAGGCGTCGCGGAGTTCGGCGCGCACCCGCCGCCGTCCGGTGTTCTCCACGTGCAGCACCGAGGTGGTCGGGTCGCCGAGTCGGACCGGGCTGATCGCGTCGCGGCGGCAGGCCAGGACGCGGGTGCGGGGCGCGAGCAGCAGGTCGACGCCGACCAGCAGTGCCATCGCCAGGATCCACAACGCGACTGTGCTGCCGGACGGACGCAGCACCACCGCCCCCACCCCCAACAGGAGCAGGAGCGGGACGCGGCCCGAGATCATCAGCGAGGCACCGGCACGGCGCCCAGCGCGGAGTCCAGGACCCGGCCGACCTCGACCCCCTCCAGCTCCGCCTCCGGTCGCAGCCCGAGGCGGTGGGCCAGGGTCGCGTGGGCGAGCGCCTTGACGTCGTCCGGGGTCACGAAGTCACGCCCCGACAGCCACGCCCAGGCGCGGGCTGCGCGCAGCAGAGCGGTGGCGCCACGCGGACTGACCCCGAAGGAGAGCGACGGCGAGGTCCGCGTGGCCCGGGCGATGTCGACGATGTAGGCCGCGACCTCGGCAGAGACCTGGACCCGCCCGACCGCTGCCCGCGCCGCGGTGATGTCATCGGCGTCGGCGACCGGTGCGATTCCGGCGCCCGCGACGTCGCGCGGGTCGAAGCCGCCTGCGTGCCGGGTGAGGATCTCGATCTCGTCGGTCCGCGGCGGCACCGGCAGCACCACCTTGAGCAGGAAGCGGTCCAGTTGCGCCTCGGGCAGCGGATAGGTGCCCTCGTGCTCGATCGGGTTCTGGGTGGCAGCCACCAGGAACGGCTCCGGCAGCCCTCGGGTGACGCCGTCGGCGGAGACCTGGCCCTCCTCCATCGCCTCGAGCAGTGCGGACTGGGTCTTGGGTGGGGTGCGGTTGATCTCGTCGGCGAGCAGCAGGTTGGTGAAGACCGGCCCCTCCCGGAAGGTCAGCTCGCCGCCCGCACCACCGTCGATGACCAGGGAGCCGGTGATGTCGCCGGGCATCAGGTCCGGCGTGAACTGCACCCGCCGGGTCTCGACCGCGAGACTCGCCGCGATGCTGCGCACCAGCAGGGTCTTCGCCGTACCGGGGACGCCCTCGAGCAGTACGTGGCCGCGGCACAGCAGCGCCACCAACAGACCGGAGACAGCGGCATCCTGGCCGACCACCGCCTTGGCCACCTCGCGGCGCACCGCGAGCAGGCGCTCGCGCAGGGCGTCGTCACCGCCCGTCGCGGGAGCCGCCGGTACGGCGGGCGCGGGGCTGGTCGGGTCGGTCTGCTCGGTCATGCCGGGCCGTCCTCTCTGGGTGACGTGTCTCTGGGCGACACGTCTCTGGGTGACACGGTCAGCTGGTGGAGCTCACGAGCGAGCCGGAGCAGCTCGCCGTCGGTGGCGGGTGGGGGAGCATCTTGGGCGAGCAATGCCGCCTGGTCGCTGGTGAGGCGGTCCTCGCCGTGGCCGGCCGCGAGGTCGCGGCGGGCGGCGGCCCGGAGCGCGGCCGCAGCATGGGCCCGATCGTCGGCACGCCGATACATCCGACCGCGGCTCCGTGCGGTCTCCGCGGCGCGGACCACGACCGGCAGCGGCTCGGTCGAGAGCGGGCCGAACCGTCGTCCCCGCCACAGCACCAGCGCGGCTGCGGCGACCAGCACCAGCACCAACGACGGCAGCAGCCAGCGGGGGAGCAGTGAGGAGAGGCCGACCGCTTCGTCGGCGGTCGCGTCGGTGGCGTCAGGGACGTACCAGACCAGCCGGTCGCTCTGCCCGAGCAGACGCAACGCGATCGCGGCGTTGTCGCCGCGCAGCACCTGCTCGTTGGTCAGCGCCTCGCCACCGCCGAACGCCCGAACTGTGTCGTGGCCGCCTGCATCCACCTGCGCGAGCACCGCTCCGTCCTCGACCTCGAAGCAACCCGGGCCCGGGTAGGCGGCCGCGGTGTCGACCACCAGGTCCAGGTCGCGCAGGTAGGAGAGGTCCGCAGACGCCGCGGTGCAGCGGGCCTCGACGTCACTGCTCGGCGCCGGACCGGCGGTCTCGGGGTCGAAACTCCGCAGCGTCGCGTACGACGGCGTCACCAGCACGATCTCGCTAGCGCCGGCGTCGGCCAGCAGCCGGTCGGTGGTGCTCTGCGCCAGCGCCCCGGTGGAGGTGACCACCACGGTGGTTGCGGCATCCGGGTCGGCGCGGGTGAGCGCGTCGGCGTCCCGGGCGATCTCGACCTCGACTCCGGAGTCGGCCAGCACCTCCGCCACCGCCTGCGCCCCCTCGGGGCCCGGGTTGCGCGGGTCCAGGCGGGCGCCGTACTCGGTGCCGCCGCGGCCGAGCCACACCGCCAGTGCGATGGCGATGAGCACTGCCAGCACCACGGCGGTCCACAGTCGCCACGCGGTACGACGCCCGCTCACCTGACCGCTCACCGGTGCGCCCCCGCGAGCGCGTCGTCGAGGGCGAGAACCTCGCGTGCGACCTCCGCGGTCGCCGGGTGGTCGCCGTAGAGCACCTCGTCGAAGGCGTCGGCCGCCGCGACGAGCGCGGACGCCCGGCCGGGGTGGACGGCGGCGATGGCACGACCGAGCTCGTGCGCGGTCGATTGCGGCCCACCGTCGATCGCTCCGCGTTCGATCTGGCGCAGCGCAAGCGCCCGGAAGCCGTCGACGACCCCGGTTCGCGCGTCGCCGGCCGCCAACGCCGCCTCCGCACGGACGCGGAGGGTGGCGGCGTCGACCGCCTCGTCCGTCAGCGCTGGGCGTGCGGACGGCATGCGGTCCGCACGGCTGCTGCGAGCGCGGGTCACCAACCAGGCGAGGGCGAGCGCAAGGAGAAGCACCACCAGGATCGCGGCGAGGACGGTGAGCGCCGGCCACCCCTCGGCGGCGCCGATGCTGTCGTCGATGGCCCGGCCGATCCAGTCCAGGACGCGCTCGACGATGCCGCGGTCGACGTACCGGGGGTCGGCGAGCTCCTCGGTGAGGCGCCGACGGGCCTCCTCGCCACTGGGGTCCAGTGGCGGCTCGGCGGCGACCAGCGCGCTCAGCACGGGCCCGTCGACGAGGGCGCTCATCGCGGCAACAGCCCTGCCTGTCGCATCAGCTCGACGTCGTACCCCTCCTTGCGGATGCGCAGATCCAGGTACTGCAACGCGCTCACCGCGCTCACGAACGGAGTGACGAAGGCGTTCTGGACGACGCTGGCCAGCGCCTGGGTGGCCGCGAGGATCACGAAGATGTACTCCGGGGCGAGGAAGGTGGCGACCTGGCCGACCACGCTGATCGGGGTGGTCAGGATGCTGCCGGCGACCGCGGTGATCAGCATGGTCAGCAGGGCGATCCCCAGCGTGCGCCAGTAGTGCCGGCCGGTGATCCGCCAACTGCGGGCCAGCGCTCGGACGACGCCACCGTCCTCCAGCATCAGGATCGCGCTGGTCAGGTAGGTGAGCTTGATCCACAGCCATCCGAAGAGGCACACCATCGCCACGCCCGCGAGCACCGCGAGGCCGACAGTGAGCAACACGTCGCCGGAGAGGACACCGACGGCGATCACCGGCGCGATCAGCACGGAGACCAGCAGCAGCCCGCCGAGACCGACCAGCAGGCTCAGGCCGATCAGCCGCCACCGCTTGCCGTGGGTCGCGGCCCAGGCCTGGCCCAGGCTCATCCGGCGTCCCAGCGCCGCGGCATGCGTGACGTGGGCGACCATTCCGGTGACGAAGATCAGTCCCAGCTGGGTGGCATAGAGGCCGAGCAGCAGCGCGCCCATCGAGCCGATCAGGCCCAGCGCCTCGCTGGTGGTCAGGTCGGCCTCGGGATCGCCGCTGGGGTCGATCCCGGTGCCGAGCGTCAGCGCGAAGGCCAGACTCAGCGCGACCGGGATCGACATGCCGATCGCGGTGACCAGCGCCGCCGCCCCCACCGTTGCCTTCGGGTTGTACCGGATGATCCGGAAGGCGCCGTCGTACATCGTGCCGAGCGTCAGCGGGCGCAGCGGTACGGCGCCTGGCCGGTGTGCCGCGCCGAGCATGCCCGGTGGTGGTCGATAGGTGGGGTGGGCGATACTCGGCCCGGCCCCATCGGGGCCGGCTCCCCGCGGTCCGGCCGGCGGTGGGGCGGCGGGCGGCGGCCCCTGATCCTCGGGTGGCGGCGCCCCCGGCGGCGGGAAGGACGTCGGACTCATCCGGCTCATCCTTGCACCCCGACATCGGCTGGCGAGGTAGGTCGTTTCCGATTTGGTGCCCCTGCGGATCTCTGCCAAGATAGTCAGGTTGCTCCGGCGGGTCGCCGGGGTGCACTACACCTTGACTACTGAATCGTGTCTCCCGCGCGGCTCGCACTCTGCGACATCGCACAGCGCGCCGCGGTGAGCCTCCTCGGTGGTCGACGTGTGTCGCACTCCGTCCCCGAGGGAGATCCCCGTCAGCTGCTCGCAGCGGTCGGGGGAGACGCTCGGGGGAGACCCGATCAGTCCGACGCCCGCCCCGTTAGGGAAGGGCGCGGGCGGCCCACAACACACGAGTTCCACCCACGACCGGTCCGGTCGTGCGCGTTCCAAACGCGACACGCCCGACCTCGGGGGTCGGACACGGCAGACCCGGTTACGACGAGTAAGGACGAGAGAGACCTATGGCGGGACAGAAGATCCGCATCAGGCTCAAGGCCTATGACCACGAGGTGATCGACACCTCGGCGCGCAAGATCGTGGACACCGTCACCCGCACGGGTGCCAAGGTCGCCGGCCCGGTGCCGCTGCCGACCGAGAAGAACGTCTTCTGTGTCATCCGTTCGCCGCACAAGTACAAGGACTCGCGCGAGCACTTCGAGATGCGCACACACAAGCGACTCATCGACATCATCGACCCCACGCCGAAGACGGTCGACTCGCTGATGCGCCTCGACCTGCCCGCCGGTGTCGACATCGAGATCAAGCTCTGAGGTATCTGCGATGACCGCCACTTTCGAACGCAACGTCAAGGGCCTGCTGGGCACCAAGCTCGGCATGACCCAGCTGTGGGACGAGAACAACCGGATCATCCCGGTGACCGTCGTCGCAGCGTCCACCAACGTGATCACTCAGGTGCGCAAGCCCGAGGCGGACGGCTACAACGCCATCCAGGTCGGGTTCGGCGAGATCGAGGGTCGCAAGATCAACAAGCCGCAGGCCGGCCACTTCGCCAAGGCCGGGACCACCCCGCGCCGCCACGTGGTCGAGATCCGCACCGCGGACGCCGCTGACTACACCGTCGGCCAGGAGCTCGGTGTCGACACCTTCGAGGCCGGCCAGGCCATCGACGTCACCGGCACCAGCAAGGGCAAGGGCTTCGCCGGTGTCATGAAGCGTCACGGCTTCGCCGGTGTCGGTGCCTCCCACGGTGCGCACCGCAACCACCGCAAGCCCGGCTCGATCGGCGCCTGCGCCACCCCGGGTCGCGTGTTCAAGGGTCTGCGCATGGCAGGTCGCATGGGTACCGACACGGTCACCACCCAGAACGTCACCGTGCACGCGGTCGACGTGGAGAAGGGCCTGATCCTGCTCAAGGGCGCCGTTCCCGGCCCCAAGGGCGGTCTCGTGGTCCTCCGCACGGCTGCGAAGAAGGGCTGATCCGAGATGGCCGAGATCGTTTCCGTTGAGTTCCCCGCCGAGATCTTCGGTGTCGAGCCCAACATCCCGCTGATCCACCAGGTGGTCGTCGCCCAGCAGGCCGCGGCCCGCCAGGGCACGCACGCCACCAAGACCCGCGGCGAGGTCCGCGGCGGTGGCCGCAAGCCCTACAAGCAGAAGGGCACCGGTCGCGCCCGCCAGGGCTCGACCCGCGCGCCGCAGTTCGCCGGCGGTGGCGCCGTCCACGGCCCGCAGCCGCGTGACTACAGCCAGCGCACCCCGAAGAAGATGAAGGCCGCCGCCCTGCGCGGTGCCCTCTCCGACCGGGCCACCAACGAGCGGATCCACGTGGTCGAGTCGCTGGTGACGGGCGAGGTCCCCTCGACCAAGTCCGCGCTGGCCGCCCTGTTCGAGCTGACCGACCGTCGCAAGTTCCTCGTGGTGCTCGAGCGCACCGACACCGTCACCTGGCTGTCGCTGCGCAACGCCCCTGAGGTGCACCTCGTGGCCGTCGACCAGGTCAACACCTACGACGTGCTGGCCAGCGACGACGTGGTCTTCTCCAAGGCCGCGTACGACGCGTTCGTCGCCGGCGCCAAGCCCGCCAAGGAGGCCGACAAGTGAGCACGCTGCACAAGGACCACCGCGACATCCTGATCGCGCCGGTCGTCTCCGAGAAGAGCTACAGCCTGCTCGACGCGAACAAGTACACCTTCCTGGTGCACCCCGACGCCAACAAGACCGAGATCAAGATCGCGGTCGAGAAGGTGTTCAACGTCAAGGTCACCTCTGTCAACACCCTCAACCGGCCGGGCAAGACCCGCCGGACCCGCTACGGCATCGGCAAGCGCAAGGACACCAAGCGCGCGATCGTGAGCCTGGCCGAGGGCGACCGCATCGACATCTTCGGAGGTCCGGTCTCCTGACCGGGCGAGTGAAGGACTGAAGACATATGGCTATCCGTAAGTACAAGCCGACCACCCCGGGCCGCCGTGGCTCGTCGGTGGCCGACTTCGTCGAGATCACCCGGACCACGCCGGAGAAGTCGCTGACCCGTCCGCTGCCCAAGAAGGGCGGCCGGAACAACCAGGGTCGGATCACCACCCGGCACCAGGGCGGCGGGCACAAGCGTGCCTACCGGATCATCGACTTCCGTCGTTACGACAAGGACGGCGTGCCGGCGAAGGTCGCGCACATCGAGTACGACCCCAACCGCACCGCGCGCATCGCGCTGCTGCACTACGCCGACGGCGAGAAGCGCTACATCGTGGCGCCGAAGGACCTGAAGCAGGGCATGCGGGTGGAGTCGGGCGTCGGCGCCGACATCAAGCCGGGCAACAACCTGCCGCTGCGCAACATCCCGGTCGGTACCACCATCCACTGCGTGGAGCTCCGTCCCGGCGGCGGCGCCAAGCTGGCCCGCTCGGCCGGCAACAGCGCCCAGCTGGTCGCCCGCGAGGGCTCGCGCGCCACGCTGCGGCTGCCCTCGGGCGAGATGCGCTTCGTCGACGTGCGCTGCCGCGCCACGGTCGGCGAGGTGGGCAACGCCGAGCAGTCCAACATCAACTGGGGCAAGGCCGGCCGGATGCGGTGGAAGGGCAAGCGCCCGACCGTCCGCGGTGTCGTGATGAACCCGGTCGACCACCCGCACGGCGGTGGTGAGGGCAAGACCTCCGGTGGTCGCCACCCGGTCTCGCCCTGGGGCAAGCCCGAGGGCCGCACGCGCAAGCGCAAGGCCTCCGACTCCCAGATCATCCGTCGTCGCAAGTCCGGCAAGGGTAGGAAGTAACTGACATGCCTCGCAGCCTGAAGAAGGGTCCCTTCGTCGACGACCACCTGATGAAGAAGGTGGACGCGGAGAACGACAAGGGCTCCCACAACGTCATCAAGACCTGGTCGCGCCGTTCGATGATCGTGCCGGCGATGATCGGTCACACCATCGCGGTCCACGACGGTCGCAAGCACGTGCCGGTCTTCATCTCTGACTCGATGGTCGGCCACAAGCTGGGCGAGTTCGCCCCGACCCGCACCTACCGCGGTCACGTGAAGGAAGACAGGAAGGGACGCCGCCGATGAGCGCAGGAGAGCGTACCCGCACCAGCGCGCGGCGCGAGTCGCTGCTCGGCGACCAGCCGGGCGCGTTCGCCAGCGCGCGGTTCGTGCGGATCACCCCGATGAAGGCGCGCCGCGTCGTCGACCTGGTCCGCGGGCTGCCCGTGGACGAGGCGCTGACCAGCCTGCAGTTCATGCCGCAGGCCGCCGCCCAGACCGTCTACAAGGTCCTGGAGAGCGCCGTTGCCAACGCCGAGACCACCGAGGGTCTGTCCACCGACGACCTGATCGTCTCGGTCGGCCGGGTCGACGAGGGCCCGACCATGAAGCGCTGGCGCCCCCGCGCCCAGGGCCGCGCCACCCGGATCAACAAGCGGACCAGCCACATCACCATCGCGGTGCAGCCGGCGGACGTCCTCACGAAGGGGAGCACCAAGTAATGGGTCAGAAGATCAACCCGAACGGCTTCCGTCTGGGCATCTCCACCGACCACAAGTCCCGGTGGTACGCCGACAAGCTGTACAAGTCCTACGTCGGTGAAGACGTCGCGATCCGCAAGCTGCTCTCCAAGGGCATGGAGCGGGCCGGCATCTCCAAGGTGGAGATCGAGCGCACCCGGGACCGGGTCCGCGTCGACATCCACACCGCCCGTCCGGGCATCGTGATCGGTCGCCGCGGCGCCGAGGCGGACCGGATCCGCGGCGAGCTGGAGAAGCTCACCGGCAAGCAGGTCCAGCTGAACATCCTCGAGGTCAAGAACCCCGAGACCGACGCCCAGCTCGTCGCGCAGGGTGTCGCCGAGCAGCTCGCCGGCCGGGTGCAGTTCCGCCGCGCGATGCGCAAGGCGATGCAGACCGCGATGCGCTCGGGTGCCAAGGGCGTCCGCGTCCAGTGCTCGGGCCGCCTCAACGGCGCCGAGATGTCGCGCACCGAGTTCTACCGCGAGGGCCGCGTTCCGCTGCACACGCTGCGTGCCGACATCGACTACGGCTTCTACGAGGCCCGCACCACCTTCGGCCGGATCGGCGTGAAGGTGTGGATCTACAAGGGCGAGGTCGCCGGCACCCGTGCCGAGCGTCAGGCCCAGGCCGCTGCCCGCGCCGGTGTCCCCGGTCGTGGCGGCCGTCCCAACCGTGGTGACCGGCCGACCCGCGGGTCGCGCGGTGACCGCCCGAGCCGCTCGGACCGCGAGGCCCAGGCGTCCGCCCCGGCGGCCGCCGAGGCCGGCGCTGCCGAGCCGACCACCGGAACGGAGTCCTGAGTCATGTTGATGCCGCGTCGCGTCAAGCACCGCAAGCAGCACAGCCCGAAGCGTCGGGGTGCTGCCAAGGGTGGTACCTCGCTGGCGTTCGGTGACTTCGGTATCCAGGCGGTCGAGGGTCACTACGTGACCAACCGCCAGATCGAGTCCGCTCGTATCGCCATGACCCGCCACATCAAGCGCGGTGGAAAGGTGTGGATCAACATCTACCCGGACCGCCCGCTGACCAAGAAGCCTGCCGAGACCCGGATGGGTTCCGGTAAGGGTTCGCCGGAGTGGTGGGTCGCCAACGTCAAGCCCGGCCGCGTCATGTTCGAGCTCTCCGGTGTCCCGGAGGACGTCGCCCGCGAGGCGATGCGCCGAGCCATCCACAAGCTGCCCATGAAGTGCCGTTTCATCACGCGAGAGGCTGGTGAGTTCTGATGGCGAACGCCACGCGCGCGTTTGAGCTGGACGAGCTCAACGACATCGACCTCGAGGCCAAGCTCCGCGAGGCCAAGGAGGAGCTGTTCAACCTGCGGTTCCAGGCGGCCACCGGCCAGCTGGAGAGCCACGGGCGGCTCCGCACGGTCAAGAAGGACATCGCCCGGATCTACACCGTGGTGCGCGAGCGCGAGCTCGGTATTCGGACCGCCCCGGGTTCTGAGGAGGAGAACTGATGGCCGAGCAGACTGACCAGACGGTTGAGCGCAACTCGCGCAAGACCCGTGAGGGTCTCGTCGTCAGCGACAAGATGGACAAGACCGTGGTCGTGTCCGTCGAGGACCGTGTGAAGCACGCGCTCTACGGCAAGGTCATGCGGCGCAACACCCGCCTGAAGGCGCACGACGAGCAGAACGACTGTGGCGTCGGCGACCGGGTCCTGATCATGGAGACCCGTCCGCTGTCGGCGACCAAGCGCTGGCGCGTCGTCGAGATCCTCGAGCGCGCCAAGTAATCCACCCGTTCGGCCAGGCTCACCGTCCGCGAGACGCTGAGAACCGGCGCGACAACCAGGAGAAGAAATGATTCAGCAGGAGTCGCGACTCAAGGTCGCCGACAACACCGGTGCCAAGGAGATCCTTTGCATCCGGGTTCTCGGCGGTTCCGGTCGTCGCTACGCCGGGATCGGCGACACCATCGTCGCCACCGTCAAGGACGCCATCCCCGGCGGCAACGTCAAGAAGGGCGACGTCGTCAAGGCGGTCGTCGTGCGCACCGTCAAGGAGCGCCGCCGGCCCGACGGCTCGTACATCCGCTTCGACGAGAACGCCGCGGTGATCCTCAAGAACGACGGCGAGCCGCGTGGCACCCGCATCTTCGGTCCGGTGGGCCGCGAGCTGCGCGACAAGAAGTTCATGAAGATCATCTCGCTCGCCCCGGAGGTGCTGTGATGGGTAAGCCGAACCTCCGCATCAAGAAGGGCGACACCGTCAAGGTGATCGCAGGCAAGGACAAGGGCGCCGAGGGCAAGGTCATCAAGGTGCTCCGCGAGGAGCAGCGGGTGGTCGTCGAGGGCGTCAACCGCATCAAGAAGCACACCAAGGTCGTCGACCAGGGTGGTCGCGCCGGCAACACCGGCGGCATCATCACCACCGAGGCGCCGATCCACGTGTCGAACGTGATGCTGGTCGAGGGCGACGGCGTGACTCGCGTGGGTTACAAGCGCGTCGAGGTGACCAAGCGTCGCCCCGACGGCTCGGAGTACAGCTCCACCCGCAGCGTCCGCATCTCCCGCACGACCGGTAAGGAGATCTGAGGATGACCGAGACCACCGTGGCCGCCGAGAAGGTCACCCCTCGTCTCAAGACGAAGTACCGCGAGGAGATCCTCCCGGCGCTGAAGGCCGAGTTCGAGATCCCCAACGTCATGCAGGTCCCCGGCATGACCAAGATCGTGGTCAACATGGGCGTCGGCGAGGCGGCTCGTGACTCCAAGCTGATCGAGGGCGCCATCCGCGACCTCACCGCGATCACCGGGCAGAAGCCGGCGGTCACCAAGGCTCGCAAGTCGATCGCGCAGTTCAAGCTGCGTGAGGGCATGCCGATCGGTGCCCACGTGACGCTGCGCGGCGACCGGATGTGGGAGTTCCTCGACCGGCTGCTGTCGCTCGCGCTCCCGCGGATCCGTGACTTCCGCGGTCTCTCGCCCAAGCAGTTCGACGGGCGTGGCAACTACACCTTCGGTCTCACCGAGCAGGTCATGTTCCACGAGATCGACCAGGACAAGATCGACCGCAGCCGAGGCATGGACATCACCATCGTCACCACGGCCACCAACGACGACCAGGGCCGCGCGCTGCTCAAGCAGCTCGGGTTCCCGTTCAAGGAGAACTGACATGGCGAAGACCGCGCTGAAGGTCAAGGCCGCGCGCAAGCCGAAGTTCGCGGTGCGTGGCTACACCCGCTGCCAGCGGTGTGGCCGCCCCAAGGCCGTCTACCGCAAGTTCGGCCTGTGCCGGATCTGCCTGCGGGAGATGGCCCACCGCGGCGAGCTTCCCGGCGTCACCAAGTCCTCTTGGTGAGCTGACCACAACACACGAAGTTGCAGGTCCATCCGCCGCCGAGTGGGTGGAAACCACAGCAGAAGGAATCACACATCATGACGATGACTGACCCGATCGCAGACATGCTCACGCGTCTGCGCAACGCCAACCAGGCGTACCACGACGCGGTGACCATGCCGTACAGCAAGCTGAAGCAGGGCGTCGCGGAGATCCTCAAGCAGGAGGGTTACATCACCTCCTTCGAGGTGTCCGACAACGAGAACGGCGTCGGCCAGCTGCTGACGATCACGCTCAAGTACGGCCGCAACCGGGAACGCTCCATCGCGGGCGTCCGCCGGATCAGCAAGCCCGGTCTGCGGGTGTACGCCAAGCACACCGGTCTGCCGAAGGTTCTCGGCGGCCTGGGCGTGGCGATCATCTCGACCAGCCAGGGCCTGCTGACTGACCGTCAGGCCAACCAGAAGGGCGTGGGTGGGGAAGTCCTCGCCTACGTCTGGTGACGAGGACCAGGAAGAAGGAAGCACAGCAATGTCGCGCATTGGCAAGCTCCCGGTTCCGGTCCCGGCCGGAGTCGACGTCCAGATCGACGGAGCGGTCGTGACCGTGAAGGGCCCCAAGGGCAGCCTCACGCACACCGTGGCCGCTCCGATCACGGTGGAGAAGGGCGACGGCGTCCTCGACGTCCAGCGCCCCGACGACCACCGCGAGAGCAAGGCCCTCCACGGCCTCTCCCGGACGCTCATCAACAACATGGTCATCGGTGTCACCGAGGGCTACGAGAAGAAGCTCGAGATCGTCGGCGTGGGTTACCGCGTGCTCTCCAAGGGCCCGACGCAGCTGGAGTTCCAGCTCGGCTACTCGCACTCGATCATCTTCGACGCCCCGGACGGCATCACCTTCGCCGTCGAGGGCCCCACCAAGCTGGGTGTCCAGGGCATCGACAAGCAGTTGGTCGGCGAGGTCGCCGCCAACATCCGCAAGCTCCGCAAGCCCGAGCCCTACAAGGGCAAGGGCGTCCGGTACGCCGGCGAGCACATCCGTCGCAAGGTCGGAAAGGCTGGTAAGTGACCATGGCGATCACTCTCAAGCACCAGCGCCACCTCTCGGCCCGGGCGAAGTCTCGCCTGCGTCGCCAGATCCGTGGCCGCAAGAAGGTCTCCGGCACTGCCGCGCGTCCGCGCCTGGTGGTCACCCGGTCCACCAAGCACATCTCCGTCCAGGTCGTCGACGACCTGGTCGGCAAGACCATCGCGTCCGCGTCGACCATGGAGGGCGACCTGCGGTCGCTCGACGGTGACAAGACCGCGAAGGCCAAGAAGGTCGGCGAGCTCGTCGCCGCCCGTGCCAAGGACGCCGGGATCGAGGCGGTCGTCTTCGACCGTTCCGGCAACAAGTACCACGGTCGCATCGCGGCCCTGGCTGATGGCGCCCGCGAGGGCGGCCTGAGCTTCTGACCGCGAGAAAGACAAGGGAGACAGACTCATGAGCGGAGCCCAGCGCGGACAGCGTTCGGGTGGCGACCGCCGGGGCGGCCGTGACGACCGCCGAGGCGGCGCCGACAAGAACCAGTACGTCGAGCGCGTCGTCGCCATCAACCGTGTCGCCAAGGTCGTGAAGGGTGGACGTCGCTTCAGCTTCACCGCCCTGGTCGTCGTCGGTGACGGTGACGGCTTGGTCGGCGTCGGCTACGGCAAGGCCAAGGAGGTGCCCGCGGCGATCGCCAAGGGTGTCGAGGAAGCGAAGAAGAACTTCTTCCGCGTGCCTCGGATCCAGGGCACCATCCCGCACCCGGTCCAGGGTGAGAAGGCTGCCGGCGTGGTGTTCCTGCGCCCCGCCGCCCCCGGTACCGGTGTGATCGCCGGCGGCCCGGTGCGTGCGGTGCTGGAATGCGCCGGCATCCACGACGTGCTGAGCAAGTCGCTCGGTTCGTCGAACCAGATCAACATCGTCCACGCCACCGTGGAGGCACTGCGGATGCTCGAGCAGCCCGAGGCTGTTGCGTCGCGCCGCGGCCTGCCGGTCGAGGACGTCGCTCCGGCCGCGCTGCTGAAGGCGAAGGCCGAGGGCGAAGCCGAGGCGGCAGCCGCGGCGAAGACCGAGGTGAACGTCTGATGGCGCAGCTGAAGGTCCAGCAGAAGAAGTCGACGATCGGCTGCAAGGCCAACCAGCGCGAGACCCTGCGCACGCTCGGTCTCAAGCGGATCGGCGACGTCGTGATCAAGGAGGACCGTCCCGAGATCCGGGGCATGGTCCAGACCGTCCGTCACCTGGTGACGGTCGAGGTTGTCGGAGGCGAGTGACCATGACTCTCAAGCTCCACCACCTCCGCCCCGCGGAGGGTGCGAAGAAGGCCAAGACGCGCGTCGGTCGCGGTGAGGCCTCGAAGGGCAAGACCGCCGGTCGCGGTACCAAGGGCACCAAGGCACGCAACCAGGTTCCGGTTGCGTTCGAGGGTGGCCAGATGCCGCTCCACATGCGGCTGCCGAAGCTCAAGGGCTTCA
This sequence comes from Nocardioides sp. BGMRC 2183, assembly GCA_008123405.1. GTDB lineage: Bacteria > Actinomycetota > Actinomycetes > Propionibacteriales > Nocardioidaceae > Nocardioides. The sequence goes on from VSSA01000006.1 coordinate 153,431, forward strand.
AGAACCCGTTCAAGGTGACCTTCCAGGTCGTCAACCTCGACCGGATCAGCGAGCTCTTCCCCGAGGGTGGCGACGTCACCCCGGAGTCGCTCGTGGCCCGCGGTGCGGTGCGCAAGGGCGAGCCCGTCAAGGTGCTCGGCCAGGGCGACCTCACCGTGAAGGTGTCGGTGAGCGCGAATGCGTTCTCCAACTCCGCCAAGGAGAAGATCGAGGGCGCCGGCGGGACCGTCACGGTTCTGTGACCCATCGTGGAGGGCGCGGCAGTGTGGTGTTGAGCCGCCTGCCGCGCCCTTCGCGCATCCACCGACCCCCTGCCTGTTAGGCTTCCCCGCGGCCGCTCGCAACCCCCGGAACAGTGGTCACCGATGACCGGTTCCACGGCACGTGCCGGCGGCAGCCAGGAGTAGAAAGAGGACCCGAGTGCTCAGCGCGTTCGTGAACGCATTCCGGACACCGGATCTGCGGCGCAAGCTGTTGTTCGTCCTGTTGATCATCGTGATCTTCCGGGCCGGCTCGCAGATCCCGGCCCCGGGTGTGGACGTGGCCAACGTCGAGAGGTGCATCCAGATCGCCCAGGAGGGCGACAACGCCGGGCTCTACAGTCTGGTCAATCTCTTCTCCGGTGGCGCGCTGCTGCAGCTGACGATCTTCGCGCTCGGCATCATGCCGTACATCACCGCGAGCATCATCCTGCAGCTGCTGGTGGTCGTGATCCCGCGGCTGGAGGCCCTTAAGAAGGAGGGCCAGGCCGGTCAGACCAAGATCACCCAGTACACCCGCTACCTGACGCTCGGCCTCGCGGTGCTCCAGGCCACCGGCATCGTCGCGCTGGCACGTTCCGGCGACCTGCTGCAGGGCTGCCCCGACCCGCTGCTGCACAGCGACGGCACCAAGACCTTCCTGGTCATGGTGATCACCATGACCGCCGGCACCGCGGTGATCATGTGGCTCGGCGAGCTGATCACCGAACGCGGCGTCGGCAACGGCATGTCGATCCTGATCTTCTGCCAGGTGGTCGCCACCTTCCCGACCGCCCTCTGGCAGGTCGGCAAGCAGCAGGGCTGGTGGGTCTTCGGCGTGGTCATCGCGATCGGTCTGGTGATCGTGGCAGCGGTCATCTTCATCGAGCAGGCGCAGCGCCGGATCCCGGTCCAGTACGCCCGCCGGATGGTCGGCCGCAAGATGTTCGGCGGCAGCTCCACCTACATCCCGCTCAAGGTCAACCAGGCCGGCATCATCCCGGTCATCTTCGCCTCGTCGCTGCTGTACCTGCCGGCGATGGCGGTGCAGTTCAACCAGAACAGCGACTCCGCCTGGGTGGGCTGGGTCGACAAGTACCTGGTCGATCAGGGCAACCCCGCCCACATGGCCCTCTATGTCGGCCTCATCATCTTCTTCACCTACTTCTACGTGTCGATCACCTTCAACCCTGAAGAGGTGGCGGACAACATGAAGAAGTACGGCGGCTTCATCCCCGGGATCCGGGCGGGCAAGCCGACCCAGGACTACCTGTCCTACGTCCTCTCCCGCATCACGCTGCCCGGCGCGCTCTACCTCGCGGTCATCTCGCTCATCCCGCTGATCGCGTTCGTCATGATCGACGCCAACGCGAACTTCCCCTTCGGCGGTACTTCGATCCTGATCATGGTCGGTGTCGCGCTCGACACGGTGAAGCAGATCGAGAGCCAGCTGCAGCAGCGCAACTACGAAGGATTCCTCCGGTAATGCGTCTTCTCATCATGGGCCCCCCGGGTGCCGGCAAGGGCACCCAGGCCGCGTACATCGCGGACCGGGCCGGCATACCCGCGATCTCGACCGGGGACATCTTCCGCGCGAACGTCTCCCAGGGGACGCCGCTGGGTGTCGAGGCCAAGCGCTACATGGACGCCGGCGAGTACGTGCCGGACGAGATCACCAACGACATGGTGCGCAACCGGATCGCCGAGCCCGACGCCGAGCCGGGCTTCCTGCTCGACGGCTACCCGCGCACCCTGGCGCAGGTCGAGGAGCTGGACGCCATGCTGGCCGTGGGCGGCCACGACCTCGACGCCGTGGTGGTGCTCACCGCCGACCCTGACGAGCTCGTGGCGCGGCTGCTGCAGCGCGCGACGACGGAGGGTCGTGCCGACGACACCGAGGAGGTCATCCGGCGACGCCAGGAGGTCTACCTCGCCGAGACCGCCCCGCTGGTCGAGGTCTACTCCCAGCGCGGCCTGGTTCGTGCCGTGGACGGCATGGGCGAGGTCGACGAGGTCACCGAGCGGATCCTCGGAGCCCTCGAACTGACCCCTCAGGGCTGAGACCCGCAGGCGGCCTCGCGTGTTCGGCGACCGTCGGATCCAGGTCAAGACCCCGGCGCAGATCCACTCCATGCGGGCGGCTGGCCTGGTGGTGGGCGAGACGCTGGAGCTGCTCGGCTCCCGTGTCCGCCCGGGGATCAGCACCGCCGAGCTCGACCGGATCGCCGAGGAGCACATCCGCGACAGCGGCGCCGAGCCCTCCTTCCTCGGGTACGGCGAGCCCCCTTTTCCGGCATCGATCTGCGCCTCGGTCAACGAGGAGGTCGTGCACGGCATCCCCGGCGCACGGGTGCTGGCCGAGGGCGACGTCATCTCGATCGACTGCGGCGCGATCGTCGACGGGTGGCACGGCGATGCCGCGATCACCGTCCCCGTCGGCGAGATCGCCGCTCCGGTGGCTGAGCTGCTGCGGGTCACCGAGGAGGCACTGTGGGCGGGTCTCGCCGCAGTCCGTCCCGGTGGCCGCGTCTCCGACATCGGGCACGCCGTGGAGACCTCCGTACGTGCCGCGGGGGAATACGGCATCGTGGAGGACTACACCGGCCACGGCATCGGCACTGCGATGCACATGGCGCCCGACGTCCCGAACTACGGCCGTCCGGGCCGCGGGCCACGGCTGAAGCCGGGCATCGCGCTGGCGGTCGAGCCGATGGTGGTCCTGGGCGACCAGGCGAGCGGGATCGCGCCGGACGAATGGACCGTGGTCACCCTCGACGGCTCCTGGGCCGCGCACTACGAGCACACCTTCGCGCTCACCGAGACCGGGGTCTGGGTGCTGACCGCGCTGGATGGCGGCCGCCAGCAGCTCACCGCGCGCGGCGTGCCGTTCGGCGGTCCGGCAGACTGACCGGGTGGACACCCCCGACGTCATCACCCCGGCCGGACTCGCGGCCCGTCCGCTCCTCTTCGCCTCGGGGCCGGATGCGTACGTGGCCGAGCGGGTGATCCGCACCTGGTCCACCCCGGACGGCTCGTCGCGCGCCTGGGGCGACCAGGTCGTCGCGGCGCTCGGCCCGGGCGAGCGCGCCCTGGGGGCGCTCTCGTTCGCTCCCGGCGCGCCGGGAATCTTGCACCAGGTCGTCGGTGCGGAGCGCGCGCTACGCGGCCCGGCCGCGCCCCCGGTGGACCGGGAGTGGCGGGTGCGGGAGTTTCCGACGTCGGCCGAGTACGCGGAGATGGTGCGGACCGCGCTGACGCAGATCGCCCAAGGTCACCTGCACAAGGTGGTGCTGGGCCGCTGCCTCGACGTGGTCAGCGACCCGGCGCTCGATCCGGCCGAGCTGCTCGACCGGCTGCTGGAGACACGTCCCGGTCGCTACGTCTTCTCCGTCCCGCTCACCGCGGGCGATGCGAGCGGCCCGCTGCTGGTCGGGGCGAGTCCGGAGCTGCTGGTGCGTCGTACCGGCGAGCAGATCCAGTGCACCCCGCTGGCCGGATCGGTGCCGCGCTCGGACGACCTGGACGAGGACCGGCAGCGCAGCGAGAGACTGCTGGAGTCGGCCAAGGACCTCGCCGAGCACGCCTACGTCGTGGACGCGATCGTGACCGCGCTGAAGGAGGTCTGCGTGGAGGTCGAGGCGCCGGCCCGCCCGCAGGTGATCGCCACCGACACCGTCTGGCACCTGGCCTCCCCGATCTCGGCTCGGTTGGCCGCCGGCACCGCCGGTCCGACCGCCCTCGCGCTGGCCCAGATGCTGCACCCGACTCCGGCGGTCGGCGGAGTGCCGGTCGAGGCGGCCCAAGCGACGATCGCGGCGTTGGAGGGCGACCTGCGGGACTACTTCGCCGGCTGTGTCGGCTGGGTGGACGCCGACGGGGACGGGGAGTTCGCTGTCACCATTCGCGCCGCGGTGCTCGACCAGGAGCATCTGCGACTCTTCGCCGGCGCGGGGATCGTGGCCGGGTCGGACCCCGAGTCCGAGGTCCGGGAGACCGGCGCCAAGCTGGCCACCATGGCACGGGTGACCGGCCTGCCCTGAGGCTGCCTGCACCGGTGGGCCGGAGCGGGCGTCTTGAAGGCTGCTCCCGAATCATCGATGCTGGGGATCACGTGGGAGGATGACGCCACCAGGGGGGAGTACTCCTTCGCTCCGGGGTCGTCATCACGACCGGTCAACGTCGACCGGTCCGGGCCCGGAGGTCGCCTGTCCGCGGCGGAAGAGACCTCGGGCGATCAATCGACCGCTCAGTAAAGGACCCTCAAGGATCCCCATGGACGTTTCCACCCTGGAATGGACGATCACCATCGCCGTCACCGTCGGCGTGCTGATCTTCGATGTCATCGTCATCGCCCGCGACCCGCACGAGCCCTCGATGAAGGAGTGCGCGATCGCGCTGTGCTTCTACATCGGCGCCGCGGTGATCTTCGGCATGTGGACGCTGCTCTACCACGGCCACGACTACGGCATCGAGTTCTATGCGGGCTGGCTCACCGAGTACAGCCTCTCCATCGACAACCTCTTCGTCTTCATCATCTTGATGTCGGCGCTCAAGGTGCCCCGTAAGTATCAGCAGGAAGCGCTGATGGTGGGCATCATCCTGGCGCTGATCTTCCGCGGCATCTTCATCGCGGTCGGCTACACGCTGATCGAGAACTTCAGCTTCGTCTTCTACATCTTCGGCGCGTTCCTGGTCTACACGGCCTACACCCTGGTGAAGAGCTACACCAGCGACGAGGAGGAGCACCCCGAGGACAACATCGTCGTCAAGTTCGCCCAGCGCCACATGAACGTCGGCACGGAGTACCGCGGGCTCAAGCTGTGGTGGGTGGAGAACGGCACCCGCGTGGTCTCCCCGATCCTGATCGTGATCATCGCCCTGGGCGTCACCGACATCCTCTTCGCCCTGGACTCGATCCCGGCCATCTTCGGCATCACCCAGGAGCCCTACCTGGTCTTCACCGCGAACGTGTTCGCGCTGATGGGTCTGCGCCAGCTCTACTTCCTGCTGGGCGGCCTGCTGAAGAAGCTGGTCTACCTCTCGCTGGGTCTCTCGTTCATCCTCGCCTTCATCGGCGTCAAGCTGGTGCTGCACGCGCTCCACGAGAACGAGCTGCCGTTCATCAACGGCGGCGAGCACGTCAAGGTCCCGGAGATCTCCTCGCTGCTGAGCCTGGGCGTCATTATCGCGACCCTGGTGATCACGGCGGTGGCGAGCCTGCTCAAGACCCGCAACGACCCGGAGTACGCCACGGTGGCGCCCGACGCCGACGACGTCGACGACACCGAGGGGCCGGACTGGAAGCGCTGAGGGATGATCTAGGGTTTCCTCGTCAGCGCTCCCGAGCTCGGCGAGGAAACCTGTGGATCGCATCCAGGTGCAGTGGTCCGGTGCCACCCGTACCTTCTCGGGCCCGACGGTCGTGATCGGTCGTGAGGCCGGGTGCGACGTACTCGTCTCCGACACCCAGGCCTCACGCCACCACGCCCGGCTGCAGTGGGAGCCCACCGGCTGGGTGCTCCACGACACCTCCAGCAACGGCACCTATGTCGACGGACGGGCGATCTCCCGCCTGCCGCTGGCCGCCTCCCCGCTCCGGTTCCACCTCGGTGGTCCGGACGGGGAGGAGGTCGTGGTGGCTGCTGTGCCCAGCGCACCTCCGGCTCCGCCGCCACCCAGCCCTCCGAGTCCGGTCGAGGCCTGGAACCCGCAGGCGGTGCTGCCGCCCGGCCAGCTTGCGCACGGTCACTCGGTGGTCCGGCCCCAGTTGGTCGATGCCGGCCGCAGCCTGACCATCGGTCGTGACCGGACCAACGACATCGTCCTCGAGGACCCGTTGACCAGCCGGCGCCATGCCCGCCTGGACCCGGCGACGGCGACGGCTCCCGCGCTGCTGCACGACCTCGGCAGCTTCAACGGCACCTTCGTCGACGGGCATCGGGTCACCGGCCCTGCACCACTGGCCACGGGTGCCGAGGTGATCATCGGCAACCAGACGTTCCGGTGGGACGGGCAACGCCTGGTGGCCTCGGCCACCACACACGAGTTCACGCTGTACGCCGAGGGCCTGACCCAGGTCGTCGCCGGCGGCAAGCGGTTGATCGAGAACGTCTCCTTCCAGCTCGCGCCGTCCAGCCTGACCGCGGTGATCGGTCCCTCGGGTGCCGGCAAGTCCACCCTGCTCGGCGCGCTCACCGGGCTGAAGCCGGCCAGCCATGGCCGAGTGGTCTGGCAGGGCCACGACCTCTACGCCCACTACGATCAGCTGCGCTTCCAGATCGGCCTGGTGCCCCAGCAGGACATCCAGCATCCGCAGCTGAAGGTGCGCCAGGGTCTCGGGTACGCCGCCCGCCTGCGACTCCCGCCCGACACCACCGCCGCCGAGCGTGACGCCCGGGTCGGCTTCGTCGCCCAGCAGCTCCAGCTCACCGAGCGGCTCGACAACCGGATCGGCACCCAACTCTCCGGGGGCCAGCGCAAGCGCGTCTCCATCGCTACCGAGCTGCTCACCGCACCGCCACTGCTCTTCCTCGACGAGCCGACCTCCGGACTCGACCCAGGGCTCGACCTGGAGGTGATGCGCCAGCTCCGCGGACTCGCCGACGACGGTCGCGTGGTGATGGTGGTGACCCACTCGGTGCTGGCGCTCGACCTCTGCGACAACGTGATGGTGTTGGCGCCCGGGGGTCGGATCGCCTACTTCGGCCCGCCGTCGGGGGTGCTCGCCCACTTCGGTCAGCAGAGCTACCCCGAGGTCTTCGACCTGCTCGACTCCCCGGACCTCTGGCGCCGGATCCCGGCCCAACCGCAGCCCCGGGAGAGCGGGGCAGTCCGTCCGGTGCAGGCGCCTCCGGCGCCGCCACACCAGTCCTTCGGACGCCAACTGGTGACACTGGTCGCCCGCAACGCGGCGGTGGTCCGCAGCGACCGCCTGCTGCTCGGGATGCTGATCCTGCTGCCACTCGTGCTCGGCGCGTTGAGCCGGCTGGTCCCGGGCAGCGATGGCCTCTCGCTGGATGCGACCAGCGAGGTGATCACCCGCCCCGACGGCACCACGGTCACCGTGCTGCACGCCGCGGAGGCGACGCAACGCCTCATCGTGCTGATCGTGGCGGCTTGTCTGATGGGCACCGCGCTCTCGATCCGGGAGCTGGTCGGGGAGCGGCCGATCTACAAGCGGGAGTATGCCGTCGGCCTCTCACCCGGTGCCTACTTCGGCTCCAAGATCCTGGTGCTCGGCTCCGCGGCCTTCGTGCAGGGTCTCGTGGTCACCTTCATCGCGACTGTCGGGCTGCCCGGCGCCGACGGTCCGCTCGGCACGCTGCGGGTCGCCGTGACCATCGCCGCGCTCTCCTTCACCATGGCGGTGGCCGGCCTGGCACTCTCCGCGTTGGTGACCAGCACCGAGCAGACGATGCCGGCGCTGGTCGGCGTGATCATGGTGCAGCTGGTGCTCTCCGGTGCGCTCTTCGCGATCGCCGGCCGCCCGCTGCTGGAGCAGATCGCGTGGCTCTCGCCGTCGCGCTGGGCCTACGCGGCCACAGCGTCGGCGATGGGGCTGGTGCGGGGTCAGGAGGACCGGGAGAGCGAGGATTGGATCGCGCTCGCCGGCGCCGGGCACTACCTGATGGACATGGTGATGCTCGCGCTGCTCTGCGCTGCCGCGATGGTGGCCGGCTTCTTCCTGGTCCGCCGCAGCGCGACCACGAGCGACTGACCGGGCTCACCGGCCGGTTCGGGAATGTCCGGGACGGCGCGCGCCTTTCACCAATGATGTCCGTGCAACTCTCCGTCCTCGACCTGGTGCCGGTCCGTGTCGACCAGACCACCAGCGACGCCCTCGCCGCCACCGTCACCCTCGCGCAGGCAGCCGATCGCCTCGGCTACCGCCGCTATTGGCTCGCCGAGCACCACAACATGCCGGCTGTTGCCGCCACCAACCCGCCGCTGTTGATCTCGATGGTGGCCGGCCGCACCGAGCGGATCCGGGTCGGCTCCGGCGGCGTCATGCTGCCCAATCACGCCCCCCTGGTGATCGCCGAGCAGTTCGCGCTCCTGGAGGCGGCGTTCCCCGGGCGGATCGACCTCGGCATCGGACGGGCCCCGGGGACCGACCCGGTGACCAGCTGGGCGCTGCGGCACGGCGCCGGGGGCGTCACCGAGGACGCTGTCGCCCAGTTCCCCGAGTACGTCGACAACGTGCTCGCGATGATGGAGCCGGCCGGTGTCGGGCTGGCGCTGCGTGGCCGCACCCATGAGCTGCGAGCCACCCCGTCGGCGACCTCGGTGCCGACCATCTGGCTGCTGGGCTCCTCCGACTACTCGGCCAAGTTGGCCGCGGAGAAGGGGCTCCCCTACGTCTTCGCCCACCACTTTTCCGGCAGCGGCACCGCCGAGGCGCTCGACCTCTACCGTTCGAACTTCCAGCCGTCTCCGGAGGCGACCGGACCGCGCACCTTCCTGACGCTCAACGTGTCGGTGGCCGAGACCACGGAGGAGGCCCGCCGGCTCGCCGTGCCGCAGATGCTGCAGATGCTCGCCCTGCGCACCGGCCAGCCGCTGACCCCGCAGCCGTCGGTGGAGGACGCCGAGGCGACCTTCGCGGGGCTGCCGGCGCAGCACCGCGAGCTCGCCGAGACGATGCGGGAGCGGTGGGTGGTCGCCGACCCGGTGACCGCCCGGGCCCGGATCGAGGAGCTGGCGGCGTCGTACGGGGTGGACGAGGTGATGGTCAACCCGGTGGCGGGAGCCCTGGCAGGCACCGCGACCGATGCCGTCCCGGCCCGGGTGCGCACCCTCGAGCTGCTTGCCGGGTGAGGCGCGAGAGCGTCGTGGATTAGGGGTTGGTTGGCGCGCCGCCCTAAACTGGCGTGTCGGCCCAACATGGGTCTGCGTCGTGATGCTCGCGGCTGCCGGTCGGTTCCTTCCGGCGGGGGCGTCATGACACGGCCACATGAGGTCCACCACCGTCCACACGCGAGTGCGGGACGGGGGAGGTTCCCGGGTCACCGGTAGGCACACACCCGATCAGATTTGTGAGGACATGGCCAAGAAAGAGGGCGTCATCGAGATGGAGGGCTCCGTTGTGGAGGCCCTTCCCAACGCGATGTTCCGCGTCGAGCTGAGCAACGGGCACAAGGTGCTCGCACACATCAGCGGCAAGATGCGGCAGCACTACATCCGGATCCTCCCTGAGGACCGGGTCGTGGTCGAGCTCTCGCCGTACGACCTGTCCCGCGGTCGGATCGTCTACCGCTACAAGTAACGACAGCCGCAACCAGAAAGGGCTGACATGAAGGTCAACCCGAGCGTCAAGCCGATCTGTGACAAGTGCAAGGTGATTCGTCGCCACGGCCGCGTCATGGTCATCTGCGACAACCCGCGCCACAAGCAGCGCCAGGGCTGAGGCAGCACTCGGCCGCCACGGCGGGCGAGGACAACTGAACACACCACGACGTGCGCGCTCAGCCGTCGACCCAGCGGTCGGCGGTGAACCACCCCCGGAACGGATGGCCGGGGCCCGGGACCTCGGATCGAGCAGCGGGACGCGCCACGACCAGACCACCGTGCAGCACAAGGAGAACCGCCACTCATGGCACGACTCGTTGGTGTCGACCTTCCGCGTGACAAGCGCATCGAGGTCGCTCTCACCTACATCTACGGCATCGGCCGTACCCGCGCCCAGCAGCTGCTGGAGGCCACCGGCGTCAGCCCGGACCTCCGCGTGCACCAGCTGGGTGACGAGGAGCTGGTCAAGCTCCGTGACGAGATCGAGGCGAACTTCAAGATCGAGGGTGACCTCCGTCGCGAGGTCCAGGCCGACATCCGTCGCAAGATCGAGATCGGCAGCTACCAGGGTCGCCGTCACCGCCAGGGCCTCCCGGTCCGCGGTCAGCGCACCAAGACCAACGCGCGCACCCGCAAGGGTCCCAAGCGCACGGTTGCCGGCAAGAAGAAGGCCAAGTAAGGCCATCGACCTCGCCGGAGGTCTCGAGGCTCCGCACCTCGACCGCCGGCATCGACCAGCTTTCTCAAGGAGATACTGAATGCCTCCCAAGGCTCGCGCGGGCGCGAAGAAGGTCCGCCGCAAGGAGAAGAAGAACGTCGCTCAGGGCGAAGCCCACATCAAGAGCACGTTCAACAACACCATCGTCACGATCACCGACCCGACCGGTGCGGTGATCTCGTGGGCCTCTGCCGGCACTGTCGGCTTCAAGGGCTCCCGCAAGTCCACCCCGTACGCCGCGCAGATGGCCGCCGAGGCCGCCGGTCGTCGGGCGATGGAGCACGGTATGAAGAAGATCGACGTCTTCGTCAAGGGCCCGGGCTCGGGCCGCGAGACCGCGATCCGCTCCCTGGGTGCCATCGGCCTCGAGGTCGGCACGATCCAGGACGTGACCCCCGCCCCGCACAACGGCTGCCGCCCGCCGAAGCGCCGGCGCGTCTGAGCTGCGACGAGAGACTGAAGGAGTCAAAGAGAGATGGCCCGTTACACCGGCCCCATGACCAAGAAGTCGCGTCGTCTCGGCGTCGACCTCGTCGGTGAGGACAAGGCGTTCGAGAAGCGCCCCTACGCCCCCGGCCAGCACGGCCGCGCGCGCGTCAAGGAGTCCGAGTACCGCAACCAGCTGCAGGAGAAGCAGAAGGCTCGCTTCACCTACGGCGTGATGGAGAAGCAGTTCCACCGCTACTACGTGGAGGCTGCACGTCGCCAGGGCAAGACCGGTGACAACCTGCTTCAGCAGCTCGAGGCCCGCCTCGACAACGTCGTCTACCGCGCTGGGTTCGCCCGGACCCGCCGTCAGGCCCGTCAGATGGTCACCCACGGCCACCTCCTGGTCAACGGCAAGAAGGTCGACATCCCGTCCTTCCAGGTCAGCCAGTACGACATCATCGACGTGCGCGAGAAGTCGCTGGAGATGACCCCGTTCATCGTGGCGCGCGAGACCCACGGCGAGCGTGTCGTCCCGGCGTGGCTCGAGGCCCTGCCGAGCCGGATGCGCATCCTGGTGCACCAGCTCCCGGTCCGCGAGCAGATCGACGTCGCGATCCAGGAGCAGCTGATCGTCGAGTTCTACTCGAAGAAGTGACCCCCATCGGCTCCCCGTCCGGCCCCTCCGCGTGTGTGGAGGGCCGGATGGGGACGCCGGAGTTTTCGCCCGATATCAACCTGTGAGGACCACGTCCTCGTCGGTCTGGGTCGTCATATAGCGGTCGGCCCGGAAAGGAAACGAAACCAGTGCTCATCGCACAGCGCCCCACCCTGTCGGAGGAGACCGTCGACCAGTTCCGGTCGCGGTTCGTCATCGAGCCTCTCGAGCCCGGCTTCGGCTACACGCTCGGCAACTCGCTGCGTCGTACCCTCCTGTCCTCCATCCCCGGTGCCTCGGTCACCAGCATCAAGATCGACTCCGTGCTCCACGAGTTCTCGACCATTGAGGGCGTCAAGGAGGACGTCACCGAGGTCATCTTGAACCTGAAGGGCCTCGTCGTCTCTTCCGAGCACGACGAGCCGGTCACCATGTACCTGCGCAAGTCCGGTGCCGGTGACGTCACCGCCGCCGACATCGCGCCGCCGGCCGGTGTCGAGGTGCACAACCCCGACCTGAAGATCGCGACCCTCTCCGACAACGGCAAGCTCGAGATGGAGCTCGTCGTCGAGCGCGGCCGCGGCTACGTCTCGGCCGTCCTCAACAAGGGCGACGACAACGAGATCGGCCGGATGCCGGTCGACTCGATCTACAGCCCCGTGCTGAAGGTGACCTACAAGGTCGAGGCCACCCGTGTCGAGCAGCGCACCGACTTCGACAAGCTGGTCATCGACGTCGAGACCAAGCCGTCGATCCTGCCGCGTGACGCCATCGCCTCGGCCGGTAAGACCCTGGTCGAGCTGTTCGGTCTGGCTCGGGAGCTCAACGTCGAGGCCGAGGGCATTGACATCGGCCCGTCGCCGGTCGACGAGCAGCTCGCCGCCGACCTCGCCCTCCCGGTCGAGGACCTGCAGCTGACCGTCCGGTCCTACAACTGCCTCAAGCGCGAGGGCATCCACACCGTGGGTGAGCTCATCGGCCGCTCGGAGCAGGACCTGCTGGACATCCGCAACTTCGGCGCGAAGTCCATCGACGAGGTCAAGGCCAAGCTGGTCGAGATGGGTCTGTCACTGAAGGACAGCGCTCCGGGCTTCGACCCGGCCGCCGCGCTGGCCTACAGCGATGACGACGACGACAGCTCGTTCGTCGAGGACGAGCAGTTCTGATGTGATCCGCCGGCGGCGCCACGCTGCCGGCCCAGAACCTCGGTACCTGATACGGCCGGGGAGAATCGAGAGAAGCAATGCCCAAGCCCAAGAAGGGCCCCCGCCTCGGCGGCAGCCCGGCCCACCAGCGTCTGATCTTGGCGAACCTGGCCACCCAGCTCTTCGAGCACGGCCGGATCACCACCACCGAGTCGCGCGCCCGGACGCTGCGTCCGTACGCCGAGAAGCTGATCACCAAGGCGCGCAAGGCGCACGCGGGGGAGAACCCGCTGCACCAGCGCCGCGAGGTGCTCAAGGTCATCGGTGACAAGGGCGTCGTGCACACCCTGTTCACCGAGATCGCGCCGAGCTTCGCGGACCGTCCCGGCGGTTACACCCGGATCACCAAGATCGGTCCGCGTCAGGGCGACAACGCGCCCATGGCCGTGATCGAGCTGGTCACCGAGGCCTACACGCCGGCCGCGCCGAAGGCTGCTCCGGCGGAGACGGTCGAGGAGACCCCGGCTGAGGAGGCCCAGGTCGAGGAGACCGAGGCTGCGGAGACCGAGGCTGCGGAGACCGAGGCTGCGGAGACCCCGGCGGAGGACGCCGAGGAGACCCCGGCGGAGGACGCCGAGAAGGCCTGACCTTCGTGCAAACGAGAGCCGGCCCGGTGCGCACTGCGCACCGGGCCGGTTCTCATTTCAGGCGCGGTGGGTGAGGGGCAGCTCGTCGGGGAACGGATGCTGCTCACGGGTGCCGAGGACCTGGTCGAGCACCCAGCACAGGGCGCCGCCGGCCACGAAGGGCAGCGAGGAGTAGCACCAGGAGAGCGCGAAGGAGACCACCAGCGATACGTCGCTCCCGCCGCTCCCGAAGAGCCGCCAGAACGTGTGCTCGATCTGGGGCCCGATCGCGATCTGGACCCCGGTCACCACGGGGATCGCGAGCAGGCCGAGCGGCCAGAGCCGGCTGCGGAGCCGTGCGACACCCCAGGCGGTCACCAGCAACGCGGTGCTGATGGCGCCGAAGGCCATCTGCCATGCCACGAAGTCTTCGTAGTTCGAGGGCGTGTCGAAGGCGATCGAGCTGGCGAGGTTGGTCAGCACCTGCGAGACGGGGAGCACCAGAAGGCCGAGGACGACCGCGATCAGCCGTCGGCGCGGCGTGACCGCGACCAGGAGCAGCGCACTTGCCAGGAGTGCCGCGTTGAGCCAAGGCAGCAGCTCGAAGACCACTTCGCGCCCGGGGAGGTCGTGGCGGAACAGCGTCACCGGCACCACGAAGCTGAGCAGGGCGACGACCTGGGTGACGGCCAGCAGGGCCCAGGCCAGCGTCGCCGGCGGCGCAGCGCGGCCCTCGCCACGGGCGGCGACGGGGTGGATGCGGGGATCGCTGGTCGACATGATCCGAGCCTGCCGCGGCACCTGCAGCGTCAAACCAGCCTCGACCCGGCGACGGTTCGTGCCTTGCTGGAGCCGACGCCTAAACTCGGTGCCATGACGATCGACCTCGGCACGCCGCGCCTCATCGACGACGCCGAACGCCAGGTGCTGCTGGCCGCGCCGCGTGGCTACTGCGCCGGCGTGGACCGTGCAGTGGTCACCGTCGAACAGGCTCTCGACCTCTACGGGGCCCCTGTCTACGTCCGCAAGCAGATCGTCCACAACAAGCACGTGGTGGCGAACCTCGAGGCCCGTGGCGCGATCTTCGTCGAGGAGCTCGACGAGGTCCCCGCCGGGGAGACGGTCGTCTTCTCGGCCCACGGCGTCTCTCCGGCGGTGCACGCGCAGGCCGCCGACCGGGCGTTGAAGACGATCGACGCGACCTGCCCGCTGGTGACCAAGGTGCACCGGGAGGCGGTGCGCTTCGCCCGGGAGGGCTACACCATCCTGCTGATCGGGCACGCCGGGCACGAAGAGGTCGAGGGCACCGCCGGCGAGGCCCCGGAGCAGACCGTGCTGGTCGAGCACCCCGACGACGTGGACGCCCTGGAGTTCCCGGCCGACGCGAAGCTCGCCTGGCTCTCCCAGACCACGCTCAGCGTCGACGAGACCATGGAGACGGTACGACGCCTCCGCGCCAAGTTCCCGCAGCTGGAGGACCCGCCCAGCGACGACATCTGCTACGCCACCCAGAACCGTCAGGTCGCGGTGAAGGAGATCGGCGCGGCGGCGGACCTGGTGATCGTGGTCGGGTCCGCGAACTCCTCCAACTCGGTGCGGCTGGTCGAGGTCGCGCTCGAGGCCGGCGCGAAGGCGTCGTACCGGATCGATGACGTGAGCGAGCTGGACGAGGCATGGCTCGACGGCGTGAGCACGGTGAGCGTGACCTCGGGAGCCTCGGTGCCGGACCACCTGGTCACCGAGGTGCTGGCCTACCTGGCCGAGCGCGGATATCCCGACGCACGCGCAGTGCAGACCGCCGAGGAGACGCTGGCGTTCTCGCTGCCCAAGGAGCTGCACCGGGACCTCAAGGAGGCCGGCCGCTCCACCAAGACGCCGGTGCGGGTCTGAGTCTCGATGGCCCGCTACCTCGACGTCCACCCGGACAATCCGCAGCCACGGCTGATCCAGCAGATCGTCGACGCGCTCAACGACGACGCGCTGATCGCCTACCCGACCGACTCCGGCTATGCCTTGGGCTGTCGGATCGGCAACCACGCCGGACGTGACCGGATCCTCGCGATCCGCGGTCTCGATGACCGGCACCACTTCACCTTGGTCTGCCGCGACTTCTCTCAGCTCGGCCAGATGGTGCACGTGGAGAACGCCGCGTTCCGCGCGATCCGCTCCGCGACCCCGGGCCCCTACACCTTCATCCTCAAGGCCATGCCCGAGGTGCCGCGGCGGCTCTCGCACCCCAAGAAGCGCACCGTCGGCGTCCGGATCCCGGATCACGCGGTGGTCAGCGCCCTTCTCGACGGTCTGGGCGAGCCGTTGCTCTCCAGCTCGCTGATCCTCCCCGGCGAGGAGGAGCCCCGCACGCTGGGGTGGGAGATCAAGGAGGAGCTCGACCACCAGGTCGACATCGTGGTGGAGGCGGGGGAGACCCCGGCCGAGCCGACCACCGTCGTCGACTGGTCCGACGGCGTCCCCGAGCTGGTACGACGCGGCGCCGGTGACCCGGACCGCTTCGCCTGACCCGCCCGCATCGACACGCGTCCAAGGTTTGCCCGTGCCCTTCTCACGTCCGTCCGCGCGCCGTCTGGCCGTCTCCGTCGTCGGTGTCATCGCGCTCAGCCTGGCGTTCGACACCGGCAGTGCCGCGCCGATCGCCGCACCGGCTGCGGTCAAGCCTGCGGCACGCAGTGTGGTGACCATCGACGGGTTCCGTCCCGCCGACGACCGCCGCGTCGTCTTCGTCGGCAAGGTGCGCTCGCCCCGGAAGGCCTGTGAGCGGCGTCGGACCGTCAGGCTCCGCCAGGTCGATCAGGGGGTGAGCGTCGGCAAGGCCCGCACCACCCGCAAGGGTCGGTGGCGGATCGTGTTCCGCAGCCACCGGGTCGAGGGCGGGACGTTTCGCGCAAAGGTGGTGCGTGAGGTGGTCCAGCGCGACGGCCGCCGGGTCGTGTGTGCGGCCGACACGGTGCTCTACGACTCTAGGACAGGGAACTGACCCGGCGCCGCACGCCGAGCACCCCGAGGCACGCGGCATAGCCGACGAGCAACGCGATGCCATGGCCGGAGAGGCCGGAGACCGTCGCCTGGACCAGGCCGTCCTGGGGTTCGGCGATCGCGGCGGGCTGGGCGAGCCCGAGCAGCACGACGACCCCCGCCATCGCCAGCGGCGGCAGGGTGCCCACCGCGAAGAAGTCGTCGGGACGCACGGCCAGCGCGGCGCCGACGCAGATGGTGACGAAGGCGAGGTCGTAGAGCAGGCCGAGTCGGTCGGAGATGGCGAGGTCGACCAGCGCCGCGGTCAGCAGCACCGCGGCGCTCAGGCTGACCACCTCGTGCGCAGACATCCGCCCCTCCTCCCAGAGGGTGCGGGACCGCTGCTCGGACGCGAGGCTCACAGGGTCGACGCTAGGGGGTCCGGCGAGCGGTGCCGGGGCGGCGCGCCGCAACCAAGCTCAGCCGGGTAGTCGGTCGCCGGTCCCCGTGTCGAAGAGATGGGCAGCCCCCTCGGGCACCCGGACATGGACCACGTCACCGGCGCCGAGGTGGCCGCGGCACGGCAGTCGGACCGTGACTGCCGCCTGGGTCGAGGGCGTCAGCGCAGCGGTGCCATAGGCGAAGCCGTCGGCGCCGAGCTCCTCGACCAGGTCGATCGTGACCGGCACGCCGTCGTCGGCATCGCTCAGTTGCCAGCCCTCGGCTCGGATGCCGACCGTCACCTCGGCGGGGAGCGCTGCGCGGGTCTCCGCGGTGATCGGTACCTCCAGGTCGCCGAGCAGGACCCTGCCCCCGGCCACCTGTGCCGGCAGCAGGTTCATCTGCGGGGAGCCGATGAAGCCGGCGACGAAGAGGTTCGCGGGCCGGTCGTAGAGGCCGAGCGGGGTGTCGGCCTGTTGCACCTCCCCGGCGCTCATCACCACTACGCGATCTCCCATGGTCATTGCCTCCACCTGGTCATGGGTGACGTAGACGGTGGTCACGCCGAGCTCACGCTGCAGCCGGGCGATGTCGCCGCGGGTCTGCACCCGCATCTTGGCGTCGAGGTTGGAGAGGGGCTCGTCCATGCAGAAGACCTGTGGCTGGCGCACGATCGCCCTGCCCATCGCGACGCGCTGGCGCTGGCCGCCCGAGAGAGCCTTGGGGCGGCGCTGCAGATAGTCGGTGAGGCCGAGCATCGCGGCGACCTCCTCGACGCGGCGGTGCTGATCCTCCTTGGTGACCCCGGCCATCTTGAGCGGGAAGGCCAGGTTGTCGGCGACGCTCTTGTGCGGATAGAGCGCGTAGTTCTGGAAGACCATGGCGATGTCGCGGTCCTTGGGGGCCAGCCGGGTGACGTCTCGTTCGCCGATCAGGATCCGGCCCTCGTCGACCTCCTCCAGCCCGGCGAGCATGCGCAGGGTGGTGGTCTTGCCGCAGCCCGACGGACCGACCAGCACCAGGAACTCCCCGTCGGCGACCTCGAGGTCGATGCCGGGCACGGCCGGCTTCTCGGCGCCGGCGTACCAGCGTTGGGCGTGGTCGAAGGTGATGGCGGCCATCGCAGACGTCTCCTGGTGTGATCTGGATCTCGCGGGATGCTTGCCACCGTATATGTAAGTATGGTGAACTAACAAACATGTCCCGGCGCAACCCCACCGACCGCTCCCGTCGCGAGCGCACCAAGCTCGGTCGCACCGATTCACGTCGACACCACCGCTCGATGTTGCTGCAGCACCTGTTCGGGGCTGGCCCGGCGAGCCGCGCCGACCTGGCCCGCAGCAGTGGGCTCACCAGGGTGACCGTCTCCGACCTGGTCGCCGAACTGATCGAGGATGGTCTGGTCGCCGAGCTGGGCGCGCCGGCGCAGACGCGGGTCGGCAAGCCGCCGACGCTGGTCGGTCTCGTTGCCGATGCCAAGCATGTGGTCGCGATCGACCTCTCGGTGGACGACCGGGTGGTCGGTGCGGTCCTCAACCTGACCGGCGAGGTGATCTGCCGCGAGTCCCGGGACCGCTCGGGCAAGCGGGGCGAGGAGGCAGTCGCCCTCGTGCAGGAGGTCGCTGCCGGGCTGATCGAGCGTAGCGAGCGCCCACTGTTGGGCATCGGCGTCGCCACCCCCGGCGTGGTCAGCTCCGACGGTGTCGTGATCGACGCGCCGAACCTGGGCTGGGCCGAGGTGCCGCTGGCCGAGCGTCTGCAGCATGACCTCGGCCATCCCGTCTACGTCGCCAACGACGCGAACACCGCGGTGGTGGGGGAGTACACGTTCGGCGGTGGTGACGAGGACGGGGTGCTGCTGATCCGGCTCAGCACCGGCGTCGGCGCCGGGCTGATCCTCGCCGGCACCGTGGTCCACGGTCGCGGCGCGGCGGGCGAGATCGGCCATGTCCAGGTCCAGGCCGACGGCGAGACGTGCGGATGCGGTCGCCAGGGCTGCCTGGAGACCTTCCTCGCCGTACCGCGTCTGCGGCGACGGCTGGCCGACGAAGCGCCGGAGGCGGTCCTCGGTGACGCCGGCCAGCGCCTCGGCGCCGCACTGGCTCCCGTGGTCGCCACCCTGAACCTCGGCGAGCTGGTCCTCAGCGGCCCGCTCGACCTGGTGGAACCGTTGGTCCTCAGTGCGGCCGACACCGTGCGGGAACGGGTCATGCCCGTCTCCGCCGAGCAGTTCGTGGTCCGAGCGTCCAAGCTCGGCGACGACGGGGTACTCGTCGGCGCGACCGGTCTGGTCCTCGCCGGCGAGCTCGGGGTCTCCTGACCCGGCCCCCACCCATCGCGTGGGCCCGCCGGGTCCGCGTCCCGTCAAGGAAGCAGAGGAAGAAGCAGTGCGCATCAAGAAGACACTGGCCCTGGCGGCCGTCACTGCCCTCTTGGGCGTGACCAGCGCATGCGGGTCCGACGACAACGGTGGCTCCGGCGCGGACGGCGGCCCCGACGAGGCCGACCTCGTCGTCTGGCTCAACGGCACCGACACCCCGCAAGAGGCCCGGGACTGGCTCAAGGAGACCTTCGAAGAGGCCCACCCCGGCTCCACGCTCACCATCGAGGAGCAGGAGTGGGACGGTCTGGTGGAGCGGATGACCACCGCGCTCTCCTCGGAGGACCAGACGCCCGACGTGGTCGAGGTGGGCAACACCCAGGCCCCGACGTTCACCACAGCCGGGGCGTTCAGCGACCTCACCGGTGACCTCGAGGACCTCGGCGGTGACGACCTGCTGCCCGGCTTCGTGGAGGCGGCCACCGTCGACGGCAAGACCTACGCCGTGCCCTACTACGCCGGCTCGACGTACGTGTTCTATCGCAAGGACCTCCTGGACAAGGCCGGCCTCGAGGTGCCCACCACCATGGACGAGTTCGTCGACGCCGCGATCACGCTGAAGCAGCAGAGCGGGAAGGACGACTTCTCCGGCTACTGGCTCCCCGGCCAGGACTGGCGCGACGGTGCCGCCTTCCTCTGGGACGCCGGCGGCGACTTCGCGGTCGAGGACGGCGACACCTGGACCGCCAGCCTCTCCACCCCGGAATCACAAGAGGGCCTGGCAGTCGTGCAGAAGCTCTTCACCGAGGCCTCCGGTGCACCCGCCGACGCCAACGAGAGCGACCCGGTCACCCCGTTCTGCGCCAACCAGATCGGCATGATGTCGCGCCCCGGCTGGGTCTACGGGATGCTCACCGACAAGGAGTCGGGCTGCCCCGAGCTCGCCAAGCAGATCGGTGTCTTCGCGCTCCCCGGCTCCGACGGTGAGCCCGCCCCGGTGCTGCTCGGCGGCTCCGACATCGCGGTGCCCGCCAAGTCCCCCAACCAGGACCTGGCCCGGGAGGCCGTCGCGCTGATGTTGAGCGACGACTACCAGGGGATCCTGGCCGAGGCAGGGCTGACCCCGGCCAAGGAGTCGCTGGCATCGCTGCTCGGTGACGACGAGTTCGCCCAGGCCACCATCGCCGCGGCGTCCAACGCCAAGCTCACCCCGGCCGCGGCGAACTGGGCGACCGTCGAGGGCACCCGGGTGCTGGAGGACCTGTTCAGTCAGATCGCCCAGGGCGGCGACATCGCCGACCTCGCCGCCGACGCCGACGCGCGCATCGACGAAGAGCTGAACTGACCCCACGCTGAGCTGTACCGCTGTCCGGGCGGGAGATCCCCGCCCGGACAGCGGAACGACCCTGGAGGAGGAAGCGCATGCCTCGCGGCGCGCCCGCGGCAGCGACCCGCACCCCGCTGCCCATCGGCCTGATCATCCCGGCCGTGTGCCTGCTGGCACTCGCTCTCGGCTACCCGCTGATCCGGCAGGTGGTGCTCTCGGCACAGGAGTTCGGGTTGGCCCAGCAGTTCGGGCAGCCGCCCGCCTGGGTGGGGTTGCAGAACTACAAGGATCTGGTCACCGATCCCTACCTGTGGAAGGTCGTCGCCCGGACCGTCGGCTTCTGCTTCGTCAACGCCGGGCTCACCCTTGGGCTCGGGATGGGCATCGCCCAGCTGATGACCCGGATGAGCCCGTGGGCACGACTCGCCTCCCAGGTCGGTCTGATGCTCGCCTGGGCCACCCCCGTGGTGGCCGCGATGACCGTGTGGCAGTTCATGTTCGACACCGACTACGGCCTGGTGAACTGGGTGCTGGTCCAGCTGGGCGGCGACTTCGCGCACCACTCCTGGCTGATCGATCCGCTCTCCTTCTTCGCGGTCGCCACCCTGATCGTGGTCTGGATGAGCGTCCCGTTCGTCGTGTTCACCCTCTACGCCGCGCTCACCCAGGTGCCCGAGGACGTGGTCGAGGCCGCCGAGATCGACGGTGCCGGGGCGTGGGCGCGGTTCGCGCACGTCGTACTGCCGACGATCCGGCCGGTGCTGCTGGTGGTGCTGCTGCTCCAGATCATCTGGGACCTGCGGGTGTTCACCCAGATCTACACGCTGCAGAAGGCCGGCGGGATCACCCGTGACACCAATCTGCTGGGCACCTACATCTACTCGCTGGGCATCAAGGGCGGCGACTTCGGTACGGCGGCCGCCGCCGCGATGTTCATGCTGGTGCTGACCGTGGTGCTGACCGCGCCGTACATCCGGATGATGATCAAGCAGGAGGAGGACTGATGGCCCGCCGCACTCCCACCGCGGTCCGGTACGGCGCCAACTTCGCCGGGCTGCTGATCGTCCTGGTGGCCGTCTTCCCGGTCTACTGGATGGTGACCCGCTCCTTCTTGCCCCGCAACCGGATCCGCGGCACCGAGCAGGTCTGGTTCCCCTGGGACGGGACGCTGGACAACTACCGCCGGATGCTCACCGGGGAGTCCTTCCGCAATGCGCTGACCACCAGCCTCGCGGTCACCCTGCTCACGGTGATCGTCGCGCTGCTCTTCGCCTTCCTCGCCGCGGTCGCGGTCAGCCGGTTCCGGTTCCGCGGCCGCCGTACGTTCATCATGACGCTGCTGCTGATCCAGATGATCCCCGCCGAGGGCCTCTTCATCTCCCAGTACAAGATGCTCGAGGGCATGCAGCTGCTGAACTCGGTGATCGGCCTGAGCCTCGTGTACGTCGCCAGCGTGCTGCCGTTCACCGTCTGGACGCTGCGCGGCTTCGTCGACGGCCTCCCCCGAGAGCTGGAGGAGGCCGCCATGGTGGACGGCTGCTCCCGGACCCGGGCCTTCTTCACGATCACCCTGCCCCTGCTCGCGCCGGGCTTCGTGGCCACCGGGCTGTTCGCCTTCATCCAGGCTTGGAACGAGTTCACCCTCGCGCTGGTCGTGATGACCGATCCGGCGAAGGAGACCCTGCCGGTGTGGCTGATCGGATTCTCCGAGTCCCGCAGCCGCGGGGTCGACTGGGGCGCGATCATGGCTGCCTCCACCCTGATCACCATCCCGGTGATCATCTTCTTCGTCATCGTCCAGCGCCGCATGGTCGCCGGACTGACCGCTGGCGCGGTGAAGGGATGAGTGTCGCGGTGAACCCGCAACCGACAGAGCCGGTGGAGATCGGCGTCGAGGAGCTCGCGCTGCGCGTGCAGCTGGCCTCCTTCGAGGGCCCTCAGGTGAGTCCCGAGTGGTCCGCCCTGCTCGCCGAGGGCCTGGGCGGCATCTGCCTCTTCGGGTCGAACCTCGTCGGCGACCGCGACGACGTCGCCAGGCTGGTCGCCGCGATCCGCGCGGCGCAACCGCGTGCCCTGGTCGGTCTGGACGAGGAGGGCGGGGACGTCACCCGGCTGCACACCCGCACCGCCAGCCCGGTGCCCGGGGCCGCGGTGCTCGGACGGATCGACGAAGCGGCCCTGACCGAGGCCGTCGGACGTGCGGTCGGCGCGGACCTGGCCGCGATCGGGATCGACCTGGACCTCGGTCCGGTCGCCGACGTCAACTCTCACCCCGACAACCCGGTGATCGGCACCCGCAGCTTCGGCGCCGAGCCGGATCTGGCCGGGCGACACGTCGCCGCATGGGTGCGCGGGCTGCAGTCGGCCGGGGTGGCCGCCAGCGTGAAGCACTTCCCCGGTCACGGCGACACCATCCAGGACAGCCATCTGATGCTTCCGGTGCTCGAGGCCGATCTCGAGCTGCTGGAGAGCCGCGAGCTGCCTCCGTTCGCTGCTGCGATCGAGGCCGGCACCGCCACCGTGATGACCTCCCACCTGGTGGTGCCCGCCCTGGACGCCGCGCTGCCGGCGACGTTCTCCGCCGAGATCCTCGGGCGGCTGCGGGCGTCGATGGGCTTCAACGGCGCGATCATCAGCGATGCCCTCGACATGGCGGGAGCCTCGGCCGGACGCGGGATCCCTGCCGCGGCCGTGCTCTCGCTGGCCGCCGGTGCCGATCTGCTCTGCATCGGCCCCGACAAGCCGGCCGCGCTGATCCGCGAGATCCAGGCAGCGATCGTGACCGCTGTCGCCGACGGGTCGTTGCCGCTGGCGCGGCTCGAGGAGGCAGCGGCGCGAGCCGGAGCGATCAGTATGCGTGCGGGCGACGTTGCGGCCGAGAGCGACATGACCCCGGCCCGGCTGCGAGCCGCCACCCGAGCGGTCGTCGAGCTCGAGGGAGCGATGCCCGACCTCACCGGTGCCCGGATCGTCAGCCTGGAGACCGAGGCGAACATCGCCGTGGGGCCGGGACGGTGGGGGATCGACCCCGACCTCCGGCTGGAGCCCGAGCTCTCCGCGGACCTGTGCCTGCCCGCAGGTCCCGTGGTGGTGCAGGTCCGAGACGCGCATCGTCGCCCTGAGGTGGCAGCGGTGCTGGCCGGACTGGCCGAACGGGACGCCCCAGCGTTGGTGATCGAGTGGGGCTGGCCCGGCCCACGCACTGGGTGGGCTGCGCCGCGTGCCGTCGCCCGGCTGTGCACCTGGGGCAACAGTCGTCCCGCGATCGAGGCTGTCGAGGAACTGCTGCGAGAGGCGGGGTGGGCGCGATGACGACCGGTTTGCTGATCGGCCTGGACATCGGTGCCACCAAGATCCTCGGTGTCGCCGTAGAGCCGGACGGCCGGCTGGTCGCCCAGGCGCGCACCCCCACGCCGAACGGCGGCGACGCCGTGGTGGCGGCCGCGGCCGGCGTGGTGGACAAGCTCCGCGCTGAGACCGGCTCCCGGCCGGCACACGCGGTCGGGGTCGGCGTCCCGGGGCTGGTCGACACAGCCCGCGGGACGCTGCAGAACGCGGTCAACCTCGGAGTCAACGAGGACTGGTTCCCGCTGGGCGCCGCGCTCTCGGAGCGGATCGACGCGGCGGTCGTGGTCGACAACGACGCGAACGCCGCCGCGCTCGGGGTGGCGCGGCGCACCGGTCATGACGACCTCGCCTACCTGAGCATCGGCACCGGACTCGCCGCCGCCCTGGTGCTGGGCGGACGGATACGACGCGGCCTGCGCGGCGCCGCCGGGGAGATCGGCCACATCCCGATCGACCCTGCCGGACCACGCTGCCCGTGCGGACAGGTCGGGTGCCTGGAGACCTTCGCCTCCGGCTCCGCCGTGGCGGCGGCCTGGCCGAGCGATCAGGCTCCGCCGGCCCAGGCACTCTTCGACGCAGCGGACGCCGGTGCGGCAGCAGCGGTGCTGGTGCGCGACACCTTCGCGGCTCGGGTCGCCGACGCGGTGCGCCTGGTCGCGCTCTCGGTCGATCCGGCGGCCGTGGTGCTCGGTGGCGGCGTCGCGCACGTCGGGGAGCGTCTGCTGGTGGCGGTGCGGTCGGCGCTGACCGCGCAGGCCGCGGAGTCGCCGTTCCTCACCTCCCTGGACCTGGCCGGCCGACTCTCACTGATGCCGCTGGACACCCCGGTCGCCGCGCTGGGTGCGGCGATCCTGGGAGAGGAGGGACGATGAGCACGCTGAGCATCCGCGGCGGCGTCGATGCCGCCGGGGCATCACGGGACATCGTGGTGGTGGACGGGGTGATCGCGGCCGAGGATGTCGGGCCCGTCGACGGCGAGGTGCTGGATGCCAGCGGGCTGCGGGTGCTGCCGGGTTGGCTGGACCTCCAGGTCAACGGGGTCGCCGGGATCGACCTCACCAACGAGCCCGACCGGCTCTGGGAGGCCGGCGTCGCGCTGGCCGGCTTCGGGGTGACCGGGTTCGTGCCGACGGTGATCACCTCCGCCCCGCGGGCGCGCGCCCGCGCGCTGGAGGTGTTCGCCGCCGGGCCACCCGCGGGATGGGTGGGCGCGGTGCCGCTCGGGCTGCACTTCGAGGGGCCGATGATCGCCGGGTCCCGCAAGGGCGCGCACCCTGAGCAGTGGCTGCGCGCGCCGGCGCCGGAGCTGGTGGAGGGCTGGTCGCGCGCCGACGGGGTGCTGATGGCCACGCTCGCCCCCGAGCTCCCCGGCGTCGCAGAGGTGATCGACCTGCTGGTCGGCCGGGGTGTGCTGGTCTCGGTCGGGCACACCGCGGCGACCGCCGCACAGGTCCTCGACGCGCTCGACCGCGGAGCTCGGATGGTCACCCACCTCGGCAATGCGATGCCGCCGATCCAGGCCCGCGAGCCCGGCGCGGCCGGCGTCGCACTGGGCGACCAACGACTCACCGTCGGGCTGATCGCCGACGGCCACCACCTGCACCGTGCGACGATCATCGGCTACACCAGCGCGCTGGGGCCGCGGCGGACGCTGGCGGTGACCGACTGCACCGCCGCACTGGGGCTGCCCGACGGCGCCACCCGGCTCGGGGATCAGCACGTGCTGGTCGCCGAGGGCGCGGTGCGGCTCGCCGACGGCACACTGGCCGGCTCCGCCGCTCCGCTCTCGCAGTGCCTGCGCGAGCTCGCCGCCGCCACCGGGTGGGCGCTGCCCGACGTGGTGGGCACCTGCACCAGCGTCGCCGCCGACCTTCTCGCGGACCCGACGCGGGGCCGGATCACCGCCGGCGCCCGCGGAGACCTCACGCTCGTCGACGAGGACCTGGAGGTGGTCGCCACCGTCGTCGGCGGTGTCGTCGTCCATCACGCCCCAGGGGGTGGTCGCTGATGGAGGTGGTGCCGCTGACTGACGCCGACGAGGTCGGCCGGATCGCTGCGGACGTCGTCGAGACGGTGGTACGTCGCCGGGCCGACGCCGTGCTCGGGCTGGCCACCGGCTCCACCCCGCTGCCGACGTACCGGGAACTGGTGCGGCGGCACCGGGCGAGCGTGGGGCCGTCGTACGCCCGAGTGCGCTGCTTCAACCTGGACGAGTACGTCGGGCTGCCGGCGGGGCATCCGCAGAGCTATCGGGCCACCATCGCGCGCGAGCTCACCGACGACCTCGGGATCGCCCCCGACCGGGTGCACGGGCCGGATCCCGCGCCGGACGGACTCGCGGATGCGGGCGCACGGTACGAGGCCGCGCTGGAGTCGGCCGGCGGCGTCGACGTGCAGCTGCTCGGCATCGGCTCCGATGGCCACCTGGCCTTCAACGAGCCCGGCTCCTCACTCGGCTCGCTGACCCGGATCAAGACGCTGACCGAGCAGACCCGGCGGGACAACGCCCGCTTCTTCGGCTCTCTCGACGACGTGCCGCGGCACGTGCTGACCCAGGGTCTGGGCACCATCCTGCGGGCGCGGCACCTGCTGCTGATCGCGACCGGGGCAGGGAAGGCCGAGGCACTGGCTGCCGCCGTGGAGGGACCGGTGTCGGCGTCCTGCCCGGCCTCGGTGCTGCAGCACCATCCCCATGTCACGGTGCTGGTCGACGAGGCCGCGGCCGGTCGGTTGGAGCGGCGCGACCACTACCGCGAGGTGTACGACGCCAAGCCGGCGTGGCAGGGACTGTGAGCCTCGATGCTGAGCACCGAATCAGTCCAGGTCGACGACGACCGGCGCGTGGTCCGACGGGTTCGTTGCGCCCCGGGCAGGGTCGCGCTCCTCGGTGTCGATGAAGGCGCCGGTGACCCGGTCGGCGAAGGCCGGGGAGCCGAGCACGTAGTCGATACGTAGCCCGCGGTTCCGCTCGAAGCGCTGCCGGTAGTAGTCCCAGTAGGTGTAGACGCCGGGGCCAGGGCAGTGTGGCCGCACCACGTCGACGTACCCGTCGTCGAGGAAGGCCGCGAAGGCAGCACGCTCGGGTGGAGTGACGTGCGTGGACTTCGCGAACTGGGTGATGTCGAAGACGTCCTCGTCCGTGGGACACACGTTCCAGTCACCGACGAGCGCGGTCGGCGCGTCCAGCCAGTCGCCGGCGGCCTCACGGAGCCGGGCCAGCCAGTCGAGCTTGTAGACGTAGTGCGGGTCGTCCGGCTTGCGGCCGTTGGGCACGTAGAGACTCCAGATCCGCACGCCGCCGCAAGTCGCGCCGATCGCCCGAGCCTCGGCGGCGACCGGGTCGCCCCAACCCGGCATGCCAGGGAAGCCGACCTGGACGTCCTCGAGTCCGACGCGGCTGATCAGCGCGACGCCGTTCCACTGGTTGTAACCGGCCGCGGCGATCTCGTAGCCGGCGCTCTGCAGCCCCATCAGCGGCAGTTGGTCCTCGCGGGCCTTGGTCTCCTGGAGGGCCAGAACGTCGATCTGGTGTCGGCTCAGCAGCTCCTCGACCCGGTCGATCCGGGAGCGCAGTGAGTTCACGTTCCAGGTGGCGATCCGCATCCGGCAACGGTATCGGCGTCCGACTCAGCATCGAGGCTCAGGTCGCTGCAGAGCCAGGAGTGTGCGCATTTGTGAAGCAAGGATTTCCTTGCTGATCGCGGAAATGCGCGGTTCTGATGGGGTTTCCATCTCGGGAACGAAAGGATCTTTCATGCGTCACCACATCAGCCGGATCGCGTTCGCCTCCGGCGCCTGCCTGGTCGCCGCGCTGGCCGGAGCCAGCGTCAGCGCCACGGGAGCACCTGCCAGCGAGGATGGCGAGGCGCCTACCTTCAAGGAGTTCAAGGCGGCGACCTACCGCGACGCCGACGGGCAGTACATCGTGAACGGCGACGAGCCGCTGAAGAACACCCGCCAGCTCAAGAAGTTCTACAACGCGATGGTCGCGCAGCAGCAGACCCCGGAGAACGGGCTGGTGGTCAACACCGTGAACGGCGTCGACGACGCCTGGTCGGACAGTGAGGTCGGCGCGCTCAGCTACTGCGTGAGCGACGACTTCGGTGGCGACCACGCGGCGATGGTGTCCGCGATGGCCGAGGGGGCGGGGCTCTGGGAGTCGGCGAGCTCGGCGATCGACTTCGTCTACGTCGCGGCCCAGGACGGCAACTGCACCACCGGCAACAACGCGGTGACCTTCTCGGTGGAGCCGGTCAACACCACCCAGTACATCGCACGCGCCTTCTTCCCCTCCAGCTCCAAGAGCGTGCGCAACGTGCTGGTCGACGACTCGATCTGGGACTCGGGCACCTGGGAGCCGGGCGACATCCTCGCTCACGAGCTCGGTCACGCGCTGGGCTTCCGGCACGAGCACACCCGACCGGAGGCCGGCACCTGCTTCGAGGACAACAACTGGCGGCCGCTGACGCCGTACGACGGGGCGTCGATCATGCACTACCCGCAGTGCAACGGCTCCTCGGCCGACCTGGAGTTCAGTGCGTACGACGTCGACGGCGTCCAGGAGCTCTACGGCTCCTGACGATTGACGCGTGGCGGGGTGGCCCGAATCCGCTGGGATTCGGGGCACCCCGTCGACCAGCCCTAGAATCGCCCCTCGTGGCACTCACCATCGGCATCGTCGGACTCCCCAACGCAGGCAAGTCGACGCTCTTCAACGCGCTGACCAAGAACGACGTGCTGGCGGCGAACTATCCGTTCGCCACCATCGAGCCCAACGTCGGCGTCGTCGGGGTCCCCGACAGCCGCCTCGGCAAGCTCGCCGAGATCTTCGCCAGCGAGCGACAGCTCCCCGCGACGGTGGAGTTCGTCGACATCGCGGGCATCGTCCGCGGCGCATCGCAGGGTGAGGGCCTGGGCAACAAGTTCCTCTCCCACATCCGGGAGTCGGCAGCGATCTGCCAGGTCACCCGGGTCTTCCGCGACGAGGACGTGACCCATGTCGACGGTGAGGTCAACCCCGGCAACGACATCTCCACCATCTCCACCGAACTGATTCTGGCCGACCTGGAGACCGTGGAGAAGGCGGTGGTCCGGCTGGAGAAGGAGTCGCGCAAGGTCAAGGACCTGGTCGCGAACCTGGAGGCGGCCAAGGCCGCCAAGGAGGCGCTCGAGGCAGGTACGCCGATCATCGCCACCGACATCGACCGCGACCTGCTCCGCGAGCTGTCGCTGCTGACCGCCAAGCCGTTCATCTACGTCTTCAACTGCGACAGCGACGAGTTGGCCGACGACGACCTCAAGGCTCGGATGCGCGAACTCGTCGCCCCCGCCGAGGCGATCTTCCTCGACGCCAAGTTCGAGGCCGAGCTGGTCGAGCTGGACGACGAGGAGGCCGGCGAGTTCCTGGCCGAGGCTGGGATCGAGGAGCCGGGCCTCGAGGTGCTCGCCCGCGTCGGCTTCGACACCCTCGGACTGCAGACCTACCTGACGGCCGGGCCCAAGGAGGCCCGTGCCTGGACCATCAGGAAGGGCGCGACCGCGCCCGAGGCCGCCGGCGTCATCCACACCGACTTCCAGAAGGGCTTCATCAAGGCCGAGATCATCTCCTTCGACGACCTGGTCGCCGCGGGGTCCATGGTCAAGGCCAAGGAGGCCGGGAAGGTCCGGATGGAGGGCAAGGACTACGTGATGGCCGACGGTGACGTGGTGGAGTTCCGCTTCAACGTGTAGAGCATTCGGATGCGGATGGTCGAACGGGTCGCTCTGGTCCTCTGGCTCCTGATCCTCGGCGTGGGGCTCTTGGTGACGCTCCAGCCCGATCGCACGACCGTGAGGCTGAACGCGTGCCTGCCGAACGAGTCCGGCTGTGCTGTCGACGGGTGGCTGGGCGCGAACGCGGCCGGGCTCTTCGTGACGCTCGCAGCGAGCATGCTCGTGTTTCATGGATGGGCTCGGTGGATGCCGGTGTGGTCCCGCGCGGTCTTCGCCGTGGGCACCGGGATCCTCTCCGTGGTGACAGGTGTCCTCGTCGTGCTCTACGTTGCCTGGGCCGACTCGACCTGCTTGTATCGGCTCCGCCGTGGCGTTGACGCCCAATGTGGCACCCAGGCCCCTTCCTTCTCGTACGCCGAGGTCTGGCCGACGTGGGCGGTGGGCGGGGCCGTCGTGGCCGCAGCGGGGATCGGGGTGATCGCATGGCGTTCGTGGCGTGCCGACGGCGCTCCTGGGAACCGCCGACCCAGCTGACAACCGTGCACATGCCGATTGACGCCGCGCGTATCAACAGCCACAGATCGAACGACTCATTGACCATCGTCCGGTCTAGCCCGATTCTCGCCGACGAGATCCAACGGTGCCAGGATCGCGTTTCGGTAGGTCAGGACGTGTCTTCGGCATCAGTCGGCGGTGGCCAACAGCCACCGATACCCCGGTGTGATCGTTCCGCTTCAACGTCTTGTCGAGGCGGCTGCGCGTCGTGCGAAGGCCCGCCTCCGCGCTGAAGCCGACGTGCTGGCTGCCGACGAGGACGACCGAGCCGAAGCCGTCGAGGTCTTGCGCGACATGGAGTCGCTGCGTGCGTGGTGACGTCTTCCGCCTCAACGCACCTCGAGACACGCGAGGCCATGAGCGGGCAGGGAGGCGATATGCAGTCGTCGTGCAGGCTGACGAGCTCGCGCTGCTTTCGACCTGGCTGGTGGCACCGACGTCGACGTCGGCACGGCCGGCCACGTTTCGTCCGGAGATCGAGATCGACGGTCGTCGGACCAAGGTGCTTGCCGAGCAGGCGAGTGCTGTCGATCCGCACCGCCTCGGCGAGCAGGTTGGGCACCTGGGGTTCGACGAACTGCGCGCAGTGGACGCCGCACTGCGGTTAGTGATGAGCCTATGACGAGGTTGGCCCCATATCGCCCCTGCCCGGCGGCAAGAGCGCGTGGTCGACGTGCTTGAAGATCGGAGCGCCGCGGATGCACAGCCCCCAGAAGAGCAGGCGGTCGCAGTCAGAGCATGCTAGGTAGCTGACGATCGTGTACTTCGTGTCGGCGGCGAACAGGTCGAGCATGTCGACCAGTGGCACGTCGCCTGCCACCTCGCGCATCCGTCCGGCGGCGACACGCTCCTGCAGGGCGTTCGTGGTGGCAGCGATGTCGATGTCATGCGGAGGTGCTCCGCCCGAGCGGACGAGCGCCGCGTCGCAGGTCGGGCACTCCGCTGCGGCCGCCCCCGTCACGATGTCGCCGCCGGCCGGGGCAGGTCGATCATCGATTTCCGCGAGCCGGGTGACGCTTGTGAGAGTCGGCGGGATGTGAGGGGCAAGGTCAACGCTCCTCGGGAACGAGCGCCGCCGCGACATCTCCGTCCGGCAGCAGCAGGCGCGCGACCTCGGCTCGTTCCTCGTCGTCGGACTCGTCCTCCCAGAGGTCAGTGAGCAGATCGCGCACCACGCCGGCGAAGTCGGGCCAGATCGTCCACGGCTCCTCCTCCTCGGCGTCCCACTGCACGAACGAACCGTCGGCGGCGGAGAAGACCGTCACGGTCCCGCACGTCCACAGCGGGACGAGATCCTCGCGGCCGGACGTGGCGACGATCGCCGACGCGGGTCCGTCGGGCGACGGCGACACCCGCTCGGTCCGGTACCAGAGGGCCGAGTGCACCGCATCGCCGCCGCGCGTAGCGATCTCGACGACGGCGCTGGGCAGACCGCGTGCACGGATGCGCTCGGCGAGGTCGGACATTCCGGACTCCATGTCAGCGAGCCTAGATGTTCCGCTCACGCTTTCCCGCTCTGCCCGATCCACCGTCAGCCCAATGTCGGCGACCGCCCTTAGCCTCCGACCATGGCGATCCCACTGCCCGAACTACTCGTCTCCGACCCGGCCGCGTTGCGGGCGTGGCTCGAAGAGCACCATGCGACCTCACCTGGCGTGCGGCTCGTGTTGACCAAGAAGGGTGGCTCGGCGACGACCATCACGTGGGCGAGTGCTGTCGAGGAGTTGCTGTGCTTCGGCTGGATCGACGGTCAGGCCGGCAAGCGCGACGACGACAGCTACACCGTGCGCATCACCCCGCGCCGCCCCAAGGGCAGCTGGTCGCAGCGCAACGTCGCGCTCGTGGCGGAGCTCGAGGAGCAGGGGCGGATGACCGACGCCGGGCGCGCCGCGGTCGACGCTGCGCGCGCCGACGGGCGATGGGACGCGGCGTACGCAGGTCCGGCGACCCGCCGAGCGCCCGACGATCTGGCCGCAGCGATCGCGGCGGAGCCGGACGCGCAGGCGATGTACGACGTGCTGACGAGCGCCAACCGGTTCGCGCTGATCCATCGCGTCGAGAGCATGAAACGAGCCGAGAGCCGGGCTCGTAAGATCACCGAGATGGTGGAGATGTTGGCGCGCGGCGAGACCCCTCACCCCCAGAAGGCCGGCCACCCCGGCCTGGCGGGCCAGCACGGTGACGCCCAGCCCGGCGACGTCCAGCAGCAGGGTCTCTCGTGAGCGATGTCGACGAGGCGCCGGAACCGGCGGCGCCGAGGTCGTCGCTGCGCCGCTGGGTGACCCGCGGGGTCGTCGTCGCGGTGGCGCTGGGGCTCGTGGTGTTCGTTCCGGGCCCGGTCTTCCGCGCGATCCACTCCCACGCCGCTGGCGAGCTCGTGGACGACGTCGCGACCGGCCGCACGGAGCTGCTGGCCAAGCAGGACGAGTTCCGCGCCCCGTTGGCGGGCTTGGGCGACCCGGCCCGGTCGTGGACCCAGGTCTCCTGCTGGCTCTCCCCGCG
The DNA here is from genome assembly GCA_008123405.1 of Nocardioides sp. BGMRC 2183. GTDB lineage: Bacteria > Actinomycetota > Actinomycetes > Propionibacteriales > Nocardioidaceae > Nocardioides. Next base: position 185,706 of record VSSA01000006.1, read on the forward strand.
CTACAGCGACGGCGACGGCGAGCAGGACGTGGTGATGTTCTACTGGCAGGAGTGCTCGCTCCTCGCCTACGAGGTCTACGCGTTGCCGGCGGATGCTGGTGATGCATCCGAGGTCGCCGAGGGTCTCGGCGGGAGCACCGCAGGCGATCCCACGTGCTCGGAGATCCTGTTCGACGTCCTCACCCCCGACTACGGTGCCAGCCGGCCCAGTGAGTATGCGGCGGCACTGTGGTGGGTGGACCCCCATGGTGAACCGATGGCCGGTCACCCGGACAGTTGCGCCGTACCCAGCCCCGACGACTCGGATGCCGCGCGTGTGACCCGCGATGTCGACGAACCGACGACGGCGGAGGCGTACGTCGTCTACCAGGTGCGCTCCCCGATCGAGGCGGTCGACGTCGGCTGTGATCGCCGTCTTGTCTGGATCTTCAGCTGTGTGGCAGAGCCGGAGGGCTTCCCGATGCTGTGAGCGGATCGGGTCGGTCGGCGGAGCGAACGGTGGTTACTCTCCGTCAGGTGAGCGTGACGATCGACGAGCTGCGGGTCGCGGACGAGCCGGATGCCTGGCGCGGTGCAGGATTCGCCGTCGATCAGGACGGCCTCTCCCGCGTCGGCACCGTGCGGGTGCGGTTGACCGGCGTCGAGGCGGGCCGGGGTCTCACCGGGTGGTCCTTGCGCGGTCTGCCCGTCGAATGGAGCGGGGGTGACCTCGACGGCATCCCCACGACCGCCTCCGCCGCTGAGATGCCCGCTCCTGGGCACCACCGGAACGGCGTCACCCACATCGACCACGTGGTGCTGTCCTCCCCGGACCTGGCGCGCACGGTCGACGTGCTGCGCGAGGTCGGGCTGGAGCCGCGCCGCGAGCGGGACGGCGTCCTCGGTGGCGAACCGATCCGGCAGGTCTTCTACCGGCTGGGCAAGGTGATCCTCGAGGTGATCGGCGTGCCGGGCGCGACCTCCGAGGGGCCATCGCGGCTGTGGGGTGTGACGTACGCGGTCGCCGACATCGACGCGACAGCCGCCTACCTCGGCGCCGCGGTCGGACCGGTCAAGGAGGCGGTGCAGCCTGGGCGGCGGATCACCACTCTGCGCAACCGCGAGATCGGGATCTCGGTCCGCACGGCACTGATCTCACCGCACGTGAAGCGGCGGGCCTAGCCGAATCCAGCATTACTCTCGGACCATGCCCATGCCGAAGCGCGTCGACGTCGACGACTACTACGACCACCTGGCCGACGCGGCCAGACCGCACATGGAGCGCCTGCGCGAGCTGAGCCTGGCCGCCGACCCGGAGATCGAGGAGAAGCTCGCCTGGAACAACCCGTCCTACGCCAAGGACGGGGTGCGGCTGTGGATGCTGCAGGCGTTCAAAGCGCACTGCTCCCTGCGCACCACGCCGGAGGAGTTCGCGCCGTTCCAGGACCGTGTGCTCGCGGCCGGCTACGAGGCGGGCGAAGGGTTCATCAAGCTGCCGTACGACGTCGAGCTCCCGGACGACCTCTGCACCGCGCTCATGGAGTTCCAGCTCGCGAACCACACCGGCTGATGCCCGCCGTACCGCCGCCGCTCTATGCGCTCGGTGCCGCCCTGGTGCAGCACCGACTGGCCGGGCCGACCTCACCGAGCCTGCTCCGCGGCGCCGCGGCCGGTGTGATCGGGGCCGCGAGCGGCACCCTCATCGCCGGGTCGATCGCCCGGTTCCGCAGCCGTCGTACGACGGTCGAGCCGTTCCAGCCGGCCAAGGCCTCGGCGCTGGTGACCGACGGGCCGAATGCCATCACCCGCAACCCGATGTACGTCGGCATGGCCGGACTGTTGCTCGCCCATGCGGTGGGGCGTGGCAGTTGGGCCGCGGTGCTGCCGGTGGCCGGTTTCGTCGTCGTCATCGACCGGCTGCAGATCCGGCCCGAGGAGGCCGCGTTGCAGGACCTCTTCGGGGAGGAGTACGCCGCCTACTGCGCCCGGGTGCCGCGCTGGGTGGTGCGCTGAACCCACCGCCGGTGAGCGATCCTCCCGCGCCCGCGCCTACTCGTCTAGGCTCGAACCCATGGGAGAGGCTGGCCGGGTCGCCCGGGCTGTCGACGGAGCGTTGGACCGCAGTGTGGTGCTCGGCTACACGCGCATCGGGAGCGCGGTGCGGTCCCGATGGTGGCCGGCGGATCCGCCGCCCATGGCGCTTGCCGGCAAGCGGGTCCTGGTCACCGGCGCCACCTCCGGTCTGGGGGCTGCAGCGGTCCACGGCATGCTCGACCTCGGCGCCCAGGTCTTCCTGCTCGGTCGGGACCCGGTCAAGGTCGACCGGGCCGTCGGCGAGGCGATCGCAGCCTCACCCGGCGCGAAGGTCGTCGGGGAGATCTGCGACGTCGGCGACCTGGACGACGTACGACGCTGGGCGGCCGACTTCGCCGGGCGAGTGCCCGCGCTGCACGGTCTGCTGCACAACGCCGGGACGATGACCGGCGACGAGCGGACCACCACCGCCCAGGGGCACGAGCTCACCCTGGCCGTTCACGTGCTCGGCCCGCACCTGATCACCGGGCTGCTGCTGGACCAGCTCCGCGCAGCCGGTCGCGAGGAGGGCGCGAGCGTGGTGTGGATGAGCTCCGGTGGCATGTACAGCGCCCGACTGCACGCCGACGACGCGGACGACATCGAATACCGCAACGGCTCCTATGACGGGGTGCAGGCCTATGCCCGCACCAAGCGGATGCAGGTCGTGATCGCGCAGGAGTGGGCCTCAGCCCTCACCCAGGACGGGATCCGGGTGGAGAGCATGCATCCCGGGTGGGCAGGCACGCCCGGTGTCCGGCAGAACCTGCCGAAGTTCGAGCGGCTCACCCGCCCGCTGCTGCGATCCGCCGAGGACGGCGCGGACACCGCCGTCTGGCTGATCGCGACCCGCCCCGAGTCCGGACCAGGACACTTCTGGCACGACCGGGCGCTGCGCCCGGTGACCTGGTCGGGCAGGGGAGGGCCGGAGGCGCAGGCGGTCGAGCGGTTCCTCGACTACGTCGTCACCGCGACCGGGATGCCACTGCCCTCGTGAGCTGCGGTGATCAGACCGCCGGCTGATGCTCGTCCAGGTACGCCGTGATCCGCTGCTCGTCCCAGTTCCGCGACTCCCGTAGTCCGAGCGCCAGCATTGCCCGGTACGCCGGCGACGGCACCGTGTGCGGGACGCCGTCGAAGCCGTGCGGGGCGGTGAAGGTGAGCATCGGCAGCCCGTCGCGTCGGCCCACCTCGATCAGCGTCTCGTAGTGGCCCGGACCGACCTCGTGCCGCCCCTCGGGGAGTCCCTCGACCAGACCGCTGAGGAGCACCTCCTCGATCGGGTCGCCGGGCTCCGGGACCCGGTGCATCTCCTGGGCCGCGACGTCGGCGAACTGCTCCACCGTGATCCGGTAGGCGCGTCCAGCGGTCGGGCCGGGGGTGTCGTGGTCGTAGAACGCGACCCCGCCGCCCCAGACCGAGGACTCCCCGGCGAAGTAGAGCCGGCCGGGCAGGTCGACCGCGATGTCCTCGACCGGCATCGCCTTGCGCCGGGCTCCGGCATAGCCGCGCCGCGCCCCGGGCGGCCGCCCGCCGAGCAGGTAGGCGGCCAGTCGGTCCCGGGACAGGTTCGAGCCGTAGCTCACGTACCAGACTTCGGGCTGCATCGATGACCAGGATGTCAGACGGCCGCCCTACTGACGCGTAACCGGGGTCACAGCGGGCTCGTTGACCGGCCGTGCGCCGTACCGGATCTCTTGCCGTGCTCCTCGTCGTCCTCGGGCTGCTGGTCCCGCTGAGCACGGTCGTCTCGCCGTCCGCGGCGGCGCCACCGGCAGAGAGGCGTGCGCCCGGCTACACGGTCCGCACCCTGCACTTCGCGGTGACCGTCGGCCCGAACGACGACCAGCGGTGCGACGTGGTCGGCGACCTCTACCTGCCGCGGGGTGCCAGCCGGCGCCACCGGGTGCCGGCGATCCTGACCACCAACGGCTTCGGCGGCTCCAAGGACGACCAGGCCGGCATGGGCAAGGCATTCGCCCGCCGCGGGTACGCCGTGCTCTCCTACTCCGGCCTCGGCTTCGGCGGCTCCTCGTGCGCGATCACCCTCGACGACCGCGCGCACGACGGGAAGGCCGGGCGGGCGCTGGTCAGCTACCTCGGTGGTGCCCGTGGGATCGCCTTTCTCGACGCCGCGCACACCGAGCCGGCGCCCCGGCTGCAGGCGATCCGACGCGATCGCCGCGACCACCGCGGACGCCGCAGCCGCCACGACCCGCGGGTCGGCATGATCGGTGGGTCCTACGGGGGTGGTGCGCAGTTCGCCACCGCGGCCGTCGACCCGCGAGTGGACACGATCGTCCCGATGATCACCTGGAACGACCTGAGCTACAGCCTGGCGCCCAACGGCACCGACCAGGTGGCGCCGGGCACGGTCTCCACGCGGACTCCGGGCGCGGCCAAGCTGGTCTGGGCGTTGGGCTTCTCGCTGCTCGGGATGACCGGCGACCTGGCCAACCAGCAGCCCGCACCCGAGGTGCTGCCCTGCCCGAACTTCGCCGGTTTCGTCTGTCCCGCGCTGGTCACCGCTGGCCTCACCGGCGCGCTGCGGCCGGCGCACGTGCAGGCGCTGCGCTCCGCCTCGGTCGCCTCCTACCTGCGCCGGATCCGGGTGCCGGTGCTGCTGATGCAGGGGCAGCACGACACGCTGTTCAACCTCAACGAGGCGGAGGCGACGTACCGGGCACTGCAGCGGCAGGGCACCGAGGTGAAGATGATCTGGCACTCCTGGGGCCACTCCGGTGGCACCGTGCCCGGCGAGATCGACCTGGCGAACCCGCGGCCCCGGCAGCAGTACGAGTCCGGGCGGGTGCTGCGTTGGTTCGACCGTCATCTCAAGGGCCGCAAGGTCGGCACCGGCCCGGAGTTCGCCTACTTCCGGGACTGGGTGCGCTACCGCGGCAACGCCCGCCCGGCCTACGCGACGGCGGCGCGCTTCCCGGTCGGGCAGCAGCGTCGCTATCGGCTCTCCGGTGACCGAGCCCTGCGCACCGGCGCGATCACCGAGGGGCGTCAGTCCTTCCTCACCCCGGTCGCCGGACTGCCCACCGGACTCAACGAGGTCGACGTCCTGGGCAGCGTGGTCGGGTCGTTCAGCGACGGCGTCACCGACCTCCCGGGCAGCTATGCCGCGTGGACCACGCCGCGACTGGGCCGGCCGACCGACGTGGTCGGCTCGCCCGTGGTGCGGGTCAAGGTGAACGCGCCGACCGCGGCGCTGACCGAGGGCGTCGACGCCGCCGGCAAACTGGTGCTCTTCGTGAAGGTGGTCGACGTGGCGCCCGACGGCACCGCCCGGATGATCAACGCGATGGAGACCCCCGTCCGGGTGCCCGACGTGGACCGACCGTTCACCGTCCGTCTGCCCGGCATCGTGCACCGGTTCGCCACCGGACACCGGATCCGGCTGATGATCGGGGGCGGCTCGATCAACTACCGCGGCGGGATGGTGCCCACCCCGGTCACCATCGCGGCCGGCCCGCACCAGACGCTGCGACTGCCGGTGGTGCGCTGAGACCGTCCTCCGTCCGAGCGGCCCGAAACCCCAACTGGACGGGCCCGAAACCCCAACTCGACGGGCCCGAAACCCCAACTCGACCCGAGGGCGGGGGAGTGCGGCGTACGGTGAATGGATGGAGGAGGGCCCCTTCGTCACCGTCAATGGGGTCGTGCGTCCGCTGCGAGGTACGGCGCCGCCGGTCACCGCGCTGGACTGGCTGCGCGGGATCGGCCTGACCGGGGCCAAAGAGGGCTGCGCGGAGGGGGAGTGCGGCGCCTGTTCGGTGCTGCTCGCCCGGCCGGCGGCCGAGGGCGGCGGGACCACCGAGTGGGCCGCCACCAACGCCTGCCTGCTGCCCGCCGCCGCCCTGGCCGGGCAGGAGGTGGTGACTGCCGAAGGCCTGACGGTCGGGGAGTGGGGCGGCTCGGCCGACCTGCACCCGGTGCAGCGTGAGCTCGCCGAGCGTGGCGGGTCGCAGTGCGGCTACTGCACCCCCGGGTTCGTCTGCTCGATGGCCGCCGAGTACTACCGGGCCGGCCGGGACACGTTCGACCTTCACGCACTCAGCGGCAACCTGTGCCGCTGCACCGGTTATCGCCCGATCGTGGACGCGGCGCGAGCTCTGCGGGAGCCGGCCCCGGATGACGCGCTGGCGCTGCGGCGCCACCACGCGGCGCCGGTGCCGACCACCCACGCGAGCCCGGGCTTCCTGCGGCCCGCCGACCTGGCCGAGGCGCTGGCCGCGCTCGCCGAAACCGGGGCACGCGCGGTGGCGGGCGCCACCGACGTGGGCGTCGAGTCGAACCTGCGCGGAGACCGCTCCGACCTGCTCGTGGCGATCGACCGACTGGCCGAGCTGCGCGGCTTCGCGGTCGACGAGCGCGGTGTCGAGGTCGGTGCCGCGCTCACCCTCACCGAGGTGGAGCGCCGCCTGGCCGGGCGCGTCCCCCTGCTCGACGAGGTGGTCGTCCAGTTCGCATCCCGACTGATCCGCAACGCCGCCACCATCGGCGGCAACCTCGGCACCGCCTCCCCGGTCGGCGACCTCGCCCCGGCGCTGCTGGCGCTCGAGGCGGAGCTGGTGCTGGTCTCCCTCGACTCCGGACGCGTGGTCGAGCGTGAGGTCGCGTTGGTCGACTACTTCACCGGCTACCGCGCAACCGTACGACGACCCGGCGAGCTGATCGCCCGGGTCCGGATCCCGCTGTCACCGCCCGCACCGGGCACCGTCACCGCGTTCCACAAGATCGCCAAGCGCCGCTTCGATGACATCTCCTCGGCTGCGATCGCGTGGTCGCTCGACGTCAGCGACGGCGTGGTCACCCGGGCGGCGATCGGACTGGGCGGCGTCGCCGCGACCCCGCTGCGAGCCCGGGCCAGCGAAGAGGCGCTGGTCGGCTGCGCCTGGCAGCAGTCCGCGTTGCGGGAGGTGGCGCGGGTGCTCGCCGCGGAGGGCACCCCGATGGACGACCACCGGGCCAGCGCCGCCTACCGCAGCGCGATGCTCGGGCAGTCGCTGCTGCGGCTGCACCACCACGCGACCAGGCCTGCGGCATGAGCACCCCCCTGGCCCGCCGACCGGCGGGCGCCGAGGTGGGCACCGCTCGGGCGCACGAGGCGGCGACCCTGCACGTCACCGGGCGGGCCCTCTACACCGACGACGTGGCGCAGCGCACCCACGGTGTGCTCCACGCGCATCCGGTCACCACCAGCGCGCCGCACGGGTTGGTGACGCGGTTGGATACCAAGCCCGCGCTCGACGTACCGGGGGTGGTGCGGGTGCTGACCGGGGACGACGTACCGGGGGTCAACGACGCGGGCACCAAGCACGACGAGCCGCTCTTCCCCACCGAGGTGATGTTCCACGGGCATGCCGTCGCCTGGGTGCTGGCCGAGGACCTGGAGTCCGCCCGCCTCGGTGCGGCCGCGGTGGAGGTGGACGTGGAGCCGTTGCCGGCGGTGCTGACGGTGGCGGAGGCGATCGAGCAGGACGCCTATCAGGGCGCGCATCTACGACTGGAGCGTGGCGACGTCGCGGCCGGGTTCGCTGCTGCGACACGCACCTTCTCCGGGGTCACCGAGATGGCTGGGCAGGAGCACTTCTACCTGGAGACCCACGCGTCGCTGGCCAGGGTCGACGACGACGGCCAGCTCTTCGTGCAGTGCTCCACGCAGCACCCGACCGAGACGCAGGAGATCGTCGCCCACGTGCTCGGCCTGGACAGCCACCAGGTCACCGTGCAGTGCCTCCGGATGGGCGGTGGGTTCGGCGGCAAGGAGATGCAGCCGCACGGGTTCGCGGCGGTGGCGGCGTTGGGCGCCACCCTGACCGGGCGTCCGGTGCGGGTTCGGTTGACCCGCGCCCAGGACATGGCGCTGACCGGGAAGCGCCACGGCTTCCACGCCTCCTGGCGGGTCGGCTTCGACGACAACGATCGGATCACCGCACTCGAGGCGACGCTGACCTCCGACGGCGGCTGGAGCCTGGACCTCTCCGAGCCGGTGCTCTCCCGAGCGCTGTGCCACATCGACAACGCCTACTACCTGCCACACGTACGGATCGACGGCCGGGTCGCGCAGACCAACAAGACGTCGCAGACGGCGTTCCGCGGGTTCGGTGGGCCGCAGGGGATGCTGGTGATCGAGGACCTGTTGGGGCGCTGTGCTCCGCTGCTCGGGATCGACCCGGCCGATCTGCGGCGGCGCAATCTCTACACCGAGGGCCAGCCGACGCCGTACGGCCAACGGGTGCGTCAGGCCGAGAGACTGGAGCGGGCCTGGCAGCAGGTGGTCGAGAGCGGTGAGGTGGCCCGGCGACGCGGGGAGATCGCGGCGGCGAACGCGGCCGATCCGCACACCAAGCGCGGGCTGGCGATCACGCCGGTGAAGTTCGGCATCTCGTTCAACTTCACCGCCTTCAACCAGGCCGGCGCGCTGGTGCACGTCTACAAGGACGGCTCGGTGCTGATCAACCACGGCGGCACCGAGATGGGGCAGGGTCTGCACACCAAGATGCTGCAGGTGGCGGCGACCACCCTCGGCGTGCCGCTGACGCGGGTGCGACTCGCCCCCACCCGCACCGACAAGGTGCCGAACACCTCCGCGACCGCGGCCAGCTCCGGGGCCGACCTCAACGGTGCCGCGGTCAAGGACGCCTGCGAGCAGATCCTCGAGCGGCTCACACCGGTGCGCGCACGCCTCGGCCACCACGTCCCGTGGGAGGAGCTGGTCGCGGCGGCTTACCTCGATCGGATCCAGTTATGGGCGGCTGGCTTCTACCGCACCGAGGGGCTGAGCTGGGACGCCTCCACGATGACCGGTGAGCCCTTCAAGTACTTCGCGTACGGCGTCGCCGCCGCCGAGGTCTCCGTCGACGGCTTCACCGGGTCCTACACCGTCGACCGGGTCGACATCGTGCACGACGTCGGCGACAGCCTCTCCCCGCTGGTCGATCTCGGTCAGATAGAAGGCGGCTTCGTCCAGGGCCTGGGTTGGCTCACCCTGGAGGATCTGCGTTGGGACGTCTCCGACGGACCGGGCCGCGGTCGGCTCACCACCGCCAGCGCCTCCACCTACAAGCTCCCCAGCCTCTCGGAGCTGCCCGCCGACCTGCGGGTTGCCCTGCTGGAGCGCGCCGGCGAGGACGGTGTGGTCTACGGCTCGAAGGCGGTGGGCGAGCCGCCGCTGATGCTCGCCCTCAGCGTCCGGGAGGCGTTGCGGGATGCGGTCGGTGCGTTCGGGGTGCCCGGCGTCGCGGTGGAGCTGGCGTCGCCGGCCACGCCGGAGGCGGTCTGGTGGGCGATCGAGCGGGTGCGGGGCGAGCGCTGATGGACTGGTTGGCGGCGCTCCAACGCTGTCGCGATCGACGGGTGCCGGCGGTGCTGGTCACCGTGGCCGTCGTACGGGGTCACGCGCCGCGCCCGGCCGGCGCCAAGCTGGTGGTGACGGCGGAGGAGACCTGGGGGAGCGTCGGCGGCGGCAACCTGGAGGAGCGTGCTGTGGCGCGGGCACGTGCGTTGTTGGCCGGATCGGCCGCCGCGGGACCCGCGTTGGAGACGACGGCGCTGACCGATCGCATCGTCGGTGAGTACGGCGTGCAGTGCTGCGGTGGGGAGGTGACCCTGCTGCTGGAGCCGGTGCCGGTCCGTCCGGCCTTCGCAGTTTTCGGGGTCGGCCATGTCGGATGGGAGATCGCGCTGCTGTTGAGCAGGCATCCGGTGGAGCTGCACCTGGTCGACTCCCGCCCCGACGAACTGGCCGCCGAACGGTTGCGGCCGCTGGAGAGCGGACCGGCGCAGCTGCTGGTGCATCGCGAGCCGGTCCTGCCCGAGCTGGCCATCGCCGCGTTGCCGAGGGGCGCGCACTGTCTGGTGCTGACCCACGACCACGCCGAGGACCTTGCGCTGCTGGACGCGCTGCTCCGGTCGCCGGTGCCGGGCAGCATCGGGCTGATCGGGTCCAGCGCGAAGTGGGTGCGCTTCCGGGCGCGTTTGGCCGAGCTGGGTCATGCCGAGTCGACGATCGCCCGGGTCCGCACACCGATCGGTGATCCGGCGATCACCGGGCTGTCCGGCAAGGAGCCGGCCACGATCGCGCTCTCGGTGGCCGTCGACCTGATGGCTCGGACGGTCGGCGGATCGGTGCCGAACGCGGATCTCGGTGGCGCACGGTCCCGGCATCCGCGAGCCTGAGTGCGTGGTGGAGATCCGAGTCCTGACCCCCGACGACTGGGCGACGTGGCGGCGACTGCGACGGGCGGCGCTGACCGAGGCGCCGGCCGCCTTCGGCGCACGGCTCGCGGACTGGAGCGGTGACGGCGACCGCCCGCAGCGCTGGCGCGACCGGCTCGCGATCCCCGACTCCCGCAACGTCGTCGCCCTGCTCGACGGGGACCCGGTGGGCATGGCCAGCGCCGTGCCGACCTCTGAGGACGGCGTGGTCGAGTTGATCTCCATGTGGGTCGACCCGGTCGGGCGGGGCCGCGGGGTGGCCGACGCGCTGCTCGGCGACCTGGAGCAGTGGGCAGGGAGCTCGGGCGCGCGGGTGCTCCGCCTCAGCGTCGCCGAGAACAATGCGCCGGCCGAAGGGCTGTACCAGCGGCACGGCTTCGCCTACACCGGCGAGTTCGGCGGCCTGATGGCCGACGGCCTGCACCGCGAGGTGATCATGGAAAAACGGATCACCTAGGGTGCGCCGCGAGGCTCCTCACCGTTGTCGAGCTGGCTGAGCTCGTCGACCACCAAGCCCTCGGTGTCGACCAGCCGGGCCCGGAACGCGGCGCGACCCACCATGTGGGTGGCGACGGGGGAGGTGATCATCTGGAAGAAGCCGATCAGCACCAAGATGCCGATGAGCTCGGGCTCACGCACGTGCAGGCCCAGGCCGGTCAGGACGAGCAGCAGTCCGAGCACCTGTGGCTTGGTCGCCGCGTGCATCCGGCTCAACAGGTCGGGTAGCCGCAGCACGCCGAGCGCGGCGATCAGCGCGAACAGGGCGCCGCTGAGCATGCAGATCGCGGCGACCACGTCGAGGGCGGTGGTCCAGGTCATCGGCGCTCTCCTTGCTCGGCCTCGGCGTCGATGTCCGCACTGCCGCGGACGTAGCGGGCGATCGACACCGAGCCCACGAAGGCGACCAGGGTCAGCACGAGGAGGATCGGGAGCGTGTAGGTGTGGTCGTTGATCGCCGCCTCGATCGCGATGCCGCAGATCGTGATGGCGATCAGCACGTCGAACGCGACCGTGCGGTCGAGCATCGTCGGGCCGATCGTCATCCGCGCCAGCAGCAGCAGCGCGGCCACGCCGAGCATGGCGAGGGTCAGGGTGAACACGATGCTCATCCGGTGGCTCCTTCCGGGGCGTCCGCAGGTGACCCTGCGCCGAGGGCACGCAGCACCCGCGCCTCCTGCGCGAGCACGGTGCCGCGGAACCGGTCGGCCGACTCGGCGTCACCGACGTCGAAAACGTGCAGGAAGAGCGTGTGCGTGGAGCGGCGCGCCTCCACCACGATCGAACCCGGGATCAGGCTCGTCATCTGGGCGACGATGGTCAGCACGAGGTCGGAGGAAGAGGTGAGGTCCACCTCGATCACCGCGTTGCGGGGGCGATGGCGCGGCCGCAGCACGGCATAGGCCACGTGGACGCTCGAGACCACCACGTCGGCGAGGAACCGCACCACGGTCCAGGCCAGGGCCGCCGGACGGATCCGCATCCGCATCCGCACCGGCGGCAGCGGGAAGACCACGCACACCACGACCGCCACGACCAGCCCGAGCACCAGATTGCCCAGGCTGAGATCGCGCCACAGAACCACCCACACCAGGGTCAGCCACACCACGGCGGCCGGCTGCAGCGCCTGATAGCGCGCGGGTCGTACGTCGCCGCGCCGCGTCGTCCTCAGCTGTGGGCTCATCGGCGCGTCACCTCCCTTCCTCGTCAAGGACCGAGGAGACGTACGGCGTGCGCTCGATCAGGTCGTCGGCCGCGCGGTCGGTGAAGGCGAACAGAGGACCCGCGACCACCGTCAGCAGCGCCGTGATCACGACCAGGATGGCCGTCGGCAGCACCATGCTCGCGGGGAGGCGCGAGGGGAGCGCCCCGTCGCGCAGGAGCTGGTACAGGTCGCGCTCGGGCGAGTCGCTGTCGACGACGCGCCGGGCGTCCTCGAGATCGCGGCTGCCGAACGCGGTGCCGCCGACGTGGACGTGGTCGCGGTGCACGACCATGCCCTGGGCGTGGTGGTGGTCCTCCAGTTCCTCGTCGAGATGGGGGAGCGTTGCGGCGATCTCGTGCGCCTGCTCCGGTGTGCGCCAGAACGCCAGCGCCCACGTCTTGGCCACGGCGTAGAGCGTGAGCAGGCTGGTGAGGACGCCACCGACCACCAGGCCGATCGCCAGGGGGGTGCCGACGTCCAGTCCTGCCTGGAGCAGGCCGACCTTGCCGATGAACCCCGAGGCGGGTGGGATCCCGGCCAGGTTCATCGCCGGGATGAAGAACAGGATCGCGATCACCGGCGACAGCCGCGCCAGGCCGCCGAGACGGAGCAACCCTGCGCTGCCGGCCCGGCGTTCGATCAGGCCGACGACGAGGAAGAGCGCGGTCTGGATGGTGATGTGGTGGGCGACGTAGAAGACCGCGCCCGAGATGCCGGCCGCGGTCGCCAGGCCGACGCCGAAGATCATGTAGCCGATGTGGCTGACCAGGGTGAAGGACAGCATCCGCTTGATGTCGGACTGCGCCACCGCGCCGAGGATGCCGATCAGCATCGTCAGCAACGCCACCCACATCAGGACGCCGGAGAGCGGTGAGTCGGGGAAGACCAGCGTCTGCATCCGCAAGATCGCGTAGACGCCCACCTTGGTCAGCAGGCCGGCGAAGACCGCGGTCACCGGGGCCGGCGCCGTCGGGTAGCTGTCGGGGAGCCAGAACGAGAGTGGGAAGACGGCGGCCTTGATCGCGAAGGTGGTCAGCAGCAGCAACTGGAGCGCCAGCGCGACATCGTCGGGTAGGTCGTCGACGCGTTCGGAGAGTTGCGCGAGGTTGACGGTGCCGCAGGCGGCGTACACGGCGGCGAGGGAGACGAGGAAGAGCGCCGAGGACAGCATGTTGACGACGACGTAGATCGTGCCGGCCCGGACCCGGGTGCTGGTGCCGCCGAGCGTCAACAGCACGTAGCTGGCGAACAGCAACATCTCGAAGCCGACGAACAGGTTGAACAGGTCGCCGGCCAGGAAGGCGTTCGAGACGCCGGCCACGAGCACCAGGAACGTCGGGTGATAGACCGAGACCGGCGCCTCGGTGTCGTCGCCGGTCATGCCCTGGCCGAGGGAGTAGAGCAGGACAAGCAGGGTCACGACCGCCGAGACGAGCAGCATCAGTGCCGCCAGCCGGTCGGCGACCAGCGCGATCCCGAGTGGTGCGCTCCATCCACCCAGCCAGACGACCTGCGGTCCGGAGCGGTCGGCCTCGACCAGCAGCACCGCTGCCAGCACCGCCACCGTGGCGAGGATCGTCACCGTCGCGATCCGTTGGGCCCGGGGGCGCCGGGACAACATCAGGGTCACGCCGGCGCCCAGGAGGGGCAACAGCACCGGCATCGGAACCAGGACGCTCGTCGTCATGACTCCGACCCCTCCTCTTCGTAGACCTCGTCGGTCGCGGTGTCCTCGGCGCTGGCCTCCAGGGTGAGGTCGTAGCTGTCCGAGGCCGCGTCGGCAGCTGCCAGACGGCGGATCTGGGCGTCCTCGATGTCGTCCTGGACGTCGTCGTTGCCGTGCAACTGCCAACTGCGATAGGCCATCGCCAGCAGGAAGGCGGTGGTCGCCAACGTGATCACGATCGCGGTGAGCACCATCGCCTGCGGCAGCGGATCGGCCATCCCGGTGTCGTCGGGCTCCCCGGAGGAGAGGATCGGCGGATCGCCCGCCGGCCCCGACGCGACCATGAACAGCAGGTTCGCGCCGTTGCTGAGCAGCACCAGCCCGATCAGGACCCGGGTGAGGCTGCGCTCGAGGATCAGGTAGACGCCGGTGCCGATCAGGAACGACGAGGTCAAGATGAGCGTCAGATTGGCATCCATCAGCGCTCTCCTCCCGTGCTCGTGTCCGCGCCCGCCTCTTCCCGCTGCTCGCGCAGGATGTGCCGGTCGATCCGGGAGCCGAGGGTGCGGAGCAGATCGAGCAGCAGGCCGGTCACGATCAGGTAGACACCGATGTCGAAGAAGAGCGACGTCACCAGGTGCGGCTCGCCGAGCGGACCGAGATGGAAGGTGATCTCGGCACTCTGCAGCACGGTGCCGCCGAAGGCCAGCGGCGCCAGCGCTGTCGCGGCGGCGACGAACAGGCCGGTCCCCATCAGGATGCCGGCGTCGATCGGTGCCGCCTCGTCCAGCTCGTAGCGGCCACCCGCCAGGTAGCGCACGACGAGGGCCAGGCCTGCCACCATGCCGGCGGCGAAGCCGCCGCCGACGTGGTTGTGCCCGGCGAAGAGCAGGTAGACCGAGTACAGGATGATCGTGTGGAAGATCAGCCGGGTGACGACCTCGAAGATGATCGAGCGGAGGTCCGGGCTGAGCGTGCGCGGCCCGGGCAACCAGACCCGCCGACCGGGTCCCGTGGGGACCTTCTCCACCCCCTCCGGGTACGGGATGTCGTAGACCCGACGGATGCCGGAGAGACGGGTGTCGATGAACAGCAGGCTCGCAACCCCGGTCGCCGCTGCCACCAGCACCGAGATCTCACCCAGGGTGTCCCAGGCGCGGATGTCGACCAGGATCACGCTGATCAGGTTCTTCCCACCGCCGTACTCCAGCGCCGGGCCGGGGAAGAGGGCCGAGACCGGCTCCGCGACCCGGGCGTTGGTGGAGACCAGCATGAAGCCGGCGACCGCGAGGCCGACCAGCAGTCCGAGCCCCATGCGTAGATAGCGGCGACGGCTCAACGGACGGTCGGTGAAGTATTCCGGCAGCCGCCGCATGACGAGCACGAACACCACCAGGCAGATGGTCTCCACGAGGATCTGGGTCAGTGCCAGGTCGGGGGCGCCGTGGAGGAGGAAGAGCACCGCCGTGCCATAGCCGGTGACCCCGACGAGGACCACCGCGCGCAGCCGGCGCCGGGAACGGGCGGTGAACACGGCGGCGACGATGACCAGGGCGCCGACCACCGCCTGGGCCGGGGAGTCCCACCACACCAGGTCGGGACGGTGGTCCAGCACGGCGCGCAGCAGCGCGGTCCCCGGTCCGATCAGGACGACGAGCAGGATGATGGAGAGGTACGCCGCCACGGAGCCGCTCTGGGTGAGGCCGGTGACCTCCACGCTGCTCCGGTCGACGAATCGGATGACGCGCCGATAGCCGCCCTCAGCACTCCCGCCGATCGACACTGCACCCTGGAGTAGGGCGAAGCCGCGCCGTTTCCAGAAGAGCAGGGCACCCAGCACCAGCACCAGTGCGGACAGCAGCAGCGGCAGTCCGAGCCCATGCCAGAGGGTCAGTTCGGCGTGGTGCGCTCCGGCGGGGAAGAGGTCGACGTACGGCGCCAAGGTCTCGGTCAGCCGAGCGCCTGCGAACCCGAGCACCACCGTGAGTACGCCGAGCAGCACAGGACTGGCCGCGAAACCGGCAGCCACCGGCCGCGCGTCGATCGGAGCGACACCGTCCTTGTCGCCGAAGGTGCCCCACACGAAGCGGAGGCTGTAGGCGACGGTGAGGACTGAGCCCAGCAGTACGCCGACGAGCACCAGCCAGCCGGCCAGCGGTGACAGCCCGGAGCCATCGCCGTCGGCCGTGCCAGCCACGTCCAAGAGTGCAGCGAGGACGCTCTCCTTGGCGAGGAAGCCGAGCAGCGGCGGCACCCCGGCCATCGAGGCCGCCGTGACGACCGAGACCGCGAAGAGGACGGGCATCCGGCGGCGCAGTCCGGAGAGCTCGCGCAGATCCCGGGTCCCGGCGTTGTGGTCGACGATGCCGACGACGAGGAAGAGGGCCGCCTTGAACAGGGCGTGCGCGAGCAGCATGGCCAGGCCGGCGAGTGCGGCAGCCCGTGTGCCGATGCTGACCAGGACGAGCAGGAAACCGAGCTGGCTCACCGTTCCGAACGCCAACAGCAGCTTGATGTCGTACTGCCGCACTGCCCGCCAGCCACCCAGGAGCATCGTCACGATGCCGAGGACCAGGACGACCCCGTGCCAGCCCGGCACACCGGCGTACACAGGGGCGAGCAGGGCGACCAGGTAGACGCCCGCCTTCACCATCGACGCGGCGTGCAGGTAGGCGCTGACCGGGGTGGGCGCGGCCATCGCCCCGGGGAGCCAGAAGTGGAACGGGAAGAGGGCCGACTTGCTGATCGCGCCGACGAGCAGGAGGGCGACCGCGACGTCCGTGGCGGTGCTCGAGGGTGGGTCGGCGAGCAGTGCACTGATCCGGTGGGTGCCGGCCTGCTGGCCCAGCATCAACATCCCGACCAGCATCGCCAGTCCGCCGACGGTGGTGACGATCAGTGCCTGCATCGCGGCCTGCCGGGCCGCACGTCGGGCCGGGTCGTAGCCGATCAGCAGGAAGGAGAAGACGGTGGTCAGCTCCCAGAAGACGAACAGCACCAGCAAGTCGTCGGCGAGCACCAGGCCGAGCATCGCCCCGGCGAACGCCGTGAACACTCCGCTGAACAGCGCCAGGCCTGGATCGTCGTCATCGAAGTACCACGCGCAGTACCACAGCACCAGGACGCCGATCCCGCTGACGATGAGCGCCAGCAGCCATTGCAAGGTGCCCATCGCGAACGCCAGCTCGATCCCCAGCCCCGGGAGCCAGCTGTAGACCTGGGTGACGACCTCGCCCTCGGCCACCCGTCCGCTCACGAAGAGCGCCCCGATCAGGGTGAGCAGGGGCAGGAGCGCCATCACGAAGAAGACACGACGGCCCAAGAGCCGCGTCAGGGCGGGTGCCAGCGCCGCGACGACGAAATGCGCGAGCACGAGTTGGAGCACGTAGGGGCCTCTGCTGTCGGGCCGATCGTGGATGGGGAGATTCTAGGGCGTGGCTCCTTATCCGCCGCCTACTGCGCGGACTTTCGCTCCCGATCTGGCTGCGTTGGGGCCGCTCGACGTGCGATCCAGCATGCCGTCGCGTCCCCGCCTTGCCAGATCGGCCCGAAAGCCCGCTCGCGACGACGCCGGATAAGGAGCCACACCCTAGTGGTCGGCCGCCTCTGGCCTCCGCCGGCTACCTCGATGCCTTCAGTACTCCCGTCTCCGCTCGTGCGCCAGCCACGCCTCGAACGGCGCCGTCGCGTCCGGAGTCCGCTGCACGGTGACCTCGACCGGCCATGCGGACCGCGGCTGCTCCATGAGGTCGTGGAAGGCGCGGTCGTCGAAGCCCCCACGGGCGGCGTCGTGGCGGTCGGCGGCGTACACGACCCGATCCAAGCGCGCCCAGAGGACGGCGGCCAGGCAGAGAGGGCAGGGTTCGCAGGAGGTGTAGAGGGTGCAACCGGCGAGGCTGAAGTCGTCGAGCGCCTGGCAGGCGGCCCGGATCGCGACGACCTCGGCGTGCGCGGTCGGGTCGTGGTCGCGGGTGACCCGGTTCTGCCCGCAAGAGATCAGCTCCTCACCCCGTACGACGACCGCGCCGAACGGTCCGCCGTCATCGGCCACGTTCTGCGTGGCCAGCGCGACGGCGCGCTGCAGCCAGACGTCATCATCGACCGTCATCGCGACCTCTTTTCGTCGTCGGTGAAGGAGCGCCGTCGCATCGCGAAGATCCAGCGACGACGGGGATGTTCGCTGACCGACCAGAGCGCGTCGGTCTCGGGCCACCAGACCAGGTCCTCGGGGCCGATCGGGGTGGCGAACCGGTGCTCGACGAGCTCGCCGGGCCGACCGGTGAACATCGCGCCGGGACGGTAGGCGCTGCGGGAGGAAGAGATGTAGTAGGTGCCGTCGACGACGGCGACGCCCTGCATCCGTTCCTCGCCGCGTTCGTCGATCTCGGGGACGGCGCGGCCCTGCTCGTCGGCGCCGGGCAGCCCGGTGGTGGCATCGATCGCGAAACGGGCCAGGCGGCGGCTCTTGCCGCCGGCGGCGTACTCGCCGACCAGGAGGGTCGGCTCGCGCCCGGAGCGGTCCAAGGTGAAGAAGGAGAAACGCAGCTTCGCGACACCGTCGTCGCTGACGCCCTGGTGCGCGAACCGCACCGGCAGCACGTAACGATGTCCGAACGTCTCGTACGTCGACCCTGCGGGCACCCGCAGGACGTCGTCCAACCGAGCGCTGGAGAAGCCGCGCCCGGTCGCGGCCACGTGCAGGAAGTCGCCGTGCCACACGATGCCGCCGGCGTGCACCTTCAACGGGGCGAATCCCGGCACTCCGTCGGTGAGGGTCGGGGTGACCAGCAGGATGTGCGCGTATCGGCGCCGCTCGAGGTCCACGATGCTGATCCGGGAGCCGGCGTCGGACTTCGCATACCAGGAGGTCGCCAGCACGTCGTGGCCGTGCCGTTCGGCGAAGCCGGTCCGCGCGGAGGTGGTGATCCCCTGCGGCCACCACTCGGGGTCGCGGCGGTCCTCGGCCTCCCAGGTGTAGGCGCGGTCCACCTTCAGCCCCAACAACCGAGGGTGCGGTGCCCAGGTCCGACGCAGATCACGGGAGAGGTCGCCCATCACGCCGTCCACGCCCACGCGGCCGCCGCCGTCGGCAGCCAGAGCCGCGGCGAGCGCGTCGATCTCGGTGACGTTCTCGTCGGTTCGCCTCAGGTGTACGCCGACCACGGCGGTCACCGTAACCGACCGCCGCATTGCAGGGGCGGAGATGCGGAGGTGGTGAGGGATGATGGGCGGATGCGTGGGATCTTCTTCGACGAGGACGAGGCGCGCCTGGCCGCGCTCTCCCTGGTCCGCGGCGGATTCGCCGCCGAGGTGACCCGCGAGCGCCTCGCCGGGGAGGACGACGACGAGGACCACCCCTGGGCGGTGGTCACCGATGCCCCCGAAGTCGTTCTCGAGCTGCTCGTCGAGACGTACGACGGCTGGCTCGACGTCGAGGAACCCGAGCCCACCCGCATCGATCTGCCGCCCGCCCCGCTGCCGCTGCCGGAGCAGCCGAAGCGGATCAAGCGCCACCCTGAGATCTGATCGGACCCGGTCACTACGCTGGACGGCATGACTTCCCTGCCGGGGCACCGGCTGCTTCTCGTGCACGCCCACCCCGACGACGAGTCCATCGGGCAGGGCGCCACGATGGCCAAGTATGTCGCCGAGGGGCGCGGGGTCACCCTGGTCACCTGCACCGCGGGGGAGATGGGCGAGATCCTGGTGCCCGAGCTCGCCCACCTCGCCGCGGACCGCGACGACAAGCTCGGCGAGCACCGGGCCGAGGAGATCGCGAACGCGATGGCTGCCCTCGGGGTGACCGACCACCGCTTCCTCGGCGGCTTCGGCACCTTCCGTGACTCCGGGATGGCCTGGCACGCGGACGGCCATGCGGTGGGCGACCCCGAGGTGATCGCGAAGCACCCCAACGCGTTCTGGAACGCCGACCTCACCGAGGCCGCCACCCACCTGGTCGCGGTGATCCGGGAGATCCGGCCGCAGGTCCTGGTCACTTACGACGAGTTCGGCGGCTACGGCCACCCCGACCACATCCAGGCCCACCGGGTCGCGATGTATGCCGCCCAGCTGGCCGCGGCGCCGTCGTACCGGAGGGATCTGGGGGCAGCGTGGGATGTCGCGAAGATCTATTGGGGCGCCATCTCGGAGAGCCGGATCCGGGACGGGCTGCGCAAGCTGCGCGCCGCCGGCGACACCACGAGCTTCGAGGGGATGGACCCGGACGGTGACCTGCCGCCGATGTTCCGTGCCGACGAGGACATCACCGCCGAGGTCGACGCCGGCACCTACCTGGACGCGAAGATGGACGCGCTGAGGGCGTATCCGACGCAGATCACCACCGACGGTCCGTTCTTCGCCCTCTCCAACAACGTGGGGGCCGAGGCGTTCGGTCGCGAGCAGTTCACCCTGGTCAAGGGCAGTCCCGGTCCGGTCGCAGCGAACGGCTGGGAGGACGATCTCTTCGCCGGCATCACGCCGTCCTGATCGCGCCGCCTACATCCTGACTGCGCCCGCCCTGACTGCACCCGTCCTGACTGCACCCGTCCTGACTGCACCGTGATGTCCGGTTCTCTCCCGCGCCTGCTGCTGCGGATGGCGCTCGCCGTCCTAGGGGTCGGCCTGGGGGCGGCGATCGGTCTCTGTACGGTCGCAGTGCACGCCACCGGCTGGGGGCTGGTCCTCGGACTGGCGGCCACGGTCAGCACGATCGTCGCCCTCGGCGGCGGGTGGTGGCGCCGGTTCGCGTTCGCGGTGGGTTGGTCCGGCGCCGTCCTCGTGCTGTCGATGGCGCGGCCCGAGGGCGACTACTGGGTCTCCAGCGACCTGCTCGGCTATCTCCTGCTGATCGCGGTGCCGGCGGTCTTCGTCGGCGGCATGGTCGGTATCAGATTCCGCACCGACGCCGCGCATGCCGCGGGCGAGGATTCAGGATCAGGCGGACCGGTTTCCTAGGATGCCGCCGTGAGCTTCTGGCAGCAGGACGCAACCGAGTCCGAACGCGAGCGGCCGGGGGGCCGGCTCGTCGTCGTACTCGTGGTCCTGCTCGCCCTGCTGCTGGGCGGTGCGTACGTCGGCGCCTACGCGCTCGCCGGCGACAAGGTCCCGCGTGGCACCACGGTCTCCGGCGTCGAGATCGGCGGGATGAGCCGCGACGAAGCGACCGACGCGCTGCGGGAGGAGTTCGAGCCGCGCACGGAGGAGTCGATCGAGGTGTCGGTCGGCCGCGCCGAGGGCGACCCCGACGACCGCACGGTCACCGTGCAGCCCGCAGATCTCGGCCTGGTCGTCGACTACGAGGCGACGGTCGACGCGGCCGGCGCCGAGCAGAGTTGGGCACCGTCGCGGCAGTGGGAGTACTTCACCGGCGGCGGTGAGGTCGACGCGGTCGTCGAGCATGACGAAGCCGCGCTCGAGGAGACGCTGACCGAGCTCTCTGACGGGCTCGGCACCCCGCCGGTCGACGGCGCGGTCACCTTCACCAGCAGCGGGGTGGAGACCACCGACCCCGTTCCCGGCGAGGCGATCGACGCCGACGCCGCACTTGAGGCGATCCAGGCCGCCTTCCTGGGCGAGGAGGAGACGGCCGAGCTCACCGTGGTCGAGGCCGAGCCGGAGATCGACGACGCCGACCTCCAGGAGGGACTCGACTCCTTCGCCAATCCGGCGATGAGCGACGCGGTCACCCTGCGCTTCGGCAAGTCCGAGGTGCGGCTGCAGCCGCGGCAATACGGTCCCGCGCTGTCGATGGTCCCCGAGGACGGCGAGCTGGTCGGCCAGGTCGACCAGAAGAAGCTCGCCGCTCTGGTCCGCGACGCGACGACGCGCGGTGAGCCGGTGGACGCCACGGTCAAGCTGGTCAACGGCAAGCCGCGGGTGGTGCCGGCGAAGCCGGGCGTGGAGTTCGAGGCAGACGAGGTGAGCGACGTCTTCCTGAAGGTCGTCGCCGCCCCCCAGGGCAAGCGCTCGGGGAAGGTGAAGGCGACCGTGGTCGACGCGGACTTCACCACTGCCGACGCCCGCGACCTCGGGATCAAGCGCAAGGTGTCGTCGTTCACGACGTACTACCCGCATGCGGACTACCGCAACGTGAACATCGGACGTGCCGCCGAGATCGTCGACGGCACCGTGCTCAAGCCCGGTGAGACCTTCTCGCTCAACGACACCGTGGGGGAGCGGACCGTCGAGAACGGCTTTACCAGCGGCTACATCATCTCCGACGGCATCCTGAAGCAGGATCTCGGCGGTGGCGTCTCGCAGATGGCCACGACGCTGTTCAACGGGATGTTCTTCGCCGGACTCGAGGACGTCGAGCACAAGCCGCACTCCTTCTACATCGACCGCTATCCGGTGGGCCGTGAGGCGACCGTGGCGTGGCCGACGGTGGACCTGCGGTTCAAGAACGACACGGACTACGGCGTGCTGATCCACGCCAAGGTCACCCCGAGCACCTACTCCTCCCAGGGTGTGGTGCTGGTCGAGATGTACTCCACCAAGGTGTGGGACATCGAGTCGCGCACGTCCGATCGCTACAACTACCGGTCGCCGGCCACCCGCACCCTGACCTCCCCCGACTGTGAGGCGCACACCGGGTGGTCCGGCTTCGACGTCGACGTCACCCGGGTCTTCCGCGAGCACGGCGAGGACGGCATCCACCACACGGAGAAGTTCCACACCGCCTACACCGCCTCGGATTCGGTGGTCTGCGAACAGCCCAAGCCGCCCAACAACGGCAACGGCGGCAACAACGGCGGCAATCGCAACAACAACGGCGACGACTGACCGGACGGGGTGTGCGTGACCGCGGTCACGCTCGCCCGTTGGGCAGAGCATGCGTGCCCTGACCCTGCTCATCGTCTCGACCCTCGCCGCGTTCGCGCTGGCTGCCCCTGCGTCAGCGGGTGAGACCGTGCTCCCGGACCTCCCGACCGCCCCCGAGGGCGATGTCGCGGGCGTCAACGACTGGGAGTGCGCGCCGACCGCGAAACGGCCCACCCCTGTGGTCCTGGTGCACGGCACGTTCGGCGACCGCCGGCACCTGCTGGAGCCGTTGTCGAAGGCGCTGCTGGCCAAGGGTTTCTGCGCCTTCTCCCTCGACTACGGCAACCGCGGCACGGACGACGTGGTCGCCTCGGCCCGCCAGCTCAAGCGGTACGTCGCCCGCGTGCGTCGTACCACCGGGGCGGCGAAGGTCTCCCTGGTCGGCCACTCCCAGGGCGGGATGATGCCGCGCTACTACCTGAAGTTCCTCGGCGGCACCCGCCACGTCGACGACCTGGTCGGCATCGCGCCGTCCAACCACGGCACCGGCCTGCTCGCGCCGACCCAGGCGCTCACCGACCAGCTGATCGGACTGATCTGCGTCTCCTGCCAGCAGCAGACCACCGGATCGGCGTTCCTGAAGCGGCTCAACGCCGGGGACGAGACGCCCGGACGGGTCAGCTACACCCAGATCACCACCCGGTACGACGAGGTTGTCGTCCCGCACACCTCCGGCTACCTGAAGGCCGGCCCACGCACCACCAACGTGACGATCCAGGACAAGTGCCCCGCGGCGTTCTCCGAGCACCTGCTGATCCCGACCGACAAGGTGACGATCGCGCTCACCCTGAACGCGTTGACCCGGCGCGGCCCGGCCGCGAAGGGGTTCCAACCGGCCTGCTGAGACGCGGCTCGGTCGGTCGCCCGGGCCTCGACGCCCCGCGTCTTGTCGATGCGCGTGACAAGTTCTGCATTTGATCCCGCCGTAGTTTGCAATGTTGATGGACGGGCAGCGCGGTCGTGCCGATGATCTACCCATGAAACTCGGACCTCGTTCAACCGCCCCAACTCTCCGCGCCACCGTGCGCCTGCTCGCGATCCTGGTGGCGGCGCTCAGCCTGGTGTTGACCGGCTTCGTAGCCGGTCCGGCCGTGGCTGGGGACGACAAGGGGCTTGGGCCGTCGACGAGTGATCCGTCGGGGGATGCAACCGACTACGCTGCCGCTGCTGGCGACGCCTGGGTGAAGCGCATGCATCCGACCGCCAACAACGAACGCGTCGACCTGCGCGAGGCCAGGATCGACAAGGTCTGGGACATGCACAAGGTCAACTTCACGGCACTGGCTCGCGTTGTCGAATGGGCGCGCAGTCCGCGACTTGGAACCTCTCGTCACGGCATCGACAGAGGTGTCTACAAGTACCGGATCTACGAGTACATCTGGAACGACGGCGAACTGGAGAAGACCGGACGGTGGGTCGTGATCAAGTTCTTCATCGAGTGGGGTGACGGCATGGCTGACCGTGGGTGGCTCGTCACCGCCTACCCCACCTGGACACACTCGGGGAAACCGCCGAAGGACGCGAAAGGCAAGACGTACTGCCCCGAGTGGCTCGCATCGTCCGCGGTGATGGGACCGATCAACCATGACCGATTCGTGTAGCAAGCTGATTGCACCGTGCTGTATCAGGATGGACCAGAGGAGGCGCCTGTATGGTCAGCGGTTCGTTTGAGCACATCACCTTGACGTACGACGATTGGTTGGTGTGGGACGGGGCTTATGGACCGGTCCGGGTGGGTGGCGACTTCGTCGCGTCGGTGGAGTTCATCCAGCAGTCGTCGCTCTTACCTGTCGCGGCCGCGGCGCAGCCGCACCTCGAGCACATCAGCGAGAGCCGGTATCTCGCCACGGCGCGTGTGCTCGATACCGAGGGAGCCGTGGTTCTCGACCTCGGTGCACTCCGGGCATTGCGTTGGGTACGCCCGGGGGAGACCCCCGGTGATTTCGAGACGGGAATGCTGGCCAGGTTTGAACTCTTCCTCGGCCTCAACCCGTGGGACAACACGCCGGAGACGAATCGGGCAGCCGAGCTCTACGGCACCGACCACCGGTGGCACGTCCATCGGATCGTGCTCAAAACAGTCGGACAGGATGGCGAGCGGGAGATCGACAGCGCCGATACCGACACCGTCGATAGCGACAGCGAGGAGTACTGCTTGCTCGAGTGCACGGTGGTCGACGACTGACGGTCGCCTTGTCACGTGAGGGATTTCGATCGACAAGGTGTCGCGCGACTGGGGCGCTGGACCGAGAGTGGGCGGCGCCGGTGATCTACCCCAGACCAAGCTGGCCCGAAGGTGCCAGGGTGGTAGCGGGTCGGCCGCGCCCGTCACGCGACGAGAATGCGCTGCGGCGTTGTCCGAGCACCTGCTGATCCCGACGGACAAGGTCAGCATCGCACTCACCTGAACGCGTTGACCCGACGCGGCCCAGCCGCGAAGGAGTTCCAACCTGCCCGGTGAACGAGGCGATGGTGTGGTGATGGGTCCGGTCAACCATGACCGTTTAGTTTCGTAGAGCGCTGCAGCCGAGCTGCATCAGGACTGACTTGAGGTGGCCAGATGGGTAGCGGTGCGACTGAGTCTGTCGTTCTGATGTATGAGGAGTGGATGGTCTGGGGCCTGGAATACGGCCCGGTCCGGGTCGGTGGCGACTTCGTTGCGTCGGTGGAGTTCGTGCAGCGATCGGCACTCAGGCCAGCCGCTCCGGGTGCACAGCCGCACCTCGAGCACATCAGTGAAAGCCGATACCTCGCCACGGCGCGCGTCCTCGACACCGCTGGCGCCGTGGTCCTTGACCTCGGCACATTCCGGGCGTTGCGCTGGGTTCGGCCGGGTGAGACTGCCGGTGACTTCGAGACGGGCATGATGGCCACGTTCGAGGTCGTCCTCGCCCTCAACGCGTGGGCCGACACGCCAGAGACGAACCGGGCAGCCCAGCTCTACGGGACCGACCACCGATGGCGCGTCCATCGGATCGTGCTCAAGACCATTGACACCGGCGAAGAGCAGGAGCTCGAGGAGGCCGACATCGACACGGTCGACAGCGACGATCAGAAGTACTGTCTGCTCGAGTGCACGGTGGTCGACGACTGACGCAGCGCGGCGCTTGTGCCGTCGTTCGGTGGCAGATAGTGCCAGTGAACGACGGCACAAGGACTATCCCGGACGTGTCCGCTGGGCAGGACATCTGCGCACAGCTCCCGGCATTGGCTCTACGGTGAAACAAGTTCTATTCCGGGAGAGTCAGGGAGAGAGATGACTGCCACCCCCGCCGTCGACGGCTGGTTCACCACCGATCAGGAGCCCGCGCTCCTCGCCTCCCGGTGCACCGAGTGCGCCAACCTGGTCTTCCCGCCGGTCTCCGAGGATGCGGCGAGCTTCTGCCGCAACCCGGACTGCTCGGGCACCGAGAACGAGACGGTGCCCCTCTCGCGCCGCGGGGTGGTGTGGTCCTACACGGATGCGCAGTATCAGCCGCCGGCGCCGTTCGTGCCGACGACCGACCCGTTCGTGCCGTTCGCGCTGGCCGCCGTCGAGCTGCCCGAGGGTTTGGTGGTGCTCGGTCAGGTCGCCGATGGGTTCGGGGTGGCCGACCTGAAGGTCGGCGACCCGGTCGAACTGGTCGTGGAGACGCTGAACACCGACGATGCCGGCGAGCGCACCATCTGGCGCTGGAAGCCGGTTTCGAGCGCGAATGGCAAGAAGGGCGAGGAGGCCTGATGAGCAACGCGATCGCCGTGGCCGGCGCGGGGATGCACCCGTGGGGCAAGTGGGGCCGCAACTTCATCGAGTACGGCGTCCACGCGGCCCGCGCCGCGCTGAGCGACGCCGGGATCGCGTGGAACGACGTCGACTTCGTGGTCGGCGGCGAGACCGTCCGCAACGGCTATGCGGGCTATGTCGCGGGCTCGACCTTCGCCCAAGCGCTGGGGTGGAACGGCGCGCGGATCGCGACGTCGTACGCGGCGTGTGCGACGGGCGCGCAGGCGATCGACACCGCACGGACCCGGATCCTGGCGGGGTTGAGCGAGGTCGCGCTGGTCGTCGGGGCGGACACCACCCCGAAGGGCTTCCTGGCCCCGAACGCCGGTGAGCGGTGGGACGATCCGGACTGGCTGCGGTTCCGACTGCTGGGGATGACGAACCCGGCGTACTTCGCGCTCTATGCGCGGCGTCGGATGGACCTCTACGGCGCGACCAGCGAGGACTTTGCGCAGGTCAAGGTGAAGAACGCCCGGCACGGGTTGGAGAACCCGAACGCGCGGTTCCGCAAGGAAGCCTCGGTCGAGGACGTGCTGGCCTCGCCGGTGGTCTCCGACCCGCTGCACCTGCTGGACATCTGCGCGACCTCCGACGGTGCGGCCGCGGTGGTGCTGACCAGCCTGGACTACGCCAAGCGTCACGGACTGGGCAGCGCTGGTCAGGGTGGCCCGGTGCGGGTGGAGGCGGTCTCGACGGTCACGCCGACGTTCCCGAACACCGTGATCGACATGCCGCTGCTCGCCACGGACTGCTCGGCGGTGACCGGGACTCCCGAGCACACGTTCAAGGAGTCGCTGGCCCGGGCGGCGTACGACGAGGCCGGCATCGGTCCGGAGGACGTGGACGTGGCCGAGGTGTACGACCTCTCCACCGCGCTCGAGCTGGACTGGATCGAGGACCTCGGGCTGTGCGGGCGCGGCGAGGCCGAGGCGCTGCTGCGCGCCGGAGACACCACGATCGGAGGCCGGATCCCGGTCAACCCCTCAGGTGGGCTGGCCTGCTTCGGCGAGGCCGTCCCCGCCCAGGCGATCGCCCAGGTCTGCGAGCTGACCTGGCAACTGCGCGGGCAGGCGACCGGTCGTCAGGTCGAGGACGCACGAGTCGGCATCACCGCCAACCAGGGACTATTCGGGCACGGTTCGGCGGTCATCCTGGCCCGCTGAGCCTCGATCCGTGGATGGGCGCCGTCGCGAGCGGCGCCGCAGGGGTGTGATCGCAAGGCGCGGACGCGAAGGCAGTCTGGTTGCACTGGTGAGCGGCTGCAACGCTGCGAGCGCGCCGCTGCGGGGCCGCGCAGTAGGTGGCCATCCACGGATCGAGGCTAAGCAGGTCCTAGACGAGCGTGCTACCGGGTGAAGTAGCGCGCCTGGGCCAGGGCGAACAAGCCGTAGGCGCCGATCCCGGCGCCGATCACGCAGAGCAACACCGGCCCGAACGGCTGGTCCAGGATCTCGCGTAGCGCCTGGTCCAGACCACCGGACTCCTTGGGCTCGTGCTGCACCGCGGCGCTGACGAAGAGCACGCCGACGATGCCGAAGGCGATGCCCTTCGCGGTGTGGCCGACCCGGCCGAGTGCGACCACGACCCGCCCGGTCGCGCCGGAGGCACCCGCGTTGCTCACGTCGTCCTTCACCTGGTCGGTCCAGCCTCGGACGATCAGATAGCCGCCGAAACCGAAGATCGCGGCCCCGATCGCCCCGACCAGCAGCTGGCCCCCCGGCGCGTCCATCACCCGGGCGGTCATCGAGTCGGTGCCACCACCGCCACCACCGGAGCCCATGACGATCTGCACCCCGGTGACGCCGAGGAACCCGTAGACGATCGTCTTCCCGGCGGCCGCCAGTCGGTGCCGGACGCGTTCGAACCCGTCCTCGTCGCGGAACCCGACGGCGGCCTCGAGCGCCTGCCAGATCGCGAGCAGGAAGAGGCCGACGGCGACGGCCCACAGGACCACGTCACCGAAGGGCTGCTCGGCAAGCGCCTGCAGCGCGCCGGTGGCATCGGAGGAGCCGGAACGGTCACCGAACGCGAGTTGAACCGCGAGTACGCCGATCACCAGGTGCACGATCCCGTAGGCGACCAGCCCCGCTCGCGCGGCACGGTCCGTCCAGTCGCTGCGATGCGCCTGCTGACCCGCCCGCTCGGCCTGCTCCGAAACGCCCATCCATGCCTCCCACGCGTCGTCCCTGTGCACATCCTGGCGCATGCCGTCGCCGACGGCACTCGCTTCGACGGGTGAAAACGACCCTCCGCGGACTGGCTGCGTGTCTAGTCCGGGACAGTGACGTCTCCCGGCACCTGCTCCGCCAGCCGCTGGCTGTCATCAAGGTCGGGGGCCATCGGAAAGGTAGCAGTCCCGTGCGCTTCGACGATGAAACCTTGGGGCGACACCGGCACCCAGACAGGACCCTCGAAGGTGGCGGGGAGCCGTGCGACCTGACTGAGGTACAGCGCGGTGGGGGTGCCGACGGGGAGCGCGGCTTCGAGGTCCGCCACTTCGGTGTGGATGGACACCGTGAACATCACGTGGATGGGGCCTTCCTCGACACCGTCGAAGACCTCGGTCGGCGTGACCTCCATGAGCACGGTGTGGTCGGATTCGTCGTCGGGGAACATGTCGGGCCCGGCCGCATAGCCTGCGATCACTCCGACCAGCGCCAGCTCGGTCGGTCCGAGATCTGCGAGGTCTTCCGGTTCGTCCACCTTCAGGTAGCGGAGCTGACCGGCTCCGAAGACTGCCTGCACCTGGCTCCGATCGATCGCCGGCGCGGCGGCCGCGATGTCGGTTGTAGCGCCGTCGCCGGGCCCGGCCGCTCCGCACCCAACGAGGAGCGGCGCCAGCGCCACGACTGTCGCGGCCGTTCGGGATCGGTCGTCGATCATGATGCTCCCGGGGTCAGTAGGCGAACTGCTCAGAGGGTCACTGACATCGACGGTTCGGTCGGTGCAACGGTTCCTCGCGGCATTGCGCATCACGGAACCGAGTCGACCAGGTCGTCGTCGGGAACGGAGTCAGCGATGAAGACCTGCCACGAGTCGGCAACGCGAACGGCCAGCAGGTCCCCGGGATCGTGCCCAGTGAATGTCCAGGTCTGCACCGACTCACTCTGCGTGCCTCGGTGACCCTCAGAGCCCGATGCGGCTGGGCCGACGTCGTCGCATCGGCTGATCTCCGCCATTGCGAACTCTTCGGTGGGTGCGTTGCTGGTCATCGTGTACGCCGCATACGTCATGTCGTTCACCTGGATCGAGACCGTGCAGTCTTCACCGGAGTCGGTCCCCGTGGGATCCCCGCCAGAGCATCCGACCAACGTGGTCACTGCTAACACGGCCAACGGGAGAGTCCCGCGGGCACGTGTCCGGGTCATTGAGACTTCCTGCCGGCTGTCGAACGCGAGCCGGCAAACGCGAGCATCGCGAGCGCCAACAAGACGCCGGCAAGCACCTGGATCGCCGGGCTCAATGCGCCCGCGCGTAGCCAAGAAACGAGAGGAGACTCGGGCGATTCGACTGCTGTGGCGATGGCCGAATACGGGAAGTCGGTCGTTGCGTAGAACCAGCCGGAGAGCGCGCAGAGCGTGACGGCGGTCGTGAGCGCGGAGATGCCGGCGAGCACCGCGGATGCCTTAAGCCAGAACGCATAGGCGAAAGCAACGAGGCTGCAAGCCACCGCGATCATCAGTCGCTGGAGCACAGGTGCCGCTGGGTCCGTTAATGACTGTATTTCCGTGTCCCACCCTACGACCGCGCCAGTCTCAACCGCCTCTGCGCGGACGTCCAAGAAACCAACAACCACCACACACAGCAACGCGACCAGGATCGAGAGCAGGATTCCCAGCGTCGCACCGCGGCGACTTACGGAGCGTGCATGTTGTTCGGGGTCATAGCCCGTCCGCTGACGGCTGATGCCCACCGCTCACCTCATGCCTTCGTACCCAGACGCGTTGTCAACCCGCACATTGCTGGTGGAGGGAGCAGTCGGTCAATCGAGTCGGGCCAGATCACTGCTGTTTCTCTGCTTTCTTGTCACCCGGGTGACAAGAAACTCGATCAGATGAGGACCGACGGTGGGCGGCATCGACCGTCGGTCGATCTGAGGATCAGGGCAGGCGCAGTGTCCACGTCGCGCGCTGTCGGCAGGGGCCGGTGCGCTGATCAATGAGGTCGCCGTTGGGCTTCTCGGCGCGCAACGGCAACGTGGCTCGGCAGGCTCGATGAATGACGGCGGAGCTCCCAGCGTCGAGGTGGGCGGTGTCGCCGTTCGGGAAGGCGAGCACCACCAGGTGGCCGGTCTCATTCTCGACCTTCAGGCCATCGCCACTCTGGATCATCTCGGCGGCTGAGGCCGCGCTTGCTTGGCCGGGGACCTTCCCACGAGCAGTCCCGGCTCCGGAACCGGGTGCCTCCCGTTCGTCGGTGACGTCGTCGGTTGGAGCCGCAGCTGCGCTGGTCGTGTCGGGCTCCACGCGCGGGGCGCCTGCCATCGCCGTCACGGCAGCAGCGACCGCGATCGCGGCGAGAAGTACCGCGATCAGGGCCCACGAGCGGTAGCGCATCTGGCGAAATTACCGCAGGGATGCCGGTCGGTGAGTGCGGTCGGCGGCGCCCCGGGGGCGCAGGCCCTCGACGGGGCGCCGCGCATGGAGTCCGTCAGGTAGTTATGGGAGCCGTGCAACAGATCGGAAGCCTTGCCCGTCTAGGTTGGTGGAGGTGGTCGGATGAGCCGTACGAGTGCCGACGTCGACGCGTTCGTCGAGGCGCAGGGTCCAGCGTTGCTGCGGCTCGCGTACGTGCTCACACGCGACCGCAGTGCCGCCGAGGATCTCGCGCAGACGGCGTTGCTCCAGGTCTGCAGACGATGGCGCCGAGTGACCGCGGCGGACGATCCGACGGCGTACGCCCGTCGGATCCTGGTCAATGCGCATCTCGATGCGCAGCGCCGGCGGTCATCGACCGAGAGGCCGACCGATCCCATGGCGCTGGTCGTCATGTCCGAGGGCGACGCCGACCCGATGAGCATCGTCGACGACCGGGACCAGCTGCGGGTGGCGTTGAGTCTGTTGCGTCCGCGCTCGCGCACGGTGCTGGTTCTGCGCTACTACGTGGGACTGGACGACGCGGCGATCGGCGACGCGCTCGGCGTCGGCCAAGGTGCCGTGCGCTCGATCGCCTCTCGGGCCCTCGCCGAGCTTCGAGAGCAGTTCCGGCCGAAAAGCCCGGCGGAGAAGGAGGCGACATGACGGATCTGGACACGGCATTGCGTGAGGTCTTCGCGGAGGATGCGACCGACGCGCCGCTAGCAGCTCCGGTGCTGGCGCGCGTCCAGCGTGCCCGACGCGACGCGACGCGACGTACGGCGCTGGTCGCGGCGTCCGTGGTTGCTGTCGCTCTGGCCGGTGGGGCGAGTGCGACGCTTCTCGGCTCCTCGGACCGCGCCTCGATCACGGAGCCCGGGTCAGCGGCCTGTCCCTGGGATGTCGCGGTATGGAGCGACCCCGGCCAGATCGGCGTCGCGAGCGCGGGTGACTGCGAACTGCGGTGGAGCGGCGAGGGCTACTGGAAACCGGAGCTGGCGCCGGATGGCTCGTCGATCGCGTATGTCGAAGCTGTCAATCGTTCTGCGACCGTCACCCGGCTCGTGATCGAACGCCTCGACGACACGGAACGTCGGGTGGTGGTCGAGACCGACGGTGCAATGGGCGAGGTGGCCTGGTCGCCGGACGGCACGAGGCTCGCCTATTGGGCCGATTCCCCGTCCGGCCCGAGCCCGGCCGCCTTCGTCTACGACCTTCGTACCGAGGAGACCCAGAAGGTGGGTGAACTTCGGGCAGGCGTCGCGGACCCGGAATGGTCCCCGGATGGCCACGCGCTGCTCCTGCGCGAGGGAGGCGAGGCCGGCGACCTCGTCTCGGTTGATCTCGAGGACGGCAGCCGTACTCCACTGCCTGACCTGTTCAACGCCCGCTGGTCGCCGGACGGAACGCAGCTCGTCGGCACCGAACGCCGGACGCGACCTCGGGAGCCTGGTGCCTTGGTCGTCGTGGATGCGCGGACCGGCGAGGTCACCGCCCGCGCGGAGGACCTCGGGAGCATCACCGACGCGTACTGGGGGCCTGACGGCATCGCCGTCGCAGAGGAGGACGGCCTCGTCCTGCTCTCCGTCGACCTGCGCATCGAGGCCTACGTCGACCTCCCCGGCACACCGTCGTTCGGCGCCTGAGGGACCAAGGTCACACCACGACAGGCCCGATGGACTTATGCACAAGCAGACTTTGAGAATAGTTTCACAAGCGTGGATCCCCTCGACATCGCTCGCTGGCAGTTCGCGATCACGACCGTCTACCACTTCCTGTTCGTCCCGATCACGATCGGGCTCTCGGCGATGGTGGCGGCCTACGAGACGGCATGGCTCCGGACGCGCAAGCAGGAGTACCTCCGCCTGACCAAGTTCTTCGGCAAGCTCTTCCTGATCAACTTCGCGATCGGGGTGGTGACCGGGATCGTGCAGGAGTTCCAGTTCGGGATGAACTGGAGCGACTACTCCCGGTTCGTCGGTGACGTCTTCGGTGCGCCGCTGGCGATCGAGGGCCTGCTCGCGTTCTTCCTGGAGTCCACGTTCCTCGGACTCTGGATC
This sequence comes from Nocardioides sp. BGMRC 2183, assembly GCA_008123405.1. Lineage (GTDB taxonomy): Bacteria > Actinomycetota > Actinomycetes > Propionibacteriales > Nocardioidaceae > Nocardioides. Next base: position 218,572 of record VSSA01000006.1, read on the forward strand.
TTCGGCTGGGACCGGTTACCGGGCAAGCTGCACGCCGCGTGCATGTGGATCGTCCACATCGGCACGCTGATGTCGGCGTACTTCATCCTCGCGGCGAACTCGTGGATGCAGCACCCGGTGGGTTACGCCTTCAACCCGGAGACCGGACGGGCCGAGCTCAACGACATCGTCGCCGTGCTCACCAACAAGGTGCAGATGGTGACCTTCCCGCACACCATCTTCGCGGCGTACATGACCGCCGGTGCGTTCGTGGTGGCGGTCGCCTTCTGGCAGCTGATCCGCAAGCGCAAGGCCGACGCCAAGAAGCCCGAGGATGTGCCCGCCACCCTCGACGAGGACGGTCCGATGTATCGCAAGGCGCTGCGCAGCGGTGCCTGGGTGGTGCTCATCGCCGGCCTCGGCGTCGCGATCAGCGGCGACTTCCAGGGCAAGGTGATGACCGAGGTGCAGCCGATGAAGATGGCGGCCGCGGAGGCGCTGTACGAGACCGAGCAGCCCGCGTCGTTCTCCTGGCTCACCATCGGCACGCCGGACGGCAGTGAGGAGAAGTGGGCGATCACCTCGCCCCACCTGCTCTCCTTCCTGGCCACCGGCACCTGGGACGGCGAGGTGCAGGGCATCAACGACCTGCGCGAGCAGTACATGGAGACCTATGGCGAGGACCCGGGGGCGACGTACTACTCACCCGGGGACTACACGCCCTACATCCCGCTGACCTACTGGACGTTCCGCTGGATGATCGGCCTGGGCGTCGCCGGTGCGCTCGGCGCTGTGGCGGTCCTCTGGGCGACCCGCAAGGGCCGCACCCCGAAGGGCCGGTTCTGGCTGCCGGTCGCGGTGGCGCTGCCGCTGATGCCGCTCTTCGCCAACTCGATGGGCTGGATCTTCACCGAGACCGGCCGCCAACCCTGGGCGGTCTTCGGCCTGATGACGACCGAGCACGCCGTCTCGCCGGGGACCACGGTCGCCGAGGTGCTCACCTCGCTGATCGTCTTCACCCTGCTGTACGGCGCCCTGGCGGTGGTCGAGCTCAAGCTGCTGTTCACCTACATCCGCAAGGGCGCGGAGCCGTTCGTCGAACCGGAACGCCGCGACGACGAGGCCGACCCCGACAAGCCGCTGGCTTTCGCCTACTGAGCCCGAAGGTCTGAGAGAGAAGTCATGGAACTGACCACTGTCTGGTTCATCATCATCGCGTTCTTCTGGGTCGGCTACTTCTGCCTGGAGGGCTTCGACTTCGGGGTCGGGATGCTGCTGCCGGTGCTCGGCGGCAAGGACTCCGAGGCGCCCGAACGCCGGGTCATGATCAACACGATCGGCCCGATCTGGGACGGCAACGAGGTCTGGCTGCTGGTCGCCGGTGGAGCGACGTTCGCCGCGTTCCCGGAGTGGTACGCGACGCTGTTCAGCGGCTTCTACCTGCCGCTGCTGCTGATCCTGGTGGCGCTGATCGTGCGGGGTCTGGCCTTCGAGTATCGCGCGAAGCGGGACGACCCGACCTGGCGCAAACGCTGGGATGCAGCGATCTTCTTCGGCTCGGTCGTCCCCGCGTTTCTCTGGGGCGTCGCGTTCGCCAACATCGTGCGCGGCGTGAAGATCGACGCCGACCTGGAGTACGTCGGCGGCTTCTGGGAGCTGCTCAACCCCTACGCCCTGCTCGGCGGACTGACCACGCTCACCCTCTTCCTGGTCCACGGTGCGCTCTTCATCGGGCTCAAGACCGACGGGCCGATCCGGCTCGAGGCACGGCGCCTGGCCCTGCGGATCGGTGTCGTGGCGGCCGCGCTGGCGGTGGCGTTCCTCGCCTGGACGCAGGTGGAGAGCGGCAACACCGGCTCCGCCGTCCTGTTCGTCCTCGCCGCACTGTCCCTGGTGGTCGGGCTGCTCGCCGCCGCACGGGGGCGTGAGGGCTGGGGCTTCGTGGGGAACTTCGTCGCGATCGGGCTCGCGGTGACGGGGCTCTTCGTCGCGCTCTTCCCGGACGTGATGCCGACCTCGCTGGCCGACGGCACCTCCTTGACCACCACGAACGCGGCGGCCACCGCCTACACGCTGAAGATCATGACGTGGGTCGCGGTGCTCTTCACCCCGCTGGTGCTGATGTACCAGGGGTGGACCTACTGGGTCTTCCGCAAGCGGATCGCGGTGCACCACATCCCGCAGGCCACGCTGGCCGCCGGTCCGGTCAAGGGCTGAGCCATGGCGCGTGCGGAGACACCGACCAGTACGGCGGTGCGTCCCACCGACCCGCGAGTGCTACGCCAGCTGCGTGGCGCCCGTGGGCCGTTGGCCGCCCTGCTCGGCTCGGCCGTGGTCTCCGGGCTGCTGGTGATCGCCCAGGCCTGGGTGGTCACCGGGCTGATCGTGGCCGCCGTCGACGACGAGGGCGCCCGCGGCTGGGTTGGCGGCTCGGTCGGCGGATGGGCGGTGGCGGTGCTGGTGCTGCTCGCGCTGCGCGCCGCCACCGGGGCACTCACCGACACCGCGGCGGCCCGTGCTGCGGCGACGGTCTCCGCGGACCTGCGACGTCGCGGCGGGACCGCGCTGGTGCGGCTGCGCGCGCACGGAGCCGAGATCGGCAGCACCGGGGGAGCGGCCACCTTGCTGGGCCGTGGCGTCGCCGCCGCCGAGCCCTACCTGACCCGCTACCTGCCGGCCTTGGTGCTGGCCGGGGTGGTGCCTGCGCTCACCATCGTCGCGATCGCCACCCAGGACCTGCTCAGTGCGCTGATCGTGGTGCTGACCCTGCCACTGGTGCCGGTGTTCGGCGCCCTGGTCGGGCTGGCCACCCGGGACCGCGCCAGTGCCCAGTGGCGCGCGATGGAGTCGCTCTCGGGGCACTTCGTGGACGTCGTACGGGGTCTGCCGACGCTGGTCGGGTTCCGTCGGGCCCGCGCCCAGTCACCCAAGATCGGAGCGCTGACCGACCGCTACCGGGTCGCCTCGCTCGGCACCCTGCGCACCGCCTTCGCCTCCTCGGCGGTCCTCGAGCTGGTCGCCACCCTCTCGGTCGCGCTGGTCGCGGTCACCGTCGGCGTCCGGCTCGCCGGTGACGGACTCGACCTCTCCACCGCCCTGGTGGTGCTGCTGTTGGCGCCCGAGGCCTACTGGCCGCTGCGCCGCGTCGGTGCGGAGTTCCATGCCAGCGCCGAAGGAGCCGAGACCTTCGCGGCGATCGGAGACCTGGAGGATCGCGCCGCGGCGATCGCCGGGCCGGACCACGTCGGCGACAGGGGTCACGCCCTCGTCGTGGACGGCGTGACTGTGCTCCGCGACGGGCGCAGCGTGCCGGCGCTCGACGACGTCCATGCGGTGATCCCTGCGCGTGGCCTCACCGCGCTGGTCGGCCCGTCCGGGTGCGGCAAGTCCACCCTGCTCAGCGTCATCGCCGGGCTGCTGGAACCGACCTCGGGCCGGATCATCCGTCCCGACGGAGAGGTAGCACTGCTTCCGCAGCGACCGGTGTTCCTGCCCGGGTCGGTCGCGGCCAATCTGCGGATCGCGGACCGCGACGCCAGCGACCAGCAACTCTGGCAGGTACTGGAGCGCGTGGCACTCGCCGAGCGGATCCGGGCCCTTCCGGCCGGGTTGGACGCACCGCTCGGCGAGGACGGCGCCGACCTCTCGGCCGGTGAGCGGGCCCGGCTCGCACTGGCCCGCGTCGTGCTCGGCGACCGGCCATGGGTGCTGCTCGACGAGCCGACCGCGCACCTCGACGAGGTGACCTCGGCGGTGATCGCCGACGTCGTCGCCGACCTGGCCCACGACCGCGCGGTGGTCGTGGTCGCGCACCGGCCCGAGTTGGTGGAGCGGGCGACGACGGTGATCGAGTTGCCCGCGCCGGCCGCCGACGGGTCCGTTGCGGTGCCGCCCAGCGGCGCGCAAGCGACCGCCCGGCCGGAGCCCGTCCGCGAGCCCGAGCCCGTGGACCACGTCGATCCGCGCCGCGCGCTGTGGGGTGCAACGATCCTCGGTGGCCTCGCCTCGGTCTGCGGCGTGGCACTGACCGCCACCGCCGGTTGGCTGATCGTCCAGGCCTCCACCCACCCGCCGGTGCTCACCCTGCTGGTGGCCGTGGTCAGTGTCCGCGCCTTCGGCATCGGCCGCCCGGTGCTGCGTTACGCCGAACGGCTCTGGTCCCACGATGCCGCGCTGCGGCTGCTGGCCCGTCGACGCGTCGCGATGTACGACGCCCTCGTGCCCCTCACCCCCGGTGCGCTGGGCCGCCGACGCGGCGACCTGCTCGCCGGCGTGGTCGACGACGTGGACGTGGTGGTGGACGAGGAGATCCGGGTGCGGATCCCCGTCCGGGGCTACCTGATCACTGTCGTGGTCGCGGTCGGTTTCGCGGCTTGGGTGCTGCCCGCGGCCGCAGCGGTGGTGGCAGCCGGGGCCACTGTGGCGCCGCTGCTGGCCTACCTGCTGGCCAGGACCGCCGCGGCCCGCGCCGAGCGGGAGGCGATCGCCGCCCGTGCGCGGGTCTCCGAGGCAGGGGTGGCGCTGCTGGATCACGAAGGTCTCAGCTCATGATCCATGCGGCGTCCCGACGTCTCCTCCTGCCGATCCTCG
>VSSA01000051.1 GCA_008123405.1 Nocardioides sp. BGMRC 2183
ACCACCGTGATCGGACAAGTCTCAGACAGGACACCGACGTCATGAGTCGTCGGGTCAGCCTAGATCGGGGTCACGATCACGGAGGAGAACCAGCCGGGCCTCACCCTGCCAGCCAGCCCCGGGCCAGCCAGGACCAACTCTCACAGCCTGGATCCACCGATTCGCCGCGTAGCGAGCGGCGCCAGACGGGTGTCCCGGCAAGGCGGAGCGCCGACGGCGGGCCGGAGGCCCGTCGAGGTGCGACAACGCGGTCCGGGGCGCCCGGATGGGGTCGCGCAGTAGCGGGGAATCGGTGGCTCCAGGCTGAGCCCGGCTCAGCTGTCGCGGGCGACCTGCATGGTGCGGTCGCCGAATCGCACCTGGTCGCCGTCGATCAGCGTGGTCGGCCGGCCGGGCGACAGCGACTTCGAGGCGCCGCCCCGGAGCACGTAGGAGCCGTTGGTCGACCCGCGGTCCATCACCACGAGCGCCCCGTCGGGCACCACCTGGAACTGTGCATGGGTCTTCGACAGCGACATGTCCTCCGACCGCAGTGGTACGACGTGACGCACCGGCTCACCTGCCCGCGGCTCCGGACGTCGCCCGACGATCGCGAGCCCCTCGACCACGAAGGACTCACCGGTGTCGAAGGTGACCCGCCAGCGTGCGTCGGTGGGCACCCGGCGGCGTTCCACCGTGGCACTGCCGCTCGCCGCCGGGGACCCTGGGGACGGCGCCGCTGGGGACGGCGCCGCTGGGGGTGGCGCTGCGGCGCGCGACGCTGCTCGGGGCGGAGTCGGCGCGGGCTGCGCGG
>VSSA01000052.1 GCA_008123405.1 Nocardioides sp. BGMRC 2183
ATCAATTAGGTATGTCAATTTAAGATTGGGATCTGAATTGTCTAGATGTCGAGATCACCCAGTGCGGCATTCAGGCCATCTGTATGGATGGGAGCTCCAGCTGCTGCGTTCTGGATGTCCAAGGCCACTTGTTCAAGAGTTGGTCCAGTATGTGGACCTGCAGATGTGTCGTCCTCTTCCTCCTCTTCCAATGGTGGCATCTCATCATCATGGGTGCCTGCATCGGCATATCTCTGCCTCAGTCGATCCGCTGCCATGTAACTCCCAAATGTGTCACCTGTTGCTGCAGCGGGCACCTGGGTTGTCCCAGTGACAGATGAGAACGGGTTGACTCCTCCCCTGGTGTCTGCCCCTCGATTTGCTGTGGTCAATTTAGCAAGTGTATTTGCTATCTCGGTGCGTTCGGCTTGAGTTAGACCGAGATCTTCTGCCATCCTCATATCAACTGCACCCTGTTGTTTTCTTGCAGTTTCCATTCCCAATTGGAAATATGTCTTATTCATGTATGATCTGGAGAAAGCGTAGTTCCTCATGTTGACATCTAACACATAGCCTATTCCCATAGCATAGCTATATAGCAGTGGGTAGTTTGCTGCAGCAAAATCCATCAAATGTGGTGACTCCAATAGGGCCAAATATCGGGCCTGCTCACCAAGGGTCTGGTATAATGCCATGAGGGACTTCAGCTTTGTTAGCTCTCCTGAAAATGCAGCTAAGGCAAGTGTGGGCCATCTGGTTCCTAGTGCATATTTTAGTGTCAAA
>VSSA01000007.1 GCA_008123405.1 Nocardioides sp. BGMRC 2183
CGCGGGCGACCCGCACCGCCACCCGTGCCCAGACCGCCGGGCGGGCCCTGGTGCTGCTCGGCACCGGCGCAGCGATGGCAGCGGTCGCGCTGGTCGCGGCCGACGCCCACGCATCAGGCGCCGTGAGCGGCCCACTGGTCGGCCTGCTGGTGTTGCTGCCGCTGGCGCTCGGCGAGGTCGCAGGGGCGCTGCCCGAGGCCGCGGCCTTGTCCGCCCGGTGCGCGGCCGCGCGGGATCGGCTCACCGCGATCGAGCAGCGCACTCCCCGCGTGATCGAGCCGACCGACCCGGCGTCGACCCCGGCCGGCAGCACGCTGGACTTCCAGGAGGTGGCCGTGGGGTGGGGTGAGCGGCCAGCCGTCGCCGGCCTGCAGTTGCGGATCGCCCCCGGCGAGCGGGTGGCGCTGGTCGGACCTTCGGGCTCGGGGAAGAGCACGGTGGCGGCTGCGGCAATGCGCTACCTGATGCCGCAGGCGGGCACGATCCGCCTGGGGGAGGCCGACCTGGCTCGGTTGCCGGGTGACGTCGTACGGGAGCGGGTGGGGCTGGTGGACGACGATCCGCATCTCTTCGCCAGCACCGTGGTGGAGAACGTCCGCCTGGCACGCCCCGAGGCAGACGACGCCGAGGTCGAGCAGGCGCTGCGCACGGCGCGCCTCGGCGCGTGGCTCGACGCGCTCCCCGACGGGCTGGACACCTGGATCGGGGACGGTCATGCCGACGTCTCCGGTGGGGAGCGGGCTCGGCTGGCGATCGCCCGGTGCCTGCTCGCCGACCAGCCAGTGATCGTGCTCGACGAGCCCGTCGCCCACCTCGACCACGCCACCGCCGAGCAGATCGCGGCCGAGATGCTGGGGCGTGTCTCCGAAGACGGCGCGGCGGACCGTGCCGTCCTCTGGATCACCCACGACCCGGTCGGCCTGGACCGGGTCGACCGCGTGATCGCCCTCGCGGCCGAGGACCGCCAGCCGGTCGGCGCCGGTGGGAGACTGGCCCGATGAGCGACCCGATCACGGTCTTCCTGCTCGACGACCACGAGGTGGTGCGCCAAGGACTCCGCTTCCTGCTGGAGTCCGCCGGCGACATCGAGGTGGTGGGTGAGGCGGGCACCGCAGCCGATGCCCAGGCCCGCATCCCGGCGTTGCGTCCCGACGTGGCGGTGCTGGACGGCCGCCTCCCGGACGGCTCCGGGATCGAGGTGTGCCGAGCGGTGCGGGCCCTCGACCCGGAGATCCGGGCCCTGATCCTCACCTCCTACGACGATGACGAGGCACTCTTCGCCGCGATCATGGCCGGCGCCTCGGGCTACGTGCTCAAGGAGATCAAGGGCACCGACCTGGTCACCGCGATCCGCCAGGTCGCCGCCGGTCAGTCGCTGATCGATCCGGCGCTCACCGCGCGGGTGCTGGAGCGGGTACGCAACCCGCAGACCCGGGCTCCCGAACTGGCGCACCTCACCGAGCAGGAGCTGACCCTGCTCGGACTGATCGCCGAGGGCCTGACCAACCGGCAGATCGGCGAGCGGATGTATCTGGCGGAGAAGACGGTGAAGAACTACGTGTCGGTGCTGCTGGCAAAGCTGGGGTTGGCGCGCCGCACGCAGGCTGCGGTGCTCGCCACGCGACTGCTCGGCCCCGGTCACTGATCAGTGACCTTGGTCCTTCCAGCCTCGACCAACGCCACTGCCGCCGAGGATCTGAGCGCCACAGACTGAGGGTGGAGCCGGCGAACAGGCGCCGACCTCGTGGCGGAAGGAACCACCATGACCACGCTGCACCCTCCCCAGACGCAGAGCGCGACCGAGCACATCCTCGCTCAGCGGACGCTCGCGACCATGCGGATCGCCTTCGGACTGACGTTCCTGTGGGCGTTCTTCGACAAGCTGCTGGCACTCGGATTCTCCACCGGCCGAGCCGACGACGGCACCGTCGACCGGTTCGGCGACGCTGCCTGGATCCACGGCGGCAGCCCGACCTTCGGCTTCCTCACCTTCGGCGCCGACGGTCCGTTCACCGACTTCTACCACTCCATCGCGGGCGACGCGTGGGCCGACTGGCTCTTCATGCTCGGCCTGCTGGGGATCGGCGTCGCGCTGACCTTCGGCATCGCGATGCGGCTCGGCGGTCTCGCCGGTGTGCTGATGTACGTGCTGATGTGGACGGTGGTGCTGCCGCCGGCGAACAACCCGGTGCTCGACGAGCACCTGCTCGGCGCATTGGGCGTCGCCGTCCTCACCCTGTACGGCGCCGGCCGGATCTGGGGCCTGGGCCGATGGTGGGACGACCTGGCGATCGTCCGGCGGATGCCGATCCTGCGCTGAGGCCCGCGTGGATCGCCTCACCGCAGGGGGATCCACCACCGCAAGATGGTCCCGCCGTCGGGACCGGGGCCGACCAACGATCCGCCGCCGAGCACCTCTGCCCGGCGGCGGAGGTTCGCCAGACCGCTCTCGGGCGGGGTCGGTGTCGGCAGGCCGACGCCGTCGTCGTCGACCACCAGTGCGAACTCCTCGCCGTCGGCGCTGACCTGCACCCGGACCCGAGTCGCCCGAGCATGCCGAGCCACGTTGGTCAGCGCTTCGCGCAACACCGCCTGGATCGGTTCGCCGACGTCGGCAGGGACGGCGGTGTCCACCGGGCCGCGGACGGTCAGCTCGGGGACCAGGCCCAGGGTCGGCTCCAACTCGCGCAGCAGCGCACGGATCGCCCCCTGCACCGAGTCCGCCGGTGGACGCCGCAGCTCGAAGATGGTGCCGCGGATGTCACGGATCGTCTGGTCCAGCGCATCGATCGCCTGCTCCAACCGGGCCGCCGTCTCCGCCGGGGCGGCGATCGCCGTCCCCTGCAGCTGCAGACCGGTGGCGAAGAGCCGCTGAATCGCCACGTCGTGCAGGTCGCGGGCGATCCGCTCCCGATCCGAGAGCACCGCGAGCTCGGCCCGGTCCGCCAGCGCCCGCACCCGGTCCAGGGTCAACGAGGCATGGTCGGTGAAGGTGAGCAACAGGTCGCGCCACTCGTGGTCGCCAGGCTCCACGTGCGGGTCCACCACCACCAGCTCGCCGCCGTCGGCCAGGTGCGGCCGCAGCGCCAGCACCACCACGTGGTGGCCCTGGAGCTGATGCTCGAGCAGCTCGGATCCCCCGCCCTGCATCCCTGGTACGACGTCCAGCAGCCGCGCCACCCACGCCCGGTCCGCCTCGGCGGCGGCCAAGCCGGTCAGGGGGCTCGTGGTCGCTGCCCCGGACGGACGCAGCGCGGCGGCACGTGCGCGGGCGCCGGCCCGGGCGGCGGCGGCGATCTCGTGCGCGGCGGCCTGCGTCGTACCGTCGGAGTCGACGGTGTCGGTGACCCGGCCCGCCGCCTCGAGCCAGCGTCGGCGCTGCTCGCTGCGACCGTAGGCGTGGGCGTGGTCGATCACGAAGCCGGCCGCATCGGCCAACGCGGTCACCAGCATCTCGTCGTCGGCGTCGAAGGCACGACCGCCGACCTTCTCGGTCAGGTAGAGGTTGCCGAAGACGGCGCCACGGATCCGGACCGGGACGCCGAGGAACGTGGTCATCGGCGGGTGCCCGGGCGGGAACCCGACCGAGTCCGGGTGTCGGGAGAGGTCCGGCAGCCGCAGCGGCGCGGGATGGTGGATCAGATGACCGAGCAATCCGCGGCCGCGGGGCAGCTCGCCGATCCGCGCCTCCTCCTCGGGGCTGAGGCCGGTGGTGACGAACTCGATCAGCCCGTCCTCGGGACGCGCGGCACCCAGCACGCCGAGAGCCGCGTAGCGCGCGCCGGTCAGCTCGGCGGCGGAGCGGACGATCCGCTCCAGCATGGAGGGGAGGTCGAGGTCGGTCGAGATCGATCGGATCGCGTCGAGCAGCGCACGGGTGGAGGCGGGCAGCTCGGACACAGGTGTCAGTGTGCGGCACCAGGGTCGTCCCCGACGACCCTCCCGCTCAGCTCGCACTCGTCCAGCAGCAGCTGCAGATGCAGCGGACGGTTGCCGCCGGCCCACGGCTCCAGCCCCAGGGACCGGACCCTGGCGATCGCGGCGGTGTCGGTCACCGGGTGCGCGCGTCCGCGGACCACGACGCTCCACCCGGACCGGGTCTCCTCGTCGATGTCGTCGACCTCCAGCGCCACCATCGCGTCCCGGCCGTAGGTGCCCAGCACCGAGTAGGGAGTGGTCGCGAAGGTCAGCGCGGACCCGTCGAGCAGATGGGTGACGGGGATCTGGTGTGGACCCGACGGGGTCGTCACCGCAATCCGGGCGTGAGAGCGCAGACCGAGCCGTCGCGCGCACTCCTCGCGACCCAACTCCACCGTGCCGCGCATGGCACCTCCTCTTCGTGTCGGCCGCCTCCGCTGCCGACCATCCGCCTCCATCGTGGCGCGTGCGACGCCCGAGCTCCAGGGACCTTGGTCACCCGTCGGTGGGAGATCCGTCGGCGCCGTACCGGACGCGCCAGACGGGATGCTCGCCGGAGAAGCCCTTGAGGTCGAACGATCCGGCAGCCTCCAGGCGCAGCGCCGTGTCGTCGGCCAGTGCGGCGCGCACGGCGTCGCTGGCCAGCACCTCGCCGCCGGAGGCGAGGTCGGCTACCCGCGCGGCCATCGCCACGTTGCGCCCGAAGTAGTCGCCGTCGCGAGCGACCACCTGACCGGTGTGCACCCCGATCCGCACCTGCACCGGCCCGTGCCGCCGCAGCGAGGAGTCGCCGCCACGGCCCAGGTCCCGCTGGATCGCGGTGGCGGCGCGACAACCCGCCTCCGGGTCCCGGAAGGCGACCATGAAGCCGTCCCCGGCAGTCTTGACCACCTGGCCCCGGTACTGCTCGATCCGGCGTCGCAGCAGCCGGTCGTGGGCGGTGAGCACCTTCACCCACGTGCTGTCCCCGAGCCGGTCGTTGATCGCGGTGGAGTCCTCGATGTCGGAGAAGAGGAGGGTCACGGTGCCGTCGGCGGCGGCCATGGTGACGATGTCGGCGCGCTCGTCGGCCGCCCATGCCTGTAGCTCCTCGATGGTGGAGGCGAGCAGGCCGCTGAAGCCGGAGTCCCGGACCCGGGTCGCGGTCCGCACCACGCGTCGTACCGCCCGGTCGACGGTGCGGGTCGCCGGTGGCGGCCGCAGCGCTGCGTCCAGATCGGCCTGGAGCGTGTCGACCTGCCGGTCACTCTCCGCCAGCGCGGTGCGCAGACGATCCCGCTCGACCGCGAGCCAGAGCACGGCGACGAGCAACAGCGCGCAGACGACACCGAGGCCGACGAGAGCGATCAGCACGCGGAAACTGTAGGGCTCCGGTGTGGTGCGGCGCAGTAGCGTGGCACGGTGACCTCTCCGCACACCGTCGCAACTGCCGCCCCCGACGTCGCCACCCTCGGTCAGCTCCGTGCCTCTGGCCATGTCCTCAAGCCGCTGCGCACCGAGCTGCGCGACAACCTGCTGGCCAAGCTGGCCGCCGGCGAGGACCCGTGGCCCGGCCTGCACGGGCTGGAGGACACCGTCATCCCGCAACTGGAGCGGGCACTGATCGCCGGCCACGACGTGGTCCTGCTCGGGGAGCGGGGCCAGGGCAAGACCCGGCTCCTGCGCACCCTGGCCGGTCTGATGGACGAGTGGACGCCGGTGATCTCCGGCTCCGAGCTCGGCGAGCACCCCTACGAGCCGATCACCGTGCAGTCCAAGGCCGCGGTCGCCGAGCACGGCGACGACCTGCGGGTCTCCTGGGTGCACCGCAGTGAGCGGTACGCCGAGAAGCTGGCCACGCCGGACACCTCGGTCGCCGACCTGATCGGCGACGTGGACCCGATGAAGGTCGCCGAGGGGCGCTCGCTGGGCGACCCCGAGACCATCCACTTCGGGCTGATCCCGCGCTCGCATCGCGGCATCGTGGCGATCAACGAGCTGCCCGACCTGGCCGAACGGATCCAGGTCGCGATGCTCAACGTGATGGAGGAGCGCGACATCCAGATCCGCGGCTACGTGCTGCGGCTGCCGCTCGACGTCCTGGTCGTGGCCAGTGCCAACCCCGAGGACTACACCAACCGCGGACGGATCATCACCCCGCTCAAGGACCGCTTCGGCGCGGAGATCCGCACCCACTATCCGACCGAGCTCGATGCCGAGGTCGCCGTGGTCCGGCAGGAGGCCGACCTGCTCGACGGTCTGGTCGAGGTGCCCGACTTCCTGGTCGAGATCCTGGCGCGCTTCACCCGGAACCTGCGCGACTCCTCCTCGGTCGACCAGCGCTCGGGCGTCTCCGCGCGGTTCGCCATCGCCGGGGCCGAGACGATCGCGGCCTCCGCGCTGCGACGCGCCACCCTGCACCGCGAGGACCATGCGGTGGCTCGGGTGGTCGACCTGGAGACCGCGGTGGACGTGCTCGGCGGCAAGATCGAGTTCGAGTCCGGTGAGGAGGGACGCGAGGTCGAGATCCTGACCCACCTGCTGCGCACCGCGATCGCGTCGACGGTGCGCAGCACCTTCCGCGGACTGGACTTCGCGCTGCTCGTCGAGGCGATCGAGGAGGGTGCGACGGTGGTCACCGGCGAGCACGTCACCGGCCGCGAGGTGCTGACCGGGCTCCCCGTGCTCGGCGAGTCCGAGCTCTACGACCAGATCTGCGAGCGGGTGCTGGGCTCGGGCGGAGGAGAGAACGACGGCGAGCGCGCCGCTGCGATCGAGCTGGCCCTGGAGGGGCTCTTCTTGGCCCGCAAGATCGGCAAGGACACCCAGTCCGGCGAGCGTGGGGCGGAGACGGTCTACGGATGAGTCGCTACCGCCGGTACGACGGCGGCGATCCGCTCGCCCCGCCGGTCGACATCGCCGAGGCGCTCGACGCCATCGGCGAGGACGTGATGGCCGGCTACAGCCCGGAGCGGGCGATGCAGGAGTTCCTGCGTCGCGGCGGGCAGGAGCAGGCCGGACTCGATGACCTCGCCCGCAAGGTGGCCGAGCGTCGCCGGGAGCTGCTCGCCCAGCACAACCTCGACGGCACGCTGAACGAGGTCAAGGAGCTGCTCGACCGCGCCGTGCTCGCCGAGCGCCAGCAGCTGGCCCGGGACCCGATGATGGACGAGGGCGACCGGGCGTTCCGGGAGCTGCGGATGCAGAACCTGCCGGACTCTCCGGCCGCGGCGGTGACCGAGCTCGGCGACTACGACTGGACCTCGTCCGAGGCGAGGCAGGCATTCGAGCAGATCAAGGACCTGCTCGGTCGGGAGATGCTCGACCAGCGCTTCTCCGGGATGAAGGACGCCTTGGAGAACGCGACCGAGGCGGATCGTGCAGCGATCAACGCGATGCTCGCCGACCTCAACGAGCTGTTGGAGAAGCGGGCCGCGGGCGCCGATACCCAGGCCGACTTCGAGGACTTCATGGCTCGGCACGGCCAGCACTTCCCGGAGAACCCCCGCACGCTGGACGAACTGCTCGACACCCTCGCCGAGCGCTCGGCCGCTGCCCAGCGGATGCTCAACTCGATGACCCCCGAGCAGCGCCAGGAGCTGATGGAGCTCTCCGCCGAGGCGTTCGGGTCGCCGGAGCTGATGGAGCAGCTGGACCGCCTCGACCAGAACCTGATGACCCTGCGCCCCGGCGAGGACTGGAACGGCGGCGAGCAGTTCGGGGACGGCGACCAGGGGCTCGGCCTCGGCGACGGCACGGGGGTGCTGCAGGACCTCGCCGACCTGGACGCCCTGGCCGACCAGCTCGCCCAGTCCTATGGCGGCGCGCGACTCGACGACGTGGACCTGGACAAGCTGACCCGTCAGCTCGGCGACCAGGCGGGCGTCGACGTACGCAAGCTGCAGGAGCTGGAGCGGGCACTGCGCCAGTCCGGTGCGATGGAGCGCAGCTTCGACGGCGAGCTGCGGCTCACCCCGAAGGCGATGCGACAGCTGGGCAAGGCGCTGCTGCGCGGCGTCGCCGAGAAGATGTCAGGACGCCAGGGACAGCGAGACCTGCGTCGGGCAGGAGCGGCCGGGGATCTCTCCGGGGCCACCCGGGCGTGGGAGTTCGGTGACACCGAGCCGTGGGACATCCCGCGCACGATGGTGAACGGGATGATCCGCCGCGCCGGTGAGCCGGACGGACCGCGACTGTCGGTCGAGGACATCGAGGTCGCCGAGACCGAGGCGCGCACCCAGGCTGCCGTCGCGCTCTGCGTGGACACCAGCTTCTCGATGGCGATGGACGGCCGCTGGGTGCCGATGAAGCAGACGGCGCTCGCCCTGCACACCCTGATCGGCAGCCGGTTCCGCGGCGACGACCTGGAGCTGATCGGCTTCGGGCGGCACGCGGAGACGATGCGGATCGAGCAGCTGACCGCACTCGACGCCCGCTGGGCCAAGGGCACCAACCTGCACCACGCGCTGCTGCTGGCCAACCGGCACTTCCGCAGGCATCCCAACGCCCAGCCGGTGCTGCTGATCGTCACCGACGGTGAGCCGACCTCACACCTCGAGCCGGACGGGCAGGTCTTCTTCGACTACCCGCCGCACCCGATGACCATCGCGCTCGCCGTCCGCGAGCTCGACAACGCGCGCCGGCTCGGCGCGCAGACCACCTTCTTCCGACTCGGCGAGGACCCCGGCCTGGCGCGTTTCATCGACGGCATGGCGCGGCGGGTGGACGGGTCGGTGGTCGCCCCGGAGGCCGACGATCTCGGCGCCGCGGTGGTCGGCTCCTACCTCGGCTCGCGCGGTAGTGGCCGACCGGGTGGGTCTGGGGGTGGCCCGGGCAGCTATGGCGACTGGTTCGGCGGACGGGGTTTCTGGGTCGGCTGAGGCGACTCTCCACTGTCGGCCTGTGGACAGTCTCGGAGCGCCGTTTCCGCGCTGATCGCGTCGGGCACCGGCCTGCCATGGACGCAGCAGCAGCCCCCGGCCCCCTCCACCGTGTCGACGCCGCCGTGATCGGCGACGACCCCTTCTGGGCGGCCGTACGACGACGACACCCCGACGTCGACCTGGTGCTGCTCCCGCGCCGTGCTGGCGGGGCCACGTCCGACTGCCTCGACCGCGGACGCGACGAGCTGCGGGCGGTCGTGGAGGCGTGGCGCTGGATCGCGCCGCTGCTGGTCGAGCGCGGTGCGGCGGACCGGACGGCGGGGTGGCGGGGCAGCGGCTCAGGCCACCGGTTCGTCATCGAGACCGCGGTGCGCGGGATCGACCGCGTGGCCCGGACGGACCTGCTGCGCGCCCTCGCGGTCGGTGCGGACCGAGCCGGGTGGCGCCTGGCGGCAGGGGAGCGTCGCGGTCTGCCGGTGCTCCGGGCGCTGCAGCAGGAGCAGCGCCTCCACTTGCGGGTCGAGGCCGGTCCAGGTGCCACGGTGCTGCGGCTGCGCGGGGCGCCGCTGCGGCTCGGCGCGGCTGACCGGGCGGTGCTGGAGCAGGAGGGGTCGTCGTGGGAGTGACCCTGGAGGTGCCCTACGTCGAGCTGATGCAGGCCGAGCGCGAGTGGGACGTGGCCGGGGACGACCTCGACGGCGGCTGGCGCCGGCTCGAGAGCGCGTCCACCAGTGACTTCTCACCAGCCGTCGCGACCGCCGTGGACGGCTTCCGCGGACCCTGGGTCGCCGAGCTCAAGCAGCTGGCCGACGCCGCGCTCGAGCACAGCCTCACCATCGCGACCTACCGGTCCACGATGCTCGCCACCGACGTGGTGCGGGGTGAGGCGATCCGAGGGCTGTTGCCCTGGCGCCTCCACGACGCCCGGGTGGAGGAGTCGCCGTGAGTGCGGGCGTCGAGGTGCCGACCACGGTCGCTCCCTTCGCCGAGCTGGAGTCGACCCCGGCACGGGCCGGGACCTTCGCCACCAACCTGCGGGCGATCACCGTCGGTGTGGAGGACGTGCAGGCGTGGGCCGCTGGCAGCGGCGCCCCGAGCTGGGCGGGCCGGACCCGCGACGCCCACGACCATGCCCGGACCCGGTTCGGCCACCGGCTCGATCGCGCCGAGGCGGCACTGGAGCGGGCCGTGGTCGCCACCGACCGGTTCGAGGATCGGCTGCAGCGGCTGACCCGGGAGCGGGTCACCCTGGAGCGGGAGCGCAGCGACCTCAACGGGGAGATCCTCGCTCTCGCGGCCCTGGTGCTCGGGGCCCAGGCGGTGCCCGTCGACGACCCGGTCGCACTGGCCGACCTCCGGCAGCGCGCCCGGCTCCTCACCGCGCGGGCGGCGTCGCTCCGCTCCGCGATCGTGGTGTGGACCGTCGACGCCGTCGCCGCCGAGACCGACTATGTCCGCGCGCTCGCCACACTCGACTCCCTCGCCGAGGGCAGCGACGCAGCAGCCGATCCCGGGCGGGTGGAGGTCGATCAGCTGGTACGTCGACTGGAGCGCCTCGCCGGCGATCCCGCGGCGGTGGCGGCGTGGTGGGCGGCGCTGACCCGGGCGCAACGCCAGGGGTTGATCACCGAGCGTCCCGGCCTGGTCGGCAACACCGGCGGGGTGCCGATCCGCGACCGGGACGAGGCCAACCGGGCAGCGGTCTACCACGACGTCGACCACCTCGGCCGACGTGACCCGGACGAGCTGAGCCAGGAGCAGCGCCGGCGGCTGGAGAACGCCGAGCACGTCCGAGAGGCGCTTGCGCGCTACCGGCACAAGCTGGACCCGACCAGCGGTGAGGAGCTCCTCCACGTGATCGTCTACGACCCGACCGCGCACGACGGCGACGGCGGCGTCGCGGTCGGGCTCGGCGATCCGGACACGGCCGACCATGTCTCGGTCACCGTGCCCGGCCTGACCACCGAGACCGACAGCCTGCTCGGCAACCTCGACGACCTGGACGACCTCTACGACGCCGCGGTCGACGCCGATCGCGGTGAGGTCGCCAGCGTCTACTGGGGCGACTACGACGCCCCCAGCGGGCTGACTACGGATCCGCTGGACTACCTGGGCGTGGTCGACGATGCGAAGGCCGAGGTCGGAGGGGAGCGGCTCGCCGACTTCCTCGACCAGCTCGCCGCCTCCGACCGCGGCGACGCCGCGCACCTGACCGCGATCGGTCACAGCTACGGTTCGGCCACGCTCGGTCAGGCGCTGGCCGACGGCATCGCGGTCGACGACGCGGTGGTGGTCGGCAGCCCGGGAGTGCCGGCCGCGACGGTCGCGGACCTGACGGCGGCCGATGTCTGGGTCGGCAGCATGGACAACGATCCGGTCTCGTTGCTGGGCGAGGACGGCACGCGAAACGGGGTGCTCGGGCACGACCCGGCGACCGACGACTTCGGCGCCGAGCGGTTCGCCACCGGCGACGGTTCACCACGGATCGAGGACCTGCTGGACAACCACCGGTCCTACTTCGAGGACGAGTCATTGGCCAACATCGCCCGCGTGGTCGTCGATGACGACGCCGCCGTCACCGTGCAGCCGCATCGCGGCGATCCCGGTGGGGGCTACCTTCCCTTGGAGGCGCTGCTGGCCATGTCCGCCCAGGACAGCGCCATGTCGTGGCTGGTGGAGCGGGGCGAGGACCTGCTGGCGACGGGGCGGTGGCTGCCGTGAGGGACGTGAGGCGGGAAGATGTGGCCATGCGGACTAGGGGGCTCACGATCGGGGTGGCCCTGGTCGCGATGCTGGTGACCGGATGCTCGGCCTCGGGCGGCGCGGGCGGCTCGGGTGGTGCCGCCACCGACGCCGAACGATGGGATGCCGCCCTCGCCGAGGACGCCGATGCCGTCGAGCAGGTCTACACCGCGGTGGTGCCGCAGGTGATGGCGGCCTCCGGGACCACCGACTTCGGCACCGCCGGCCTGGTGTATGCCCTCTGCGGTGACCGTGGTGGGTTCGACCTGGAGAAGACCGGTGTCGGCGTGGAGGTCAACGCCAATCTCGGTGCCGCAGTGTCCGAGCCCGCCCGGGCCGCCGCTCTGCTGCGGGACGGCCTCGCCGACGACGGCTGGGAGGTGACGCAGGAGGGGAGCCCCACCACGGTCGAGGCGGATCGCGACGACGTCGCCGTCCGGGTGGTGATCGGGAGCGCGGCGACCCAGGTCGACGTGGTCGCAGCATGCCGGGAGACGTCGGTGGACTATGCGCGGGCCGCGACCGGCGGCGCCCCCGAGGAGTTGGAGGACCCCACCGGATGAGCGAGGACCCGTGAGCGACCTGAGCCTGGAGGTCGTCCTGCTGCTGGCGCTGGCCGCGCTCGCGGCCGGCTTCGTCGATGCCGTGGTCGGCGGGGGCGGGCTGATCCAATTGCCGGCCCTGCTGCTCGGGCTGCCCAACGCGAGCCCGGTGCAGGTGCTGGCCACCAACAAGCTCGCCTCGATCTGCGGCACGGCGGCCAGTTCGGTCACCTACTACCGGCGGATCCGGCCGGACCCGGGGACCTTCCTGCCGCTGATGGCGTTCGCACTGGTCGGCTCCTTCGTCGGCGCGTTCGGGGCGACTCAGCTGCCCAAGGAGGCCTTCGGGCCGATCGTCCTCGTCGCCCTGATCGTCGTCGGCGGCTACGTGCTGTTCCGGCCGGAGCTCGGCGCGGAGACCGCGCTGCGCTTCTCCGGCCACCGGCACCGGTTCGCTGCGATGGCCGTCGGCTTCGTCATCGGCGCCTACGACGGTCTGCTCGGCCCCGGCACCGGCAGCTTCTTCGTGATCGCGCTGGTCGGGCTGCTCGGCTACGACTTCCTGCAGGCCTCGGCGAAGGCGAAGCTGGCGAACTTCGCCACGAACCTCGGGGCGCTGCTGCTCTTCATCCCGACCGGTGCGGTGCTGTGGGACATCGGTCTGATGATGGGTGCCTGCAACCTGATCGGTGGCTATCTCGGGGCGCGCACCGCGGTCGCGCGCGGGGCCGGGTTCGTCCGGGTCTTCTTCATCGTGGTGGTCAGCTGCTTCATCGTCCGGATCGGTGGTGAGCTGGTCGGCCTGTGGTGAGCCCGAAACCCACCTGCGACCGCGACGCGGAATCTCCTACGGTGGGAGCGATGAGCACCATTGCCCGCACCGAGCCGCCGTTCGCAGCGGACGAGACCACCATGCTGCGCTCGTTCCTGGACTACTTCCGCGCCACCGTGCTGCGCCAGGCCGACGGCCTGGACGCCGACCAGTTGGCCCGCCCGCTGGCACCCAGCACCATGACGCTGGGCGGGATGCTCAAGCATCTCGCGTTCGTCGAGGACTGGTGGTTCAACGTCACGTTGCTCGGCGACGACCCGGCGCCGCCGTGGGACACGGTGGACTGGGAGGCCGACGGGGACTGGGACTGGCACAGCGCCGCCGACGACACCCCGGAGCAACTGCGCGGGCTGCTACGGGAGGCGATCGGGCGCTCCGAGCAGATCCTCGGCACCGCGCCGGATCTGGACCGAGCCGCGGTGCGGCACCGCCCCGGCCGCAGCCCGGTCACGGTGCGGTGGATCCTGGTGCACATGATCGAGGAGTACGCCCGCCACTGCGGCCACGCCGACCTGATCCGCGAGTCGATCGACGGAGCCACCGACCTGTGAGCGCCATCCGCACCGCCACGCTCGCGGACTGGGCGCAGATCCATCCGTTCTGGCAACGCATCGTCGCCGACGGCGAGACCTACGCCTACCCCGAGGACCTGACCAGCGAGCAGGCCCGCACCCTCTGGTACGACGGCAGCGACCGCCGCGACACCGCCGTCGTCGTGCTGGAGGAGGACGGCCGGGTCCTGGGCAGCGCCAAGATGGGCCCCAACCGTCCGGCCCGGGGCTCCCACATCGGCACCGCGTCGTTCATGGTCGACGAGGCAGCACGCGGTCGGGGCGTCGGTCGGCGTCTGGGCGAGCATGTCGTCGCCTGGCACCGTGAGCTCGGGTTCGCCGGGATCCAGTTCAGCGCGGTGGTGGAGACCAACACCGGCGCCGTACGGCTGTGGCAGCGGCTCGGGTTCGAGATCGTCGGCACCGTGCCGGGTGCGTTCGACTCACGCCGGCACGGGCGGGTCGGGCTGCACGTGATGTACCTGGATCTCACTCCGGAGAGCTGAACCCCGAATCACTGAACCCGGGGAGGAACTCGGTCATCAGCGCGCGGAACGGCGCCTCGGCCTCGAGCTGGCTGAGCACGCCGACGCCGCCGAGCCAGGTGCGGTGGATCAGCAGATACTGCGGCGGCAGGTTCAGCTTGATGGTGATCGCATAGGCCGGGTCGCGTGGGTCGTTGAGCCGTTGGAACTGCTCGCGCATCCACTCCCGGGAGAAGCGGAACCGCTCGGTCAGAGTGGGCTCCACGAACGGCGCCAGATAGTCGCGCAGCTGCTGCGGGTCGACCTGGATCCGTTCCTTGAGGAAGCCCTCCTCGCGCAGACCGTCGAGCAGCGCGTCGCCGTCGCCGGCGGCGCACAGGGAGATCAGCCGCCCCATCGGCGCCGGCAGACCGCGCTGCGGGAGCCGGGCGACAGCGCCGTAATCGAGCACCCCGAGGCGGCCAGGCGACCCGTCGCCGTTCGGGATGATCCGGAAGTTGCCGGGGTGCGGGTCGGCGTGCAGCAGGCCGGTGCGGGCCGGACCGGAGAAGAGGAATCGGGCGAAGAGCTCGCCGTAGTGATCCCGCTCGGCCTGGGTGCCGCTCGCGATCACGGTGGCCAGGGAGGTGGCCGAGTCCAGCCAATCGGTCACCAGCACGCGGGGGCCCACCGCGACCACGTCGGGCACCACGATGTCAGGGTCGCCGGCGAAGGCGGCGGCGAAGATCCGCTGGGCCTGCGCCTCGAGGTCGTAGTCGAGCTCCTCGCGTGCCCGGGCCTGCACCTCCTCGACCAGCGGCTTCACGTCCAGGCCGGGCACCAGCGGCCCGATCGCGCGCGCGGCGCGGGCCAGAGTGCGCAGGTCGGACTGGAGTGCCTCGCCGGCCTCGGGATACTGCACCTTCACCGCGACCCGTCGCTCGTGGCCGTCGTCGGCGTCGCGCCAGCGGCCCTCGTGCACCTGGCCGATCGAGGCAGCGGCGCTCGGAGCGCCGTCGAGCCAGACCAGCCGGTCGCGCCAGTCCGGCCCGAGGTCGGCGGTGAGGATGTCGCGCACCGTCTGGGTGGGCATCGGCGGCGCGGAGTCCTGCAGCCGGGTCAGATGGGCCCGGTACGGCGCGGCCAGCTCCTCGGGGAGCGCGGACTCCAGCACCGAGAGTGCCTGCCCGAACTTCATCGCCCCGCCCTTGAGCTCGCCGAGAGTGCGGAAGAGCTGTTCGGCGGTGCGCTGCTGCACCTCGCTCAGCACCGCTTCGGCGGGGGCGCCGCCGAGCCGCTTGCCCAGCCCGAGCGCGGTCCTGCCGGCATAGCCCAGTGGCAGCGCGGCCAGTCGTGCCGTCCGCGCTGCGGCCTTGCGGGGGAGGTCCGCCATGCCCACATTGTTGCCGGTTGTGCCAACCGGCGAGGCAATGGCGTCAGTCGGGGAAGGCGATCCCCGTGTTCGCGTGGCACCGGTAGCCGTGCGGCACCTTGTGCAAGTACTGCTGGTGGTGCGGCTCGGCGTAGTAGTAGGCCCCGGCCGGGGCGATCTCGGTGGTGATCTCGCCGTAGCCGCGAGCGGCGATCTCGTCGCCGTACCGCTTGGTCAGTTCACGCGCGGTCTGCTCCTGGTCGGCGGAGTGCACATAGATCGCGGATCGGTACTGGGTGCCGACGTCGTTGCCCTGGCGCATCCCCTGGGTCGGGTCGTGGACCACGAAGAACTGCTTGACCAGGTCGGCGTAGGAGACCTTGCTCGGGTCGAAGACCACCCGGACCGCCTCGGTGTGGCCGGTGCGCCCGGTGCACACCTCCTCGTACGTCGGGTGCGGGGTGAAGCCGCCGGCGTACCCGACCGAGGTCGACCAGACCCCCGGGACCTGCCAGTAGATCTCCTCCGCGCCCCAGAAGCAGCCCAGGCCGAACTCGGCGACCTCGAACCCGTCGGGGATATTGTCCGCGTCGGTGACCAGCGGGGTGTGCAGCACCTCGTGCAGCGCCGGGAGGGGCGAGAGCGGCTGCGTGCGGCCGGGCAGCGCCTCGGCAGGGTCGACCAGCTGGGTCTTGCGGGAGGCGAACATGGCTCCATTCTCCCCGGGTGGGCAAGCCGGTGGGAACGAGTTGCGGCGTACCGGGTGAACCACCACGCTGATGGTATCGATCTGATACCAAGGAGCGCTACGATGACGACCATGGCCTTCACACTGCGGACCGACGCCGAACTCGACGCCGCCTTGGCGGAGCTCAGCGAGGCGCAGGGGCAGTCGAAGCAGGAGATCGTGCGTCGTGCGGTCCTGGAGCTTCACCAGCGCACACAACACAAGAGCCGCGTGGCAGCTGCGTCGGCGGCTTCTCGCGAGCGGTGGGACGACGTGCTCGATCGCCTCGGCTCTGTCTGATGGTCGAGTACCTGGACCTCGAGGATCTGCTGTCACTCACTGCCGACCTGCGGGCCGGGCCGGTGCGTGACCCCGGGCTGCTGGAGGCCGCCGCAGCCCGCCCGCGAACGACCGTGTTCGGAGATGAGGCCTATCCCGGCCTGGTGGACAAGGCAGCCGCCCTGTTGCACTCGGTGTGCCGCAACCATGCGCTGGTGGACGGCAACAAGCGGCTGGCGTGGTTGGCCACGGATGTCTTTCTGCGGATCAACGGCGCGATCGTCGAGATGACCGATGACGAGGCGTTCGATCTGGTGATGCAGGTCGCCGAGGGAACAATCGGCGTCGCCGAGATCGCCGGCCTCCTGGGGCGGGGCATCCGCGATTCTTGAGTAGGCTCGACGGGGTGAGCGATCGAGACCAGAGCAGCCATCTCAACGATGCCGGCTTCGAGACCCGCGCCATCCATGCGGGCTACGCGCCGGACCCCACTACCGGCGCGGTGATCCCGCCGATCTACGCCACCTCGACCTACGCCCAGGACGGCGTCGGCGGGCTGCGCAACGGCTACGAGTACAGCCGGTCGGGCAACCCCACCCGCACCGCGCTGGAGTCGACGCTCGCTGCGCTGGAGGGCGGCAGTCACGGCTTCGCCTTCGCCTCCGGCCTGGCGGCCGAGGACACCCTGGTCCGGGCGCTGTGCCGCCCCGGCGACCATGTGGTGCTGCCCGACGACGCCTACGGCGGCACGTTCCGCCTCTTCGACCGAGTCGAGCAGGCCTGGGGCGTGACCCACAGCCCTGCGTCCGTGGCCGACCCCCAGGCGGTCGCGGCCGCGATCCGTCCCGGTGAGACCACGCTGGTGTGGGTGGAGACGCCCACCAACCCGCTGCTGTCGATCGGCGACATCGCCGCGCTCGCCGAGATCGCCCACGGTGCCGGCGCCCTACTGGTCGTCGACAACACCTTCGCCTCGCCCTACCTGCAGCAGCCGCTCGCGCTCGGCGCGGACGTGGTGGTGCACTCCACCACCAAGTACGCTGGCGGACACTCCGACGTGGTCGGCGGCGCCCTGGTGGTGGATGACGACGGGCTCGCCGAGAAGATCGGCTATCACCAGAACGCGATCGGCGGGGTCGCGGGACCCTTCGACTCCTGGTTGGTGCTGCGTGGCCTGAAGACGCTGGCGCTCCGGATGGAGCGCCACTGCGACAACGCCGAGCGGATCGTGGACTTCCTCACCGGCCACCCCGGCGTCAGCGAGGTCATCTACCCCGGCCTGGACTCCCACCCCGGCCACGAGGTGGCCCGCCGGCAGATGAAGCGCTTCGGTGGCATGGTCTCCTTCCGGGTCACCGGTGGCGAGGAGCAGGCCCTGGCGGTCTGCGCTGCCACCAACGTCTTCACCCTCGCCGAGTCCCTCGGCGGCATCGAGTCGCTGATCGAGCACCCCGGCCGGATGACCCACGCCAGCGTGGCCGGCACCGACCTGGAGGTGCCGGCGGACCTGATCCGACTCTCCGTCGGCATCGAGACCACCGACGATCAGATCGCCGACCTGGCCCGCGCGCTTGGCTGAGCAGAGCGAGCCCCCCGGTGAGGGGCTGGTGCTCTGCGTCGACATCGGCTCGACCTTCACCAAGGTGCTCGCCGTCGACCTCGACACCGCGACCCTGGTCGACTCGGTGTCCGCCCCGACGTGGGCGAGCGACGACGTCGGCGATGCGGTGGCGACAGCGCGGAGCCGGCTCGCCGCGCTCGACCCTCGGGCCGCGGACGCCCCGGTGCTCGCCTGCTCCAGCGCCGGCGGTGGGCTGGGGATCGCGGTCCTCGGCAACGAGGAGCTGGTCACCGCCGAGGCGGGTCGGCGGGTCGCTCTCTCCAGCGGCGGTCGGGTGGTCGGGGTCGTCGCGACCAGCGAGCAAGCTGGCCTGACCGAGCGGGTGAGCGCCGCCCTGGCCACCGCCGACGTGGTGCTGCTGACCGGGGGGACCGACGGCGGCAACCCCGACGCGCTGGTCCGTGGCGCCACCGCCCTGGTGGATGCCGGGTGGGCCGGCCCGGTGGTGGTGGCGGGCAACGCCGTCGCTGTGGAGCGGACCCTCGCGACGCTGGAGTCCGGTGCGATCAGCGCGGTGGCCGTCGACAACGTGGTGCCACGGATCGGGGTGCTGGCGCCGCACGCCGCCCGCCTTGCGATCCGGGCGATGTTCCTGGAGCACGTCATCGGCGGCAAGGGGCTCTCGGCCGATGCCGACCTGCTCGCCGCGGTGCGGGGAGCCACCCCGGACCTCGTGTTGCGCGGGGTCGAGGTGCTCGCCGAGATCGTCGGCGAGGTGGCCGTCGTCGACATCGGCGGCTCCACCTCCGACGTCTACTCGGTGCGTCCTCCCGACCCGGAGGACGCAGGTCTGGCGCGCGAGGTCGTCGCCACCGGGGCGGCATCCCGCACGGTCGAGGCAGACCTCGGCATGCGGCACTCCGCGCCCGGTGTCCTGGAGGCAGACGATCCCGCCGCCCGCGCTGCCCGCGTCGCGGGGGCCGGCGCCGGGCCGGGGGAGGGCGTGCTGGCGGGCGGGGCCGAGCGGCGTCGTACCGAACCGGGGTGGGTGGTCTCCGATGCTGCCGACGACGCCGGGGAATGGGCGGTCGAGATCGAGATCGCCCGCCGCGCCGCCGGCACTGCCGTACGGCGCCATGCCGGCCGTTCGACGGTGGTGCTGGCGCCGGACGGGCGGGTGGTCGAGCGCACCGGTGTCGATCTCCGCGAGGTCGGCCTGCTGATCGGGTCGGGCGGGGTGCTGCGCCACGGTGGCCAGGAGGTGGCCGACCGGGTCCTCGCCGAGTTGGTGGTGGCGCATGACCCGGACGGCTGGCAACTGCCGCAACGGGCCCGGTCGGTGGTGGATCAGGACTACCTGCTGGTCGCGATCGGGCTGCTGGCCGACACCCATCCCGAGGTGGCCCGCCGCCTCGCCGTCCGGATCGTCCCTGGGCCACTAGGCTCCTCAGCGTGACCCCCGAGGACCGCGACGAGCCGGTCGACCCCGACGAGCCGACCGACACGCGTCCCGACACGGAGCACGAGTCGCGCGAGGACCGGCACGATGAGGACCGGGACGATGAGGACCGGCACTGGCACTGGCGCCGACCCCGGCTGAGGCCACGTCCCGACCTCGAGGACGAGACGCCCGAGGAGCGCGCGGAACGGCTGCACGAGGAGACACTGCTGCGCCGTTTCGCCCAGCAGTGGGCGGTGGTGCGGGAGGAGCGTCGCGCCGAGCCGGCGCCGATCTCGACGGGACCGTCCAACTACACGCGGGCCCAGGTCCCGTGGGGGCTGGATCTGGCCGCCGGGTGGGCCTGGCGGCTGCTGTTGATCGCCGCCGCCGGATACGCGGTGCTGTGGATCTTCGGCTACTTCTCCGTGGTCACCGTGCCGCTGGCGATCGCGCTGCTGATCAGCGCGCTCGCCGCGCCGTTCGTGGCCGGGCTGGCGCGCCTCGGCCTCCCGCGCGGTCTCTCCGCGCTGCTGGTGGTGCTCGGCGGCTTCGCGATCGTCGCCGCGCTGCTGACCTTCGCCGGTCAGCAGGTGGCCACCGGTGCCTCGGACCTCGCCGACTCGACCGTGGAGGGCCTCGGACAGATCCGGCGCTGGCTGCGCGAGGGTCCGCTCAACGCCAGCGACTCCCAGATCAACGAATACATCGCGAGCGCGCAGACGATGATCCAGGAGCGCTCCCAGAACGGTGAGGTGATCACGCAGGTCACCGAGGTGGGCTCCGCCGTCACCCACGTCGTGGCCGGCTTCTTCATCGCCCTCTTCGCCACCTACTTCTTCCTCGCCGACGGGGACCGGATCTGGTCCTGGCTGGTGCGGATCGCCCCGCGGGTGGCCCGGGAGCGGGTCGACTCCTCGGGCCGGGTCGCGTGGATCTCGCTGGTCCAGTTCGTCCGGGCGACGGTGATCGTGGCGCTGGTGGACGCGATCGGGATCGCGCTGGGCGCGGCGATCCTGAAGGTGCCGTTCGTGCTGGCGATCGGTGTGCTGGTCTTCCTCGGTGCTTTCGTGCCGATGATCGGGGCCACCATCGCCGGCACCGTCGCGGTGCTGGTGGCGCTCGTCGACCAGGGGCCGATCACGGCACTGTTGATGCTTGCCGTGGTGATCGGTGTGCAGCAGCTCGAGGGGCACGTGCTGCAGCCGTTCCTGCTCGGTCGGTGGGTCTCGCTGCACCCGCTCGGCGTCATCGTCGCGATCGCCGGCGGCGTCCTGGTCGCCGGAGTGGTCGGAGCTCTGGTGGCGGTGCCGTTGGCGGCGGCGACCAACGCGGTGGTGCTGCACCTGGCCGACCTCGCGGTGCCGCCCGAAGAGATGGAAGCAGCGATCGAGGAGCGGCCCGATGAGTGATCCAGGTCAGGAGTTCGACCCCGAGCTGATCGCCGGCGCACGTGCACTGGTCGACCAGGTCGCGGTGACCACCCCGTTGATCGAGTCCCGATGGCTGAGTGGCCGGTTGGACCGACCGGTGCTGCTCAAGTGTGAGAACCTGCAGCGCACGGGGTCGTTCAAGGTCCGTGGGTCGGCGGTCCGGATCGCCCGCCTCGATGACGAGGCGCGGGCTCGCGGTGTGGTCGCGGCCTCCGCCGGCAACCATGCGCAGGGCGTGGCGCTGGCCGCCCGCCAGCACGGCATCGACTGCACCGTCTTCATGCCCGAGGGTGCGCCGATCAACAAGGAGCGCGCCACCCGCAACTACGGCGCCGAGGTGGTCTTCGCCGGCGCCACGCTGGAGGACGCCCTCGCCGCCGCCGAGGCCCGGGCCGCGGAGACCGGTGCCACCCTGGTCCACCCCTTCGACCACGCCGACATCGTTGCCGGCCAGGGCACGGTGGGTCTGGAGATCCTGGACCAGTGTCCCGAGGTCGGCACCGTGGTGGTGCCCACCGGTGGGGGCGGCCTGGTCGGCGGGATCGCCGCCGCCGTGCGCCATGCCCGCGAGGGCGTCCGGATGATCGGGGTGCAGGCCGCCGCAGCTGCCGCGTTCCCGGCCTCGCTCGCCGCGGGCCACCCGATCCGGCTGACCGAGATGGCCACGATGGCGGACGGGATCGCGGTGGGACGCCCGGGCGAGCTGACCCTGGCGCTGGTGCAGTCCTACGTGCAGGAGATCGTCACGGTCGCCGAGGAGTCCCTCTCCCGTGCCCTGCTCGCGCTCGTGGAGCGGGAGAAGCTGGTGGTGGAGCCCTCTGGTGCTGCCGCTGCGGCTGCCCTCGCCGACGGGACGATCGATCTCGACTCCCTGCCTGAGGGCCCGATCGTGGTGGTGCTCTCCGGCGGCAACGTGGATCCGCTGCTGCTGGGCAAGGTGATCCGCCACGGCCTCGCGGCGGCCGGACGCTACCTATCCCTCGACGTCACCATCCCCGACCTGCCCGGCGGACTGGCCCGACTACTGGCCGAGGTCGCCGACGCGGGGGCGAACGTGCTGGAGGTGGTGCACGAGCGCACCACTCCCGGTCTCCACCTCGACGAGGTGGAGGTGCACCTACAGCTGGAGACCCGCGGAGACGAACATGCCGCAGCCGTCCTGGAACGGCTGCGGCAGCACGGCTTCGTCACCGGCCACTGACGTTCGCAGCGGCCGGTGACGACTCCTCAGGCCTGGAACGGCTTGGCGTCCAGGATGGTCACGGTCTGGGTGCGGCCGTTGACCTCGTAGGAGACCGTGTCGCCCTTGCTCTTGCCGTTGATCGCGGCACCGAGCGGGGCCTCCGGCGTGTAGACGGTGAGCCCGTTGCTGGGGGCCTCGCGCGAGCCCAGGAGCAGGAAGGTCTCCGCCTCGTCGTCGTCATCGCCTTGGAACTTGTAGGTGACGACCATGCCGGGCTCCACCACGCCGTCGTCCGGCGGGGTCTCGCCGATCTCGGCGCGACGGATCATGTCCTCGAGCTGGGCGATGCGGGCCTCGTTCTTGCCCTGCTCCTCGCGCGCGGCGTGGTAGCCACCGTTCTCCTTCAGGTCGCCCTCGTCGCGGGCAGCGCTGATCTCGGCCACGATCTCCTGGCGTCGGGTGCCCTTGAGGTGCTCGAGCTCCGCCTGCAGCTTGTCGAAGGCATCCTGCGTCAACCAGACGGTGTTCTGGCCGCTGGCCTGCTCGGTCTGCGTCATGGCTACTCCTGAGTGCTGCTCGGGTTCGGGTGCTTCGGGGTACTGCGTACTACTGGGTTTCGCACCGGCTGGTGCGGTGATGCCGTCCGACGTCTGGCTGATCGGCCATCAACTCTGGACGTGCGCCACGTCTCCGTGGCGGCCTGCGGGCGAGCGGCACGCTAGCGGTCGCAGAGCGCGTCGTGGACGGCAGAACCGCCAGTCTAGCAACCGTGGGGTGACGGCGCAGACTCGGCGAGAGATCAGCGGGGCCGGGGCTGTCCCTCGGCGGTGCAGCCCAACCAGTCGACCGCCGTGGCGCGGCGGTCGGTGTTGATCTCGTAGGAGTGCTCGGGGCCGTCGGCCGGGTCCGGATGCACGGTGAGCTCGCCGACGACCGTCTTGTCGTGGGCCACCGCACGGACGGTGCAGGAGCTCTCGACCGGCTCGTCGCCGTACTGCAGACGCACGGTGACGGTGGCCGTGTGGTCGTCGAGGATGTCGTTGGTGATCATCTGCGAGGTCACCGGCGGGTCGGCGTTGAAGACCGTCGCCCAGGCCAGCCAGCCCAGCCCGGCGAGCACGATGGCGCCGCCGATCACCGCGACCAAGACCCGTCCGGTGCGCGAGGGCGCGCCGTACCGCTGGTCGAGGGAATCGTCGTGCGTGCTCACCGGTTCATGCTCCCATGACGCCTCTTCCTACGATGGTGGGCATGTCCGCTGACCGCTCCGCCGGCGCACCCCGTGGCGCAGGGCTCCGTCTGATGCACGTGCACGCCCATCCCGACGACGAGTCGAGCAAGGGCGCCGCCTCCACGGCCCGTTACGTCGCCGAGGGGGTCGACGTCCACGTGGTGACCTGCACCGGCGGCGAGCGCGGCTCGGTGCTGAACCCGAAGATGGACCGCCCGGACGTGCTGGCCAACATCACCGAGATCCGGCGTCAGGAGATGGAGCGGGCCCGCGACATCCTCGGCGTCACCCAGGACTGGCTCGGCTTCGTCGACTCCGGCTGGCCCGACGGCGATCCCAAGCCGCCACTGCCCGAGGGGTGTTTCGCCCTCGAGCCGCTCGAGGTGGCGACCGAACGGCTGGTGCGGCTGGTGCGCTCCTTCCGCCCTCAGGTGATGACGACGTACGACGAGCGCGGTGGCTATCCGCATCCGGACCACATCCGGTGTCACGAGGTCAGCGTCGCCGCCTTCGAGGCGGCCGCGGATCCGGAGCGCTTCCCGGACGCGGGGGAGCCGTGGCAGGTCAGCAAGCTCTACTACCACCACTCGTTCAACCGGCCCCGGATGCAGGCGATCCACGACGCGATGATCGAGCACGGCCTCGAGTCGCCCTGGGCCGAGCGCCTGGAGAAGTGGGAGAAGGAGCCGGAGTGGGACGCCCGGATCACCACCCGGGTGCCGTGCGCGGACTACTTCGGTGTCCGGGACCAGGCGCTGCTGGCCCACGCCACCCAGATCGATCCCGACGGGTTCTGGTTCGCGATCCCGCGGGAGATCCAGGAGAACGTCTGGCCGACCGAGGACTACGAGCTGGTGGTCAGCCACGTGGAGAGCACCCTCCCCGAGGACGACCTCTTCGCCGGGATCACGCCCGACCCTGCTTAGCTCGGCTCAGCTCGGCTTAGCGAGGCCGCGGACTCGTCGGCTGCGGGGCGGAGTGACAGAATGGGCTCATGTTCGCCGGTACTGCCCCGCTCCTGACGGCCGCTGTCGAGAAGTCTCCCGACGCGAACGACGTCGTCGCCGGCTGGATGGGCTTCGCGGTGTTCATCGGACTGATCGTCGCCGTCGCCGTACTCGGCTGGAGTCTGACCAAGCAGCTGCGGAAGACCGACAAGGCGGCGGCCGAGGGCGTCTTCGGCGCCGAGGACGCCGAGAAGGTGGCGAAGGCCCGGCGCGGGCCGTCGTTCGACGACCGCTGACGCCCGGCGGCGGGTGGCGGGTCAGGCCAGCAGGTAGCCCCCCACCAGTACGACGACCTCGTCGAGCACCCGGTCCCGGTTGAATCCAGGACGATCCAGCGACCAGCGCAGCGCCACGTTCTGCACCGCCATCACCAGCACCCACGCCGCCAGGTCGACGTCGGGACGGCGCGAGGACTCCGGCCGGGCGGTCAGGTAGGTGACGAGCACGTCGCGGATCCTCTGCTCCAGCGCATGCCGCCGTTCGCGGTTGGCGACCTGGGGGAGTTGCTCGGTCAGCACGCGCAACAGCGCCGGGTTGCGCTCCAGGGCGCTGAAGAGCGCATCCAGGATCGAGCGGACACCGTCCAGCCCGATCGTGCCGGGACCGATCCGGTCGTTGAGCGAGGCGGCGACCTGCTCGGCCACCTCGTCCCAATAGCGGTCGATGACGATGGTGAGGATCGCGTCCTTGTCGCCGAAGTACTGGTAGAGCGAACCGGGGCTGATGCCGGCCACGGCGGCGACGCGATTGGTCGAGAAGGCGTCGTAGCCCTGGTCGGCGAGGACCGTCCGGCCGGCATCGATGATGCGCTCGACGGTCTGGCGGGAGCGCTGTTGCCGGGGGCTCTTGCGCATCTGCATTCACGCAGTCTCCCATCCGGGCCGGGGTCAGCGTGAGATGCGACTTGTATGCGAGCAAACACTCGCGTCAGGCTGGAGGCATGACCTCGATCGCCGACCCCGCCGACGCCACCGCCCGCTATCCCACCCGCTTCCGTGAGGGCGAGGCGCGATCCCGCCGCCTCGGCCGCCCACTGCGCGTCTTCGGCCGGATCGATGACAGCGGCGTGGACGAGGCGCTGATGGACCGGATCGGTCGCGGGTTCTTCGAGACCGACGAGCTCGGCGGACGTCTCGCGCAGGCGATCCGGATGCGAGCAGGGGAAGCCGGCAGGGTCTCCAGGGAGCAGTTGCGGACCGCGCTGGCAGACGGGATCGACGCGGTGGAGGACCCGCCGCCGGCCCTGGTCGATTTCTTCGCCGAGGTGGAGCGGGTGCCGGACTGGGTCGACTGGGAGCAGATCGACCACGGCGCCGCGGTCTTCCGGAGACTGGGGCAGAACGCGGCCGACGTACTGCTGCAGCTGGCGCTGATCGGTGGCTACCGGTTCGGTGGTCCGACCGACCTGTTGGTGGCGACCGGCGGCCTGACCGGCGACATGACCCGGCGCCGGTTGGCGGAGACGCAGAAGTGGGGCGACAGCCTGGCGGACCCGGGCGCCCTGCGACCTCCGGGATCCGGCCGCCCGCCCGGCGAGGGGTGGCGGCTGACCGTGCACGTGCGCGCCATGCACGCACTCGTCAACGCCTCCTTCGCCGACCAGTGGGACACCGATCGGTGGGGATTGCCGATCAACCTGTCCGACCAGGCCTCGACCCTCGGCCTCTTCGACGGGGTGCTGATCATCGGGTGTCGTGCGCTCGGCGTGCCGATCGGCGCCGCGGACTCCCGGGCGCTGATGCACCTGTGGAAGTACGTCGGCTGGTTGATGGGTGTGCACGAGGACTTCCTCGTCGACAACGAGTGGGAGCGGCACCGGATCAGCTATCACGTGCTGCTCGCTCAGGCCCCGATGTCCGAGGCCGGTCCGAAGCTCACCCAGGCGATCGTCGACGCGCAGGCCCAGCGGGCGTTCCCGCGGTGGCCGGCCGCGTTGTTGCCGCTGCGCCGTCGCTTCGAGACCGAGCGACTGCTGAGCATGCTCACGGTCTTCCTCGGACCGGAGTCGATGCGCGAGTTCGGGCTACCGCTGCGCCCGCCGTGGGCGCACCTGGTCATCGGGGCGCTCAACACCGCCCGCTACCGCGTGCTGGCCCGGCTGCCCGGCGGCGAGCGCCGGCTCCGGGCATGGGGTGAGCGACGCGGCCGCGAGGTCGTGGAGAGCTACTTCGCAGGCGAGGCCGAAGCGCTGAGTCAGCTGTAGGTGTAGAACCCGCGCCCGGTCTTGCGGCCGAGCAGGCCGGCGTCGACCATCCGGGCGAGCAACGGCGGGGGAGCGTAGAGCGGCTCCTTGAACTCCTCGTAGAGCGACTCGGCCACGGCCTTGGTGGTGTCCAGTCCGATCAGGTCGGCCAACGCCAGCGGACCCTGCGGATGGGCGGCGCCGCGCACCAGCCCGGAGTCGATGTCCTCGGCGCTGGCGAAGCCGGACTCATACATCCGGATCGCGGAGAGGATGAACGGGATGAGCAGGGCGTTCACGACGAACCCGGCGCGGTCCTGGCAGTCGATCGCGTGCTTGCCCAGACCGTCCTGGACGAAGGCGCGGGCGCGGGCAGCGGTCTCCTCCGAGGTCATCAGTGAGGGCACCAACTCGACCAGGGAGAGCACCGGCACCGGGTTGAAGAAGTGGATGCCCAGCACCTGCTGGGGCCGCGAGGTGGCGACGGCCAGCTTCATGATCGGGATCGAGGACGTGTTGGAGGCCAGGATCGCCTCGGGCGAGGTCACGATCGTGTCCAGGCGGGCGAAGAGCTCGGTCTTGGCGTCCTCGTTCTCCACGATCGCCTCGACGACGAGGTCACGGTCGGCCAGCGCCTCGAGGTCGGTGACGTAGCCGATCCGGGACAGCACCGCGTCGGGATCGTCCAGCTTGCCGCGCTCGGCGGCACGGCGCAGCGACTTCTCGATCCGCGTCTGCGCGGCGTCCGCGGCGCCCTGGTTCGCCTCGGCGACGATCACCGAGCGTCCTGAGCGGGCCGCGACCTCCGCGATGCCCGACCCCATCAGGCCGCCGCCGACGACGCCCACCCTCTCCAGTCCGCCGTTGATGGTGGTGGCGCTGTCGCCCGTCGCGGTCATCTGCCGGTCCTTCCGTCGTGGGCCTCCCACGGTAGCCAGTGGGGTCGGCCCACGACGGACCGGTCTCGAACTCGAGCTCAGCTTGGATTCACCGATTCCTCGCTACTGCGCGCCCCCATCCGGGCGCCCTGGCTGCGTCACCGACGCTCGACGGGCAACCAGCCCGCCCTCGCGCCGGGCTCCTTGCCAGCCCACCCGTCTGGTGACGCTCGCAACGCGACGAATCGGTGAATCCAAGCTCAGTCGAAGAGCCGCTGGTAGTAGTTGATGGTGCGGCGCAGCTCGCCGAGGTCGGCGTACCACTGGCGGACCTCGGCGCGACACCGTGCCTTGCGCCAGCGCTTGTCGTACTCGCTGCACTCGGCCATCGCCTCGGAGTCGGTCGGCGGATACTCCGTGGTGCCGTTCAGCCGGTGGATGGAGAAGCCGTTCGCGGCGTTGCCGGAGACCTCGACGATGGTCTGACCGGCGAGTCGTGCCGGGGTGCGCGGCTCGGGCGAGGCCGCGCTGGGCAGCGTCAGCGCGGCGAGCACACCGAGCACGGGGCCGAGGACGGCGAACAGGGTCAGGGTGGCGCGGCGGCGAGTGGTGTCGATGGTGCTGGTCATGGGTCCTCCGTGGACATCGGCGCCGGACTCTCCGGCGACGCCGACGCTAGGGAGAACGGGCAGCCGGAAGGTGCGGTGAGCCGAGCGCCTGTGGAAATGGTCGTCGGTCCCCAGTCGGGCTCGAGCAGATGGGCCGTTCTGCGATGTCGGTGGCTCCTGGGACGCTGCACCGGTGGCTCGACGAGTACAACGCCCCGACGTCCCCTTCGCCTGGGTGGAACTGCTCCGCGGCATCCTGGACCGGTTCCCGAGATGCCACGAGGAGGCCGCCTGGACAGGGGTGCGCTGGCGGGTCGGCAACGCGACGGTGGCGCACGTCTTCGGTGGCGAGGACCAGCTCTTCCGGATCACGTTTCGCGCCGAGCCAGACGAGGTGGTCGCCTTCGCCCACCTCGGTGAGCCCTACTTCCGGGTGGGCGGCAACGCGGTCGGCCTGATCCTCGACGAGCGGACCGACTGGACCGAGCTCGCCGAGCTGCTCACCGACTCCTACTGCCTCCAGGCGCCCGATCACCTCGCGGTGCAGGTCGAGCGTCCCTCCTGACCGAGGTCGTCCCTACCCGGTACGACGCGTCCGCGTTGGAGCCTGACACAACCGCGCCGTCGACTTGTGTTTGCCGTCACAAGCGCGGGGGTGCTGCGTCCGGTGAGGATCGGGTCGAGGCCCAGGGAAAGGAACACCATGACCGAGTTCGACTACATCATTGTGGGAAGCGGTTCGGGCGGCGCAGTGCTCGCCGGACGGCTCAGCGAGGACCCGAGTGTCTCGGTGCTGGTCCTCGAGGCGGGCGGTCGCAGCCGACCGAACATGAACGTGCAGATCCCGGCGGCGTTCGCCAAGCAGTTCCACACCGCCATCGACTGGGACTACGAGTCCGAGCCGGAGCCGCACCTGAACGACCGCAGGATCTACCAGCCCCGGGGCAAGATGCTCGGCGGCTCCAGCGGCATGAACGCGATGATGTACGTCCGCGGCAACCGCGCCGACTACGACGGTTGGGCCAAGTCCGGCGCCACCGGCTGGTCCTACGACGAGATCCTCCCGCTCTTCCGCAGGATGGAGACCAACAGTCGCGGAGCCAGCGAGTTCCACGGCGACTCCGGTCCGCAGTATGTCGAGGACGCTCCGGACCCCCGTGGCGTGTCGCACCGCTTCGTCGACGCCATGGTCGAGACCGGCATGCCGCGCACCGACGACTTCAATGGCGCCGAGCAGGTCGGCGCCTCGCTGTTCCAGCGGTTCACGCGTCGCGGTCAGCGGTGGACGACGTACGACGGGTATCTGGCGCCGCGCCGCAAGCAGGCCAACCTGACGATCACGTCGAAGGCCGCCGTGCACCGTGTCGTGATCGAGAACGGTCGTGCCACCGGGGTGGTCGCCAAGGTCGGCGGGCAGGTGCAGACCCTGCGCGCCCGGCGCGAGGTGATCCTGAGCGCGGGCGCCTACAACACCCCGCAGTTGCTGATGCTCTCGGGCATCGGCCCCTCCGAGCATCTCGCCGAGCACGGCATCACGACCGTGGTGGACAACCCGCACGTCGGTGGACACCTGATGGACCACCCGATGATGCTGATGAACTGGGAGACGACCGACCAGGACAACCTGGCCTTCGCCGAGAAGCCGGGCCAGTTGCTGAAGTACTTCACCCGGCGCAAGGGCATGCTCACCTCGAACGTCGGCGAGGCAGGCAGCTTCTTCCACACCAGCGTCGAGGACATCGCGCCGCAGATGGAGATGATCACGGCGCCGGTGTACTTCTTCCAGCACGGCGGGGTCACCTACGACACCCCCGCCATCGCGATCGGACTCTCGATGGTCGGCGCGCAGTCGGAGGGAACGGTGCGGCTCCGCTCGGCCGACCCCGAGGCTGCGCCGCGGATCTGCAACAACTACTTCTCCGACCCCCGCGACATGCAGTCGATGGTCGACGGCATCGAGCGTGCCCGTGAGGTCATGGCCAGCGCGACCATGAAGGGCACCGTCGGCAAGGAGATCCACCCCGGTCCGTCGTACGGATCGAGCCGCGAGGAGCTGGAGAGCGCGATCCGCGCCGAGGTCGAGCACACCTACCACCCGACCTGCACCGCGCGGATGGGTGCCGAGGGCGAGGGCGTCCTCGACGCGGAGCTGCGGGTGCAGGGCGTCGAGGGCCTGCGTGTCGCCGATGCCTCGGCGATGCCTCGGGTCACCCACGGCAACACGCACGCGCCGGTCATGCTGATCGGCGAGAAGGCCGCCGACCTGATCAAGGGCAGTGGTGCCTGAGATGACCGTCGAGACCAGCGCTGCGGGTGCCGACCGGATCGCTGCGGCCGCCCGTGCCGGGGAGCAGGCTTGGGCGGGCGTGGATCTCGCCGGACGACGCCGATTGCTCGAGGAGTTCGTCGGCCTCGTCGACGAGCACGCCGAGGAGTGGGTCCGGGTCGCCGCGGAGATCAAGGGCCTGAGCCCGGACTCCCCGGCGGTTGGGGAGGAGTGGATCTCGGGCCCCTGGGCGACGATCTCCTACGCCGGTCACCTCGCCCACACCCTGGCCAGGATGGAGGCCGGCAGCTCGCCGGTCGACGGCTTCGAGGTCCGTCCCGTCCCCGGCGACCGGGTCGCGGTCGACGTGTTGCCGCACTCGCTGTGGGACCGGCTGCTGCTGTCCGGGTTCACCGCCGAGGTGTGGTGCGAGCCGGGCGTCACCGCCGCCGAGGTCGCTGCGACCGCCGGCCTCGGGTTGCGGGCGCCGGAGCAGACGCAAGGCACCTGCGTGGTGCTCGGAGCGGGCAACATCTTCTCGATCGCACCGCTCGACCTGCTCTACGTCCTCTACGCCGACAACCGGTCGGTCGCCCTCAAGCTCAACCCGATCACCGACCCGCTGCTCGAGGTCTTCTCGCGGATCC
Organism: Nocardioides sp. BGMRC 2183; assembly: GCA_008123405.1. Lineage (GTDB taxonomy): Bacteria > Actinomycetota > Actinomycetes > Propionibacteriales > Nocardioidaceae > Nocardioides. The sequence continues at coordinate 30,724 of VSSA01000007.1, forward strand.
TCAAGCCGTTCCTCGACATCGGTGCGGTGCAGGTCTTCAGCAGCGACCTCGAGCTGGGCGCTGCGGTGATCGACCACGACGACGTCGACGCGGTGCACATGACCGGCTCGGAGGCCACCCACGACGCGATCGTGTGGGGCACCGGCCCGGATGCCGAGGCCCGGCGGGCGGCGCAGGAGCCCTTGCTCACCAAGCCGATCACCAGCGAGCTCGGCGGCGTCGCCCCGGTCATCGTCGTACCGGGGCGTTGGTCGCGGCGCGACCTGCGGTTCCAGGCGCGGCACGTGGCGACGATGCGTCTGCACAACTCCGGGTCCAACTGCATCGCCGGCCAGGTCGTGGTGCTGAGCGAGGACTGGGACCAGAAGGCGGAGTTCCTCGACGAGCTGCGTCGGGCGCTGGAGACGGCCCCGGCCCGTCGGGCCTGGTACCCGGGGACCGCCGACCGGGTCGCCGCTGCCCGTCGCGGCGCCGAGTACGAGGCCGTCGGCGGTACGCCGGAGCGGACCCTCCTGCCCACGCTGGACCCGCAGTCCGCCGAGGAGGCCTTCGCCACCGAGTACTTCGGCCCGGTGATCGGCGTGGTCGAGCTCGCCGGGACCGGCGCTGACTTCCTGGGCACTGCCATCGCGTTCGCCAACGACCGGCTGCACGGCACCCTCGGCGCCAACGTGCTGGCACACCCGAAGACATTGGCCGCGATCGGCCGGGAGCGGCTGGACGAGATGCTGGCCGATCTGCGCTACGGCACCATCGCGGTCAACGCGTGGACCGGCGTGGGCTACCTGACTCCGTACGCCACCTGGGGCGCCTTCCCGGGGCACCCGCTCGACGACATCCAGTCCGGACGCGGCGTGGTGCACAACGGTCTCCTGCTGGACCGCCCCGAGCGCACCGTGGTGCGGGGACCGTTCCGGCCCTTCCCACGGTCCTGGGCGACCGGAAGCCTCAGCCTCACACCGGTGCCGCCGTGGTACGTGCACAACCGCACCGCCGACGTGACCGGGAGGCGCCTGACGCACTTCAGCGCCAAGCCGGGCTGGGGCAGGCTGCTCGGGATCTTCGCCTCCGCGCTGCGAGGCTGATTCCAAGCCAAGCCTGGATCCACGCTGAGGAGCGCTCCGGCTGACGCGGAGGGAGGGTCAGCCGGAGCGCACCTCGGGGTGCGCGGACAGGTAGTCGGCGAACCGCTCGGCCACCTGGGCCTCCTCCAGGCCGTAGTCGCCCAGCGTGTAGCTGTGGTCGGGGCGGCGGGCGCCGCGGGCTGAGCCGCCGGATCCGCCCACCTGCTCGAACCACTCGGCCCCGTCGGTCCTCCGGCGGGGCCGAGTCGTGTTCGCAGCCGAACGGCGTCGGGTTCACCTCGCCCACTGAGCGGGACAAGGCGACGCCCAGTATGGCGTGCGTCTCAGAGTGGCGCCCGGTCCGCCGCCTGCGGCCGACCATCCCGAGGAAGAGACCATGAACAGACTCGACGGCAAGACCGTGATCGTGACCGGCGGCACCGCCGGCATCGGCCTGGCGACGGCCCCGCCAGATCCTGGAGGAGGGCGCACGGGTCGCGATCACCGGCCGTGACCCCGAGCGTCGCGCCAAGGCGCTCTCCGAACTCGGCTCGGACCGCGCGCCTACCACGAGCACCAGGCCTCCTCGCGGGAGAGCTGGGACGCCGTGGTCGCCGCCGTCCTCGAGGAGACCGGCCGGGTCGACGGGCTGGTGAACAACGCCGGCATCAACGCCGCGCCGGTGCCCCTGGCGGGCGCGGCCGACTTCGAGGAGGTCGTCGCCACCAACCTGACCGGCCCGTTCCACGGCATGCAGGCGGTGATCCCGGCGATGCGCGCGCAGGGTGGCGGCTCGATCGTCAACGTCTCCTCCAGCGGCGGCCTGATGGGCATCCCGCTCACCGCCGGTTACGCCGCCTCGAAGTGGGGGCTGCGGGGCGTCACCAGGGTCGGCGCCGTGGAGCTCGCCCGGCACAAGATCCGGGTGAACTCGGTGCACCCGGGCATGGTCTACACCCAGATGACGGCGGAGAGCGCCGGACTCGTCGAGGGCGAGGGCAACTACCCGCCGGCGCCGATCGGACGGGTCGCCCGGGCCGAGGAGATCGGCGGCGCGGTCGTCTACCTGCTCAGCGACGAGGCGACGTACACGACCGGTGCTGAGATCGCGGTCGACGGCGCCTGGACCGCCGGCATCGCGCCGATCGCGCTGCTCGGGCCGGAGTTCGCCGACGCGCTGCTCGGCTGATCAGCCGGGCACGATGTGAGCGTCGGGCCCGGGGAAGGTGAGTCCCTCGTGCCCGTCGCTCCAGCGCACGACGTACGGCGGCGAGCCCTCGTCGCCGTGCACCTCGAGGATCTCCCCCTCTCGGCGGGGTGTGTCGACCTTGTTGCTCTCGACGACCAGACGGTCGCCCACGCTCGCCTGCATCGTCCGCCTCCCTCTCGCTTCGTTCTGTTCCACCATGCTCCTCCCGGCGGCCGGCCACAAGACTCGGCAGGCCGCTCGGCGTCGTGGCGGCGACGTACTCGGCTGTCCCCTGCGCTCTACGGTGGGTAGATGCTTGATCTCCTCCGCGGCGTAGAGGTGCCGGATGCTCTCGCTCCGTACCTGGGCGTCGACCGCAGCCGGCCGATGCACGAGTGCTGGGTGACTGGCCACATGGTTGCCGGCCTGGACGGCACGGCAGCCATTGGTGGCCGCGTGGGGTCCTTGTCCACCGCCCCTGACCAGGCGCTCTTTCGCAGGATGCGCCAGATCGCCGATGTCGTTCTTGTCGGGGCCGAGACGGTGCGCCGGGAGCGGTATGGGCCGGTCCGGCTCACTGACGAGGCTGTGGACTGGCGACGTGCGCGGGGGATGTCGCCGCTCCCGCCGATCGCCGTGGTGAGCCGCACGCTCGAGTTCGACTGGAGCGCAGAGGTGTTCGCTGGCGCGTCCGCCGACGCACCCACCTACCTGATCACCTGCGCCGCCGTGGAGCCGAACCGGCTGGCCGATGCCCGCAAGCACGCAACCGTGCTCGTGGCTGGCGGTGAACGTGTCGAGCCGGCAGCCGCCCTGCAGGCACTGGCCGGGCTCGGCCATCGGGTGGTGCTCTGCGAGGGAGGCCCGACATTGCTGGGTGAACTCGTCGCGGCCGGTCGCCTCGACGAGCTGTGCCTCTCGATCGCACCACTCATGGGCGGTGACCCCGTACCGGTCTCGGTGACCCCACCGGGCGCCGGACTGGCAGAGTTCGACCTGGTGGGCACCATGGTCGAGGAGCACACCCTGTTCCTGCGCTACCAGCGAGGGGAGATGCGCAGACATGAGCGATGACGCCTTCGGCAGATTGATGGCCTCGGCCGATCCGCCACTCATCGTGCTGACGACCGCCGTCGGGGACGAGCGCGCTGGTTGCCTGGTCGGCTTCCACGCGCAGTCGAGCATCACACCCCAGCGCTACTGCGTCTGGCTGTCGAAGGCCAACCACACCTATCGTGTCGGGCTGCGTGCGGCACGCTTCTCGGTCCATTTCCTGACCGTCGACGACCTCACTATCGCGGAGCGCTTCGGCACCCTCTCCGGTGAGGACACCGACAAGTTCGCAGGAATGGACGTCGATCTCGATCCACACGGTGTCCCGGTCCTCACGGCGTGTGCCCACCAGGTGTCGCTCGAACGCATCGCTGTCCTCGACGACGGCAGTGACCATGTCTGCCTCACCGCACGGGTGACCTCGGCCCGGAGCGGGAGGAGCTTTCTGCCGCTTCGCGTCTCCAACGCCACCCACCTCGTCCCAGGTCACAGCAGCGATGAACGCGCCATCCAGCCGTGACCATCGCCCAACCCTGGCGGATCCAGGTGCCGGCGCCGGCAGGGCGCGTCCGACGTACAGGTGGTCTTGACGGCAGCGCGCGACGCCTCAGTCCGGCGCCTAGGCTGGGGCTGCCATCCCCGAGCACGAAACGAGGTAGCTGTGCCCGCCAGCCGCTCTGCCCGCCAGAGAAAAGCCGGTGCCGAGGCAGGAGCGCTGGCCGTCGTCCGCATCGACCTGAGCCCCGACGACTCCTACGCCTACAAGATCTCGTGCACGCAGTGTGAGGTCCCGCGGCCCGGGACCGGCACGCGCGCCTGGAGCACACGCCGGTCGGGCGAGGACAACGGCTACATGGCTGCGATGGATCGATGGATCTTTCACCTGATCTCCCAGCACCCCGATGCCGAGGCGCCGTGTCTGAACTACCTGCCGCAAGCTCGCGCGCGTCTCCAGGAGCGACGAGATGCCCGGGACTGAAGAACGTAGCCTGCCGCTCGGCACCGCGGCCCGAGCCGGGCTGACGGCACCCGGACATGGTGCTGCCGTGAGCCGGACGAAGCGCTTCGCGAGGATCGTGGGATGGGCCGGGCTGACGGCGGCTGGCGCCCTCCACGCGGTCTGGGCGTCGGGTTCACCGTGGCCCGCGAAGGACGTCGAGCAGCTGGGCGAGGCGGTGGTCGGCAATGCCGAGGCGATGCCGGATGCGCGGGCGACCTGGGTCGTCGCGGCTGCGGCCGTCTGCGGAGGCGCGATTGCTGCTGGCGGACTCGGTGAAGGGCGAGTGGCCGTCGGGCTGAGGCGCCTGATCGGGCTCGGAATGTGTGTGCGTGCTGCCCTCGGCGGCGGGCCGGCATTGAAGGCGCTGGGGCTACCCCCAGCGGGGGAAGAGTTCCGTGAACTCGACCGGCGCTACTACCGTCCGCAGTTCGGTGTGATCGGTTGGGCGATCTTCGCCAGCGCGAAGAAGTAGCTCGGGGCGCGGCCCGGGCCGACGCGTTCCGCAGGGCGAATCCATCAACGTGTGGGACGCCAGTCGTGAGACGACTGAGATCCCACACGATGATCCGGTGAACGGCGCCGCGCCATGATGGTGGGCATGAACCGGCTCGCCGCAGCGACCAGCCCCTACCTGCTCCAGCACGCCGACAACCCCGTCGACTGGTGGGAGTGGGGGCCTGAGGCGTTCGCCGAGGCGAAGCGCCGTGATACACCAGTTCTGGTGTCGGTCGGGTACGCCGCGTGCCACTGGTGCCAGGACGCTACTCGATCGGCGGTTACTTGCGGCTCTCGACGTTTGTGCAGGTCAGAGCGGGTACGGCGAGCCGCGCCTTGTTGAGGAGCATCGTCGTTTGACGGCATTTCCGGGTGAATATGTATCAGAATATGTATCACTCGGACCGCTCTGAGGGACAACCTGAGCCCTGGCTGGTCTCCCGGATCCGGGTCGGTCTCCTGGCTTCGGTACCGAACGCCTCCTCCGAGGTCGAGAGACCCCGCGTCGAGGGACGTGTCGAGTGATCTGACACGTCCGGCCGACGTGTTAAGAATCCCCCGACTTCTTAACATGTTGCGTACTTGCAAACGGACCTACGGTGAGAGCCATGGAACTCGCGGAGCGCATCTCGCGCACCGAGATCGAGTGGAGTGGCACATCAACGGAGCGGTGCCCGGATGGCGGCTGAGTTCAGCTGCGACTGGGGCGGCCTTCACCGTGATCGTAGACATCCAGGAATCCGTGGATGCGGTCCAGGCGCACCGGCTTCATGTCCTCTGCGATGTCTTCGGCTCGCTCCCGCAATGTGGCCACGTCGAGCATGCCCGCCCGGATGAGCGCGTCAACGAAGTCGCGATCCTTCAGTTCAAGGCGCGCCAGTTTGGCGACCGCGAGGTCGTGCGGCTCCAAGAACAGTGGCCGCGCCGGTTCGGAGGATGAGAGCCCCCACGTGTGCAGTCGGTCGATGCTGGCTGGTCTTGTAGGGGTCGGTGGCGAACTCCGGGCCGAAGCCGACGATTACGGCGTGATGATCTTCAGACCCTCATGGTCGGCGAAGTCGCCAAAGTGCCCGGTGTTCAAGGTCGCCAGCGGCACGTCCTGGACCAAGCAGCAGGCAGCGATCCACGAGTCGTTGACCGGCCGAGGCCGTCCGCGCTTCTCTGCGTAAGCCATGATCTCGCCCCACTTTCGGGCGACGTCGCGTCCGCCAGTGAGGAGGGGGCCTCTGACCCATTGCTCGATCTCGGCCCGACGGCGTGCGCCGAGGTCTCTCTGGATCACCCAGCGTTCCAACTCACCTGCGCTTACGAAGGTGGTGATCAGCTGGTGTCCAACCAACTGCGCATTGAGGCTGGCGGGCAGGTTCTTCTTAACGAGGCCCGAGATGACGTCGGTGTCGAGGACGACGACGGCCATGTGTCAGACGAGTTCCTTGTCGCGCTCGGCGCGCACCCAAGCGACGAACTCCTGCTGCTCCTCGTTGCTGGCGAAGAAGTCTGGGATCGCATACTCGTCACCACCGGTGTAGGGCTTGACGTCCTTCACGAGCTCGGCGAGATCCTGTTTGTCGCTGGTCCAATCGGCGGGCAAGCCTGAATGCGGGTCGACGGTCATGGCTGCCTCCTCGGTCTGGTGGAACACCTCAAGTGTGTCATGTTGGAGCGACGGTCTCGCGACCTCACACCGCCCGCCGTCGTCGCTTGGGTTGGGGGAGCAGTTCGCTGACCGTCGACGGCTCACGCTCGGGCGGGACCGCCGCCTGAAGCGCGGCCTCGGCCAACTCCATCCGCTTCTCCTCCCAGGCCAGCAGTTGGTCCAGCCGCCACCGATTCGGATGTGTCATCACCGGCGGCGGCACCAGGTCGCAGTCCTTGAGGTGCTGGTAGCCCCTCGTCTTGCCCCAGCCGTAGCGCGCCATCACTTCGCCGGCGCTGAGGAAGACGTGCCGCGGGTCGTCCACCGCTCACACCACCTTGGGCCGGTCGATGACGGGCTGGGTGGCGAGGCGCTGCTTGCGGATGAAGGCGCGCAGGTCTCCGACGGTGGTGTAGAGCCGCCGCCCGATCTTGAAGAAGTCCGGACCGGTGCCCTGCTGGCGCCACCATCGCACGGTGTTGGGCGACGCCATGAGGATCTCGGCGACGTCGTCGAGGGTCAGCAGTTCCTCCTCGTCGCGGGCGTGGAACGGCACGGTGTCGGCGTGGTTGTTCATGGTGTCTCCTCCTCGGCGCGCCTCTGTGTGAGGCGCGTGCGACAGGTAGGTGTGCAGGCCGTGCCAGCCAGAGGGCGAAATACGTCCGATCGGATATCATCACGAGATGGATCGGGCGTTCCTGATCGAGCAAGCCCGCCGAGCGGGCGGCCTCACGCAGGCCGAGCTGGCCGCGCGATCAGGTACGTCGCAAGCGACGCTGTCCGCATATGAACGCGGGACGAAGTCGCCGTCGCTCAAGGTTGCCAGCCGGATCATGGCCGCCGTCGGCCACGAGTTGGTCCTTCGTGCGCACATCGACTGGATCGAGCACGAACCGCCAGGGATCGCGGCCTTCTGGGCCCCCAGCATGCTGTGGTCCGTGGAGCCGCCGATGTGTTTCGCGACGATCACGTTCCTGCCGGACCTTCTCCGCTACACCGAGACCGACGAGTGGAACCTGCGTGTGCGCGAGGAGCGGATCGGAGCCTACGAGATACTCATTCGCGAGGGGCTTCCACACCAGATGATCCGATGGATCGACGGCGGGCTGCTCATCGACATCTGGGACGAGCTTGACCTGCCTGATCCAGTCCGGGAGGCGTGGGAGCCCGCGATGAGACTCGCGACGGCACCCGTCCGCGATGACGCCCTGAGGTTCATGAGCGGTGAGAGCTGGGTCGCCGCGTCAGCGCGGATCCGCGATCAGAAGGGGTTGCCGCCACCGCCTCCGCCACCTCCGCGAAAGCAGCGCCGCACGCGATTCGACCCGCGGCCGCTGCCACCTCAGCGTCCGAGTCCAGGTCCGCCGGACGACACCGACGGCGGGCCGTAGCCCAGGCCTTGAGTAGCCACATCAGTACCAAAGATCTACTGAACTCGATCGTCTGCATGGCTGAGCCGACATCCCGCGGGCCGGGCGATCCCTGCGTTGGGCTATTTCGTATCAAATTGATACGCTCTAGCACATGTCGATCCGAGACCAGGTGCTTCAACGGGCCGTGGAGCAGCACGGGTACGTGACGACCCGTGACGCTCGCGAACTCGGGATCGACCCTACTCAGCTTCGGTTGATGGCGGCCCGGGGTCGCCTGGAGCGGGTGGCGCGGGGCGTCTACCGGGTGCCGCAACTGCCCAGGACCGAGCACGACGAACTCGCCGAGGCAGTTGCGTGGACCCTGGGCCGGGCAGTGGTCTCTCATGAATCGGCGCTGGTGCTGCACGGTCTGTCGGAGGTCAACCCGTCGCGGATCCATCTGACCGTGCCACGCGACAACCATCCACGGGCGGCCGGCGGTGAACTGTATCGATTGCATCGGCGACTACTCCCAGACGCAGACGTAATGGAGAAGGACGACCTGCCGGTGACGACCGTCGCGCGCACCATCCGCGACTGCCTCGGTGCCGGCGTCGACCCGGCGCAGCTCCGTCGGGCGCTTGACCAGGCGTCGGCCGAGGGCCTGGTTCGGCCCCGCGAGGTAGAGGCGCTTCGCAGCGAGATCGATGTCCACGGCATTTCGGGAAGGGCAGACGGATGATGGCACGCTACGACTCCTCGCCGTCGAACCTGCGCGCACTACGCGATCGGCTCACTGCGGCCGCGAAGCGGGAGGGTGTCGTCTTCGGACGACTCCAGCAGCACGTTGGTGTCCTCGTCGTCGCGCAGTTCATGAATCTCGCAGCCGACGACCACGGCACGCCGGTCCTGTTGGTGAAGGGCGGAGCCTCGCTCGAGTTGCGGCGTGGCATCCCGGAGTCGCGTACGTCGAAGGATCTCGACGCGGTCCTTCGCGGGGACATCGAGACGGTCTATGAGCGACTCGCCGATGTCGGTGCCGACGGCTGGGAGGGGTTCACCGCGACCTTCACCGCTCCGGTGGCCTTCGAGGTGCCCGGGCTGGTGGGCAAGCCGCACCGCCTGACGGCCAAACTTGCCTACCAGGGCAAGCCGTTCGTCTCTGTCCCGATCGAGATTTCGCCGATCGAGGCGGGCAACGCCGACGCGCACGACATGGTCGAGTCCGATGCACTGACGCTCGTCGGTATGCCGTCGGCGGTCGCGGTTCCCTGTATGACGCTGCCCTGGCAGATCGCGCAGAAGATCCACGCCAGCAGTGAGCCCGTCGAGCCGCCGCGGACGAATGACCGGGCCCGGGACCTGGTCGATCTTCAACTGCTCGAAGCCCTCACGGTCGAGGACCCGCTCGCCGAGACGGCGTCGGCCTGCCGGGCGGTGTTCGAGGCCCGGGACAAGCACGACTGGCCGCCGACGCTGGCGGCACAACCCGGCTGGGATGCGATCTACGTCCGAGCACTTGAAGGTCTCGAACAGGTCGGGCTCGCTGCGGACCTCGGCCAGGCCGTCGACCGTGTGCAGAATTTCATCGACAGGATCGCCGCCTCACGCTGAGCGCGACCCGTCGCTTCGGCTCGGGGAGCAGGTCGCTGACCGTCGTCGGCTCGGGGTCGGGCGCGACCGCCGCCTGAAGCGCGGCGACCTGCCCCTGCCGAAGCCCATCCGCGCCGCGTGGCAGCCGGCTGTCGACGTCGCCGGCAACGGTCCGCTCGCGTTCCCGACCTGGCGCGGCTCCACGCAGGGAACATCGGTCACAATCCGAGCCCGGGAGCAGACGTCTGAACAGACGCCTGAGCGGGAACCGGCGGATGGGTTGCGCGGCGCCGTCGCGGGCTGTAGCGGGCGACGGCTTCGGCGGCCGCCCGTCGTGCGTGGGTGGGACCGAGGTCGGCACGGTTGCGCCCGAAGACGTCGATCCACTGCCGACGGGCGTCCTCGACAGAGTCGGCGACCAGGTGCGCGACGTTGCGCTCGCGACCGCGAGTCATGCCGACGTACGCCGACGCAGCGCCGGTGTGTTCACCGATCAGCACGTGGCTGACCGGGACCGTGGTGCCTTGGGCGCCGTAGGCGGTGGTGGCGTAGGCGAGCTCGACATGCTCGTGCACGTAGCGCGACCGGAGCAGCCGACGTCCCGCCTCGCCCTCGACGAGGAGGCCGTCGTGCGTGCGCTCGAGGACGGTCCAGGTCTCGCGGTTGGCGACGTCGGCGTCGGGGTCGTTGCGGCGGGTGGCGATCCGGTCGCCCGCGCCGATCCGGTCGCCCGCGGCGGTGACCACGTCGTCGGTCACCTCGCCGTTCCGGCCGCGGACCTGGTGGACGAGCGTGTTGATGCTGCCGACCTGGTCGTGGGTGTCGGCGACCACGAGCGCGCCGGTGATGGCGTGCCGCGCCAGGTGCCGGAGTCGCTCGACGTCGCTGGCATGGACGACGACCTCGCCTCGCCGGACGAGTTCGTCGAAGACCTCCTCGGGCTTCTCGCCGGCACGCATCTGCAGCGACATCTCGGCATAGCGCGGGTCGGTGAAGCGACGTACCCCGTCGAGCTGGGTCACACGATCGGGTGCGTAGCGGAAGGCGAGGTCCAGCACCCCGCCCCGACCGACCGCGGGGAGCTGGTGTCGGTCGCCGACCAGCACGAGCTGGGCTCGTCGTTCGTCGGCCAGGCGCAACAGCGCCAGTGCCGTGTCCTGATCGACCATCCCGGCCTCGTCGACCACCAACACGTCACCCGGTCGCATTCGGGCGGCGGGTTCGGGGGTGGCCGCAACGCGGCTCCACCAACCGTCCTCGTCCCAGCGGAAGCCGTGCTGGTGCAGCAGCCAGGCAGCCGAGTACGACGCCGCGCCGATCGCCCCTTCGGCCACCTGCGCAGCCTTGCGCGTCGGGGTGACCACCACCATCCGGTGTCCGGCGGCGAGGACCCTTTCGCGAGTCGCCGCCAGCTCTGCGGTCTTGCCCGCACCCGCTGCGCCCTCGACCACCGAGATCGACCTGCGAGCGGCACGGGTCGAGATTCGTCGTACGACCTCGTGCTCGACCGCCAGCACCCCCGAGGAGGTGAACGACCGCACGTGCTCGGGTACGTCGCTGCGGCCGAGCAACGGTTGTGAGGCCGCGACGATCCGTGCGGTCAGGTCCTCGGCGAGTTCGCGCCGAAGGGCGGCATCGAGCGCGCCGCCCGTCGCCGCGATCAGCTTCTCCGCTTCCCCGCGCGCGTCGGCCGCGTTCCACGCCGAGCGGCGGGCGCCGAGACGGATCAGCACGAGATCGACCACCCCGTCGCGGTCGAGCTGCCCGGGAAGCAGGACCTCGAACGGAGCGGGCTCGACGTTCGGGCGGTAGCCGAGCTCGTGGAGTTCGTCGACCCAGTGTCGGCGCAACTCCTCCCCGTTGGTCGGCACGACCTTGTCCGGGCGCGCGTCCGCCCACGCCCGCCGGTCCCATGCCTGACGCAGCGCGGGCCCCGGCTCCTCGCCGGGATGCTCGGCACGCCACTCGCCCTCGTAGGAGTCGATGTTCGACTCGATCTGCTTGGCGCGGGCACTGAACGCACCGACGTACGGCGACAGCTCGACCACCTCGCCCGTCTCGGCGTCGAGGGTGAACCCGTGTCGCGCCAACGCCTCCCGGAACCCCGGGTCCGTCATCACCGCCGCGTGGCCGATCCCGTTGATCGCCTCCAGGCTGTCGCGCACCCCCACGGTGTGCAGCCCGCGCCACCCGCCCGCCGCGAAGACCCGGGCGTTGATCTGGAGGTGCAGGTGCCGGTGGGGGTCTCCGGCCCGGGAGGTGAAGTGACGTACGACGGCCGCCTCGATCTGCTCGACCGGCACCTGCACCTGCCGGCCCCGCGGGCCGACGCGCGTCGTCGCGTGCGAGGCAAGCCAGCCGACGATCTCCTCAGCCGCCGCCAGTTGTGCGGCGTCGTAGGCCTCGGCGATCTCGGGGTGCAGCGCAGCCGCAAGCGACCAGGTCTTGGGTCCGTTGACGGTCACCTCGACGAACCGCACACCCTGGCCATCCGTCCGCAGCCGCCCCTTCGCCGCGCCCGTCTCCACGTCGTAGCCGGCGACCCAGCGTTCGTACGTCTCGCCGTCCATGTCGGGCAAGCGCTGAACCGCTTCGAAACCAGGGACGCCCGCAGCGAACCGCATCGCGATGCCGCTGCCTTCGGCGAGGTAGTAGTCGTCCGCGCGGGACCGGTCGGCCTCGACGTAGTGCCGCGCCGCGGCTGGCGCTCCGCGGTAGACCTTCATCCCGCCATGCACGCTGGGCCACCTCCGTCAGCAACCGTCAACAACCACGAACCTGTAGGTCAGGGGGAACGTTTGCCCCGTCGCCCTACGAAACTTCGTAGCATGCGTGCCGCTCAATGGGGAGGGAGCGACAGGCGACCAGGGTGGTGGGGATGGGAGCCGTTGAGGACCATCAGTGGATGCTGAGGGAACGGCGGCGAGGTGCCTTGCCTATCGATGTCGTCGTCGTAGGGCGGGGGAGTCGCGCGGTAGGTACGTGTTGTCGCCCCACTCGGGCGGCCGCAACCGGTCGTGCTGATCGGCGCCCAGGATCCACACTGGTGGCATGGCTGACCTCAATGAGCTGGCGCGTACGACGCTGGCCAACAACAGGTTCATGGTGCTCGGAACCGTCGACCCATCCGGTCGGCCGCGCGTCTCTCCGGTGTGGTTCTCGCTCGTGGACCACCGCGACATCTACTGGCTCTCCTCTCCCGACGCCCACCACTCGCGCAACGTCGAGGAACGACCGGAGGTGAGCATCGTGGTCTTCGACTCGAAAGCCGACCCCCACACCGGCCAGGCCGTCTACCTCGAGGCAACCGCCAGTCGAGTACCGGATGACGAGCTTGGTGCCGCCTGCGCCGCGGCATTCGAGGGCGTCGCCGACGAGCTCTCCTTCACGCCCGAGACACTGCAGGACGAACCCTTCGTCCTCTACCAGGGACGTGTCACTGCATCGGAGATCCACGTCCGAGGCCGCGACTTCGGCGACGGGTCAGGGTCGGACCAGCGCGTCCCGGTCGCGCTGGCAGTCTCATCCGGCTGAGTCGCATGTGGACCGAGTCTGGCCAGACACCGGTCCTACGAGGAAGTCTCTAGTAGCCCACAATGACGCTGACTGCGGGGTTGCCGCACCCGCAGCTCTATCCCGCGGAGGCTCGGGTTACAACTGGGTCACCTGCCCGTTGCCCGATTCCAATGCGAAGCAGCGCCGGTTTCGGGCAAGGTAACGAGGGCCGCTGCTCGCAGGGGCTTGGGCTGGGGCACTGACGCCTGCCGCGCCCTGGACGCAGTAGGCCCACAAAGGAGAACCGCCGATGTCGCAGATCGGAAACATCACCTTGGGAGCCACCATGGTTCACGAGGTGCCTCGAGGTAGCACGAGGACCTCCGGGGATGGCGTCACTCTCTCCGACGACCCCACCAAGCTGGATGTCGCCACTGACCGCTTCATCCGGAACCAACTCCTTGACCCATTCGTTCCGAGCGGCCGTGACATCATCGCCGTCCCCGAGGCCACCGCCGATGGTCAGGAGCTCGAGCTGATCCCGAGCCTCGTGGTCGAGCTTCTCGCCGATGATTCGAGGCTTCCCGAGCATTCGCGAACTATTGCCGAGCACCTCTTCGCCAGTCAGGTCGGCGCCGCGTCAGCCGGCATCTTCCTTGCCTCGGTCGGCGACGCTGTTCACGTGGGACACTGCGTGATCTTGATGAAGGCCGAGCACCAGGAGGGTGTTCGCCTCCAGCAGCGACACGCCGACGGTCACATCGTCTTCGAGGTCGAGCACATCAAGGAGCTGATCGTTGGGCAGAACTCGAAGGTGTATAAGATCGCCGCTCTGTGGGTCGACGACAACGGCGAGGTTGTCGGCAAGATGGTCGACCGGCAGAACGGCGTAGCGTACGCCGACTATTTCCTCTCCGGATTTCTCGGCATGCGGCTGCGCCATCAAGCTGAAATGCTCACCAAGCACTTCCTCGAGGCCGCGACTGAGCACATCAACACCGCCGTCCATGCGGACAAGCGAACCCGCTACACCCGCGCCGTCGTCGCGCTCATGGAGAGCCCGACCGACAACATCAACACCGCGCAGTTCATCCGTACGTCCATCGACCCCGAGGACCGTGACGACTTCGAGGCCGCGCTCCCGTCTGAGGTCCGCGCCACGTTCCGCAAGGACGTGACCTTGGTGAAGGCCCAGATCGGCGGCATCGCGTTCGACCTTCACGACGGCGAGGTCCACGTTCGCGCGACCGCGGGCGCCGTCGACAACGGAGTCATCGAGGTCAACGCCGCCGACCAAGTGGTCGTCATCAGGGGCGTGCCCGACAACATCACTGCCGCGCGGCCCCCGAAGAAGCACTCATGACCACCGCGGACCCCGCATCCACCTACCGCGAAGCCGAGCCACTCCTCAACGACGCCCGCAAGCACTACCAGGAGACCATCACAAGACTTCTCGCAGGCAAGGCCGGCGAGCACTATGTCATCAGCCGCGTGAAGACCGCCCGCAGCCTCATCCGAAAACTGCGCGAAGACCGAGAGAACCCACGCAGCTGGGAGTCCATCACCGACAAGGTCGGCGCCCGTGTCATCTGCACCACCAAAGCCGACTGCAATGAAGCATCCAAGCTCATCCAGGATGGGCCGTGGGTGGTGAAGAAGTACGACAAGAAGAAAGAGTCGGACAAGAAACGGCTCTTCTACCCCGGCATTCACATCGAGATCGAGGCGCCCGACCTGGTCGACCAGACCGGAGCACGGATCTGGTGCGAGGTTCAGATCCGCACCCGCGCCCAGGACGCGTGGGCCGTGGCGTCGCACAAACTCACCTACAAGGGCGTGGTTGAGCCGCCGAGGAAGATGAGACGACTCGTCGACCGGCTCACGATCTTCGTCGAGGTCTTCGACGACGAGATACACCGCCTGTTCAAAAAGCGCGCCAAACTCCCCATGTACGCCCAAGGTCTGGCGCTTGAGCACCTTGAAACTCAATATGAGGCGATCTCCGGCGATCCGGCCGAGGTCGCCAAGGACCTGTCGATCATGACGATCCTCATGGAGGCGTACGGCGAAGACGAGTTCGCCGACTTCAATCAGCTCATAGACGACTTCTGCGCGGCCCGAAGCGACCTTCCGGGCCTCGTCGCCAAGTACGGCTACCGGTCCGAGACCTACGATGACCGACACGACTGGCTCTACACGCAGCCCGAGGTCCTCATGGTTCTCGAACGTGCCACCAATAAGAAATACAAGCTCCTAAACGCAGTCGGTAGTACCGACCTTGAACGAGTCGTCCGTTCCACGTGCATTTCAGCCGGGATCCCACTGCCGGAGTAGGCGGACATGCCGGCGGTCGACGCTACCGCTGTCCTGACTCGGTATCCTCTATGTCCTGCTCGCCCAGCGGGACTCGACGAGCGGCCGGTCCTATGCGCATCATTCGGCCGGCCCACCGCGATGGGGCCTGCTGCGTGTTCGGTGGCAGCTGATCTGCGTCCTACCGCCGCGACTCCGCCCCGCGACTTCGCGAGGTGTACGGGGATGGGAGGGTGCGACTCATGGCCGAACCTCGTCGTGTAGCTCGGTATGACCGCTGGGAGCATCAGTGGTTGCGGATCCTTCGCTGGTACCACCGGACGCTCCACGCAACTGGACGCGACACCGGCATCGGTTCCAGGGACACCGAAGACTTCTCAGAGGCGCTGTGCCACGCGGTCTGGCATTTGAAGGACTGGCTGAAGCACGATCAACGACAATCTGTCGTGAGTGCATCGGCGATCGAGGGGTTCGCAAACAACGATCCAGCTTTGATGATCGTTGCCGACCTTGCGAACGGGACGAAACACGTCCAGCTGTCCGCAAGGGGCTCCCGCACGGAGGCGGTCCGGATGGGCTTGGTGCACTGGGTCGGCGAGGGAGATCCGGACGACCCTGAAGGCATCGAGCGTGTATGGGTGTACGTCGACGATCCTGATTCAGAGGAGGACCGCGAGGTCGTCGATGTCGCGTGGGACGGCATCGAGTCTTGGCGGGTCTGGCTGGAGGCAGCCGGCCTCGAGGTTCCCGCAGATCCCAACCAGCGTTAGGCGCGGCATACCGCCGCGTCTGCGTGCCTGCGCGGGGTCGGCAGTCGCTGAGGTCAGTGGCTGTAGTTGATGAGCTGCCACCGCAGTTGCGGGGCGCGGTCGAGGTAGACCAGCGTGCAGGTCAACACCAGATAGCTGAGCACGTCCAAGCCCAAGATCGAGCATGGTGGCTCGTGGCCGGACAGCGGGGTCTCGTTGAGGGTGCGTCGCCACCGTCCCCCCTGCAGGGACAAGTCAGGTCCACGCAGCAAGACTGCGTAGGAGAACCCGAAGTTGGTTTCGTCGGTGTACTTGGCGACGAGACGGAGTTCCTCGTCGGTGAAGTTGTCCCTGTCCTCGGTGTGGTCGAAGAACAAGAGCACTTCGCCGAACAGAGACTCGGGGGCGGCTTCCACACGGATCTCGCTGGGATCACCACTGAAGCCGATCTCGGTCAACGCCGGCGACTGCCACAGAAGAGTCTGACGGAGTCGTCCCCTCTGCACCTCGACGTCACCAGCCCGGTCGCTGCTGAGGAGTTCGAACTCGTGTGCCGCCAGAATGTCCGCGACGAGCGCAGTCCACAGTTCGTCTGACGGAGTAGACAGCTGCGAACGAAGTGGGTCGATGCGGTGCCCGAGCGGCCTGCCACGGAAGGCGGGCCCATCGATACGCATGCTCCGGTGACTGAGCATCGCGTCGAGCCGGTCAACGGTGAGTACCGAGTCGGTCGGGATGGCGACGGCGACCTTGTCACCGCTGTAGGTCTCGATCTGCGAGTAGAAGTCCTGGCCCCACCGCTGATCCACATAGTCGCGGGCGTCAATTGCGAGGAACTCGCCAACGGACTCAACATAGAACGTCACGTAGACCGGTTCGGGCGACGCATACCAGAACTTCAGGTGCTCGATGTCGACTTGAACTGACACCGCGTCCTTCCGCGCGTACTCCTCAACCGACAGGGTGCCTGCCTGGATCCCCTTGAACTGGAACCACACACGGACCGGGGTCGCGTGGAAGTACCTCCGCTCCCCGCCGCTGCGATCGACCTTGGTTCCTTCGACGTAGAACTGCAGGCCGGTGTCGACACCGAAGCGGTCCTTCGCGTAGTCGATGGCGACCCCGCGGCCCGCAACGAGCGCAGCGAACTTCGCCATGTAACGCGCTTCAAGCTCGTCGGCTGGCCCCATCCCCACCATGGGTTCATTGTCTCACCATCAGTGCCCGGCTCTTCGGGTCGAGCCCCGGGGGCGATTGCCCGAGTGCGAAGACGCATTCGCGTCGGATCGTGGCGAGGTTGATCGTCGACAGGCGGAACGCTGGACAACCGGATGCGGGGTCTCATTCGTGTAGCTTCCGTGATCTTCAGTGGTTGCCCTTCCCGGTCGACGGGCAGCAGCAGTGAGTGCCTCGAAGCGGTCGAGCGTGCCCCCGGCTCAACGCGAGCCGAGCCCAGCGGTTGTCACGGGCCAGGGCCCGCAAGGGCGACACAAGGCACCGCGAAACCCCGCCACCACACGCCCGCCGCAAGCCCGACGGCGGGGCGGGGCGGTCCTTCCAGCAGTCGTTTCGGCCCCGAGGAGAGGGGACACTTCACATGGTTGTACAGAAACAAAGGTGAGGGAGACACGCCCAATGCAGCCCGCCGCTCTCGTCTTCGCCGACACCGTCCACTGGTGGCGAATGCGGTCCGCAGTGCTTCGCCACCTCACAAATCCGGCGCCTGGCAGACCCGCGACGCACCTGAGGGCACGGTCCGGCGATATCATCCGACTGACCCGCCTGACCTCTGCAGTGACGTACGGACCCCACGACGCCGAGGAAGGCCGAGAACTCCGCTCCCGGTCGGAAGGACGCCGAGGAGCCGTCGATCACGACCACGAGACTCTCCTACGGCGGACACTTAGCGACACCGAGAGGCGTCCTGCACAGCCTCTTCTCGGAAGTGCTGCCCTCACGTTCTCCGACATCAGCGACCCGACACTTCGCGAGCTCACCGAACTCGAAGACGTTCAGGACCACCTCATCGCACAGGGACGGTTCGACCCCACCGACCCCGTGCTGCTCAATCTGCTGTGGTCGAACATGATTCCCACCGCCATCCTCAGCCGTGGCCGGCTCATCGACCGGCTCGAAGACGCACCCGAGCTGGAACCCGCCGCAGAGACGCTCGTCATCACGAGCCCCAGCGGACTCGAACTCGGAGAAGCCATCTTCCATGAGGCCGACGATGACGCCGTCTATACCGACAACCGGGCACTCGGCTGGGAGATCCCGCCACCACTCGCCCCGGTTCCGCCGCCGCCCGAGCACGACACACCCATAGGGCTCGTCCTAGCGCGGATGGAAGACCGAACCGGGCCGCGCATCAGCGGACAGGACGAACCAGAAGCCGACGCGAACGTCAGCAGGAGCCTGTCGTTCCATCAGTTCCCCGACCCGAACACCGTCGAGCAGAAGGTCCGAGCGTTCCTACTCAACCCTCGGCACCCCAAGCAGCGATGGGTCGACTTCGCCCAACACGGACTTCTCGACCGCGGCACGGCAGCACTCGTCCTCGCAGCCAACCTCAGCAGCATCTTCTATTCGCCGTTCCCCGCCACCGAGATCAGACCGACAGCAGACGGCGCGCTCCAGTTCACCGTCCCCATCGCGCTGCCGACCCCGCGTGGCTACCTGCTCCTCACGACGTCCTGGGCCTACCGCAACGCATCCGACCCGCTCTCGTCAGCCGACCTTAGCGACATGGATTTGCCGGCCTCCGAAGCCACCGGGCTGTGGCTCGCGACCGCCTACCCCAACTCGGACGAGATGAGTTACGGACACCCGCTACGCACCTTCTATACCCCCGACGTCGACGACTGGGCCGCGCTCGCAGCGTCGGTTGAGGCCTCTGGCCGCGCCGCAGCCACACGGATGCGAGCCAACGCGGTCTCGTCGACCGGGTGGCTCGGTATACCCAGAGGTACCGGTCGGCAGGAAGACTTCTTCAAATGGGTCAGACGCACCCGCAGCCCCTACACGTTCACCCGCAAAGCCCTCGGCGGCCAGTTCCTGGCCTACGACCCCCTCCGCATCCCGATTACAGGCGAATCCGAAGTATCCGCAGCGCTTCGGATAGGCCAGGTCATCCTGGGCATGGCCGGCATCCGGTCCTACGTGCAGCTGCACTTCGACTGACAGTGAAAGCCGCGTCATTCCGCCGCGTCTGACGCAGCCGTCCGCCTGGCCCCGCGATCGGTCACAAGATCCGTCGCGGCGGTCAGTGCATCCGACGTCGAGCGAGCACGAGTGGGCCACTGCTACCCGTCGGCGTGCGATCCGTCGTCGACGGCCGCTTCGTAGAACGCGTCCGCGAGCGCAGCGATGACGCTGTTGATCCCGGGGCCGTCGCTGAAGAAGTAGTCAGCCATGGTGTTGTGGGCGTCCTGGTTGTCGACGACGGCCTCGGTGACGGCGGCCTGGAAGTCTTGCGACTCCATGAACTGCTTCTTGGAGTTCACCTTGGTCTGCTTGACCAGGTCGGGGTAGGCCAGCAGGCGGGCGACCAGGCCCTGGACGAACTCGCGGATCTGCGATTGCTCGAACGTCTCGGCGCCGAAGAGGTCGTTCATCTTGTCGATGACGACCTGGAGGGCGACGTACTTGGGTTCCTTCTTCGCGCCGGTGCCGGCGGCGGTGATCCCCTTGAGTTCGCCGTCACCCACCAGCGAGATGTCGGTGGCGATGCCCTTGGTGTGCTTCACGCCGACCAGCACGACGTCGGAGAGGTCGACCTCGGCGGCCCACGACTCTTCGGAGATGACGTTGTCCAGGAGCCGCAGGAAGATCGAGAGCATCTCGAGGTAGGGGTCGCCGTAGTCGACGATCTGGGACATGAAGTCATACAGCCGGACGTAGGTGGCCACGTCCTTGCGGAACAGGTCGAGGGTGTCGAGGGTGATCCGGTCGTCGGTCTCGATGGCCCGGGCATAACGGCGACCGAATTCATGCTGCGCCGGGCTGATCGCGGCGGACAGCGCGTTGTTGCCCTTCCGGGTCACCCACAGCTCGGCGACCTTGCGGACCTCGCCCTCGGTGTAGATCCCGGCTTGGGCGAGCTTGGTCGCGAGGTGGACGACCACGTAGGGGTCGGTCTCGGTCTCCAGGGTGGCGTTCTTGAAGTACGGCTCGAACGAGGCACGGATGTCGTCGGGATTGTTCTGGAAATCGATGACGAAGGTCTTGCGCTTCTGCTCCCCGCCGGCGGTGCGGTGGGTGCGGTTGAGCCGGGACAGCGTCTGCACCGCGGTGACTCCGGCGAGGCGCTTGTCGACGTACATCGCCGAGAGCAGCGGCTGGTCGAAGCCGGTCTGGAACTTGTTGGCCACCGCCATGAGCTTGTAGGTGTCGCCCTTGAACGCGGCCGCCAGATCAGCACCGGCACCGGGGTTGAGGTTCGCCTCGGTGAACTCGTCGTCCTTCGACGGCCGTGGCCCCCACTCGACCGTCCACTCCTCGTCCTCGGCCATCGACACCGAGCCGGAGAACGCGACCAGGGTCCGATAGTTGTACGACGCATCCTCGGCCGCTCGCTTCGCGACGTAGGCGTCGATCGCCAACTTGTACTTCACCGCGGCCTTGCGGGAGTCGGTCACCACCATCGCCTTCGCCTTGCCCTCCAACAGGTGCGCGACGTTGGCGTGGAAGTGCTCGACGATGATCTGCACCTTCTGGCTGATGTTGGTCGGGTGCAACCGCACCCACCGCATCAGGCCCTTGCGGGCGGCCGACTCCTCGACCTCACCGCTCCCGTCGCCGCCCGCCTCGGCTTTGCCGGCGATCTTCAACGCGGTGTCGTAGGACTGATAGCCCTTGAGGACGTCGAGGATGTAGCCCTCCTCGATCGCCTGCTTCATCGAGTACAGGTGGAACTCGACAGGCTTGCCGTCCGGGCTCTTGCGGCCGAACAACTCCAGCGTCTTGTTCTTCGGGGTCGCGGTGAACGCCAGATAGGAGATGTTCTCCGACTCGGCCCGCTCGGTCATCTCCGCAGCGAGGATCGACTCGACGTCGATCTCGCCGCCCTCCTCGACCTCCTTCAGCTCCTCCGCGGTCAACACCTGCTTGAGCTTGGAGGAGATCTGGCCGGACTGCGAGGAGTGCGCCTCGTCGGCGATCACTGCGAAGCGCTTGCCCTTCAACGCTGAGTCGACGCGGATCTCCTCCAGCGCGAACGGGAACGTCTGCACGGTGACCGCGATGATCAGCTCCCCGTTCTTCAACGCAGTCGCCAATAGGCTGGACTTCGACTTCGCCCCTGCCTTGCGCACGTCCTCGGGGCTGATCGTGGCGACGATCTTCCCCGACCCGTCGATCTGCCGGATCGCATCCTGCAGTTGTCCGTCGAGCACGGTCCGGTCCACAACCACGATGACGGAGTCGAAGACCTTCTGATCATCGACGTGCAGCCGCGCGAGACGGTGGGCGGTCCAGGCGATGGTGTTGGTCTTGCCCGACCCCGCCGAGTGCTCGATCAGGTACCGCTGGCCCACGCCCTCCTCGGCCACCGCGGCGGCGATCTCGGCGACGGCCTCCCACTGGTGGAACCGTGGGAAGAGCATGCTGGTGCGGCGCTTCGACGATCCGGTCGCGACGTCCCACTCCTCCTTGGTCTCCACGATCATCAGCCGTCCGATGATGTTGAGCCAGGCGTGCTTCTCCCACACCCGCTCCCACAGGTACGACGTCGACGACATCCCGTCCGCTCCCGGAGGGTTGCCCGCACCACCGTCGTAGCCGGCGTTGAACGGCAGGAAGTGCGACTTATCGCCCTCCAGTCGGGTCGTCATCGCCGCCAGGTCGTTGGAGACCGCGAAATGCACCAATGCCCGGTGGCCGAACGACAGCAACGGCTCTCGCCGCCCGTTAGTGACCGGGTTGCGGTCGAACCTGTACTGGTTGATCGCCTCGTCCAGCGACTGGGTGAAGTCGGTCTTCAACTCCACCGTGGCGACCGGGATCCCGTTGACGAAGAAGACCAGGTCGATGCTGCGCCGGTCAGCGGTGGAGAAATGCACCTGCCGCATCACCCGCACCCGCATCGCTGCGTACTCGGCGTTCGTCGTCGCGTTGAGGCTCGTCTCCGGGCGGAACTGCGCCATCTTCAGTCGTCCGCCGCCGATGTACTGCACCCCGTTGCGCAGGACGTTCAGCGTGCCGCCGCCGTGCTCCAGCGGCCGGTCCAGCGCGGTGGTCAGCACGTCGAGGAACTTCGCCTCGCTGCCCGCGGCCTTCAACGCCTTCTGGTACGCCGCCGGCTGGGTCTCCTCCAGCCAGGCGAAGAGGTCGTCGGGGAAGAGCGCCCGCTCCCGGTCGTAGCCAGTGCCGTCCTTGTCGTTGGTCGAGTAGAGCCAGCCGTGCGCCGCGAGGTGCTCGCAGATCTCGGTCTCGAAGACGATCTCGTTGTGGTCGGCCATCACGCCTCCTGGGATGCCGCGATGACCTGCTCGAGATCGGCGACGATGTCTTGGTCCCGGTGGAAGCCTCGCGCGGCGATGAGTGCGACCGCTTCCCGCGCGGTGGCCAGGTCGTCGTCGGTGGCCACGCCGAGCAGAGCGTCGAGGTCGACCTGGTCATGCCGCCGGCCGGCCAGAATCTTGAGGGCGATCAAGTGACCGGTGAGGGCGATCGGCGCCTGGAAGTCGGGTGCGACCTCGATCGTGGTCGCGGCCGCGACGATCTCCGCCTCGATGCCCGAGCTGGCGAACAGCAGGTCCACGGTGAAGTCGGAGGAGCCGCGCGTGAGTCGTACAGTCGAGAGTCGGTCGACATACTCGTGCTCGATGATCTCGCGGGGCACGTAGCCGCGGGAGCCCAACTGGTGGATGATCCCCTCGGCGGCCGTGTCACTGGCCGCCGCGACAACGACGTCGACATCCTTCGTGAACCGCGGCGCCGACCGCGCCGAGACTGCGACACCACCGATCATCGCCCACCCAACACCAAGGTCTTCGAGATCCGCGGACGCCTGGCGCAGGGTCGCCTCGAACGGGGTCACCGGGCGTCCTCCCAGAGCCAGGCGCGGGTCAAGGCGGCGACCTCGCTCTCGTCGGCGTCCGGGTGCTCGCGACGCATCCGCTGTCGGTAGAGCGCGACCCCGAACTCGTGCATCTCGAACACGTCGCGCATCCGCTGGGCCTCCGGCGTCGGCACCCACTCCGAGGCCGGGTCGCCTGCTGTTGCGCTCATGGTCCGATCCTAGAGTCGCGGTTCGGCTGGATGCGGGTCATGACGCCTCGGCCCGTACGTCGCGGAACTTCGCCCGCTCCCGGTCGTAGCCGGGTGGCGTTGGCCGGGAGCCATCCGTGGGCTTCGAGACGGGAGCAAGTCTCGGACTCCAACCACGATCCCCATGTGGTCAGCCATCAGTCGTCCAATGCGTCGATCTCGTTGACGGCAATGACGTCGAGGTTCAGCGACGTGGCGACGCGGTCCAGGAACTTCGTCGAGGTCAGGAACCACTCCGACCCGGCGCGAAGGGTGGGCCGGGTCCGACCATGATCCGCGGACCGTAGCCAACTGTGGAACTGCCTCTCGACCTCCGCAGAATCGGCAGTCGGATAGACCCGCAGCAGGATCGGGTCCTCAGGCAGCGCCGTGATCCGAGTCTGACGCTTGGAGCGGTCGAATGCGTCGACGGCACTGTGCCCGACCTTGAGCAGCGTGCGCCCGGTCTCCGGGTCCATGGGGTAGCGCTGATAGTGGGGCAGGACGTAGACGTAGATGCCAGGCCGCCCCGTTGCTTCGACCTGCTCCGTCGCTTGAACTTGAGCCGCTGTCTCGGCGTCCTGCGCCGTCTTGTCCGCTGCGACAGCCTCCAGCGTCAACAGGTTCGCCTCAAAGGCCGCACGGAGCTGGTCACTCAGCGTCTTGGTCTTCAACCAGACCCGCAGACGTGAGGCGTGGCCCGTAGCCACGCTCGGACTCGTCGTGATCTCACCCTCGAGCAGCAGTCGGGCAGCCCGATCAGACGCGTACACGGGCCCCGTCGTGACTCCTTCGGCCTCTGCAACCTCCGCGACCGAATGACCCTCGCGTAGCATCCGCCACTGCCGCCCCATCGCGGAATCGTCCTCGGCTAACAACTGCTCGACCTCAACTCGCCGGTTCCAACCATCGGGCGGTGCGCCAATGTCGGATACTCCAGTTACGTCCTCGGTCATGCCGCCTCCCGTACGTCGATCTGCCCCGTCACCGCCGCCGTGATCAGCGCCGCCCGGCGCTCGCGGGAG
Source organism: Nocardioides sp. BGMRC 2183 (assembly GCA_008123405.1). Lineage (GTDB taxonomy): Bacteria > Actinomycetota > Actinomycetes > Propionibacteriales > Nocardioidaceae > Nocardioides. The sequence goes on from VSSA01000007.1 coordinate 54,936, forward strand.
AGCTCGATGAACCGCTCCGTCTCCGCGATCAGAGTGTCGATTCTCGCGGTCTGCTCGTCGAGGTACGCCGCGATGCGACGTTGGTCATCGAGCGTAGGAGCCGCGAGCCGAAACTGGTTCAACGCCGCGCACGTGAGCCCCCCCTTCGTGCTCCCGTTCTCCTCGCTGAGTCGTCGAAGCTCGCCGTAGGAAGCTCTGAGCGACCACAGCAGGTAGTCGGGAAGCCACTTCATCGCATCAGGAGTCACGTACGCGACGTGCTGGTTCACCGTGGCCTCGATGTCGAGGATCGTTGCCATGCCGCGTGTCTTTCCTTGACCGGTGAGCCCTACAAGGACCGACCCTGGCGCAACTACTGGGAGATGACATTCGCGCAGTGCCTCGGCGGTCACGAACTGGTCGGCGCGCGCAACCCGAGGTTCGTTAACGACGGAACTGTTCAACCACGGGAACCCTGAAGCACTCCAATACTCGGCGGTCTCTCTACGAGGTGTCGACCCATTGCCGATGCGAGCCGAGCGCCCCAACTTATCGACTGCTGCAGCCTTCGTGTTCTGCTCAGCAATCGCGTGCAGAACTACGGCTTGACGTCGCTCGCGGAGCAGGTCGATCAGGCGCTGCTGCTCCTCGATGAGGCTGTCGATGCGGGCCGTCTCGCGGTCGAGGTAGTCGGCGATGACGCGCTGCTCCTCAAGCGATGGAAGGCGGAGGTCAAGTGCTATGAGTTGCGTCGCGGTGATGGCGGGATACGAGACACCTGTCGAATGCGCCTCGACTCGCGAAACGAACTCGTCGCCCTGAAGGTACCAAGCCAGGAACTCTGGGCGGACCTCTTCACGTGGGCTGAGGACGGCAAAGGCGGTAGAGAAGATCAACTCCTCTTCATGCGACGGCACCGTCGCAACAGCGCGCAAGTACGTTCGAACCGTGGAGACAACGGAGTCTCCTGGTTTAGCTATACGGCGAGCACGCGAGGGTGCATCCGCAAACCTGATCGGTGCCGCATTCGTGTTCACCGATCCCTGAGTGACGTTGCCGATGTCGACATAGACGAACTCCATGTCGTCGTCCGTGCTCTCAGGAAGCACGGCTGTGTTTGCCTCGACGAGGTACTTCAACCGCGTTCGATGCCATCGACCGATCATCACCCTTCCACCTCCCGCAGCAGGTCGAGGATCTTGGTGACCTGCTTCTCCAGGTCGGCGTCGATCTCCGCCAGCGGCCGGGGCGGGACGTACTTGTAGAAGTGCCGAGTGAAGGGGATCTCGTAGCCGACCTTCACCTTGGCCCAGTCGATCCAGGCGTCGGGGACATGCGGCTTCACCTCAGCGTCGAAGTACGCCTGGATGACCTCGACCTTACCACCCGCGCCGGCCGTAGAGCCGCCATAGGTGAAAGGGACGTTCTCGGTATCGCGCTTCTTCGTGTCCGGCTTCGACTTGCCCTTGCGGTCCGCGACGGGGTCGCCGCGCTCGTCCAGCAATGGGCGCTCGACGGTGATGGTCCAGTAGCCGAACTCGTCGTTGCCGAGCACCTTGGAGTGTTCGGAATCAGAGTCGTCGAAGTCGGCGTACAGCTTGACGACCTCAGCGCGGTCGCCGTCGCTGATCTCGCGGCCCTTGGAGCCGAGGTTCTTGCGCATCTTGGTCCAGTACGAGCTGCCGTCGATCAACTGCACCAGGCCCTTGCGGTCGGGGTGCTTGGCGTTGTCCAGGATCCAGATGTAGGTGGCGATGCCGGTGTTGAAGAACATGTTGGTCGGCAGCGCGACGATCGCCTCGACCAGGTCGTTCTCCAGCAGGTGGCGGCGGATCTCGGAGGGGCCGGAGCCAGCGGCCCCGTTGAAGAGCGGCGAGCCGTTCATCACGATCCCGACGCGGCCGCCGCCGTCCTCGGGCGCGCGCATCTTGTGGACCAGGTGGAGCAGGAACAGCATCTGTCCGTCCGAGGTCGCCGGGAGCCCGGGTGCGAAGCGACCGTACGGACCGGCCTGCTCCCGCTCGGCCTTGACCTGCTTGGCGTACTGCTTCCAGTCGACGCCGTAGGGCGGATTGGAGAGCAGGAAGTCGAACTGGCGGCCCTTGAATGCGTCGTCGGTAAGCGTGTTGCCGAACGCGATGCGGCTCGCGTCGTTGCCCTTGGCGATCATGTCGGACTTGCAGATGGCGTAGGACTGCGGGTTGTACTCCTGGCCGTAGAGGCTCAGGTTCGCGTCGGGATTCTGCTCCAGCAGGTGTTCCTCGGCGAGCGAGAGCATGCCGCCGGTCCCGGCGGTGGGGTCGTACAGCGTGCGGACGACGCCGGCCTCGTGCAATCGGGGGTCGTCGTCGGCGAAGAGCAGGTCGACCAGCAGTCGGATCGCGTCGCGCGGGGTGTAGTGGTCGCCTGAGGTCTCGTTCGCGGCCTCGTTGAACTTGCGGATGATGAACTCGAACGCATCGCCCATGTCGGAGTTCGAGACCTTGGCCGGGTGTAGGTCGATCGAGGCGAACGACTTCACGACCTCCCGCAGGAGTTCGGCCTTCTCCAGCGCGAGGATCTCCTTCTTGAAGTCGAAGTACTCGAAGACGTCGACATCGGGAGAAAACCGGTCGACATAGTCCATCAGGTTGTCCGCGAGGCCGTCGGCGTCGGCCAGCAGGTTGCCGAACCCGTAGTTCGAGGTGTTGTAGAACGTCCGCCCAGTGGCCTTCTTGACCTCGACCTTGAGCCGGTTCGGGTTGTCGTATTTCGCCGCGAGCTCGCGGACCGTGTCGCGGTCGGGCTCGAGGATGCAGTCGAGTCGTCGCAGGATCGTGAGCGGCAGGATCACGTTGCCGTACTGGTTGGGGCGATAGGGGCCTCGCAGCTGGTCGGCGATCGACCAGATGAAGCTTCCGAGCGTGCTCAACGGGGTTCCTTACGTGTATCGACAGCCGGCGCCGATCATCTTGCCGGAGTTTGCGGCATCCGTCTGGCGCTCGGGCGGGATCCGTCATCGTGTGGATCGCCAGTCGTCACACGACTGAGATCCCACACGATGTCCGGTGAACGGCGCCGCGCCATGATGGTGGGCACGAACCGGCTCGCCGCAGCGTTGGTCGACGTTGCCCCGACCACGGTCACGCGGATCGATTCCGGTGCGTCTGGCCGGTCGTCGTGCTCAGTAGCGGTTGATGCGGGCGGGGCGTCGACCGGCGAGGTTCCTTCGGCGGTCGACCGGCACGCTTACACTCCTCGGTATGCCCGCGAACCGCGATGAGTTGCTCCACCTGATCGAGGGCCTGCCCGACGATCAGGTCGAGGTCGTGCTCGCGGACGTGCGTCGGTTGACCGCGAAGAACCCGGTGGGCGAGTGGCCCCCGAAGTTCTTCGGCGTCGGTGAGTCCAAGGATGGCCGGACCGACAACGCGCGCCGTGTCGACGAGATCCTGGCTGAGGGATTCGGCGCCCGTCGGTCGTGATCATCTGCGATACCGGCCCGATCTTCGCCGCGGCTGACCGCAAGGACGCCGACCATCACGCCTGCGTCGAGTTGTTCACCGGACTTCGACTGGCAGGGCGGCGGCTGTTGTTGCCCCAGACCGTCATGGCCGAGGTCGGCTACATGCTGGAGACCAAGGTGGGGACCTTCGCCGAGGTCGCGTTTATCGAGTCGATCGCCAACGGGAGCTTCGAGTTGGTCAATCTCACGCCGTCTGACGCCGCCCGCATCGCTGAGTTGGTCACTCGCTACGACGACCTACCTCTCGGAACAACCGACGCTTCGGTGATCGCGCTCGCCGAGCGTCTTGGTGTTGGCGAGATCGCGACCTTGGACCACCGCCACTTCCGAGTCGTGCGCCCGAGTCACGTGGAGTCGTTCACGCTACTGCCGAAGGCATTTCCTGAGTTACCGCGTCGTCGACTTCCGACCATGCGGAGGTGATCGAGGCCACGGGACGCGACTATCTCACTGAGGCGGCCGAGTACCGGGCCGGGTTCGCCGAGCGCTCCGAGTGCATTGGCGCGAGCCGCTCGGCCTCCACGAGTTGATCGTCTCGGTCGTCGAGGACGGAGGCATGAAATCCGCTCATCGATACCTCAAGCACGAGGAGACCTACACCCTCCTGCTCGACGTGCTGACGCAGTTGAATAGCCAGGCGATCCGCGTCGCCCGCGAGGTGAACGCGCTGCTGACCGCTGGCTTGCGGCTCGGCGCCCATTCGCTCGCACGCACCGTCCACGAGATCTCTGTCCGCGCTGGCGTCTGAGGGAGTTCGGAGCCACCGAGGGGCACGGAAATCTGGCAGATCCGTTCGGCACTGGCACCGACACTGATGGCCCTCACCTGATCCCGTGAGTGGCGAGCCGCTCGCTCACTTCTGTCGGGGGTCCTCAGCATCCTCGAACTCGTAATTCGGTTGGCCGGCGAGGTCGTGCTCGGTCAGCCTTGTGCGCTGAACGCGAGCAGGAGAACCACCAATGACCACCGAAGCAGTCCCGGACGCCGACGAACGTCGGCTCGTCACCATCGAAACGATCGCGGCTATCGTGGCGATCGAAGGCGCCGACGCCATCGAGGCGGCCCACGTTCGCGGCTGGACGGTCGTGGTCAAGAGGGACCAGTTCGCGGTCGGCGATCAGGTCGTCTACATCGAGGTCGATGCCGCTCTCCCGATCGGGGACGAGCGCTTCGCGTTCCTAGCGGCGCGTGGGACGAAGGTGCTCGATGGCGTCGATGTTCACGTTCTGAAGACTGCTCGTCTTCGCGGCGTCTACAGCCAGGGCATCGTGTTCCCGCTTGGGGACTTCCCGGAGTTCGCCGATGCCGATGACGTTGCGTCACTCGACGCCCTGATCGGCGTCGCGAAGTGGGAGACTCCGCCGCCCCCGGGAATGGCGGCGCTCGGTCCCTTCCCGGCGTTCCTGCAGAAGACGGACGCCGAGCGCGTCCAGAACCTCGACGACGAGACGTGGGCTGCGATCCAGGCAGACGCACCTCAGTGGCGGGCCACCGAGAAGGTCGACGGCACCTCGCTGACTGCTTGGCGCACAAAGGACGGCGCTCTCCACGTCGCCGGCCGAAACTGGGAGCTCGACCCGGCCACGACCAACGTCTACTGGGAGGCCGTCGCGGCCTTCGGCATCGCTGACGGGCTCGAGCCTGGTCAGTGGGTGCAGGGCGAGATCGCTGGTGGCAGCGTTCAGGGCAACCCGCTCAAGTTCGACGCGCTTCGAGTCCTGACGTTTGGGTTCGGCACGTTCGACGCTGAAAGTCCCTCGATCAGGACTACGTCTCGGACTCCCATGGACGCGTGGCCCGACTGGGTCGAGAAGTTGAGCGCGCCGGCCTACGACTTCGCCCTGCCCGCGACCGTCCGGGAGGCAGTTGACCAGGTCGAGACTCTGAAGTCGATCCTCGCCCCTGGGCGCGACGCCGAGGGTGTGGTCTGGACCCGTATCGACGGGGTGGGGCTCGCCGGCCTCGGCGACCGCGCGGCCTGGAAGTCGATTTCGGCGCGCTATCTCACGAAGCACGGCGGCTAGCCCGGTGTCCGTGACTCGTCGTCTCAACCTGCTCTGCCCGCCGTGGCGGGGCAGGATCACGGATTGGAGACACGATGGCTCATTCACCTCATCGGCAGCACAAGGGCTGCCGGCTCTGTAAGCCGCACAAGAACCGTCGCAACGGTCGCGCCGTTCGCGAGCCTTGGCCAGTGTTGCGGAAACTCGGCAAGCGCCGACGTCTCGGTCGCAAGGACATCGGCGACTGACAGGACGTCGGCACGCCGACCGATGCTGCCGCTTGGGCCGGGGCAGCAAGTCACTGATGGTGGCCCGATGACCTCGAGTGGGTTGCTGATGTCGCCGGACCAGAAGGCGTCCTAGACGCGGTCGGTCTTACTCTTCAGCTCCCGTGATCACCGAGCAACCTAATGGACGGTCTCGAACCACCGTCGGGACCGGGTGAACCGGCGCTGCCCAGGGGCCGGATCAGAGTCACATCCTCACGGATTGCCTCTCAATCACTACCGCGTTGCCGTTCGCTGTGACGCCAAACAGGAACGGCAAGTACAACGTCCCCCCGTTTGAGTTCACGGTCTCAGGATCCAGCGTGAGGTAGTCAAAGTCCACGCCAATGACGGCGTTGCACCCGAGGTCGTACGCCGCTTCTTTCAGTTCCGCGAGGGCCACGCGACGGATCTGTGCGAGCGCCAGCATCATGTCGTCACCGACGTTGCCCTTGACGCCACTCCAGAACCCTTGGGTTGGGCGATCGACTTGGACTGCGGAGTCACCCGAGATGTACCCCGAGTACTTGGTGATCGTGTACCCATCGAAGTTGAAGCCAGAGGTGATCAGCATGCCAGCCATTGCTTGAGCCTTCGCCCGCGCGGCCCGCTCAGCTTCGGCAGCGGCCGCCTCTCGCTGGGACTGAGCAACGGCGGCTTGTTCACGCTCTGCTTCTTGGTGGCTCCGGAACTCGGCAACGACCCGCTCGACGTTCACATTGTCGTCGATGGCCAACCCGGTGATACCGCTGCGCACGGGGTGCCCGGATCGCTTGAGCCATGCGTCGAACGCGGGCAGATCGAGGCCTTGCGCTCGTGCAACGTCCTTGGACTTCACGCTGTTCTCCTACCTGAGGTACTGGAGCGCCGACTGATTGGTCGGGTCGAGATCGAGGATCAAGTTGGCGTAGCGTCTCCGGTTGGCCGGATCTGCGACGCAACGCTGCAATAGTTCGTCGATGTCAGTTGCAACGCTGATGACGCTGGCTGGAGGCGCGTGATCGTCGGCCTGCGGGATGAATCTCGAGCGGCAGTACGAGCAGACAGCGACGCCGTTCTGCTCGAACAGGTCGTTGCTACCGCAGCGCGTGCATCGCACGAGCTTCATCGGAGCTGTTCTTCCTGCATGGGTCGAGACGCTAGGCGCTCGAATGTCCGGTGTCCCACGAATCGGAAAAGTGCAGCCACCACTGGCGCGCTTGGGTCATCGGTCGGCCAGCTTGCTGACCGAGTCCCGCAGCGCGTCCTCGCCCGCACGGACGTAGTGGTTGAGGACGGTGGTGAGCTTGTCGCCGAGGTACTGCGCGACGACCTCCCAGGGCTCGCCGAGCTCCTCGTGGAACCACTTGGTGGCCGCGTGGTGACGCAGGTTGCGGTAGACGATCGTCTTGGGCCAGGCGTTGTCGGGGTCGTGCTCGTCGACCCAGCGGCGTACCCGGTGCCAGCGGTCGTTGTGCATCTCGGGCTTGACCGGGAGGCCGGTGACGGTGTCGACGAAGAGCCACTGCTCGTCGGCGGGGTCGATCGGGTAGTTCCACCACGCGAGGGTCGAGTCGCCGTCGCGCAGCGCGAGCTTGGCGCGACGCTGGCGTTCCTCCTCCTGTCGGTTGAGGACCTGCTGCATCGCGGCCGTCGGCGGCAGGTCGAGGAGTTCCTTCACGCGGGGGAGCAGCTCGCCCTCCATCAAGGACCGGGGGAGCGGCACCTCGTGGATCACGTGGTTCTTCACCGGGCCACGGAAGCCGGGCGCGTGGCGCGGGGCCGTCCAGCTGCCGTTGACCTGGACGTAGCCGCGATCGAAGAAGACGTCGATGGCGCGCAGTCCGTTCTGCTCGCTGAGGCGGAGGCCGCCGTACGCCGCGACGCGGATCTTGGTGCCGAACAGAGGGAGCCGCGTCATCAGGGGGTCGGTGCCGTCCGGGCCGCAGAGCGCGTCGGCGCCGGTCGCCATCGCGTCGACCTGTCGGGTCTCGGGGCGTAGGCGTGGGTCGACGTAGTGCGTCGTCGCGCCGTGGAGCACCGTCGACCTGCCGATCTCGAGGCCGTCGACCGGGTCGATCGAGCGGTCCAGCCAGCCCAGGCGCCAAGCGAGCTTCCGCATCGCCGCCATCGCCCCGCGCAGGTCCTCCTTGCCGCGCGCGGAGTGCAGCGTGGCCGAGGCATGCTGCATCACCTTGCGGCTGTGCTCGATCCGCCACTTCGCGACCGGTACGTCGCCGATGGCGGGCACGATGTGCGCTTTGAGGCGTGACTCCCGGTTCTGGATCGTCCGGATCGCCTTGCCGCGCAGGCGACTGTCCTCGACGTACTTCTCGCCCAGGGCGGCGATCGTCTGGGTGAGCCGTTCCCGGCTGCCGGTGGGGGTGGACTGCTCGGTGTCCAGGGCGACCTCTGCCTGGGCGAAGATCTGGCGCGCCTCGGCCTCGGTCGCCGCTCTTCGGAGCACCCGCTTCCACGGTTCGCCGTCGCCAGGCGGTGCCCGGAACATCACCTGGTAGCCCGCGCCGCCGTTCGTCGCGTAGAGCCGCACCCGCCACGGCTTGTGGCCAGCCCCGACGCGTCGCTCCTTGCCCTGCATCAGGAGGGTCGACCGCTTGCCAGTGGCCATGTGCCGTCCCCTCCTAGGCTGGGTACAGCGGGTCCGAGATCGACGTCATCGTAACCCCGACCCGGGCCGAATATGTATCACTAATATGTATCACTAGATGCCGAGTGATACACGTGTCACTCGTCAGGAGGCACAGGAATGGCCAATCGGCTAGCCGACGCAACGAGCCCGTACTTACTCCAACATGCCGAGAATCCGGTGGATTGGTGGGAGTGGGGACCCGAGGCGTTCGCCGAGGCGAAGCGCCGTGATACACCAGTTCTGGTGTCGGTCGGGTACGCCGCCTGCCACTGGTGCCATGTGATGGCTCACGAGTCGTTCGAGGACGAGGCCACCGCCGCCCAGATGAACGCCGACTACGTGAACATCAAGGTGGACCGGGAGGAGCGGCCCGACGTCGACGCGCTGTACATGCAGGCGACCACGGCGATGACCGGCAACGGTGGATGGCCGATGACCGTGGTGGTCGACCACGACGGCGCCCCGTTCTTCGCCGGCACCTACTTCCCGGACCGGCCGCGGCACGGACAGCCAGCGTTCCGTCAGGTCCTGACCGCGTTGACCCAGGCCTGGCGCGAGCGCGGCGAGGACGTGCGGACCACGGCGGGCCGCGTGGCCGAGCACCTGGCGCGGGAGGTGACGCTGCCGTCGTACCCGATCGATGCGGGGCGGATCGGCGCGGCGGTGGAGACGCTGGCCAGCGAGTTCGACCCGATGGCCGGCGGGTTCGGCGACGCCCCGAAGTTCCCCCCGACGATGGTGCTGGAGTTCCTGCGGCGCGCCGCCGCGACGCCCTCGTTGCTCGGCGACGAACAACGGCGCCAGGCGGCGCACATGCTGGCGCGGACCACCGCCGCGATGGCTGGCAGCGGGATGTACGACCAGGTCGGGGGTGGCTTCGCCCGCTACGCGGTCGATCGCGGGTGGGTGGTGCCGCACTTCGAGAAGATGCTCTACGACAACGCCCAGCTGGTCGGCCTCTACGCCCGCCTCGGCACCGAGACCGGAGACCGGATCGCCGTCGAGACCGCCGACTTCCTGCTCCGCGAGCTGCGAACCACCGAGGGCGGATTCGCCTCCGCACTGGACGCCGACTCACCGGTCGCGCCGGGCGGGCCGAGCCGCGAAGGCGCCTTCTACGCCTGGACGCCCGCGCAGCTGGTCGAGGCGCTGGGGCAGGAGCGCGGCCGGTGGGCAGCCGAGCTGTTCGCGGTCACGGCCGAGGGAACCTTCGAGCACGGAGCCTCCACCCTTCAGCTCCGGCACCGGCCCACCGATCCCGCCGACCTGCGGCGGCTCGCCGAAGTCCGGTCCCGGCTGCTCGACGCCCGCGAGGAGCGCCCGCGCCCGGCCCGCGACGACAAGATCGTCGCAGCCTGGAACGGCTTGGCGATCAGCGGGCTCTGCGACCTCGCCCGCCGCACCGGACGCCTCGAGTACGTCGACGCGGCACGCGCCGCCGCCGACCTGCTCGAGCGGGTCCACCTGCAGCCCACGGCGACCGGATCGGCGCGCCTGCTGCGGGTCTCCCGCGACGGCGTCGCCGGCGCCCACGCCGGCGTGCTCGAGGACTACGGGTGTGTGGCCTCGGGCTTCCTGGCGTTGGCGGCGGCGACCGCTGACCCGCGGTGGCTGCGTCACGCCACGGCCCTGCTGGACACCGCGCTCGACGGGTTCGCCGCCCCCGACGGCGGCTTCTACGACACCCACGCCGACGCGGAGGCGCTGCTCGCGCGCCCGCGCGACCCCGGCGACAACGCCTCGCCGAGCGGCTTCTCCAGCCTGGTCCACGCGCTGGCCGAAGCGCACGCGCTGACCGGTGAAGGACGCTATCGCGACGCGGCCGAGCGGGCGCTGGGCACGGCGGCGCTGCTCGCCGAGAAGTCACCGCGGTTCGCAGGATGGAGCCTGGCTGCGGCCGTCACCCTGCTCGACGGACCGTTGGAGATCGCGGTGGTCGGACCGGCCGGCGCCGACCGGGACGCGTTGGAGCGTCGCGCGCTGGGGCTTCCGGGCGCCGTCGTGATCACCGCGGACGGTCCGGTCGAGGGGATCGGCCTGCTAGGCGGGCGGACCGCGGTCGACGGGCTGCCGGCGGCGTACGTGTGCCGGGGACAGGTCTGCGAGCGGCCGGTCACCTCGCCCGACGACCTGCCGGGTGACGATGGCTACTCCGATGGCTAGACCGATGAGCGAGCGGTGGCGTTCCGGTCTGGTGCTGCTGCTCAGCGTCGCCCTCTTCGCCGGCATCGTGCTCTTCGCGCCGGGTAGCAACTTGTCGGCGGTCCGCCGGCTCCTCGGGTTGCAGTCACCCTTGGGCAATCCGGCGGAGGTGCCCGACGAGGGCACCTACGCCTTCCTCGCCACCCAGCCGGGCGGCGACGACCCGGTGGCCTGGGACCCGTGCCGGGAGATCCGCTACGAGGTGAACCCCGACGGCGGCCCCGACGATGCCGTGGAACTGGTCGCCGACGCCCTCGCCGACGCCTCGGAGATCAGCGGCCTCCAGTTCGACTACCTGGGGGAGACCGACCGGCGTCCGGTGTGGGAGTCCCGGTTCGTCCCCGGCTTCGGACGTGCCGAGCCGGTCCTCTTCTCGTGGGCGGACGAGGATGAGGTCGCCGAGCTCGACGGCGACGTTGTCGGCCTCGGCGGTGCCGGCGCCATCGAGGAGGGAGGGTGGAGCCGCTACGTGACCGGTGCGGTCACGCTCGACACCGACGACCGGGCCGAGCTCGCCGCTGCCCGCGGACTCGATCCTGAGACGGTGCGCCGCGCCACCCTGCTGCACGAGATCGGTCACCTGCTCGGGCTCGACCACGTCGACTCGCCGTACGAGCTGATGCAGCCCCACAACAGCGGGATCACCGACTATGCCGCCGGGGATCAGGCCGGGTTGGCTGCGCTGGGCTCGGGGCGCTGCAGCTGAAACGATCTCACCCGCCGAGCGCGAACGCGGTCAGGAAGCCCAGGGCAGTAGCGATCCCGACCCACCAGCCCCCGTCGCGATAGGCGGTCGGCATCAACGAGTCGGCGAGCACCGCGATGGTTGCACCGCCCGCCACCGCCTGGGTGGCGGCGATGGTCCCGGTCGAGATCGTGGTGGACAGGGCATCGGCTGCCGGCACGGTGAGCGCCAGCAGGACCGCGGTGGCGGTCCACATCGCCATGCCGCGCCGCGGCGCGATCGCGTGGTCCTGGCGCATCGACGCGCCGCCGGCGACCGCCTCGGGCATGTTGCCGACCGCGATCGCCACCAGCAGCACCAGGCCACCCTCGGTGAGGGAGACGCCGAGCGCAATGTTCTCCGGGACCCCGTCGAGCAACGCCCCGAGCATCAGCGCGGGCCCCAGCGCCGCCGGACCGAGCCGGGTCTCGACCAGGCGGTCGGCCACGACGTACACCAGGGTGCCGGCCATCAGAGCAGCGCCGGCCGGCATCAGACCGAGCTCGTCGAAGGCTGGCTGGAAGAGCTCGGTGGAGACCGCGGCCAACATGGTGCCGGCGCCGAAGGCCATCAACGCCGCCAACAGCCAGCGCGGCAGGTCGTAGCGCAGGCCGACCGCGGCGCCGATCAGCAGCGGCAGCGCGGTTCCCAGACCGAACAGCCACGGCTCGAGGGGGGAGGTCACCGGCACAGCCTATTCATCGTCGCGGGGGCCGGGAGTAGGTTCGGATCGTGACCATCACCGACGCCACCGCGTCCGCCACCGACGCCACGTTCACCTCGCTCGACCCCGCCACCGGCGATGTCGTCGGCACCCATCCGATCCACTCCGAGGACGAGGTGCGGGCAACGGTGGAGCGCGCCCGACGCGAGGCGACATGGTGGGAGTCGCTGGGGTTCACCGGCCGCAAGAAGCAGCTCGCGTTGTGGCGCGGACTGATTGCGCGCCGGATGCCCGAGCTGGCCGACCTGATGACGGCCGAGACCGGCAAGCCGACCGGCGACGCCCTGCTGGAGATCTCCCTCGGCGTCGACCACCTGCACTGGGCGGCTGGTCACGCCGGCAAGGTGCTCGGGCGGCGAAGCGTGTCGCCGGGCCTGCTGATGGTCAACCAGGCGGCGAGCGTCGGCTACCGCCCGCTCGGCGTGGTGGGCGTGATCGGACCCTGGAACTACCCGGTCTTCACCCCGCTCGGCTCGATCGCCTACGCGTTGGCGGCCGGCAACGCGGTCGTCTTCAAGCCCAGCGAATACACCCCCGGCGTCGGGCAGTGGCTGGCCGACACCTTCCTCGAGGCGGTCGGTCGCCCGGTCCTCCAGGTCGTCACCGGCTACGGCGAGACCGGGGCCGCGCTGTGCCGGGCCGGCGTCGACAAGGTCGCCTTCACTGGCTCCACCGCCACCGGCAAGCGGGTGATGGCCGCCTGCGCCGAGACCCTGACCCCGGTGGTGATCGAGGCCGGCGGCAAGGACGCGCTGCTGGTCGATGCCGACGCCGACCTGACCGACGCCGCGGAGGCGGCGGTGTGGGGCGCCTGTGGCAACGCCGGACAGACCTGCGCCGGAGTCGAGCGGGTCTACGTGCACGAGCAGGTCTACGACGACTTCCTCACCGAGATCGTCGCCCAGGCACAGCAGGTGCGGTCGGGTCCGGGCGAGCAGGTCGGCCCGATCACGATGCCGAAGCAGCTGGAGGTGATCCGACGCCACATCGACGACGCGTTGGCCGGTGGCGCCCGCGCGCTGGTCGGCGGCGCCGACGCGGTCGGGGAGCGCTATGTCCAGCCGACGGTGCTGGTCGACGTCCCCGAGGACTCCTCGACCCAGCAGGAGGAGACCTTCGGCCCGACGGTGACCGTCACCAAGGTGCGCGACATGGACGAGGCGGTGCGGCTGGCCAACGGCACCCGGTATGCGCTCGGCTCGACCGTCTTCTCCGCCAAGCGCGGGATGGAGATCGCCGAGCGGCTGCGGGCCGGGATGACCGCGATCAACGCGGTGATCTCCTTCGCAGCGATCCCGACGCTGCCCTTCGGCGGTGTCGGCGACTCCGGCTTCGGCCGGATCCACGGCGCGGACGGGCTGCGCGAGTTCAGCTATCCGCACGCCATCGCCCGGCAGCGGTTCAAGCCCGCCCTCGCGCTGACCACCTTCGCCCGCACCGAGAAGGCCGAGCAGCAGCTGACCACGATGATCGGCGCTCTCTACGGCCGCGCCGGCAAGGAACGGACGTGAGCGCTGCGGTCCTCGACTGCGCCCACTACGACGTGGGGGAGTGCCGGTCCTGCACCTGGCTCCGGCTCCCGTACGACGACCAGCTGGCCGCCAAGGACCGCGCGGCCCGCAGCGCCGCCATGCCGGCCACCGACGCCGCGACCGCCTGGCTGCCCCCGCATCACAGCGCCGCCGCTGGGTTCCGCAACAAGGCGAAGATGGTGGTGACCGGCACCGTCGACGCCCCGGTGCTCGGCATCCTCGGGCCGCCAGCAGTCGGAGGCGTGGGTGGGGTCGACCTGCAGGACTGTCCGCTGCACACGCCCGGGCTGCAGGCCGCGCTGCCCGAGTTGGCCGCCTTCGTCACCCGCGCCGGGCTGAGGCCCTACGACATCGTCGAACGCAGCGGCGAGCTCAAGCACATCCTGGTCACGGAGTCCCCCGACGGCGAACTGATGGCCCGTTGGGTACTGCGCTCCACCGAGGCCGAGGCCCGGATCCGCAAGCACCTGCCGTGGCTGCGGCGGCGACTGCCGACGTTGCGGGTGGTCACCCTGAACATCCAGCCCACCCCCGCCGCGCTGCTGGAGGGCGAGCGGGAGATCGTGCTCACCGAGCGGGCGACCATGCCGATGCGGCTCGGCGAGCACACCCTGCACCTGGGGCCGCGGAGCTTCTTCCAGACCAACACCGCTGTCGCCGCGGCCCTCTACGCCCGCGCCGCGGAGTGGATCGACGACACCGCGCCGGCCTCGCTGTGGGACCTCTACTGCGGAGTCGGCGGATTCGCGCTGCACGCCGCGGCGCCGGGGCGCGTGGTCACCGGCATCGAGATCAGCGACGCCGCGATCGCCTCGGCCGAGCGGAGCCGGGACGAGGCGGTGGCGGACGGGCGCCCGATCGGGGAGGTGCGGTTCCTGGCGGCCGACGCGACGTCGTACGTGCTCGGGAGTCGGGTGGCGCAGCGACCGGAGATGGTGGTGGTCAACCCACCACGGCGCGGGCTCGGCGCCGCACTCGCAGATTGGATCGAGGGCTCTGGGGTGCGACACGTGCTCTACTCCAGCTGCAACCCGGTCACCCTGGGCGCGGACCTGGGCCGGATGGGCTCCTATCGGGTGGCGCGGGGCCAGACGTTCGACATGTTCCCGCAGACCGCGCACGCGGAGGTGCTGGTGCTGCTCACCCGCCGCGGCGGGTGAGCTCTCGCAACCTCAGCGCAGCGAGTAGGTCGCCATCGAGACACCGACGTAGTGCACGACGAAGGCGGCGACGGTGAAGCCGTGGAAGATCTCGTGGAAGCCGAAGGTGCGCGGCCACGGGTTCGGCCACTGGGTGCCGTAGACCAGCCCGCCGGCGGTGTAGAGCGCGCCACCGACACAGATCAGCACGAAGATCGCGATGCCGATCCCGAGGCCCAACTCGAGGGCGCCGTCGAAGAACGCGGGGATGAAGAAGATCGCGGCCCAACCGAGCGCGATGTAGATCGGTGCGGAGAGCCAGCGCGGAGCGCCGGGCCAGAAGAGCTTGAACCCGATGCCGAGCAGCGCGCCGGTCCAGACCACCGACAGCATCACCACCCGCGAGGTGCCGTCCAGCAGGATCAGCGCGAACGGGGTGTAGGAGCCGGCGATGAACAGGAAGATGTTGGAGTGGTCGAAGTTCTTCAGCAGCCGCCACATCCGCGGTGACCAGGTGCCCCGGTGGTAGATCGCCGAGACGCCGAAGAGCAGCAGCGCGGAGACGACGTACAGCGCGGAGCCGACCCGGGTGGCAGCGGTCGGGGAGAGCGCGATCAGCACGACTCCGGCCGCGAGGACCAGCGGCGTGCTCGCCAGGTGCAGCCAGCCGCGCAGCTTCGGCTTGACCTCGGCGATCTTCTCCTGGACCTGCTCGAGGCCGGCACGGACGCTGTCTCCGGCGTGCTGGAAGGCCTGGTTCATGCGGATCAGGTTACCGAGGGGTTGTTACAACCGATGAGCCGATTGCTGATCGTTCCCTGAATTCCGGGAACGATCAGCAAGGCTCACGCAGAGATCAGTGGGTGTGGGGTGCGACCACACCGCCCTCGGCGGGCTGCACGATCACGAAACCCTGACCGTTGAACGCGACCTGGAACGCCTCGCCCGATCCGCGGCCGATCAACGAACCGGCGGTGAAGGTGGAGCGGATCGAGGTCTGCAGGCTGGTCGACCAGGCGACCAGCGCGTGGGCGTCGGCGAAGGTGGGTGCGTCCGCGGCGTTGAGCACGACCGGCTCGCCGTCGGTGGTGATGGCGACCCAACCGGTGCCGCGCAGGGTGGTGTTGAAGAGGCCCCCGGCCGCCATCGAGCCGCCCTTGACCCGCTCCACGTTCCACTCCAGCGAGGCGGAGAAGGCGAGCACGCTGTCGCCGTTGATGGAGAGACCGGCGTTGGTGAGCCGGAGGATGTGCACGTGCTTGGCGTTGTCGGCGAGGAAGACGTCGCCACGACCCTCGACCCGCATCACCGAGAGGCCCTCACTGGTGAACGCCTTCTTCAGGAACTTGGCGGCGCCGCTGCCCTGGTAGGCGAAGTTGACGTCGCCCTGGTAGGAGACCATCGACCCCTGCTTGGCCATGAACGGCTCGGTGATCCGGACCCGCAGCAGGCGACGGTTCTGCAGCACCGCTCCCTCGCCGCCGACCTCGGCATAACGGCCGTCGATCAGGTCGCCGGTGATCCCGCCGAACGCGGCGGCCGGTACCGCGGCGCCGGGCTGCGGAGCGTGTTGGGGCGCCTGCTGTTGCGGCGGCTGCTGCGGCGGCGCGGCCTGCTGGGGGATGTACGACGGTGGCTGGGCGCTGCGCACCGGCTCCTCAACCGGCCGCTCGGCGGGCTGCTCGGCGGGCTGCTCGGCGGGCTGGGCTGCGGCCGGGTGCGCCACCTGGGTCATCCCGTCGAACGGGGCGGGCTCGTCGCCAGTGGGGTCTGCATCGCTGGACGCTGCATCGCTGGCCGCGTCGTCGCTGGCCGCCACGTCGGTCTCGACCGGTGCGCTCTCGACCGGTGCGCTCTCGGCCTCGCCTTCGCCCGGCTCGACCGTGGCGGCCGGGCCGTGCAGCGGGTCGTTGCCCACCTCGCCGTTGTCGGCCACGTGGTCGGTCCAACTGGAGCCGTCCCAGTAGCGCAGCTCGTGACGGCCGGTCGGATCCGGGTGCCAGGCGGCAGGGTTCATCGTCGTACCTTCCTCGGGTGGGGCGCGCGGGTGCGTGCTCCTCATCGTTGCAGGCTGCCCGATACCAACGGAAGCAATCGCGGGCGAGCCTGGGCTCGCTACGATCGGGACGTGGTCGATTGGAAGCGCGGGCTCCGCAAGGTGCTCTACCCCGCCTATGAGGCGCGGATGGTGCGCCGGATGCCCGACAGCCTGCCGCAGCACGTCGGCGTGATGCTCGACGGTAACCGGCGCTGGGCCAAGGCGGTCGGCCGCGACACCGCCCACGGCCACCGCGCCGGAGCGGCCAACATCGAGCCGCTGCTGACCTGGTGCGACGAGATCGGCATCGAGGTGGTCACGCTGTGGCTGCTCTCCACCGACAACCTCAATCGTCCTGCGGCCGAGCTCGAGCCGTTGCTCGACATCATCGGCGACGCCGTCGACTCGCTGGCCGACCAGCAGCGTTGGCGGCTGCACCCGGTGGGCGCGCTCGACCTGCTGCCGGCGGCGACCGCGGAGCGGCTCAAGGCGGCCGCCGACCGCACCAGCGGGGTCGACGGGATCCTGGTCAACGTCGCCGTCGGCTACGGCGGACGGCGCGAGATCGCCGATGCCGTCCGGTCGCTGATCAACGAGGCCGCCGCCAAGGGCACATCGATGAGCGAGCTGGCCGACTCCATCGACGTCGAGACGATCTCCGAGCACCTCTACACCAAGGGGCAGCCGGACCCGGACCTGGTGATCCGCACCTCCGGGGAGCAGCGTCTCGGCGGCTTCCTGCTCTGGCAGAGCGCGAAGTCGGAGTTCTACTTCTGCGAGGCCTACTGGCCCGACTTCCGGCGCGTCGACTTCCTGCGGGCGATCCGTGCCTACGCACAACGCGAGCGCCGCTTCGGCGCCTGAGCCGGAGAGCTGACGGCCGGTCAGTAGGCGCCGCGGTGGCTCAGCACGGCGCCGGCGGTCCGCAGCAGGATCCGTACGTCGAGCCGCAGCGACCAGTTGTCCACGTAGGCGAGGTCGAGTCGGACCGACTCCTCCCAGCTGAGGTCGGAGCGGCCGGAGACCTGCCACAGGCCGGTGAGACCGGGCTTGACCGCGAGCCGACGCCGGGGATCGTGCTCGTAGCGCGCTACCTCGTCCGGAAGGGCGGGGCGCGGACCGATCAACGACATCTCACCGCGCACCACGTTGAAGAGCTGCGGGAGCTCGTCGAGCGAGTAGCGCCGCAACACGGCACCGACCCGGGTCACCCGCGGGTCTGCGCGCATCTTGAACAGCACCCCCGCCCCCTCGTCCTGGGTGGCGAGCGCCGCCTTGTCCTGCTCCGCGGCGGTGCCCATGGTGCGGAACTTCAGCATCACGAACTCCCGGCCGTCGCGACCGATCCGGACCTGCCGGAAGAGAGCCGGACCCGTGGAGTCCCGACGCACCGCAATGGCCAGGCCGAGCAGCACCGGCGAGAGCAGCAGCACGCCCAGCGTGGCCAGCGCCCGCTCGGTGAGGTCCTTGGTGACCCGGGCGACGCCCCGCTCCGGCAGTGAGCGGACGTGCAGCAGCCGGAGCCCGGCCACCCTGGTCAACGCGGTGCGTGCGGGGTCGACGTCGAGGAGTCCGGTGCCGAGGAAGAGCTGGGTGCGGTGCGGTGCGAGGGCCCAGCCCAACCGCTGCACCTCCCGCGGGTCCGCCCCGGTCCCGGCCACCACGAGGACGGCGTCCGCGGCGCTCGTCCTGGCCAGGTCGGCGATCGACGACCAGCCGTGGCGTGCCGGAATCCCCGCGAGTCGGGCCGCCTGGTCGGGGGTCAGGTCGGAGCTCTCGGGGGACTGGGCGTCGAGGTGGCACACCGCGACCGGGGCGAACGTCTGGGGGGTGCGTTCCATCTCCGCCAACGCTGCGGCCACCTGGGGAGCCGAACCGGCCACGAGCACCCGCTGCGCCTGCGGAGGAGTGCGTTCGGTGAGCGCTCCGACCGCGGAGACCGCGGTCAGCGTGGCGGTGAGCGCGACGAGCAAGCCCGGCGGCAGCGGATGCGTCAGCACCGCGTCGACCTGGGCGCCGAGCAGCGCCTGCAGCACCCAGCAGCCGAGGCCGAAGACGGCGCCGGCCCGGACCACGCTGCGTGCCTGGAGCCGGATCGTGCCCGGTACGCCGCGCAGCCGGCGTCGCCCGGTCAGGTCGAGGACCAGCGGCCAGCTGAGGGCGATCACCACCGCCAGGACCGGGTCGAGCGAGCCCAGGGCGAACGAGACCAACAGCAGACCGAGGGCGACCGCGGTCGCGTCCGGCAGCCGGTGCCGGCGGCGCTCGACGAAGCCGACCAGGCTGGCCCAGGCAGTCGACGGCGCGAGACTGGACGTCGCGCGGTGGCGTCGCAGACCGGGGGAGACGAGCTCGCCGGCCAGCGCACCCACGTCGGCGCTCGCCTCCGCCGCCGCGTCCAGGGGCAGGTCGGCGGGCAGGGCGTCGCCGCCGGTGAAGCTCAGCGTCGGCGTCGTCATCCCTCGTCCCCCTGTCCGGCTCGGTCTCGCTCCACCATCGGCAGTCCGCGGTGGGGCGCGCATGCCGTATTTGAGGCAACTGGCGGCCGCCCGAGCGGTGGTCGTGCCCGCTCGGAGGCGCAGGTCGGGTGGTCCGGGGCCACCGGCTACCCAGAAGTGGTCACCGCTGCTGCGTCAGCGCCCGGAGCAGCCGCGCCGAGTCACCGATATCGGTGAACGCTGCGCCTCGGAGCGCCCATCCGGGCAGGCCGCGCGGTGATGCTGGAGCGGTCGGGCCGGGCGGAGGAGGCGATACAGATCGCACGCACGGCCCGACGTCCAGCGGGAAGGGGAGCGGCCGGGATGAAGCGGATCGACGTGATGCAGCCGTGGCTCGGGGAGGAGGAGGTCACCGCGGTGCGCGAGGTCCTCGAGTCGGGTTGGGTGGCGCAGGGGCCGCGGGTGGCCGAGTTCGAAGATCGGTTCGCCGAGGCGCAGCAGATCAACCACGCGGTGGCGACCTCGAGCTGCACCGCTGCCCTGCACCTGGCGCTCGTCGTGGCAGGGGTCCCGCCGGGAGCGGACGTGGTGGTGCCGTCGTACTCGTTCATCGCGACGGCGAATGCACCGACCTACCTGGGCGCGCGGCCGGTCTTCTGCGACGTCGATCCGGTCACCGGGAACGTCACCGCCGCCACGGTGGAGGCTGCTCTCACGCCGCGGACGGCGGCGGTGATCGCGGTCGACCAGGCCGGCGTTCCGGTTGATCTCGACGAGCTCCGGGCGCTGTGCGACCCGATCGCGATTCCGGTGATCGAGGACGCGGCCTGTGCGGCCGGCTCGCTCTACCGCGGGCAACCGGTCGGGGCGCGCGCCGAGGTGACCGCCTGGTCGTTCCACCCGCACAAGATCATGACCACCGGCGAGGGCGGCATGCTCACCACCAGCAATGCCGCCTGGGCGGTGCGCTCGCGACGGTTGCGCGAGCACGCCGCGGCGACCACCGGCGGCGAACGCCCCGGGGTGGGCCGTCACGGGGTCGAACGGCTCGGCATCGAGGAGTATCCGGAGATCGGCTTCAACTACCGGATGACCGACCTGCAGGCTGCCGTCGGCCTGGTCCAGCTCGGCCGCCTCGAGCAGGTGGTACGACGCCGGCGGGAACTGGCGGCGGTCTACACGGCTGCGATCGCCGAGATCCCCGGCCTCCGGGCGGTCGCCGATCCACCGCACGGCCGGACCAACTTCCAGGCGTACTGGGTCGAGGTGGGCGAGGAGTATCCGCTGGACCGCGATGACCTGCTCGCCGCTCTCGCGCGCGCCGGTGTCCTGGCGCGACGGGGCATCATGGCGACGCACCTCGAAAGGGCCTACGCCGATCCCGGCGCGACGCCGCTGCCGGCGACCGAACGGCTCGCCCGCACCACCGTGATCCTGCCGCTCTTCCACCAGATGCAACCGGCGCAGCAGCAGCGGGTGATCGCCGCGCTGGCTGCTCCGTTCGGCGCGGGAGCGCGTGCTGCCCTGTCGTGAACGCCCACGAAATACCCCAAAATGTGGCGACGAGTGACGGACCTCGGTGCGGTTGCGTTTCGTACCAGGCGAGAACAGTCCCGCGACCAGTACCGTGGGCTCCGACGGCACGGGTCCCCCGAGGGACCGTTCCGCCATGGCGAGGGAGCGGAGGGCGTTCGTGTTCGAGCCGCTTGGCGCGCCCGGCGAGCCGACCGCCGTCGTCGTCTCCGACCAGGCCCTCCTGGCCGAGGCGATCGCTGCCGGCCTGCGCAGCTGCGGGCTGGTGACGCTCCCGCTGGGCTGGCCACCGACCCGTGCGGAGATCGACGCCGCGCCCGGAGGCCGACCGGTGGTCGGCGTCGCCCTCTTCGAGAGCGACCGCTCCGACGTGCTCGGCCAGGTCCACGAACTCGTCGCCGCGGTGGCCGAGATCCGCTGGATCGTGCTGACCGCGGTGCCGTCCGGCCCGCTGTGGGGTGCCTACCTGGAGGCCGGTGCGGCCGCGGTGCTCGCACGGAGCAGCTCGCTGGACGAGGTGGCCGAGGTGGTCCGCGCGGTGGCCGCCGGGGGCGAGCCGCCGGGCACCGACGCCGAGACCTGGCGCAGCGCCTGGTCGCGGGTGCGCCAGGAGCAGCGGGTGGTCCACGTGACCCTGGCCTCGCTGACCCCGTCCGAGCGCGAGGTCCTGGATCTGCTCTTCCTCGGCCGCAGCGTGCCCGAGGTCGCCGAGGCCCGAGGCGTGACGCTCTCCACGGTGCGCCACCAGGTGCGGTCGGTGCTGCTCAAGTTCGGCGTGACCTCCCAGCTCGCCGCGGTGGCCCGCTACGCGGAGCTGCGGGAGATCGCCGAGAGCGACGCCGGCTCACCCGAGTGAGCAGGCCTCACGCGGACCGCCGGTCAATGGGCCCCCTGCCCGGTCGGGGGTGACCACCCAACCTGCCGGGCCAGGCCGACCGCGGCGAGCTGGGAGGAGACCTCGAGCTTCGCCAGGATCGCCTTGACCTGGGTGCGCACCGTCGCCTCGGAGACCACGCTGGCGCGGGCGATCTCGCGCACCGGGTGTCCGGCGACCAGCTGTCCGAGCACCTGCCGCTCGCGCGGGGTCAACCGCTCCAGCCGCTCCCGGATCTCCTGCTCGGCCTGACGATGCTGGGACCACAGTCCGAGCAGCTCCTCGCGCTCGGCGGTGTCCATCACCGGCAGGCCCTGACAGATCTTGCGCACCACGGCGAGGATCTCGTTGAGCGGCTGTGTCTTCGGGATCGCCTTGCGCGCTCCCTGTCGGACACAGTCCCCCCACCGCGATCGGTCGGTCGAGGCGGTGAGCACCACGACGTTGGCGCCGCTGCGGGCGATCGGGTTGATCAGTCGCACCCCGTCGCCGAGCGGACCCAGGTCGAGATCGAGCAGCACCACCCGCGGTTGATAGCGGTTGACGGCCGCCAGCACCTGCGCCGGGGTGGCAGCGGCCGCCGGCACCCGTCGTACGTCGTAGCCCTCCATGGTGAGACTGAGCTCGATCGACTCCGCGAACAGCACGTGGTCATCGATGATCAGAACTCGCTGGCGGCCGTTGGCCCCCCTCACGAGAGTGCCTGCTCGGACTCGGTGGCTGCGGGCGGCTCGGTCGGCGCAGGCGCCGCGGTGGGCCCGTGTGCCGGTGTCAGCCGGACCACGAACCGTGCCCCCGAGGTGCCGCGGACCAGGTCCAACCGTCCTCCGGAGTCGATCACCCGCTGCCGAGCCAGACACAGCCCGAGCCCCTGGCCTTCGGAGGTCTCGCCGCGTGTCTCCCAGGTGAAGCCGTTCTCGGCGATGCTGGGCGGGACACCGGGGCCGTCATCGCTGACGACGATCTTGGCGATGCCGTCGGTCTCCTCCGCCTCGATGGTCGTGGTGGCGTCCGGCGCGTGCTTGCGTGAGTTGTCCAGCAGCACGTTGAACGCCTCGGCCAACCCGTCGGCGTCCCCGTGGATCCGCATCCCCGTGGGCGTGTAGACAACGCTGCGACCCAGTGCCTGTTGGGCACAGACGAGGGGTTCGAGCACGGTGTCCAGGTCGAGCACCGCCAGGACCGGACTGCTCGACCCGACAGTCGCGGTCGGCGGCGCCGGGACCGAGCTGTGCCGGGTGCGGATCGGAGGCAGCGCGGGATAGGCCGGCGCCGGGGCCACCGGGGTGGTCGCGGCTCGCTGCTCACCGAGGATCCGCACCAAGCGGGCGGCCTCCTTGTCCAGCATGCCCTCCAGCCGGGCCCGGTCCTCGCGGCGCAGATTGCCGTGATCGTGGATCAGGCGCGACGCGCACGCGATGCCGGCCACCGTATTGGTGATCTCGTGCATCCGGGAGCGCTGATCGACCTGCTGGGCCTCCATCAGCGCCACCTTGGTGCCCAGCGACTCCAGCCACTCCTCGTGGTGCTGGATCTCGCCGCGCAGCCCGGCGAGCGCCGCGCAGAGGAGGAGCGTGGCTCCCAGGATCGAGGCAGTGACCGCGATCGCGCCCTCGACCTGCGGAGCGGCCGTCGGTACGACGTCCACTCGGCCGAGCGTGAGTAGCACCATCGCTGCGACCACCCGGCGCGTCAGCCAGGTCGGCAGCGGCCCGCTGGTGCGGACCGCCCGATGAGCGGCGAAGCCCCACAGCGCCACCGCGACGATGCCGAGGGCCGCCACCGGTGGCAGGTACTGCGTGATCGACTGCGCCCCGACATCGAGGCGCAGGTGGATCGAGCCGACGATCAGGCCGAGCAGCAGGCCGACCGCGAGCGGATCGACGCGGCAGACCCGACTGCGGACGACGAGCGCGGCGACCGCGACCCCGAGCGCAACGGTCAGGTCGATCACCACCGCCCACCCGGGCCGCTGGTAACTGCCGTCGTTGTTGAGCCGGATCATCGCCAGCGCGACGCTCTGGACGCCGTACAGCGTCAGGAAGAGGGTGAGCCAGCCGAGTGCGCTCTGCCGGCAGATTCGGTATTGGAAGTAGATGACAGCGCCGGCGATCGAGCACAGCGGCGCGACGGAGAACTGGGCGACGGTCGTCGCCTCAGTCCAGGTCCCGGTCGACGAGTCGAGCATCCGGAACGCAAGTTGTGGTGTGGCGGTCGCCAAGAGCACCAAGATGGTGGCCGGTCGTCCCCACACGCCCGGCGGATATGCGATATGCATAGGAAGTCCTCCCTGGACGTCCCCAGTCCAGGTAGCAAACCTCGAACGTGTCCCCGTTTGGGCGGATCCTCCCTGAGTGGATTCCCCCGAGTTCACTCGTGCTGTCACGGATCCGTTCGAGATCCGCGACCAGACGTCCCCATACGCCGTGTCCCCTGGTCGTGTTGCCACAACCGCACGCCGGCAAGTCGTGCTTTCCGGCAGGCGCCCCGAGTGCCTGGCCGAAAACCTAGGGGCGATGCTCGCCCCCGTCCCACCAGACCTGGGAGCCTATACCACATTTCGGGGAAGGGTCAGCCCTTCGAAGGGATGGATCGAGGCCGGGACAAAGGCCTCAATTCCGTAGCGATCCGGACGCTGGCAGGCGACCGACCCCGTCGCCGGCGTCCGCGGACAAATTGGGGGATCACGGACGGGTCCGATACGGAGCCGGTCGCCGACTCAGGGCGCGTGGCGGCCGACTCCCGGCCCGAGCCCGGCGACAGGGCCGGTGCCTGCTCCCAGCATGGACCCCGGGTACGGCGACCCGCATCGCCAAGGTGTGGGAGAACGAGCGTTCGTCTGGCGCCGTGTGACCGCGGCCACCGAGGGTAGCTTCCAGCCGACGCCGATGGCCGCGTCCTTGTCTCCCGCGGATAGTCTCGATCACCGTGAGCAAGCCGTTGACCCTGCTGACCGTGACCGCCTCCGAGCGGTTGTCGCCGGGGATGGTCCGGCTGCGATTCCACAGCGACGACCTCTCCGCCTTCGCCGAGAGCACCTTCACCGACCGCTACGTGAAACTGGTCTTCGGCGACCCGGCGGCGCTCGATCGGGGAGAGCGGCCGGTGATGCGCACCTACACCGCGCTCGACCCGGACACCGACGCCGGCACCGTGGCGATCGACTTCGTGGTGCACGGCGACAGCGGCGTGGCCGGCCCCTGGGCGGCCGCGGCGCAGCCGGGCGACACCATCACCGCGCGGGGCCCGGGTGGGGGATACGCGCCGGACCGCGACGCCTCGTGGCACCTACTGATCGGTGACGAAGCCGCGCTGCCGGCGATCCGGCAGGCCCTGGCGACGCTGCCGAGCGACGCCGCCGGTCATGTGGTGATCGAAGTGGAGTCGGCCGCACACCAGCAGGACCTCCCGGTGCCCGCCGAGATGTCGCTGACCTGGCTGCACCGTTCGGCACCGGACCATCGCGACCTCGAGGCGGCCACCCGCCGCCTGGACTGGTTGCCCGGGCGGGTGCACGCCTTCGTGCACGGCGAGGCGCAGGTCGTGATGCACGGCATCCGGCCCTACCTGCTCAAGGAGCGCGGCCTGCCGCGCGCCGACGTCTCGATCTCGGGTTACTGGCGCCAGGGCCGCACCGAGGAGACCTTCCGGCAGTGGAAGGCCGAGCTGGCCGCTGCCGAGGGTGACGCGTGACCCTGCTTCGCACACCCGACCCAACCCCACACTCACGGACGTAGAAGGCAGCACATGAACCCCGAGAAGTTGTTCCGCCGTGTCGCGGTGGCCGAGGCGATCACCTGGGCCCTGCTGTTGCTCGGGATGTTCCTCAAGTACGTCACCGAGACCACCGATCTCGGTGTGCGGGTCTTCGGGATGGTGCACGGTGTCGTCTTCGTCGCCTACGTGGTGGTGACCGTACTGGTCGCCGTCGACCGGCGGTGGGGAGTCGGCCGTGCCCTGCTCGCGCTGCTCGCCGCGATCCCTCCGTTCGCGACCCTGGTGCTCGAGTGGTGGGCAGTACGCCGCGACTGGCTAGCGCCCACCTGGCGACTCCGGTCGCAGCCGCCCGCCGGTCCGCTCGATCGTCCGGCCGCCTGGGTGCTGCGCAAGCCACTGCGTGGCGCCCTGGTCGGCGTCTGTGCGGTGGCTGCTCTCACCGGCGCCGCGCTGCTGGTCGGCCCACCCACCTCCTGACCCGCGGCCCTGAAGTCCCACTCTCGGTGGTTCCCTAAGGTGGTTCCGTGGAGGCACGAGAGGCACTGACCGCCCGTGCGGCCCGATTCTTCGCGGTCGATGACGACTGGGAACGTACCGGCGGCGTCGGCCCGCAAGACCTGGGCGTCGGTGCCGCCACCTTCGCCTTCGGCGTGGTCTCGGTCGAGCTGCTGCGCTCCATCGGCACTTTCGAGGGGGTGCGCGGCAGCTGGTGGGTGCATTGGCTGGTCATCGCCAGTGCCAGCGCTCTGCTGGTGCTGCGCCGGCGCTGGCCGCTGACGGTGCTCACCCTGGCCGGTGCGCACATGTTCACGACCGGGGTGCTGATCCCCACCCTGATGGGGCAGGCGCCGCTACAGATCGCCTACTTCTTCGCCATCTTCTCCGGTGTCGCCTGGGCCCGGAGCCGCCGCCAGATGCTCGCCGTGGTCGGGGTGGTGATGCTCTTCATGACGTTGTGGCTCGCCTGGCAGTTCTCGCTCGGTCGGTCGCTGGAGAATCTGGCCGCCGATCTCGGGTTGGCCGGTGAACGACCGGGTCTGCTCGGCCCGGCCACCGCAGCGGTGCTGTTGACCGCGCTGATCAACGTCCTCTACTTCGGTGGAGCCGTGCTCGGCGGCCAGGTCGCCTGGCGTTCAGCCCGACAGACCACCCGGCTCACCGAGCAGGCGGCCACCATCGCCCACCAGGCCGAGGAGCTCCAGGAGCGGGCGGTGCTGGAGGAGCGGTTGCGGATCGCACGGGAGCTGCACGACGTGGTCGCCCATCACGTCTCCGTGATCGGCGTGCAGGCGGCCGCCGGGCGCCGGATGCTGGGTCGCGATGACGCCGTCGTGGCCGGTGCGCTGGCCCAGGTGGAGGAGTCCTCGCGCGACGCGGTCGGGGAGATGCGCCGTCTGGTCGGCACCCTGCGGACACCGACGTCCGGGGATGGCCCGGGTCAGGCTGCGCGCGCTCCCGAGCCGGTCTGGTCGCAGATCGCTGCGTTGGCCGAGGCGGGCGAGGGAACCGGGGAGCGGCTGCAGGTCGACTACGACCTGGTGGAGAACCCGAGCGGCGCCGCCGAGGGGCTGCCGGCGGCCGTGGGCACCTCGCTCTACCGGATCGTGCAGGAGGCAGTCACCAACGTACGACGCCACTCGACCGCCGCTCGCGCGCAGATCGTGCTCCGGGTGGACCGGGTGGCCACGCCGCCGTACGCGGAGGTCGAGGTGACCGACGACGGTCGCCCCCGCGCCGGCACCTCGGGCAGCGGGTTGGGCCTGCTCGGCGTACGGGAGCGGGCGGCGGCCAGCCGGGCCGACGTCGACATCGGACCCCGGACGGTCGGCGGCTTCCGGGTCCGGGTGCGCTTCCCGCTCGAGCCGGCCGCCGGGACGGCTGACGCCGGAGGTGTCCGATGACCCCGCCCATCCGGGTGCTGCTCGTCGACGACCAGCAGCTGGTGCGCTCGGGGTTCCGACTCATCCTCTCGGTGGAGGAGGACCTGGAGGTCGTCGGTGAGGCCGACGACGGTGCGGCGGCGTTGACCCAGGCGCGTGCGCTGCGTCCCGACGTGGTGCTGATGGACGTACAGATGCCGGGGGTCGACGGAGTCGAGGCGACCCGAGCTTTGGTCGCGGAGGGGCTGGGGCCGGTGATCATGTTGACCACGTTCGACCGGGACGACTATCTCTTCGAGGCGCTCGACGCCGGTGCCACCGGCTTCCTGCTGAAGAACGCGGACCCGGACGCCCTCGTCGATGCGGTGCGGGCTGCTGCGTCCGGTCACGCACTGTTGGCCCCCGAGGTGACCCTGCGGGTGATCGAGCGGATGACGGGCGCGCCCACCGGGGAGCGCGAACCGGCGACGCCCGTGCCCACTGACACTCCGGATCCGCCCGGCTGGAGCCGGCTCACCGAACGCGAGCGCGAGGTACTCCTGCTGGTCGGCGAGGGGCTCAGCAACGGCGAGATCGCCGCGCGTCTGGTGCTGGGCGAGGCCACCGTGAAGACCCATGTCTCCAACTGCCTGGCCAAGCTCCACCTGCGCGACCGGGTGCGGGCAGTGGTCTGGGTGCACCGCCACCGTCTCCTCCCGCAGGGGGAGGAGACCCGGGCCGAGGATCCCCCGCACGACTGATCCGTTCTGTCGACGCTGCTGCGTAGCGTCGTCGGCATGCTCGAGCTCAACGGACTGACCCGCCGCTTCGGCGACCTGGTGGCCGTCGACGACGTCTCGTTCTCTGTCCCACCCGGTGGTCTGACCGGGTTCGTGGGCGGCAACGGCGCCGGCAAGACCACGACCATGCGGATGGTGATGGGTGTGCTCGCGATGCACGCCGGGGACGTGCGTTGGCACGGACATCGGGTGACCGCCGCTGACCGCCGCGGATTCGGCTACATGCCCGAGGAACGCGGCCTCTACCCGAAGCAGCCGATCGCCGACCAGCTCGTCTACCTGGCCCGGCTGCGTGGCATGGACGCCGCGCCGGCGCGGTCCCAGATCGTCGAGCTGCTCGACCGGTTCGGCCTGGGGGAGCGCGTCAAGGAGCCGCTGGAGAAGCTCTCGTTGGGCAACCAGCAGCGGGTCCAGATCGTCGCCGCGCTGGTCCCGCAACCGCGTCTGCTGATCCTCGACGAGCCGTTCTCCGGCCTCGACCCCACCGCGATCGACGCGATGACCGACCTGCTCCGCGAGCAGGCCGACGCCGGTGTCCCCGTGGTCTTCTCCTCCCACCAGCTCGACCTGGTCGACCGGCTCTGCGATCGCCTGGTGGTGATGGCCCGTGGCCGGGTGGTGGCGGAGGGCACCGCCGACCAGCTCCGGGCGGGTGCACCGGTGCGCTACCGGATCCGACTCGGTGGCGACGCCGGGTGGGTGCGGGAGCTGCCAGGTCTCCAGGTCGACGACGTCGCCGGCACCGAGGCGCTGGTCGACGTGACCGCCGAGGGGGCCGAGCAGGAGCTGTTGACCCGCGCGATGGAGCGCGGCCCCGTCCACGACTTCAGCCGAGTGGTGCCTCGACTGAGCGAGATCTACCGCGAGGTGACGGCATGAGCACGCAGGAGCAGGAGCGCACGCAGGTGCAGCGGGCCGGCGCGCGTCGTACCCCCGTCTGGGCGGTGGTCGCGGCGCGCGAGGTGTCGGTGAAGCTGCGCGACCGGACCTTCGTCCTCGGATCGCTCTCCACACTGGTGGTGATCCTGGGGCTGGTCGGCCTCCAGGTGTGGCTGGACAGCCGCACCGACTCCTACCAGGTGGCCTCCAGCAGCGCGGGCGCCCAGGTGCTGGTCGAGGCCGCCGAGGAGCAGGCGGCGGAGATCGACGAGAACGTCGAGCTCTCCGCGGTCACCGAAGCCGACGACGACGCCGCGCGGGCCGCCGTGCAGGAGGAGGAGATCGACGCCTGGTTGACCCAGGACGGGGACGACTGGGTGCTGGTGACTCGGGACGGCGCGGACCGGTCGCTGCAGACGGTGATCGAGTCAGTGGTGCGCAGCGAGATGCTGGCCGCCAACGCGGCGAGTGCGGGCACCAGCGTCGAGGAGCTCACCGAAGGCACCACGGTGACTGTCGAGCAGCTCGAGGGGGACGCCGAGCTCTCCACCTTGCAGGACATCCTCGGTTTCGGCCTGGCCTTCCTCTTCTACCTGGCCTCGATCATCTTCGGGATGACCCTTGCCCAGAGCGTCACCGAGGAGAAGCAGTCCCGGATCGTGGAGATGATCGCCGCGGCGGTGCCGCTGAGGGAGCTGCTTGCCGGCAAGGTGGTCGGTAACACGGTGCTGGCGGTCGGCCAGATGGCGGTGTACGTCGCCGTCGGCATGGTGGGGCTCAGCCTGACCGACTACGGCACATTCATCCCCGGTCTGACCGGCGACGTGGCTTGGTTCCTGGCCTTCTTCCTGGTCGGCTTCCTCGCGCTCTCCTGCCTGTGGGCGGTCGCCGGCGCGCTGGCCAGCCGCAACGAGGACCTGCAGTCCACGGCGACGCCGGTCACCATGCTGGTGCTGGCGATCTTCCTCGGGTCGGCCTTCCTGGACGGCACCGCCGAGGTGGTCGGCTCCTACGTGCCGCCGCTCTCCGCGGTCGCGATGCCGGTCCGCCTGGTCAAGGGCGACGCGGCCTGGTGGGAGGCGCTGATCTCCTTGGGCCTGCTCGCCGCGCTGGCGGCCGTCCTGATCCTGCTCGCCGAGCGGGTCTACCGCCGGGCGCTGATGCAGACCGGCGGCAAGCTGAGCATCCGGCAGGCGTGGAAACTGGAGGAGTAGCCTGGGCGCACCACCCCCGGTCGTTGGAGCCACGCCCCTAGCGACCGGGGGTCGTGGTGCTGTCCAGCCCTGCCCCAGGAGTTATCCGCATGACCCTCGCCGGCCTCGCCGACGCCGTCCTCGCCGACCCGCTGCTGGCCACCCCGATGGCCGAGGCCATCGACGGCCGGCTGACCACCCATGAGCTGACCGGGCCGGAGCCGCTGCGCCCGTTCCTGGTGGCGGGCCTGGTGCGGGCCGGGCGCCCGGTGCTGGCGGTCACCGCCACCACCCGGGAGGCCGAGCAGCTGGTCGCCGAGCTGGGTGACCTGCTCGACCCGGCCGGGGTCGCCTACTACCCGAGCTGGGAGACGCTGCCGCACGAGCGGCTCAGTCCGCGCAGCGACACCGTCGGTCGACGACTCGCGGTGTTGCGGCGGCTGTGCCACCCCGGCGACGCCGTGGAGGAGGCCGGGTCGGTGGCTACCGGACCGATCCAGGTCGTGGTGGCGCCGGTCCGCTCCATCCTGCAGCCGCAGGTCAAAGGCCTCGGCGACCTCGCCCCAGTCGAGCTGAGGGTCGGCACGACCGCGGTGCTGGACGAGATCGTCAGCGGACTGGTCGACGCCGCCTACACCCGTGTCGACCTGGTCGAGAAGCGCGGCGAGTTCGCGGTGCGCGGCGGCATCGTCGATGTCTTCCCGCCGACCGAGGAGCACCCGGTCCGGGTGGAGTTCTTCGGCGACGAGGTCGACGAGATCCGCTCCTTCGCGGTCGCCGACCAGCGCACCATCGAGACCTTGGACCGGCTGTGGGCGCCGCCGTGTCGCGAGCTGTTGCTGACCGAGCAGGTGCGGGCCCGCGCCAAGGCGCTCGGGCAGGCTCACCCCGAGCTGCTGGAGATCACCGACAAGCTGGCTGAGGGCATCGCGGTGGAGGGCATGGAGGCGCTGATCCCGGCGCTGGTCGACGACCTCGAGCTGCTCGTGGACCTGATGCCCGACCGGTCCCAGGTGTTGGTGCTCGATCCCGAGCGCGCCCGGTCCCGCGCCCACGACCTGGTGGCCACCTCCGAGGAGTTCCTCGGCGCGTCCTGGGCGGCGGCCGCCTCGGGCGGGTCGGCGCCGATCGACCTGCAGGCGGCGTCGTACCGGGAGCTGGGGGAGGTGCGGTCCCACGCCTTGGAGAACGGGTTGTCGTGGTGGACCTTCAGCCCGTTCGGGCTGGACCTGGAGGCTGAGCCGTCGACCGCCGCCGAGCAGCAGGCACGCATCACTGCCGCGCCGGTCTACCGCGGTGAGGTCGAGCGCGCGCTGGCCGACGTCACCGGCTGGCGTGCGCAGGGGCGGCCGGTGGTGGTGCTGCACCCCGGCCACGGGCCGGCGCAGCGGATGGTCGAGGCGCTCGCCGAGCGCGACGTACCGGCGCGGTTCGTGGAGGAGATCGCCCCCGGAGCGCCGATGGACCCGGCGGTGGTGACCGTCTCCTGCGGCGGTCTGGCGCACGGCCTGGTGCTGGAGCCGACCGGTGACACTGCAGGGCTGGCGATCCTGACCGGCGAGGACATCGTCGGTCAGAAGGCCTCGACCCGGGACAAGGGCGCCATGCCGACCCGGCGCAAGCGCCAGATCGACCCGCTCGAGCTGAAGGCCGGCGACTACGTCGTGCACGAGCAGCACGGCGTCGGCAAGTTCGTGGAGATGAAGCAGCGCGTCGTGCACGGAGCCACCCGCGACTATCTGGTGCTCGAGTACGGCGCCTCCAAGCGTGGCGCCCCGCCGGACCGGCTCTATGTCCCGGCCGACGCCCTGGACCAGGTCACCCGATACGTCGGCGGCGAGCAGCCCAGCCTCGACCGGCTCGGCGGCGCGGACTGGACGAAGCGGAAGAACCGGGCGCGCAAGGCGGTCCGCGAGATCGCCGCGGAGCTGATCAAGCTCTACGCCGCCCGGCAGGCCACGAAGGGCCACGCCTTCGGCCCCGACACCCCGTGGCAGCACGAGCTCGAGGACGCCTTCCCGTTCCACGAGACGCCGGACCAGCTGACGACCGTCGACGAGGTCAAGGCCGACATGCAGCGCGTGGTGCCGATGGACCGGCTGATCTGCGGCGACGTCGGCTACGGCAAGACCGAGATCGCGGTGCGGGCGGCGTTCAAGGCGGTCCAGGACGGCAAGCAGGTGGCCGTGCTGGTGCCGACCACGCTGCTGGTGACCCAGCACCTGGCCACCTTCACCGAGCGGATGACCGGCTTCCCCGTGGTGCTCAAGGCGCTCTCGCGCTTCCAGTCCGACGCCGAGGCGGCCGAGGTGATGAAGGGGATGGCCGACGGGTCGATCGACATCGTGGTCGGCACCCATCGGCTCTTCAACCCCGACGTCCGGTTCAAGGACCTCGGCCTGATCATCGTCGACGAGGAGCAGCGCTTCGGTGTCGAGCACAAGGAGCAGATGAAGCGGCTGCGGACCTCGGTCGACGTGCTCTCGATGTCGGCCACGCCGATCCCGCGGACCCTGGAGATGGCGATCACCGGCATCCGTGAGATGTCCACGATCACCACACCGCCCGAGGAGCGCCACCCGGTGCTCACCTACGTCGGCGGCTATGAGGACCGGCAGGTGGTGGCAGCGGTCCGCCGCGAGCTGCTCCGCGACGGGCAGGTCTTCTACATCCACAACCGGGTGCAGTCGATCGA
Source organism: Nocardioides sp. BGMRC 2183 (assembly GCA_008123405.1). Lineage (GTDB taxonomy): Bacteria > Actinomycetota > Actinomycetes > Propionibacteriales > Nocardioidaceae > Nocardioides. Next base: position 87,665 of record VSSA01000007.1, read on the forward strand.
GAAGGCGGCCGCCAAACTGCGCGACCTGGTGCCCGAAGCCCGGGTCGCCACCGCGCACGGGCAGATGGGGGAGAAGCAGCTCGAGCAGGTGATGCTCGACTTCTGGGAGAAGCGCTTCGACGTGCTGGTCTGCACCACGCTGGTCGAGTCCGGCCTCGACGTCTCCAATGCGAACACGATGATCATCGAGCGCTCCGACACCCTCGGCCTCTCCCAGCTGCACCAGCTGCGCGGCCGGGTCGGGCGGTCCCGCGAACGTGCTTACGCCTACTTCCTCTACCCGACCGAGAAGCCGCTGACCGAGACCGCGCACGAGCGGCTGGCCACCCTGGCCCAGCACTCCGACCTCGGCGGCGGCATGGCGATCGCGATGAAGGACCTGGAGATCCGCGGCGCCGGCAACCTGCTCGGCGGCGAGCAGTCCGGCCACATCGCCGACGTGGGCTTCGACCTCTACGTCCGCCTGGTCGGTGAGGCGGTCCGCGACTTCCGCGACGACAAGGTGGAGCACCTGGAGGAGGTGCGGATCGAGCTGCCGGTCGAAGCCCACCTGCCGCACGACTACATCCCCAGCGAGCGGCTGCGGCTGGAGATGTACAAGCGGTTGGCCGAGGTGCGCAGCGACGAGGACGTCGACGCGATCGCCGAGGAGCTCGCGGATCGGTACGGCGAACCGCCCGAGCCGGCCGTCGCACTGCAACTGGTCGCCCGGTTCCGCGCGCGGGCGCGTCAGGCGGGCATCCGGGAGATCACCACCGTCGGCAAGAACATCCGTTTCGCCTCCGTGGTGCTGCCGGAGTCGCGGAAGGTGCGGCTCAACCGGCTGTATCCGAAGTCGATCGTCAAGGAGCAGGTTGAGGCCGTCCTGGTGCCCCGGCCCGGCATCCCCGGCAAGACCGGCACCCCGATCGAGGGCGTCGCAGTCCTGGAGTGGGCGCGCGGCGTAATCGACGCGATCATCGACCCCAAGGACTGACCCGTCGACCGGGGTTGAGTTGGCCTTTTGGGCCCGTTGAGTTGGCCTTTTGGGCCGGTTGAGGCGTGCGTTTGGGCCGGGTCGGCGGGGGCGGGTGACCTGGGTCACGGTGGTTGTGGTGTGCTTGCGCCAGCGTCCGTCGTTGATCGCCGTCGAGGAGAGCTCGTGTTCCGCACCCGTCGTCTCGTGTCCGCCTCCGCAGCCCTGGCCGCTGCCGTCTCCCTCGCCGGTTGCGGGCTCACCGAGGACGTGCCCCGTCCCGGGGTCGCCGCCGAAGTGGAGGGTACGACGCTCTCGCTGGTCGACCTCGAGGATCTGCTCGACGCCGCCTGCATCAACGCCTCGGCGATGGAGGACGCCTCAGCGAGCAGTCGCGACGCCACCCAGCTGAGCCTCTTGCAGCAGTGGATCGGCTCCTCGGTGCTGCTCGCCTACGCCGATGAGCAGGGCTGGGAGACGGTCGCTCCGGACCTGGACGAGCGGCAGATCCCCGGGTGGGACGAGATGGACACCCGCCAGCAGGAGGTGCTCGGCGACTACCTGGCCCGCCAGCAGCGTGCGGAGCAGGCGCTGCAGGCGGCCGGGGACGACGTACCGGATCCGGCGGGGTTCGAGGTCGAGATCAACCCGGTGTTCGACCTCACCATCACCGACGGCGCCTTCGCACCCGCCGACGACCAACTCTCGGTCGCGGTCAGCGACGAGGCGGTCGCGGCGAGCGAGCAGACCGAGCTCTCCGACGAGCAGCTCGCAGCGCTGCCCGACAGCCAGCTCTGCGGCACCCGACCCGAGCCCGGGGCGGCGTTGGGTGGCTGAGCCGGGCCGAGCGCATGAGTCCGGGACGGACCCGACGCTGCCGGCGCTGACCGAGTTCGTCGCCGTGATGCACCGGCTGCGCACCGAGTGCCCGTGGAAGGCGGAGCAGACCCATCGCTCGCTGCAGCGGTTCCTGGTCGAGGAGACCGCCGAGACGCTCGAGGCGATCGACGCCGGCACCGACAGCGGCGAGTGGTCGCACCTGCGTGAGGAGCTGGGGGACCTGCTGCTCCAGGTCGTCTTCCACGCGGTCATTGCCGAGCAGGCAGGCGAGTTCGACCTCGAGGACGTCGCCGCAGGGATCACCGCCAAGATGGTCCGGCGCAACCCGCATGTCTTCGCGCCGGCGGTCGACGGCAGCCAGCGGGATCTCGATCCTGCAGCCGTCAACGAGCTCTGGCAGCAGGCGAAGGCAGAGGAGAAGGCAACCCTGCCTCGGCGCGATGAGCTCCCTCCGGGGCTGCCGGCCCTGCTCTTGGCGGACAAGATCCTGGACCGCCGTGAGCGCTCCGGCGATCCGGTGGAGGTGGACACCACCTCCGACGACATCGGCGAGCGGTTGCTGGCGCTGGTGGCACGCGCCCGTGAGCAGGGAGTCGATCCGGAGCAGGCGCTGCGCGACGCCGTACGACGACGCGGCTGACCCGGCGGCGCGCCGCCCCGGGTGGCGCGGATGCGTCCGGCGGTGGCGCACCGCTAGCGTGGCCGCATCACGTCCCACGCTCGGAGGTAGATCGATGTCCGACCCTGTCCTGCCGCCCGGGGGCTACTCCTCCGGTGGCTACCCGTCCGGTGGATATCCCGGCGGCTACCCACCTGGCTATCCCGGCGGCCAGGCCCCGCCACCGGTGGGTCCGGCGCCCGAGGAGCCGTCGCTGCACTCCGAGCGCAAGGCGACCCTGATCGTCGGCCGGGTGCTCGGCTACGCGGTCTACGCCTACGTGATCGTCGCCGAGATCGTGCTCGGCCTGGGGTTCGTGCTGCTCCTGCTCGGAGCCAACCCGAGTGCCGGCTTCGTGGAGTGGGTCTACCGGGCGCTGGACCGAGCGATGCAGCCGTTCGCCGACATCTTCGCCCCCCTCGACCTCGGTCTCAGCGGGGGCAACGAGGTGGAGTCGGTGCTGGACACCTCGGTGCTCTTCGCGATGCTGGTCTACGCGATCGTCGGGTTCGGCGCCCGCGCGCTGTTGGACTGGCTCACGGTCCGGATCCAGCACCTGGACCGGGACTACGCCGCCTACGAGCGGGAGCTCCAGGCCCGCGCCCAGTACGACGCCCAGGTCGCCGCCGCTCAACAGCAGACGCCACCGACGCGGCCTGGCGCGCCGCCCTCACCCTGACCCGAAAACCGCGACGGGGCCGGTGTCTCCTGAAGGAGGCACCGGCCCCGCCGGTTGGTGGTCAGTGCGACCACGAGCAGTGGCGATCAGCGGGCGGTGAACGCCTTCTTCGCCGAGCTGCCCTTCACGTTCGCGTTGCCCTTGTACGTCGCGACCGCGGTGTACTTGCCCTTCTTCTTGATCTTGACGGTGACCTTGGCGGTCTGCTTCTTCAGGGCGACCATCTTCTTGGAGACGGTCTTCTTGCCCTTCTTGACCAGGATCTGGACCTTGCCGGTCGCCGGGGCGCCGTTGGTAGCGACCTTGGCCGTGATCGCGGCCTTCTTGGACTTCTTGGCGTACTTGACGCCGACCTTGGCCTTCGAGGTCGCCTTGACGATCTTGGTGGAGCCGATCGCGAAGTCGCCGTCAGGGGTGCAGGGGATCTCGAACGGGCTGGCCTCGCCGGCGGCGTTGTAGAAGGTCATCGCCAAGTTGTGATCGCCTGCGGCGAGCGCGACGGTCTTCCCGGCCGAGCCGGCCACCTGTGCGGTGCCCTTGGCGGCGAGCGGTACGTCGCCGTCGGTGGGAATCTCGGCCCGCTTGATCGTCAGCGTGGTCGGTGCCGCCTTGCCACCGCCGGTGTTGGCCGCGGTGACCTTGCCGGCGATCTCCTTCGTGTTGAGGAGCCCGCGCATGGTGTCGGCGAGGCCGTCGGGGATGGTGAAGGTAGCCGTCACCGGGGTGTTGCCGCCGGCCACGGTTGTGCCGGCCACGTCGATCTCGGCGGGGAACGTCTGGGCCCCGAGAATGGGCACCTCGCAGTTGAAGTTGCCGGCCTCGGCCGAGGCCGGGGTGGCAAGGCCGACGACGGCGGCGGTACCGGCGGTCAGTCCGAGGATGCTGCCGGCGGCGATGGTGCGGACACTGCGCTTGCGCAGGCTCATAAGAGAATCCCTCCCGTTGTTTCGATGGGGTGGCCGTTCACCCTCCCGTGACGGCCATCACACGCACCCCATCACAAAACTGGGACAAGTTCTAGTTCATCTCGGCGCTTGGTGTGACGCGTCGTCACAGGTCATCGGTTCTCCACAACCTTCTCCACAGGGTCCCGCCGGAGATGTGCGTCTCGGCACCTGTGGACAACCTCTGTCGCAGCCGTGGCCGACCCCTTACCTTGGTCCGGCCACAGCGATCTCACTCGGGGAGTTGACATGGCAGTGATGGCCGACGCCCATGCGCCGGACGAGGTGGTCACCCACCTCGACGCCGTGCTGCGTGCCGCCGTGCGCCGCGAGGGGCTCGACCCCCAACACGAGGTCGCTGCGGTACGACGCATCGCCGGCACCCTGGTCCGCGAGCACGACGAGCGCAGCCTGACCGGCGTGGTCGCACCGGTCGGCGACCCCGACGCCCTGGTGACCGAGCTGGTCGCGCGGGTCGCCGGATTCGGGCCGCTGCAGCCACTGCTGGACGACCCGACCGTCGAAGAGGTGTGGATCAACAGCGCCGACCGGGTGTTCTGCGCACGCAACGGTCGTCACGAGCTGACCAACATCGTGCTGACCGACACCGAGGTCGCCGAGCTGGTCGAGCGGATGCTGAAGACGACCGGACGGCGCATCGACCTCAGTCGCCCCTTCGTCGACGCGATGTTGCCGGCAGGGCACCGGCTGCACGTCGTACTGGAGGGCATCAGCAGAGGGTTCTCGGCGGTCAACATTCGCAAGTTCGTGGTGCGTGCGGCTCGGCTCGGGGAGCTCGTCGAGCTCGGCTCGATGCCGGCCGAGGCGGCGTCCTTCCTCGAGGCGTCGGTCCGTGCCGGCCTCAACATCATCGTGGCCGGTGGCACGCAGACCGGGAAGACCACCGTGCTCAACTGCCTGGCGGCCGCGATCCCCGGCTCGGAGCGGGTGATCTCGGCCGAGGAGGTCTTCGAAGTCCGGTTCCCGCATCCAAACTGATGAAAGACTCTATGCAGAGGTTCGACGCAATGAGTGCATCGTGATCTCTCTGCGCAGTCGTCGCTTCAGGGGGCTCACGAGCGTCCCTTCGCCGCGACAGATTCATCGTGTCAACAACTGTTGGCGAGACCACGACCAAGGACACGATGATGGACAAGAAGACCTACGACCTCCTCATGGAGCAGGGCGCCGCCGGCACCAACCTCGCGGCAGACGCGTTCGACGAGCTCGCGGCGTTCGCGAAGGCGAAACGCCTGCGCCGTCCCGACCCCGCCTGGAGGCTCGCCGAGCCTGCGGATGCGGCCGAGCCGAACGCGCGCCGGGGCGTGAACAAGGGCAAGACCTGCTCCGCCGAGGGGTGCGGCAAGGACGCCTACTGCAAGGGCAGGTGCGCGGCCCACTACGCGAGTGACCGTCGGCTCGACCCCGCCGAGCGCGAGAAGGCCCGCGAGGCGTCGCGCCGCTCCTACGCCAAGCGCAAGTCCTCCGCTGAGGCGGCGAAGTGAGCGCCACCGAGGCCGACCGTCTCCGAGGCCACGAGTTCCTGCCCGACGCCGACGTGCTCGCCGCGGTCCCCTCGCTGTACGAGACGGAGTCGGTGCCAGCCGCCGAGAAGGTCATCCACTTGCACTACTTCGTGGGCTCCTGCGACTGGTGGGTGGCCGAGCTCGATGAGGATGCGCGGATCGCTTTCGGATTCGCGAGCCTCAGCGCTAGCGGCGCCGAGTGGGGCTACGTGGACCTTCACGAACTCAGGGCGGTGGTCGCGCGGCCGCACGGCTATCCCGTGGTCGTAGAGCGAGACCTCGGGTGGGCCCCGACGCCCTTCTCGCAGGTCGGGACGCTGCGCGCGTGAGGTCGACAGAGGCGCACCGCGCTGGATACTTACATCGGTGTCATTCGGGGCTACGCTGTGGTCAGTCACGGCAGCGTGAGTGTCGGCGGGGGCGTCTAGCGTCCCGGTCGCTCACAGAAGGAGAGAAAGCTTGAAGGACAATAAGACGGCTCCCTCGCTGACCGTGGCTTCGTTCTTCGCCGGTATCGGCGGGTTCGACCTCGGCTTCGAGCGTGCCGGGATGCGCACTGTCTGGCAGTGCGAGATCAAGGATTTCTGCCAGGACGTGCTCAAGCACCGCTGGCCCGACGTGCCCAAGGCAACGGACATTCGAGAGGTGAAGGCAAGTGACATCCCTGATGCAACGGTCTGGGCCGGAGGCTTCCCCTGCCAAGACGTCTCACTTGCTCGAATGGGCCCGCGCAGTGGACTCCGGGGCAAGCAGTCGGGGCTCTTCTATGAGTTTGCTCGACTACTTGGCGAAGCTCGCCCCCCTGTTGTCATCCTCGAAAACGTTGCGGGCCTCCTCTCTTCCCACGAAGGACGAGATTTCGCAGTCGTCGTTCGGACGCTGGCCGACCTCGGGTATGGCGTGGCGTGGCGAGTGCTTGACAGTCGCTACTTCGGCGTCCCCCAGTCACGCACCCGAGTCTTCATTGTCGGAACTCTTGGAGGACCGGCCCGCGCCGGCGCGGTACTTTTTGAGCCCGAACGCGGCGACCGGGATCTTGAGAAGAGCCGACAGGATGGGACGAAATCTGTTTCCCCCTTTCAGATCTGCGTTGGAGATCCTGAGCGGGGCTTCGTCAAGAAGCTAGCCCACTGCCTCTACGCCGAGAGCGCCCGTCACACCGGCACTGACTGGTCGCGGAACTACGTCTCGTACCCCGACGGCCGTGTGCGCCGCCTGACGCCGCTGGAGACAGAGCGCCTGCAGGGTTTCCCCGACGGGTGGACCAACGTGGACACCTTCGGCGGGAACATCGACAAGCTCGACTCCGCCCGCTACCACGCGTGCGGCAACGCGGTGACGGTGAACGTCGCCGAGTGGCTGGGGGGCCGGATCGCCGAGGTCATGGCCGACTACGCAGACGACCCGGCCAAGGTGGTCGTTGCCTAATAGTCCTCGAGCCCCTCGTACAACTTCTCGATGTACGAGGGGCCAGGGCGGTCCGCGGCCTTCGTGGGCAGACGGTCCTCAGGTATCGGCCCGGTCGCCTGTCCAAGCGCGGCCAATGTCTCCTGGTCGGTAATGAGCCCCGCGTAGCGTGGGTTGAGCTCGACCGAGTAGGCGCCACCCTCGTGCCGCAGCAGGAGAACGTGGGCGTCGAACGCCCAGTGGTCGCGCTTGCAGAGCAGGATGCCGTTCTGAACGACGTCGAGGTCGTACTGGCCCCACGGCAGGATGTGCGCGGCATCTACGCCGGCGCGGGCGAGGCCGGGGATGTCGAGGGCCCGCATGCCGCAGAACGCGCACCGGAAGTCGTAGGCCTTCTGGACAGCTTTCTTGAACTGCTCGTGTGATGCGCCGCGCGCCTTGGCAAGGCGGTACTCGGACTCGATGCGGATCCGGATCTCAGGGAGGTCCTCGGGCGCCTCGGTAGGGGGCGGGAGCTCGATGCCGCCCGACAGGCCCGCGAGAACCTCAAGCGCGGGAAGAGGATCTGCGCCAGGGATGTAGCCCGGCGCCCCAACCTCTGCCAGCGCGGCGATGACGGTGTGGACCGCCTTCTCCGCGGCCGTCCCGATCGTCGTGTCGTCGATGACCCGCTGCCGGTGCGCGAGAACCGCGAGGCCGACCGCCTCCGGCAGCACCTCGGCCTGCTCCCACACCGCCTGCAGTCGGGCGAAGCGCTGCTGCGCGTCCATGTCGAGCTTGTGGGCGTCGTCGTTCGCGGGGCCGGACCGCGCCGTGAAGATCGCGGGCCGGACGACGGCCATGGAGTCATCGGTGCTGACGAGCGAGACCTGAACGTCGAGGATGTAGCCGTTCTCCAGCACGATCGGTTGGCCGTGGGTGACCTTGGCTTCCTCGCGGATGCTCTTCGGGAGAAGGCCCAGGGCTGCGGCCTGCCGCTGGATGTGGGGAACCCCGGACTGTGTGATCCGTAGTCGCCGCTTGCCGCCCTGATTGCTCAGGGCGACCTCGGTCTCCTTCTGACCGAAGGGGGTATCCCAGAGGAAGCCGTGGTCCATCAGGTCGATCGCCGAGACGCCGCCCGTCTCCCCGACGAGCTCGTACTCGCCGCGTCCGCCGGAGGGCTGCTTTCGGAAGGTCAGGGGCACCGGGCTGAGGTTACGGGCAGCCGGACGCCCTGTCCTCAGACTCGGCCAAGGAGTGCGGACCCGGTGGCCGCCTACACTGCGGCCTCATGAAGGGTCCCCTGCCGCCAGACGACCCCAGACACGGCACCACGAACGGCTACGGCAACTGGGGGTGCCGGTGCGACCCATGCCGGGAGGCGAACCGCAAGAACCACCAAGCCTATGTGGAGAGGGTGCGTGGCACGGGTCAGCTGACCGGGGAAGGGGTCACGCACGGCACCGCCTACAGGTACCAGATGGGATGCCGCTGCGAGGAGTGCAGGGAGGCGCGCAACAAGAAGTCCCGGGAGGACAAGCGGCGAAAGCGGCAGGAACGCCGGTCGATGGAGTGAGCCACCCGGCGTGAATACGCTGGAGGCATGGCTGAGGTAGCCCCTGGAGTCCGGCGCAGCATGCAGGGCAACCGCAGCCGCGACACCAAGCCAGAGCTCCTTCTCCGCTCATTGCTGCACGCACGCGGCCTGCGGTATCGGGTCAACCATCGGCTCCTGGGCACCCGCCACACCGCGGACGTCGTGTTCACGCGGGCGAGGGTCGCGGTTTTTGTGGACGGGTGTTGGTGGCACAAGTGCCCCGAGCACTACAAGGAGCCGAAGAGCAACACCAAGTACTGGCTGCCGAAGGTCGACCGCAACGTAGCCAGGGACGCGAAGGTCGACGCGCTGCTCGACGATGCGGGCTGGACGGTCGTCCGCGTTTGGGAGCACGAGGACCCAGTGGCGGTCGCCGACAGAGTCGAGCGTCTCGTCCGTGAGCGTCGGTCCTGACCTGTGCGCAGGACTCGCGCGCTGGTGCCTGAACTCTGTTGCTCTCGTGTGCCTGCTCGACGCGTCGGTCTGTGGCGAAGTGGTGCCCACATGGAGGTTCTGAGGCACCTGTGGGCGCGCCGCAGGCCCAAAGCCTGAGAAGGGTGCTCCGACCTCCCCAGGAGAGCCCAGAAGTGCCTGGGGCCAGGTCCAGAGAAGCTCAGGGCTCAGGGAGGTTGGTCGAGCGCCTGCAAGCCCCATCGACCGATCGGCGTCCCAGGCTCCTTCGGGCGAAACGTCATGGCGCTCATTGGTCAGCACGGGTTACTGTTGGCTCGCGTCGATCCCGGCATTGTCCACAGTGATGCGACGTCGCACTCTCAGCGGCCGAGAGGTTCCGTTCCTAGCGAACGGTCCTCTGGGCCGTTCCTTCATTTGAGGAGAGTCGCGTGAGCACCGAGCTCAGCCGCCTGCTGACCATCGACGACCTGGCCAAGGTCGCGAACGTCCCCCGCAACACCGTGCGCTCGTGGGTACGCGAGAACCGCGTGCCCTACCTGAAGGCCGGACAGCTCGTCCGGTTCGATCCGGATGAAATCCGCGCCTGGCTGCGCCGCCACCACCCGCAGGTCGAACTGCCCCAGGCGGCTGGCCCGATTGGCCCGATCATCGTGGTTCAGCTGACCGAGTACACGCGCACCGAGATGCGTATCCCCGAGTTCAATTCCGACCTGCTGGTCGAGGGCCGCGGGGTGTTCGTGCCCGTGATCGCCTCGGTCGACGTGGCCGAATGTCGGGGTCTGGCGCTGCGAGGCAGGCCCACGGGAGCCTTCCTGCACTCTCCGGCGTGCCCGGTGTCGCTGTCCATCTACGGCTGCCTTGAGAACCCCGACGATGCGTCCATCGCTCGCTGCCCGCAGGTTGACCTCGGCGGCGGCTGCGCGACTGAGGAGCTCTCGTGGTGAGCGCCGCGGCAGACCGATCGCTGGAGAAGCTGTTCCAGGTTGTCGATCTCTACTACGACCGTGGCTGGTCCCTGATCCCGCTGAGGCCGGGAACCAAGGTCCCAGCGATGCAGGGAGTCACCGGGGGCGAGGGTCGCTACCTCAGTGCGCGGGAGGTCAAGGACGAACTGGCCGGCCGCGGCGGCGGAGGACTCGCAATCAGGCTCCCTCGCGGGGTCGTCGGTCTGGACGTCGACGACTACATCAAGAACGGGCGGCGCAAGGAAGGCGGCGCGACCCTCCGCGCACTGGAGGCTGGGGAGATCGGCTTGACCCTCACCGTCGGCGGCGAGGCAGTCACGGTCGGGGGGCGGGCAGCGCCTCTCGGCGAGCTCCCTGCCGCTCCGAGATCGAGCGCCAGGGCCGGTGACTCCGTCTCGGGCATCCGGTTCTTCGCGATCCCCGAGGGTTCTCCCGAGCCGAGCCGGGACCCCGGCCCGGATGTCGAGCTGATCCGGTGGAGCCACCGGTACGCGGTCGTCTCGCCGACCCGCCACCCCGAGACCGGCGAGACGTATCGCTGGTGGGGGCCGGACGACAACCCGTCCGACGGCCCTCCCCGCGTGAGCGACCTCCCGAACCTGCCCGCGCCGTGGATGGGCCACCTGGCCGCGCCCACGGGGTCCGGGACCGGCGCGCTGACCGGCGCCGGCTCGGGCATCGCCGAGGGAGCGGCGGTCGAGTTCGCCCGCAACTGGCTGGATGTGCCCGACGCAGCTGACGCGGGCCTCTGCGCCGGAGTCGGGGTCATCATCGCCGCCGCGCTCGCTGCCGCGCGCAGGGAAGGACCGACGGGTGTCGGGCGCGAGGACCTGAAGGGTCCGGTACTCAAGCTCGCGCAGGCCGGGGAGGCCGGATGCCTGGGCGCCAGGGCAGGGCTCGTGCGCGCACGCGACGCATATGTCTCCCTGCCCGACGGGGCCGACCACGAGACCAAGTTCCTCCACCTGCTGGGCACCACGCTCGACCGGGTCCAGAACCCCACCGACCGCCTCCGTGTGTGGCGATGCAGCGTGCACGCGCCCGACCACTTCGACCGAGAGGCCGCGCCAGTGACTGGCACCGAGCCGACGGCCGCCCCGTCTGCGCGTCGCCCCGTGAATCGGCAGAACGATGTCCAGCCCCTCGTCTTCGACGTGACCGACCGGGACGAGGACGGCGCGCCGAAAGAACCCAGGAAGCGAGTCCTCGAGTACCGCAGGGGCGGCGCCGCGGACACGCGGCCGGGGCTGGACGTGACCAACCCGGGCGCGTTCTACGACTGGCTCCACGCCAACCTCGGCCGCGGCGAGCTGTCCGGAGTGTTCCGGCGCCACGGAGGGTTCGTCCGCGTCCCCCGCGTGGGCGAGGAGGGCTGGAAGCCCATGAGCGCCGTCGAGGGCTGCGACGACGGTCCCGCACAGGTCAGGGCCTTCGAGCCGACCGCGCTCGCCGACCTCCTGCAGCGGACGTTCTGGGTCTACAAGGAGAGGGAGGCCGTCGAGCGCGACGGCGCGGGGACGGTCGTCGGGATCGACTACGCCCGAACCCAGGCGACGGTGAACGTGGGCCTGCTCGGCGAGGCCGTCGCGGGCTCCGTCGAGTGGGAGGGCGTCCCGCCCGTCGCCTCGGTGAGTCACACGCCGCTGGTGAGGGCGGACGGATCGGTCCTCTCGGCGCCCGGCTACGACGCCGGGACCGCGATCCTCTACCTCCCCGAGGCGGGCTTCAGCCCGACCCGGGTCCCCGACGAGCCGGTGACCACCGGGCAGCTCGACTGGGCGCGCGCCAACATCGACTACCTGCTCTGCGACTTCCCGTTCGAGTCGGAGTCGCACAAGGCTAGCTACATCGCCCTCCTCCTGACCCCGCTGATGCGCGAGGTCGTCCCGCCCCCGTACCCGATGTTCATCGTCAACGCGCACCAGCGCGGCTCGGGCAAGACCCTGCTCGCGAGGGTCGCCGGAGCGCTCCACGGGTACGTCCACCGCCCGGCACTCCCGAGCGACGACGAGGAGCTGAGGAAGCAGTTCACCTCGATCATGCTGGGGACGACCGCGCCGCTGGTGAACTTCGACAACGTCGAGGGGGTCATCCGCTCCAAGCAGCTGGCCAACCTCCTCACCACCGCAACATGGTCCGACAGGCCGCTGGGCCGGACGGCCTCAGTCGACATGCGCAACGACCGGATCTGGCTGGTCACGGGGAACAACGTCAGGGTCGGAGGCGACCTGGCCCGGAGGGTCCAGTGGGTGACCGTGGACCCGGCCGAGGAGCGGCCCGAGCTCCGCACCGAGTTCAGGGAGCCCGACCTCGAGGGATACGTGCGGCGCCAGAGGGACAAGCTGCTCGTGGCGCTGCTGCTGATCGCCAAGGCGTGGGTCGAGAGGGGGATGCCTGTCGAGCGGGTCCGGTCAGACGGCTACGCGCGCTGGGCCGGGGTGATGAAGGCCGTGATCGAGGGCGCCGGATGGAGTGGCTTCGAGGGCGTCGCCGAATCAGAAGACACCGTCCGGTCCGACGACGAGGTCGAGCTGGGCGTGCTGCTCGACGCGCTGCGAGCGGCCTTCGGTGCCGACGAGTTCCTGGTCAAGGACGTGAGGGCGCGGATCGAGGGCGCTGCGACGCCAGGGGAGGCGGCGTCGATCGCCGACCTGGACGACGCCATCCCGATGTTCGTCAAGCTCTCTAAAGACAGGTGGAAGTCCCTCGGCCGCTACCTGCAGTCACACGAGAAGCAGTACGTGGACGGGCTGAGGGCGATCGTGGCGAAGCGCGGGCGGGACGGCATCAGCTGGCGCATCGACGGCAGGACGCGGTGAAATCCGTGTAGTGACGAAGACATCGCGCGGCTATGCGGTAGTGGTGGTAATGATTCTGACCCAAAGGACTGTCTATCTGTCTGTCGTGTCTGTCAGGACAGCAGTAGGACAATGGGCCGAAATCATTACCACGAAAGCCGCATAGCCGCGTGAGGGGGACCCCCCTCGAGTTGACCAGGCGGCTGACTCGCCAAAGACCCAGGCGACCTGGACTCCTCATGACGGTCTGAGCGGGGAAGAAGCCAGGCGATGGCCGGTGGGGTCCCCAGGTCGCGACCTGGATCTCCTGAGAGACGTTCAGGGGCAGGCGGTGCGCCTTGCTGGCGTTAAGCGCCAAGGTGTCACTCCCGAGTGCAGGGGGCTCTGACGACATAGAAGTGACGCCGATGGCCCCTCGCGCGCACGTTTCTTCGTACGTTTGAGCGATGCGTCCGCAGACGTCACACCCAAGTGAGATCGAGGAGCTGGCCGACTGGTCCGAGTGGCTGCCATTCACAATCGCGAACGTCGCGACGGTGCCGAGGCTGCCGGGCGTGTACCTCTTCAGGCGATCGACCACCGGCCCGTCTGTGGGCGCCGAGGACATCGCCTACGTCGGTCGCGCTGCCGAGCGGCGGGGCAAGGGCGTACAGGAGCGGCTGAGGATCTATGTGACCGGTAGGGCACCGCACTCGGGGCTGGGGAATCTCGCCCTGGAGCGCGCCCTCGCGGACCTCGCGTGGCTTGGAGCGAGGCTCGAGCGTGTAGAAGCTGGTGACCGTATGACCGTTCAGGACTGGGCTCGCGACGCTGTCGCCTGGGCGTCTCTCGAGTTCAGCTACGCCACGGTGTCAGACGGCCCTGCCTCCGCGGCTCTGGAGAGCGCGACCATCGCGGCCCTGCACGATCACAACCTGTGGAACAGGCGGCGCTAGTTCTCGCTGAAGCCTCTGGTGGCCCATATTTCCAACGGATGGCGCGCCTCTGCGAATAGGTTCGGGTCAGAGAGGAGGCGGCCATGCCTGCTGACGTGTCGTACTCGAGGGCAACGGAGAGGCGACTCCTGCGCTTCGCCCTCTGGCAAGCCTGGGGAATGAAGTGCTATTGGTGCGACGTTCCGAAGACCTACCTCGATGTCGAGATTGACCACATCGTCCCCAAGGGCCTCGACCAAACCCAGCTACAGCAGGCGCTCAAGGACTACGGGCTGCCAGCCGACTTTGACCTGCATGACCCCGCGAACCTCGCCCCCATCTGCGATCCGTGCAATGGGCGCGGGCGGAAGGGCCCAAACACCTACAGTGGGGCGGCGGTGGTGCTCGACCACCTGCGTAAGGCAGGCGAGTTGCGGGGCAAGGTCGTGCGGACTGTCCTGGACTTCAGGAAGGGCGGCGACGTCGCAAAGGCGTTGCTGGAGCTTGCCTCCGCGGACACCCTCGTGGCGGCCGTTCGCGACCACTTCAGGGCGTACTTCCCCGCCGTCGCTAGCACCGCCGCCAGCATCGACCCGGCGCTGTTGGACCTTCCCATCTATCGGGAGCTGAACATCGACTGCGGCTACCCCGTCCGCATCGACCTGGAGAGCCGATTCGCGCACGAACTGTGGTTCCTGGAGGGCTTCCTGGACTGCGACCTCGAGACCGCTCTAGTGGAGCCCCTCGGTGGCCTCATGCGCCAGCTGACAATGGAGATGGAGCACGGGCTCCAAGGCCACTCCGAGTTCGAACCGATAGACGTCGGGCCGCCGGTGCCCTACGTATTCGATGTCCGCCTCATAGAGATTCATGTTCCCCGCGAGGCTCTGGGGAGCGAGATCGAGATAGAGCTCGTCCTGAGATTTGATGGGGGGCTGACTAGCTCCGCGACGCGATACGCCGACGATGGCAGCGAGCGCCTGGAACTCCAGGGAGAGGCGGAGGTCTCAGGAACTGTCTTAGTCCAAGGGACGTGGTCGGCCGATAACGGTCTTTCCCTGTCCGACGACGTGATCCCTGAGCAGGACATCAAGATCGACACCTGGCTCGAGTAGATCGGCGCCGGGTGGCGAGCTGCACCTGCCGAAGCGCCGAACTGCTAACCCAGCGGTCGCCAGGCGCCCGAACCATTGCGCGCGCGTAGGGGCAGGCGGCGTCTCAGGGTCGCTAGTTCTTGTTGTGCCCCAGCGACCGCGCGTGCAGGACTTCCTTCCAGTACGACTCTCGGTCGAGCACGTGGCCGTCGTCCGTGCGCATGGACCAGAACTCCAGGAGCGCGAACTTCATGTTCGTGCGGTAGTACTCCTCGCCCTTCTCTGCCAGGAGATCGATGAGACCCTTGTTCCGGGCGTCCTGGTCCCACTCTTATTGCGCGCGCGTATCGCGCGTGTGTGGGCTATCGGTTGCGCTCTGAACTCGGAGGATCGATTCGCCATCACAGTGCGTGTCGGACGTGCCAAGATTCCCCGATGCGACACAGTCTCTCAGCCGCTGCAACGGTCGTCGCCCTAGCAACGGGGAGTGCCGCATGCGCTACAAGTCAAGGTGACCGCGCAGTCGAGGAGACGACCGCGGACTCCACTCGCAGCGCCGTGCCAAGTCCTACCGCCGAACCTACTGACAGTGCGACACGAGGTACCCCCGTCGAGCCGACGACGGCCTCGCCTCCCGAGCCCGATGTGCTCTTCGAGCACGGGAACGAGTCGCGGCGAGCACCCGTGCGCCTGCCAGGCGGCGATTTGCCTCGCGGGGTGGCTGCCGTCATCGAAGTGTCGGGGTACCGCACATATCGTGTCGAGGTTCCGGCTGCGTTGGCGTCCGACCACATTCTCTGCCGGCTTAATGGCGCCGACACTGAGAACGACAGACTCAGCTTCCAGGTTTCGACGCAGCCTGGGCTCATCGACGACCACCGTCTCGACGAGGACGAGTACTTCCTCGACGACGAACTGCTGTTCGCGACTCAGACATGGTCGGAGACGACCTACCGACGTGTCTTCACCTCGGTCTACACGTCTGCCGACGACGACCGTCTCTACATCGACGAGAACCAGAACGGGATGCAGATCGACAACCCGCACTTCCGGTACGCGCTCAGCGACGACTTCAAGGTGCTACGTCTCTCGATCGGCGGACTCCTCATCGATGACATCACTTGGGACACCGGAAAGGTAACTCTCAACGCAATGGTGCGGTGTCCGTAGGCCCAACGCGGCGCCGACGTTGTGATCAGTTCGTCTGGATTGTCCCGTAGTGTGACGCCACTTGAGGCAACCGCCGTGCGCGTGATCTCGACGCTCAACAAGGAGGAACAACGTGGGGAATCTGGGCGCGTACCAGGACATCGTGGTCAAGGCGAAGGACGCTGGTGGCGTGGAGATGCTCATCGAGAGCATCGAGAAGTCCGCGGCGATGAAGGCGATGCCGAAGGCCTTCGTCGCGGGGGTCGGTGTGACGGCAGCCGCTGCGCTGGGCGTGACAGCGATGGTGAAGCGGTACTCGAAGCGCAGCGACGCGCAGGAAGCCGAGGCTATTCGCGCGAAGGCTGCCTTGCGCGGCGACGCACCAGACAGTTTGGTCGAGGATGCCCAGCCCTCGGACGTGGACGAGGGCGGCGAGGTCAACGTCACGAGCGAGCAACCTGCTGAACCCGATGACAACGCCTGAGCGACTGAGGAATGCTCGCTCTGCTAGCGCCTATCCAATCGATCGAGGGAGCTCGGGATGTACAAGGTTGTGACCATCGGGTCAGACGGCACCCGCGAGGAGGACGACGAGGTTTTCGAGACTGAGGAAGAGGCCGAGGAGCACGGCCAGCAGATGTGCAGCGACTACAGCCAGGGGGCGACTGTCCTGCACATGCACAATCCAGGTGACTACCCCGACCCCGACGACGAGCTCGACTACGAGGTCATCGAGGTCTGACGGCACGAATCGTCCACAGAAGTTGGCAGGCGCGCTGGCAGAGCAGAACCGTCCACCCGACCAGTAGGTAGACCACTGGCGCTGCGAGGGCGACGCCTCTGACCAATTCGACACATCGAACGACTGCGGCCAGAACAACGAATAGGCCGAAGGCACCTCAGCCAGTTGCGACGAGGTGCCCGGTGGCCCAATCGCCTGCGTAGCGTCGGTGCCCCACGGAATGATTGGCACGACAACGAAAACGAGCACAGGAGCACCGTGGACCCGCTGTACATCGTCGAACTGAAGGTGGCGGTTACCGCCGGTTCCCCCCTCGAGCCTGAGCGCATCTACGACCGGCTGGTCGAACACGCGGCCCGCTGGTTGTCCCGCGACATCGACGATGCAGAGGTCGACCTGTCGGACTCCGGCAAGGCCGATCTCCCCGCCCGCAGGGGTGGTTTCGAGTTCGTGCGCACGGTCCGTTGGGCAGTAACCAAGACAAACCGTCTCCGGGCAATCCACTGCAGCATGCGTCAGCCGATCGAGGACGGTTACGGTGCGCAGTTCCTGTGCGAGTTCACGCTCCTCCAGGACGAGGACGGAGCGACGATTCGTGTCGAACTCGGCCGCGAGTCTGTCGATGGCCTCATGTCACCCGTCGCCGTTCAATACGTTCGCCGTCCTGGCGTACTCAGCGCGGTCGTTCGCGACCGGGATCTGCAGCTCAGTTACCAGGGGCAGGTGGTTACGGGCCGCTACGAGTGGATCAACCCGCCCCAGGCGCTCCTCGTGCCCGAGGTCCTCGCCGTTGCGACGCGCCTGCCCATACTCCTGATCGACGGTGGCGACGAACACGCAAAGACCTTGGGCCAGGCCGCCGCCAACCAGCTTTCGGGCCTTGCGCAGGTTCTCCTGGTTGACCGTCGGGCGCAGGCGATGATTTCCGAGTACCTGGAGTCGATCGGCGCGCCACTGCCCGAGAACGGCGCCCGGCTTATTTGGCCGGTTCTCGAAACCCGCCATCCGGAGTTCTGGGACCTCGGGCGAACCGAGCGCATCATCGCCACGCTAATGAAGATCGTCGCCAGCGTGTCAGTTGCCGCACGAGGGACCAACCGGCTCCGTGTCCTGGCGGCCGACGAGGCCAGACGGGCGCGAGAGGCCACCTTTCAAAAGGCCCTCGCCGAGGCAGCCGCCAGCGGCGATGCCACCGTGGAACTGGACATGCTGCGCGGCCGCGTACTCGAACTCGACGGAGAGGTGGCCCAGTGGGTCGACGAGGTTGAGCGCCTAACCAAGGAGAACGAGTCGGTCAACGGGCTCCAGCGACAGCTCGAATACTGGAAGGCAGAGGCCCATCGGGCGTACCAGGCAACCTCGGCCAGCGCCTCCGGATCTTGGGATGCGTTGCCTGACCTGCCGGCTGACGACCTGTCGGAACTCGCGAAGCACCTGGAGGACGTCAGCGAGGGCGCGATCGTGTTTACGGCCGCCGCCCACCGGAGTTGGTCTAAGTGCGGCTACCCCCACGTGACAGCGATGCGAGACGCACTGATCACGCTCGCCCGAGCTGCGACTGAGTGGCGCAGGGTCGAGTGCAACCCCGGCATGCGCATGAAGGAATGGCTGAAGACTCGCTTCGAGTTGAACTACTCGCCTGACGATGAGCCGCTCGTGATCAGGAAGTTGCACACGTTCGAGCACGACGGCACGTCGTACTCGCGAGAGCAGCACTTGAAGTTGGATGACCACGTGAAGCCCAACGAAGTCGGCCGCGTCTACTTCGCCACCGACAGCGACGAGGCCCGGTTCGTCGTGGACCACGTTGGGCTCAAGCTCTACGGCATCTGATGTGGTACGACGAGGCGCTGAAGCACCCCGACGGACGAGCCGACCGGGGCGAGCCGTGCGTCAACTGTGGCGATCCCGTCCCTCGGGAGACGCATTGGAAGCATCGTGATCGGCACCTTTGCTCATCCCGCTGCAACACGAATTTCAAGCGCCGGTGGAAGCGGTCGGTAGAGCGCGAGGTGAAGGCCGGTACTTGGGATCCGGAAGTCCTGAAGCTCCCAGACCCAGTTCCCAACCCACGCACAAGCGGACCGCGCGACTTCGTCACGACTCCGGGACGCATCCCGCCCTACGAGTTCGAGGGTTTCGGCGTCATTCCAGGCGACGTCGTGGAGCGTCATGGAATTTCAACGGTCTACGGCCTTGAGGAGAGCCCCGAGGATCGCCCGGATTGGTTGGCATCGCACCTTCTCATCACTGAGGAGATCACCACGCGTCACTACTCGGTCTGGGGCGCACAGCCAGACGGGCGCCTCGCGGCGGTGCAGTACGGGACCTTCTCACCGACTGGCGAACGGCTCGACAGCGACACGTTTGAGGTCGACGGGCGCTTGGTGAAGTGGTGCACGGAGTTCATCTCCGATGTCGCCACCGATGGACGCGAGTTCAGGTGGGAAGCGGTCGTCGCTGTCCCCGTGGACTCCGGCTACGTCAGCACCTGGTGGACGCCTGCGCGCCAGCAGCTCTCGGACCAGCGCAAACGGACATCGCGAAGTGCTGCTTCCCACGGACGTCGGGCATTGCTCAAGGGCGCGACCGTCGAGACGTTCGATCCCATGGATGTCTACGAGCGCGACGGCTGGGTGTGCGGGGTCTGCAACCGTTCTGTGGATCGCGCCCTCGTCTGGCCAGAGCCCATGTCTGCCAGCCTGGACCACCGCAAGCCCTTGGCCGCTGGCGGCGATCACTCGCGGTTGAATACGCAACTCGCGCACCTCATCTGCAACATCACCAAGGGCGCGAAGTACGACGGTGGCTAAGTGACACTCAGCGCTCCCGAGCGCTGAGCCCGCACAGCATCGAGCCCGTGAAGTGCTCGCCTGCACGGCAAACCCTCGTTTGCTGTGCATGGCAGCCCTCTGTGCCTGCGGGGTTACGACGTGACGGCTGGACGACGGCCCTCGCGCGCAGCTTGCTCGCCCCCGCTAGGGAGCCTCGATCAAGACCTTGTTGGACTGGCACCTTGGGCAGAACAGCGCCCAGTATGCGTGCGCGAGTTCGGTGTTGTTCTTCTCGACGGCATCGTCGGCGCGCTGCGCCCTCATCTGCTTCCCGGCGTTCGTGGTCTGAGTTCCTGTGTCCCACGACCCAATGAGCATCGTGTAGTTGTCCCAGCCCCGGCCGAGGCGTTGCAGCTTGGTCGTCAGCGCGGCTAGTTGGTTGGTGTCCTCCCCGGAGACCTTGTAGCGGTGCTGACAATCGAGACACGCGGCAGCCAAGATCCGCTTCTCCGTCTTGAAGCGACGGCCCTTCCAGGCGTCGATGCTTACGGTGGGCTGGGGCAGGCTCACCTCGTACGCAGCCAGCCTCGCGTGCTCCTCCGGATCCCGGCTCAGGGATTGACCAGTCACGGAAACAGACACGTTGGCGATCATGTGGACGAAGGGCAACTGCTCTGGCCCCCAATGGAACACGAACGGCCGCGACTCCCAGGCGCGAAGCTCGTCGAGTCGTGCGGCGCCATCACCCAGGTAGGCCTCATGGACGGTGGAGAACGAGAAGGCGAGTTCCAAGGACCCCATGAGGCCGCTGTTGTTCTGGATGCTGCCGCAGACCTCGGCCAGTGTGGGGTTCACTGTTAGTCCGACGTCTTCAATCGAGAGCCCGCTGGTGGTGGCGTCCTCGCCGCCCAGGGCGTTA
Organism: Nocardioides sp. BGMRC 2183; assembly: GCA_008123405.1. Lineage (GTDB taxonomy): Bacteria > Actinomycetota > Actinomycetes > Propionibacteriales > Nocardioidaceae > Nocardioides. The sequence goes on from VSSA01000007.1 coordinate 108,022, forward strand.
TCGATGGCCTCCTGCAAGTCGGCCGGCCATTCCTCGACGGGCGGCGGAGTTGTTGCATCAGCAAGATCAGCATGACAGTAGCGGCAGCGAATCGCCGCCGCCTTGATGTCTTCGGCGCAGTAGGGGCACACCTTCATGTCAGACATCGTGGTTCTCCGGTTGGCATTGCGGCTTGGTCGGCTCATTATCGCCATGTCGCCCACCTGGGGTCGGCGAATTGGGATGCTCGCCGGTGGTGGACAGAGAGAGCCTCCCGACGGCATCCCACACGCTGCCGCGGCCACGCGTGCTCGGCAATGAGCTCTGAATGACGCGGCGAGCGTCTTCAACGTCATGGCCGAGAAGAATCGAGTACGCCACTGCGATGCTCGGCGTCCGCTGCTCGGCCGCCACGCAGTGGAGCAACACCATGTGTCCCTCGGACCGCAGGCCCCGAATGGCATCCGCTGCGTCGTACAACAGGAACTCCAAGTTCGGGTTGTCAGCGTGGTCGTCGGAGTCGATCAGGCGCGACTCCACCACCACTTGGGCCCTCCCGAAGGTGGGCTGTTGTCGCCCAATGCGGCACGCGGCAACAATCGCGGTCGCGTTGTGGGCGTGACTGGCGTGCGTCCCGAGGAGCACACCCTCGTCGTGGGGGTGCGGTGCAGATGCCGCGCTGACCTGCACCTCGTACTCGACAACGTCGCTGACCGGCCAGCCGAGGCCGTCCGACATGCCACCGCTCGCCGCTAGCGTCGCCAGCGACACCAGGTCGCGACCGTCGAGGCCAGGCCAGCCATGGACTGCTCTACGCCAGCGCCATGGGACCGCACTGGCACCCCATCGCGCACCGAGCAGTCCACCAGCGACTGCGGCCACGGTGTCAGTGTCGTCGCCGATCCTCACAGCGGCGTGCAGGGCGTCCTGCAGGTGGAGGCACTCGAATGGCTCGCCCAAGCTCGTCGAGGTGATGGCAGCGACCGCTGCCTGCAGAGCCACGACCGTGAATCCGTTGGGCCTGAAGTCGCCAGCCGGTCGAGTCTGCGCCTCCTTAAGCCAGCTTGCCCACTGCTCGCGCCGCTCGTCGGGCAGCAGGTCGAGCCCGGCGGTCACCTGGATGCGGGCCTCACCAACAGCCACTCGGATCGCCTCGCACCACAGGACGCACGAGTCGCCTGCGAGGGGATCCGCGTGGGTTAGCTCGGAGATGAGTCGTGCTGCTCGCGCCAGTCGCTCGCGATCGTCGAGGTGTGCCAGAGCGACTGCCGCGGTGCGCATCAGGGCGCCGTTGCCCGCCGAGTGCGGATGCTGCCGCGAGTAGGCCGCTGCCTCGCGACGCATGACTTCTGCGATGCCAGGCATGTCGGGCGCTGCGAGCGCTGCGGTCCCGTTCAGCACGGCCGAGGTCTGGATCCCGATGTCGGGAGGTCCGTCGTTGAACCATCGGAGGAACCCGGAGGCGATCGCGTCCAGCGCCTCGGCGCTCGTCAGGTCTGCGCCCGTAGCGGCCACTTCAGCGATGGCGATCGCCATCGACGTGTCGTCGCTCCACTCTCCGGGCGCGAAGTTCCCGAGGCCGCCGCCCTTCATCTCGGCGAGCTCGGCCGCGCTCGGGGGGTGGTTGAACTCGTAGGGCACGCCAAGCGCGTCGCCAGCGGCGGACGCTAAGAGGACCCCTGCGGCGCGGTCGGTCTGAGCGGTGGTCAACGTCATTCAGGCTCCAGAACGGTCGTGGGCTGTGTCGGATCGAGGTTCAGACGGCTGCGAGCGAGGGGTGGCGATGGTTGATTGCCCTGAGGTGAAGACTGGTCAGCTGCTGGCTCAGCTCCATGACGTCGAACCCGCTTGATGAGCCTCTGCCAAGGCGGGCGGGTTGTCCGACTCGGGGCTCCATGTCTAGAGGCGTTCGCTCGACGAGCCTGGCCGCGTGTCGCGCGCTCCGATCCGACGTGGGCAAGGCGGGGGCTCCAAGCGCGTCGAGCGCAGCTGCCTTGACGATGTGGCCCAGCTGCTCACGCAAGGTGAGTGGCGAGTCGAAGACCTCGAGCGTTACCGGCACGCCTCCGATCCCCACCATCAGTCCGGTCTGGCCCGCCAGGGGACGAGTGTGGCGGATGAGGAGGGCAGCCTGCTCGTCAGCAGCGTCCATGGCTCCCAGCAGCGAGCCAGTCTGGCTCCTAGTGGCTCGTCGATCGATCCTGCGCCAGATCTCGTTCTGGCCACCGACGTCTGCGCCGGCCCTCACGCTGGCAGGAGAGCGCCGGTACCTCGTGCGATGACTGGCCTGCCCGCCCCACCTATCGCGCTCGACGCACGCGACATCGATGGTCTGCTCTCCGCCGGCAGCGAGCAGGTGGGAGCGCGTGGCCATCCTGTCCTGCCAGCCTCCCTCGAACAACTGGCCATCGAGGACCAGCACTGAAGTGGCGCAGGCGTTCGTCGCGTGAAGGAGGGAGATGGTGGGTCCAGAATCGAGCTCGGCGTAGGAGACCGAGTCGCTGACAGTGATGTATGTCCGTGGCCTGATCCCTGTTCGTTCTCCCCACACGGGGAAGAGGGTGACCGCCCCGACTGTCTTTCCGCGACCGACGTGGAGTTGGCCTGTCCTCAAGCTCAATGTGCGTCTCCGATCCTCACCCTCTTGGGGCGACGGGCTGCCTGCGATCAGCCTTCGATTATGTCGCGTTGGGAGTTCGGCGATTCGAGCAGCGAAGGCCCCTGTGGCATGGGAAGCGGCTGCCTGCGGGCGCGGCTCAGAGTGCCAGAACGGAATGGAGCGGAGCCCCGCGGCCGAGGTGCCGCTGGCCCCATGGGCGCCAAACGCGGAAAGCTTCAAGCGCACGCAACGCGACACAATTGACGTGCGGATTCGCCAACATGAGGAGCCTCCTTGACGCCACCCCCGGTTTCCAGCACGCTCTCGACCACCGTCGTCGGGTATCTGCGGGTCTCGACCAACGAGCAGGCGCTCAGCGGCGCTGGCCTCGACGCCCAGGAGGCCGCCATCAGGGCAGAGGCAGACCGCAGGGGATGGACCCTCCACGCGCTCCACACCGACGCGGGCGCCTCGGGGCGCACCCTCGCGCACCGGCCAGCCCTCGCGGCCGCCATCGAGGACATCGAGTCGGGCGCGGCCGGCGGCCTTGTGGTCGCGAAGTTGGACCGGCTCTCGCGCTCGCTGCTGGACTTCGCCGGCCTCATGGAGCGCGCCAGGTCGAAGAACTGGAACCTCGTGGCCCTCGACCTTGGCATCGACCTGTCCACACCCGCGGGCGAGTTCCTGGCCTCGGTGATGGCCTCCGCCGCGCAGTGGGAGAGACGCATCATCGGACAGAGAACCAAGGACGCCCTAGCAGCCAAGCGAGCGGCGGGAGTGCGACTTGGGCGCCCGCCATCACTGCCCGACGAGGTCGAGCAGCTGATTCGCTCTCGCCGAGAATCGGGCGCGACCTACCAAGCCATCGCGGACGAGTTGAACAAATCTGCGACGCCCACGGCTCAAGGGGGCCTGCAATGGCACTCTTCAACGGTGTGCAGCGTGCACCGCAGGTTGGCGCATCAGCTCGTCCCCTGAGAGACCTCACCACTGCTGATCGGCTCGGTCGGCACAAACTCGTGGGTGTAGCCAGGCTCGTCTGCCCAGTCGATGAGGATCCGTTCGGTGTCCACCGAGTTGCCGTTGTGGCGGGTCGCTCGCATGACTCGGATGCCCCCAGGCCCGAGGTGGCGCCGGAGCAAATCTCGCTGTCCTGCCACGTCAGCCTCGCCCCACTCGTAGGCCGCAGTCTCACCGTGCGTCTCGACGGTGCGCTCTGGGCGAGCAGCCCGAAGAGCCGAACGCTCGGCTTTGAGCTCAGAGAGCCGCGTGGATAGCGCGGCTACATCGGCTTCGTCCTCGCCCATCTGGGAAAGCGTCCCCGAGATACGCGCCTCGACGTCCGCCAAGGAGGCCCCGCGGTCAACGACATGAACGACCTCTCGCCACGCCAGCAGGTGGCCGCGCTCGTTGAGGAAGCGGGCCTCGACCTCGTTGTTTGCTGCGTCTCGACGGATACTCACCCGCGCGCTGCACTCGCTGTTCATGCAGCGATAGAGCGGGTAGCTCTTGCCCTTCAGGCGGCCCCTAGTCTGCTTGATCGCCCCAGGCTTCATCGGCGACCCACAGGAGCCGCAACTCGCCAGGTTGGTGAGGAGGTGCTTGAGGAGCCGGTTCTGGCCGCGTGGGGCCGTTACGCGGCTCGGGTCCCTGAGCAGCGCGGACACTGCGTGGTAGTCCTCGACCGAGACCAGGGGCTTCCACCTGCCTGTGACGCCAGGAAGGATGGCGCCGTCGTACTGAACGTAGCCCGCGTTCATCGGCCGCAGCAGGACTGCTCGCACGGTGGAGTATGTCCACCGGCCGCCACGCGGGGCCCTCTCGTCCGTCGCATTCCAATCCCGGATTACGGAAGCGAGGGAGGCGCCGCCCAACAGCGACTCGTAGGCCTCCTGAACCATCGCGCTCCTGGCGGGATGCGGGGTCAACCTGTCCTGCTCGTAGCCGAAGGGGATCGCGCCAGAGCGGGGCTCGCCCCGCATCGCGGCGGCGAGATTCATGGCCCTCTGGCGCTTGCGCTTCACCTCGGTCTCGTAGTGCGAGACCTGCGCCATGAGCCCGGAGATGAGGACGCCCTGTGGGTCCCTCATGTCTAGCGGGTGGCCGGTCCACTCCTGGTGAATGACCATCTTGCGAGGGCCGAACGTCTCGGCGACCCGGAGCTGGTCGGCAGGGGTGCGATACAGGCGGTCTGTTGTGCGGATGACGAGCGCCTCGAACAGCCCTGCCTCTGCGTCTGCCAGCATCTGCTCGAAGGCGGGCCTCGGCTTCGACCCCGCTGATGCGGGCCGGTCGTTGTCGTTGTAGGTGCGGACGACTTCCAGTCCCAGTCGATCCGCAAGGGCGCGCGCGCCCTCAATCTGATCCGCGACGTTGTCTCCGGTCTCGCGCCGGTCATCCGAAAGGCGGACGTACAGCGCCGCAGACCTGTTGTGCATAGAATCAATAGTAACTCCTCTCATCCGGACTGGGTGGCGATGCAGACCCGCCAGGAAGGGCTTGAGGGGACCGGTGAGATCCGGCTGCGCGACCTGGTCAAGGAGTCCCTGCGGATGAGGCCCTCGCGGATCATCGTCGGCGAGGTGCGGGCCGAGGAGTGCTTGGATCTGCTGTTGGCCCTCAACTCCGGGCTCCCAGGCATGTGCACCATCCACGCCAACAGTGCGCGGGAGGCGCTGACCAAGATGTGCACGTTGCCGCTGCTCGCTGGTGAGAACATCTCATCGCGCTTCGTGGTCCCCACGGTGGCGTCCTCTGTCGACCTGGTGGTGCACCTCTCCATCGACGCCCGCGGTGCGCGCCGGGTCAACGAGATCGTCGCAGTGCCGGGCCGGATCGAGAACGACCTGATCGAGACCGAGCCCATCTTCGAGAGCCACCAGGGCCGACTGCAGCGCGGGATCGGTGTGCCGCCGCGGCTGGAGAATTTCCATCGGATCGGCGTCGATCCGGTCCGACTCCTCAACGCCGTCGGCTGAGGTCGCATCGATGGGCGCGCTGGTCGGACTCGGGGTCGGGTTGGGAGCCCTGCTCGTCTGGTCTGCCTTCGCCTGGCCCCGCCGGCCGCGGACGCCGACCCCCGGTCGATTCGCCCGGCTGCTCGCCGAGGCGGGCCTGCACGACGTACGGGAGTCGTCGCTGTGGGCGCTGTGCGCGGCGAGCGGGCTCGGCGGGGCCTTCGTCGTCCTGCTGCTGACCGCGACGCCACCACTGGCCGTGGTGTTGGGCGCACTGCTGGCCACCTTGCCGGTCGCGATCGTCTCCGGTCGCGCGCGGCGCCGCCGCGCCGAGCTCGCGCAGGTCTGGCCGGACGCGGTCGACGACCTGGCCTCCGCCGTACGGGCGGGGATGTCGTTGCCCGACGCGGTGGCCGCGCTGGGTGTGCGTGGGCCGGAGTCGCTGCGTGAGGCGTTCGGCGGATTCGCGCTCGACTACCAGGTCACCGGCCGGTTCGGCGAGTGCCTGGACCGGCTGAAGGAGCAATTGGCGGACCCGATCGGGGACCGAGTGGTGGAGGGGCTACGGATCGCCCGCGAGGTCGGCGGCGGTGAGCTCGGTCGGCTGCTGCGCAACCTGTCCGGCTACTTGCGCGACGATCTGCGCACCCGCTCCGAGCTCGAGGCGCGCCAGTCGTGGGCGGTGAACAGTGCGCGTCTCGCGGTCGCCGCGCCGTGGATCGTGGTGCTGCTGATGGCCTCGGAGCCGGACGTTGTCGAGCGCTACCGGACCCCCGCCGGCGCGTTGGTCCTCGCGATCGGCGGCGCCGCCTGCGTCGTCGCCTATCGGGTGATGATCAGGGTCGGCCGGCTGCCCGCGGAGCGGAGGATCCTGTCGTGAGTCCCACGCTCGTCGGCGCGCTGCTCGGCGCGGTCGCTGCGGCCGGCCTCCTCCTCGTGGTCGGCCGATTGATCGCGTTGCGCCGACCCGACCTGGAGGGGCGGGTGCTGCCCTACCTGCGCGACGTGGTGCCCGGCGCGGGCGAGCGCCGTCGCCCGACGCAGGCACCCCGCTCCGCCGTCGCCGCCGTCTACGGTCCCGGACTGCGTTGGGTTGCCGACGCGGTCGAGCGGGTGCTCGGTGGCGCACCGTCGATCAGGCGCCGCCTGCAACGGGCGGGCGTTGAGATGAGCGTGCCCGACTTCCGCGTCGAACAGGTGGTCTGGGGACTGATCGGGTTCGCTGCGACCGCCGGACTGTTGCTGCTGCGCTCCTGGAGCCGACCGGTCGACCCGATCGCGGCGGTCCTCCTGGTCGGCGGAGCCTTCGTGCTCGGCGTGATGCTCCGAGAGAACCGCCTCACCGCGCAGGTACGGCGACGCGAGCGGGCGATCGTCGCGGAGTTCCCGACGATCGCCGAGCTGCTCGCCCTCTCCGTCGCGGCTGGCGAGGGCCCCGTCGCCGCCCTGGACCGTGTGGTACGTCGCAGCAGCGGCGAGCTGGGCCGCGAGCTGGCCGGTGTGCTCGCCGGAATCCGCACCGGTGAGCCGGTCGCCGACGCGTTCGACCGACTCGGCGCGACGACAGGCGTGCCCGTCGTGGCCCGCTTCGCCCACGGCGTGGCCGTCGCCGTCGAACGCGGCACCCCGTTGGCCGAGGTCCTGCACGCGCAGGCGGCCGACGTCCGCGAGGCAGGTCGCCGCGAGCTGATCGAGCACGCCTCACGCAAGGAGATCGCGATGATGGTGCCGGTCGTCTTCCTCATCCTGCCGGTGACCATCCTCTTCGCCTTCTGGCCCGGCTTCGTCGGACTCAGTCTGACTGCCGGGCCCTAAGCCTGGAACCAGGCTTCGTTCGAATCCAGGCAGAACCGCCGCACCCTCTCGGAAGGAACAACCATGGAAGCATTCACCACCCTGATGTTGCTCGGCACACGACTCCATCTGGCGGTGCAGCAGCGCATCGCCAGCCGGGATGAGCGTGGCGACGTACCGGGGTGGGTGCTGGTCACCGTCATGACCATCACCATCGGCTATGGGTTGTTCCGGATGGCTGGTCCGGAGCTGAATCAGATGCTGCGCTCCGCCCTCAACTCGGTGCAGTGACCACCTGCCTGGTCACCAGGCTCGGGCGGCGCGGCCAACGCGGGAGCGCGGTCGTCGACTTCACCCTGGCACTGGTGATCTTGGTGCCGGTCTTCCTGGGGCTGGTGCAGGTCGCGCTGGTGCTGCACGTCCGTTCGACCCTGGCCTCCGCTGCCTCCGAGGGGGCTCGGCTCGCCGCCACCGCTGACGCCGGCGCTGCCGGCGGCGTGGCGCGCACCCGGCAGCAGATCGCGACAGCGACCGGCGGTGGTTTCGTCACCTCGGTCACGCCGCGCCGCACGACCATCGACGGCGCGCCAGCGGTGGAGATCGTGGTCCATGCCGAGGTGCCGGCGCTCGGGCTCGGCGGCCCAGCGGTCGCCTTCGACGTCAGTGGTCGCGCCGTCGAGGAGCAGCCGTGAGCTCCCGCGCTCGGGACGAGAGGGGCAGCGCCCTGGTCGAGATCACCTGGGTCGGCATCCTGCTGCTGGTGCCGCTGCTGTGGATCGTGGTCTCGGTGTTCGAGGTGCAGAGCGGGGCATTCGGCACCAGCGGGGCGGCGCGCGCGGCAGCCAGGGCCTACGCGCTCGCCCCCAACGACGTCGTCGGCGAACAGCGCGCCGAGGCGGCGGCGCGGCAGGTGCTGGCCGACCAGGGTGTCGATGCCCGTCCCGTGGTGCGGGTGAGCTGTACGCCGTACCCGGCCGACTGTCACAGCGGCACGTCGGTGATCACCGTGCGGGTCGCGACCGACGTCACCCTCCCGCTGCTTCCCGACTTCTTCGGCGGCGGCGCGCCGCGCTTCGCTCTGGACGCCGCGCACACGGTGCCGATCGGCCAGTTCCAGGAGGTCACCGGTGCGCACTGAACGCGGCTCCACCATGCCGCTGATGATCTTCTTCGCCGCGGTCGTGCTGCTGCTCGTGGTGCTCGTGGTCGATGCGGGCACTGCGTATCTGCGGCGCCAGGAGCTGGACGCGCTGGCCGACGGCGCCGCCCTGCGCGGCGCGGACCTGGCCGCGCAGGGGACCGACGCCTACCGCCACGGCATCGGCTCCGATGACCTCGACCTGTCGGTCGCCTCCGCACGACGTGCCGTGCGGGCCTATCTGACCGAGGTGGGGGCGCTGCGGGACCACCCAGGCCTGCGCATGCACGTGCGGGTGACCGCCGACGAGGTCGTGGTCGAGCTCAGCGCACCGGTCGAACTGCCGCTGACCCTGCCGGGCGCCCCGCTGCGTCCCACCGTCCGGACGAGCGCCGCGGCCGTGGTCCGGCCAGACCTGGTGGAGTGACCGTCGAGTTGGGGCCCGAAACCCCAACTCAACGGGCCCCAAACCCCAAGTCAACGAGAACGGGGCTGGATGGGGACGACGCATGTCGCCTGCCGCTTCGGGCCGGTCTGCCAGGTGACGGTCCGGGTCCCGATCCGGTTCGGCTTCGACACCGAGGCGGTAGCCGGCGGGGCCGAACGTCAGGGGGTAGGTCGTTCAGCTCAGCAGACGATCGCGTAGCGCGGTGACCGTGCGTCGGTCGAGCCCCAGGCCGGAGCGAACGAACCGGTCGAAGTTGCCGTGCTCCTCCTCGATGGAGTCGAACATCGCGGCGATGTTGGCGCCGTCCTGCTCCATCAGCGGCCGGATCAGCTCGGTGGCGATGCCGGCCTTGGCGAGGTAGGCGTACGTCGCAGCGTTGTACTCCGCGCGGTAAACGTTGGACAGCTCGTAGTCGGCCATGATGGCGCGCTCGCCGACGCCGAGCACCCGCAGCAGGATCGCGGAGAAGACGCCGGTCCGGTCCTTGCCGGCGGTGCAGTTGAAGACCATCGGCGACCCTCCCGGGGCGGCCAACGCGCGCAGCATCGAGCCGAAGGCCCGCTGGGTGGTGGCCCGCGCCATCATCGCGCTCGGCCCTGTGGCTGCGATCTGCTCGGCCTTGCCGTCCCCGAGCAGCTCCTCGGCAGCCGTCGGGTCACCGCTGGCGAGGACCGCCTGGATCGCATCGGAGAGGGCCTCGGTGCTGGCATCGAGCAACGGCATCGAGTGCTGACGGACACTGGCGGCCAGGGCGTTGGCGCCGTCGTTGGCGATCTCGTTCTCGCCGCGGAAGTCGTAGGAGTGGCGCAGCCGCAGACCGCGCAGGATCGCGACGTCACGAGTGGTCGGCTCCGGGATCGCGTCGCTGCGGAAGACGAGGCCCCAACGCACGGTGCGTCCCTCGACCGTGCGATAGCCACCGAGATCGCGGGTGTTGGTGGTGCTGTCCAGGCCGAGCTCGCGAGTGGAGACCACCGTGCCTTGCGGGTCCTGCTTGCCGCGGTGCTGACGGGGCGAGACCACTTCGAAGTACCACCTGGCATCGTCGGCCAGGCCCTTCACCACCACCGACCCCCAGCGGCTCACCCCGACCAGGTCCCCGGAGCGCGAGGGGTTGCCCGGCCGGGTGCTGGCGTAGACGAGGTGACGTCCCGGTGCCGACCAGGACACGGTGTGGCTGCCGCTGGCGTTGCGCACCACCTCAACACTTTGGCGGCCGGCGTTCGCGGTCACTGGGTGGGCCTGCTCGGATGCCGCAGGCCCAGCCGGTACGGCGCTCGCCGGGCCGGTGGGCGCACCAGCAGTCAGCGCCACCACGGCGACTGCGGCCGCGCTGGCCCAGGCGCTGGTACGGATCCGGCGTGTTGTCGTCATGTCCAGGTCGTCCTCTCGTGTGGTCCAGGTCACGCGCGACGTTAGGACTGACCGACCCGACTGAAACGGCCTCGGTCCCGGTGACCGGGCGACAGTTCGTCCCACGGGGCTGACGAGACCGCTAACTGTTCACCTTCCGGCCCTGTATGGGCCACCGGCGGGTCGGGCGGAGGTGGGGAGCCGTCGGAAGGGTGAGGCGCGCGGTTCCCGCCCCGGGGCGAGAGGACCGCGACCTCCCTCGACCCCGGAAAGTCCATGCCGTTGCCTGCCCTCGCACCGCCCGTGCTCGCCGGGATCATCCCGGCGTTCCTCCCCACCTCCTTCGAGTTCTCCTTCGCGACGGCGTTGGGGGAGCGGCTGGTCGGCCTGGTCACCGCGCCCGGCTTCGTCCCGGTCACGTTCCTGGTGGCCTTTGCCGCCGGCGCCGCCCATGCGATCGGGCCCGGTCACGGCAAGAGCCTGGCCGCCGCCTACCTGATCGGCTCTGAGGGCAGGGTCCGGGACGCGGCGTGGATGGGGGGCAGCGTCGCGCTGATGCACACGATGTCCGTCCTCGTCGTGGCGGTCGCGTGGACCTTCTTCTCGCTCTCGGACCTGGTCCGACTCGACCAGCTCACCGGCACGCTGCAACTGATCGGTGGCCTGCTCGTCATCGCCGTCGGCGCGGTGCTGCTGCGCCGCGCGGCCCGCGGCCACGGCCACGGCCACGGGCACGGGCATGGCCACGGCCACGGGCACGGCCACGGGCATGGCCACGGGCACGGGCACGATCCGCACCAGGGCGGAGCGGTGGCCACGCTGGAGCGGACCGAGGTCGCGACCGGGGAGGAGGAGGCGCCGGCCCGGCGTCGTACCCGACCCGGGGTGGTGCTGCTCGGCATCTCCGGCGGCCTGGTCCCGTCACCGACCGCGTTCCTGGTGCTGGTCACCGGCCTGTTCAGTGGACGCTCCGGCTTCGCGTTGGCGCTGGTGATCACCTTCGGACTCGGCCTCGCGACCGTCCTCTTCGGAGTCGGGCTGCTCGCCCTCGGCGGCCGCAACGTGGTCGCCCGCGCAGCGGAGTCGCGCCGCGCCCTGCTGATCGCGACTCGGGTGGGTCCGGCGCTCGCCGCCCTCACCATCACCGCGATCGGTCTCGCCATCACCATCGGCGCCGCCTCCGGACTGGTCTCCGCATGAGGTTTCGCGCCCCCGGCCTCCCCAGCCTCGCCAGAGCTCTCGGTGTCGCGGCGGCGCTGGTCGCCCTGCTCGCCCTCACCCCGGCACCCAACGCCCGGGCGCAGGTGGCCGCCCACCCGTTCGGCGACCCGCAGACGGTGGAGATCGGTCGCAGCGGCGAGACCGTCCAAGTGGTGTGGCGGGTCGGGATGGCCGACGACCTCACCCTGCTCGGGATCGCGCTCGGCGTGCTGCCCGAGGACCGGGTGATGCTCGACGGCGCGATCACCTACGAGGACGGCGACGCAGTCGCGGTCACCGAGTCCGAGGAGTTGGCCGGCTATCTCCTCGAGCGCATCGCCGTCACCGCCGGCGGTACGTCGTGCCCGGGCGAGGCGGTCGCGGTCGGGGACCTGATCGCCGACGGCGCCACCCTGCAGTTCGACTGTGCTCCAACGTCGGCCTCGATGTCCGAGGACGTGGAGGTCGAGGTCACCACCTTGCTCGACCTGCACGAGGCCTACCGGACGCTGGCCACCGGACCGGATGGTCAGCGCGCCGTCTACGGCTCGGACACGACCACCCACCTGTGGCAGCTCAGCGACGGCAGCGCCGTGCTGGCGACTGCCGGTGACGCTGGCGGCGCGTCCGGCGCACCGACCTCGAGCAGCGCCGACGGTGCTGGCAGCGCCGATGGTCCCGACGGCGCCGGCCTCGGCCGCAGTGCCGTGCTCCAGATCGGCGCCGTCCTCGGCGTCCTCACCCTGATCCTCGTCGGCGCGCTCGGACTCCGACGACACCGCACCACATCCCTCCCACCCCTGAAGGAGAACCAGTCGTGACCCCACGACAAGTCCGCCCCGACCGACCCGCGCGCCGCAGCGCGTGGCGTCGTACCGTCGTCGCCGGTCTGAGCGCGAGCCTCGCGGCCGCGCTCACCGCCGGCGGCCTGCTCGCCACGCCGGCCACCGCCGCGCCGATCACCGCGCCGGCGGCGCCCGAGGAGGTCACGGTCCCGGCCGCCGACCTCCTCGACGTCGACTTCGCCGACGGTACGGCGACCGACCGGGCCCAGGGCCTCGCGCTGACCGAGTGGGGCACACCGACCTACGCCGACGACCCCGACCACGGCGGGATCCTGCAGGTCACCGCCGACGGCAGCGACCCCCAGCTCGCCGACGACGCGGTCTCCTTCGACTGGGCCGGCCAGTGGGGCAACATCACCGACGGCTTCGCCGTGGAGTGCGTCTTCCGGGTGGACACCACGATGCCGATCGGCTCGGAGAAGGACCTCTGCTCCTCCAAGGAAGCCGGTGGCCTCTCGATCTACGTCACCGGCGGCACACTCGGCACCATGGCCCACATCGGCGGCGGCTACCAGCGGGTGCTCAGCCCGGTCGAGGGTGACACCTGGTATCACGCAGTCTCGGTCTGGGACGGCGCGCAGCTCACCCTCTACGTCAACGGCGCTCCGGTCGGATCGACGCCGGCCACCGGCGCCTTCCTCGTCCCGCCGAACGCGGCGACCCACCGGTTCGTCGTCGGCGGCGACGCCGCGCCGAGCGGTGTCGGGCAGTGGGCCCCGCCGGCCTCCTTCGCCGGCTCCCGGGTCTGGTCTCGCGGACTGAATGCGGCCGAGGTCGCCGCCGCCGCGGCCGAGTACGGCTTCGAGGTCACCGTGCCGACCGCCGACATCCTCGACGTCGACTTCTCCGACGGCAGCGCCACCGATCACGCCCAGGGTCTGGCCCAGAAGACCTGGGGCTCCCCGGTGATCACCGAGGACACCGCGTTGGGACGTCAGGTCGGCATCTTCGACGGCGTCGACGACGCCTACGGCTACCAGTTCTACGAGCAGTGGGACGCCCTGGCCGACGGCTACACCATCGAGTGCACGTTCAAGTTCGACGCCGACGTGCCGGTCGGGCAGGAGGAGGACCTCTGCTCCTCCAAGGAGGCCGGTGGCACCGCGATCGCGATCTACGGCGACCAGCTCACCTTCAACCCCTACACCGGTGGGTCCTACCGGGCGACCGGCACCACGCTGCAGTCCGGCCGCTGGTATCACACCGTCGGGGTCTGGGACGGCGCCAACGCCCACCTCTACGTCAACGGATTGCTGCAGGCGAGCAGCGCCGCGCCGGGCCCGCTGGGCAAGCCGAGCAGCAGCGCGACCCAGTGGGTGCTCGGTGGGGACGCCGCCAACAACGCCGGCGCCCAGTTCTACGCCCCGACCGCGATCGCGGCCTCCCGTGTCTACAGCCGGGTGCTGGACGCAGCCCAGGTCGGAGCGCGCTACGCCGCCGAGCTGGGCGACGTCCCCGGCTCCCAGGTCGAGCTGACCGGCACCACACCTGCCGACGGAGACCACCTCACCGAGCCGACCACGTTCGGGGTGGAGGTCGCCAACGCCGAGCACGCCACCGGTTGGAGCTACCTGCTCGACGGCGAGGAGATCGAGCCCGGCGACGAGATCGGCCCAGGAATGAAGGCCGGTGACCACCGCATCGAGATCTCTGCGACCGGTGTCTTCGGCGAGCCGTACTCCTGGACCGTCGACTTCACCTCCGCCTCGATCCCGACCGGCGGCGGCACCGACAGCGGTCAGGGCAAGGGCTCGGTCTCGCTGTCGGCGATCGCCGAGAGCGCGGACGGCGGCGAGGTGACCACCACCTTCCGCGAGGCCGAGGCGACTCCGGCCGCCGACGGCTTCAGCGGCGTGGTGACCGCGATGCCGACCACGCTCGAGTTCGACTTCACCGACGAGGCCGAGGTAGCCGGCGAGCAGCGACCCGACGGCGAGACCAGCGCCAGCGTGTCGAGCCGCCACATCCCGTTCCAGCGGTACGACGTGGAGGTGTCCGGCGCAGCGAGCGGCCAGCGCATCGTGTGGAGCGGTGTCGCCGACCCGAACCGCGCCGTCGCCGTCCATGCTTGGGACGCCACCGCCGGGCGCTGGGTCGCCGTCGGCGAGTCCCGCGGTGCCGAGACCGGAAACACCGTGGTCAGCGGTCGGGTGCAGGCCAGCCAGGTCGACGACGGCATCGTGCACGTGCTGGTCACCGGGATCGACCCGTTCGCCGACGACCTCTCGCCGCGCGACGAGTCGGCCCAGGACGACAAGGACTCCTTCGAGGACCCGTCGGCCTACGACTTCTCGCTCGCGCACTTCACCGACACCCAGTACCTCGCCGAGGGGGCTGCGGGCGGCACCTACAACGACTTCGACGGCGCCGACGAGCCGAGCGACGTGATGGCGCAGGTCGAGCAAGAGGTGTGGGCCGCGGCCTACCAGGCGTCCACGCAGTGGATCGCCGACAACGCCGCGGAGCGCAAGATCGCCTACACCGCGCACACCGGCGACGTGATCGAGAACGACTACAACGACCCACTGGCGCTCGATGGCGCCGGCAACCTGCGCTGGCCCGGTCTGGACGAGCAGGTGAGGGCCGAGTTCGACTTCACCTCCGCCGCCCAGGAGACCTTGGACGACGCCGGGATGGTCAACCAGGTGATCGCGGGCAACCACGACAACCAGCTGGGCAACGAGACCGGTCCGGCCTCGCGGTTCAACCAGTGGTACGGCCCGGAGCGCTACTACCGGGCCGCACAGCAGTGGCCGGCCGGTGCGTCGTACCACGCCTATGACGAGGTCACCGACGAGAGCGGGGCGGTCGTCACCGAGGGACAGGACAACCAGAACAACTACATCCTGTTCTCCGCCGGCGGCTTGGACTTCGTCGCGGTCGGACTCTCCTACGGGGTCACCCAGGAGGAGGCGGACTGGGCCAGCAGCGTCTTCGAGCGGTACGGCGACCGCAACGGCATCCTGCTCACCCACGCCTACATCGCGCCCTCCACGGCGCCCGACGGACGCGGTGCCGGCTTCTCCGCGGACGGCAGCCGGCTCTTCGACGAGGTGGTCACCGACAACCCGAACGTGTTCCTGGTCCTCGCCGGCCACGAGCACGGCGTCGGCACCAACGTGAAGTCCGACGTGGGCGTGACAGTCGAGCACGGCGTGGTCGAGCTGCTGGCCGACTACCAGTTCTACACGGTGGCCGCCAGCGAGCTGTGGCCCGACAAGGTGGTCAACGGCTCTATCGACCTCGACGGTGACGGGGTCAACGACCACGCCGCCGGCGACCAGCTGCAGTTCGGTGCGAGCTTCTTGCGACTGCTCCAGTTCGACGTCGCGAAGTCGCAGGTCAGCATCGACACGTACTCGCCGTACTTCGACAACTTCGGTGCCACCGAGTACGACAACCGCGGTCGCTACAACGGGGCCGAGGACAACCTGGTGCTGCCCGTCGACCTGGAGACCCGGACCACCTCCTTCGAGACCGACGCGCTCACGGTGGTCACCCCCACCGAGACCGTGATCGGCGAGGACACCGCGAAGTCCGGCTGGCCGGCCACCGTCGAGTGGAGCGGCTTGGACGAGGGCGAGCTCTACGCCTGGGTGGCCGACAGCCGCGCTGCCGGTGGTGAGCCGGTCCGTGGGCTGCGGCAGTTCGGTGGCGTCTTCGTGGCCACCGCCGCGGGCACCGACGTCACCGCTCCGGAGCTGACCCTGCCGGAGGAGAGCGCGAACGAGGTCGAGGTCGGCGTCGCGTTCGACCCGATGGCCGGGGTGAGCGCAACCGACGACACCGACGGGGACGTCAGTGCCGCGGTCGAGGTGGTCGGACTGGTCGACACCACGACGGCTGGGCGTTACGGGCTGACCTACCTGGTGGAGGACACCAACGGCAACCAGGCGGTCGCCACCCGGGTGGTCACCGTCGTCGAGCCGGCGCTGCCGGACCTGACGCCGACCACGCTGCGAACCGGCAACGTGAGGACGGCCTTCGGTGACGATCTCACCCTGACCGCCGAGATCGACCCCGCCGTCGCCACCGGCACGGTGGAGTTCCTCAACGGCGAGGACGCCCTGTGCACCGCCACCGTCGAGGACGGTGCGGCCTCCTGTGACGTCGGCATGATGCCGGCGCCGGGACAGTACGTCGTGGCGGTGGCCTACTCCGGCGACGACGTGCACGCCGCCTCGCACAAGAACGTCGTGCTGACGGTCACCGAGAAGACCAAGGCCGACGCCCGGCTGAAGGCCAAGGCCACGCCGAACAAGGTCAGGGCCGGCAAGCCGGTGCGGCTCGTCGCGACGTTGGCCAAGCAGGCAGGCGGCAAGGTCACCTTCACCAGCAAGGGCAAGCGGCTCTGCGTGGCGGTCGTGCGGAACGGGCGAGCGACCTGCACCGTCGGTCCGCGCTTGAAGGCCGGCAGCTATCGCGTGGTCGCGCGCTACGCCGGTGACGCTGACGTACGCGCCGACCGGGACGTCTTCCGGTTCCGCAAGCTGAAGCGCTGAGCAGGTAACGCGGGCGTCGGGCCCGGGCCGCTCCCTCAGGGAGCGCCCGGGCCCGGTGTCATCGGGCGCGACAGGTCGGGGTCGGACGCTCCTCGCCCCGCAGGAGCAGGATCGGGATGCCGCACGGCGACCCGACGCTGCGGTAGCGCTCTTGGACGAGGGCGGTCAGCGCGCCGCCCTCGTCGAGCCCCCACGCACTCCACGACTCGACCTGCACCAGCCAGGTCGGCGCCTGCCGCCCGGACAGCAGGCGCTCGAGTCGCCGCTGCTCCGGGTCGAGGACCCGCATCGGCAGGCTCCACAGCGTCGGATAGTCGCTCTCCAATCGGGAGTAGAGCACGACCTCGGCGGTCCCGTACGCCACGAAGACGGTGTCGTCGGATTCGGCGGCTTCCGCGACCGCCCTCGCGGTCGCCACCTCCGGCGTCGGATCCCGTGTGATGACGATGCCGACGACACACGCCACCACGGCGGAGAGCGCGGCCGCGGCCACGCCGGAGGTCAGCAGCCGCCCTCGCCAGCGCAACTCGCTGGGAGCGCCCGGTGCCCCGATCCCCGCGATCAGGCAGCAGGCAGGCACCAGTTGCAGCAGATAGTGGCTCCACCAGCTCCCACCGCCGACGATGCCACCAGCTGCCACCACCAGTAGCGCGACCGTGCCGAGCACGGCAGGACGCCGCTTCCGCGTGGCGAGGGTCGCCGGGAGGAGGAGCACGAACCCGACCACCAGCAGGGCCAGCCCGCTGGCCACGAGGACCAGCATCGTGTTCCGGAAGCGCGCCTGGGGCGCGGAGGTGCTGGCCCCGGCGATGGCGCGGACGGCGTCCGCGCGGAACTCCCACAGCGCGTACCACAACGCGTTCAGCTCGACGCCCGCGAGAGCGGCTGCGCCGAGGACCACGAGCAGCGCCGACAACGCGCCGGCGAGGCCGCCCGCGCCGGCGGCGACCAGGCGCCGCGCGTCCAGCGCGCCGATCGATCTGGCGGCCACGACCGCGACCGCCCCGAACACCAGTCCGTCCACCAGGTTCTGCTTCACCAGCACGGCCGCGACGCCGAATGCGCCGGCGATGGCGCAGCCGAGCGCCGTGCCGATGACGGTGCGCGTGCGCTGGAGGGTGACCAGCACCGCGCAGCAGCAGGCCATCACCAGTGCGATGCCTTGCACCATTCCGCCGACCTCATGCCCCGCGATCAGGTACGACGACCCGGCGCTCGCCGCCAAGCCCGCGGCCCAGGCACCGTTCCTCCCGCGCAGCACTTGGCCGGCCACGGTGGCGCTGAGGACCAGCACGGCGGCGGCCAGGCAGCCCAGCAGCCGTGGCCCCCACTCGCCGGGGACCAGGTCGGCCAGCGCGAAGTAGCCGATCAGGAGCGGCGGGCGATCGACCCAGTAGTCGCCGTAGAGACCGCCGCCGCCCGCCTCCCAGCCGCGTGCCACGAGCAGCAGGCCGGACTCGTCGCTGCCCAGGTCCCGACCGAGGAACGGCACCCTCAGCGCCAGCGTGAGCATCAGGCACACCACCATCGGCAGGCCAAGGCCGGCCCGGGTCGGGGCCACGGAGGCGGGGGAGGGCACGGTGACCAGGTCCCCACTTCTCACCCGGTCATCCCGGACCCGGGACGTTCGTACCGGGAACGTCCCGACTCCGATCTGATCCTGGCCTTGCAGCGGCGACCGTGACTACCGTCGAACGATGACTGACGTCATCCCCCTGCACCGGGCTCTGCTGGGACTCGTC
This sequence comes from Nocardioides sp. BGMRC 2183, assembly GCA_008123405.1. Taxonomy (GTDB): domain Bacteria; phylum Actinomycetota; class Actinomycetes; order Propionibacteriales; family Nocardioidaceae; genus Nocardioides. The sequence goes on from VSSA01000007.1 coordinate 126,579, forward strand.
GTCGCCCTCGGGCTGGTGTGGGCAGCGCCCACGTCGGCCGCCGCGGCGGCGTCGGACGGACGGCCGCCGGACGGGCGGCCGCCGGAGGTACGGGAGTCGGTGCAGCGCGCCGGGCCGGCGTCGTACCAGAAGGCGATCGTCGAGCACACCAACCGGCGCCGGGTGGCGCACGACCGTCCGCGGCTGCGGGCCGACAAGTGCGTCACCCGGGCCGCCCGCAAGCAGGCCCGCCGGATGGCCGCGCAGGAGCGGATGTTCCACCAGAATCTGAGTGCGGTGCTGCGTCGCTGCGACCTGAGCCGGGTGGGGGAGAACGTCGCCTACGGCTACCCGACCGGGAAGGCCGCGGTGAAGGCCTGGATGCGGTCGCCGGGCCACCGCCGCAACATCCTGGACCGGCGGTTCCGGCTCATCGGCGCCGGTGCGGCCCAGTCCGACGGTGGGGTCTGGTACGCCGCGCAGGTCTTCGGCCGCCGCTGACCGCACGCACCGGCACGACACGTTTCGCCACGTCGCCGCCCGCCCCGTAGTGTTGCTCCTTGTGGCAGGCCCCGACTTCGACGCCGAGATCAAGCAGCTGACTGCGACGATGCACACCATCGAGCAGGTCCTCGACCTGACCAAGATGGAGTCCGACATCGCCGACCTCGAGCAGCAGGTCGCCGCGCCCGACCTCTGGGACGACCAGGCCAACGCCACCAAGGTCACCGGCCGGCTCTCCGCGCTGCAGGGCCAGCTCGAGCGCTTCAACGCCCTGCGCGGCCGGATCGACGACCTCGAGGTGCTGGCCGAGCTGGCCGCCGAGGAGGCCGACGCCGACACCCTCGCCGAGGCCGAGAGCGAGCTGGCCAAGGTGAAGAAGGACGTCGAGGCGCTCGAGGTCCGCACCCTGCTCTCCGGCGAGTACGACGAACGCGAGGCGATCGTCACCATCCGTTCCGGCGCCGGGGGCGTGGACGCCGCCGACTTCGCCGAGATGCTGATGCGGATGTACACCCGCTGGGCCGAGCGCAACAAGTACCCGGTTGAGGTCTTCGACGTCTCCTACGCCGAGGAGGCCGGCATCAAGTCGGCCGAGTTCGCGATCCACGCGCCGTACGCCTACGGCACCCTCTCGGTCGAGGTCGGCACCCACCGCCTGGTCCGGATCAGCCCGTTCGACAACCAGGGCCGCCGGCAGACCTCGTTCGCCGCCGTCGAGGTGGTGCCCCAGCTGGAGCAGACCGACGAGATCGAGGTCGACGAGAACGAGATCCGCACCGACGTGTTCCGCTCGGGCGGGCCGGGTGGCCAGTCGGTGAACACCACCGACTCGGCGGTGCGGCTGACCCATATCCCGACCGGCATCGTCGTCTCCTGCCAGAACGAGAAGTCGCAGCTGCAGAACAAGGCCGCCGCCATGATCGTCCTCAAGGCCAAGCTGCTGGCGAAGAAGAAGGCCGAGGAAGCGGCGCTGAAGAAGGACCTCAAGGGCGACGTCGCGGCCAGCTGGGGCGATCAGATGCGCAACTACGTGCTCAACCCGTACCAGATCGTGAAGGACCTCCGCACCGGCTACGAGACCGGCAACCCGCAGCCGGTCTTCGACGGTGAGATCGACGACTTCCTGGAGGCCGGCATCCGCTGGCGGCGCGGCGCGGAGCAGCCTGCCGGCTGAGCCACCTGAACCGACATAGGGTGCGCGGATGGTCGACATGCGCGCGCTGGGTCTGGGCACTCTCGGTCTGGGCACACTCCTCCTCGCGCTGGTTCTCGCCGGCCTCGGTACGGCGCCCCCGGCCTCGGCTGCCGCGGCCTCCCGCCTGAGCGCAGACTCCGCACCGGCGCGCGCCCAGGCATCCGCCACGGTGCGATTCGCGTTGGCCGGGGAGTCCGGGCCGCTGGCCGGGGCAGTGCTGAGCGTGGAGCGGCGCGTCGGCGGGCAGTGGCGCCCGATCGCCGATCTCAGCACCGACGAGGACGGCGCGGGGTCGGTCCAGGTCACGCTGCGCCGTCGTCCGGCCGACAACGTGGTCCGTGCCGCGTATGCCGGTGACGACGTCAACGACCCGGCGCAGGTGACCCACCAGGTCCGGTTGGTGCGCCGGGAGGGCCGGGTCACCCTGGGCGGGCAGAAGCGCTTCGTCGACGAGACCACCGCCACCCTCACCGCGCGCTGGCGGGGCGGGCCGCTGTCCGTCCAGCGCGGCCGGGTCGAGCTGCAGCGCAAGGACGGCCGCCGGTGGGTCACCGCGCGCCGGGGGCGGACCGACGCGACCGGTCGGGTGGAGTTCACGGTCTCGCCGCGCAGCGACACCCGGTGGCGGGCCGTGGTGCGCCGCCTCGCCTGGGTCACCGGCGACCGCAGTCCGGTGCATGCCCTGGACAACCGCCCTCCGGGCACTCCCGTCCGACTGCCGGCCGCCGCCCCGAGCCCGCGCCGGCTGCCGACGCAGGCGCACGCGGTCGGCACCGGCGCGAACCCGCGGATCAGCGCCATCCCGAACCGCGTGTGGCGGCAGATGACCGGACGGAGCTGGCACACCGGCTGCCCCGTGGGCCGCGCGGGCCTGCGCCTGTTGCGGATCAACTATTGGGACTACCAGGGCTACCGGCGACGTGGCGAGCTGGTCGCTGCGTCCGGTGCGATCGGCAAGATGGCCGGGGCGCTCGCCGCCATGTATCGGCGCAAGCTGCCGATCCGATCGATGTACCGGGTCGACCGTTTCGGCTGGTCCGCCCGGCTCCACGGCGCCGACGACTATCGGTCGATGGCCACCGGCAACACCTCGGCCTTCAACTGCCGCGACGTGGTCGGACGGCCCGGCGTCCGCTCACCGCACTCCTACGGCCGTGCCCTGGACATCAACCCGTGGGAGAACCCCTACACCTCGCCCCAGGGCGTCTACCCGAATCGCTGGTGGAAGAGCCGGTCGCACCCGCGGGTGGCGTGGCGCTCCCGCGACCACGCGGTGGTGCGGATCATGGCTGCCCACCAGATGGCCTGGACCTATGGCGCCAGCGACCTGCACCACTTCGACGCCCGGATCAACGGGCGGATCGTCGAGGTCCCCGGTTGCGGTGACCTGGTCTGCCACTAAGGAGCCACGCCCTAGCCCCACTAGCAACTAGTCCTGAGCCGCGGCGCGGGCCACCGCGACGCACCACCGCCCGGCTCGATCCACCAGCTCGTCGGCGTCCGTCCGCTCCCCGGCTCGCAGCTGACAGGTGAGCCAGGCGTCGCCGAAGAGGCCGCGGAAGCTCACGGTCGGGCGCGCGCCGCCGCAGGAGAGCGCGACCGACGGTTCGCCGTACGACGGGGCGTCTGCGATCCGCCGACACCCGTCGGCCGCCGTGGTGCGGATCAACTCCCGGGCCCGCTGCTCGGTGACCGGCGGAGCGAAGAGCCAGGCTGACGCCGCAGCACGGCCGCTGCCGAAGCTGCACCCGAACTCGTGCATCACGTCGCGACGACCGGCGACCTTGGCCTTCTCTCCATTGCCGTACTCACGTGTGACCACCTCGTCCTCTTCGCTCCCGGCCACGTCGAGGGCCGCAGCGACCGCCTCGGAGGGGAGCCGGTCACAGAACCCGGTGCGGCTCAGCGCCACCGTCGAGGTGTCGAACTCGGCCAGCGGTGTCCCCGTGTACGGCGGCACCGGCGCCTCGTCCGGAGGGCCGGAGACCAGCACCCCCACCGTCACCGGCGCCGCGGTCAGCAGCACGGCGAGCAGCAGCGCGCGCAGGACGGTCGGCACACGTGCACTGTAGTGGGGTGGCACACGCGTCCCGGGTGGCCGGGAGGACGTGGTGATCCGCGCCACGCCCGGCGACGCCCCGGGGGCGGATTTCCGCCTCTCCTGGTCCGGTCGCGTACCGTCCGGAGGGTGATTCGCTTCGAGAAGGTCACCAAGAAGTACCCCGGCCCCGGCAACCCCGCGCTGGATCAGGTGACGCTGGACATCGACAAGGGCGAGTTCGTCTACCTCGTCGGCACCTCCGGCTCCGGCAAGTCGACAGCGCTCCGGTTGGTGCTGCGCGAGCTGCGCCCGACCGCCGGTCGGGTCTACGTCGCCGGCAAGGAGATCAACCGGATGGCTGGCTGGAAGGTGCCGCGACTGCGGCGCCAGGTCGGCACCGTCTTCCAGGACTTCCGGCTGCTGCCGAACAAGACGGTCGCGGAGAACGTCGCCTTCGCGCTCCAGGTGATCGGCAAGTCGAAACGCGAGATCACCCGGACCGTTCCGGCGACGCTGGAGATGGTCGGCCTCAAGGACAAGTCCGAGCGGATGCCCGACGAGCTCTCCGGCGGTGAGCAGCAGCGGGTCGCGGTGGCCCGGGCGTTCGTCAACCGGCCGATGATCCTGATCGCCGACGAGCCGACCGGCAACCTCGACCCGAGCACTTCGGTAGGGATCATGAAGCTGCTCGAGGAGATCAACGAGACCGGCACCACCGTGGTGATGGCGACCCACGACCACGGCATCGTCGACCAGTTCCGCAAGCGCGTCATCGAGCTCGAGCACGGGCGCGTGGTGCGTGACGAGGCCGCCGGAAGCTACGGCTTCCAGCACTGAGCCACGCCCCGCCCGCTCCTCGCCACCTCCCAGGAGAGTTTCCACACCCATGCAGCTGCGCTACGTCTTCTCCGAGCTCCGCACCGGTCTGCGTCGCAACCTCACGATGCACCTGGCGGTCATCCTCACGCTCTTCGTCTCCCTGACCTTGGCCGGTTGCGGCATCCTGCTGCAGCGGCAGGCCGACAAGACCTCGGAGACCCTCGGCAGCGAGCTCCAGATCCTGGTCAACCTCTGCACCGTGGACGACCCCTCCGGCGCGCCGCAGTGCGCCGGGGGAGAGGTCACCGACCAGCAGCGGGAGCGGATCGAGGAGGAGATCGAGGCCAGCCCCGAAGTCGCCTCCTACGAGTACCAGACCAAGGAAGAGGGCTACGAGAAGGCCCAGGAGATCCTCCCGGAGGAGGTCTTCGAGGGCTCCGACCCGGTGGTCACCGTCGACGACTGGCCCTCGGCGTACTGGGTGACCCTGGAGCAGCCCGACGAGGCCGACGGCGTGATCAGCGCTGTCGAGGGGCTCGACGGCGTCTCTTCGATCAAGGACCAGCGCGAGGCACTCGGCCAGATCTTCGGCATCATGACCGCGCTGAAGTACGGCTCCTGGATCGGCTCCGGCTTCCTGCTGCTGGCCGCGTTACTGCTCGTCGCCAACACCATCCGCCTGGCCGCCATGGCGCGCCGCCGCGAGATCGGGATCATGCGGCTGGTGGGCGCCTCCACGCTCTACATCGCGCTGCCGTTCCTGCTCGAGGCCCTGGTGACCGCGATCGTCGGCGTCGCTCTCGCGTCCGGCGCGTTGGCGGCCTTCCAGTACTTCGCGATCGAGACGGGGATGGCCGAAGTGGTCACCTTCCTGCCCTGGATCGACTGGAGTGACTATCTGCAGGCGATCTTCGGTCTGGTGCCGCCCGGCATCGCGCTGTTGGGTCCGGCGCTGACCGTGATTCCGACACTCCTGCTGACACGCAAATACATCAAAGTCTGATCGTCGGCGGATACGGTCGTCGGGTTCTCTTCCCCGAACACTGAAGGTCAGATTCGTGCGCTTCTTCCCCAGCGCCCGACGGCTGCCCGGTAGCCGTCCGTGCCCGGAGTCCCGTCCCGCCCGCGACCGACCCATGTGGTTGCTCATCTCGGCCGTCGCCCTGGTGGCGATCGCCGGCCTCCTCGGTCCGGTGGCCCGGGCCGACGACACCGACAAGCTCAAGAACGAGCAGAAGAAGGTGCAGGGCCAGATCGACAAGGCCCATGATCACCTCGACGAGTCGAGCAAGCGGGTCACTCGGATCAGCGGCCGGCTCAACGCGGCACGCAGCAACCTCAGCGCGGCGCGTGGCCGCCTCGAGCGGGTCCGCGGCGACCTTGCCGCCGCCCGCAAGGTGAGCGCTCAGCTGCAGCGCAAACTGACCCGCGCCCAGGCGCGCTTCGAGACCGCCGTCGCCGAGTTGCGTGCCGCCCGGATCGAGGTCGCCGAGCAGCGGGAGGCGACCCGGAGCACCGTGATCGGCATCGCCACCGCCGGAGACCCGAACCTGGAGATGGTGCGCTCCTACCTCGACTCCGGCTCGGTCGAGGAGATCATGATCAACGAGACCGGCAACGGTGTCGTCGTCGGCCGCGAGCAGCAGGCCCTGGACGCCCTGGTGCTCGCCGAGGAGGCGCTCGAGGAGCACAAGGACGAGGTCCAGAAGGCACGCAACGCGGTCGCCGCCTCCAAGAAGGCCGCCGACGATAACCTCGCCCAGATCAAGGTCTTGGCCACCCAAGCGACCAACACCCGCAACCGGATCGCCGGCCTGGTGGACCGGACCCGCAAGACCCGCGCCGCAGCGGTCCGCGCGAAGGCGGCCGACAAGGCCGCTCTGGAGCGCCTCGAGGCCCGGGAGGCCCGGATCAAGCAGCGGATCCTCAACGCCTCCCGTGGCCAGTCGGGCAGCTACAACGGCGACACCGGCGGGCTGTTGCACACCCCTTCCAGCGGGCCGGTCACCTCGCCCTACGGCTACCGGACCCACCCGATCTACGGCTACTACAGCCTGCACAACGGCACCGACTTCGGGGCGCCGTGCGGGTCGCAGCTGTGGGCAGGCGCCGGCGGCACGGTCATCGACACCTACTACGACGAGGTGTACGGCAACCGTCTCTACCTGGCCATCGGTCGGGTCAACGGCGCCGTGATCACGCTGGTCTACAACCACCTCAGCAGCTATGCGGTGGGCGAGGGCGCGAAGGTCAGCCGCGGCCAGGTCGTCGGATACGCCGGCACCACCGGCTGGTCCACCGGCTGCCACCTGCACTTCACCGTGCTCCGCAACGGCGAACCCGTCGACCCGATGGGTTATCTCTGAGAACGTGTTTCCCCATCACGTTCTGAGCCCCACGAGGCTCACCACAGACGGCCGGCCCCGCATGGATCGGTGCGGGTGGCCGGCCACCAAACCGGTTGACCCCGACTGGGAGAATGGACCCATGTCCGCGAAGTCAGGTGGAGCCAAGACCGCCAAGAATGATCTGGCCGAGGGTCGCAAGCTCATCGCCTCCAACAAGAAGGCGCGCCACGACTACCTGATCGAGGACACCTTCGAGGCGGGCCTGGTGCTCCAGGGCACCGAGGTGAAGTCGCTGCGGATGGGGCGGGCCAGCCTGGTCGACGGCTTCGTCGACATCGACAACGGCGAGGCCTGGCTGCACGCCGTCCACATCCCCGAATACGCGCAGGGGACCTGGACCAACCACGCCGCCCGCCGCAAGCGCAAGCTGCTCCTGAACCGGGTCGAGATCGACAAGATCGAGCGCCGGGTCAACGAGAAGGGTCTCACCGTGGTCCCGCTCAGCCTGTACTTCGTGAAGGGCCGGGCCAAGGTCGAGATCGGCTTGGCCAAGGGCAAGAAGACCTGGGACAAGCGACAGAGCATCGCCTCTCGCGAGGCAGACCGGGAGAAGCAGGTCGAGCTGGGGCGTCGGCTCAAGGGCATGCGTGACTGATGCCGGCGAGGTCCGCGCGTTCACCGCTGGCCTCGGCCTCGACGGCCTGATCGACCTCCACGTCCACTTCCTCCCGCCGCCGATCGAGCGGGCGGTCTGGCGGGAGTTCGACGGCGCCGGCGAGCTGATCGGGCGCCCGTGGCCGATCCGGTATCGCGGCGCGGCCGACGAGCGGATCGCCTTCCTCCGCGACGCAGGGGTGCGCCACTTCTCGACGCTGCCCTACGCCCACAAGCCCGGTGTGGCCGGCTTCCTCAACGACTGGTCCGCCGAGTTCGCCGCCGAGGTCCCCGAGGTGCTCCGCTCGGCGACGCTCTACCCCGAGCCTGAGTCCGCCGACTACGTCCCGGACCTGATCGCCGACGGTGTCCGGATCTTCAAGGCGCACCTGCAGGTCGGCGGATTCCACCTCGACGATCCGCTGCTGGACCCGGCCTGGGGAGCGCTTGCCGAGGCGGGCACCCCGATCATGGTGCACGCAGGCTCAGGACCGGTGGGTACGTCGTACACGGGGCCGGCGTCGACCGCCCGGGTGCTGGCCCGGCACCCCCGGCTGCGCCTGGTGATCGCCCACATGGGGTCGCCGGAGTGCGCCGACTTCCTCGCCCTCGCCGAGCAGTACGACGAGGTCCGGTTGGACACCTCGATGGCGTTCACCCCGTTCTTCGCCGACGACCCGCACGGTCACGGCGGCTACCCGGCGGACCTGGTGCCCCGCCTGGCCGACCTGCAGGACCGGGTCGTGTGGGGCTCGGACTTCCCGACGCTGCCGTTCTCCTACGCCGACCAGTTGGGTTGGCTGGCCGACCTCGGTCTGGGGGAGGACTGGCTCCGCGACGTCTGCTGGCACAACGCGGAGCGCCTGCTTGCGTGAGCAGGACGGGTTCTTGTGTCGTCGTTTGGTGGCGAATGCTGCCAGCGAACGACGACACAAGCCGCGGTAGGGAATCCCGGAGGCGTCGACGTGGTTGTGTCACCTAGAATGGGTTTCACAACTCAAGAGGGGCTGATCGGTTTCGACTTGGGACGTTAGTTCCAGGGGAAGCGGGTCGAGGAGCCAGCGTCATCTCGTAAACGATCGCTGGGAACCAATAACTGCCGACAACAAGCGCAGTTCCTTCGCTCTCGCCGCCTGAGCGGTGATCGAAGCGTCTGACCGGGCATCCGTCTCCGTCCCGGACCCAGGCGTCATCCAGGAGACTTGCTGATCCGCTGCTGTCAGGGCGGTTGATCGGGACTCAAACCTGACTGAGCCTGTCGGTGACGTGTTCGTGCGAGCACCGGGGCTGAGAAAACGACATCACGGACTGCACCCGGAGAAGACCTGGTTCGACGCTCGAGGACGCGGGTTCGATTCCCGCCAGCTCCACTCGACTCTGGCGGCCCGTGTCTGCGCTACGCGCAGACCGGGTCGCCTCGTCATGTTGTGCCTCGCTTCGCTCGGCGGGCGGGGGCTTCGCCACCCGCACCCCCTGTTGGTGGGGTTGGTGTGGGTGTGTCGGCGGGCGGGGGCTTCGCCACCCGCACCCCCTGTTGGTGGGGTTGGTGTGGGTGTGTCGGCGGGCGGGGGCTTCGCCACCCGCACCCCCTGTTGGTGGGGTTGGTGTGGGTGTGTCGGCGGGCCGGGGGCTTCGCCACCCGCACCCCCGTGGGCGGGTTGGTGTGCTGGATTTCGCTTGAGCGCTGGGTCGGCTTGTGTCGCGTGGTTACGTTGAGGTCGGAGAGGTGAGCGACCTATGACCCTCTACTCCGTCATCGCCACCGTCATCGTGGTGATCGGGATGGTGGTGATGATCCTGTTGTTCGAGCGCAAGCGTGCCCGGGGCATCGAGCGCGACCTGCGCGAGCAGGCCCGCAAGGACCGCGGCGACCCGGGACACTGAGCCCTCGCGTCGAGGGCTCGCTCGCGCAGGTTCGGGTACCAGGCCGACGTGACGCGCTCGCTGGGTGTGGAGGAAGAGCTGCTGCTGGTGGATCCGGACAGCGGCCGGTCGAGCCCGGTGGCGGAGGCGGCGCTGCGTGAGCACCACAGCGAAGGTGGCGAGCAGGAGCGACGCGCGGAGCCCGATCGCGACGCCGAGGTCGAGTCGGAGCTCTTCCGCTACCAGGTCGAGACCGCCACCGTGCCCTGCACGGGGCTCGCCGACCTGGCCGCCCAGCTGGGCTCGGGACGTCGTACCGTCTCCCGGGTCGCCGAACGTGTCGGCGTCGCCGCGGTGGCAGTGCCCACACCGGTGCTGGCCGACGAGGGGGACCAGGTCACCCGGACGCCTCGCTACGAGCGGATCCGGCAGCAGTTCGGCGAGCTCGCCCGCACCTCGTTGGCGTGCGCGATGCACGTGCACGTCGAGGTCAGCGACGCCGAGGAGGGCGTGCGGGTCCTGGACGCGATCCGGCCCTGGCTGCCGCCGCTGATCGCGCTCAGTGCGAACTCGCCGTACGCGCGCGGGCGGGACACCGGCTACGCCAGCTGGCGCACCCAGATCTGGCGGAGTTGGCCCTCCAACGGCACCGGGGAGGCGTTCGCCCGGCCGGCCGAGTACGACCGAGTGCGTCGGACACTGGTGTCCTGGGGCGCCGCGCTGGACGAGGGAATGGTCTACTTCGATGCCCGCCTCTCTGCGAGCTACCCGACGCTGGAGGTGCGGGTGGCAGATGTGTGCACCGATCTCGACGACGCGGTGCTGGTCGCCGCGCTGGTCCGTGGTCTGGTCACCACCGCCGCCGCCGACGACCTCGCGATCGATCGCCGCTGGCGCAGCGACCTGCTGCGGGCGGCGAGCTGGCGGGCCTCCCGCGACGGGATCGCCGACCGGCTGGTCCACCCGACCCGCCTGGAGCTGGCGCCGGCCCGGGAGGTGCTGGAGGCACTGGTCACCCAGGTCCGCCCAGCACTGGCTGATGCCGGGGACAGCGAGACCGTCGACGGCCTGCTCGAGCAGCTGTTGGCGCGGGGTGGAGGCGCCACCCGGCAACGTCGCGTCCTGGAGAGCCGCGGCAGCCTGGAGGCGGTGGTCGCGGACCTCGTCCAACGCACCGCCGGCTGATCCGACCCCCTCACGCCCGGATGCGGGCAGGATGGCGTCGTGCAGTCAGCTGTCCGCCATGCCTACGGCGCCGACCCCAGCCAGTACGGCGAGCTGTCGGTGCCCGAGGGCACGCCGTACGGCGTCGTGGTGGTGATCCACGGCGGCTTCTGGAAGGCCGAGTACGGCATCGAGTACGGCCGTCCGGTCGCCGCCGCGCTGTGCGAGCGCGGCTGGACGGTCTGGAACGTCGAGTACCGCCGGGTCGGCAACGGCGGCGGCGTGCCCGCGACCCTCGACGACGTGACTGCGGCGCTCGCTCACCTCGACGAGCTCGAGCTCGGCGTCGACCCGTCACGGGCGCCGGTGGTGGGTGTCGGCCACTCGGCCGGTGGACACCTGGTCACCTGGGCAGCGGCCGGTGGTCGGCTCAGCCACGTGGTCAGTCAGGCCGGGGTCCTCGACCTCCGAGCGGCGGCGGCCGCAGGCCTCGGCGGGGGAGCTGTCGAGGGGTTTCTCGGGCATCGGCCGGGCGAGGGCGATGCAGAGGTGGACCCGATCCGAGTTGTGCCGCTCGAGGTGCCCCTCTGGTGCGTGCACAGCCGCGCGGACGCGAACGTCCCCTTCGAGCAGTCCGCCTCCTACGTGAGGGCCGCGACGGCCGCCGGCGGCCATGCCCACCTGATCGAGGTGGCCGGCGACCACTTCGCGGTGATCGACCCGACCACCCCGGCCGGTGCGGCAACGCTGGAGATCGTCGAGAGGATCCGGCTCAGCGCGTCGCCGCGCTGAGCGCCTCGCGCACCGGCACGTCGCCGCCGACCAGGTTCCACTGGTGACCGATGCTGGCCGGCTCGTCGAGGACCGCGGCGAGGGTCGCGGCCACGTCGGCGCGGGTGACATCGGCGGGCTGGGCGTCGGGGGTGAGCGTGACCAGACCGGTCGCCGGGTCGTCGGTGAGCCGCCCCGGACGCAGGATCGTCCAGTCCAGGTCGCTGGCGCGCAGCGCCACGTCGGCATCCCGCTTGGCGACGACGTACGCCTTCCACACCTCGCCGGTGTCGGCGGGCACCGGCTTGTCCACGTCGATCGCCGAGACCTGCACGAAGCGGCGAATGCCGCGGGCGCCGGCGCCACGGACCGACTTCAACGATCCTTCCAGGTCGACGGTCCGCTTCCGCTCGATGTTTCCGTCGGGTCCACCGCCGGCAGCGAAGACGACCGCATCGCAGCCCTCGAAGGCGTCGGCAAACGCCTCCTCGCCGTCGTTCTCGATGTCGAGCAACCGCACCTCGGCGCCCAGCGACTCGAGCTCGCCGCGATACTCCTCGCGCCGGACCAGCGCCACCGGCTGGTGTCCAGCGGCCACCAGCAACGGGTGCAGCAGTCGTGCGATCTTCCCGTGTCCTCCGACAATCGCGATACGCATACCCCCAACCTACGAGCCCGTCGGTTGCGCTCACTCGCCACTACGCTGGGCACCAGCCCGGCCTCGGCCACGGATCGAGGCAGGGAGGGGAGCGAGATGAGTACGACGACGGACCCGGTGCTGGCCGCGGTCGAACGGTGGGAGACCGCCGGCGGCACGTGGCAGCTCAGCCCGACCGGCCCCGACAGCGCGGACGTCGTCCTGTGTCGCTGTGACGGCGGTGAGGAGGTCGAGCGGCTGCACTGTTCCGAGGCGATCACGCTCGCTGTGCTCCGCGCACGCTCGACCGACGACCAGGGTGGGCGCAGACTGGAACCGTGAGGATCGCCGGCCCGAGACACGTCCTCATGGCTGCGTCGGGGTTGCTGCTCGTCCTCACCGCCTGCACCGGCACCGAGGACCCGGCTCCACGCGAGGGTGCGCCGTCGGCGACGACCAGCGGTCCGACCGACGCCGACTTCGGAAGAAGCGGCGAACCGAGCGCCGAATCGAGCACCGATGCCAGCACCGACGCGGGCGTCGGAGCCACGCCGGCGCCGGACCCGATCTCGGTCGCCGCGCTGGCCGCGGCCGACCTCCCCGGTGGCGGGCTCGCGGTGGGAGCGGTGCGGGAGCAGGCCGCGACGTACACCTCCTATGACGTCACGTTCGATGCCACCGTGAGCGGGCGCGGCAGCCGCTCGGTGACGATCAGCGGGGTGCTCAACGTGCCCACCGGGCGTGGCCCGCACCCGGCCGTGGTGCTGGCGCACGGCTACATCGACCCGGCCGACTACGAGCGCGGGCAGGGGATGACGCGGGAGCGCGGCTACCTGGCTGACGCCGGCTACGTCGCCCTGCACGTCGACTACCGCAACCACGCCGAGAGCGACAAGGACCCGCGGGTGGAGACGGCGGTGCGGCTGGGCTACAGCGCCGACGTGATCGCGGCGGCCCGCGCGCTCGCCCGCTCCGAGGAAGTCCAGGTCGACGCCGACCGGATCGCGCTGTTCGGCCGGTCGATGGGGGGAGGTGTGATGCTGAAGGCGCTCGCGGCCGAGCCTGGTCTCTTCGCTGCCGGCGTCGGCTGGGCGTCGGTCTCCAGCCTGGAGGCAGAGAACTTCGAGCACTTCCAGGCATCCGACGCGCCCACGGCGCAGCTGCGGGCTGAGATCCGCGGACGTCACGGCCTGCCTGCGGACGATCCGGCGTTCTGGCGGGGCGTCTCGGCACGGCCGCACTTCGATCAGATCGCCGAACCCGTCCTGATGGTGCACGGGAGATCGGACGAGACCTGCCCGCCACGCTGGGCCAGCGCCACGCATCGCGCGCTGCGCCGGGCCGGGGTGGACGCCACCTTGGAGTGGTACGACGACCAGCACGCCTTCGGTCCGGCCTTCACTGCGGCGATGGACCGGACCGTGGCGTTCTTGGGATCGAGCATGCCCGGCTAAGAGTTCATCCTCGGCTCGCCCACTCGCCACCTGGCACCGGTTCGGTGGAGCCATGACATCTCGGAACCCTCGGACGAGGGCGCGCTCGATCGTCCTGCTCACCTCGCTGACCGCCTCGATCACCGCGGCAGCGCTGACCGTCGGCGTCACGCCAGTCCAGGCCGGTCCCGGCCACAACGGCAAGCCCGGCCACCACAAGCCGGGCAAGCCGGGCAAGCCGGGCAAGCCGGGCAAGCCGGGCAAGCCGGGCAAGCCGGGCAAGCCGGGCAAGCCGGGCAAGCCGGGCAAGCCGGGCGTGGACGAGCCGCTGATCATCGCCCACCGCGGTGCGTCGGGCTACCGCCCCGAGCACACCTTGGCCGCCTACCGGCTGGCGATCGCGCAAGGTGCCGACTACGTGGAGCCCGACCTGGTCTCGACCAAGGACGGGGTGTTGGTCGCTCGTCACGAGAACGAGATCTCCGGCACCACCGACGTCGCCGAGCGCCCGGAGTTCGCCGACCGGCGCACCACCAAGACGATCGACGGCCGCGCGGTCACCGGATGGTTCACCGAGGACTTCACCCTCGCCGAGTTGCGCACGCTGCGCGCCGTCGAGCGGCTCCCCGGTGTCCGTCCGGACAACACCGCCTTCGACGGCAGGTACCAGGTGCCGACCCTGCAGGAGGTGATCGACCTGGTCCGCGCGGAGTCGCGCCGCACCGGCCGCAGGATCGGCATCGCTCCGGAGACCAAGCACCCGACCTACTTCGACTCGATCGACCTCTCGATGGAGGAGCCCCTCGCCGAGATCCTGCGTGCGAACGGTCTCGACCACCCGCACGCCAAGGTGGTGCTGCAGTCGTTCGAGATCGAGAACCTTCGCGACCTGGACGCCCTGACCCACGCGCCGATCGCCCAGTTGATCAGCGCCGGGGGAGCGCCGTACGACGTGGTGGCGGCCGGCGGGTCCACCACCTATGCCGACATGGTCACCCCCGCCGGGTTCGCCGAGATCGCGACCTACGCCGACTGGGTGTCCCCGGTGAAGGACCTGATCCTGCCCAGGGACGCAGGAGGAGCGACCGGTGAGCCCACCACCGTCGTCGACGACGCCCACGACGCCGGCCTGAACGTGGTCACCTGGACGATGCGTGCCGAGAACCAGTTCCTGCCCGCCAACCACCGCACGGGCGAGGACCCCAACGCCCACGGGGACCTCGCCGCCGAGGTGACCGACTACCTCGAGGCGGGTGTCGACGCGATCTTCTCCGACCACCCCGACATCGCTGTCGAGGCCCGCGACGACTTCGTGGACGACCGGCACCGCCACGCGGGTTGACCTTGGATCCACGGTTACCTTGAGCCCATGACCTCGGCCGGCTGCGTCTTCTGCGCGATCGTCGCCGGAGACGCACCGGCCGACGTCGTGCTCGAGACCGAGGATCTGGTCGGCTTCCTGGACCGTCGCCCGGTCCTGAAGGGTCACGTGCTGGTGGTGCCACGCCAACACGTGGTCACCCTGCCGGATCTGCCGGCCGAGCTCCGGGACACCTTCCTGGCCACTGCGCAGCGACTCTGCACCGCGATGATCGAAGGCCTCGGCGCCCAGGGCAGCTTCGTCGCGGTCAACAACACGGTCAGTCAGTCGGTGCCGCATCTGCACCTGCACGTGGTGCCCCGCACCAAGGGCGACGGTCTGCGGGGCTTCTTCTGGCCCCGGCACAAGTACGGCGCCGAGGAGTCCACGGAGTACGCCGATCGCCTCCGCGCGGCCCTGGACGCGTAGGCTTCCGCCGACCGACCACCCTACGGAGGAGTAACCAGCATGGGTCGTTTCGACGGACGCATCGCCGTGATCACCGGTGCCGCACGAGGCATCGGCTTCGGCACCGCCACCCGTTTCGCGGAGGAGGGCGCCTCGGTCGCGATCGTCGACCTCGACGAGTCCGCCGCCGCGGAAGCCGCCGCCAAGCTGCCGTTGGTCGAGGGCGCGAAGGCGATCGGCGTGGGCGCGAACGTCTCCGACGAGGCCTCCGTGGACGCGGCCTTCGAGCGGATCGTCGCCGAGCTGGGCGGGGTCCACGTGCTGGTGAACAACGCCGGCATCACCCGCGACAACCTGCTGTTCAAGATGACCGGCGAGGACTGGGACCTGGTGATGGGCGTGCACCTCAAGGGTGCCTTCCTGATGACCAAGGCCGCGCAGAAGCACTTCGTGGAGCAGAAGTACGGCAAGGTCGTGAACATCTCCTCGACCTCGGCGCTCGGCAACCGGGGCCAGGCCAACTATTCAGCGGCCAAGATGGGCGTGCAGGGCTTCACCCGCACCCTCGGCATCGAGCTCGGCCCGTTCGGCATCAACGTCAACGCGGTCGCGCCCGGCTTCATCGCCACCGAGATGACCGACGCCACCGCGGCGCGGTTGAAGATGGACGTCGAGGAGTTCCGCGCGCTGAACGCCGAGCACAACCCGGTCCGCCGGGTCGGCGAGCCCGCCGACATCGCCGCCGCGGTGACCTTCCTGTCCAGCGACGAGGCGTCCTACATCACGGGGCAGACCCTGTACGTCGACGGCGGAGTTTCTCTGGGAGTCTGAGCGCGCCCATGGGCGCCCGGCGGCGTTCGCCTCGGTCGACGACCTGTTGACGGCGCGTTCTGCGCGCTGTGCGCCCAACCCGACACGCCCGCGCTCCTGCGCGGGCGTCGTCACGTTGCGGCGGAGACTGATGTGTCGCCGCCGCAGCCAAAATCTCGTGAGACCGATCGGAGAACCGACGTGAAGATCCGCACCCGTGCCGCCCTGCCCGCGGCACTGATCGCCCTCAGCCTGAGCCTCGCCGCCTGCGGTGGGGACGAGGAGCCCGAGGCCGCCGAGGAGACCACTGCTCCGGCCGAGGAGGCCCCGGCGACCTGGCCGCTCACAGGCCTGGAGGCCACCGGGAAACAGGACCCTGAGCAGGACCGCCCGGTGATGGTGGCCAAGATCGACAACACCGGCGGCAGCGCACCCCAGGTCGGCCTGGACAGCGCCGACCTGGTGGTCGAGGAGCTGGTCGAGGGCGGCGTGACCCGGCTGGCCGCCTTCTACTACTCCGAGGTGCCGGACCTGGTCGGCCCGATCCGGTCGATGCGGGCCAGCGACATCGGCATCGTCGCCCCGGTCGACGCCACGGTCGCCACCAGCGGCGCCGCCCAGGTGACCCTGGATCGGCTGAAGGACGCCGGAGTCACCTGGGTGACCGAGGGATCGGCGGGCTTCTCGCGCGACAGTGGCCGGAGCGCGCCGTACAACCTGATGGTCGACCTCGCCGAGGCCGCCAAGAAGCAGGAGGACGGCGAGACCGCACGTCCCGACGACTACCTGCCGTGGGGATCTGCCGACGACGAGGTGAAGGGCAAGCCCGCCGGCACGCTCACCGCCGACTTCGGCTCCCACGCCACTGAGTGGAGCTACAGCAAGGACGGCTACACCAACCAGAACAGCTTCGCCGAGGAGGGCAGCCAGTTCCCGGCCGAGAGCGTGCTGGTGCTGCGGGTCGAGGTCGGCGACGCCGGCTACACCGACCCGGCTGGCAACCCGGTCCCGGAGACCAAGTTCGAGGGCAGCGGGGATGCGCTGCTGTTCCACGACGGCAAGGTCGTCAAGGGCACCTGGGCCAAGGACTCCCTGGAGTCCGCGCTGCAGCTGGAGACCGCCGACGGTGAGCTCACTGTGCCGGCCGGCAAGGTGTGGATCGAGCTGGTCCCCAACGACGCGTCCGGCGGGTCGGTCACCTACAGCAAGTGAGCCGCAGGCTCAGATCCACGCTCACGCATCCTCGACCGGGTCGCTGTCGGCGGCCCGGTCGAGGACGTCGGGAAACTCCACCCCGGCCTCCACCAAGCCCTGCACCCCGCTGAGCAGGAACCCGATCGCCGTCTCGACCCGTTGCGCGGCGACCACAGGGTCGCTCGAGGTGGCGACCGACTCGCCGGCCGAGGACATCGCCCCGAAGAAGATCCGCGCGTAGGTCTGCAGCATCTCCTCGTCGAGGTCCCACGAGCCGGCCGCCAGCGTGGAGCGGACGATCTCGAGCACGTTCGCGAAGGTGGAGCGCTCCTCCTGCTCCCGGAACCGCTCATAGCCGAGCACCGAGGGTCCGTCCGCGATCACGATCCGGCGGTAGCGCGGCTCCTGGACGACGTTGAGGAAGGCCCGCAGACCCTCGCGCGCCTTGTCCCACGGGTTGCGATGACCACGCAAGGCCTTCTGGATCCGCTTGGCGGCGTCCTCCTCGACCCGCTCGAAGACCGCCTCGAAGAGCGCCTGCTTGCCGGCGAAGTGGTGGTAGAGCGCGCCCTTGGTCACCCGAGCGCCGGCGACGATCGCGTCCAGCGAGGTCGACGCATAGCCCTGCTCGGTGAAGAGCTCCTCGGCGACGTCGACCAACGCCCGCTTGGTGGATGCGGAGTAGGCAGCCCGCCGGCTCTTGCCGGTGACCGCATCGACCGGGACCTTCGGGACCTTGGGGACCTTGGGGACCTTGGGTACGAGCTTGGAGACCGATGCCTTCGCCACGTGCTCAGCATAGGAGCCTCGGCGTGGGCCGAATCACGCGCGAGGGGCCTTGGGGGCGCCGACCCGGTCGGCCATACTCGGAGTACGTACCAGCGGTATGTCGGATTCCCTGGGTATCTCCAACAGCTGCCCGCTCCCGTCGGGATCGCCGACTCCGCCAGAAGAGCCGAAGGAGCCTGACCATGACTTGGAAGGCCTTCCACCATCGCGCGGAGGTGCTGCGTGCGGTCATCGCCGCCGCGGACGGCCGCCGCGACCCGCGCCTGCCGATGGACGTCGCGGGTGTCGCCGAGACCTTCGACGGCGAGCTCGACCTGCTCGCCGCGCTGCAGTTGAAGTGGCACACCCGCCTGGCCGGCCGCATCGAGCGCGTCTTCGCCGAGCAGCCCCTGGATCTGCCCGATGCGGTCGTCCGGGCGTGGAGCGAGACCGCTGCCGAGCTCGCCGGCGTCCGGGGCGTGCTGGATCACTATCGTGACCACCCCGTCGACCAGCGGATGGAGTGGGCGATGCGCGTCGCCACCGACAAGGAGCACGTCTTCTTGGCTGTGATGGCCGGTCGCTCCAGCCTGGCCGACGAGGCTGCTCGCACCGTGGGTGCCGAGTTGGAGCAACGCGCTCGGCGCGCGGTGTCGCGTCCTGCCACTGTCGCGCCTGCCGACTCGGCGCGCCCCCGCCTGCTCGACCGGCTCCGGGCGGTCGTCGCCGCCTGACCGCCCGACCGCCCTGCGGGCACCTGACCCGGCCCCGGACCTGCCGCACCTCCCTCCCTCCCCGCGGCGTGGTCCGGGGTCGTTCCCTCTCTGGCTCTCGTCCGCGCGATCTCTGCGATCTCTGCCAGCACGTTCTGCGTCATGATGGGGGCGTGAGCACGACCGATGCGCCGGCCCCCGGGATGCTGCTGCTCGCGAGCCCTCAACTTCTGGACCCGAACTTCGCGGACACAGTGGTGTTCCTCCTCGACACCAACGACGAGGGTGCCCTGGGTGTGGTGCTCAACCGCCCGACGGTGGTCGCTGTCGCCGACGTCCTCGGCGCCTGGGGTGAGGTGGTCGAGGATCCCGAGGTGCTCTTCCAGGGCGGTCCGGTCTCCACCGACGGCGCGCTCGCCGTCGCCGAGGCGATGGGCGGCGGCGACGGTGCCGCCGGTTTCCAGCCAGTGTGGGAGAACCTCGGCCTTCTCGACCTCGACACCCCGACCGAGCTGGTCGAGGGCACGGTCCACCGCCTGCGGATCTTCGCCGGATACGCCGGCTGGGGCGCGGGCCAGTTGGAGGCTGAGATCGCGGAGGGGAGCTGGTACGTCGTACCGGCGGTGCGTGACGACGTCTTCAGCGGTGACACCCGGGATCTGTGGCGCCGGGTGATGCGACGCCAGCCGGGCGATCTGGCGCTGCACCTGACCCGACCGGCCGATCCGGAGTGGAACTGAGGAGCCGACAGGGCCTCGCGGCGATTTGAGACATTGATGTCTCATTTGAGACACTGGTGTCTCAGGAGGTTCTCCATGTCCACCGACACCGTGCTCGCCGCAGCCCAGCGTTGCCTCAACGACGACCCGACCGCGTCGATGGCCCAGATCGCCGCCGCCGCGGGAGTGGGTCGGGCCACGCTGCATCGGCACTTCAGCAGCCGTGACGCGCTGCTCCACGAGATCGGCAGCCGTTCGTTGGACCGCTGGGCCGACAGCATGGCGGCCGCAGATCTGGTCGGCGCCGCGGAGTCCCGCGACCCGGCGCGGATCCGTGCGTGCATCGCCGACCTGCTCACTCGCTACGTCGACGACCTCGAGGACTTCGGTGTTGCCCTGACCGACACCACGGTGACCACCTCACCGGACCTGCGCGAGCGCAGTGCCGAGCTGTTCGACCTCGAAGTCACCCTGTACGAGGCCGCGCAGCAGGCCGGCGTGCTGCGCCCGCAGAGCTCGCCGCGCTGGGTCGGGCATGCCGTCTACGGACTACTGGTGGCGGTGCGCGAGGGCATCGCGGAGGGAGATCTGGCTCGGCGCGACGGCATCGGGCTGGTCCGCAGCACGCTGCTCGACGGCCTCTTCGTCACCGACGGGAGCGAGCAGTGAACGCGCCTCGGATCCAGCGCTGCTGGGGTGGCCTGGCCGTGCTCGCGGCCAGCCTGCTCGTGGTCGTGATGGACATGACGATCCTCAACGTCGCGCTCCCGGATCTGACCCGGGACCTCGGCACTGGTGCCGTCGCGCAGCTCTGGATCGTCGACATCTACGCCCTGGTGCTCGCCGGACTGCTGGTGCCGGCCGCGGCCGTCGGTGACCGCTGGGGGAGGCGGCGCAGCCTGCTGCTCGGCTTCGGGCTGTTCGCGCTGGCCTCGGCCGCCGCCCTGGTCGCGGACTCCTCGGCGGAGGTGATCGCGATCCGGGCCGCGCTCGGCATCGGCGGCGCCCTGATCATGCCGGCGACCCTCTCCCTGATCCGGGTGCTCTTCCCGGACCCGCGTGAGCGCGCCTTCGCGCTCGGCCTGTGGGCGTCGACCGCCGCCGTCGGCGGCGCGGTGGGTCCGATCGTCGGCGGCGCACTGCTCGAGACCTTCAGCTGGCACGCCGCCTTCCTCGTCAACGTGCCGGTGATGGTGCTGGGGGTGGCCGCCGGCCTCTACTTCCTGCCGGAGAGTCGGTCGGAGCGGCCGGGTCGGATCGACGGCCCCGGGGTCGTGCTCTCGGTGAGCGGCATGGTCGCGGCGGTCTACGGCGTCAAGCACCTGGCCAAGCACCCCGACCTGCTCGGTGTCGCGCTGGTCGTGCTCGGCGTCGTGCTGCTCACCACCTTCGTGCGCCGCTGCCTGCGTCAGGACGAGCCGATGCTCGAGGTGCGGCTCTTCGGTGACCGCGTGTTCCGCTCGGGGGTCATCGCCGCACTGGTCACCAGCACGGCGATGATGGCGCTGCTCTTCCTCGGCAGCCAGTGGATGCAGGTCGTCCAGGGCTGGTCGCCGATCCGCACCGGCGTCGCGCTGCTGCCGATGGCGTTGGGCGGCCTGGTCGGTCCGCCGCTCGCGCCACGCCTCGCCGAGCGGATCGGGGCTCGCACGGTGGTCATCGGCGGCATGTTCCTCCTCGCTGCAGGCCTGGTCACCCTGGGGGTGCTGCCGCGCCCGCTCGACTACGGCGGGGTGGCCCTGGCTCTGCTCCTCGTCGGATTCGGTACGGCGGCACTCGGCCTCGCCTCAGCGCTGATCATGGGCAGCGCACCGGCGGACAAGGCCGGCTCGGCAGCGGCGATGGAGGAGATGTCCTACGAGATCGGGGGCGTGCTGGGGGTCGCCGTGCTCGGCAGCATCGCCGGGGTGGTCTACCGCACCGGCCTGCCCGCCGACGCGCCCGACAGCGCGCTGGAGTCGGTCACCGGGGCGCTCGGGACCGCGGTCGAGGCGAGCGCGCTGGCGTCGTACGCCGATGCGTTCGCGGTGGTCGGCCTGGTCGCCGGCATCGTGGTGGCCGTGGTCGCCGCGCTGCTCCTGCGCCAGCTGCCGGCCGACCTCGATGTCTCCGGCGGGCATGGGGAGGACCCGCCTGTCTCCCACCCGGCTCCCGTAGACTCCCGTCTGTGACCACCATCGGATTCTCGACAGACACCGATGTCCGGGAGGACCGCCGCACCGTCCCGACGGACTCCGGTGACCACGACCGCATGAGTCACTACGTCGCCAAGGAGAAGCTCACCGAGGCGATGGTGATGGGCACTCCCGTCGTCGCGCTGTGCGGCAAGGTCTGGGTGCCCAGCCGCTCCCCGGAGAAGTTCCCGGTCTGCCCGGAGTGCAAGGAGATCTGGGACGAGCTCCAGGGCGACAACCAGGGCGACGACCAGGGCTCTGGCGAGTGACGGGCGACGCCGACGGCGTCCCGCTCCCGCGCACCGGTCTTGGGCCGGCCTGGCCTGAGCGCGCCGCGTGGGGGACCGCACAGTCCCTACGTGCCTGGCAGTCGGCGGCGCTGACCGACTACCTCGAGCGCGGCCCACGGGACTTCCTGGCGGTGGCGACCCCCGGTGCCGGCAAGACGACCTTCGCGCTCTCCGTGGCTGCCGAGCTGCTCGGTCGTCGGATCGTCGACCGGCTGATCGTGGTCGCGCCGACCGAGCACCTGAAGACGCAGTGGGCCGCAGCGGCGGCGAAGGCGGGCATCCCCATCGATCCGAGTTACTCGGCGGGCAAGGGCAAGATCTCCAGTGACTTCGTCGGGGTCGCGGTCACCTATGCCGGCGTCGGCGTGAACCCGCTGGCGCTACGGATCCGCACCGAGCGGTTCAAGACATTGGTGATCCTGGACGAGGTCCACCACGCCGGTGACTCGCTGACCTGGGGCGAGGGCGTGCGTGAGGCCTTCGAGCCGGCCACCCGACGCCTCGCGCTGACCGGGACCCCGTTCCGGTCCGACGTGAACCCGATCCCGTTCGTGGGTTACGAGCCGGGCGAGGGCGGCGTACCGACCTCGCGAGCCGACTACACCTACGGCTACGCCGAGGCGCTGGCCGACCACGTGGTCCGACCCGTCCTCTTCCTCGCCTACTCCGGCGCGATGAGCTGGCGCACCCGGGCAGGTGACGAGGTCGCCGCCGATCTCGGCGGCCCGATGACCAAGGACCTCACCGCCCAGGCGCTGCGCACCGCGCTCGACCCGAACGGCTCCTGGATCCCGTCGGTGCTCGCGGCGGCGGACAAGCGCCTCTCCGAGGTACGTCGGCACGTTCCCGACGCCGGGGGACTGGTGATCGCCTCGGACCAGGATTCGGCGCGCGCCTACGGGAAGCTGCTCAAGCAGATCACCGGCGAGTCGGCGACCGTGGTGCTGTCGGACGAGAAGGCCGCGTCGAAGAAGATCTCCGAGTTCAGCGACGGCGACAGCCGCTGGATGGTCGCGGTCCGGATGGTCTCCGAGGGCGTCGACGTGCCCCGCCTCTCGGTCGGGGTCTGGGCGACCACGACCTCGACCCCGCTCTTCTTCGCCCAAGCGGTGGGCCGCTTCGTCCGGGCTCGCACCCGCGGCGAGATCGCCTCGGTCTTCCTGCCCTCGGTGCCCGGGCTGCTGCGCTACGCCGGCGAGCTGGAGATGCAGCGCGACCATGTCCTCGGCCGCTCGAAGGACGCCGACGACGGCGACATCTTCGCCGCCGAGGAGGATCTGATGGCGCGGGCGCAGGCCTCGGAGTCCGCCTCCTCCGAGCTCGACGGTGCCTCCTTCGAAGCGCTCGGCTCGCAGGCCCGCTTCGACCACGCGCTCTACGACGGCGCGCAGTTCGGCCACGAGGGCGAGGTGCAGGTCGGATCGGAGGAGGAGATGGACTTCCTCGGCATCCCCGGCCTGCTCGAGCCGGACCAGATGAAGGACCTGCTGCGCAAGCGCCAAGACGACCGTCGCCAGGCGCAGCGCAAGGCGCGCGAGTCGCTCGGCTCCCGCTCGGAGCCGGACACCGTTGCGCAGGTCGCCACCCACGAGCACCTGGCCGTGCTGCGGCGTGAGCTCAACGGCCTGGTCGGTGCCTGGCACCACCGCACCGGTCAGCCACACGGGATCACGCATGCGGCATTGCGCAAGGAGTGCGGCGGGCCCGCAGCGGCGGTGGCCAACGCCGACCAGTTGCAGAAGCGGATCGACAGGATCCGGGACTGGGCCCTGCGACAGTCGTCCTGATCCGCCCAACGGTCCAGGATGAGACCGCCATTCGAGTTGGCGAAGGATTAGGTTAGCCTTTCCTTTCGTGTCCTCCACTGTCGTGCCAGCCCTCCAGGGCGACGATCTCGTTCTCGGCTACCACCGCGACGTGGTCGTGCACGGCGTCTCCGTCCAGCTGGAGGCCGGCGCGGTCACCGCGCTGATCGGCCCCAATGGCAGCGGCAAGTCGACGGTGTTGCGCTCGCTGGCCCGGCTGCACCCGATCACCGATGGTCGGGTGCGGGTGGACGGCGCGGACGCCGCGCCGCTCTCCTCGCGGGACTTCGCCCGCCGCGTGACCCTGCTGTCCCAGTCGCGGCCGCACCCGTCCGGGCTCGTGGTCCGTGACGTGGTCGCGTTCGGTCGGCACCCGCATCGCGGCCGCTTCGCCGCCGTCAGTGACGCCGATCGCGCCGCGATCGACCATGCGATGGCGGTCACCGGGATCACCGGGATGGCCGACCGTGCGGTCGACCAGCTCAGCGGCGGCGAGCTGCAGCGGGTCTGGCTGGCCACCTGCCTGGCCCAGGACACCGGCGTCCTGCTCCTGGACGAGCCGACCAACCATCTCGACCTGCGCTATCAGGTGGAGATCCTCGACCTGGTCCGCGACCTCGCGGACCACCACGACACGGCGCTCGGCGTCGTGCTGCACGACCTCAACCACGCGGCCTCGGTCGCCGACCGGGTCGTGCTGCTGCACCAGGGACGGATCCGTGCCGCCGGCGCGGCCGTCGACGTACTGACCTCGGAGCATCTCAGCGAGGTCTACGGCCTGCCCATCCGCACCGTCGTCGACCCGGAGACGGGTCTGGTGCGGGTCGAGGCGCAGGGCAAGCACCACCAGCGGCGCCGCTGAGCGCCGACCACTCGGTCCGGGAAGCCCCGGCCCCGTCATCCATGAGGAACCGATGAAGACACGCTCGATCGCTGCTGCGCTGACCGCGCCGCTCGCGCTGTTCCTGGTCGCCTGCGGCACCACCGAGACCGACGCGGACTCCGAGGCGCCGGCCGCCAACGACTCCGCCGACTGCGCCGACGACGAGACCTCCACGTCGACGGATCCGGTCAGCCTGACCGACTCGTTCGGTCGCACCGTCGAGCTCGACAAGCCCGCGGAGCGGGTCGCCGTCCTGGAGTGGCAGCAGACCGAGGACGTGCTCTCGCTCTGCCTGACCCCGGTTGCGGTCGCCGACGCCGAGGGCTATGCCACCTGGGACACCGCCGAGGAGCTGCCCGACGGCGTCCAGGACGTCGGCACCCGCCAGGAGCCGAACCTCGGCACGCTCTTCGACACCGACCCGGACCTGGTGATCGTCGAGGCCTACTCGGCCGAGGACGACATCATCAAGCAGTTGGAGAAGTACGACGTCCCGGTGCTCGCGACCAAGGGCGCCGACGCCGCCGATCCGATCGGCAACATGATCACGACGTTCGAGCTGATCGCCCAGGCGACCGGTCGCTCCGACCGTGCCGCAGAGGTGGTCGCCGACTTCGAGGACGCGCTCGCCGAGGGCAAGGAGGCGGTCGCCGCGACCGACGTCGAGGAGTTCGTCTACTTCGACGGTTGGGTGCAGGGCGGCAACGTCGCGATCCGGCCGTTCGGTCAGGGCTCGTTCCTCGGCGAGATCGGCGAGGAGCTCGGCATGACCAACGCGTGGACCGGCAAGGTCGACGAGGCCTACGGGCTGGGGCAGACCGACATCGAGGGCATGACGAAGGTCGGCGACGCCACCTTCTTCCACACCGGCACCTACGACCCCGAGGGCGACGTGATGACCGAGCTGGCCAAGAACAAGGTCTGGGAGAGCATCCCGGCCGTCGCCGAGGGCCGCGACTACGCCTTCCCGCCGGGGATCTGGACCTTCGGTGGTCCGCGCTCGGGCGAGCAGGTCATCGACGCCTACGTCGACCTGCTCACCGACTGACCCGCGGAGCACGAGGGTGGAGCAGCAGCAGGCGACCCGGGTCGCCGTGCCGCCGGAGACATCGCCCGCACCCGAGCGGGTCGGCGTCGGCGGTGCGGTGGGCGCGGCCGGCGCGCTGCTGCTGCTCCTCCTGGCCCTCCTCGCGGTGTCGTTGTGGCATCTGACCCAGGGCACCTCGGGAGTGGGGGCGAGCGACATCGTCCGGTGGGCCTTCGGTGGCACGCCCGCCGGCGACGTGGGCACCTGGGACCTCCTGGTCGGGTCCCGGATCCCGCGACTGGCGGCCGGGATCGCGGTCGGCTTCGCGCTCGGCGTCGCCGGTGCGCTCTTCCAGTCGCTGGCCCGCAACGCGCTGGCCTCGCCCGACACCCTGGCGGTCACCGGTGGCGCCTACCTGGCGGTCACCGCGGTCGCGGCGTTCGGGCTCGGGGTGCCGGTCTGGGCATCGGGCATCACCGCGTTCGTCGGCGGACTGGTGGCCGCCGGACTCGTGCTCGGCCTCGCCGGCGGCGCCGGTACGTCGACCACGCGGCTGGTCCTGGCCGGCTCGGCGGTCGCCCTCGCGCTGCAGGCGGCGACCTCGACGCTGCTGATCCTCTTCGACGAGGAGACCACGGCGCTCTTCGCCTGGGGCAGCGGCTCGTTGACCCAGCTCGACCTACGCTCCTTCGAGCGCGCTGCCCCGGTGGTGCTCCTCGCCACGCTGGCGGCGCTCGCACTGGCCCGACGGCTCGACCTGCTCGGGCTCGGTGACGACTCTGCCGCGGTGCTGGGCGTCCCGGTCCGCTCGACCCGCGCTCTCGGCACGATCCTCGCGGTCCTGCTGACCGCGGCGGCCGTGACGCTGGCCGGGCCGATCGGCTTCGTGGGACTCTTCGCACCTGCGATCGTGCGACTGCTCGGCAGGTTCCTCCCCGCATTGCACCGGCACGCGGTGCTGATCCCGGCGGCCGGTCTGACCGGAGCGCTCGCCGTGGTGGCAGCAGACGCGTTGGTACGTGCGCTGCTCGGCGCCGACGAGGCACTGGCGATCCCCACCGGCATCGCGACCACCCTGGTCGGCGCGGTGGTGATGATCGCGCTGGCACGGGGCAGCCGCGACGCCGGCCCCACGCGTCAGCCGCCGGCGGCCCGGGTCGGGGTGCGGAGCCGCACCCGGTTCCTGGTGGTGCTGGCGCTCGCACTGGCGGCGGCGACGGGTGTGGTGCTTCTCGGCCTGCTCGCCGGCGACACCTGGCTGCGCACCGGTGACATCGGGCTGTGGCTCTCCGGCGACGGCGCGCCCACCATCCAGTTCGCCCTCGACGAGCGGGCGCCTCGGATCGCCGCGGCGGTGCTCGGCGGCGCCGCGCTCGCGCTGGCCGGATCGTTGGTCCAGGCGACCTGTCGCAACCCGCTCGCCGAGCCCGGCATCCTGGGCATCACCGGCGGCGCCGGGGTGGGCGCGGTCCTCGTGGTGACCGGTGCGGGGGTCACCCAGGCTGCCGACAACACCTCGATCGTGGTCGGCGCGACGATCGGAGCCCTGGTCGCTTTTGCGCTGGTCTACGGCCTGGCCTGGCGGTACGGGCTCGACGCCGACCGGCTGCTACTGATCGGCATCGGCACCTGGTACGGCTCCACCGCGCTGACCACGTTCCTGCTGGTGCGCTCCAACCCGTGGGACACCCCGCGGATCTACACCTGGCTGTCCGGCACCACCTACGGTCGTTCCTTCGAGCAGGTGCTGCCGGTCGCGGTGGTGCTGCTGGTCGCGCTTCCGGTCGCCTTCCTGGTCTGCCGCGAACTCGACCTCCTGGCGCTCGACGAGGACACCCCGCGGCTGGTCGGGGTCGGCCTCGAGCGGGTCCGGCTCGGCGTCCTGGTGGTCGCCGCCCTGCTGGCCGCGATGAGTGTCGCGGCGGTCGGCGTGCTCGCCTTCGTCGGTCTGGTGGCTCCACACATGGCGCGGGCCCTGGTCGGCAGCAAGCACTCCCGCTCGGTCCCGGTGGCGGTGCTGATCGGTGCTGCCCTGGTCGGGATCGCCGACGCGATCGGGCGGACCGTGATCGCTCCGGCCCAGATCCCGGCCGGTCTGATCGCGGCGCTGATCGGCGCCCCCTACTTCGTCTACCTGCTGGCCCGTACCCGCGCGTGAGCCCCGGGCCCGGGTCGGCTGGTCACCTCGCGGTCGCCGACGCGATGGTCCTGCGCGCAGCGCAGCTCGACGTGCACCGGCTCCCCGCAGTCGCGGTGGGCGAACTCGCGCGGTGAGCCGTCCGGGTCGGCCAGGTGGCGGTCACCCCACCGCGTGATCGCGATCAACACTGGCTGCAGTTCGAGTCCCATGTCGGTGAGGCGGTACTCGTGGCGGGTGCGGGCGCCCTCGGACTGATACGGCACCCGGCGCAGCACGCCCTGCTCGACCAGACGCGCCAGCCGGTTGGTCAGCACCTGGCGCGGGACGCCCGCGTGCTCCTGGATGTCGGCGAAGCGGCGCACACCGAGGAAGATCTCGCGCAGCACGACCACGGTCCAGCGTTCGCCGAGGATCGCCATCGCTCTGCCGAGGGTGCAGTTGTCGACCGACCAGTCCAGGGCGGAGAGCGGGTCTGCGGCGGTGCTGGACGTGCTCATCGATCCAGCATAGGCACATCTGGGTCTTGTTGACAGACTCAGATGCGCGGTGCTTCGATGGCGGCATGGCTGAGTCCGCAATCCAGACCCAGAGTGTCGACCTCGCCGCGATGGACGGCTACGAGCAGCTCTCCGCGATCATCGACGGCCGTCTGCCCGCCGCTCCGATCGCGCAGACCCTCGGGATGACCGGCTTCACGATCCTCGAGCGCGGTTCGGTCGCGGTCGAGCTGGTCCCCGAGCCCCGCCACTACAACCCGATCGGCAGCGTGCACGGCGGCGTGCACTCGACCCTGCTCGACACTGCGTGCGGTTGCTCGGTGCACTCGACATTGGCGGTCGGGGAGGGGTACACCTCGCTCGACCTCAGCGTGAAGTTCTTGCGCGCGGTGACCGTGGACTCCGGCCGGATCCGGGCCGTCGGGTCGGTGCTCCAGCGCGGGCGTCGTACCGCACTCGCCGAGGCCAAGCTGTACGACGCCGGCGGACGACTCCTCGCCCACGCGACGTCGAGCTGCATGATCTTCAGCTGAGCGCTCGCCTTGAGTCAGCCGGCGTCGCCGACCAGCTCCGCCTCGGCCTCCTCGAGCGGCGTCGGCTCGGGGTCGCCGTGCAGGGCGGTGTGCACGGTGCGAGCACCGGCGGCCATCACCACCACGCCGATCGCGACCGCGATCCCGCCGAACCAGAACGGAGTGTCGACGCCCTGGTTCTCCGCGAGCTTGAGGGCGACGTACGGGCCGACCGCGCCGCCGGTGAAGCGGACGAAGGAGTAGGCGGCCGAGGCCACCGGACGCTCCACCGGTGCGCTGCCCATCACGGCTTCGGTGACCAGGGTGTTGATCACGCCGAGGAAGCCGCCCGCGGCGACGATGCCGGTGATCACCAGGCCCGGGTGGGCGGCGCCGATCCCGATCACGAACAGGTCGAGGCTGAACAAGGCGAGGGCCGCGACCAGCGCGGGGACGGTGCCCAGGGCACGCTGCAGGGCGGGCGCGGCGAGGACCGAGGTGACCGCGAGCAGCAGACCCCAGCCGAAGAAGACCCAGCCGATCTGCATGATGCCGAGCTCCGGCAGCGCGAAGGGGCCGGCCGCGAGCAGGGTGAAGAAGCCGAGGTTGTAGCAGACCGCGACGACCGCGAGCACTGCCAGCGCCGGGTGGCGCAGGGCTCGGAACGGGTCCGCGAGGCTGGTACGACGCCCGGTGGCCGGCGTGGTCGGGAGGAACCAGGCGGTCGCGACCAGCGCGATCGTCATCAGCACCGAGACGCCGAAGAACGGGCCACGCCAGGAGTGCTCGCCGAGCAGCCCGCCGAGGAGCGGGCCGGATGCGATGCCCAGTCCGAGGGCGGCCTCGAACAGGATGATCGCCTGGGCCAGGGAGCCGCGTGAGGCACTGACGATCGTCGAGAGCGCCGTGGCGATGAAGAGCGCGTTCCCCAGGCCCCAACCGGCGCGGAAGCCGATCACTGCTCCGACCGAGTCCGACATCCCGGCCAGGGCGGCGGAGACGATGATGATCGCCAGCCCGATGAGCAAGGTGCGCTTGGGTCCGATCCGGGTCGAGATCACGCCGGTGACCAGCATGGAGACACCCATCACCGCCATGTAGGAGGTGAAGAGCAGCGAGACCTGGCTGGGGCTCGCGTCCAGCTTGGCGGCGATCTCCTTGAGGATCGGGTCGACCAGCCCGATCCCCATGAACGCGATGACGCACGCGAAGGCGACGGCCCACACCGCGCGCGGCTGGTGCAGGATCGAGCCGCCCTCCTCGGTGGTGGTCGACGCGGTGGGCGCCGGGTCGTGGGTGGCGGTGGTCATGCGGTCACTCCTTCGGTTGGTCAGGGTCGGTGAGCAGGTCGCGCAGTACGGCGACGGCCGCCGTCAGGTCGGCCAGGTCGTGGTCGGTCGCGGCCAGCCGCTCGGCGACGAACCCCGCGTTGGCGGCCCGGAAGCGGGCGAGCTCGCCCGAGCCGTCCTCGGTGAGCCGGACCAGGCTGCCGCGGGCGTCCTCGGGGTTCGGCTCCTTGGTCAGCCAGCCGAGGTCGACCATCCGGCTCACCGCGGCCGACATCGTCGGCTGTGTGCAGCGGTCGATGGTCGCCAGCGCGGTCACCCCGAGTGCGCCGTACTGATCCAGGATCGAGAGCACCCGGAGGTGGGCGCCGACCGGCTCCTGCTGGCGGATGGCTCGGACCAGGCGCGCCGCCTGGACGACGAGCTCGCTGTGCGGATCGCCGGGGTCGCGAGTGGTCACGTCCGACCACTTTACATAGGTAACCTATGTAAATCGAGATCCGACCGCTGCCTGTGACGCATCCGACACGCCGGCCGCCACCGCCGTCAGTGGGCGGTGGCGTTCCCGCAGGCGATGTCGAGGAAGCGCAGCAGGCGCCGCCGCCCGGTCGCATCGGGCAGCACCACCGCGGCGGTGGTCGCGGTGTCGCCACCGATCTGCAGCCAGACCCGGAAGGTGACCGGTTGTGAGGCCTGCGACCGAGCATGCTCGTCGCAACGGCCCGGCTCCACCAGCACCGGCAGCCGGGCCGTGTCGGCATCAGCTCTCAAAGCTCGATCGCCACCGCGCGGCAGACGCAGGTCGAAGAGCACCGTCCCAGCGGCCTGGACCAGTGCCACCCGAGGTCCGTCCGCGCCGGTCCGTTCGAGCGCCAGGTGCATCGTCAGCTCCTCGCCCTGCCCCGGTGCGGGCTCGGGCACCGACCACGCCAGGGTGAGCAGGGAGGTGACCCGTTCGCGGGCGCACGCCTCCGACCAGAGCCGGGTCAAGAACCGCATCCCAGCCTCGTCGATCGGGCGTCGGATCCTCTGCAGACCAACCGGGGTGACGACGACCGCGAGCCCGGTGGCGACCGGCGCCGTCTCGGGGTCGCCGACACCGGCCGTGCAGTCCGGCGCACCCAGACGCATCGGCAGGTCCAGGGTGGCGCCGGCCCCGACCGTCTCGACGCGGGGGGTCATCGGCCCGGCGAAGCCGGCCCACCGTACGCCGACGCGTCGTACCCGCAGGTCGTCGTCGGTGATGTTGGCGATCCGAAGCTCCGCCCGGATCGTGCCCTCGTCGATGCGTTGCTGGATCACCGACATGGCGATGCCGGGCGTGGGCGGCGACGGGGTGATCACGACGTGCGCAGTGCTCGCCCCTGCCTCGGCGTCCGCACCGCCCTCCGACGGATCCGAGGTGCAGGCGGCGAGCGACGTCAGTGCCGCCGCCCCGATGAGGACGACGCGCAGACCTGAGCTGAGCGCCCGCAGCATCTGCCCAGTCTGGGTGCAGACTGCTGCCATGGCGACCCGACTGGCGTTCCTGCGTGCCATCAACCTCGGCGCGCGACGAAAATTCGCCAAGGACCGGATCGTCGCGGCCACCGAGGCCGCCGGTTTCACCGACGTGACCACCTACATCAACACCGGCAACGTGCGGTTCGACACCCGCATGCGTTCGCGTGCCCGGATCGAGCAGGCGTTGGAGGCCGCCTATCTCGACGAGGCCGGCTTCGAGGTGCCGACGATCACCTTCACCCCCGCCGAGATCGTCGCGATCCGGGACGAGGCGCTGAGGCTGGAGCACGACGGGCGTCACTACGTCTCGCTCCTCAAGGACGAACCGAGCCCGACGACGAGTGCGGCTCTCGAGCGGGCTGTCGCGGCGGCGGGCGGCTCCGGGGAGCGCCTGCACGTCTCGGGGCGCGCCGTGCATCTGCTGCTCGGCGAGAACTACCACGAGGCTCGCCTCGACAACGCCTTCCTGGAGCGCAGTCTCGGCGTCTCCACCAACCGCAACCTCACCGTGATCCGCGCGTTGGCCGAGCGCTGGTGCGGCTGAGCTGGACGCTGTCGCGGTGTGCCACCATTGGGGGCGTGATGACCGCGAGCCCGACCAAGGCGGATCCGGGGGTCGAGGAGGACCTCACCCCCGACGCGGTGGTGGTCGCGGACACGCCGTGGGTGACCGTGGTCTGGAACGACCCGGTGAACCTGATGTCCTACGTCTCCTACGTGTTCACCAGCTACTTCGGATACTCGAAGAAGAAGGCGGAGAAGCTGATGCTCCAGGTGCACGAGGAAGGCAAGTCCGCCGTCAGCAGCGGCTCGCGCGAGGAGATGGAGCGCGACGTGCAGGCGATGCACGAATACGGACTGTGGGCGACCCTGCAGAAGTCAGAGTGAGGAGGCGCAGATCGATGGCCGGGTTCGTCCGGGACCGCCGCAGCAAGCAGATCATCGCGACCTTCTCGGCCTTCGAGGCCGACCTGATCCGCTCGCTCGCCGCTCAGCTGGTGGAGCTGCTGCACAACGAGGCAGCCGTGCCGGCCTCCGACGACCCCCTCGCTGCGCTCTTCGACTTCACCGGCCCCATCGAGGAGCCCGACGACCCCGTGCTCGCCCGGCTCTTCCCCAACGCCTACGGCGATGACGCGGAGGCCGCCGGCGAGTTCCGCCGCTTCACCGAGGGCACACTGCGTGACTCCAAGTCGCGGGCCGCGGGCACCATCATCGACTCTCTCGAGGACGCCGGCCTGCCTGCCGAGCCCGAGGGCGAGGAGCTGACCATCGACGTCGAGCTCGCACCCGACGTCGCCCAGGTCTGGATGCGCTCGCTCACCGACCTCCGGCTGGCGCTGGCCACCCGGCTCGGCGTCACCGAGGACGACGAGGAGTACTGGGCCTCGTTGCCCGAGGAGGACCCCCGGGCCCAGGCGCACCACATCTACGACTGGCTCGGCTTCTTGCAGGAGACCTTGGTGCTGGCCGTCTCCGGCCGTCGCTGAGCTGTGCCGATCTGAGCCGTGCTGGTCTGAGCCGTGCCGGTCAGTCGGGCTTGACCGCCAGCACCGGGCAGCGCGCGTCCAGGATCACCCGCTGCGCCACGCTGCCGAGCAACGCCTTCCCGACCGCCGTACGGCGCCGCACGCCGACCACCACCAGCGACGCGGCCTCGGCGTCGGCGACGGCCACCACCGCCTCTGCCACGTCCTGGACGAGGTCGTGCCGGACCGACACCGTCAGGCCGTCAGCGCTCAGCTCGCGCTCCAGTGTGGCCAGCTCCTCGTCCCCGGCGAACCGCTTGTCGACATAGGCGTCGCCGCGGGTGTCGTTGACGATGATCAACGGCACTCCGTCGCGGCGGGCCAGGGCGACGCCGTGGTCGAGTGCTGCGCGCCCGAACTTGTCGGGGGCGTAGGCGACGACCACCGGGCCGTCCGTGATCGGGGTGTTCATCGGTGGGACTCCTTCTGCTCGACATCGGACTCGTGCTCGACATCGGACTCGGACTCGGTGGCCCGGGAGGCGATGATGGTCTCGGTCGCACGCCGGCGCAGCGCACCGACACCCATCACGAACGCCAGCAGGGCCATCAGGGCGTAGACGATGATGGCGACCGGCTCGCTCCACAGGGTGGAGACGTCGCCTTGGGAGATGGTCAGCGCCTCAGTGAGCTGCAGCTCCAGTCGGGGGCCGAGGATCACTGCCACGATCAGCGGCAGCACCGGCAGAGCGAAGCGTCGCATCGCCAGGCCGAGCAGGCCCAGCGCGAGCAGCAGGCCGAGGTCGAAGGCCTGGAAGTTGACCGTGTAGGCGCCCAGGCAGGCGAAGAAGAGGATGCCGGCGTAGAGCTGCGGTCGCGGGACGCGGAGCAGCTTGGCCCACAGCGGTGCCATCGGCAGGTTGATCAGCAGCAGCAGGGCGTTGGCGATGACCAGGCTGGCCAGCAGCCCCCAGACCAGGCCCGGCTCGGCGTCGAGCAGCTGCGGACCCGGCTGGATGCCGTACCCCTCGAAAGCGGAGAGCATCACCGCGGCGGTGGCCGTGGTCGGCAGGCCGAGGGTGAGCAGCGGCAGCAGGGTGCCGGCGGCGGAGGCGTTGTTGGCGGCCTCCGGTCCGGCGACGCCCTCGATCGCGCCCTTGCCGAACTCCTCAGGGTGCTTGCTGAGCTTCTTCTCGGTGGCGTAGGAGAGGAAGGTCGGCACCTCTGCGCCGCCGGCCGGCAACGCGCCGAAGGGGAAGCCGTAGGCGGTGCCGCGCAGCCACGGCTTCCAGGAGCGGCGCCAGTCCGAGCGACTCATCCAGGGCTGACCGACCGGGATGATCTCCAGCGGCTTGCGACGCAGGTGGGCGGCGACCCACAGCGCCTCGCCGATCGCGAAGATCGCGACCGCCACCACCACGATGTCGATGCCGTCGGCGAGCAGCGGCTGGTCGAAGGTGAGTCGGGCCTGCCCGGTCTGGGTGCCGATCATCGCGATCGCCAGACCCAGGAAGAGCGAGATGAAGCCGCGCAGCTTCGAGGAGCCGAGCACCATGGTGACGGCGAAGAAGGCGAGCAGCATGATCGCGAAGTAGCTCGGCGCGCCGAGCTGCACCACGATGTCGGCCACCCGCGGGACCAGCACCCACAGCAGCACGGTGGCGATGGTGCCGGCCACGAAGGACCCGATCGCCGCGGTGGCCAGTGCCTGCGCGGCCCGGCCGGCCTTGGCCATCTTGTTGCCCTCGATCGCGGTGATCACCGACGAGGACTCACCGGGGGTGTTGAGCAGGATCGAGGTGGTGGAGCCGCCGTACATCCCGCCGTAGTAGATGCCGGCGAACATGATGATCGCCGAGTCCGGGCCGACCGAGTAGGTGACCGGGAGCAGGAGCGCCAGGGCCATCGCCGGTCCGATGCCGGGCAGCACCCCGACTGCGGTGCCGAGCAGCACGCCGAGGGTGGCGAAGAGCAGGTTCTCCGGGGTCAGCGCGGTCGCGAACCCGTCGAGCAGCAGATCCATCAGAGGACTCCGTCCAGGATGCCGGCCGGGATCGGGACCCCGAGGCCGACGTAGAAGCCGTACCAGCTGCCGATCGAGAGGGCCGTGCCGACAGCGAGGTTCCGCACCCAGGTGCGGGAGCCGAGCGCCCAGGTGGCGCCGGTGAAGAGCAGCGCACCGGTGATCGCCCAGCCGAGCCAGTCGATGGTCAGCATGGTGCCGACCAGCACCGCGACCAGCAGGCCGAGCGTGCGCAGGTCGGTGCCCTGGCTGAGGTCGACGTCCTCGCCGTCGTCTGCCTGAGGGCGGTCTCCGCGGGCGGTGGCCACGGCCAGCGCGACGCCGAGCGCGACGAGCACCGCACCGATCGCGTAGGGGAAGGTGTAGGCGTGCACCGGCTGGTCGGCGAACCCCTCGGTCAGGGTGGAGGCGTCCCAGAGGACATAGCCGCCGACCAGCACCAGGAAGCCGGCCATGCCGTACTGCGCCTTGTCGACCGCGCCGCCGGCGGGGGAGGTGGTGGCCGCTGCGGTCCCGTCGCCACTCATGAGAGCCCCAGCTCGGTCAGGGTGTCGGACACCCGGGTGTCCTGCTCGCGGAGGAACTCCTCGAACTCCGCGCCGGTGGCGAAGTTGTCCTCCCAGCCGTTGGCCTCCATGGCGTCCTTCCACTCCTCGGTGTCGTGCATCCGGGTGAAGAGGTCGGTGAGGTAGTCCACCTGCTCCTCGCTGATCCCGGGCGGCGCGAGCACGCCGCGCCAGTTGGTGAAGACCAGGTCGATGTCGGACTCGGTCAGCGTCGGGGCGTCGATGCCGTCGAGCCGCTCGTCGCCGGAGACGGCCAGCACGCGGAGGTTGCCTTCCTCGATCTGGCCCTCGAACTCGCCGAGACCGGAGAAGCCGACGTCGATCTTCTCGCCGAGCAGCGCGCTGGTGAGGGGGCCGCCGCCGTCGTAGGGGACATAGGTGACCTCCTTCGGGTCGATCCCGAGGGTGTCGGCCAGCTGCATCGGGAACAGGTGGTCCGGGCCGCCGTTGCTGGAGCCGCCGCCGACCACCACCGAGGACGGGTCCTTCGTCCAGGCGTCGACCAGGTCCTCGACCGTCTTGAAGGGGGAGTCGGCCGGGACGAGGATGCCTTCCTGCTCCTCGACCAGCCGCGCGATCGGCGTCATCTCGGACGTGGTCGCCTCGGAGCCGTTGGTGTAGACCGCACCGACCACGCCGAGCCCCATCACCATCACCAGGTCGTCGGCACCCTTCTCGTTGAGCAGGCGCTGCATCGCGACAGTGCCGCTGGCACCGAGCACGTTGGTGATCTCGAAGCGACCGGTCAGGTCGTTGTCCTCCATCGCCTTCGCCGCGGCGCGACCGGTGAGGTCGTAGCCGCCACCGGCGCTGTTCGGGATCATCATCCGCAGCCGGCGGTTGTCGGGGTCGTCGCCGCCGCGGGTGACGCCGCAGCCGCTGAGAGCGACCAGCAGCACCAGCACGGCACCGACCACGGCGACCACTGCTGATCGAGATCGGGTTCGCTGGGGAGCGAGCATGGGGTGGGTCCTCGGTTCCTCGTCTGTCAGGTCGTCCGGTCGTCGTGACGGGCGTCACCGGTACGGACCGTGCGAGCATGCAGGCTCGTTGTGGTGACGGTCACGCTTGCGGACGCAGAGGAGGTTGTGGTCGTTGTGGTCACGCGGATGCGCCTCTCGACGGGCTCGCGTCGCAGCGAGGTGAGCCTGGCCGGCCAGTTCCTGCTGCTCCAGCTGGTCCTGGTGGCGGTCCTGCTCGGGGTGGTCGCGGTGCTCAGCCTGCGTCAGTCCACCGCCGCGTTCGAGCGCGAGCGCGGTGCCCAGATGCGCTCGACCGCGGAGTACGTCGCGAACCTCCGCCTGGTCCAGACCACGCTCACCAACGTGGCCGACGGCGAGCTGGCGGCCTCCGCGACCGGGCGGGTGCTCGCCCCGGCGGCGGTGCAGGGCCTGGATCTGTCCGGGGCGACCACTGTCAGCATCGTGGGCACCGACGGCACGGTCCTGGCCTCCTCCGATCCCACCCTGGTCGGGCGCGACGACGTGCTCGGCGCCAGCGACGTCCTCACCGGCCGGCAGTGGTCCGGGGACGTCACGACCGACGAAGGGCGCGCGGTCGCCGGGCACGCGCCGGTCTACTCCCGGAGCGAGGGCGAGGTGGTCGGTGCCGTGCTGGCCGACGAGACCTACCCGGATGTCGAGGAGCGGCTCACCGGGGCTGCGCCCGACCTCGTCCTCTTCCTCGGCGTCGGCGCGCTGCTGGGTGGGCTGGGCAGCTATGCCGTCGCCCGGCTGCTGAAGCGGCGCTCCCAGGGCCTGGCGCCTCGGGAGATCGCGCAGCTCGCCGATCACCGCGCCGCGCTGCTGCACGCGATCCGCGAGGGAGTGGTGGCGGTCGGCACCGACGGACGGGTCACGATGGCCAACGACGCGGCGCGTGCCGTGCTCGGCCTGGACGGCGATCCGCGTGGCCGGCGGGTGGACGAGCTGGGCCTACCCGCGGGCGTCGCCGACCTGCTCACCGGTGCCGCGCCCGCCGAGGACACCATCGCCTTGGTCGGGGAGCGGGTCGTGGTCTTCAACCGCCGGGAGGCCTCGGCCGGCGGTCGCGGGATCGGGTCGGTGACCACTGTGCGCGACCGCAGTGAGCTGGTCGCGTTGCAGGGCCGCCTGGACGCCAACCTCTCCATCACCGACACGCTGCGCGCGCAGACCCACGAGTTCGACAACCTGCTGCACGCCATCTCGGGCCTGGTCCAGCTCGAGGAGTACGACGAGCTCGCCGGTCTGGTCGGTGAGCTGGCCCGCACCCGGGCGGAGGTGAGTGACGAGGTCGCCGACCGGATCGCCGACCCGGCGGTGGCGGCGCTGCTGGTGGCCAAGCATGCGGTCGCGGCCGAGCGGGGCGTCGTCCTCGATCTCGATCCGGGCTCCCGGCTGCCGGCCCTCGAGCCGGCGCTGGTCGCCGACCTGACCGCAGTCCTCGGCAACCTGGTCGACAACGCTGTCGACGCCGCGGCCGGCCGCCCTGAGGCGCGGGTCGAGGTGTGGTTGCTCTGGGACGACCGACCGGAGCAGCGCGCGGTGCATGTCCGGGTCCGGGACAACGGGCCGGGAGTGCCGGCCGAACGGGTCGAGGACGTCTTCGTGCGCGGCTTCTCGACGAAGTCGGGCACGCCCGGTGGGCGGGGCATCGGTCTGGCCCTGGCGCGGATGGTCTGCCGTCGCCGCGGCGGTGAGGTGATGCTCTCCCCGCCACGTCCGGAGACCGACATGCCAGGGGCGGAGTTCACCGCGGTGCTGCCGATCGCGACGCCGAGAGGTGAGGATGCGTCCGGAACGGAGGTGCGCCGGTGAGTGGGAGCGCAGCAGGGCCATGGCGGGTGCTCGTGGTCGACGACGACTTCATGGTGGCTCGGATCCATGCCCGGTTCGTGGAGCGCACCGACGGCTTCGAGGTCGTCGGCAGCGTCCACACCGGTGCCGACGCACTGGACCGGGTCGCCGCCGGCGACGTCGACGTGGTGCTGCTGGACGTGCACCTGCCCGACCTCTCCGGGCTCGACGTCCTCGCCCGGCTCCGCGGCGGCGGCCACCGCTGTGCCGTGGTGATGGTTACCGCCGAGCGCGGTGCCGATGCGGTCGCCGCCGCGCTGCACGGTGGAGCCCAGCAATACCTGGTCAAGCCGTTCACCTACGACGACCTGGCCGACCGGCTGCGTCGGGTCGCGGCCAACCTGGCCGCGCTCGCCGGCCCCGGTGCTGACGGCGATGGTGAGGTCGACCAGGCGACGATCGACGCCGCGTTCGGTGGCGCGGCACCGCGCGCCGTACCGGCTCGTCTGCCGAAGGGGTTGAGCCCGGAGACCGCCGAGCTCGTCCTGGGTGCGCTCCGGGAGTCCGGGGAGGCGTCGGCGAGCGAGGTGGCCGAAGCGGTGGGGATGTCCCGGGTGACCGCGCGCCGCTACCTGGAGCACTTCGTCGACGCAGGCGCCGCGCAGGTCCGGCTGCAGTACGGCAGCACCGGGCGTCCGGAGCGCCGCTACCGCACGCCCTGAGCCTCGATCCGTGGATGGGCACCTACTGCGCGACACCGCAACGGCGCGCTCGCTGCGTTGCGGCCGCTCAACAGCGCAACCAGACTGCCGTCGCGCCCGCGCCTTGCGATCGCACCCCTGCGGTGCCGCTCGCGACGGCGCCCATCCACGGATCGAGGCTGAGCCGGGAATCGGGCTGCCGCCTCCCACGTCGTGTCCGCCGCCCGGGCTGCTTCCGGCCCGGTGCCGCCCACGGCCTAGGCTGGCCAGCGTGTTGAGGATCGATCAGTCACTCGTCGACGCCATCGTCGCCCACGCCAAACGGGACCACCCGGTGGAGGCGTGCGGCATGGTGGCCGGTCCGATCGGCTCGGACCGCCCCGAGCGGTTCATCGAGATGGTGAACGCCGCCGGCAGCCCGACCTTCTACGAGTACGACTCCACCGACCTGCTGCAGCTCTACAAGGACCTCGACGACCGGGACGAGGAGCCGGTGGTGATCTATCACTCCCACACGGCGACCGAGGCCTACCCGAGCGTCACCGACATCAAGCTCGCCAGCGAGCCCGGAGCCCACTATGTGCTGGTCAGCACGGAGAAGCACGGGAATAACGACGGCGCTGTGGAGTTCAGGTCTTACAGAATCGTCGACGGTCAGGTCACCGAGGAACCGGTGGAGATCGTCGGCACCGACACCCCCAGCGACAACCCGAGGAGCGAGTCCTGATGGCCATCGAGGTCCGGATCCCGACCATCCTGCGTACCTACACCGGCGGGGAGAAGGCCGTCTCCGGTGAGGGCGACAGCCTGAGCGCGCTGATCGACTCCCTCGAGGCGAACCACCCCGGGATCAAGGAGCGCCTGATCGAGGGCGAGGACCTGCGTCGCTTCGTCAACATCTACATCAACGACGAGGACGTCCGCTTCCTCGGCAGCCTCGAGGCCACGCTCGACGACGGCGACCAGGTCGTCATCCTGCCGGCCGTCGCCGGCGGCTGACAGCGAGAGCCGAGCCGAAGAGAGCAGCGCGATGGGTGAGCGTCGTACCTTCGTCCTCGTCGACGGCGAGAACATCGACGCCACCCTGGGCAACTCGTTGCTCGGCCGGCGGCCGGCCCCTGAGGAGCGGCCGCGCTGGGAGCGGGTGACCTCGTTCGCGGAGCGGACCTGGGGCCAGCCGGTCACCGGGCTCTTCTTCCTCAACGCCACCAGCGGCAGCCTGCCGACCTCCTTCGTGCAGGCGCTGCTGGCGATGGGCTACCGGCCGGTGCCGCTGAGCGGCGGGCCGGACGAGAAGGTCGTCGACCTCGGCATCCAGCGCACGCTGGAGGCGCTCTTGGCCCACGACGAGGCCGACGTGATGCTGGCCAGCCATGACGCCGACTTCGTGCCGCAGCTCTCCGCGCTGGTCGGCGCCGAGCGCCGGCTGGCCGTGCTGGCGCTGCGGGAGTACACCAGCACCCAGCTGACCGGTCTCGGCGTGCCGCTCTTCGACCTCGAGGACGACGTGCACGCCTTCAACCAGCCGCTGCCCCGGGTCCGGATCATCCCGATCGACGAGTTCGACCCGGAGCGGTTCCTGCGCTAGGGCGGCTCAGCCCAGGATGCCGAGCTCGTAGGCGGTGGCGACCGCGGCCGCGCGGTCCGCGGAGCCGAGCTTGTCGTAGATGTGGGCGAGGTGGGTCTTCA
Organism: Nocardioides sp. BGMRC 2183; assembly: GCA_008123405.1. Classification (GTDB taxonomy): domain Bacteria; phylum Actinomycetota; class Actinomycetes; order Propionibacteriales; family Nocardioidaceae; genus Nocardioides. The sequence goes on from VSSA01000007.1 coordinate 167,300, forward strand.
CCGTGGCCTCGCTGACGAAGAGCTCCTCGGCGATCTCCCGGTTGGGCCGGCCACGCGCCACCAGCACCAACACCTCCCGCTCCCGGGCGCTGAGCCGAGCGCTGCGACGTGGCGCCCGTAGGTGGGAGGCCAGCCGGGTCGCGACCGCCGGTGACAGCACGGTCTCGCCGGCCGCGGTCGCCCGCACCGCCTCGACCAGCGTCTGGGCCGGCGCGTCCTTGAGCAGGTAGCCGGCAGCACCGGCCTCGATCGCGGCCACCATGTCCGCATCGGTGTCGTACGTCGTCAGCACCAGCACCGCCGCTCGCAACCGCTGACGTTTCATCGCCCGCACCGCGTCGACGCCGCTCCCGCCCGGCATCCGCAGGTCCAGCACCACCACGTCCGGGTCCAGGGCGGCGGTGCGGAGCACCGCGTCGGGCCCGTTGTCGGCCTCCCCGACCACCTCGAAGTCGGACTCGGCCGCCAGTCGCGCGGCGACCCCGTCGCGGACCACGGGGTGATCGTCGACCACCAGGATCCGGATCATGCCGCCCCCGCTCGCATTGCCGGCAGCCGCACCGAGACAGCAGTGCCGCCGCCCGGGTAGGTCTCCAGCTCGAGGGCGCCGGCCAGCCGCTCGGTGCGCTGCCGCATGCCCCGCAGCCCGAACGAGGTGGCCGGCGGGGAGGCGGTGGGGTCGAAGCCCACGCCGTCGTCCCGCACGTCGAGGATCACCTCGGTGTCGTCATAGGTGAGGGTCACGCCGACCCGGCCGGCCGCTGCGTGCTTGGCGACGTTGGCCAGCGACTCCTGGGCGACCCGCAGCACGGTGGCCTCGATCTCGGGGTGCAGCTCGCGGGCATCGCCGGTGACCGCGATGTCGGCCCGCGCGGGATGGTCGGCGCCCCAGACGGTCACCAGCGAGGTGACCGCGGTCGCCAGGGAGCCCTCGGTCAGCGGTGCCGGCACCAGACCCATCACCGAGCGCCGCGCCTCGGTCAGGCCGTCGCGCGCCAGCTCGGCGGCGCGACCGACGCGGCGTCGTACCGCAACGGAGTCGGGCTCGGAGTCGGCGGCCTGCAGCTGGGCGAGCACGCCGGCCAGGGACTGGGCGACGGTGTCGTGGATCTCCCGGGCCAGCCGCTGCCGCTCGTCGGAGACCCCCGCCGCCCTGGCCTGCGCGACGACGGTCTCGTGCAGCGCGGCGTTCTCGGCCATGGCCCGCTCCAGGGCGGTGTTGAGCTCCTCCAGTTCACCGATCGTGGCCGCCCGCTGGTGGTTGGTCCGCTCGATGTGCGCCATGTAATGGCCCAGGCCGGCAGCGATCGTGAAGTTCAACGCGACCAGGAACGCGAACAGCGCCACCTGGGTGGTGCTGTGCCACGGAAGTCCGCCGGACTGCCCGATGGCCATGGTCACCGCGGTCAGCCCGATCCCGGCCGTGGCCGCCCGGCCGCGGAAGTAGTCGTGGGCGTCGTAGCCGACCCACGCGAAGATGCAGAACAGCGGATTGAGCAGGGTGAGCATCAACGCGAGCGCGCCGCGCAGGAGGTAGTACAGGCGACCGCGCCGGCCCGCCTCGGCCGGTGCCGGGTCCGCGATGGTCCACCACCCGATCACGGCGGCGGTGGTCGTCAGCGTCACCAGCTGAGCGATCAGGCGCCAGCCGGGCTCGGTGTAGCCGGTGGCAGGGCCGGTCGAGAACGCGATGGCGGCCGCGACGCCCAGCATGCTCAGCGGCACGTAGCGGAACCGGGCGGCCCACCGGGCGTCGTCGCGCAGCGCGCTGGATCCGGACTCGATCGGACTCATCGTCGCCAGGATCTCATTCCCAGCGGAAGGTGCGCACCGCGACGAGGGAGAGCACGACGGTCCAGCCCGCCGTCACGGCCAGGTGGACCAGGTCCGGGAACTCGCCGAGCGTCGCCTGGTTGAGCGCCTCGGTCGCGGCGCCCATCGGGGTGTATCCCACCACCTGGGCCAGCGTGTCCGGCATCGCCTGCACCGGCAGCCACACGCCGGCGGTGAACATGAAGGAGAACAACACCGCCATCGCCAGCACGTTGCCGACAGCGGGGTTCGGCGCCACCGCCGTGACCACCGCGCCGACCGACAGCATCGCGGCAAGGGCGAGCAGGAAGGTCAGCAGATAGGCGCCGGGCGCCTGCGGCAACGGGGCGCCGAAGGCGACCCGTCCGATGGCCAGGCAGAGCACCGCCGCCGCCACGATCGCCCCTGCGTACACCACTGCCTGCGCCAGGATCAGCCGAGCCGGACCCAAGGGTGTGGTCTGCAGCCGTCGCAGCACCCGACGCTGGCGATAGCCGATCAGCACCTCCGGCATCGCCTGTCCGGCGGCGACGATCATCGAGAGCAGCACCAGCGTCCCGACGTAGAGCTGGATCAGGCTCTGGCCCCCCAGCTCCGCGGACTCCTCGCGGAACGACGGGATCAGTCCGAGGAGCACGAGCAGGATGCTCGGGAAGCCGATGATCCAGAAGAGGGCGATCGGCTCGCGGGCGAGGAGACGACCCTCGGTACGGATGGCGGCGACGGTCGGGGAGGTGGTCATGCGGACTCCTCAGTGGTCAGGTCGAGGTAGGCGGTGTCCAGTGATCCGTCCACCACGCGCAGGTCACGGGGCGTGATGCCGGAGTCGCGGACCCGGTCCAGCACCGCGAGCGAGGTGCCTTCACTGCCTTCGACGACGACCCGGCCGGCATCACTGCGCACGTCCGCGACACCGGGCAGCTCGCGAAGCGCGACCAGGTCGATCGCCGAGTCGACGCGGAAGGAGGTCACGGTGGCCGCGGTCGCCGACCTGATCAGGCCGTCCGGCGTGTCGAGCGCGGCGACCCGCCCGTCCTTCACGATCGCGATCCGGTCGCAGAGCAGCTGGGCCTCGTCCATCGCGTGGGTCACCAGCAGCACTGTCGTACCGTTGTCGCGCAGCTCGCGAACCAGGTCCCACATCTCGCGCCGCGCCCGGGGGTCGAGGCCGGTGCTGAGCTCGTCCAGCACGGCGACCTGCGGTGCTCCGACCAGCGCGAGAGCGATCGAGAGCCGCTGCTGCTGGCCCCCGCTGAGCTTGCCGAAGCGGCGGTCGCGGTGCTCACCGAGACCGACCCGCTCGATCAGCTCCTGCCACGGCCGCGGGGTGTCGTAGAACGACGACCACAGCTCGAGTGCCTCGCGGACCGTGATCTTCTCCTGCAACTGGGCCTCCTGGAGCTGGATGCCCAGGACGCGGGTCAGGCCGTCGCGGTCGGTCCACGGGTCGATCCCGTGCACCCGGATCCGGCCGGTATCACCGACCCGCAGGCCCGCGATCGCCTCCACCGTCGTCGTCTTGCCGGCCCCGTTGGGGCCGAGGATGCCGAAGATCTCGCCGGCCTCGACGCTGAAGCTCACCTCGTCGACGGCCACCTTGTCGCCGTAGGACTTGCGCAGCCCGTCGACGACCACTGCTGTCTGTGTCATGCCCCCATCGTCTCGGCGCGCAGCGTCTCGCACATCGGGCAGGAAGCCACGAAGCGCATCATCCGATCGGCGGATGCCAGACTGGAGGAATGCGCTTCGACAATCTGCTCGCCTCGGTCGGCAACACTCCGCTGGTGGGCCTGCCGCGGCTGTCGCCGACGCCCGAGGTGCGGTTGTGGGCCAAGCTGGAGGACCGCAATCCGACGGGCTCGATCAAGGATCGTCCGGCTCTGAAGATGATCGAGGAGGCCGAGAAGGACGGCACCCTGCGTCCGGGCTGCACGATCCTGGAGCCGACATCGGGCAACACCGGCATCTCGCTGGCGATGGCGGCCAAACTCAAGGGCTATCGGATCGTCTGCGTGATGCCGGAGAACACCTCCGCCGAGCGACGCCAGCTGCTGCGGATGTGGGGTGCCGAGATCGTCTCCTCGCCCGCCGCGGGCGGCTCCAACGAGGCGGTCCGGGTGGCCAAGCAGATCGCCGCCGAGCACCCCGACTGGGTGATGCTCTATCAGTACGGCAACGCCGCCAACGCCCTCGCGCACCAAGACGGCACCGGCCCCGAGCTGCTGGCCGACCTGCCCTCGATCACCCACTTCGTCGCCGGCCTCGGCACCACCGGCACCCTGATGGGCGTCTCCCGCTTCTTCCGCACCGCCAAGCCCGAGGTGAAGATCGTCGCCGCCGAGCCGCGCTACGGCGAGCTCGTCTACGGCCTGCGCAACCTCGACGAGGGCTTCGTCCCGGAGCTGTACGACGCCAGCCTGATCGACAGCCGCTTCTCGGTCGGTCCGCGCGACGCTGTGCGCCGGGTGCGCGAGCTGCTCGAGCTCGAGGGCATCTTCGCGGGTATCTCCACCGGCGCGATCCTGCACGCCGCACTGGGTCAAGCGGCGAAGGCGGTGAAGGCGGGGGTCAGCGCCGACATCGCGTTCGTGGTCGCCGACGGCGGCTGGAAGTACCTCTCCACCGGCGCCTACGAGGGCACCGTCGACGAGGCCGAGGAGCGGCTCGAGGGCCAGCTCTGGGCGTGATCGGGCCGGCGGATCAGCTGGCGGATCAGCTGGTCCAGGAGAGGTTATGGCGCCGGTCCCAGCGGCTGTGTGGCACCGGGCCGAGGCCGAGCAGGTCGAGCGCCACGTTGGCCAGCTCCCCGTTGCGGACCGGCTGACGACCGCGGAACCGCGGGCGCCGTGTGCCCGGGTCGCGCCGGCTGTCGGGGTTGGCCGGGTAGAGCCGGACCGCGTCGACACCGGGCCCCCACACCAGGAACGGCACCCGATAGTTGTGCCGCTTGCGGATCGCCTCGTGGTGCCGGCTGCCCGGGCGGCCGCCGTGGTCGGCGGTGAGCACGATCCGCAGGTCGTCGATCCCTTCCTTGCGCACCACCGTCAGCACCGATCCGATCATGGTGTCCGTGCGGCGCACCGCACGTCGGTAGGGGCGGCTGAGCCAGCCGTGGGTGTGGCCGGCGCGGTCCACGAGGCCCAAGTGCCAGAAGGTGAAGGCACGCGACCGGTGGGCCAGGTCGCGGCGCAGCCTCCGGGTCACCCGCCGGTCGTGGCCGTGACGGATCACCTGCCGGTCCACCGCGTCGGGCCAGGACCGGGCGAAGAGGCTGAACTTCGACTTCGCGGCGAAGACCGCGCTGCGTCCACCGGCGGCCTGCACCACGCTGAAGACCGAGCCGACCTCAGGGTCGCCGCACGCCTGCTGCACCGTGCTCCCGCGGCGGTCGGTGTTCCAGGTGACTCCGTGGCCGCCCTTCGTCGCGGCGACCCGACGACCGGTCACCATGCTGGTGTGGTTGGGCAGCGTCGAGGTGCTCTCCACCTGGGTGCGGGCATTGGTGGTCGCCGCGCCGGTCCGGAGCAGCCGGTGCAGCGTCGGCGTCCGCTGGCGTCCGATCCGGCGCAGCGCGGTCGGGTTGAGCCCGTCGATCGAGATCGCGAGCACCCGCCCGACCGGGGCGCTCCTGGCGTGGGGGGCGGTCCGGGCCGCGGTCGTCGTACCGGCGGCGGGGGAGAGGGGTGCCAAGAGCGCCGTCGCGAGGGCGACGGCGAGGAGACGGACCGTTCCGGTCGCCGGGTGCACCCGCCCAGCCTCGCACGACTCGGGCGAGGCGGGACGTTGCGCCGGCGAGCGTGACCTGCGTCCTGAATCCGACCGGCAGCCCCAGGGACGTTCTAGGGTGGGACGGTGCAGCAGCAGGACCCCTATGACCTCGATGAGCGCGATGACGCGGCCGGTGATCGGGTGGACGCGCCGATCGGCATCTTCGACTCGGGATTCGGGGGTCTCACCGTCGCCCGGGCAGTGATCGACCAGCTGCCGCACGAGTCGATCACCTACCTCGGGGACACCGCCCGCCAGCCGTACGGACCGAAGAAGATCGCCGAGGTCCGCGAATATGCCCTCGAGTGTCTGGACCACCTCGTCGCCCAGGGCGTCAAGGCCTTGGTGATCGCCTGCAACTCCGCCAGCGCCGCGATGCTCCGCGACGCCCGCGAGCGGTACGACGTGCCGGTGGTCGAGGTGATCCTGCCGGCGGCACGCCGCGCAGTGGCCGCCACCCGCAACGGCCGGGTCGGGGTGATCTGCACCCGCGCGACCGCGGAGTCGATGGCGTATGAGGACGCGCTCGCCGCGGCCCCGCACCTGGACCTGACCACCCGCGCCTGCCCGCGGTTCGTGGACTTCGTCGAGGAGGGTGTCACCGGGGGCGACGAGCTGCTCGCGGTCGCCCACGAGTACCTGGACCCGCTGATCGAGCTCGACATCGACACCCTGATCCTGGGTTGCACCCACTATCCGCTGCTCACCGGCGTCATCTCCTACGTGATGGGGGAGGGGGTCACGCTGGTCAGCAGCGCCGAGGAGAGCGCGAAGTCGCTCTACCACGTGCTCGCCGACCGGGGCCTGATGCGGCCGGGCGGCGAGCCTCGCCACTCCTTCAGCACCACAGGCTCTCCGGCGGAGTTCGCCACCATCGGTCGTCGCTTCCTCGGCTCCGAGCTGGTCGCGGCCGGACAGTATGCGGGAGGTCTTGCATGAACACCGCAGGGAACGTGCCGGTCGGTGGCGTGCGGGTGACGGTGGTCGGGTGTTCGGGCTCCTACCCCGGGCCGGAGGCGCCCGCCAGCAGCTATCTGGTGCAGGCCGCGGACAGCCACGACCCGGATCGCGTGTGGAGCCTGGTGCTCGACCTCGGCAACGGCGCGCTGGGCGCGCTGCAGCGTTACGTCGACCCGCTCGCGGTCGACGCGGTCCTGCTCAGCCACCTGCACGCCGACCATTGCGTCGACATGACCAGCTACTACGTGCTGCGCAAGTACCACCCCAGCGGCCAGCAGCCGCGGATCCCGGTGTGGGGGCCCAGGGGCACCGCACGTCGCCTGGCGCGTGCCTACGACCTGCCGCGCAAGCCGGGGATGCGCGAGGAGTTCAAGTTCCGCAACTTCTCCTCCGCGGAGCCGTTCACCGTCGGCCCGTTCACCGTGGAGGCCGCCGAGGTGGATCACCCGGTGCCGGCGTGGGCGATGCGGATCTCGGCGCACGGCAAGGTGGTGGCCTACTCCGGCGACACCGGGCCGACCCCGGTCCTGACCGAGATCGCCACGGACGCCGACCTCTTCCTCTGCGAGGCGTCCTTCCGTGACGGCGACGACAATCCGCCGAGCCTGCACCTGACCGGGGTCGAGGCGGGCGAGACCGCCACCAAGGCAGGGGTACGACGCCTGGTGGTCACCCATGTGCCGCCGTGGCACGTCGCGGACGAGATCTTCGCCGAGGCAGTCTCTGCCTTCGACGGACCGTGCGAGCTGGCGCAGGCGGGGGCCGTCTACGACCTGTGACCCGGCGGCGCATCGCCCGGTCTCACGTCGACGCGTCGTGCACGCAGATCGCGATCTGCACCCGGTTGGTCACCCCCAGCTTGTCGAAGAGCCGTGACACGTGCGCCTTCACCGTGGGCACCGAGAGGTGCAGTGCGGCGGCGATCTCGGCGTTGCTGAGACCACGGCCGACGGCGTCGGCCACCTCCCGCTCCCGGTCGGTCAGTCCCGCGAGCCGAGCCCGTGCCTGGGTGGCGCGTCCCTCGCTGGGGTCGTTGAGCCGGTCGATGAGATGCCGGGTCACCGAGGGGGAGAGCATCGGCTCGCCGGCGACCACCTTGCGGATCGCGGCGACGATCTCGGGGGGCGGGGTGTCCTTGAGCAGGAAGCCTGCCGCCCCGGCGCGCAGCGCGGCGACGATGTGCTCGTCGGCGTCGAAGGTGGTGAGCACGATCACCTTCGGCGGATGCGGGTCCGCCAGCAGCGCAGCGGCAGCGCTCAGGCCGTCCATCCGTGGCATCCGGATGTCCATCAGCACCACCTGCGCAGACAGCTCCCGTGCCCGGTCGACGCCGTCGCGCCCGTCGACGGCCTCGCCGACCACCTCCAGGTCCTGCTCGCCGCCGAGCATCAGTGCCAGCGCCGAGCGGACCAGCGGGTCGTCGTCGACGATCAGGATCCGGGTCGGGGCGCTCACGCCGACCACGGTAGCCACACCCGCAGCTCGAACTCGTCGGCACGCACCCCGTGCTCGAGACGGCCGCCGCGCAGCTCGGTGCGCTCGGCCAGCCCCACCAGCCCGAGGCCGCTGCCCGGCGTCCGGGTCGGCCCGAAGCCGATCGGGTTGCGCAGCAGCACTGTCACACCGTCCTCCTCGTCGCCCGCGACGCTGATCCGCAGCGTGGCGCCGGGCGCGTGTTTGGTCGCGTTGGTGATGCCCTCCTGGACCACCCGGAAGACGGTCCGCCCCACCTGCTCCGGCATCCGGTCCGCATCGGCGACGTCGGCGTCGTACCGGATGCTGGCGCCGGCGGCGCGCACTGCCTCGATCAGTGCCGGCACGTCGGCGAAGGTGGGCTGCGGCCCGGTCGCCGAGCCGGTGTCGTCGCGGAGCACGCCGAGCACCTCGCGCAGGTCGGTCAACGCCTCGTGGGCCTTCTGCTGGATGACGGCGGCACTGCTGCGCATCTGCTCGGCGCTGAGGTCCTCCCGGTAGGTCAGGGCGCCGGCGTGCATCGAGATCTGGGAGATCCGATGCGCCAGCACGTCGTGCATCTCCCGGGCGATCCGGGTCCGCTCCCCGGAACGGGCCTGGGCGACGCGCCGGTCCCGCTCGTCCTCCGCGGTCCGGGCCCGCTCGTGCAACGTCCAGACCAGCTCCCGGCGGGAGCCGATGAACATGCCGAACGCCAGGCTGACCGCGACCATCAGCACCGTGAAGAGGGCGAGGAGCCAGGCGGGATCGGTCTCCTGGGTCGGCTGGACCGCGTAGTAGCCGGCGGTGCCGACGAGGTTGAGCACCGCGATCGTGGCCAGCTCCCACCAGTGCCGGCGGGTGGCCAGGGAGATGGTGCCGAGGGCGATGAAGCCCGCCCCGATCGAGGTGAACGGTGCCAGCAGGCACAGCGTGACCGCCACCGGCAGCGGCCACCGCCGCCGGAACCAGACCAGCACCCCGGCCACGATGCCGACTGCGATGTCGAGCCAGAACAGGCCGGGCAGCTCCTCGGCCTGCGCCTCGATGACCGGCACCCAGGTGATCAGGCCGAGCGCCATGCAGAGCAGGTAGCGCCACAGGTGGCTCCACCACCGCAGCGGCGGCTGCCAGGGAGCATCGGGCCGGGTCACGAGGCAGCAGCCTAAGTCGCGTGGATGGGTCAGGACAGCGCCGTGGGTCAGCGGGGCCCCCTACTTTCGTCGGCGCGTCGACACCCTGGGTCCGGTGCGCGGGGCCGGGGCGTCGGGCAGGCTGGGGTCATGATCCAGGTCGATCACCTCTCCAAGAGCTACGGCGGGTTCACCGCCGTGGACGACGTCAGCTTCACCTGCCAACCCGGTCGCGTGACCGGCTTCCTCGGCCCGAACGGTGCCGGGAAGACCACGACGATGCGGGTGATGGTCGGTCTCACGCCGGCCACCCGCGGCCAGGTCACCATCGGCGGGCACGACTATCGCCACATTCCGAACCCCGGCCGCCACGTCGGCGTACTGCTGGACGCCTCGGCGCAGCACGCCGGACGCACGGGTCGGGAGATCCTCACCCTCGGCGCGACGACGATGGGGCTACCGCAGTCCCGCGTCGACCAGATGCTCGAGTTGGTCGGGCTCAGCAAGGCCGAGTCGAAGCGTCGTCTGCGCAACTACTCGCTCGGCATGAAGCAGCGCCTCGGCATCGCGCACGCCCTGCTCGGCGACCCCTCGGTGTTGATCCTCGACGAGCCCGCCAACGGCCTCGACCCGGCCGGCATCCGCTGGATGCGCGGCCTGCTCAAGGGGTACGCCGACCGCGGCGGCACCGTCCTGCTCTCCAGCCACCTGTTGCACGAGGTGGAGCTGATCGCGGACGAGATGATCCTGATCGGGCACGGTCGGATCGTCGCGCAGGGCGACCGGACCTCGCTCATGGCCGCGCACCGTCGCTCCGCGCTCACGCTCGCGACCTCGCTCGACAACGACAAGCTGGCCGCGGAGCTGACCGCCACCGGGCACGCGGTCACTCCGATGGGCGCCGGACTCCACATCGCCGCCACGCCTGAAGAGGTCGGCCGGGCGGCGCTCGCCGCGCACGTGGTCCTCACCGACCTGCGCGATGGCGGTGCCAACCTCGAGGACCTCTTCCTCGAGCTCACCTCCTCCACCCAGCGCGACGAGATCGGAGCCACCGCATGAGCACCACCGTCCCTGAGTTGCACCTGGACGTCGCCGACACCGTGCCGATCCCGTTCTGGCGCCAGGTCCGGGTCGAGTTCCGCAAGTCCTACGACACCCGTGCCGGCTTCTGGCTGCTGGCCACCATCGGCATCCTGGTGGGACTGGTCGAGGGCTTCATCCTGATCGCCACGCTGGTCCAGGAGTCGCCCGTCCTGTGGAGCGACTTCGCCTACACCGCTGGTGGGATCACTTCGCTGCTACTGCCGGTGCTGGCCATCTTGCTGGTCACCAGCGAATGGTCCCAGCGCAGCGCGATGGTCAGTTTCACCCTCGAGCCTCGTCGCTCCCGGGTGGTCGGCGCGAAGCTCGCCGTGTCGGCCATCTATGCGGTGCTGACCATGGTCGCGATGCTGGTGATCGGTGTCGTCGGCACCGGGATCTGCGAGCTCGTGCAGCCCGAGCTCACCGAGTGGGACTTCGACGCCAAGCTGGCGATCGCCTTCCTGGTCTCCCAGTTGCTGACCATGGCGCTCGGCTTCGCGTTCGGCTCCCTACTGCTGAACACCCCCGCGGCGATCGTGGTCTTCTTCATCTACTGGTACATCGTGCCCACGGTGCTGTTCGTGGTCGGCGAGCTGCGCGACTGGCTCGGTGACCTGCTGGAGTGGTTCAACTTCCAGGCGTCGCTGCAGCCACTCGTCGACTGGGAGCTGAACACCGGTGAGGAGTGGGCGAAGCTGCTGGTCTCGGGCTTCATCTGGATCGTCCTCCCGCTGGCCGGAGGCATCTACCGGATCCTGCGCGCCGAGGTGAAGTAGGCGGTGACGGTCCGCCGGGGGGCCCGGCGGACCGTCCCGCGCGGGCGCTGCGGCTGACGTCGACGCCGACCGGTACCTTGCGGTGCATGACGACGACTCCCCGCGAGGACGGCCGCGCCGACGACGAGCTGCGGCAGATCACCATCACCCGCAACTGGCTCGACCACCCGGCCGGCTCGGTGCTGGTCGAGTTCGGCCGCACCCGGGTGCTGTGCGCCGCCTCGGCGTCCGAGGGTGTGCCGCGCTGGCGGAAGGGCTCCGGCCTCGGGTGGGTCACCGCGGAGTACGCGATGCTGCCGGCCTCCACCAACACCCGCTCGGCGCGGGAGTCGGTCAAGGGCCGGATCGGGGGGCGCACCCACGAGATCAGCCGGCTGATCGGGCGCTCGCTGCGCGCCGTGATCGATGACGCGGCGCTGGGGGAGAACACCATCCAGATCGACTGCGACGTGCTCCAGGCCGACGGCGGCACCCGGACTGCGGCGATCACCGGCGCGTACGTCGCCCTCGCCGACGCGTGCGCCACCCTCGGCGTACCGAAGGCGCTGACCGGGTCGGTCGCCGCGGTCAGCGTCGGCATCATCGACGGCGTCCCGCGCCTGGACCTGCCCTACGTCGAGGACGTGCGCGCCGAGACGGACATGAACGTGGTGATGACCGGCGACGGCAAGTTCGTCGAGGTGCAGGGCACCGCCGAGGGGGCCGCCTTCGACCGCGCCGAGCTGGACGCCCTGCTCGGGTTGGCGGAGAAGGGCTGCGCAGACCTCACCCGGCTCCAGCAGGAGGCACTCGCCGATGGCTGAGGTGCCCCAGGTGGTGATCGCCACCCGCAACGCCAAGAAGCTCGCCGAGATGCACCGGATCCTGCTCGAGCACCTCACCGCCGTGGACGTGCTCGGGCTGGACGACGTGGCGGCGTTCGAGGAGCCGGTCGAGGACGAGCCCACCTTCGCCGGCAACGCCCTGCTCAAGGCGCGTGCCGCGGTGGCGGCCACCGGTCTGCCGGCGATCGCGGACGACTCCGGACTCTGCGTCGACGCCCTCAACGCGATGCCGGGGGTGCTCTCGGCGCGGTGGAGCGGGCCGCCGAAGTCGGACGAGCGGAACAACGAGCTGCTGCTCGCTCAGCTCGCCGACGTCCCCGACGAGCGACGCGGGGCGCACTTCGTCTGTGCCGTCGCCTTCGTCCGTCCCGAGGGTGACGAGCTGGTGATCGAGGGTCGGATGGACGGCTCGGTGATCCGGGAGGTGCGCGGCGCCGGGGGCTTCGGGTACGACGTCCTCTTCGTCGCCGACGAACGTCCCGGGCTCACCACTGCCGAGCTGACCCGCGAGGAGAAGGACGCCATCTCGCACCGCGGCAAGGCGTTGCGCGAGATCGCGCCCAGGGTCGCCGCGCTGCTCAGCTGATCCGGCGCGGCACAGCTGCATGGGTGCCGAAGGCGGGAGTCGAACCCGCACGCCCTGAGGCACAGGTACCTAAAACCTGCGTGTCTGCCATTCCACCACTCCGGCGATCCGGGCAGGCGACGCCTGCCCGTCCTCATCATCCCAGCCGGTCGGCCGGACTCACCAGCGGCTCGGATTCAAGCTCTCAGGCCGCGTCGATCCCTAGGTCGCGGCGCAGCTTGGCGACGTGGCCGGTGGCCTTCACGTTGTACTGGGCCAGCTCGACCTTGCCGTCGGAGCCGACCACGAAGGTGGAGCGGATGACCCCCTCCACGACCTTCCCGTAGAGCTTCTTCTCGCCGAAGGCGCCGTAGGCGCGATGCACCGCGAGCTCCGGGTCGGAGAGCAGCGGGATGGTCAGGCCGTCGCGCTCGCGGAACTTGGCGAGCTTGGCCGGGGTGTCCTTCGAGATGCCGAGCACGGTGTAGCCGGCCGCCCGCAACGACTCGAGCGAGTCGGTGAAGTCGCAGGCCTGCTTGGTGCATCCCGGCGTCATCGCGGCCGGGTAGAAGTAGACGATCACCTTGCCCTCGGCGAGGGCGTCGGTCAGGGAGACCTCGTTGCCCTGGTCGTCGGGGAGCGTGAAGTCGGGGGCGGTGTCGCCGACAGTCAGGCGGCTCGGTGCGCTCATGGGTGCCTCCAGTCAGGTGGTGGTCAGCGGTTCCCTACGGAGGGATGGAATCCATCCAACAGCACCGGGTGTCGGGGCCGGCCACCGCCGTCGTACCGTCCTGCCCACCGGTTGGAACTCCCGTGCGGCCCGTCGTCGGCCCGCGTTGATAGCCTGCCCGAGTGAGCAACCAGCCTGCCGACATCGAGCGTGAGATCGAAGAGACCCGCGAGCGACTCGCCGGGACCATCGACCAGCTCCTCTACCGCTCGCACCCCAAGACGATCGTGGGTCGTGAGATCGCCCAGGTGAAGGCGCACTACGTCGACCCGACCACCGGTGAGCCGCGCACCGACAACATCCTCAAGACCGTCGGCGGCGTCGTGGGTGTGATCGCCCTCGTGGTGGTCGTCCGCAAGATCGCCGGCTGAGGCACACCACGACGTGAACCAGAGCGTGGCAGGGGCCGACAAGACCCCGATCAAGATGCTGCACGACCGGATCCTCTGCGAGGTCGACAGCGAGGCCGGCGAGCGCCGCTCCTCCGGCGGGATCGTGATCCCGGCGACCGCGGCGATGGGCGGACGCCGCCTCGCCTGGTCCCGGGTGGTCGCGGTCGGCCCGCACGCGCGGGCGGTCGAGGCCGGCGACAAGGTGCTCTACGACCCGGCCGAGAAAGCCGAGGTCGAGGTCTCCGGGGAGACCTACGTGGTGATGCGCGAGCGCGACGTCCATGCCGTCGCCGCCCAGCGGCTGGCAGACGAGGCCGCCGGGCTCTATCTCTGATCAGATCTCTGATCAGTCGTAGTAGTAGCGCTCGAAGTAGTCGTAGAACCGGTCGGTCTGGTCGGTGTTCGTCGCGGCGTCCACCTGGAGCAGCGACGGGAGCGGCGCCTCACAGCCGGTGCCGGCACAGTCCTTGACGCTCGACCATGCCTGCTGCAAAGCGTCGACCACGTCGGAGTGCTCGGCCATCCACCGACGGTCGACGGCGAGATTGTCCCACTGCTGCGGATCGCGCCAGTTGTCGTAGATCTCCCGCTCACCGCTGCGATGACGCACGTAGAGGTAGCGGGCAGTGCGCACTCCGATGCTGGTGCGCGGGTCCCCGCGGAACGCCTCGACCCGGCCCGGGGAGACCGGGTTGACCCCGGCCTCGGTCAGCACGCCGCTGGTCCAGCCCAGGTCGCTGCCGTTCAGCACCGGCAGCAGGGAGGAGCCGTCGGGTTCGTGCGGCGGCTCGGCGTCGGCGATGTCGAGCAGCGTCGCGGTCAGGTCGGTGACGGTCATCGGGTCGTCGCGGGTGCTGCCGTCGCGCATCCCCGGCCCGGTGAACAGGATGGGCACCCGCAGCGCCGGGTCGTAGGGATCGACCTTGCCGTCCATCCGACCGTGCTCGCCCTGGAAGAAGCCATTGTCGGACCAGAAGGTCAGCACCGTGCGGTCCCACTCGCCGTCCGCCTTGAGCTGCTCGACCAGACGCTTGATCTGACGGTCCATCACCACGATCGACGCGGCACGGGCCCGAGCCAGCCGCACCTGGGCGCGGCGAGCCGACGGGTTGGTGGGGCGGCCGTTGGCGAGCCGGCCGGGCTTGTCGCTGAGATCCTTCTCGCCGGTCCAGTTGCGCCGCACCCCCAAGGGACGGTCGATCGCGCGCACCATCGGCAGCCTCATCGCCCACGCGGGCGCCGTCGGCGTACCGAGCTTGCGCTTGCGGCCCTGCGGGTTGCGGAAGTAGACGGTGTCCACCCGCTTGCGGCTGAGGTCGTTGTGCGGCGCGATGTGGTTGACGGAGAGGAAGAAGGGCGCGCCGGTCGCAGCGCGCTGCTGGTGGAAGGAGTGCGCGAGGTCGACGCTCTGCTCGCCGATCAACGTCGTCGAGTAGGTCTGCCAGCCGGCCGAGGTGGGCGTGCCGTTGTCGGTGTAGGCGTAGTTGAAGTAGCTGTAGGCGTCCCCGCAGGCCGGGTCGCAGTCCACGCCGGTGATCGCTGCCTGCCACTCGTCCCAGCCGTCCGGGACGAAGTACTGCGACATCGGGATCGGCCCGTCGTACCCGGCCTCCTCCGCCTCCCGCGCGAGCTGCAGCGGGCGGTGGTTGCCGTAGCCGTTGAGGTACTTGCCGACCAGCCCCGTGGCGTAGCCCTGCTCCTTCAGCGCGGTGGCGAGACTGGTGGAGTCGTCGAAGGCGCGGTAGCCGTAGGGGCGCTTGATGTCGTAGACGCCGTGGTTGTGGGCCTCCAGCCCGCTGAAGAACGAGGCGCGCGCGGGGCAGCACAGCGGATAGGAGGAGAAGCCGTTGCGCATCGAGACACCCTCGTCGGCGACCAGGCGCCGCAGGTTCGGCGCGTACCGCAGGTCGTCGTAGCGCAGGTCGTCGGCGACGATCTCGACGATGTTGAGCGCGTCGGAGTCGGCGACTCCGACCTCGTCCGGAAGGGCTTCGCCGCGCTGGCCGAATCCGCCGTCGCCGACGAAGGTGCAGGCGGAGAGGACCAGGACGATCGCGAGCACGCTCAGGAGGGCCGCCCGAGCCCGGTGGGTCGACGGCCGGATGAATCCGTGGCGCGGGCCCAGCACGCCGAATACTGTAGGCAGGTCGGGCCAGGATCCCCGCATCAGTGTGCCCTGGGTGGTTGCCTGGGGCGGTTCGCTGGGGAGTTCCCCGGGACGGGGCTGTGGAGTGGCAGCACGGGGAGCGTGCACCGGCCAGCGATACTGTCCCTGGCGCCGCGGGGTTCGCTGTCGGTGCCGGACGACATGGGCGTTCGACGGGGCGCCGGCCGGGACGCCCGATCAGGCGCGCGATCAGGAGGAGTGAGCACCGTGGCGAAGTCGCCGGGTCGTGACCAGCGGGCGCCGATGGAGCGTCTGGTCAGGATCGCGGCGGTGCTCGCCGCCGCGGGCCCCACCGGGGTACACCGCGACCGTCTGCTCCGCCTGGCCGGCTTCGAGGGTGCCGACCCCGCCAGTCAACTCAGCCGCGAGCTGCGCCACCTGACGAACCAGGGCTGGCAGATCGACAACATCGGCGGGCCGGGCGAGGACGCGATCTACGCGATGACCACGGTGGACAACCGGTTGCGGGTGCGACTGACCCCGGCCCAGCAGACCCAGCTGCGCCGCGCCGTGCTGTTGGCCGATCGCGACGACCTGGTCAGCCGTCTCGGCCTGCCGGCCGATGCGCGGCCGCAGGATGTCGCGGCCAGCGTCCCTGCGGTGCGGGAGGGAGCAGCGACGGCGCTGTCCACGGTGGTCCGGGCGGTCCGGGACCGGGCAGTCCTGCGTTTCGGCTACAAGGGAACAGCCCGAGTGGTGCACCCGGAGTCGCTGCGCAGCCAGAACGGCACCTGGTACCTGCGCGGCCTGGAGGAGTCCGCCGTCGACTCGGGGGAGCCGGTGAAGGCCTTCGTGGTGGCCCGGATGAGCGCCGTCGAGGCGGACGGGCCGGGCTCGGCGGCGCCGGTTCGGTCTGTGCGGCACACCGGTCTGCATCCGATGACCTGGGAGATCGATCCGCCGGTCGAGGTGGTGCTGCGTGCCGACACCGCCTACGAGCCCGACGTACGGCGTTGGCTGGGCGAGCCCAGGACGACCGATCAGGACGGGGAGCAGGTGTTGATGACCTACCTGGTGACGAACCGCGAGGCGCTGCGGGCCCGCGTCAACGAGCTGGGCCGCCGGGTCCGGATCGAGGGCCCCGAGGAGATCCGACGCGAAGTGGTCACCGCGCTCGCTCGTGCCGCCGGGCACGCGACGGTCGAGGAGGAGGTCGGCCGATGAGTGCCAGCATTCCGCGTTACGCGGCCCGGATCGCCCGGCTGCCGCAGGTGTTCGAGCGGCTCGCCGCTCACCCCGACGGCCTGCGGCTGGTCGACCTGGCCGACGAGCTCGACGTCCCGGTCGCGGAGCTGCGCGACGACCTGCTCGCCTTCTACACCGCGGACGTCAGCACCGACTGGCTGCTCGGCCTGACCCGCCCCGACGTGCTGGAGTTCCTCGGCCCCGACGGTGACGATGCCGAACCGAGTGAGGCCGATGTGGTCCGGTTCGTCGAGGAGCACGGCGAGCTCGGCGTGGAGTACGTCGACGCCTCGGAGCTGGCACTGGTGCACTCCGCGGCGACCTCCCTGCTCGACATCGAGCCGGACAACGCCGACCTGATCGAGGCGATCGGTGTGCTCACCGAGACGATGCTCGGCACCAGTGACGCCGAGCCTGACGTGCGCCAGTGGAATCGGCCGTTGCCGCTGCTCCGGCAGGCCCAGGCGGAGCGGCGGGCCGCCCGGATCATCTACTCCCGTGCCTGGCGCCAGGGGGTCTCGGTGCGGGAGATCGAGCCGTACCGACTGGTGCAGACCCGGCGCGGGTGGGAGGTCGACGCAGGTCCGCCCGCCGACGACGGCTCGTTGCGGACCTATCTGCTCTCCAACATCCGCGAGGTCGAGCTGCTGGAGCAGACGTTCACGGTGCCCGATGACGCTGCCGGTCAGCTGGAGCGGATGCGCCAGACCCAGCGGGTGCGGGTCTGCATGCCGCAGAGCGGCCGCTGGGCGGCGGACTTCTATGCCGAGGCCGTCACCGTCGTCAGTGACGACGAGGAGTCGGTGGAGCTGGACGTCGAGTTGCTGCCACCGTTGGAGCACCGGGTCGGACTGCTGCTGCTGGCCGCCGGCGAGGATGCCTTCGTGGTGGAGCCGCCGACGCTGGACGCCGCCGGTGCGGTGCTGGCCGAGGAGCTGCTGCTGCACCACACCAGCGGCTGACCGCTATCGGTCAGCCGCTCAGCCGGCGCTCGTCGGAGCCGCCGTCGATCCGAGCGCGGCCGGCGGCCCTGGCTCCCTCGCCGGCGGCACCGGGCGCGACGTCCATCGAGGAGCGGCGGTCACCGCGCCAGGTGCCGCGGATCCGGTTGCGGCGCAGCGCCTCGGCGAAGTAGTCGTGGACGGCGACCTCCTTCTGGCGCAGCGCGAGCGCGGTCTCGGTCGAGGTGGCGGTGGGCGGATGGCCAGGTGCGGGGCCGGTGGCCTCGGCGATCGCCTCCTGCCGGGCGGTCTCCAGGCGCTGACCGATCCGCAACGCGTAGGCCTCGTAGAAGGAGAGGCGGGCGGTGATCGTGGCCACCTGCTTGGTGCGCCACCGCCGTCGCTGCTTGTCCCAGGTGCGCACCGTCTCCCGACGCCCGGAGGCCAGGTAGCGCTCACAGTCGGCCACCATCTGCACCAGCAGGGACTCATAGAGCGCCTTGGTGACCTCGATGTCGGCGGCGAATCCGTAGAGGGTGACCGCCGTCGAGTCATGGCTGATCGTGCAGCGCAGGTCGTTGGGATGGGCGATGTTGACCAGCAGCCGGACGTAACGCGCCAGCCCTCGTTTGCCGGGCTCACCGATCCGGTAGTTCTCCGCCACCGGCCGGTCGGTGCGCTCGGCGCGGGCGGTGTGCGCGCGGGCCAGGGCGAGCGCGATCGAGTGGCGGGTGGCCAGGCCCTGGGCCTTGGCCAGGAACGCGGCCTGCTCGTGCTCGTTGCGGGTGCCCTCGGCCTGACGCAGCAGCTTGGCGATCTTCGCCAGGGTGCCGTCGTCGACGGTGTGGGTCACCTGCCCCAGGCCCTCTTCGGCGTAGGCGTGCTGCAGCAGCTCGGCGAGCACCGGCTGGCCGAGATCCTCGAGCAGGCGCAGGAAGGTGGCCCGGAAGGCCGGACCGTGGCCGGGCTCTCCGAGTAGGTGGTGCGCCACCTCGTGCAGCACCACCAGCCCGCGCAGCGCCCAGCGACCACCGTGGACGAAGGGCGGCACCGCGATGGTGGCGTCCTCGAACGTGTAGGTCGCGGCCCGGGGCCCGCGGCGCGCCCGAACCGTCGCGGGGAGCCGCTCGCGGCCGTCGTACCGCCTGTCGTGCTCGGCCAGGTGGGCCAGGACCTGGTCGACATAGCGGCCGACCGCGTCCGGGTCGGAGAACCGTGGCTCGGTCTCGGGTGTGAAGGTGCGGCCGTCCACGGTGAGCTCGCCCTGGCCCGGGCCCAGCGTGTCCAGCCACCCGGCGACCTGGTCCTCGGCGGTGTAGACGGCTGCGCGGTCCGGATCGGTGCTCATGCAGCGAGTCTGCCGGGTGCCCCCGACAGGTTCATCCTGGCCCTGGGTCGTCCACAGCCATTACCGTTCGAGGATGGTTGCCCACCTCGCCCGGATCGTCCTGGGCTCGATCATGACCTTCGCCGGCATCACCCACCTGACCGTGGCCCGAGACGAGTTCCAGGCGCAGGTGCCGGACTGGTTCCCGCTGGACAAGGACCTGGTCGTGGTGGCCTCCGGGGTGGCGGAGATCGGTCTCGGCGCGACCTTCCTGGCCCTGCCGAAGCATCGGCGCACGGTGGGGATGCTGCTCGCGCTCTTCTTCGTCGCGATCTTCCCGGGCAACATCGCGCAGTATGTCGAAGGCACCGACGCCTTCGGCCTCGACACCGACACCAAGCGTTTCGTGCGGCTCTTCTTCCAGCCGGTGCTCGTGTTGTGGGCGCTGTTCGGGGGCGGCTGGCTCCGGCGTGGAGGCACCGAGGCCTCGTGAGAGGTGGCCGGGTCAGCCTTCGACGGCGGGCTCGGTCTGGTCGCCGCGCAGCCGCTCCAACCACGCCATGGCGTGGTAGAGCACGATGGCGGCCAGCGTGCCGAGGGTGATCCCGGTGAAGGTCATCTCGCCGGCGTTCAGGGTCAGGTCGCCGATGCCGATGATGAGCGCCGCGGCGGCGGGGAACTGGTTGCGCGGTCGGGAGAAGTCCACGCCGTGGTCCACCCAGATCTTGACGCCGATCAGTCCGATCAGGCCGTAGAGCGCGACCGTCACACCACCCAGCACACCGGCCGGGACCGTGTTGAGCAGCGCGCCGAACTTGGGGGAGAGGCTGAGCAGGATGGCGACCAGGCCGGCCACCCAGTAGGCCGCGGTGGAGAAGACCCGGGTCGCGGTCATCACGCCGATGTTCTCGCCGTACGTTGTCGTGGCGGAGCCACCACCGAGCCCGGCCAACCCGGTCGCCACCCCGTCCGCGACGAGGGCGGTGCCAGTGCGGTCGTTGATCGACTCGTCCCCGACCAGGTGGGCCACCGAGCGGACGTGACCCACGTTCTCGGCGACCAGGACCAGCACCACCGGCAGGAACATCGGCACCACCGACCAGGTGACGGTGGGGTGGGAGAAGTCCGGAAGCCCCACCCAATCCGCGGACTCCACGAGGCTGAAGTCCAGGTCGCCGGCGATCGCGGTGGCGAGGTAGCCGACGGCGACGCCGATCAGGATCGAGAGTCGTGCGGCCATCCCACGCAACGCCGCCGCGACCACGCAGATGGTGACCAGGGTCAGCGTGGCGATCCACGGGGCGGCGGAGTAGTTGGTGGTTGCGGCGCCGCCGAGGTTGAAGCCGATCAGGGCCACGATCGCACCAGTGACGACCGGCGGCATCAGTGCATCGATCCAGCGGGTGCCGGTGGCGGTGACCACGGCTCCGACCAGGGCGAGCAGCACCCCGGTGACCAGGATGCCGAAGAGCGCCGCCCCCATGCCGTGGTCGGTCATGGACGCCTGGATCGGGGCGATGAAGGCGAAGGAGCTGCCCAGGTAGGAGGGGAGCCGGTTGCGGTTGATCGCCAGGAAGAGCAACGTGCCGACGCCGGAGAAGAACAGCGTGGTGGTCGGCGGGAAGCCGGTCAGCACCGGCACCAGGAAGGTCGCGCCGAACATCGCGACCACGTGCTGGGCACCGAATCCGATCGTGCGCGGCCAGGTCAGGCGCTCGGTGGGGGTGACGATCGCGTCGGGTGAGACCGTCCGGCCGTCGCCGTGCAGCCGCCAGGACCAGTGCTGGGACATCCGTGCCTCTCCTCCCGGCCCGCGGCCGTCCGCGGCGCCCGGGCGATTGTAGGAGGCGAAGCACCGGTCGGCCGCCCAGGGCGGCCGACCGGTGGAGGCTCTCAGCTCAGCGAGTGCGCGCTCACTGGTCGAGCGGAGCGGGCGTGCAGTTCGCCAGGCTCGCAGTGAACGGCTCGCTGTTGTTGGGCGTCTCGAGCATCGCGCCGTTCTCGGGGCCGACCAGGTCGATGGTGTGGGTCTCGCCCGGCCCGACCACGGTCTCGCGCCACACGTCCTCGCCGCGTTGCCACTCGATCACCAGGATCTCGCCGGTCACCACGGTGACCTCGCAACCGTCGGCCCAGGCACCCATGTAGGGGTGCAGCTTGGTGCCGTCCTCGGCGTACACGGTCCGGGAGTTCCCTCCGCTCCTGCCGTTGGTGGCGTAGGCCGACCACGAAGGCCAGCCGATGACGCCGCCCACCCAGTCGCCGTCGGTGCAGCCCGGAAGGTTGCAGATCCAGAGCGCTGGCGTCCACGAGACCGGATCACAGGTCATCGGGTCCTGGCAGGTGGGCGGGATCGGCGGCGGCGGATCTCCCGGGGTCAGCGTGTAGCTGAAGGGGTTGTTGTCGTTCTGGAGGGAGAAGTGCTCGTCGGTGGCGATGGCGGGGAGGGTGGCGGTGTTGCCGGTGGTGATGGTGGTGATCTGGCGGTGGCTGCCGTTGGGGGTGCCGGCGTAGACGGTGGCGGTGCCGGCGGTGACGGTGATCTGGTAGCCGCTGGTGGTGGTGCCGGGGGCGTAGACGTTGGTGGAGGTGGTGTAGCCGTGGCGGTTGCGGATGGGGTTGAGGTCGGCGGGCCAGTTGGCGGCGTGGCCGGTGGTCTGTGCGCCCCAGGGGCACGGGCTGCTGGTGCAGTCCCAGGTGGTGTACGCCGATGAGCTCGGCGCGTTCGGGTCCGGAGCCGGCGGCGTGCCCGGGGTGAGGGTGTAGCTGAAGGAGCTGTCCGCCTGGAGGGAGAAGTGCTCGTCGGTGCCGATGGCGGGGAGGGTGGCGGTGTTGCCGGTGGTGATGGTGGTGATCTGGCGGTGGCTGCCGTTGGGGGTGCCGGCGTAGACGGTGGCGGTGCCGGCGGTGACGGTGATCTGGTAGCCGCTGGTGGTGGTGCCGGGGGCGTAGACGTTGGTGGAGGTGGTGTAGCCGTGGCGGTTGCGGATGGGGTTGAGGTCGGCGGGCCAGTTGGCGGCGTGGCCGGTGGTCTGTGCGCCCCAGGGGCAGGGGCTGCTGGTGCAGTCCCAGGTGGTGTACGCCGATGAGCTCGGTGCGGCCTGGGCGGCGTCAGCCGAGGGCATCGGGACGATGACGGCAACGAACAGCCAGGTCATCGCGAAGAGCGTCACGCCCGAGATCCATGACCACAGAGGAGAGCGCTGAGAGGTGGTCTGATCCATCCTCCGACCGTAGGGATGCTCGCTTCCCTACGGGTGCGCGAACAACCGCAGGTCCCCCTTTCTAGGGATGGTCAGGAGACGACCGGCGGAGTCAGCCGTCCCTGGTTCGCGCTCACCCAGTCCGCCACGGTGTCGGCCGCGAGGGCGCTCCAGAGGTCGCGGCTCGCCGGCGTGTCGGCGTACACCACGCTCTGTGCGCCCTCGGTGCCGAAGCCGGAGATCGGCATCGTCAGGTAGGTGAGGTTGGCTGACCGGAAGCGGTGCATCGACAGGCCGAGGCGCAGCATGTCCCGGGTCGACCACTCCTCGTCGACAGCCAGGTGGCTCGTGACGGTGTCGAGGAAGTCGTACAGCATCCGCGGGTTGACCAGCATCTCCTGATGGAGCGCGTGCTCCATCAGCGTCCGCAGCACCACCTGCTGGCGGGCCACGCGATCGAGGTCACCGTTGGGCAGTCCGTAGCGCTGGCCGACGTAGTCCAACGCCTCGGCGCCGCTGAGATGGTGCGACCCGGCCCTCCAGGTGATGCCACGAGCCGAATCGCTGACCGTCTCCGGGACGACCACGTCGATGCCGCCCACTGCATCGATCAGGGCCTCGAAGCCGGACCAGTCGATGATCGCGAGGTGGTCGATCCGCACGTTCGTCAACAGCTCCACGGTCTCCACGGTCGCCGTGGCGCCCCCGAAGGAGTAGGCGGCGTTGATCTTGTTCATCCCGTGACCGGGGATCTCCACCCAGGTGTCGCGGGGGATCGAGACCACGGTCGCGGCCTCCCGGTCGGCGTCGAGATGGAGGATCATCAGCGTGTCGCTGCGTTGTGCGCCCGGCACCCAGGGTGACGCGACGGCGTCGGTGCCCGTCGTCGGCACCTCGGAACGGCGATCGGTGCCCATGATCAAGATGTTGACCGCGTCGCCGGCCGGTCCCGGTGCGCGGGCGGGGCGATGGTCCAGACCCTCGAACACGCTGGGGATCTGGGTGATGTTGTCCGAGAGCCGGTGCTCCAGGTAGAGGTAGCCGACGATCGGCACCATCGCCAGCGCGAGGAAGCAGGCCAGCATGCCGATCGCCGCCTTCTTGACCACCGCATGACGCGGTGCCGCGGTCGACGGGTCCTGGTCGAACGTGTCGAGAATCCCCATGGCCGCATTGGAGGGGGATCCGTCGTGCGCGGAGGCGCAGTGGTCGCCGCGCTACCCAATAGCGGGGATCGCCCCCGCACGGAGCCCCGACACGACCGCGTTCGGGTGATCGCATGGCCGGAGCCATCGCGGGATCCGCATACCCGATCCGGGGTATCTGAGGTGAGGGAGCGACCATGGAGTTCGAGCACACCAGCATTCCCGGGCTGGTCCATTTCCGGCCGAAGCCGCACCGGGACGATCGGGGCTTCTTCAGCCGCACCTTCGACGTCGAGGTGGTACGTCGCTCCGGCGTCGACCCGGCCGCCTTCGTCCAGGACAGCATCTCCCGATCCCAGCGTGGAGTGGTGCGCGGACTGCATGTCCGGGTCGGTCGGGGCGAGGGAAAGCTGGTCCGCTGCTCGGCGGGGCGGATCTTCGACGTCGTGGTGGATCTCCGGCCGGGTTCGCCGTCGTACCTGACCTGGCTGGGCTTCCACCTCGACGGTGAGGAGCAGGCGTCGATCTTCATCCCGCCCGGCTGCGCACACGGCTTCCAGGCGCTGACCGAGCCTGCGGACATCAGCTACCGCATCGACCAGTCGCACGACCCGTCGTTCGATCTCACCATCGCCTACGACGATCCGCAGCTGGCCATCCCCTGGCCGCTGGACGTCTCGGTGATGTCGCCGGCCGACCGGAACGCCCCGCGGTTGGCCGAGGTCGGTGAACGGCTGCGCGAGATCGCTCCGTTCGGCTCCCCAACATTGAGGACCTGACCGATGAACGGATGCCCTCACGCCGGCTCTGCTCGTGTCATGGACGCCATGACTCAGACATCAGCACCCTCGCTGCGCGTGGCCGTCTTCGGACTCGGCTATGTCGGCACGGTCACCGCGGCCGGTCTCGCCTCCCAGGGGCACCGGGTCGTCGGTGTCGACGTCGACGAGCTCAAGGTCGCCATGATCCGGGAGGGTCGGAGTCCCGTCGTCGAGCCCGGGGTGGAGCGGATGATCGCCGACGGTGTGGCCGCGGGCAGGCTGGTGGCCACGACGGACCCGCGCGAGGCGGTGTCCAGCGCCGATGTCTCCCTGGTCTGCGTCGGCACGCCGTCCGGGCCGCACGGCGAGACGGACCTGCGCTACATCGCGCGGGCAGTCGCCGACATCCGGGCGGCGATGGACGAGGTCCCTGCGCCGGGCTCCGGACACCACACGGTGGCGGTGCGCTCGACCGTCCCGCCCGGCACGGTCGAGGGCGTCGTCGTACCGGCGTTCGCCGGCGGGTTGCCGGCCGGCTGGTCGGTCGGTGCGGCGATGGTGCCGGAGTTCCTGCGCGAGGGGAGCGGCGTGGACGACTTCTTCGATCCGCCCTTCCTGGTCGTCGGTGCCGAGGAGGCCGCCGTGCTCGATGCGCTGACGCGGCTCTTCGCGTTCCTGGATCGTCCGGTGCGTGCAGTGGCGCTGGGGACGGCCGAGGGTCTGAAGTACGCCTGCAACGCCTTCCACGCGGCGAAGATCTCCTTCGCCAACGAGATGGCGCGGGTGCTGCGCTACCAAGGTGTCGACGCCCGTGAGGTGATGGACGTCTTCTGCGACGACGACAAGCTGAACATCTCCCGCGCCTATCTGCGACCGGGCTTCGCCTTCGGTGGATCGTGCTTGCCGAAGGACCTGCGGTCCTTGCAGCACATGGCACGGACCAGCGGTGTGGACGTTCCGCTGTTGGCGGGCACCTGGCAGACCAACGAGCTGGTGATCCGCGAGGTGGTGGAGCGCATCGTGGCGCTCGGGCTCCGCCGGGTTGCCCTGCTCGGCCTCAGTTTCAAGAGCAACACCGACGATCTCCGGGAGAGCCCGAACGTCGAGCTCGCCGAGCGGCTGATCGGCAAGGGGTTCGACGTGCGGGTCTACGACCCGATCATCAATCCCGAACGGCTGGTCGGGGCCAACCGGCGGCATGTCGAGGCGAAGCTGCCGCACCTCAACAGGTTGCTGGCCTGTCGGCCGGAGGAGGCCCTGGACGGCGCCGAGGTCGCGATCGTCGCGCATGCCGGCGGCGCCGTGCGCGAGGCGCTCCTCGAGCGGCGACCGGAGGCGATCATGGACCTGCAGGGCAACCTCGGCAGCGCGATCGAGGCGCTTCCCGGATACCAGGGCATCGGATGGTGACCACCCACGGGCACGGCGACGCCGAGCGTGCGCCCCGGGTCCTGATCATCATCCAGAACCTTCACGTTCCGTTCGACCGGAGGGTCTGGCTGGAGTGCCAGTCACTGCTGCGCGCCGGGTACGACGTCACCGTGGTCTGTCCGGCCGGACCGCAGTCACGACCGCACGAGGTGATCGACGGGGTCGAGGTCTACACCTACCCGCCGCGTCCCTCCGACGGCAGCACCAAGGGGTTCGTCGGGGAGTACGTCTACTCGTTCCTTGCCACCGCGCGACTCGTGCTCCGGGCTCGGCGCCGGCGGGGCCGGATCGACGTACTCCAGGCGTGCAACCCGCCGGACATCTTCTGGCCGCTGGCGCGACTGCTGCGCCTGCGCGACGGCACGCGGTTCGTCTTCGACCACCACGACCTGTGCCCCGAGCTGTACCGATCCCGTTTCCCCGGTGGGCGCCGGCTTCCGCTGCGGGGGCTGCTGTTGCTCGAGCGCGCCACGTTCCGCGCCGCGGACGCGGTCACCTCCACCAACGACTCCTACGCCGAGGTCGCCCGGTCCCGCGGTGGTAAGCCTCAGGCGGCGGTCACCGTGGTCCGGACGGGGCCCGACCCGGAGCGGTTGAAGGCCGGGGCGGCCGAGCCCGAGCTGCGACGGGGCTTCCGGCATCTCGTCGCCTACTTGGGCGTGATGGGACCGCAGGACGGGGTGGACATCGTGCTGGATGCGGCGCACCACATCGTGAACGTGCTGGGGCGCACCGACATCGGCTTCACCCTGGTCGGCGGTGGCGACTGCTACCAGGACCTGGTCCGCCAGCGCGACCGGCTCGGGCTCCAGGACCAGGTGGTGATGACCGGACGGGTGCCGGACGCCACGGTCGCCTCGGTGCTCTCCAACGCGGACATCGGGCTGAGCCCCGATCCGCGCAATCCGCTCAACGACGTGTCGACGATGAACAAGACGATGGAGTACATGGCCTTCGGCCTGCCCGTCGTGGCGTTCGACCTGGTCGAGACCCGGGTGTCCGCCGGCTCCGCAGCCGTCTACGCCGAGCCCAACAGCGTGGCGGCGTATGCGGAGGCGATCGTGAACCTGCTCGACGACCCGGCCTCCCGCGCGGAGATGGGCCGTCGAGGACGGCAGCGGGTGGTGGACGAGCTCGCCTGGTCACATCAGGAGAAGGGGTACGTCGCGGTCATCGACCGCCTGGCCGGGCGTGACCGTGCGACGGTCAGCGACGAGCGCGTGACCGCCCCGGCGAGCCGAGGGGTCTGAGGCCATGTGCGGCATCGCCGGCGCGTATCAGCAGGCCGACGGCAAGGAGCTCACCGCGAGGATGGTGGAGCGCCTGGCCCACCGTGGCCCCGACGCCTCCGGGATCGTCGAGGTGACCACACCGAGCCTCGCGGTGCACCTCGGGCACACCCGCCTCTCGATCATCGACCTCACCAGCGCAGCCGACCAGCCCTTCGTGAAGGGCGGCCTCCGGTTGGTCTACAACGGGGAGCTGTACAACTATCGCGAGCTGCGCCGCCGGCTCGAGGCCCTCGGCGCGCGGTTCGCGACCAACTCCGACACCGAGGTCGTGCTGGAGGCCTGGCGCGCCTGGGGCGTCGAGGCGTTGACCCGATTCCGCGGCATGTACGCCCTCGCCGTCCAGGAGGAGGAGAGCGGTGCGCTCACGCTCGCCCGGGATCCGCTCGGGATCAAGCCACTCTTCGTGCACCGCCGTGGCTCCGGGGTGCTCTTCGCCTCCGAGCTGAAGGCGATCGTGGCGGCCGTCGGCTCCGAGCTGCGGGTCGATCCCGCAGGGATGGTCGCCTCCGCGCTGTACTACTGGCTGCCGGAGCAGTTCGACGCTGTGCACGGCGTGCACAAGGTGCCGGCCGGCACCTGGATGACGGTCCGGCCCGACGGCAGTGTCGTGGAGGGCCGCCACTGGGACGTCGTCGAGGAGGCCGCGGGGGCCGCGGCTGGGTCACCGCGCGACTTGGGCGCCGTGATCGAGGAGTCGGTCGCCGCGCACCTGGTGGCCGATGTCCCTGTTGCCGCCTTCCTCAGCGGTGGCCTCGACTCGAGCCTGGTGACGGCACTCGCCCACCGGGCCACCCCGGACATCGACGCGTTCACCATCGCCTTCCGCTCCCAGGACCAGCGGTTGGAGGCGATGCCGGACGACGCCCACTATGCCCGCAGGATGGCGCGCCACCTGGGGATCCGGCTCCACGAGATCGAGATCGCCCCCGACGTGGTGGAGCTGCTGCCACGCATGGTGGACATCCTCGACGAGCCGATCGGCGACCCAGCCGCGATCAACACCCTGCTGATGTGCGAGGCGGCGCGGGAGAGGGGCGTGAAGGTGCTGCTCTCCGGCATGGGGGCCGACGAGCTCTTCGGCGGCTATCGCAAGCACCTCGCCTGCCTGCTCGGCGGGCACTATCGACGGCTGCCGCGCTCGCTGCGCTCCCGGGTGGTTCGTCCGGCGGTCGACCGACTTCCGGTCGTCGTGGCAGGCCGCGGGGTGCGGACGGTGCGGTGGGCGCAACGGTTCGTCTCCTTCGCCGAGCTCGAGGAGGAGGAGGCCTTCCGCCGCAGCTACACCCTCTACGACCGCGACGAGCTCGGCGCCCTCCTGGCGCCCGACCTCACGCCGGCGCTGGACGGCGTGCTCGCCGGCCACCGCTCGCTCTACCAGGACAACCGCCTGCAGGATCAGGTGAGCCGGATGTGCCTGGCCGACACGCGGCTGTTCATGCCGGGGTTGAACCTCACCTACTCCGATCGGGCCAGCATGGCCGCCTCGACGGAGGTGCGGGTGCCGTTCGTCGACGTCGAGGTCTTCCGGGCCGCGTTCTCGCTGCCCGGGACCAGCAAGATCCGCGGGCGCACCCAGAAGGCGGCGTTGAAGGACGCTGCGCGAGCCTGGATCCCGGACGAGGTGATCGACCGGCCGAAGGCCTCGTTCGGGGCGCCCCTTCGGGCGTGGGTGGGCAACGACCTGCGCGACCTCGTCGACGACGTCCTGGTCGACGGGGAGCTGGTCTCCTCGGGCTTCCTGACCCGCGCGCCGCTGACGGCACTGGTGGCCGAGCAGCGCGCCGGGCGACGCGATCTGGCCAAGCAGGTGTGGCAGCTGCTGAGCCTGGAGCTGTGGTACCGCAATGCCCGCGCCGACGGCGTCGCCGCGGCGTGAGCGCACATCGAGAACACGAACGCTGTGACGGGGGATTCATGAAGCAGGTCGCGCAGAACTATCGATCGGGCGAGCTCGTGGTGCTGGACGCGCCGGTGCCCGCCTGCAAGCCGGGCGGGGTGCTGATCCGCTCGCTGTTCTCCCTGATCTCGACCGGCACCGAGCTGATGAAGGTCTCGGAGGCCAGGCTCTCCCTGCTCGGGAAGGCGAAGGCGCGCCCCGATCAGGTGCGGAAGCTGGCCGAGTCCGTGGCGCAGAGCGGGCCGTTGGCGACGTACCAGAAGGCGATGAACCGCCTCGACAGCTACACCCCACTCGGGTACTCGCTGTGCGGAGTGGTGGTCGAGGTGGGGGCGGGTGCGGAGGGCGACTTCGCGGTGGGCGACCTGGTGGCCGCGGCCGGCAACGAGTTCGCCCTGCACGCGGAGTGCAACTGGGTGCCGACGAACCTGTGTGTCCGGGTGCCCGACGGCGTCGCGCCCGAACACGCGGCGTTCGCCACCGTGGGCGCCATCGCCCTGCAAGGGGTGCGCCGCGCGGAGGTGCAGCTCGGTGAGTCGGCCTGCGTGATCGGACTGGGGCTGGTCGGCCAGCTCGTCGTCCGGCTGCTGGTGGCGGCGGGCGTGCGGGTCGTCGGGGTGGACACGGTGCCGGACCGATGCCGACTCGCGGAGAAGGCAGGAGCGACGCTCTGCGCGGCTCCGGATCCCGACGGGCTCGCGCAGCTGGAGGCGGTGCTCACCGAGGACCCCTCCAGCCCCGGCGCGGATCACGTGCTGCTGACCGCCGGCGGCGCCTCGAACGGGCCGGTCGAGGTCGCGGCTCGGCTCGCGCGCGACCGGGCGCGCGTGGTCGACATCGGCAAGACGCGCCTCGATCTGCCGTGGAACGACTACTACGAGAAGGAGCTCGACGTCCGGTTCTCGCGCTCCTACGGACCGGGACGGTACGACGACCGCTACGAGCTCGACGGCATCGACTACCCGTCCGGGTACGTGCGCTGGACCGAGCGCCGCAACCTGGCCTGCTTCCTGGAGCTGATCGAGACCGACCAGATCGAGGTCGGTTCGCTGGTGTCAGGGATCCACCCGATCGCCGACGCGACCACGATCTACGAGCAGCTGCGGACCGGAGAGGCCAGCGGAGTCGGTTTCCTGCTCGAGTACCCCTCCGACCCGGAACCGCCGGCCACGTCCGCGCGGGTCGTGCACCGCTCGTCGGTCCGGGCGGCCACGCCGGTCGGTACCTCGCGACCCGTCCGGGTCGGCTTCGTCGGTGCGGGCAACTACGCCAGCAGCATGCTCCTGCCCCATCTGGCCAGGAGCGCCGAGGTCGACCTGGTCTCCGTCGCGACCACCCGTTCGCTCTCGGCGGTCAACGCACAGCGGAAGTTCGGGTTCGCGACCGCCACCACCGAGACCGAGATGGTGCTCTCCGATCCGGCGGTCGACCTCGTCTTCGTGGTCACCCGGCACCACTCCCACGCCGACCTGGTCTGTCGGGCGCTCGAGCATGGCAAGGCGGTCTTCGTGGAGAAGCCGCTGGCGTTGAGCCTCGACCAGCTCGACCGCGTGCGCGCGACCATCGCGCGCACCGGCAACGACAGGGTGATGGTCGGCTTCAACCGACGGTTCGCTCCGCTCTTCACCGACCTGCGCCAGCGGTTCGGCGTCGGTGCGGGGCCGGTCAGCGCCCGCTACCTGGTCAACGCGGGCCAGCTGGACGCGGGCAGCTGGTACCTCGACAGCAGCCTCGAGGGGTCCCGGTTCCTGGGCGAGGGGGGACATTTCATCGACGCCCTCGTCGCCTGGACCGACAGTGTGCCGACGGAGGTCTGCGCGCGGCAGACCGCCGACGGCGGCGCGATCCACGCCACGATCCGGTTCGCCGACGGTTCGCTCGGGGACCTCACCTACGCCACCGACGGTCACCCGAAGTTCCCGAAGGAGACCCTCGACGTCTCCGGCGGCGGCCGCAGCGCGCGGTTGGACAACTTCTCCCGGGCCACCGTGTGGAGTCGTGGCGGCAAGCACGTCACGCGAGCACTCACCGGCCAGGACAAGGGGCAGTCGACGCAGCTCGAGCGGCTCGTCGCGGCTGTCCGCGACGGTGCGTCGATGCCGATCCCGCTGGATCAGCTGCTGGTCACCACTCGCGCCACCATCGCCGTACCCGAGGCTCTGGCGTCCGGGGAGCCGGTGGCGCTGTGAGTCGTTCGCTGACGTGGTATGCCCGCCGACTCCGCGTGATGAGTCCGGCGGAGATGGCCGCGCGCGGCAGGGACAAGGCGAGGCAGTGGGCGTGGACGCCCCGGCAGGTCGCGCCGGGGGAGCCGATCGCGACGCCGCCCGGACTGCTCGGGCCGAGCACGTTCACCAGCCCCCTTCCGGACCACGTCCGCGAGGAGGTGCCTGCTGCAGCGGCTGCCGCGGTCGTGGCCACGGCCGACGCGCTGATGGCGGGCACCGGGGAGCTGCTCGGGACGGTGCGCAGCGACCTGGTGGCGCCGGACTGGTTCCATGACCCGGTCACCGGTCGTCGGGCTCCTGCCAGCGAGTTCGCGTTCCGGATCGACCACCGCGACGAGGACGTGACCGGCAACGTGAAGGCGGTGTGGGAGCTCTCGCGGCACCACCACCTCTCGCTCCTGGCCACTGCCTACTGGCTCACCCACGACGAGCGCTACGCCGAGCGGGTCGACCAGCAGCTCCGCTCCTGGTGGGGCGCCAACCCGTTCCTGTCCGGGATCCACTGGACCAGCGGGATCGAGCTGGGGGTCCGGCTGATCAGCTGGGCATGGATCCGCCGCCTGCTGCACGACTGGCCGAAGGTCGCCGATCTCTTCGAGACGAACCAGGTGGCCCTCGCCCAGATCGCGTGGCACCAGCAGTACCTCGCGGCATTTCGCAGCAACGGCTCCTCGGCCAACAACCACCTGATCCTCGAAGCTGCGGGGCGTGTGGTCGGCGCCTGCGCCTTCCCCTGGTTCGCCGAGAGCGACCGGTGGCGGGCAGACGCGATCGCGCAGTTCGAGCGCGCCTATCGGGACAACACCTTCGCCAGCGGCGTCAACCGGGAGCTCGCCACTGACTATCACCGCTTCGTCGTCGAGACCGCGGCACTGGTCGGGGCCGAGGCAGCGGCCGCCGGCACTCGGCTCTCCGAGCAGACCTGGGCATTGGTGGCCGCGTCGTTCGACGCGGCGGCCGCGCTGCCCGATGCCACGCTGGGTCCGCCACGACAGGGTGACGGCGACGAGGGGCGGGCGCTGCTCGTCGATGCGCCGACCCTGACGCCGTGGGCAGGCATGCTCGATCTCGGACGACACACGGTCGGACCGCTGGCGTGGTGGCCCCCGACCAGCGGCAGCGTGCTCGGCCCGATGGTGGGCGCGCTGGCCGGGGGAGCCCGTACGGCGTCGGCCCGCCCGTCGACGCGACCGTCGTGCTTCCCGGATGCGGGCATCGCGATCCTGCGCTCGGCGCCCGGCGACGGCCCGGAGATCTGGTGCCGCTGCGACGGAGGACCGCACGGCTTCCTCTCCATCGCCGCCCACGGCCACGCCGACGCGCTGTCGGTGGAGGTCCGCTACGACGGCGTCGAGATCCTGGTCGACCCGGGGACCTACTGCTACCACGGCGAGCCGGAGTGGCGCAGCTACTTCCGGTCCACCCGGGCGCACAACACGATCGAGGTCGACCGGCTCGACCAGTCGGTCGAGGGGGGTCCGTTCCTGTGGAGCACCCAGGCGGTGACGGTCGTGGATCAGGTGGAGACCGACGACGCCGCTCGCCAGTTCTGGGCGGCGCACCACGATGGCTACGCCCGTCTCCAGGACCCGGTCGGCCACCGGCGCAGCGTCTCCCTCGACAGCCGAGAACGTCGAGTGTCGATCCTCGATCGTCTCTCCAGCACCGGTCGCCACGAGGTGGCGCTGAGCTTCCACCTCGGGCCTCTGGTCGAGGCGCGCCTGGACGACGGTGTCGCGCAGCTCTCCTGGCCCGGTCGGCACGGCATCGAGCGGGCGCGTCTCGAGCTCCCCGACGAGCTGGAGTGGTCCACCCATCGCGGAGAGGTCGACCCGCCGCGCGGGTGGTACTCGCCGCGGTTCGGCGAACGCGTGCCGACCACGACGATCCTGGGACGCGGCGTCATCGGCCGTACGGCGAGCCTCGGCTCCGGTCTCCAGTTCACCCCAGACCATCCGGGTGCAGGGGGCCACCATGGCTGAGCAGGCACTCGACGTCCGCGCGACGCTGACACTGCTGCGCCGACACCGCTTCCTCGTCGTGGCGGTGATCCTGGTAGGCGCGCTCGCCGGCGTCGCCCTCGCCTACCTCCGGCCGCCGCTCTACTCCAGCGTCAGCATGGTGCTGCTGCCCTCCGGCACGGAGCCGAACGGGGAACCGGTGGTGCGGGACCCGTCGACCGAGACCCGGATCGCCTCCAGCGACGTGGTGCTCGGTCCTGCCGGCGAGCAGCTGGAGCCCTCGCTCACGGCCGCCGAGGTGCGCAGACACGTGCGGATCGACGCCTCCACCAACGACGTGCTCACTATCGAGGCATCGGCGTCCTCACCGGAGCTGGCCGAGGACCTCGCGGCGGCGGTGGCCCAGGCCGAGATCGCCTATGTCGCCGCAGCGGCGACCAAGGTCGACGCTGCCGGCGCGGCGGTCCTGGAGGAGCGACGGGAGACGCTGCAGCAGAGTCTGAAGTCGGTGAACGCCGAGATCGCCCGGACCACGCAGGTGCGCGACGAGGCCGGACCTGACTCCCCGGAGCGCAAGTCAGCCAACATCGCGCTCGCCCAGCTCACCGCGCAGCAGGCCGATCTGCTCCTCCAGATCGACAAGCTCAGCGATCAGCAGCGGGAGGGGACGTCGGGGGACGCGACCGCGACCGCCACGGAGATCCAGGCCGCGTCGCCGGCGACACGGCCGAAGGCCACGGTGCACTATGCGCTCCATGCGGCTGGCGGCGCCGGCGCGGCGCTCGTCCTGATGATCCTGCTGATGTCGATGGTGATGCGGAAGGACCGGCGGCTGCGCCTGCGCGACGAGATCGCCGACGCCGTCGGGAGCCCGGTGCTCGCCTCGGTCCGCAGTCAGGCGCAGCGTTCGGTCGCCGGGTGGACGAATCTGATGCAGTCCTACGAGCCGTCGACCGTGGATGCGTGGGCACTGCGCCTGACACTTCGCCAGCTCTTCCCGCATCTGGCCGACGGAAAGGCACGGGGCAGGGGCGAGGATCACGCGCACCGGACGCCGGCGAGTGTGACAGTGGTGTCGCTGGCCAACGACAGCCGTGCGCTCGCGGTCGCCCCGCAGCTCGCGTCGTACGCCGCGGCCAGCGGGCTGCGCACCCGGTTGGTGGCGGCCCAACGTCACGAGTCCGCTGCCTCGCTGTGGGCTGCCTGCCACCGCGACCCGGGGCAGGAGGAGGTGCGACCCGGGCTGCTGGTCGAGACCAGCGGCGCCGACGCGACGACCGTCGATCTCACTGTCGTGATGGTGGTGATCGACCGGCGCAAGCCAGAGCTGGTGACGCCGCTCCAGACCGACGTGACCCTCGTCTGCCTCTCACCCGGGGACGCGACGGCCGACGACCTCGCTCGCGTGGCAGTCGTCGTCGACGACGCCGGCCGTCGACTCTCCGGTGTGATCGTGGCCAACCCGGACAGCCTGGATCCGACGTCGGGACGTCTGCTGCAGACCGATCGGGTCGGGCAGGCGTCGCTGCCCACCCATCTCACCGGCGCGCCGACGATCCGATCGGTCGGGCCGGCGGGCGGTCACGGCGGCGAGCAGGACCTGCCGCGGGCTCGGGACAACCGATGATCCGGTCCACCTGGCAACTCGACGAGACGGAGGCGGACGAGCCGACCGGCGCGCCTCCCACGCCGCTGGCGAGCCTGCACTTCCTGCGTACGACGCTGCGTCGACGGTGGCGCCTGTGGGTGGGTCTGGCTGTCGCCGGCATGGTGCTCGGCGCGGTCGGCGCGGCAGCGCTGCCCTCGCCGAGCAGAAGCGAGTTCACCCTGATCCTGGCGCATCCGGCGGGAGCGGATCCGGCCCAGGAGATGGCGACCGACATCAGTCTGCTGCGGACGCGCTCGGTGGCGGAGAACGTCATCGAGCGCCTCGACCTGGACATGACCCCCGATCAGCTCCAAGCCGCCGTCACTCTCGAGCAGGTGTCGTCGACGGTCCTGATCGTCACGGTGGCCGCGTCCGAGGCCGGCGCGGCGAACGATCTCGCGGAGTCGTTCGCGACCGGTTTCCTGGAGTTCCGGTCCGCGCAGATGGAACAACAGTCCGAGGCACTCGCGAGCGGCTACGGCGACCGGATCGAGGAGTTGGAGGCGGAGGTCATCGCGCTCACCGACCGCTACCGGAAGGTCGACGAGAGCAACGCCGGCGGGCAGGCCGCTGCATCCGACCTGCTGACCAGGCGGTCGCAGGTCTCGGCCGAGATCGACACGCTGCAGCAGACCGTCGAGCAGAGCACCATCGAGACCGCATCCCTGGCCGCGGCCAGCAAGGTGCTCGACCCACCCAGCGCCGTTGCGGACGCAACGACGCGCCGGGTGGTGCTGGCGGCCGCGTCCGGCGCGATCGGCGGGCTGGCGATCGGGATCGGGATCGTCTTCATCACTGCCCTCACCTCGGACAAGCTGCGTCGCCGTGAGGACGTCGCACTCGCTCTCGGGGTCCCGGTGCGGTTCAGTGTGCCGCGCCAGCGCCGTCGCCTCCGTCTGCCCGGCCGGCGTGCTGCCCCGAGGCCCGCGCACCAGCTCCTCGGTCGAGAGATCGCCGCTGCCTACGCCGACCGGCAGACCGGTCCGCGGCGGCTGGTGGTCGGTGCTGTCGACAATCTCGATGACTGTGAGCCGGTCACCGCCGCGCTCGTCGCGGCGCTCGTCCGCGGCGGATCGTCGGTCTTCGTCGCCGACGTGAGCTCTCGGGGGCTGCTCGAGCGGTCGCTCGGACCGGCACTCGCCGACGGAGCGTCGGGGCCGATCGCGGCGCCGACCGTGATCCGGCCCGAGGAGGCGGGGCTGGCACGTGGCCCACGCTCGACCCTGGCGGGCAGCTCACCAGGCGCTGGTACGTCGTCGGGGAAGGCAGCCGGGAAGGCAGCCGGGAAGGCAGCGGGGAAGGCAGCGGGGAAGGCCAGCGGATCGGGCGCGTCGTCGGAGACGTCGTCGGAGGTCGCCGACACCGAAGCCGCGTGGCGAGCCGCGGACGTCGTGGTCGTCCTGGTCGACATCGATCCCGGAGCCGGCATCGACCAGGTCGCCACCTGGGCCGATGAGGTGATCCCGGTGGTCACTGCCGGCCGGTCCAGCGCCGAGCGCCTCCGGACGACGGTCGAGCTGATCCGATCCGGCGGGTTGGAGATCCCGTTCGCAGTGATGGTCGACGCCGACCAGATCGACGAGAGCCTCGGCCGCCTGGAGGAGACCGACACCTCCACTCACCGTGAGCAGAGGAGCGTGCTGTGACACCGGTACCGGTGGCCGCACGACCCGCGGTGGGCGCGAGGACGGGTGCTGTGTGGGTGACCGGCGTCGATCGACGGGCGATGCCGGTCCTCGTGGTGGCGGCGTGGGCAGCGCTCTTCCTCAACGTGCTCTCGTTCTCCGGCAATCCCACCGTGGTCCCGATACCGCGACCGGTGGGCCAGCTGATCACCCAGGGAGCGTTGCCGCTCGCGCTCTTGCTGGCACTGATCGTCAACCGCCGTGGCGTGGTCCGGTCGAGCCTGTTCCTGATCCTCTACACGATGCTGGCCGTCACCTCCCTGATGGTCAGCTTCCACAACGAGTTCCTCGCGGGCTCGGTGTTCCGGGCGACCCGACTGTTGGGGTTCGTCGCGGTGCTCTGGCTGCTCACCCCGTGGTTCGGACGGCGCGACCTGCTCCTCCTGCGCTGCCACCGGATCGTGCTGTGGTTCGTCGTGGGCTCGGTCGTGCTGGGTGCTGCTGTCTCGCCCGGTGCCGCCTTCGCGTTCGAAGGGAGGCTCTCGGGCGCGCTCTGGCCGATTCCACCCACCCAGGTGGCCCACTACGCCGGCGTCCTCCTCGGCATCACGCTGCTGTTGTGGATGTGCCGCGGGGTCACCGGCCGCCATGCGCTGCTGGTCCTGGCCGTGTGTGGCGCGGTGCTGGTGGCGACGCACACCAGGACCGCGCTGACCGCGGTCCTGGTCGGACTGGTGATCGCGGGGGCCAGTCTCTTCCTCGGGCATGCGCGGGTACGACGTACCTATGCCTGGGCGGCGCTGCTGGGCGTCGCGCTGGCGACGGTCTTCGCCTCCCAGCTGACCACCTGGGCGACGCGTGGCCAGAGCGCGCAGGACCTCACCCAGCTCACCGGACGGACGAAGGTCTGGTCGGCGGTGTTCGGCCTGGATCGGCCGTGGTGGGACACCCTCTTCGGCTCAGGCATGTCGAACCAGTCGTTCGGCGGGCTCCCGATCGACAGCAACTGGGTGGCCACCTACTACGACCAGGGGTGGTTCGGCATCGCCGTCCAGGTCGCAGCACTGGTGACACTGCTGCTGCTGGCGATCACCCGGGCGCCCGGACCGTCCCGAGCGGTCGCGCTCTTCCTCATCGTGTACGCGATCGTGGCCTCCTTCACCGAGACCGGTCTCGGCAGCCCCTCGCCCTACCTGCTGGATCTTGCGGTCGCCGCGGCGCTGCTGGCGCCGGCGCTCACCTGGAGGTCGCCATGAAGGTGTTGATCGCGCACGGTCGCTACCGGTCCGCGGCGCCCAGTGGCGAGAACCGGGTGGTCGACGCCGAGGCCCAGCTGCTCGCCTCGGCCGGGCACCAGGTCGATCGCTTCGAGCGGCACAGCGACGACATCGCCACCTGGAGCCTGCCACGTCGAGCCGCCCTCCCGCTGAGCAGTGTGCGCAGCCGGGAGGCGCGGGAGGCCCTCGAGAGACGACTGCTGGAGACCCGGCCGGACGTGGTGCACGTCCACAACACCTTCCCGACACTGAGCCCGTCGGTGCTGCTGGCGTGTCGGGACCACGGGGTGCCCGTGGTTGCCACGCTGCACAACTACAAGCTGCTCTGCGCCAGCGGCGACTTCTTCCGCGACGGGCGTCCGTGTCACGACTGTGCCGACGGCGCGCTGCTGCCGGCGTTGCGCCGGGGTTGCTACCGGGGCTCGTCGGCGCTGACCGCGCCGGTCAGCCTGGGGCTCGCGGTCAACCGGTCCACCTGGCGTGACCTGGTGTCGGCGTACGTGTTCATCTCGGCCTCACAGCGCCGCTTGATGGCGGGTCTCGGCCTCGCAGGCGAGCGGAGCTTCGTCAAGCACAACTTCGTCGCAGCCGCCCCCGCGAGTCACGGCACCGAGCACGCGGTGCTCTACGTCGGTCGGTTGGACGAGGCCAAGGGGATCCGATTGCTGCAGCGCGCCTGGGACCAGTTCGCGCTGCGACGACCTGACTCCTCTTTGGCGCTGCGGATCGTCGGCGGGGGACCGCTGTCCGAGGAGGTCGAGCGGTGGGCGGGCGCGCGCGAATCGGTGGAGTTCGTCGGCCACGTCGCCCCGGAACGGGCCCGGAGCCTGCTCGGCAGCGCGGCCGCCGTCGTGGTGCCCTCGGAGTGGGAGGAGACGTTCGGTCTGGTCGCCGTCGAGGCGATGGCGGCCGGCGTGCCGCCGATCGCGCCAGCGCGCGGCTCCTTCCCCGAGCTGATCACCTCGGGACGGGACGGAGTGCTGTTCGGACCGGGCGATCCCGACAGCCTGGCCGACTGTCTCCTGCGGGTGGACCGCGACCGGCCCGCGTTCGCCGACCTCGGTCGTGCGGCGCGCGAGACCTGGCACCGACGCTTCCGTCCCGAGGTCGGTCTGGAGCGGCTCGAGGAGATCTACCGGTATGCGATCGCGCATCCCGTCGGGCCGACTCCCCAAACGTGGGTAGGCAGTGGCGCAACGGGGGCAGGTCGTCGCGGCTCTTCCTAGGCTCGTCCGAGGTCGCGCACAGCTGGACGGCAGGGGGTGGAGCATGGCGACACAGCCACGGTTGAGCATCGGTCTTCCGGTCTACAACGGGGGCGACTACCTCGCCCAGTCGCTCGACGCGATCCTCGGGCAGACCTTCGAGGACTTCGAGGTCGTCGTCTCGAGCAACGCCTCGACCGACGACACCGACGCCATCGTGGGTCGCTACGCGGCCCAGGACCCGCGGGTCCGACTGATCCGCCAGCAGCGGAACGTCGGGGCAGCCCGCAACCACGACGTGGTGTTCCGGCACTCGCGAGGCGAGCTCTTCAAGTGGGCCTCGGCGGACGACCTCTACGCCCGCGACCTGCTGGAGCGGTGCGTGGCGGTCCTCGATGCCGATCCGGACGTGGTGCTGGCCCACTCCTGGACGGCGGCGATCGACGAGGAGGGGGAGCTCCTCCAGGCAATGGAGTATCCACTGGCGACCGACTCACCCGCGGCTGCCGAGCGGCTGCACAGCATGCTGTTCGGCGGTGACGACGTACCAGGGGCGATCCGGGCCGACGACTTCTACGGGGTGATCCGCAGTGAGGTCCTGCGTTCGGTGAAGCCGCACGGCAGCCACCATCACGCCGACCAGACCTTCATGGCCGACCTGGCCCTGCGCGGCCGGTTCCGCCAGGTCCCGGACTGGCTGTACTTCCGCCGCCACCACGGCCAGCGGGCCTTCCTCGCCAACCCCACCGTGCACGCCTGGACCGCGAATCTCGATCCGAGCCGCGCGAACCGCTGGCGCAATCCCAAGGCACGGTTGTATGCCGAGTTCGTCTGGGCGCACGCCGACAACATCCGACGAGCGCCACTGACCGCAGCGGAGCGCCGCGCGTGCCTGGGCGTGCTCGGCTCCTGGGTCACCGACCGGGTGCGGCGTCGGCTCCCCGGCCCGGGGGCACACGTCGACCCTCACGGCATCACCATCTCGTCGCGGGCGCCTGAGGTCCGGGCCGTGGTGGCCGGGCAGTAGGCGAGTCGTGGCTTCGACGATCGCCGATCCGACCCGGGTGCGGATCGGCCTCCACGGCCGACTCGGGTCGGGGAACCTCGGCAACGACGGCACGCTGGAGGCGCTGCTCACCCACCTGCAGTCGTCGTACGACGCGGAGATCGACTTCCTCTGCTCGGGTCCGGAGTGGGTCTCGGCCCGCTACGGCCTGCCGGCGCGCCAGATGCACTGGTTGCACCGGGAGCAGGCGAGGACCGGCTGGCGGGGGTCGCTGCCGGCCCGGGTCGCCCGGGTCGGGTGGGGCGTCCTCGTCGATGCCTGGACCTCGGCGCGGTGGGTCTCCGAGCATGACGTCGTCTGCGTGCCCGGGATGGGCTCGCTGGAGACCACGCTGCCGGTGAAGCCGTGGCAGCTGCCGGCCGCGCTCTTCTGGGTCAGCCTCGCCGGCCGGATGACCGGCGTGCCGGTGGCCTACGTGTCGGTCGGGGCCAGCCGGATGCGAGGCGGCCCGACCCGGTGGCTGTTGGTGCGGGCCGCCCGACTCGCGCACTACCGCTCGTTCCGGGACGAGTACTCGCGCCAGCAGCTCGCGCACCTCGGGGTCGACGTGGCCGCCGACCGGGTCTATCCCGATCTGGCGTTCGCGCTCCCCGAGCCGGCGAGCTCCGGGCACGCGCCGGCGGGCTCGGTCGGGGTCGGGGTGATCGACCTCGCCTCCGGCGATCGTTCGGGCCGGGTCGGCGCGGCGTACCAGCTGCTGATCACCGACCTGGTGCTGTGGCTGGTCGACCAGCGGCGTCCGGTGCGCCTGTTGATCGGGGACGGTGACGACGAGCCCGTCGCGCGGGCCGTGCTCGACCGGGTCCGCCAGGCTCGTCCCGACCTGGGGCCGACCGAGCTCTGTTTCGAGCCGGCCACCACGATCGAGGAGCTGAGCCGACAGGTCGCAGGCGTGGAGACGGTCATCGCCAGCCGGTTCCACAACGTGCTGTGCGCGGTGAAGGCCGGCCGCCCCACCCTCTCGTTGGGATACGCCGCGAAGCACCGCGCGCTGATGGCCGCGGTCGGGACTCCCGAGTACGCGCTCGACCCGCGAGAGACGACGCTCGACGAGCTCGTCGCCCTGGTTGGCCGTCTCGACGCCGACCGGGCGCGCGTGGTCGCCACGCTCGAGGAGAGCGTCAGCGGCC
Source organism: Nocardioides sp. BGMRC 2183 (assembly GCA_008123405.1). Classification (GTDB taxonomy): domain Bacteria; phylum Actinomycetota; class Actinomycetes; order Propionibacteriales; family Nocardioidaceae; genus Nocardioides. Next base: position 208,287 of record VSSA01000007.1, read on the forward strand.
TCGTCCGCGACCTCGACCGGCAGTTCACCGCCCTGGACAGTGTGGTCATCGAGGCGTCCGGCGATGCCGTCGGTGCCGGCAGCGGGAGGCCGTGAGCATGGCGGCCAAGCGTCGATCGATCCTCGGCCGACTCAGCTGGGGTGTGCTCGACCAGGGGGTCTCCAGTCTGCAGAACTTCGTCCTCGGGATCTTCGTGGCGCGCTCGTTGGGCCTTGTCGCGCTCGGCGCACTCGGACTCGCCTTCGTCGCCTATGCCGTCGTGCTGAGCGGTCACCGGGGCCTCTCCACCGATCCGCTGGCGGTCCGATTCAGCGGGGACCGCAACCAGAGGTGGCAGCGGGGCGCGTCCGCGGCGACGGGGACCGCCCTGGTCCTCGGATCGATCGCCGGCGTGGTGTGCGCGGCGATCGGTGTCGTCAGCTGGTCGCTGCTGGACCACCCCGAGGTGGGTGCGGCGATGGTCGCCCTCGGTGTCACCCTCCCCGGGCTCACCCTGCAGGACAGTTGGCGCTACGCCTTCTTCTCCTCGGGCCAGGGAGCCAAGGCGTTCACCAACGATGTGGTGTGGAGCGCCCTGATGGTGGCCGCGCTCGTCGCCCTGCAGGTGCTCGACGTCGCGGGTGTCGGATGGTGTCTGCTGGCGTTCGGTGGGACGGCCTACCTCGCGGCGCTGCTCGGCGCGGTGCAGGCCGGGTTCGCCCCCGATCCGCGCCGGGTGCGGTCCTGGCTCTCGCACCAGGGCGACCTCGGCGGCCGCTTCCTCCTCGAGAACATCGCGTTGGGTGTCGGCGGTCAGGTGCGGCCCGCGGTCGTCGCCGCGGCTGACAGTGTCCGCGCCGCCGGCGGGGTCCGCGGCGCGGAGATGCTGATGGGGCCGGTGGCCACCATGCTGATGGGCGTGGCGCAGGTCGCCGTGCCGGAAACGGTCCGTGGGCTGGCGCGGGGACGCGCGCCCTTCCGCCGCCTCTGCGTGCTGGTCAGCCTGACCCTCGCCGGGGCCGCCGGCGCCTGGGCTGTCGTCGTCCTCGTCGTCTTCCCGCTCGGAGTCGGCCGGTTCCTGCTCGGTGACGCGTGGGACGAGGCACATGCTCTCTTCCCCGCGGTCGCCCTGAGCGCGGCCGCGGGGTGCCTGCCGGTCGGGCCGTCGGCCGGCCTCCGGGCGCTGGAGCGCGCCGACCGGACCCTGCGATGCCAGGTCGTCTCCACCGCGCTCTTCGTTGCGCTGGCAGTGGCGGGCGCCGGATTCGCCGGCGCCGCCGGTGCGGTGTGGGGTACGGCGACCGCCTCGCTGCTCGCCGCCGGGTTCTGGTGGGCGGCGTTCCTGAAGGCCGAGGCGCACCACTTCGCCGCGGGCCTCGACGTGCAGTCGTTCCCGGCCTCGGCCGGCGAGCTGGTGGCCGCCGCGCCGGTCGACGGCGTCGTGGCAGGGAGGCAGCATGGTTGAGAACGTGTTGGGGACCGACGCTCACGCCGCGCCAGCGCTGTCCGAGAGCCCGGTCGCGCGCCGGGTGGTGATCGCCTCCGTGATGCGGGAGCGCGGCGGCACCGGGGTGCAGAGTCACGTCGCCACCGTGCTGGACCACCTGCGAACCGAGGGGCGCGCGACGACGCTGGTCACCCCGTTCTCCCACCGCTCGCCGCTGCTGAAGCCGGTGTTCGCCGCGCGGTTCGTGGTACGCCCGTTGACCTCGACCGGCGCCGTCTGGTGGTACCGGTACTGGCACGCCCGGTTCCTGCTCGCACCGCTGCGCAGCGAGCTGCTGGCGCACCCCGATGCGGTGATCTATGCGCAGTGCCCGGTCTCGGCAGCGATCGCGCTGCGTGCCCGGCAGCCCGGGCAACCGGTGGTGATGGCAGCTCACTTCAACGTCTCGCAGGCCGACGAGTGGGCGGACAAGGGAGAGCTGAGCGCTGGGGGCCGATACTTCCGATCCATCCGCGCCTTCGAGCAGGACGTCCTTCCGCGTCTGGACGGGATCGTCTATGTCTCCGCGTTCGCCCGAGGTGTCGTCGAGGACCGGGTCCCCGCGGTACGACGTGTGCCGAGCGTCGTCGTACCCAACCCGGTGGCGGTGCACGCGACGCCGCCCGCGCACCGGCCATCGCGACACGGGTCGTCGAAGCATGGTGACCTGGTGACCGTGGGGGCGTTGGAGCCGCGGAAGAACCAGCGTTACCTGCTCGAGGTCCTGGGCGAGCTGGCGGCGCGCGGACGACGACCCACGCTGACAGTGGTGGGCGACGGGCCGGACCGCAGGGCGCTGGAGCGTCGCGCCGCGGAGCTGGCGGTGGCCGACCAGGTCCGGTTCCTGGGCTACGTCGACGACGTACCAACGGTGCTCGCCGGGCATCGGGTCTACTGCCACGCCGCGCGGATGGAGAGCTTCGGTATCGCCGTCGCCGAGGCGATGGCCGCCGGGCTGCCGGTGGTGGTGGCGCCGGTCGGTGGCGTCGGCGACCTCGTCGATCCCGGCCGGACCGGTGAGCTCTGGCCGCTCGACGACCCGGCGGCCGGAGCCGAGATCCTGGATCGGCTGCTGTCGGGTGAGTCCGCGGTGATGGGCGCAGCGGGCTGGGCGGTCGCGCGCGACCGGTTCGCCGCGCCGACGATCTGTGCTCGGATCGACCGCTTCCTGCAGAGTCGTCCGGCCTCGCGTGGGGAGCGCTGATCGTGCTCGGCCAGCGACCCCGGGTGGGCAGGCGGGCCACGTCCGCCCCCGTGGCCTGGCTCGTCGGCCTCCTGACGACACTGCTCGTCGTGACCGCCTGCTCGTCGCCGGTCGATGGACTCGAACCCGATGGCACCCAGGCGCGCGCGCCGGCAACCGTCCCCGGGACGCAGCAGTCGGTGGTCGAGTCGCGTGCGAAGCAGAGAGCGGTGTGCGGCAGCCGCCGGCTGGCCGGTCCGCGCCGCGCGCCGCGCGGGGCGCGCACGGTGCGGCCGACCGACGACCTCGCGGGGCTGGCTCAGCGTGCTCGCCCCGGGACGACCTTCTGGCTCTCCCCAGGCGTGCATCGGCTCGCCCGTGGCATCTACAGCCAGGTGCTGCCGCGGACGGGACAGACCTTCATCGGTGCGCCGGGCGCGGTGCTCGACGGCGGCCGACGCAACAAGTACGCCTTCGGCGGTCAGGCCGAGGACGTCACGATCGCCCATCTGACGATCCGCCGGTTCGGCGAGCGCCGAGGCAACTTCAACGAAGGGGTGGTCAACCACGACGCGGCGTCGCGATGGACGGTCCGCTCCAGCACGGTCGTCGCGAATGCCGGCGCCGGCGTGATGCTCGGCTCGGGGAGCCGTCTGATCCGCAACTGCCTCGCGGCCAACGGACAGTACGGCTTCAGCGCCTACCACCCCGACGGGGTGCGCGGCGTCGTCGTCCGCGGCAACGAGATCGTCGGCAACAACACCGACGACTGGGAGGCGCGGTACGACGGCTGCGGCTGCACCGGCGGCGGCAAGTTCTGGGAGACCAGCCAGGCGCGGGTGGTCCGGAACTGGATCCACCACAACCGCAGCGTCGGTCTCTGGGCCGACACCAACAACGCAGGGTTCCTCGTCGCCGGCAACCTGATCGCCCGCAACGACTCCAAGGGCATCATCTACGAGACCAGCTACAACGCTCGCTTCGTGGGGAACGCCTTCATCCGCAACGGATGGGTGGACGGCCCGCAGGACCCGGGCTTCCCCACAGCTGCCCTGTACCTCTCGGAGTCCGGCGGTGACGAACGCGTCGGTGGCAGTTTCAGTGGCGAGCTCTCGGTGCTGCGGAACCGGTTCGTGGACAACTGGTCGGCGGTCGTCGGGTGGGAGAACGCCGACCGGTTCGCCGGCTCGCCGGCCAACACCAGCACCGGGAGTTCGACGCTGGTCAACCCATCGGTGGCGACGGTGGCGGCGTGCGGCGACGCGGACCTCATCGGGAGTGCGCCGTACGTCGACGACTGCCGTTGGAAGACCCAGCACCTGCGGGTCGTCGGCAACGTCTTCCGTCATCGTCCGGAGGTCATCGGTCCGGCATGCCGCGTGTCGCGGGCGTGCGGCTTCGTCGGGCTCTTCTCCAACTGGGGGAGCTATCCGTCGTGGTCGCCGTACCAGGGGGATGTCGTGGAGCGGGCGATCACGTTCGACCAAGACAACCTCTGGGCCCGCAACCGGTACGTCGGCCCGTGGTCGTTCATGGTCCTGGAGCAGGGAAACCGGGTCGGCTGGCGCCAGTGGCGCGCACGGCCCTACGGCCAGGACGCCGGTTCGGTGCTGTCTCGCTGAGCGACGTGCCGGCCCACGGTGAGCGCGCTGGCGCCAGCCAGGACGGCGAGGCCGAGGAGCCCGCCGCCGAGGATGTCGGCGAGCCAGTGCGTGGACTGCAGCAGCAACGACAGCGCCATCACGCCGACGACGGCGCCGGCGCCGATCCACATCCACCACCGGGTGCGCACGGTCAGCAGGAGCAGGCAGCCCAGCACGACCAGCAGGACGGCGACATGGCCGGAGGGATAGCTGCTCGCCCCGAGTCCGTGGGTGTCGGGGCGTTCGAGCGCCCTCTTGGCGATCCAGGTGGCCGCCCCGGTCACCAACACCGTCGCTCCGAGCAGGAGCAACGGAGCGAGGCTGCGACGCCGCAGCGAGAGCCAGAGCGTCACAGCGCCGCCGAGGGCGACGGCATGGAGCGGCTTGAGACCGTCGATCACCTCACCGGCCCGATGCTGCGGTGTGCTCCACACGTCGTCGGGTCGGAAGAGCTGTTTGGCGGCATCGTCGAGGGCCTGCGTGGCGTCGAGGGCCACGAGCAGCGTCAGGCCACCCCAGAGCACGGTCGCGATCACCAGGACGAGGGCGCTCGTCCGGCGTCGGGACGCCTGTGTGGATCGATCGTCGACGGGTTCGTCGGAGCCGTCAGGTGTCATCGTCGGTCCCTACTTTCGGCGATGAAGGGCCGAAAGTGTCGCGCGGTCGCGGACGGCACTGAATAAAGGGCGGATGACGAATCGACCGCCGGAGCTTCGTCGCCTCACCGGCCTGCGCTTCGTCGCCGCCGCGCTCGTCGTCGTCCATCATGGTGCGGCTGTCGTCGCACCGGTTCCGTTGGTGACCCCGATCGCGTCGCTCGGCTACGTCGGGGTGACCTTCTTCTTCGTGCTCTCCGGGTTCGTGCTGACCTGGTCTTCGGATGACACCCTCGCGCGCCGTCACTTCTACGGTCGGCGGTTCGCACGTGTCTATCCCACCCACCTGGCCACGTTGGCGATCGTGGTGTTGCTCCTGATGGTGAACCAACGACCGATCGGTCTCGCGACCACCGCCGTCAACGTGCCGCTGTTGCACGCCTGGTTCCCCGATCCGGCGTACACGGAGAACCTCAACACCGTCTCGTGGTCGCTGTCGGACGAGGCCTTCTTCTACGCCGCGTTCCCGTTCCTCCTGCTGGCGCTGAGCCGGCTCACGCCGGGACAGGTGTGGCGCCGGGTCGGGGTGGTGCTCCTCGCCACGGTGGTCGCGATCCCGTTGCTCCGGCTGGCGGCCGGTGCGGAGGTGGCCGGCAACATCCTCTACAAAGCGCCGGGGTTGCGCATCGGTGACTTCCTGGTCGGCGTCGCGCTGGCGCTCATGGTCAAGCGTGGGTGGCGACCCCGGACCACGCTCGGCACCGCCGGTGTGGTGGCGACCCTCGCCTACCTGGTGGCGGTGGCCGGTCTGTGGCTGCTCGACCGGCCGGAGGCGATGCGCGTGGCTCCTGACCTGCTGCTGCTCGGTCCGCTCGCGCTCCTCATCGTGTGCGCCGCCTGTGCCGACCTCGACGACGGTGCACGGACCGGTCTCGCCTCGCCCCGCGTGGTGATGCTCGGCAAGGCGTCGTTCCAGCTGTACATGACGCATTTCCTGCTGCTGATGGTCGTGGCCGGGGCGCTGCCCGCTGCCGCGCGCACGTCGTGGTGGGTCTCCGGCACGGTGCTGCTGGCCTTCACGGTGGTCGCGGTCGGGGTCTCCATCGTCACCTTCACGATGTTCGAGGTGCCGAGCGAGCGCTGGCTCCGACGTCGTCTCGGCGGCCCGGCCCCGGCGCGTCGGTGAGGACGTCATCCGACGGCGACGCCGACCCTCCGGAGCCGGTCGTCGAGCTGACCGGCGGCCCGCAGCTCCTCGATCCGACGCAACCGGACGAACCGCGGCCCTTCGAAGTCCGACAGCGCCAGACCGTGACGGCGCATGTCCTCAGCGAGCTCCTGGATGCCCAGGGGCACGGTCCAGCGGGGCTGGAAGCCGGTGAGCAGCGTGGAGATCTTGGTGAAGTCGACCCGGTAGTCGCGCTTGTCCGCGCCGGCGCCGTCGGCGAAGGTGACGGGCGCGGAGAAGTACTCCGAGACCGCCAGCGCGATGTCCCTGACCTGGACCACGTCGACGTCGCGGCCGACGTTGAACGCCTGGTCGTGCACCACGTCGCGAGGTGCTTCGAGGACGGCCAGCAACGCCCGTGCGATGTCCTCGGCATGCACCAGCGGCCGCCAGGGGGTGCCGTCGCTCTGCAGGCGTACCTCGCCGGCGGTGAAGGCGGTGCCGCTCAGGTTGTTCACCACGATGTCGGCCCGGAGCCGGGGCGAGGAGCCGTAGGCGGTGGCATTGCGCAGGTACGACGGGCTGAAGGAGTCGTCGGCCAGCGCGGAGATCATCTGCTCGGCACGGACCTTGCTCTCGCCGTACGGCGTGACCGGGTTGAAGGCGCTCTCCTCGGTGACGGCGGCGTCGCCGGCGGCACCGTAGAGCGAGCAGGAGGAGGAGAACAGGAAGCGTGGCACCCCGGCCGCCTTCGCGGTGCGCGCCATGTGGGCCGCGCCGTCGGCGTTCACCGAGTACGTCGCCTCCGGGTTGAGGTGGCCGACCGGGTCGTTGGAGATGGCGGCGAGGTGGACGACGGCGTCGAAGCCGTCGAGGTCGGCAGGCGTGACGTCGCGGATGTCACCGGTGCGGGACTCGTAGTCGGGGGTGTAGGGGCCGAAGTCGCAGCCGTCGTACCAACCGGCGTCCAGACCGACGACCTCGTGTCCGGCCGCTTGGAAGAAGGGAACGAGTACGGCGCCGATGTAGCCACGGTCGCCGTCGACGAGAACGCGCACGGCGCTACCTCCACGAGTCGATGGGTGAGGCACGGGCGCTCGCCCGGCCACCTCGAACCTGACACGCGCAGGTGTCGCCGGGCGCTGCCCCGGACCGCGCTACCCAAGTCTGGGGACTGCTGCCCGGATCCGTCGGTCGGCTGCGATCCGGATGCCGATGGTGGTGCATCGAGAGCCCGGTTCCCTCCGGGCCGTGAGAGGGGGAGATCCGACGTGACCGCACCGAAGTGCCGGCTGTGCTCGGCGGAGTTGGACCAGACGTTCGTCGACCTCGGGATGTCTCCGCCGTGCGAGAGCTATCTCCGTGAAGACCAATTGGATCAGGGCGAGACCTTCTATCCGCTGCACGTCCGCGTCTGCTCGGAATGTCTGCTCGTCCAGTTGCCGGCCTACATCCCGGCGGAGGACATCTTCAGCGACTACGCCTACTTCTCCTCCTACTCCGACTCCTGGGTGCGGCACGCGGCCGCGTTCGTGGACCAGGCGGTCGAACGGCTCGACCTCGATGAGGACTCCTTCGTCGTGGAGGTCGCCAGCAACGACGGCTACCTGCTGCAGCACAGCATCGCCCGGGGGATCCGCTCGCTGGGCATCGAACCCGCCGGCAACATCGCCGAGGTCGCCGTGGCCAAGGGCGTGCCCACCGAGGTGATGTTCCTGGGTGAGGAGACCGGGCGGAAGGTGGCCGACATCCACGGCCGCGCCGACCTCGTGGCCGCCAACAACGTCTTCGCACACGTCCCGGACATCGTCGACTTCAGCCGGGGGTTGCGCGAGCTGGTCGCCGACGACGGCTACGTCAGCATCGAGATCCCGCACCTGCTGCGCCTCATCGACGGCAACGAGTACGACACGATCTACCACGAGCACTACTCCTACCTCTCGCTGCTGACCACCCAACGTGTGCTGGCGACCGCGGGGCTGAGCGTCGTCGACGTACAGGAGCTGGCGAGTCACGGCGGGTCGCTGCGCACCTGGTCCACACCGACCGCGAACGCCGGTCCGCCGAGCGCTGCCGTGGCCAAGGTGCTCGAGGACGAACGCAACGCCGGCCTGCACACGGTGGAAGGCCATCGTGGCTTCGCCGAGCAGGTCGGTCGAGTCCGTGACGACCTCCTGGAGTTCCTGATCGGCTGTCGTCGTGCCGGCCGGAAGGTGGCGGCGTACGGCGCGCCCGGCAAGGGCAACACCCTGCTCAACCACTGCGGGATCCGTGCCGACCTGATCTCCTTCGCGGTCGATCGGAGCCCCCACAAGCACGGGCTGTTCCTGCCCGGCACCCACATCCCGATCAGCCCTGTCGAGCGCCTCGCCGAGGAGCAGCCCGACGTGATCGTGATCATGCCCTGGAACCTGCGCGCCGAGATCTCGGCGCAGTTGGAGTACACGCGGGACTGGGGCGCCCAACTGGTCGTGGCGCTGCCGCGACTCGAGACCGTGTAGCAGCGTTCGGTGACGGACGAGGAGGCGAATCAGAGATGAAGGTGGTCCTGTTCTGCGGCGGACTGGGCATGCGGATGCGTGCCGACAACCAGTCGCTGCCCAAGCCGATGATGCCGATCGGCAGTCGGCCGGTGTTGTGGCACGTGATGCGCTACTACGCGCACTTCGGCCACACCGAGTTCATCCTCTGCCTGGGCTATGGCGCGCAGGCGGTCAAGGACTACTTCCTGGACTACCGGGAGACGGCGTCCAACGACTTCGTGCTCACGAAGGGAGGTCAGCATGTCGAGATGCTCGGCACCGACATCAGTGACTGGACGATCAGCTTCATCGACACCGGGATGGACACCGCTATCGGGGAGCGGCTGCGTCGCGTGCGTCCCTACCTGGAGGGCGACGAGCTGTTCCTCGCCAACTACGGCGACGTGCTGACCGACGCTCCCATGAACGACCTGATCGAGGAGTTCGCGGGGACCGACAACGTGGCGCAGTTCCTCGCGGTGAAGCCACAGGACTCCTTCCACGTGGTCGATTTCGCGGAGTCCGGGCAGGTCTCGGGGCTGACCCCGGTGGCGGACATGGCCATGTGCATCAACGGCGGCTACTTCGTGCTGCGCCAGGGGATCTTCGACTATCTCGAGGAAGGCGACGACCTGGTGATGAACGGCTGCGTCCGTGCCGCCCGCGAGGGCCGGGTACGCGCGGTGCGGTATCCCGGGTTCTGGGCGCCGATGGACACCCTCAAGGAGCGCACCACGCTCGAGGACAAGTACAAGCGCGGGGTGAGTCCGTGGACCTTGTGGCGTGAGCGCTCGAGCGGAAGCCGTCCGATCACCCCGGTCTCCGACGGCACTCCTGCCTGCGTCTGACCACCCGATCCACGACCGCCACCCGGAAGGGAACAGATCGGTGCGAGCCTTGACGATGGCCCCCGGCCCACTCCACGTGCTCTGCCTCGGCGCCCACCCCGACGACATCGAGATCGGGTGCGGGGGGACACTGCTCGCGCTCGCGGAACGACCGGCCACCCAGGTCACGGCGCTGGTCCTGACCGGGAGTGGGGAGCGGGAGGCCGAGTCGACGGCGGCGCTCGAGCAGTTCGCGCCGGGTGTCCGTTCGCACTTCGCCCACCTGGCCGACGGTCGGTTGCCGGCGCAATGGGAGCAGGCGAAGGAGGCGCTGGAGAAGCTTGCCGTCGGGTGCCGGCCCGACGTCGTGCTGGCGCCCCGCACCGACGACGCCCACCAGGACCACCGCCTGGTGGGGACCCTGGCCGGCACGGTGTGGCGGGACGCGCTGATCCTGCACTACGAGATCCCGAAGTGGGACGGCGATCTCGGATCGCCACAGCAGTACGTCGCGGTGCCCGAGCCGCGAGCCCGGCGCAAGGTCGAGCTGCTGAACAAGTACTTCGCCAGCCAGGTCGACCGTGACTGGTGGGACGACGAGATGTTCCTCGGTCTGATGCGGCTGCGCGGCATGGAGTCCCGCACCCGCTACGCCGAAGGGTTCTACTGCACCAAGATGGCGCTCGACCTGGGCGAGCCGACACCGACAAGCGCGCCACCTGTGAGCACGCCATGATCGAGGTCGACCGGACGGTGGCGGCGCCCTCGTTCGCCCGGTCGGAGGTGGCGCAGCAGCACCTGCACGAGCTGGTGCCTGGTGGCGCCCACACCTATGCCCGCGGCTCTGACCAGTACCCGGAAGGCATGGCGCCCATCCTGGTCCGCGGGTACGGCGCGCGCGTGCTCGACGTCGACGGCAACGAGTACGTCGAGTACGGGATGGGGCTGCGCTCGGTGACGCTCGGACACGGGTACGAGCCGGTGGTGCGGGCAGTCTCGTCCGCGATCATCGACGGCGTCAGTTTCTCCAGACCCACGATGGTCGAGCTGGAGGCGGCGGAGTCGTTCGTCCGGCAGGTTCCGGGCGCCGAGATGGTCAAGTTCGCGAAGAACGGCTCGGACGCGACGACCGCTGCGGTCAGGCTGGCCCGTGCGGCGACGGGTCGACGTCATGTGGCGATCTGTCGCAGCCAGCCGTTCTTCTCCACCGACGACTGGTTCATCGGGACCACCCCGATGGCAGCGGGGACGCTTGCCGAGGAGCGTGCGCTGACCGTGGGGTTCGACTACAACGACCTCGGCTCCCTGGAGCGGCTGTTGGTGCAACATCCCGGCGACGTCGCCTGCGTGATCCTGGAGGCCGCGACGGCTCTCGCCGAGCCCTCCCCGGGCTTCCTCACCGGCCTGCGGGCGCTGGCCGATCGCGACGGGTTCGTGCTGGTCTTCGACGAGATGATCACCGGCATGCGCTGGTCGGCGGCCGGTGCCCAGGGCACCTACGGAGTGTTGCCGGACCTCTCGACCTGGGGAAAGGCGCTGGGCAACGGCTTCCCGATCTCGGCGCTCGCGGGTCGTCGGGAGCTGCTCGAACTCGGCGGACTGCGCACCGATGAGGAGCGCGTCTTCCTGCTGTCGACGACCCACGGTGCGGAGACCGGCGGCCTGGCGGCGTACCTCGCGGTGGCCCAGGCCTACCAGGAGCGGGACGTGGTGGGAGTGATGGAGCGGCAGGGCGAGCGGTTGCGAGCGGCGGTGGACGCCGAGATCGCGGCGGCCGGGCTGGGGGAGTATCTGCAGGTGCGAGGCCGCCCGTCGTGCCTGGTGTTCACGACCTGCGATGCCGACCGGGAGCCGTCACAGGCGTACCGCACCCTGTTCCTCCAGGAGCTGCTGCGCCACGGTGTGCTCGGTCAGTCCTTCGTGATCTCCGCGGCCCACACCGACGCCGACCTCGATCGGACGGTGGCCGCCGTGCGGCAGGCGCTGCCGATCTACGCCAGGGCGGTCGAGCAGCGGTCCATCAGCGGGCTGCTCGAGGGGCGTCCGGTGGCCCCGGCCCTGCGCGCCCGGGCCCGGCCACGGCGGCTGGGTGTGCAGGAGGATGGAGGGGAGCGCACGTGAGCGGCGAGCCCGACGATGCTGTCAGCGCCCGCATACGAGGGTGGATGACCGAGGCTTTCCCGCTCTGTCGCAGCATCAGCGGCGACGGGGTCAGGCGCACCCTCGACCTCATCGAGGCGGCGCTCCCGCCGGCGGCGACGCTGCGCCGAACCGGGGTGCCGTCGGGCACCGAGGTCTTCGACTGGACCATCGGCGAGGAGTGGAACGTCGCGGGCGCCTGGATCACCGGCCCCGACGGGCAGCGGGTGGTCGACGTCGCGGACCACACGCTGCACCTGGTGAGCTACAGCGCGCCGACCCGGACGAGCCTGTCCCTGGAGGAGCTGCGACCGCACCTGCACAGCCTGCCCGAGCACCCGGACTGGATCCCGTATCGCACCAGCTACTACCACCGGGACTGGGGCTTCTGCCTTCCCCACCGTCGGTTGGAGGCGCTCGAGCCTGGGCAGTACGACGTCGTCGTCGACACCACGCTGGAGCCCGGCGAGCTGGTCTACGGGGAGGTGTACCTGCCGGGCGAGACGTCCAGCGAAGTGCTGGTCAGCTCACACCTCTGCCATCCGTCGCTGGTCAACGACAACCTCTCGGGTCTCGCCGTGACGTTGGAGCTGATCCGGCACCTGGTCGCCCAGGATCGGCGCCGTTTCTCCTACCGCTTCCTCTTCGCACCGGGGACGATCGGCTCGCTGAGCTGGCTGCACGGCAACCCGACCGTCGTGCCGCGGATCCGGCACGGACTGGTGCTCACCGGTCTCGGGGGCGGGGGGCCGCTGGTCTACAAACGGACCCGGCACGGCGACGCGACGATCGATCACGCGGCCGAGCACGTCGTACGTCATCGCGGGGGAGAGGTGCGTGACTACTCGCCGTACGGCTACGACGAACGCCAGTTCAACGCGGTCGGGTTCGACCTCCCGGTCGGCCGGCTGACCCGGACGCCGCATGGTGAGTACGCCGAGTACCACACCTCCGCCGACGACCTGGACTTCGTGACCGACGACGAGCTGCACGAGTCGCTGACCGCGCTGACCGAGATCCTCGACATCCTGGAGCGCGACGAGGTCGTCACCAACGAGAGCCCCTACGGCGAACCGCAGCTCGGCAAGCGTGGTCTGTATCCGACGATGGGCGGAAAGTCTGCCTCGGACGCGGTGATGGCGATGCTCTGGACATTGGCGTACGCCGATGGCAAGACCAGCCTGCTCGAGATCGCCGACACCTCCGACCTCCCGTTCTCGGCGGTCCGGTCGGCGGCCGACGCGCTCCTCGAGGCAGGGCTGCTGTCCTGACCGCACTCGCGTGGGGGTCACCCTCGATGGTCACTTCCGGCGGCTGATCACCTTGAACCGATCGACCTTGAAGCGCGCGGGCTCCCCGCCGGTCGACACGATCTCGAACCCGAAGCAGATCTGGCCCAGGGTCACGTCGCGGTCGAGCCGTCGCTTCTGGATCAGCCAGCCCAGCATCCGACGGATCGCGATCGTGCCGTGCGTGAGCCGGCGTTTCGGTACGAAGGCGATGTAGCCGTTGTCGCGGCTGGCCCACACCTTCCACCGGTACTTGCCGAGCTTGACCGAGCGCTTGACCACCGACCCGGCAGGAACCTGTTTGCGGTTGTCGGTCCAGATCATCACCTCGTGCTGGCCGGGCACCCCGTTGAGCCAGATGTCGTAGGCGGCGTTGTAGATCCCGACGCCGGGTGTCCTGGCCTTCCAGCGGCTCCGGATGGTGCGGAACTTGGTCACCCGCGGCTCGTGACCGGTGGACCAGTTGTGGTAGTCGCGGTGCACGTTCGGGTAGCTCTTCACCGCCCCGTCGCCGGCGCTGTTGTCGGCGGTGGCGGTCACCCTCCAGTTGCGGTAGGTGCAGGCGGCGAGCCGCTGCCACATGTCGTAGGAGGAGGCGTTCCACATGTTGTTGTGCACGATGTAGCGGCCTTGGGTCCACATCGCGTTGGGGGAGGAGGTGGTGAACTTCGGGTTGTTGCACGCAGCGGCGGAGGCTGGGCTCTGCGCACCGAGGATGACGAGCGGGCCGGCGACGACGAGCGTCAGCAGCAGGATCAGGGGTCGCTTCACGGATACTCCCGCCCGGTGTCCCTGGGGTCGTCCGGTCGACGACCCTCCACCGGGCCAGTTGGCGTAGGTGCGGGCTATCCCTCGCGCGGGCCGCTCTCCCCGGACCGCGTTGTCGCCTCCGATTATCACCACGAGTCGCCGTGGAGTGGAAGCGCGCGGCTGGCGCGGAAACGGGAACGGCCCCCACCGGAGATCCCGGTGAGGGCCAGTCGGTACGCCATCAGGGACTCGAACCCCGAACCCGCTGATTAAGAGTCAGCTGCTCTGCCAATTGAGCTAATGGCGCATGCGTTGGAGCGTGTCGAACGCAGGATGAAACATTACCAGCGCTGGGCATACGGATGAAATCGACGGGACGTGCTCAGCTCAGCATCGTTGTCGGTGGTGGAGGACCCATTCGGTGTCGGTGTGGCGGGTGAGGGTGAAGCGTTCGTTGTGGGCGGTGCGGTGGTG
>VSSA01000008.1 GCA_008123405.1 Nocardioides sp. BGMRC 2183
CGAGGATCAGGCATCACAACTCCCAACTACTCAGAAGTTGCGTCGACCCCTTGAACCAAAGATAGGCGTTTGCGCCGGGTCGGCGACGCCGTACTGCTGGTCCCGAGCGCACGGTTGGATCGATCCCACCCCCACTGAGTCCCAGGTCACGTCCCGGTGATCGTGAGACGACCCCCGGGCGCGGTGAGGGCTGTGTACGTTGACGAGCGATTTGTGCCCCCGATCACCTGGAGGAACGGTGCTCATCGGCATTCCGCGCGAGTCCAAGACGGGCGAGACCCTCGTCGCAGCGACCGCGAAGACAGCCACCCAATTGCGCAAGCTCGGCTACGACCTGGTCGTCGAGTCCGGCGCCGGCGTTGCCGCCGACCAACTCGACGATGCGTTCGCTGCGGCCGAGGTCCGCATCGGCACGGCTGAGGACGTCTGGTCCGCTGACGTCGTGATCAAGGTCAACGCCCCCACTGCGGACGAGATCGCCCGGATGCGGCGCGGTGCCTGCGTCATCTCGATGATGGCCCCGGCCCGCAGCCCCGAGCTGTTGGAGCAGCTCCAGGCCGCCGGCGTGACCGCGTTGGCCATGGACGCGGTGCCGCGGATCTCGCGTGCGCAGTCGATGGACGTGTTGTCCTCGATGGCCAACGTCGCCGGCTACCGCGCGGTGGTCGAGGCTGCCCATGAGTTCGGCCGGATGTTCACCGGCCAGGTGACCGCAGCCGGGAAGGTGCCGCCGGCGCGGGTCTTCGTGGTCGGCGCCGGCGTGGCCGGTCTGGCCGCGATCGGTGCGGCCTCAGCGATGGGCGCGATCGTGCGCGCCTTCGACGTACGGCCCGAGGTGGCCGAGCAGGTCGAGTCGATGGGCGCGGAGTTCGTGCACGTGGAGATGGAGCAGGAGGTCTCCTCCGACGGCTACGCCAAGGAGATGACCGCTGCTCAGGAGGCCGCCACCGCGGCGATGTACGACGAGGAGGCCCGTGCCGCCGACATCGTGATCACCACCGCGCTGATCCCGGGCCGCCCGGCCCCGAAGCTGATCACCGCCGAGACCATCGCCGGCATGGCCGGCGGCTCGGTGATCGTGGACATGGCCGCGGCCAACGGCGGCAACGCCGCGCTCACCTCTGCCGACGAGCGGATCGTGACCGACAACGGCGTCACCATCCTGGGCTACACCGATCTGGCCGGCCGACTGGCCGCCCAGACCAGCCAGCTGTACGGGACGAACATCGTCAACCTGCTCAAGCTGCTGACCCCGGAGAAGGACGGTCAGCTCACGCTGGACATGGACGACGTGGTGCAGCGCGGCATCACCGTGGTCAAGGACGGCGAGGGCATGTGGCCGCCGCCGGCGGTCCAGGTCTCCGCGGCGCCGAAGCCGGAGGCTGCGGCTGCTCCGGTGGCCGAGCCCGCCCCGACCAAGCCCCCGATGTCGGCGGGCACGAAGGTCGGGCTGGTGCTCGGTGCGATCGCGCTCTTCTGGCTGGTCAACGCCACCGCGCCGGGCGACATCCCGCAGCACTTCAACGTGCTGATGCTCTCGATCGTGATCGGCTACTACGTGATCGGCAAGGTCGCGCACGCCCTGCACACCCCGCTGATGTCGGTGACCAACGCGATCTCCGGCGTGGTCGTGGTGGGTGCACTGGTGCAGATCGCCAGCGACGACCTGCTCATCGTCTCGCTGTCCGCGGTCGCGATCCTGCTGGCCTCGATCAACATCTTCGGTGGCTTCGCGGTCACCCGACGCATGCTCGCCATGTTCAGCAAGGGGGCCTGAGCCATGGATATCAACTCCATCACCGTCGCGGCGTACATCGTCGCGTCCCTGCTGTTCATCCTGTCGCTGGCCGGGCTCTCCAAGCACGAGTCGGCCAAGAACGGTCTGACCTACGGCATGGTCGGCATGGCGATCGCGCTGGTCGCCACCGTCGCCGCGACCATCGACGTCAGCGAGTACGTCGACCACCGCGCGCTGGTCATCACCCTGATGCTGGCCGCCATCGCCATCGGTGCGGTCATCGGCCTGTGGCGCGCCCGGATCGTCGAGATGACCGGCATGCCCGAGCTGATCGCGCTGCTGCACTCCTTCGTGGGTCTCGCCGCCGTGCTGATCGGTTGGAACGGCCACATCGGCGGCGCGCACCTCAGCGAGGGCGACAGCGTCGCGCTCGGTGACATCAAGGCGCTGATCAACATCCACGAGGCCGAGGTTGCGATCGGCATCTTCATCGGTGCGGTCACCTTCACCGGCTCGATCGTGGCCAACCTCAAGCTGAGCGCGCGGATGAAGTCCGCGCCGCTGATGCTGCCGGGGAAGAACTACATCAACGTCGGCTCGTTGGTGCTGTTCGCGATCCTGACCGCGATCTACGTCTCGATGGACACCCACCACTTCATCAGCGGTGACACCTCCACCGGCGCGACCGTGCTGCTCGGCGCGATCACCGTGCTGGCGTTGGCGCTCGGCTGGCACCTGGTCGCCTCCATCGGCGGCGGCGACATGCCGGTCGTGGTCTCGATGCTGAACAGCTACTCCGGCTGGGCCGCGGCCGCCTCGGGCTTCCTGCTCGGCAACGACCTGCTCATCGTCACCGGTGCGCTGGTCGGCTCCTCCGGTGCCTACCTCTCCTACATCATGTGCAAGGCGATGAACCGCTCGTTCATCTCCGTGATCGCGGGCGGGTTCGGCATCGAGGCCCCGGCCGGGGACGACAAGGACTACGGCGAGCACCGCGAGATCCACGCCGACGCCGCCGCCGAGCTGCTCGCCGGCGCCTCCTCGGTGGTGATCACCCCGGGCTACGGCATGGCGGTCGCCCAAGCGCAGTATCCGGTGGCCGACCTGACCGCCAAGCTGCGGGCCAAGGGCGTCGACGTACGGTTCGGCATCCACCCGGTCGCGGGGCGTCTGCCCGGACACATGAACGTGCTGCTGGCCGAGGCCAAGCTGCCCTACGACATCGTGCTCGAGATGGACGAGATCAACGACGACTTCCCCGAGGTCGACGTCGTCCTGGTCATCGGCGCCAACGACACCGTCAACCCCGCAGCCTCCGAAGACCCCACCTCCCCGATCGCCGGCATGCCGGTCCTCGAGGTCTGGAACGCACGCGACGTCATCGTGTTCAAGCGGTCCATGGCCGCCGGTTACGCCGGCGTGCAGAACCCGCTCTTCTTCCGCGACAACAGCCAGATGCTCTTCGGCGACGCGAAGGACAAGGTCGAGGAGATCGTCCACCACCTCAGCTGATCGGCTGCGGCGGTCACCGGTCGCCGCCGGTTTGCGTCATACGAAGTGAGGGCGGGGGACCCCACTTCGTATGACGCAAGCCGGGCGGCCAGCCCCACTCAGTTGCCGATCGGGATCTCGGCCAGCGTCTGGTAGCGCGGCCGACCACCAGGACCCTCACCCAGGTACGAGGCGACCACTGCCACCTCGTAGACCGGCCACTCCGGCCCGGCGTAGGTCTCCAGGAGCCGCACCCAGGCGGTGGTGTCGGCGGGCCGGCGCAGCCGCGCCACGGTCACGTGGGGACGGTACCGCTGGCCGTCCACCCGTGTGCCGACCTTGACGGCGGCGTTGCGGGCGCGCCCGGCCATCCGCTCCACCACGACGTCGGCGGCCTCACTGACGGGCTGCACTCCGACGGCGAGCACCTTGGTGGCGGCCGCGTCCGGGAAGACGACCGGCCCGGCCAGTCGCAGGTCCGGGAGCGGGGTGCGCTCCAGTCCGTCGGCCAGCCGATCGATGTAGTCGTCGACCCGTCCTTCGGCCACATCGGGCAGGAACGCGAGCGTGATGTGGAACTGGTCGGCGAGCGTCCAGCGGAAGTCGGCGGCGTCGCGACGAGGGTCGAGGAAGCCGTCGAGATGCTCGACGGCTTCCTCGGATGGGATCAGGGCGGCGAAGAGGCGGGTACCCATGAGCCCATCATGACGTGGACCGCTGGGACCTAGCCTCGGTGTTTCATCGCGGCTAGGCCGTCCCCAACCCGCAACGCGACCGTCCCGAACTCACAACTCAACGGGCCCGAACCCACAACTCAACGGGCCCGAACCCACAACTCAACGGGGGCGCACGCGGTATCGGACGGTGTCGGTGCCTCGCGTGACGCCCTTGGAGCCGACGTAGACGACGCGGACCGGCTTCCAGCCCTTGCCGCGGGCACGGAAGCTGACACTGGCGCGACCGTCACTCACGCGAACCGACCGCGTGACCTTGCCGGAGCGGAGCTTGACCTTGCCGGTCGGCGTGACGCCCTGGGCGGCGACCCGCACCGTGACCCGCACCTTGTTGCCGGCGCGGACGCTGCCCGGCTTCACCGTGGCCCGCACCGTGCTGGCTGCCTTGACCACGCGTTTGGTGGGAGCGGAGGTCGCGGTGGCCGTGGCGTCGTCGTACTCGGCGGTGACCTCGACGCTCAGGCGGCTGCGGACGTCGGCAGCCTTCGGGCGGTAGGTCCACGACGTGGCGCCGGTGATCGGGGCGTCGTCGCGCAGCCACTGCACCGTGGTCTCTGCCTCAGCCGGGTCCCACTCGCCCTCGTCGGCGCGCAACCGGCCGCCGACGACCGCGCTGCCCGTGATCGTCGGCGCTTCCACCGACTCCGGAGCGTCCGGGTCCGGGACCTCCTCGGTGGTGGCGAAGCTCCACTCCCCCGACCCGATCCGGTACGACG
Source organism: Nocardioides sp. BGMRC 2183 (assembly GCA_008123405.1). Lineage (GTDB taxonomy): Bacteria > Actinomycetota > Actinomycetes > Propionibacteriales > Nocardioidaceae > Nocardioides. The sequence goes on from VSSA01000008.1 coordinate 4,680, forward strand.
TCACGCCGGCCTCGGTGCCCAGCTCCTCGGCCTCGGCGCCGGTCGGCCCGCTCACCTCGTAGGTCATGCCCTCGGGCGCCTCCGGCAGCGCGACCACAGCGCTCACGTTGACCGGGATCTCGGTGGTCAGCCCGACCTCGTCGCCGTCGCGGGTCCATGCGGAGGAGACCGGGCCGCGCTGGGTCATCTGGGAGCCACTGGCCTCGGTCAGGCCGGTGTCGGGGGCGCTGATCGCGACCTCGGCGGCGCCCGGGTCGGTGACCTCGATGCCGAGCACCGACTCGTGGATCTCGACGATCCCCTCCGAGCCCCAGCCGTGCGACGCGCTGTTCGCGCTGCCGCTGAGCTCCCAGGCCTCGGGAGTGAAGGTGCCGCCGCCGGCGAGCCAGCCGGCCCAGCCGTAGTCGTCCTCGTTGGTCAGCAGGCTCAGCAGGCCCTCGCCGTTGCCGGAGTCGGCGAGTGCCTCGAGCAGGACGTGGGCGGTCATCGGTCCCTGCTTCATGCCCATCGAGCCCAGGTGCTCGCCGAGGGCCGGAAGGGCCTCCTCCGGCGCGATGCCGAAGGCGATCGCGTAGGAGGTGGAGTGCTGGCCGGCGTGGGTGGACTGACTGCCGTCGGCCATGATGCCGTCGATGTAGACCCCGTCCTCGCGGCGGAGTTTGGCGTTCATCGCGTCGGCGAGCGTGTCGGCGTCCGTGGTGTAGCCGTCGACTTCCTCGGCAGGCTTGCCGAGCTCTTCAGCGATCCGACCGACGGTGCGCAGCACGTCCACGCCGAGGGCGTTGACCGTGGTGCGGGCCGTGGCCTCCATGTCGTAGTCGAACCGTCCGTGCGCCGGCCAGTCGACGATGCCGTAGAGGTACTGGCCGGATCCACCGGAGAGCTGGGTGACCAGCCCGGCGGTCGGGCCGTCGACGGCGATGTGGCGCCGGACGTAGTCGGCGGTCGCCGACAGCTCGTCGTAGGTGTCCTCGAGGACGGCGCGGTCACCGGTGTCGGCGTAGTAGTTCCAGATCCAGCTGGGCACGACCTCGGTGAAGTCGGGGATGTCCCGCTTGCCGTCCCCGTTGGGGTAGACGGCGTTGTAGCGCCCGGCGCTGTCACCCTCGCTCCAGTAGCGGGTCTGGCTGAGCATGAACTCCCGGATCGCCTGCCGGCTGGCCACCCGCTCGCCGGCCGAGGTCATCAGCCCGTGCGAGATGTTGACGGTGTCGTGCAGGAACTGTCCCTGCTCCCGGGTCGGGGTGTCGACGAAGGTCTCCTGCACCGAGTAGAGCAGCGAGCGCTGCATCAGGTCGTAGACCGAGTCCAGGGTGTCGTTGTCGCTGTCGAAGGTGGAGGCGGAGTCGGCCGGCACCTCGGTGTGCACGATCGTCGCGGTGACGTCGTCGACCGTGATCTCCTCCTCCGCGCCGGGGATCTCCAGGTAGCGGAAGCCCAGGTGGCCGAACGCCTCGAAGTCTTGGGCACCGTCTGCCTGGGTGTAGGGCCAGGTCATGTTCGTGCCCTGAGTGTCGGTGCCGGCGGTGGAGACGCGGCCATCCTCGGCCAGACCGTAGCTGGCCCGGATCGGGAGCTCACGCCCCTCGACGCCGTCCTCGAAGTGGACAGCCGGCCGGGCCGGGATGACCACGCCGAAGTCCGCAACCGGGGTGCCGTCCTCGGCGGTCAGGATCCGCTCGGGGTGGACGACGGTCTCGGTGAGCCGGGTCTGCTGACCCTCCAGGTGGGTGAAGGTGTCGGTGGGGTGCTCGCCGATGACGACGGCGTCGGACCAGCCGCTGTCGTCGTACCCGAGGGCCTTCCAGTCGCCGATCTGTGCGGCCTGGTCGCCACGGAGGTGCTCGATGTAGAGGCCCTCGCCGTTGCGGGTGCCCTCCAGCTCGTACGGCCCGCGGCGCACCTTCCAGGAGTCGTCGGTGGTGACCACGAACTCGCTGCCGTCGGCGTACTCGATCACGAGGCGGGCGAGCAGGCCGGGTTCGCCGGCCGCGCGGCCCTGCCCGCTGGAGAACCAGTGCAGCATCGCGCCGACCGAGAGGTCTTGGCCGGCGGTGACCAGGTCGGTGATGTCGGCCGCCTGGTAGTAGCCCTCGCCGGGGTAGCCGTAGTTGGTCATCCGGTCGGCGCGTTCGCCGTCGAGGTAGAGCTCGGCGACATGGCTGGCCGAGAGGTAGCTGCGCGCCCGGACGATCTCGCCGTCCGGTACGGCGACCTCGGTGCGGGCCAGCGTGTACTCGTCGGCCTCCCGGGTCGGGGTGGGCGCGGCCCAGGCAGAAAGGTCACCGGAGAAGTCCTCGGTGAAGAGGGTGTCGCTGCCGTCGAGCGACGTCACCTTGATGTTGTCGAAGACGCCGATCTCGGCGCCACGGGAGCTGGCGACTCCCTCCCGCAGGCCGATCGTGCCGGCCAGCGAGGCAGTGGTGGACGGGTCGGTCCAGGTGTCGACCTCGACCCCATCGATGCTGGTGGTGATCGTGGTTCCCTCGACCCGGATCTCGAGCGCGTAGGTGCCCCCCTCTTCGATGTCGACGTCGAGCGAACGACGACCGTCCCGCGGGAAGGAGCCATCGACCATCGTGTGGGTCTTCAACGCGCCCTCGTAGCCGTGCAGCTGCCACATGTAGCCGTTGCGCCCGTCGGGCGAGCGCAGCACCACGGCCGCCGCGTGATGCTCGATGGTGACGTCGGCGGAGAAGACGTAGTCGGTCCAGGTCTGCCCACTGTCCAGCATGGTGATGGGCTGTGCGTTGCTACCGGTCACCCGACCGGCGCCGTCGACGATCTCCAGCGGGCCGCCCTGGTCCGGGTTGCCCGGTGGGCGCCGGATCCACTCCGCGCCGCCCCAGTCGCCGTCGGCGAGGCCGGTCTCGAAGGTGGCCTCCGCCCACGGCGACTCCTGGTCGTCGCGGTCCCAGGTCCGCACCCGCCAGTCGTAGGCGGCGCCGGGCTCGAGCGCCGACCCGTCGTAGTCGACGTAGGACTGCTGGTCGGAGTCGACCTTGTCGCTGTCCCAGACCACGTCGCCGCCCGCGTCGCGGACCTCGACCTCATAGGCGGACTGGATCTCGTTGCCGTCGGTGTCGGTCGGGAGCCAGCCGAACCGCGGGGTGAGGTCGGTGTTGAGCGGCCGCGCCACGTCGTCGACGACGAGGCCGGTCGGGGCGCCGGGGGCGGCGCCGTCCGGCTCGGCCTGCGCCGGCGGCGGTTGCAGCGCGCAGAGGGTGCCGGCGGTCAGTGTGACCGCGAGCGCGGCGAGGCCGGCCCGGCGAGGTCGCAGGTGGGCGGGGCGGTCGATACGCATAACGTCTCCACTCGGGTTGTGAAACGATTCACAACGGAGTGTGGCGGTCGCCACTCCTCAGGGCAACGGTTCTGCGGCAGGTTGGCCGGATCCGGCCAACCTGCCGCACCGTCGGTCAGCGACGTACCCGGACCACCCGCACCGGCGAGCGCGAGCCGTCCACGCCGGTCGTCCCGGCGAAGACCACCCGGATCCGGTACCGTCCCGGCTTCCCCAGGCGCAGCGACCGCTGCACGGTCGTGCCGGCGATCTTCGCCTGCATCCGCTGCTTGCCGTTCACCAGGATCCGGACCCGAGCACCCTTCACCGGGAGGGCTGCGCGGACCCGGGCGACCAGCGCCACCGGCTTGCCGCGCTTGACCCGTTTCGGCCGGACCTGGAGAGCCACCGAGGAGGTCACGGTCCGCGGCGTCACCGCTGCCGAGGTCTCCCACGCCGACCACGAGCCCTCTCGACGGGCGACCACGCGGACGCTGAGCTCCCTGCCCAGGTCTGCCGCGCTCACCCGGTACGACGCCGACGCGGCGCCCGGGATCAGCAGACCGTCGCGCATCCACTGGTAGGAGAGCTCGACGTCGTCGGCGCTCCAGGTCCCCCCGGTAGCGGTGAGGTTGCCGCCCAGCCGGGCCGCACCGCTGACCTCCGGAGGCGTCTGCGCGGTCAGGTCGTCGGCCGGCTCCTGGTGGTCGAGCGCCCACACGTCGGCGATCGACGGGTCGTAGTAGGCGGCGTCGTCCTGGTTCTCGAACCGGACCCGGACTGTGTCAGCGGTGACCAGCTCCGCGGGCACCACCACCTCGTAGTTGACGAGACCGGCGCCACCCTGCGTGATGGTGCGCAGCACCAGCTCCTCCTCACCGACGTAGACCTTGTAACGCTTGGTCTGCGCTCGGTCGTAGGTCTCCGTGGTGCGCAGCACGAAAGACTGACCCTCCTCGACCGCGAGATCGAACTCGAAGAACGAGAACGGGGTGAGGTGGCCGGCGTACCGGCGGCTGCGGCCGGCCTCGTTGCTGGTGCCCGAACTCTCCGATGCGGTCAGCGCGTGGGCCTGCTCCGATGCTTGGTCGCCGAGGTCGACGTGGTCCAGGAAGGCACCGTCGGAGGGGTCGGGGGCGATCTGCACCGGGACCTCGATGTTCGCGGACGCGAGGACGTCGTCCTCCAGGATCACCTGCGCCTCCAGCTCTCCGGTGGTCGCGTCCCGCTCGATCCCGCGCGGGACACGCACCGTGATCCGGGCGCTGCCGCTCTCCCCACCACGCAGGGTCACCGTCGGCGCGGGACCGACCTGCGTCCAGCCCTCCGGGAGCTCTACGGCGACCTCGACGGTGGCCGGTGCGGTGCCCTGGTTGCGCAGCGCGACGTCGACGTCGACCTCGCCACCCGGACTGGCGATGGCCGGTTGGGTCGCGTGACCGGTGACCACGACCGGCGCATCCACGACCACCTCGGTGGTCAGCGACTGCCGGATCGCGGCGCCCTCGAAGCGGTACTCGAAGGCACCGGTCAGCGCGGTCGGACCGCGCTTCGCCGTCGCCGGCACGCTCACCTGCAGGGACCCGGAACTCTCCGCCCCGGCGGCCAACGACGGGGCCAGGACCAACGTCCGTGGCGACACCGTCCAGCTGCGATCCGGCCCCTCGAGGCCGACGCTGACCCGGCTGATCGTGCTGTCGCCGGCGTTGCCCACCGTCAGTGCCACCGGGGTGGTGGCACCGGGCTTCACCTTGCCGCCGTCGGCCTCGACCTCCAAGGAGACCTGCAGCAGCTCGCTCACCGCGACCGCGACGGCGTCGCGTGCCGCCAGGGCGGCGTCGGCGAGGCCCTCGCCCACGGCGCCGGGCACGGCAGCTGCGGCCAATGTGCTGTCGACGGTGTCGAGCTCGTCGAGCACCGCCACCAGCGATCGGGCGCCTTCGGTGTCCTCCCCGGCGCCGACCGCGTCGACCGCGTCCACGGCGGCGGCACGGCCACCTGCGACGGCGCGCAGCACGGTGCGGGCCTGGGGACGAGCCAGGTCACCCGCATCGCGCGCGGTGGTGGTCCGTGCAGCGAGGTCGTCGAGTGCCGCGAGCACCCCGGAGACCGCACCGGCGTCGTCGACCACATCGAAGGAGTAGCTGCCCGAGCCGACGACGACCTCGGTCCCGTCCTCGTCCGGCCGGACCGACCGGACGCCCTCCAACGAGGTGGTGAGCGGGTCACCGGACTCCTCGGCGAGCAGTGGCGAGGAGACCGGCAGACGCACCGTCGCGGTCATCCCGACCGGCACCTCGACGTCGATCCGCAGCCCGCCGTCGGTCTGTTCCCAGCCGCTGGAGACCGGGCCGAACGGCGTGGCTGTGGTGGCCGCGGCGTGGTCGAGGCGGTCGTCGACCACGGGGGCGATGGTGGTGCGCCGGTAGCCCTGGGTCGGCGAGGCCTGGATGCCTGCGACGTAGCGGTAATACCAGTCCTCGACGGTGCCCAGGAAGTAGTGGCCCAGCGAGCGTGCCTCCTTGGCCCAGTGCTCCCACATCGAGGTCGCGCCGTTCTCGATCATGAAGCCCCAGCTCGGGTACGCCGTCTGCAGCGCGAGCGTGTAGGCGAGGTCGGCGTACCCGTGGTCGCTGAGGACCGGCAGCAGGTACTTGGTGCCGAGCACGCCGGTGTTGAGGGTGTTGCCGCGCGCGCGGACGTCGGCGGCGATGCTGTCGGCGACGCTGGCCTCGGTCGCCTGGTCCGGCGTCAGGCCGAACGCGAGGGCCAGCACGTTGTGGGTCTGTCGGTAGCCCCGGTCGCCCTGACCCCTGTAGTAGCCGGCGTCGGCGTCCAGGAAGGCCCGGTTGAAGCCCTCCTTCACCACCGCGGCCCGGTCGCCGAAGTGCGCGACGTCGCGGGGACGGCCCAGCAGGTCGGCCACCCGCTGCATCGTGTCGAGCATCGTGTAGAGGTAGGCGGTGCCGGAGACACGTGTGTCCTCCGGGGCGTTGCCGCCAGCTGGGCTGGCCTCGGGACTGACCCAGTCACCGAGCCGGTTCTCGCGCACCACGCCGTTGTTCGAGCGGTCGAACTCCAGGTCCACATACGTCTTGATGCCGTCGTAGTACTCGGTCATCACCTGGCGGTCGCCGCCGTACTGGTAGAGCCAGTACGGGATCATCACGTATGCCGAGTGCCACGGCTGAGCGAGGCCCCACTGGCCCCACTGGTCCGAGCTCGGTGCGATCACCAGCGGCGCGCCGTTGGCGTCGCGGGTCTCGTTGACGTCGCGCATCCACTTCGCGAAGAGCTCGTGGGTGTCGAGGTTCATCAGGAACATCTCGGTGCCGACGGCGGCGTCGCCGGTCCACCCGTTCTTCTCGAACATCGGGGTGTCGGTCGGGATCGAGTGGATGTTGTTGAGCAGGGTGTCGACCACAGCGCGATGGGTGGCGTTGACGGTCGGCGAGGAGGTCTCGAACGAACCGGTCTCCTCGGCATCGGTGTGCACGGCCTTGGCGGTGAACGCCTCCAGCGGCGGTGCGTCCTCGCCGGGCCAACCGGTCACCTGGATGTACTGGAAGCCCTTGTAGGAGAAGCGGGGCTCCCAGGTCTCGTTCTCGCCGGTGCCGGCGAGGGTGAACCGATCGGTCTGGAACCCGGAGCCGAAGCCACCGTTGTTGTTCTGGTTGACCGTGCCGTCCTCGTTGAGCTTCTCGGCGTAACGGGCCTCGATCGTGGTGCCGGCCGGACCCTCAGCAGTGAACTCGACCCATCCGGCGAGCACCCGCGGGAACTTCACCACGTAGGTGCCGTCCTCGGGCTCGGTGATCTCGACGGCATCGAGCTCCTCGGTGACCCGGATCGGCTGCTGGCGCTGGTTCACCAGCTCGCCGGCCGGGCCGTCGACGACGGTCGCCGTCGCCCAGTCGCCGTCGTCGTAGTCGCTGGTGTCGAAGTCGTTGATCGTGCGAGCGGCCTGGTACGTCTCTCCGCCGTAGAGATCGTCGAAGACGGTCGGGCCGTCGTGGATGGTCCAGGAGTCGTCGGTGACGACCTGCTCGGAAGTGCCGTCGACGTAGTCGATCGACAGCACCGCGCGGACCGTCGGCTCGGCGTGCCACGGGGGCGATTGCCAGTTCCAGACGTTGCTGCCCGTCATCCCGTAGAACCCGCGGCCGAGCTCCATGCCCAGGGCGTTGCTGCCTTCGGCGAGCGCCTCGGTGACGTCGGTGGCGGCGTACTGGACGGTGTCGTCGTAGTCGGTGAAGCCCGGCGAGAGCACGGAGTCGTCGACCGGTTCACCGTTGAGCGAGGCGTTCGCGTAACCGCCGGCGGCGACATACAGGGTGGCGTCAGCGACCTCGCCACTCACCTCGAACTCCTTGCGCAGCAGCGGCGCCGGCGTGACCGCCTGCTGCGGCTTCGCCCCGGTCCCCCACGGCCCCGAGCCGTACGCCGCCTGCACGACGGCGTTCGCCCAGTCGGAGTCGTCGAAGTCGGGGGCCTCGAAGCCGTCGGGGACGCTCTTGGCCGCGACCCAGTCGGTGTCGGTGACAACGTCCTCGGTGGTGCCGTCGTCGTAGCGCACGCGGATGGTGGCCAGCAGGCCGGCCGGTGAGTTGGCGCCGCTGCTCTCGGCGGTGTTCGTGGTGCGGACCGCGAACACGTTGCGCTCCGCCTCCAGGTCGACGCGATAGCGGCGCACGCCCTGCCACTCGTTCTCGGCGCCCGCGGTCTCGCCGACCAGGCTTCCGTTGAGCCAGAGTCGGAACGAGTCGTCGCCGGTGATCAGGATCTCCGCGGAGCGAGCCTCACGTCCCTCGGGGCTGGTCAGGGTGCGGCGGAAGGCTCGGGGCTCGGCAGGAGCCTGCGGGCGGGTGTCTTCCTGGGTCCAGATCCAGGAGGCGTCGGCCAGCGGCGCCGCCTGGTCGGGGCCGGGCTCGCCGTTGCCGATCCAGGTGCTCTCGCCCCAGTCCTGAGGCGTCGGGAGTCCGGTGCGGAAGGTCGAGTCGGCGCTGGCACGACCGGCGTTCGTGCGGACCTCCACCCGCCAGTGGTAGTCGGTAGCCGGGTCGAGCGTGGGGCCGTCGTACGCGGCGTCGTAGGGGTCGGGCGAGGACACCACACCGCTGGTCCAGACCACGTCGCCGTCCTCCAGCGCCTCGGCCGAGGTGGCGACCCAGAGCTGATAGGCGTGCTGCTCGACGCCGCGGCCGTCGGCGTCGATCTGCCAGGAGAAGCGCGGACGCTCGACGTCGATGCCGACCGGCTCGACCTTCCGCTCCACCTTCAGCTCGGAGAGCGAGACCGTGTCACCGGTGTCGTCGCCGGGCGCGGCGGTCACCGGCGCGGGTGCCGCCTGGGCCGCGTTCGCCGGGAGCAGGCCGACGGCGAGCGCGCCGGCGGCCAGCCCTGCGGCGGCGATGCGGGGCCAGGTGGTCAGGGTCGTGCGGCCTCGGCGCACGGAGGGAACGTGGGACATCGAACCTCTCAACTGTGGATTGACGCGGAGCGCGTTCCCGCTACCCGGGGGATGGCAGCGGGAACGCACGATCGGAGCGGGGTCAACGGTTGCGGACCCGGATGGTGGTGGAAGTGGGTGCGACCGTGGCGGAGCCGAGATAGCGGACGGCGACCTTCTTCCTGCCCTGCAGCTTCACGGTGCGGGTCAGGCCGCCGTTGCGGAGCTTCGCGCGGGCGACGACCTTGCCGCCCGCCTTGATCAGCACCCGCCCGGTGACCTTCACTCCGGCGGAAACCCGAGCGGTGATGCGGGCCTTGCCGCCACGGACCTTCGTCACGCTGGCCGCGACCGTCGCCCGCGCCTTGGCGATGTTGGGCGTGGCCGGGGCGTCCACCGAGACCGGATCGAACCCGTCCTTCGACGCGGTCACCTGCACCGTGACCCGGTGATCGATGTCCGCCTTCTTCAACCGGTACGACATCCCCGTCGCACCCGCGATCGGCTTGCCGTCCCGCAGCCACTGATAGGCCAGCGCGACACCCTTGGTGTTCCACGACCCACCATCGGCCTCCAGCGTGCTGCCGAAGCGCGCCGTGCCCGCCACCTGGGGCGCCACCACCGGCACCAACTCATCGACATCGGCCAGCGTCACCACCGTGCGCCGTACCGGCTCGACGTTGCCGGCCAGATCGGTCGAGGCGTATTCGACCACGTGGTCGCCGTACCCCTCGACCACGACAGGGGCTTGCGTGGCGCTCAGCCAGTCGCCACCGTCGATCCGATAGCTGGTCGCCGCCACACCACTGAGCTCGTCGCTGCCCTCGAAGCGCAACTCGGCACGGTCTGACCCGTCGACGCCATTGCCCCGGACCACCCCGACCGTGGTCGACGGCGCGGTCAGGTCGATCCGCACCGGCAACTCACCGACGGTTGATCGGTTGCCGGCCACGTCGATGGCACGGAAGGAGAGCGTGTGCTCCCCCTCGTCCGCGACCGCGATCAGGCCGTCGACCGGTGACCAGCCGTCCTCGAAGCCATACTCGGCCACAGGGGCGGGGTCGCGACCGTCGGCCGCGTCCACCGCGATCTGCACCGGCGAGCGATACCAGCCCTGCTGGCCGGGCACCCCGTCGACGACCGTGGCCGCGACCAACGGCGCCGTCGCGTCCGCTGCCACCGGCAGCACCCACACATCCGCCAACGACGGGTCGTGGAAGCCCGAGGCGCCCTCGGCGGGGTACTGGTACTTCACCCGCACCGAACCGTCCTCGGAGAACAACGCCGGGTCGTCGACCAGGATGTCGTGCACCTTGATGCCCGCGCCGGACTCGGCACGCGGCACGATCTGGGTCTTCACCAGCTGGTCGTCGAGATAGACCTCGTACTTCTTGGTCCGCGCACCGTCGTAGGTCTCGATGTGGCGCAGCACGAACGGCGCGTCGGTCGGCACCGCCAACTCGACGGAGTACCAGGAGCCGGGATTGTTGGCGTGGGAGTAGCGGCGGGTGTAGCCCGCCTCGGTGCTGGTGCCGCTGCTCGGTGATGCTTGAAGGGCATGCGCCTGCTCGGAGGCGCTGTCGCCGAAGTCGACGTGGTCCACGGCCTCGGTCGTGGGCGGGGTGGGCAACGCGATGTCGACCGCCTGCTTGGCCGAGGCCAGCCGGACGCCGGCCCGGTCCACGGTGAGCGTGGCCTCGACAGCCCCGGCGATCCGGTCCAGCGGCACCGTGATCGGCACCGTCGCGGTGGCCTCGCCACCCGCGGGCACCTCCACCTCGGCCGAGGGCACGCTGCCCCAGCCGTTCTCCAGCTCCGCCCCGACGGTGACCCGCACCGGGCGGTCGCCGTCGTTGGACACCGGCACCTCGATGGTCCCGGCCTCGGCCGGGTCAGGACCGGTCAGCGACGCCGTGGCTTCGCCGACGCTGACCCCGGAGGTGACCGTCACCCAGTCCTGGGTGGTGTCCTCGACGACGTACTCGGTGCCGTCGACGGTGAACCGGAGCGTCAGGTCCGCGTCGTAGCCACCCGGCTTCGCACCCCGCGGCACCGTGGCCGTCACCGGCAGCTGCGCCGCCGCGCCGGCCGCCAGCTCCTGCACGGTGACCTCGACCGGCTCCCAACCCTCGACCTCGACCGTCGCGGAGATATCGCTCACCGTGGCCGTCCCCTCGTTGGTCAGGTCCAAGGTCCCGGCGACTGCTGTGCCCGGCAACGCTGCCTCCGCGATCGGCGCCAGGCCGGTGACCAGGCCGAGTGCGTCCGCGACGCCGCCGCCGAGAGCGGCCTCGACCGCCACCAGATCGCGGTCGACCACGCTCCGCACCGGACGGTCGACACCGGAGCCGGCCAGCCACGTCCGCAGCTCCTGGGTCTGGGCCAGGGCGGCCTGCACGCGCTCGGTGCGCTCCTCGTCGTCCTCGGCCACCACCGCTCCGATCGCGGCCACGACCTCCTCGCGCACGCCGTCGATGCCGGAGGTCAGGTGCGTTGCGTCCGCATCGCCGAGGTCGCCGGCGTCGGCCTGGGCCGTCACCGTCTCCTGCGCCACCGCGATCAGGTCCAGGATCTCGCCGAGCTCACCGCTGGCGGCGGTCACCGCGAAGTCGTAGCTGCCCGACCCGACGGTGACGGTCACCGTGTCGTCCTCGGTGGTCACGTCGTGCACGCCCTCCACTGCGTCGAGCAGCGCACCGCCCTCGGTCACCGCCCACTGGTTCTCCGCTGGCAGGACGACCTCGGCGGTCGTGTTGACCGGGACTTCGACGTGGAGGTCGAGGTCGTCACCCTCGGCGCTCCACTCGGTGGCGATCTCGCCGTAGACCGACTCCAGCGAGCCGCTCGCGTGGTCCAGTCCGCCGCCCACGTTGGGGGCGATCCGGGACGTCTTGTAGCCGGGCTGGAGCGCACTGATGGCGCCGATGTTCTGATACATCCAGTCGCCGACCGCACCGTAGGCGTAGTGGTTGAACGAGTTCATGCTGACGTCGCCGAACGACCCGTCGGGCATGATCGAGTTCCAGCGCTCCCACATCGTGGTCGCGCCGTTGGCGACCTCATAGCCCCAGGACGGGTAGTCCTGGTGCAGCAGCATCGTGTAGGCGAGGTCGTCGCGGTCGATGCTGCTCAGCGCCGGCAGCAGCCACGGCGTGCCGAGGAAGCCGGTGGTGAGGTGGTTGTCGCTGGCGGCCAGCTTGGCGACGAACCGCTCGCCCGCCTTCGTCCGCAGCTCCTCGTCGGTGATCATGTCCATGCCCAGCGCCATGGCGTAGGCCGTCTGGCTGTTGCCGTTGACCCGGCCGTCAGCCGCGACCTGGGTGGCGGTGAACCGCTCACGCACCTGCTCCGACAGCGCCGCATACTCCGCGGCCTCGCCGTCCTTGCCCAGGGCGGTGGCCATCTCCGCCATCATCCGGGCGTTCTCCGCGAGGTAGGCGGTGCCGAGCACGGCGCCGGGGGTCGGGTCGTCGAGGTTCAGCCAGTCGCCGTACGTCGTCCGGCCGTCGTCGATCAGATCGGCACCGGCGGAGTTGCGGGTGTGCTCGAAGAACCGGGTCAGGTCGTCCCAGAACTCGCGCGCCACGCTGGCGTCGCCGTAGGCACGGAAGATCGCGTAGGGCACGGTGATGCCGGCATCGGACCAGCCGACTCCGCCGCCCGCGCTGAACGTCGGCGTGGACGGCGCCACCCCCGGGTAGTCACCGTTGCTGCCCTGGGTGTCGTGCATGTCCCGCATCCACTTGCCCAGGAAGGCGCGGGTGTCGGTCAGGTAGCTCGCCGTCGGCGCGAAGACGTTGATGTCGCCACTCCAGCCGAGCCGCTCGTCACGCGCAGGAGTGTCGGTCGGGATGGAGACGAAGTTGCCGCGCTGACCCCAGGAGATGTTGCTGAGCAACTGGTTGAGCATGTCGTCGGAGGTCTCCAGCGTGCCGGTCTCGGCTAGGTCCGATCCCCAGACCACACCGGTGACGTCCGCGGTCTCCGGCGGGGTCGTGGTACCCACGATCTCCAGGTAGCGGAACCCGTGCTGGGTGAAGGTCGGCTCGTAGGTGACGGTGCCGTCCTCGGCGAAGGTGTAGCGGTCGGTCACCTTCGCCGAGCGCAGGTTGTCGGTGTAGAGCGTGCCGTCGGGGTTGAGCTCCTCGCCGTAGCGGATGGTCACGGTGTCACCGGCCTCGCCCGTCAGCTCCATCCGCGCCACGCCCACCATGTTCTGGCCGACGTCGTAGGTCCAGCGCCCGGGGGCGGGCTCGGTGCGCTCGAGGGTCGGCAGTTCCTGGGTGGTGCGGACCGGCTCGTCGGGCTGCGGCACGACCGGCGCCGTGGGCGCCGTACGGGTGACGGCGGCGCTCCAGGCGGTGTCGTCATAGCCGGGCTCGTTCCAGCCGTCCTTGGCCAGCCGGGCGTCGTAGCTCTCGCCGTCGATCAGGTCGGCCAGGGTGTGGCCGCCGGTCGACGCGGTCCAGGTCTCGCCGTCGGAGTCGACCCACTGCGTGGTGCCGTCGGTGTAGGTGATGCGCAGTCGGGTGAGGACCGACGTCTGGGTGCCGTAGTTGCCGGTGCCGAGGTGGGCCACCCGACCGGCCCACCAACCGCTGCCGAGCTCGGCGCCGAAGGTGTTCTCACCGTCGGTGACCAGATCGGTCACGTCGTAGGTCTGGTGCTGGAAGCGGTCGCGGTAGTCGGTCCAGCCGGGGGCCATGTGCTGGTCGCCGACCTTCTCGCCGTTGAGGGTCAGCTCGTAGATCCCGCGGGCGGTGGCGTAGACGCGGGCGCTCGCCACGGACTTGTCGGACTCGGTGCTGAAGTCGGTGCGCAGCAGCGGCATGTTGTCGTCCGGGGAGCGCCAGATGATCTCCTGCTGGCCCTTGACCTCGAGTCCGTCGTCGACCAGCGTGCCGCCGCTGAACGGGTTGCCGTCGCTGAAGTCGGTGTCGAGCAGGGTGTCGCCGTTCTCGGCGACCACCCGGACGGCGTGCACCGTGGATGCCTCGACGCCCTCGGTGGCGTTGGTCGAACGGAAGCCGACGTAGCCCTTCTGGTGGGTGGGGTCGGTGCGGGCGTCGATCGTGACGCCGTCCAGCTCCGTGGTGATGGTGGCTCCGTCGAAGGTGACAGCCAGGGTGTGCTCTCCGGTGCGCAGCTCGTCGAGGGTGACGAACTCCGAGATGTCCTTGTTGGCCAGCAGCGAGAAGCCCCCGTTGCTCTTGACGTGGGGCCGCAGCCGCGGGGTGCCGTCGGCGACGCTGAGCTGCCACATGTAGCCGTTGGAGGTGTTGCGGGCGCGCACGTAGGGACCGAAGACGAGGTTGTCCATCGTGAAGTCGAACTCGGCGGTGTAGTCCGTCCAGCGGTCCAGCTCGGCGCCCGCGTCGGCACCGATCCATTCGGCGGCTCCCCAGTCCTCGGCCGCCAGCAGGCCGGTCTCGAACCAGGCGGCCTCGCTCCACTCCGAGGCGTTGTCGTCGCCGTCCCACACCCGGACCTGCCAGTGGTAGCGGGCGCCCGCCTGCAGCGCATCGCCGCCGTAGACCACGTCGACCTGGCGGTCGGAGGCGACCTTGCCCGAGTCCCAGACGTCCGCGCTCTCCAGGTCGGCCTCAGACGTCGCGACCCGGATCTGGTACGCCGACTGGACCACATCACGACCCTCGGCGACCGACGCCCAACCGAAGCTCGGCGCAGACCCCGGGATCCCGAGCGGGTCGATCCGTCCGTTGGTGGTCATCGTCTCGACAGCGATGTCGCCCTCGGCCGCCCCAGCCGACGGTGCCGCCGCCACCTGGACCAGCGCCGCCATGCTGACCACCAGGAACAAGGCGATGCCGACGGAGACGTGGGTGCGCAGCACTCGGAATGCGGACACGGGAAACCCCTTTTGCCTACCTGCGTCGTCGGTGGTTGACGGCGCAGGTTGAAACGATTTATTGAATCGTCACCATGGCAGAGATATGACTGCTGTCACAACGGGGGTCGGAGCGTTTGGCCGGATCCGGCCACGGACCCGGCGATGCGGCGGGATCCCAGCCGGGAGATCGCTCAGATCAGTCCCCGCCGCACGGCGTGGACGACGACCTCGATGGACGAGTCAAGACCCAGCTCGTCGGCGGTCTGTCGCAGCCGGCGTCGTACCGTCCGCTCGGAGAGACCGACGCGTCCGGCGATGACGTCGGTGGTGAACCCCTCCGCCAGCAGCCGAAGGATGGCCAGGTCCTCGGCCGCGGGCTCCCAGCCGTCGTCGGCGATGTCCGGTCGCCCGGGGAGGGTCATGCTCATCGGCCCCCCTCGGATTCGACGAGCACCATCACCAGCGTCCGCGGCCCGTGCACCCCTTCGACCCGGCTCAGCTCGATGTCACTGGTGGCGCTCGGACCGCTGATCCAGGTCAGCGGGCGGGCCGGGTCGAGGAGCGCGACGGCGTCCGGGACGTCGGCGACGACCTGGTCCGCGCGGACCACGCAGACGTGACGGTCAGGCACCAGGGTGAGCGCGCGGCGCCCCTGGTCGGCCTGGTGGTCCAAGACGATGGTGCCGGTCTCGGCGATGCCGACGCGGCACGCGGTGACCACGGCGTCGATCGCATCGAGCTGGTGAGCGGTCAGGCCGTCGTCGGCGACCAGCTGCTCCGGCGCGAGGCCGGCGACCAGCTCCGCCGCCAACCCATCCGGTACGACGACGCGCGCTCCCCCCGGCACCGCTGCCGCCACTGCGGCCGCAACCTCGTCGGACGCGCACCGCACCACCTCGGCGCGGTAGTCGGCGACCCGCTCGGCGAACCGCTCGAGCACCACGTCGCGTGGGTCGTCGGCACCGGCGCCGGCCGGGGACACGACCGGTCCCGGAATGGCGTCGACGTCGGCCAGTGCCGCCCGGACGTGGGCGAGGATCTCCTCACGTGCGGTCATCGTCGTCCTCCTCTCGGCCGCCGTCCGTGCGCTCCCACCACTCCCGGAACGACTCCGTCGGTGGCACCGGCAGGTCGCGGGCGTCGGTCCAGGCCCCGCCCGGTCCGGGGAGCCGCCCGAGCACCTGTGCCTTCCGCCCACCGCGCCGACCGAGCACCTTGCCCGCAAGACCGGAGACCCGCTCGCCGGCGGCGAGCCGCTCGGCAGAGCCGAACGCCCACCCGGCGGCCTTGAACGCGACCGCCTCCGGCTTGGGGATCCGATCGTCGCGGTGGCCGTCGACCACCTTCGAGCGCAGGTGCACCAGCACCTCGGGGATGTCGATGCGCACCGGACAGGCCTCGAAGCAGGCGCCGCACAAGGACGAGGCGTAGGGCAGCGAGTCGACCTGCTCGTCCACGCCGGTGCCCTTGAGCAGCGGGTTGAGGATCGCGCCGATCGGGCCCGGGTAAACCGAGCCGTAGGCGTGGCCGCCGGTGCGCTCGTAGACCGGGCACACGTTGAGGCAGGCCGAGCAGCGGATGCAGCGCAGCGCCTGCCGGCCGACCTCGTCGGCCAGCGCGCGGGTGCGGCCGTTGTCCAGCAGCACGACGTGCACCTCCTGCGGCCCGTCGCCGGGGGTCACTCCGGTCCAGGTGGAGGTGTAGGGGTTCATCCGTTCGCCGGTCGAGGAGCGTGGCAGCAGCCGCAGCAGCGGGTCCACCTCGTCCCAGGTGGAGACCACCTTCTCGATGCCGACCACGCTCACCAGCACCTCGGGCAGGGTGAGACACATGCGTCCGTTGCCTTCGGACTCCACCACGACCAGGGTGCCGGAGTCGGCGATCGCGAAGTTCGCACCAGAGACCGCCACCTTCGCTCGCAGGAACTTCTCCCGCAGGTGCTCCCGCGCCGCGCCCGCCAGCACTGCCGGCTCGTCGGTCAGGCCCGCCGGCGCCGGCCGTCCCACCTTCGCCATCTCACGCAGGAAGATCTCACGCACCTCGGCCCGGTTGCGGTGGATCGCCGGCACCAGGATGTGGCTGGGCAGGTCGCCGCCGAGCTGGACGATCAGTTCGGCCAGGTCGGTCTCCCACGCCGCGATCCCCTCGGCCTCCAGCGCCTCGTTGAGCCCGATCTCCTGGGTCACCATCGACTTGACCTTGACCACCTCGTCGACCGCGTGCGCCTGGGCGATCCCGGTCACGATCGCGTTGGCCTCGGCCGCGTCGCGGGCCCAATGCACTGTCGCGCCACGGGCGGTGAGGGCGCCCTCGAGTTGCATCAGCCGCTGGTCGAGCTCGAGCAGCGCCCGCTCCTTCACCGCGGCGCCGGCGAGCCGGACCTCTTCCCAGTTCTCCACCTCGCCGACGACAGCGGCGCGCTTGCCGCGGATGGTGCCGGTGGCGTGCGCCAGGTTGTAGCGCAGCTGGGTGTCGGCCAGGGCCTCCCGTGCCGCGCCGGGGAATTTCGGCATCCCGACGAAGGTGCCGCTCATCGGGCACCTCCCGCGCTGCCGGCCTCCCGGCCCGTTTCGTTCTCGACCGCCGTGGTCGCCTCGGTGCTGGCCAGGATCTCGGCCAGGTGCATCACCCGGACCCCCGACCGCTGGCGCGACAGCATCCCGCCGATGTGCATCAGGCAGGAGTTGTCCCCGGCCACCAGCACCTCGGCACCGGTCTCGCGCACGTGCCGGACCTTGTCCGCGCCCATCGCCACCGACGTGTCGGCGTTCTTGAGCGCGAAGGTGCCGCCGAAGCCGCAGCACTGATCGGCGCCGGGCAGCTCGACCAGCCGCAGCCCACGCACGCTCTCCAACAGCCGCCGCGGCCGCTCCCCCACGCCCAGCATCCGCAGGCTGTGGCAGGTGGGGTGATAGGTGACGGTGTGCGGGAAGTAGGCCCCGACGTCGGTCACCCCGAGGACGTCGACCAGGAACTCGCTCAGCTCGTACGTCGGCGGCCCGGCCGCGACCGCATCCACCAGTCCGGGGTCCTTGCCGTTGTCGGCGGCGCGCTTCGCGACCAGTGCGTGCTGGTGGCGTGCCGAGCCGGCGCAGGATCCGGACGGGGTGACCACGGCGTCGTACCCGGCGAAGGCGTCGACGAACGACCGCACCGCCGGCACCGCCTCGTCCAGGTACCCGGTGTTCACCATCGGCTGCCCGCAGCAGGTCTGTCCCCGGGGGAAGTCGACGTCGACGCCGAGCCGGCGCAGCAGCCGCACGACCGCGGCTCCCGTGCCGGGGAACATCGCGTCGTTCACGCACGTGACCATCAGTGCCACCCGCATCACTGGCTCCTACGTCTCCTTCGGTACGTCGTTCACATCATCCTCACCCGGGCGGTACCCGCTGCGACACCGCCTCAACGCCGGATCGGGCGCTGCACGTACGGCACCACCCGCACCGGCCCGGTCAGCCCGTAGGTCTGCCGGCCCGCGACGCCGTAGACGTCGGGGGTGACCACCCGCAGCCGGTTCAGCAGCGTGGAGGCCACCTCGACCTCGATCCGGTTCCGCCCCGGACGCAGCCGGAATCCGAGGTCGACCGAGCCGACCAGCGGGTCGCACGGCGGCAGCGGCACCCCGTTGACCAGCACCCGGAAGGTGTCGTTGACGTCCCCCAGCTCGAGGACTGCGCCGTCGGTGCCGCGCCAGTCCTCGCCGAGGTCGATCTCGGTGACGTAGCGACCGATACCGGAGACGTCGGCGAACTCAGCGATCGCCGACCATGGCCCGAGGGCGTCGAGGTCGGCGCGGTGGGTCTCCTTGACCGTCTCGGTCGCGCTGTCGCCCGGCCTCCAGTCGCTGAGCTCGAGGCTCCAGTCGGTCGGCTCGATGGGCTCCCGGACCCGGTCCACCTGCACCGTGCTGCGACGGCCGTCGGACCAGGTGACGGCGTGGGCGCCGGGGGTGGTGACCCGCAGCTCGGTGCGCTCGTCCCGCACCCGGACGTCGGTCGCCTCGGCCAGCCGGACCGACGGGGTCCGTGCGCTGCGACCCGGGTCGGCGAGCGCGATGATCACGGACTCCCCCGGCTCCAGGTCGACGCGGACCCGGATCCGGTTGCCGCTGCGCTCGTAGCCCATCAGGCGACGGGTCTCCCCGCTCCACGAGTCCAGCTGCCACGGCACGGCACGGCGGTCGGTCGCGGTGAGCCAGACGTCCTGGGTGACCCGGCTGAGGCGACGGTTCTCCGCGTGCCGCGCGTTGGCCAGGTAGTAGAGGTCGACGTCGCCGAGCTGGCGCCGGACGTGCTGCACCGTGGAGGTCTCGTGCTGCACGTCGCTGGTGACGCCGAGCTCGTCCAGCGCGGTGCCGATCTCGGCCTCGACCACCTGGCGGGTGGTCCGCAACGCGAGCAGTGCACGCATGATCCGACGGACCTCGGCGACCGCGGCGTCGTCGGTGCGCCCCACGGGCAGCGCCTGGGTGGCCCAGTCCGCGCTGCCGTCGACGACCAGCACCACCGGCATCCCGCGTCGGGCCAGGGAGAGCACCTTCCGCGCCGCGGCCAGGTCGATGGTCATCTCCCGGCTGCGCATCTTGTCTGGTCCGATCACCATCACCTTGTACGCCGGCCCGTTCGGCGCCAGCCTGCCGCCGCTGAACCGGACGTCGTTGCGCAGCAGCAGCGGTGCGGTGATGAACGAGTGGGACCAGCCCAGCCCGGTGCCGGTGTTGGTCACCCAGAAGGGGCCGACGCCGGTCGAGGCCCAACCCTTCTGCCGCAGGAAGACGATGTCGTACGTCGGCCGCCCGGTGCGCAGCACCATCTGGGTGCGCGCCAGGTAGGCGGCGATGCCAGGGATGTGCTTCCACTGCGGGGTCCGCGGGCCCCAGGCCTCGCCGTACCCGATCGCGCCGTTGTAGTAGGGCGAGAAGGCGGCGAAGCCGGGCCAGGTGACCTCGGGGGCGTCGGCGTAGGGGAAGCCGTGGATCATCGCCTGGTTGACGCCGGCGGCGAAGATCGAGTTCAGCGTGAAGAGCGCCTGGTTCTGTGCGGTCGGGCTGGTGGTGTTGGCGCCCCAGGTGGTGTTGTAGGCGGCGCCGTTGTAGCAGATCGCCTCGCACGAGAGGATCGTGCGGCCGGCGATGTCGCGGCCGCCGGTGAGCACGCGATAGTCGTCGAGGTTCTTGAAGCCCAGCGACTCGGTCTCCGGGACGGTCAGCGCCGCGGCGTGCTCGGTGGTGTCGGTCTCCAGGCCGTAGGGCTGCACCCGCAGTCCCATGCCCAGGGTGCCGGCGAACTTCTGCAGGGGCTCGAGGTGGTGGGCCAGGTAGAGGTCGGAGAGGGTCTGGTTGAAGTCGTCGCGGACCTGGTTGGTCGCGACAGCGTCGGCCGTGGCCGGGTCCTCGGTGCCGGCGACCGAGAAGAGGTACTTCTCGTCGAGCTCCACCAGGAACGGCAGCCAGGGCAGCACGCCGTAGCCGCGCCGCTTGCTGAACTCAACCGGCAGCCGGGGCGTCCAGATGGTCGCCTCGGTCTCGATCTCCAGGGAGTCCTCGAAGAGGTTGCCGCCGGCGGCGCGGAGCAGTCGCCGCATCGAGGCGTCGAGGATGGTGCGCTTCCAGAGGTCGATCACGGCCTTCGAGCCGGCCGCACTGAAATGGTCGACGACGTAGGACTTGGGCGAGGTGTGCGGACCCGCCTCCGGCTCCTGGGCGCTGCCCCGGCGCCAGGCGGCGAAGATGATCCAGGTGCCCTCGGCCGGGTCGGCAGGTGCGGTCCAGGTGAGCTGGTCGCCCTTCACCTCGCCCCGCAGGTCGACGTAGGAGTCCCGGTCCAGCAGCACCGCGGTGACGTTGCCGTTGCGGTCGCGGACCTCACCGGTCACCCGGTGCGCCTGGACGGTGACCAGATGCGACTCAGTCACGCCCTCGTGCGGCTCGAGGGCAGGGCTGGGCAGCGCTCCCTCGTGCGTTTCGCCGGCGGCGACCTCGATCGTGCCGTGGATCAGCTCGGTGCAGGCGGCGTCGGAGTCCGGAGTGATGGTGCGCACCGCTGCCGGCCAGGACGGTCCGACGGTGATGTCGATCGACACCCCGCGCTTGGCGCCCTGGGCGAGGGCCGCCTTCACCCCGCGCTTCCAGGAGGCGGTGCCCCAACCGTGCTTGCTGACGTCGATGTCGATGTTGCGAGCCCGCAGACTGTGGGTCACGTCAGCGATCTCGAGTACGCCGAAACCGGCGCGGGCCACCTGGTCGACCTCACGGGCGATCTCGGTGGGGTCGACCAGGCCGTGCGGCCACCACCAGCGGAAGCCGGCGGCGGTGGCGCTGCTCGGGTTGCGGAACTGCCTGCTCAGCCCTCGCGGAAACCCGGAGGACGAGGCCGGACCGAGTCCGTGGCGCCGACCCTTGCCCTTCCCCTTGCCCGGCTTGGCCACGGCGGCGCCCGCACCGGCCACCGCCAGTCCCGCGCCAGCGGTGGCCCCGAAGAGCGCCCTCCGCTTCATCCCGGCGCTGGTCTCGTCGTGGTCTGCTCGGGTCACTGGTCCTCCTCGACCGGGGTACTGCGGGATGGGATGGGGTTGTCGTCAGGGGCGGTTCGGGTGGCGGTTCAGGAGTTGGCGCGCGCCTCGGCGGCGTCCCAGTCCAGACCGGCGCGCGGCTGGTACTCGCGGACCTCGTAGGAGGCGCGCACGGCGGCACGCATCGCGGGGAGGTCGGGCAGGTCCGCGCCGAGCGTGCGTGCCTGCACCAGCACGTTGCCGAGTGCTGCCGCCTCCGTCGGGCCGGCGACCACGGGGAGCCCGCAGGCATCCGCAGTGAGCTGGCACAGCAGGGTGTTCTGGGAGCCACCGCCGACGATGTGGACGACCTCCGGGGAGACCCCGGAGAGCTCCGCGGCGGTGCGCAGGTGGCGGCGGTAGGCCACCGCGAGGCTGTCCAGGATGCACCGGGTGATCGCGACCGGCGAGGCCGGCTCCGGACCGCCCGCCTCCACCGCAAGCGCCACCACGCGCTCGGGCATCGGGTCGCTCGCCGTCCCCGGCGCCAGCAGCCGCGGGTCGTTGATGTCGATCACCGAGCGCAGCGGCTCGAAGTCAGCAGCGGCCGCCAGGAGCCGCTGCAGGTCCACGTCGAGCCGCCGGTCGGCCCAGGCCCGCAGGGACTCCGAGAGCACCCACAGCCCCATCACGTTCTTCAGGAACCGGATGGTTCCGTCCACGCCGCCCTCGTTGGTGAAGTCGGCGGCCCGGGCGGCCTCGGTCACCACCGGCTTGTCCAGCTCGAGTCCGACCAGCGACCAGGTGCCCGAGGAGATGTAGGCGAACCGGTCGGTGGTGGCCGGTACGCCGACCACCGCGGAGGCCGTGTCGTGCGACCCGACGGCGATCACCGGCACCTCGCGCTCCGGGTCCACACCGACCTCGCGGGCGACGTCGGGCAGCAGCGGACCGAGCCGGGAGCCGGGGTCGCGCAAGGTGGGCAGGATCGACCAGGGCAGCTCGAGCTCGCGACACAGGTCGCGGGCCCACTCGCCGTTGTGCACGTCGTAGAGGCCCGTGGTCGAGGCGTTGGTCCGCTCGGCGCCCATCGTCCCGGTCAGCCAGTAGCCGAGCAGGTCCGGCAGCAGCAGCAGCGACTCGGCCGACTCCAGCGCGGCAGTGCCCCGTGCTGCCACCAGCTGGTAGATGGTGTTGAACGGGAGCTGCTGCAGGCCGGTGGTGGCGTAGAGGCGATCCGCGCCGACCTGGGCCGCGACCCGCTCGGCGACACCGTCGGTGCGGGAGTCCCGGTGGCTGAACGGGTTGCCGAGCAGTCGGCCGTCCCGGTCCAGCAGCCCGTAGTCGACAGCCCAGGAGTCAATCCCGATCCCGTCCAGCGGTCCGGTGCCCGCCACCTCACGGATGCCGGTGAGCACCTCGCGATGGATCCCGAGGACGTCCCAGAAGAAGGAGTCCCCGGCCCGCACCGCGCCGTTGCGGAAGCGGTGCAGCTCGTTGAGCTCGATCCCCGTGGCGCTGACCCGGCCGGACATCACCCGACCGCTGGTCGCGCCGAGGTCGACCGCGGCGACCCGGAGGGCACCGCTGGACTGCCTCATCGCAGGAAGGCGGCGGCAACCCCGGCGTCGACCGGGATGTGCAGGCCGGTGGTGTGGCTGAGCTCGGCGGAGCAGAGCACGAAGACGGCGTTGGCGATGTTGGCCGGCAGCACCTCGCGCTTGAGGATGGTGCGCTGCGCGTAGAACTTGCCCAGGTCCTTCTCCTCCACGCCGTAGACCGCGGCCCGGTTGGCGCCCCAGCCCGAGGAGAAGATCCCCGAACCCTGGACCACGCCGTCCGGGTTGACGCCGTTGACCTTGATGCCGTGCTCGCCGAGCTCGGCGGCCAGCAGCCGCACCTGGTGCGCCTGGTCGGCCTTGGCGGCGCCGTAGGCGACGTTGTTCGGTCCGGCGAAGATCGAGTTCTTCGAGGAGATGTAGACGATGTCACCGCCGAGCTTCTGGGCGATCATCGCCTTCGCCGCGGCCTGCGCGACCAGGAACGAGCCCTTGGCCATCACGTCGTGCTGCAGGTCCCAGTCCTTCTCGGTGGTCTCCAGCAGCGAGCGCGACAGCGACAGTCCGGCGTTGTTGACCACCAGGTCGATGCCGCCGAAGGCGAGCACCGCGGCGTCGACGGCGGCCTGGACGGCCGCAGCGTCGGAGACGTCGACCTGAACACCCACGGCGACATCGGCGCCGCCGATCTCGGCGGCCGCCGCCCGGGCCTTCTCCAGGTCCAGGTCCGCGATCACGACGCAGGCACCCTCGGCGGCCAGCTTCTCCGCCGTCGCCTTGCCGATGCCCGAGGCGGCACCGGTGACCAGCGCGATCCGGGTGGCCAGCGGCTTCGGCTTCGGCATCCGCTGCAGCTTGGCCTCCTCCAGCGCCCAGTACTCGATCCGGAACTTCTCCGACTCGTCGATCGGCGCATAGCGGGAGAGGCCCTCGGCGCCACGCATCACGTTGATCGCGTTGATGTAGAACTCACCGGCCACGCGCGCGGTCTGCTTGTCCTTGCCGAAGGAGAACATGCCGACTCCGGGCACCAGCACGATGAGCGGGTCCTTGCCGCGGATCGCCGGCGAGGAGTCGTCCGCGTGCCGGTCGTAGTAGGCCTGGTAGTCCTCGCGGTAGGAGACCGCGAGCTCCTCGAGGCGGGCGATGGACTCCTCGACACCGGCAGTCGCCGGCAGGTCCAGGACCAGCGGCTTCACCTTCGTGCGCAGGAAGTGGTCCGGGCAGGAGGTGCCCAGGGCCGCCAGCCGGGGGTGCTCGGCGGAGGAGAGGAAGTCGAGGACCACGTCGGCGTCGGTGAAGTGACCGACCATCGGCCGGTCCGCCGACGCGATGCCGCGAATGGTGGGGGCCAGCGCCGCCGCCTTGGTACGACGCTCGTCGGCCGGCAGGGCGTCGTACCCGTCCAGGGCGGGGCCGAACGGCTCGTCCTTGGAGTTCGCCGCGATGAACTCGGCGGCGGTGTCGATGATCCACAGCGAGTTCTGCTCGCACTCGTCGCTGGTCGCCCCCCAGGCGGTGATGCCGTGGCCGCCGAGGATGCAGCCGACCGCCTGCGGGTTGGCCTCCTTGATCGCGGCGATGTCCAGGCCGAGCTGGAAGCCGGGCCGGCGCCACGGCACCCAGACGACCTTCTCGCCGAAGATCTTCGCGGTGAGGTCCTCACCGTCGACGGCGGTCGCGATGGCGATCCCGGAGTCGGGGTGCAGGTGGTCGACGTGCGGCGCCTCGACCAGACCGTGCATCGCGGTGTCGATCGACGGGGCGGCGCCGCCCTTGCCGTGCAGGCAGTAGTCGAACGCGGCGACCATCTCGTCCTCGCGCTCGACGCCTGGGTAGACGTCGACCAGGGCGCGCATCCGGTCCAGCCGGAGCACTGCGAGGCCGGCCTCCTTCAGCGTGCCCAGGTCGCCGCCGGACCCCTTCACCCAGAGCAGCTCCACCGGCTCACCGGTGACCGGGTCGGTCTCGGTGCCCTTGGCCGAGGTGTTGCCCCCCGCGTAGTTGGTGTTCTTCGGGTCGGCGCCGAGGCGGTTGCTGCGAGCGATCAGCTCGGCCGCCGCATTGGAGGAGGTGCTCATGATTCCTTCCGGAGGTGGGGAAGTCAGGGAGGGTGGTGAGTTGGACCGATCAGGTCCAGGACATCTGGGTGCCGCCGACGCGGGCGGCCTCGATCTCGGCCTGGTAGCCGGACTCGGCGTAGGCGCGCATCGGGTCCGCGGGCAGCCCGCGCTCCTCACGCCAGGCGGCAAGGTCGGCCCGGACGTCGGTGGAGAAGGCGTCCATGAAGACCTGGTTCGCGCCGAGCACGTCGCCGGCGACCTGCGCCGCCTCGAGCGCCTCCCGGTCCACCAGCAGGGCCCGTGCAGTCATCTCCTGGACGTTGAGCACCGAGCGGATCTGCCCGGGGATCTTCGCCTCGATGTTGTGGCACTGGTCGAGCATGAACGCGACGTCGCTGTTCCCGTCCGGGTTGGCCGGACCGTAGCCACCGCCGCGGATCACCTCGAAGAGGATCCGGAAGAGCTGGAACGGGTCGGCTGCCCCGACGATCAGGTCGTCGTCGGCGTAGAACCGGCTGTTGAAGTCGAACGAGCCGAGCTTCCCCAGGCGCAGCAGCTGCATGACGATGAACTCGATGTTGGTGCCGGGGGCGTGGTGGCCGGTGTCCAGGCAGACCACGGCCCGCTCGCCGAGGGCGGCGACCTGGGCGTACGACGTACCCCAGTCGGGGACGTCGGTGTGGTAGAACGCCGGCTCGAAGAACTTGTACTCCAGGACCAGCCGCTGCTCCTCGCCGAGCCTGTCGTAGATCGTGGCGAGCGACTCCGCGAGCCGGTCCTGGCGACCGCGCAGGTCGGCCTGGCCCGGGTAGTTGCTGCCCTCGGCCAGCCAGATCTTCAGATCGCGGGAGCCGGTCGCATCCATCACCTCGATGCACTCGACGTGGTGGTCGATCGCCTTCTGCCGGACCTTCGGGTCGACGTGGGTCAGGGCGCCGAACTTGTAGTCGTCGTCCTGGAAGGTGTTGGAGTTGATGGTGCCCAGCGTCACGCCGTGGTCGGCCGCGTAGGACCGCAGCGCGGAGTAGTCGTCGACCTTGTCCCACGGGATGTGCAGGGCGACGGTCGGTGCCAGGCCGGTGAACCGGTGGACGGTCGCGGCGTCGGCGATCTTCTCCTCGACGCTGCGCGGGGTGCCCGCGGTGCCGAAGACCTTGAAGCGGGTGCCGGAGTTGCCGAACGCCCAGGACGGGAGCTCGATGGCCTGGCCCTCGAGCTGGGCCGCGATCGCGGCGAAGTCAGTCATCACTGTTGCTTTCTGCGTGTACGCGGTTGAGCTGGTCGTCGAGGTTGAACACCTCGTCGAGCTGCACGAAGCCCTGGTCGGGGGCCTGGCCGTCGATGCCGGTGAAGTACGCCGCCATCTCCGCCTGCCAGCGGGCGTTGACGTCGGTAGCGTCCATCGCCGCTTGCGCGGCGGTGAGGTCGTCGGCCTCCACGTATCCGATGAGGAGGCCGTCGTTCCGCAGGAACAGGGAGTAGTTGCGCCAGCCGGTCTCGGCGAGCGCGGCGAGCATCTCCGGCCATACGGCGCGGTGACGTTCGGCGTACTCGTCCATCCGGTCGGGACGAACCTGGAGGCTGAAGCAGTAGCGGGGCATGGGTGGCCCTCCTCCCTGTTCCTGCGGATCAGTCGACGACGGAGTCGATCAGCTGATCAGGTGATCAGAAGTCGAAGTCGTCGATGTTGTCGGCGTTGAAGACGAACGGGTCGCCGAGCAGCACGGTGTTGTCCGCGCCGACGGTGTACTCGCCGAGGCGGCCGGCCTCGAAGGAGTCGCCCTCGCCCTCGATGTCGCCGTCAGCCAGGGCCTTGGCGGTCCAGGCGGCCAGGTAGCCCAGGTCCTCCGGGTTCCACAGCGCGAACGCCTCGACGGTTCCGTCCTTGACGTACTCGCGCATCTGGTTCGGGGTGCCCAGGCCGGTCAGCTTGACCTTGCCCTTGGCGTCGGAGGTGGAGAGGTAACGCGCGGCGGCGGCGATGCCGACGGTGGTCGGCGAGACGATGCCGGCCAGGTCGGGGTGCTTCTGCAGCAGCGCGGCGGTGGCGTCGAAGGACTTCTGGTCGTCGTCGTCACCGTAGACCGTGTCGACCACCTCGATGTCGGGGTGGTTCTCCTCGAGCTCGGTGTTCATGAGCTCGATCCACGCGTTCTGGTTGGTCGCGTTGGCGGCCGCGGAGAGGAAGGCGATCTCGCCCTTGTCACCGATCTGCTCGGCGATCAGGTCGACCTGCGCCTGGGCGATGCCCTCGGCGTCGGCCTGGTTGACGAAGATGTCGCGGCAGTCCGGGTTGGTGTCGGCGTCGTAGGTGACGACCGGGATGTCGGCGTCCATCGCCTCGCCGATCGCGTCGCACAGGGCGTCGGGGTCGTTGGCGGAGATGACCAGCGCGCTGCGGCCCTGCTGGGTCGCGGTGTTGATGTACTGCACCTGACCGGCCGGGTCGTCGCCGTTGGCCGGTCCGACCTGCTCGTAGGTGCCGCCGAACTCCTCGATCGCCGCCTCGCCACCGGCGTTGCTGGTGTCGAAGTACGGGTTGCCGAGGTTCTTGGGGATGAAGGTGAAGGTGCCACCCTCGCTCCCGCCGTCGCCGCCGTCGCCGCCGTCGTCACTGCCGCAAGCGGTCAGGGCCAGGCTTGCCGCCAGGGCGGCAGCCGCGAGGCTCGCGAAGCGTCGCTTCTGGTTCAACATGTGGTTTCCCTTTCGGATGTTTCCGGCACCGTCGCCGGGTTCAGCTCAGCGACCGCTTGCCGGCGCTGTGCGAGGAGCGACCCGAGGACCGCGCTCCCCTGCTCGCCTCGACCACACGACGGGCCGCGGCGAGGAGACTGGTGGACATCACCGAGAGCACGAGCAGCACTCCGATGACGATGTTGATGACGTTGATGGTCTCCCCGTTGAGGAGCATCGCCCGCTGGATCACGCCGATCAGCAGCACGCCCGCGAGCACACCGTGCAGCGCGCCCTTGCCGCCGAAGATCGAGACGCCCCCGAGCAGCACCGCGGCGATCACCGAGAGCTCCAACCCGGTGGAGTTCTCCGCCCGGGCCACGCCGGTGACCAGCGTGGTGTAGATCCCGACGAAGCCGGCGACGGCACCGGAGAGGACGAAGAGGATCGCCTTGGTGCGCGCCACGTTCACGCCGGTGAAGTGAGCGGCCTCGTCGTTCTGGCCGATCTCGAAGATGCCGCGTCCGAACGGCGAGAAGTGGATCAGCAAGGTGAACACGATCGCCAGCACGGCGAACGGGATCAGGATCATCGGATACGGCTGGTCCTCGAAGATCCGCTCCTTGGCCCAGTCGGTCCACGCCTCGGGGAAGTCGGTGCGCGACTCCGTGCCGAGCAGACCGGCCGCGATGCCGCGGAAGAGTGCCAAGGTGCCGATGGTGACCGCGATCGACGGCAGTCCCACGTAGGCGATGAGGAAGCCGTTGAACGCTCCGCAGAGCACACCGATCCCGATCGCGATCAGTGCCGCCGTGGTCGCCGAGAGCCCGGCGTCGTCGTACAGCATGCCGAAGGCGACGCTGGTCAGCCCGACCGTCGAGGCGACGGAGAGGTCGATCTCGCCGGTGATGATGATCGCGGTCATCGGCAGCGCCAGCAGCAGCACCGAGGCGGTGTCGCGGAACAGGTAGTACATCGTCTGCGGGCCGTCGAAGTAGGCGACCTCGGAGCGGGAGTAGACGACCGCCGCGATCAGCAGGGCGATCACCGCGAACTCACGGCTGAAGATCACCCGCTGCCACATCGGGCGGGAGAACGCCGCATAGGTGCGCGCCACCGACGGGCTGTCCGACGTCGATTCCGGGGTCAGGGTGCTCATCGGTGACCCTCCTTCGGGTCGGTGCCGGCGGAGCCGGGGTCGGCGGGTTCGGAGCGATCCGCTGGCGTGGCGCCACTGGGTAGCACGGGATCGAGTGTCGGCGCGGTGGCGTGCGACGTTGGTTCGTCGTCGCGGGCGGCCACGAGCTTCTTCTCCTGACGCAGCACCAGGATCCGGTCCAGGGCGATGGCGCCGACGATCAGCGCGCCCACCACTGCCTGCTGCCAGAAGTCGGAGATGCCCAGCACCGGCAGTGCCCGGTTGATGGTGACCAGCAGGAAGGCGCCGAGCGCGGCGCCCCACACGGTGCCGGAGCCGCCGAAGATCGCGACGCCACCGATCACCGCGGCGCCGACCGCCTCGAACTCCACGCCGGTGCCGACGCTCGAGGAGACCGTGCCGAAGCGGGCGGCCGAGACCGCGCCGGCCAGACCGGCCAGGGCGCCGGAGAGGACGAAGGCGAAGATCACCCGGCGACGGATCTTGAGGCCGTAGAGCTCGGCAGCGGCAGGGTCGGAGCCGATCGCGTAGAGCTCACGTCCGCCGCGGGCGGTGTGCAGGTAGTAGCCGACTGCGCCGAGCACGAGCAGTGCGACGATGGTCAGCACCGGGATGCCGAGGATCGACTCGGTGCCCAGGTTGCGGAAGGCGCGCGGCATGTCGTCGGCGTTGATCCGGTCGCTGCCGGCCCAGGTGAGGAAGACGCCGCGGTAGATGTACATCGTGCCGAGGGTGATCACCAGCGCCGGCACCCGCCCGAAGGCGACCAGCAGGCCGTTGACCATGCCGAGGACGGCGCCCATCAGCACCGCGCAGAGCACCACCACGATGATCGGGAGGTTGGTGTCGATGAAGAGCCGCCCGGTCAGGTACGCCGTCAGCCCGAGCGTCGAGCCGACCGAGAGGTCCACGTTGCGGGTGATGATCACTGCGGTCTGACCGACCGCGAGCAGGATCAGCATCGACGGCGTCAGCAGCAGGTCGCGCCAGCCGGTCGCGGAGAACAGGAACGCCTCGGACTTGAACGTGGTGACCGCGATCAGCACGAGCAGGACGAGCGCGACCGCGAGCTCCCGCGAGCGCAGCACCTCCTTGGCCACGCGGCTCAGCGCGGACCCGCCGCTGGGGTGGGTGAGCGTGCTCATGCCGGGACCTCCTCGTCGCTCTGAACGGCTGCCTGGTGTGCCGGGTCGGCGTTGGTGGCGGCGCGCATGATGTTCTCCGGGTTCGCCTCGGCGCGGTCGAGCTCAGCGGTGATCCGACCCTCGTGGACGACCAGGACCCGGTCGGCCATGCCGAGCACCTCCGGCAGTTCGGAGGAGATCATCAGGATCGCCAGCCCCTGACCGGCCAGGTCGGAGAGGAGGCGGTGCACCTCGGACTTGGTGCCGACATCGATGCCACGGGTGGGCTCGTCGATGATCAGCAGCTTGGGGTCGGTGGCCAGCCACTTGGCGATGACGACCTTCTGCTGGTTGCCACCGCTCATCGTCGCGGCGTGCATGTCCAGCGCGCTCGTCTTGACCTCGAGCTTGGCGGCCCACGGACCAGCGGCACGGTTCTCGGCGCGGGTGGTGAGCAAGCCGGCGGTGGTCAGTCCGCGGCGGATCACCGCGGCGATGTTGCGGGCGACCGAGGCCTCGGTGACCAGCCCCTGCTTGCGACGGTCCTCCGGGACGAAGGCGATGCCGGCCCTGATCGCTGCGCGCGGGTTGCGCGGCGCGATCCGGTGGCCGTTCATCGTGACGGTGCCGGAGTCGTAGGAGTCGACACCGAAGACGGCTCGGGCGATCTCGGAGCGCCCGGCCCCGACCAGCCCGGCCAGGCCGACGATCTCCCCGGCCCGGACCTGGAAGGAGACGTCGTGGAAGACGCCTGCGGTGTTGAGGTCGGCCACGTCGAGCACGACCTCGCCGATCTCGGCCGGGGTCTTCGGGAAGAGCTCGGTCACCTCGCGCCCGACCATCTCCGCGACCAGCTTGTCGACGCTGGTCTCCGCGATCTGCTGGGTGGAGACGTAGGAGCCGTCGCGCATCACGGTGACGGTGTCGCAGAGGTCGAAGACCTCCTCGAAACGGTGCGAGATGAAGACCAGGCCCCGCCCTTCGTCGCGCAGCGAGCGCGCGACGGCGAAGAGCCGGTCGACCTCCACGCCGGAGAGGGCGGCGGTCGGCTCGTCCATGATCAGCAGCGCCGCGTCCAGCGAGATCGCCTTCGCGATCTCGATGATCTGCTGGTCCGCGATGGAGAGACCGCGAGCCGGACGGCGCGGGTCGAGCACCACACCGAGACGCTCGAAGAGCGCCTCGGACTCGGCGTACATCCGGGCCCGGTCGATCCGGCGCGCGGCGCCGAGCGGCTGGCGCCCCATGAAGATGTTCTCCGCGACCGAGAGGTCGGGGAAGAGCGTGGGCTCCTGGTAGATCACGGCCACACCGGCCGACTTCGACTCCGCGGTCGAGCTGAAGTCCACGGCCTTGCCCTGGAACTCGAAGACGCCGGCGTCGCGGCGGTGCACGCCGGCGACGATCTTGACCAGGGTCGACTTGCCGGCGCCGTTCTCACCCACGAGCGCGTGGATCGAGCCGGGTGCCACCCGCAGGGTCCCCGAGCGCAGGGCGGCCACGGCTCCGAACGACTTCGCCACGTCCTGGAGCTCCAGCACGAACGCCTGCTCAGGGCGTGCGGTGGGGTCTGACATCCGCTCCTCGCCTTCTTGATCGGGATTGAAAGGTTTCAATCATCGCGGACACAGTGACGCTAGGTGACTGCTGTCACAGACGTCAAGGGATTCCCGAAACTTTGTTGAAACGAATCAATAACAGCGGTCCGCGACCGGGTTCGCTCTAGTGTGTCTCCCACCACCCCCCACCCGCACTCGGGACGATGTCCCGGGTGCCGACGACAGGACCGACGTGACCGACCTGAGTGCAGCGGGAGCCGGCGATCGAGCACGAGCAGTGTCGGTCAAGGACGTCGCCGCCGAGGCAGGAGTCTCCGTGGGCACCGTCTCCAATGTGCTCAACCGTCCGGAGAAGGTCTCCACCTCCACCCGCGAGCACGTGCTCGCCGTGATCGACGAACTGGGCTTCGTGCGCAACGACGCCGCGCGCCAACTGCGGGCCGGCAGCAACCACGCCGTGGGCATGGTCGTCCTCGACGTCCGCAACCCGTTCTTCACCGACGTCGCCCGCGGGGTGGAGGAGCGACTGGCCGAGCACCGCCGCCCACTCATCCTCGGCAACTCCGGCCAGGACGCGGACCGGGAGCAGATGCTGCTCGACCTCTTCGAGGAGCAGCGGGTCAGCGGCCTCCTCGTCTCCCCCGTTGGCGGCGTGCTCCCCCGTCTGCGCCGCCTGCGCGATCGCGGGACGGCGGTGGTGGCCGTCGACCGTCGCTTGGACAGCAGCGAGTTCTCCTCCGTCGCCGTCGACGACCGCCTCGGTGGGCGGATCGCCGTGCAGCACCTGCTGGACCAGGGTCGACGTCGGATCGCGTTCGTCGGCGGTCCGCGCGGCCTCACCCAGGTCGAGCACCGCTATGAGGGGGCCGCTGCCGCTGTCGCCGACACCGACGGCGCGACGCTGCGTCTGGTCGTCACCGGGATCATGGATGCCGCCGCGGGGCGGCATGGAGCCGAAGATCTCCTCGCCGACGACGGGGACCGCCCCGATGCCATCTTCGCCGCCAACGACCTGGTCGCCCTCGGTGTGCTGCAGGCGCTCACGCTGGCCGGGGTGAGCGTGCCGGACGAGATCGCCATCATCGGCTACGACGACATCGACTTCGCCGCCTCCGCCGCTATCCCCCTCAGCTCCGTACGCCAGCCGCGCGAGCAGCTCGGCGCCGTCGCAGCCGATCTGCTGATGGCGACCATCGAGGACCCGACACGTGCGGCCGAGGACGTCGTACTGGAGCCGTCGTTGGTGGTCCGCCGCTCCACCCAGCCCTGACCCGGCGCAAACGCACACCGGTTTTCCGCTGACCCGGCTCAAACGCACACGCGGATCACGCCGACCCGGCTCAAACGCAGGTTGGGACGGTGGGATGACGGGAGTCGACGTCAGCGAGATCGGCCCGGCATCTCAGCCGGCCAGCGCCAAACCGACCGGCATTCGCGCCGGTCAGCCCGATTTCGACCGGCGTTTGCGCCGGGTCGCCTCAGACCTGGGTGCCGAGGGCGGAGCCGACCAGGTAGGTGACTGCCATCGCGAAGAGTCCGCCGGCGACGTTGCGGGCGACCGCCCGGCCGCGTGGGCCGTAACCGAGGCGGGCGCTGGTCCAGCCGGTGAGTGCGAGCGCCACCGTCACCGCGATCACGGTGACCGGGACGCGCAGGTCCTCGGTGACCAGGATGATGGTGAGCAGCGGGAGCAGCGCGCCGAGGGTGAAGGAGAGCATCGAGGCGAAGGCCGCGTTCCACGGGCTGGTCAGGTCGTCGGGATCGATGCCCAACTCGGTCTCGGCATGGGCACCCAGCGCATCCTCGGCGGTGAGCTGACGGGCCACCTGCAGCGCGAGGTCCTGGTCCAGACCTTTGCGGACGTAGAGGTCGGCCAGCTCGGCGAGCTCTTCGTCGGGGTCCTCGGCCAACTCACGGCGTTCGGTCTCCAGCAGCGCCTCCTCGGAGTCGCGTTGCGTGCTGACCGAGACGTACTCGCCGGCTGCCATGCTCATCGCCCCGGCTACCAGGCCGGCGACACCTGCGATCAGGATCGCGGTGCGGTCGGTGGTCGCGCCGGCGACGCCGAGCACGATGCCGGCGGTACTGACGATCCCGTCGTTGGCACCGAGGACGCCGGCTCGGAGCCAGTTCATCCGGTCGTTGAAGCCCCGCTCGTGCGGCTCGTCCGGGTGCGGACCGATCTCGTCGACACCCACCTCCGGCGTGTTCGTCACGCCTCCATTATCCCCGAACGACGGGCTGTGACTTCCGTGCCGTAAGCGCCCTCTCGCAAGGCGGAGCGCCGAAGGCGGCCGTCAAGCGAAGCGGGCCGTCGAGGCGCGACAACGCCGCGAGAGGGATGCTCACGGCGCGGAGGTCACAGCCCGAGCTCGCGGCCGATCAGTTCCTTCATGATCTCGTTCGACCCGGCCCAGATCTTGGTGACCCGCGCGTCGCGCCAGGCGCGGGCGACCCGGTACTCGTTCATGAAGCCGTAGCCACCGTGGAGCTGCACGCAGTGCTCGAGGACCTCGCCCTGGACCTGGCTCGAATACCACTTGGCCTTCGCCGCGTCGACCGCGGAGAGCTCCTTGTTGGAGTGCGCCAGCACGCATTTGTCGATGTAGGCCTCTGCCACCTCGATCCGGGTGACCAGGTCGGCCAGCAGGAACTTGTTGTGCTGGAACTTGCCGATCGGCTGGCCGAACGCCTGCCGCTCCTTGGCGTAGTCGACAGTCTCGGCGAGGATCTGCTTGGCGTGGGCCACGTTGGCCACAGCGCATCCGAGCCGCTCCTGCGGCAGCTTCTGCATCATGTGGATGAACCCCATATTGAGCTCACCGATGATCTCGGCGTCGGTGACCCGGACGTTCTCGAAGAAGAGCTCGGCGGTGTCGGACTCCTCCATGCCCACCTTGTCGAGCTTGCGGCCGCGCGAGAAGCCCTCCTTGGTCGCCTCGATGCCGAAGAGGGTGATGCCCTTCGGGCCCTTCTCGGGGTCGGTCCGCACGGCGGTGACGAACAGGTCGCCGGAGTAGCCGTTGGTGATGAAGGTCTTGGAGCCGTTGATGACCCACTCGTCGCCGTCACGGACGGCGGTGGTCTTCAGCGCGGCGAGGTCGGAGCCACCGGACGGCTCGGTCATCCCGATACCGGTCAGGATCTCGCCCGACGCGCAGCCGGGCAGCCAGCGCTCACGCTGCTCGTCGGTGCCGAGGTCGACGATGTAGGGCACCGTGATGTCGGCGTGGATGCCGTGACAGGTCGGGTACGCCGCCCCCGCCTTGGCCAGCTCCTCCTGCAGCACCGCGTTGAACCGGTAGTCGCCCGCCTCGGCGCCGTCGTACTGCTCGGGGATCTCGAGGCCGAGAAGACCCTGCTTGCCGGCCTCGAGCCAGAACTCACGCGGCAGCGCCTTGTCGGCGATGTGCTGCTCGGAGTTCGGCAGGACGGAGCGGTCGACGAACTCCTTCACCGATGCCCGGAACGCCTCGTGGTCCTCGTCGTAGATCTCGCGCTTCATGGGCGGGACTCTACTCCCGGGTAGCCGCGCCCGGCACGCCCGCTGGAGCACGTCCACGGGGCACGAGGTGGAGGCGCGGCGCTCAGCCGCCCAGCGACTTCGTCCACTCCTCGAGGTCGAAGATCTCCTCGCCCTTCGGCGCGACGATCTCGACCTCGGTGTCGAAGTCGGAGAAGTCGAAGATGTCCACCCCACTCTCCTCGAGCCGGAGCAGGTAGTGCGGCTCCTCGACCTGGACGTAGAGGGTCTCGGACTGGTTGCCGTCGGACTGGGTGACCTTCACCGCGTCGTTGCCGTTCACGTCCTCGACGCCCTCGGTCTCGGCGACGGCGTCCTCGCGGCCGTCGCGCTCGAAGAACCGATCGAGGTCGCAGACCGGCCGCAGGGCCGGACGCATGCTGTTGTCGTTGATCCACTTGTCGCCGATCGCCTCGGTGACAACCTTCCAGGTGTCGGGGGCCTGTGCCTGCCAGTAGGCGTCGTCGGGCCGCAGGAAGACCTGGCCGCTGACCGACCGGAATTCGGCGTTGCCGCCGCCGGGGAGGGTCATCGTGCCCTCGCAGTCGCCGATCGAGGTGGAGACCAGGTCGACCTCGATCAGCCCATCGCTGCCGGACTGGAACTGGCCCTCCACCCGGGCGACCTCGAGGACCGCCATCTCCTTCTCAGCGGCGTTGACGATGTCCTTCGGGTCGCTCTCGGCGAACGCGCTGTCGGTGCCGGGCGGGTCATCGCTCTCACCGCCCGCACTGCTGGTGAGGATCGCAGCGGCGATCCCGACTGCCACCGCCGTGCCCGCTGCGGCACCGCCGACGATCCACCAGCGACGTCCTGACTGCTTCCGAGGTGGCGGGGTCCAACCACCGCCGTCGGTCGGCGCGGACGATCCGGAGTAGGAACCGCTCCCGCTGTGGTACGGCGGCGGTGGCGGAGCTGCCGCCGGGTTGCTCGTCGCGGGTCGACCGGTCGGCGTCACCGGACGCAGCGCGGTCTGCGCGGGCGGCTGCGGCGCGGCCGTGCCGGCGTCGGCCGGCATCCGCAGTGCCGCCTGCAGATCGGCGCGCATCGCGGACGCCGACGCGTAGCGGTCGCCGGGCTCCTTGGCCATCGCGGTGCGCAGGATGCGGTTGGTGGCCTGCACCATCGCGCTGCTGCCGGCCAGTTGCGGCACCGGATCGTTGATGTGCGCGCCGATCACCTGATACTCCGTCGCCCCCTGGTACGGCGACTCGCCGGTCAACGCGACCCAGAGCAGACAGCCGAGCGAGTAGATGTCGGCAGCAGGCCCAGCCGGCGCACCGGCGTGCAGCTCGGGCGCCATGTAGGACGGCGTACCGACGGCGGAGGAGCTGAAGCGGGTGGCGGCGGAGTTCATCCGTCGGGCGATACCGAAATCGCACAGGTAGGCGCGGACCTGGCCGCCGCGGATCCGCACCAGCACGTTGCCGGGCTTGATGTCGCGGTGCACCAGCCCTGCGTCGTGCGCGTCGGCCAAACCGCTGGCGACCTGCTCGATCACCTCGAGCGCATTCACCATCGGCGGTACGCCGGCGGTGCTGATCAGCTCGCCCAGGTCACCGTCGACGATCAGCTGACTGGCGATGTAGAGGTAGCCGTCCTCCTCACCGTGGGCATAGACCGCCACGACGTGCGAGGACTCCAGGGATGCCTGGGCACGAGCCTCCCGGGTGAACCGCTCGCGAAAGTCAGGGTCGTGCGCGTAGTGCGGCGCGATCACCTTCAGCGCGACCTCGCGGCCGAGGTTCTCCTCCATCGCTCGGAAGACCACGCCCATGCCGCCCTGGCCGAGCTGTTCGAGGATCCGGAATCGGCCGATCCGGGCACCCGGAGTCGGGTAGCCGAGGGCCGAAGGGGAACTCATACCCTGTTTTCTACCCGACGCGGGTGACGATCACGCGTTCGCGGCGTCCGACGTCACGAGCCGAGCAGCTCGTCGACCCACGCCGGCACCAGCTCTCCGGCCTTGCCGTGGCGGGAGTCGTGGAAGAAGAACGAGCCCTCGCTGGGCTCGAGGTTCAGCTCCGTGGCGCGGGCACCGTGACGTCGGGCGTGCTGCACGAAGCCGGCCGCCGGGTAGACCGCACCGGAGGTCCCGATCGACACGAAGATCTCCGCGTCGGTGAGCGCATCGATGATCCGGTCCATCTCATACGGGATCTCGCCGAACCAGACCACGTCGGGTCGTAGCGCGGTCGAGCCGCACCCCGGGCACGCCGGACGATCGACCAGCGTCCCGGTCCAGGGATGCCGCTGGTCGCAGGAAGTGCACCAGGCCTTCAACAGCTCGCCGTGCATGTGCACCACGCGCTGCAGGCCGCCGCGTTCGTGGAGGTCGTCGATGTTCTGGGTGACCACCAGCAGCTCCTCGCCGACGGCGGCCTCCAGGCGGGCGAGCGCCTCGTGCGCCGGATTCGGTACGACGCCGGCCAGCGACGCACGCCGCTCGTCGTAGAACTTCAGTACCGTGGCCGGGTCGCGGTCATACGCTTCGGGGGTTGCGACGTCCTCGACGTGGTAGCCCTCCCAGAGCCCATCGGCGTCACGGAACGTGGGCACACCGCTCTCGGCGGAGATGCCGGCGCCGGTCAGGACCACGATGCGACTCACGTCACGCAGCGTACGGGAGCCACACGCTTCGCCACGTTCTCACCCCTGCCCGATGCACCGGACCCGACCAGTTGGCGTCGTTACCCGCGGGATCTCTCAAGCTCGCGACCATCCGGTGCGGCGAATCTCGCAAGCTCGGCGCGGGCATGCCGGACTCTCTCTGTCTCCGCACCGCGGGCTCGACCAATCTCGCCGGCCAGGTCATGCGCGGCTTCCAACCGATGCCCGCGGCGACGGCGGTCCCCGATCCCACCACCGCGGCGGTAGCGACGGCGCTGCTTCCACGCACCGGCCAGCGCGTCGAGCTCCTCGTCGTTCAACCGGCCCGCCGCAACCTCCGGCTCCATGAGCGCCCGCATCGCCACTCGCTCGACGCCCACGGTCAGGTGGAACACCCACACCACGGTGGCGAGTGCGACGATCACTGACCCGACCAGCACGAGGATCACGATCGCCCCGTTGCCGTCGCCGATCCCGGCCGCTGAGTCCCAGACGCCGTGAAACAGCATCGCGAGCGCGCACAGCAACAGGCCCCGGCCGACCCGACGCTTCTCGGCGCGCGTGCCCACGAGGTAGACGATGCCGGCGCCGAAGATGGCGGAGTACAGGATGTGGGAGGTGAATCCCGTTCCGAGCCGGAGGGCGAGCATGTGGAGGGTGGAGCCGATGGGGTCGGCCCCAAACCCGTCGGCGGTGGAGTTGAGGGCATACAGGATGTCTTCGATGACCTCGAACCCGAGGCCAACGAACGCCCCGATCACGAACCCGTCGAATGCGGTACGCAGAACCCGGGGAGCGATGAACAGCAGCAGCAGGACGCCGGCGCCCTTCGCGGTCTCCTCCACGAACGGCGCGGTCAGGCCAGCACCGAACGCGATCCCGAACTCCGGGCTCACGAGCTTGCCGTACAGGCCGATCATCGCGCTGTTGGCATGGACCGCCATCGTCCAAGTCGCGCCGAATCCGCCCCACATGAATGCGGCGATGCGAAGGTCGAGCGGTTGCCGCGAGTAACGGTCGATCCTCGTGGTGAACCACCAGAACAGCACCGCGTACAGAGCGAACACGACAGCCGAGATGGTCAGTGGCTCGGCGTACGTCGAACCGCCTGCTCGCACCTGGCCGACAGTCGACCACAAGCCGGCGGCGACAACGGCGCAGTAGACCCAGAGACAGGCGTTTCGTGGCTGCAGCCAGGGGACCTTCTCGCCCCAGCCGACCGCCTCGACGGCCGAGTCTCGGTCACGGATGACGACGTCCTCGGTCATCCCCCTCGTGCTCATCACTGCTCTCCGTCCACGAGGCGGACCGATCGGATCATGTTGGCCACCTCTACCGCCAGCTTGGCGTCGTCTGCCATTCCCTTGGGTCCGATCACCACGACCTCTGCGCCGACGCCGTCGAAGACGTAGGCAGCGATGAGTCCTTCGGCCTGCGACGCGTCGAACCGCGCGATCACGCCACGGTCGCCTGCGGTGTTCTCGAGCGTGGTGGGCTCGCCGGTGACGGTGAGCGCTGCGTCCTTGGACAGGTGGTCGTTGTTCTCCTCGATCTGCTCGAGCAGCTGGCTCGGCGTACCGTCGAAATCCGAGGAGATGACGTACAGAGCGAGAGCGCCATCAGTGACGGTGGCCTGTTCCGGATAGCTGACCGGCGGGTCCTCGGTGTCCTGTCGGACACCAGCGGTGATGTTCCAACCGGCGGTGGGAACGAACTCGACCTCGCCGACCTGGATGATGTCGCCGGCCTCGACTCGATCCTCAACACTCACCTTGGCGTTCACTGCGGGCAGGACCCACAGCATCAAGGCGACCAGCGCAGCGACTATCCCGGCTGGCAAGAGGGTGGCGCGATCCATGCCCAGCACCCGACGGTCGACGGGCACGAAGTCCGGCCGCTGCGGCAGTTCACTCGCGGCGGGGGAAGTCTGGTCAGCCATGAGTTGGCCTCTCGCATATGCACCACTGGGGACGGCCCCGCGCAGACCCTATCGACCGGATCGCGAGACCGACTCTCGCCACGCGCGTGACCCAGAGAACCTTTGGACCGGGACATCAATCCCGAGCTGGCGGCGGCGTCAGTGTGCATCGAGATCGGCGAGGACCTCGCCTGGAGGAGCGACTCAGTAGTACCAGGGGAAGGGGCTCCAGTCCGGCTCCCGCTTCTCCAGGAACTGGTCCCGCCCCTCGGCCGCCTCGTCCGTCATGTACGCCAGCCGCGTGGTCTCGCCGGCGAAGAGCTGCTGTCCGACCAGGCCGTCGTCGATCAGGTTGAACGAGTACTTGAGCATCCGCTGGGCGGTCGGGGACTTGCCGTTGATCATCCGGCCCCACTCCAGCGCGGTCGCCTCGAGCTCGGCGTGCGGCACGGCGCGGTTGACGGTGCCCATCCGCACCCCGTCCTCCGCGGAGTAGGTCTCGGCCAGGAAGAAGATTTCGCGGGCGAACTTCTGGCCCACCTGACGCGCCAGGTACGCCGACCCGTAGCCACCGTCGAACGACCCCACGTCGGCGTCGGTCTGCTTGAACTGGGCGTGCTCGGCACTGGCCAGGGTCAGGTCGGCGACCACGTGCAGCGAGTGGCCGCCACCGGCAGCCCATCCGGGCACCACGCAGACGACCACCTTCGGCATGAACCGGATCAGCCGCTGGCACTCCAGGATGTGCAACCGGGCGAGCTTGGCCTTGTCGATCGCGCTCGGCTCCTCGCCGCCGGTGTCGCCTGCGCCGGCCGTGACGTCCTCGTACTGGTAGCCGGCCTTGCCGCGGATCCGCTGGTCGCCGCCGGTGCAGAAGGCCCACTTGCCGTTCTTGGCGCTCGGACCGTTGCCGGTCAGGATCACGCAGCCGACGTCCGCAGAGGTCCGCGCATGCTCCAGGGTGCGGAGCAGCTCGTCGACGGTGTGCGGGCGGAACGCGTTGAGCACGTCGGGGCGGTCGAACGCGATCCGGACCGTGCCGTGCGCCTTGGCACGGTGATAGGTCAGGTCGGTCAGGTCCTCGAACCCGGGGACCGTGTCCCACTGGGTCGGGTCGAAGGTCTCGCTGACGCCGTCGATCGCACTCATGGGGCGAACGCTAGAGGATCGCGGATCGAGGGTCTGGAACAGCCCGACCGAGCGTGGTGTTGTGAGGACATGACACTTCAAGGCGAGTACGAACCGAGTCAGTGGGAGTGGGTCCGCAACCAGGTCGCTGCCTACGAGGCCTCCGGCGGGCGTGAGGCCAACACCCTGCAGGGCGGGAAGGACCCGATCGTGGTGATCACCTCGATCGGCGCCAAGTCCGGCAAGCTCCGCAAGAACCCGGTGATGCGCGTGGAGAAGGACGGCGTATACGTCGCCATCGCCTCGAAGGGCGGCGCCCCGGAGAACCCGGCCTGGTACGACAACTTCGTCAAGCATCCCCAGGTCGACCTGCAGGATGGCCCGGAGGCGAAGCCCTACCGCGCGCGGCTGGTCTCCGGCGAGGAACGTGCCCAGTGGTGGGAGCACGCGGTGGCCACGTGGCCGACGTACGCGTCCTATCAGGAGAAGACGGACCGCGAGATCCCCGTCTTCGTGCTGGAGCCTGCCGGCGCCTGACCGTGAGCCGCGCCCGGCAACCGACCTCAGCTGTTCGCGTCGGCGATGGTGACGGTCAGCGCGCAGAGGTGTCCGAGCCGGGCGAGCTCGGAGTCGAGGAACTCAGGGCCGCCCCGACGACCGACGACCACGATCTCGTTGCCGTCCAGGCGGGCGGCGGCGTAGAGGGTGTTCTGGTCGTCGGGCACCTCGAGGCGCTCCGGTGTCTCGAGCTCGAGGAACTCCAGCTCTTCGGGCGCTGCGCTGGTGCGATGCACGACGCCCTTGGCCCGGTGTAGACGGGCGCCCCAGTCGACCCGGAAGGTGGCCGGCAACAGGTCGATCAAGCGGTCGTAGGCCTGCGCCGGATTGGCGGTCAGATCCTCGACGGCCTCGAGGTCGAGCACGAGCGTGCCGCCCGACGGATAGTGACTGATGAAGCGGACGTGCACGCCCTCCAGCGCGTTGCACGCCGAGACGATCGAGTCCGGCATCGTTCCCTGTGGGATCTCCAGCAGTACGTCGTCGAGGGCGCTC
The DNA here is from genome assembly GCA_008123405.1 of Nocardioides sp. BGMRC 2183. Classification (GTDB taxonomy): domain Bacteria; phylum Actinomycetota; class Actinomycetes; order Propionibacteriales; family Nocardioidaceae; genus Nocardioides. Next base: position 46,121 of record VSSA01000008.1, read on the forward strand.
CCGTCAGCAGCCTTCTCGACGATCTCGATGGCCTCGATGTCCCCGCCCGCGACACCGATCGCGGTCGCCACGCGACCCAACGACCCGGGGATGTCGGGCAGTTCGACGCGCATCAGGAACGGCATGGTGTCACGCTAACCCGGGTCGATTGCCGGCGCGTTTCGGGCTCACCGATCGTCCCAAACTCAGGACTCGACCGGCCCGAAACCCCAAGTCAACGGGCCCCAAACCCCAACTCGACGGGCCCGAAACCCCAAGTCAACCGTGGAGGCGGCGGCGGAGACTGGTGGCGCGTTGGGCGGTGGTGGCGACGGCGGCCCGGACCGAGGCCTCCGAGCCGACGACGCGCAGGCGTCGCTTGGCACGGGTGACCGCGGTGTAGAAGAGCTCGCGGGCGAGGAGTCGGGAGTCGGGGTCGGGGAGCAGCACGGTGATGGTGTCGGCCTGGCTGCCCTGGCTCTTGTGGATCGTCATCGCGTGCATCGTCTCGACAGCGTCGAGCCGACCGGGGGCGAAGGCCCGTGGCTCGTTCGCACCGGCGATCCAGGCCCGACGCCGACCGTCGCCGTCGACCACGACCACGCCGGTCTCCCCGTTGTAGATGTCGAGGGTGTAGTCGTTGGCGGTCACCAACAGCGGCCGACCTGCATAGAACCCTCCACCCAACGGTTGACCGAGCTCCTCGGCGAGCCACGTCTCGATCTGCCGGTTCCAGTGCCGCACCCCGAACGGGCCCTCCCGGTGCGCGCAGAGCAGGCGGAACTCCTCCAACGCGTCGAGTGCCGCCGCGGCACGGGCGGCCGGCTCACCGGGCCCGGTCGCCGCGGCGTGGACACGCAGCGCGGCAGCGGTGCACGCGGGTCGCAGGACGGTCGCCGGGTCGTCGGTCTCGACGTACTCGACCTCGGCGGATCCCCCGCGCAGCACCGCCAGGACCTCGTCGGCGTCGCCATCGCGCAGGGCCTGCGCGAGCGCCTTGATCTCCTCGGTGGAGCGATGATTCTCCCGTAGCGCCACCACTGGCGACGCGGGGTGGTCTGCGAAGCCGGCGACCAGGTCGGAGAGGACTGCGCCGGCGCCCACCGAGGTGAGCTGACCGGGGTCGCCGACCAGCACCAGGCGGGTCTCGGGCCGGACCGCCTCCAGCAGCCGCGCCATCAGCGTCAGGTCCACCATCGAGGCCTCGTCGACCACGATCAGGTCGTGCTTGAGCCGGTTGGACCGGTCGTGCACGAAGCGGGTCGTGGTGTCCGGACGCCAGCCGAGCAGCCGGTGCAACGTGCTGGCCTCGGGACGGCCGGCGTCGGCGGGGTCGATACCGAGTGCGGCGAGCTCGGCGGTCACGGCCTCCTGCAGGCGGGTGGCCGCCTTGCCGGTCGGCGCGGCCAGGGCGACCGAGAAGTGCCGGCCGTGGGTGGCCACGTCGACCCCGAGCTGTCGCTGCTGGGCAGCGGCGAACTGGTCGGCGAGCGCCACCACGATCCGGGCGACGGTCGTGGTCTTGCCGGTGCCGGGTCCTCCGGTCAGCACCGTCGTCCGGTGGTGCGCGGCGTGCTCGACGGCCGCAGCCTGCTCGGCGCTGAAGTGGTCGCCGGCGATCCGCTGCCGGGTCGTCGCGAGCGCGTCCGTGTCGACGGCCGGTGCATCGGCGGCCAGCCGCGCGAGCAGGTCATCGGCAACCTGCCGCTCCAACCGGTGGTACCGGTCCAGGCTGACCAGGTCGAGCTCGTAGTGGATCACCCCGGCCTCGGTCAGCGGAGACCCCTCGACGGCGGCGATCCACGCGTCGGTCTCCGGCAGGACGAGACCGTCCGGAAGCGGCAGGTCGGCGACCCGGCGGAGGTCGACACCGACCGAGCCGAGGCGGACCGCGCGCACCGCCAGCGCCACCGCGAGCAGCACCGACTCGTCGGTCTCCTCACCCAGGGCGCCGACCCGCTGCGCGACCCGCACGTCGGCGGCGTCGAGCACCCCCGCGCGGTTGAGTGCGGCGAACCTGCCGGTGGCGCCCACCGCCACCCGCGCGTCGTACGACGTCCGCTCGGCCGTCTCCGGCACCTCGATGCTCATCGCGCACCCCCGTCCAACAGGTCGGACAGCTCGGAGACCAACGCCATCGGCGGCCGCCACGCGAAGACACCGCAGGGGGCGCCGTCGACCCGCGGCGTCTCCGGACCACTCAGCCCCCGCAGGTAGAGGTAGGCGACTCCGCCGAAGTGCCGTTCCGGGTCGTAGTCCGGCTGACGCCAGCGCAGGAACCGGTGCAGCACGACCGCGTAGAGCAGCGCCTGCAACGGATAGTCGGAGTGGCCCATCGCGGCGTCCAACGCGGCCGGCGCGTAGGCGCCCGCGGTCAGCCTCGGGCCGCCCTCGACCTCCCGCGGGCCCAGCCAGTTCGTCTTGTAGTCCACGATCACGTAGCGCGGATCCGCCTCGGCCCCGTCGCGCAGCCGCAGCACCACATCCACGGAACCGGTGAGGTAGCCCCGCAGCACCTGCTCCCCCAACGCCGGCACCGCCAGCGCGTCGGCGTAGCCGCGGACCGGATCGCCCTCGGGCAGGTGACGGCGCAGCAGGGAGGCGATGTCTCCGAGCAGCACCTCCGGTGCGTCAGTGCCGGGCGCGGCGACGTCGCCGCCGGCCAGGGGCAGCTCGAAGTCGAGCTCACACAGCCGGTCGGCGCGCCCGATCTGCCGCAGCGTCCGCTCGCCGAGGAGGGGACCGAGCGGGGTGTCGCAGGCAGCGAGCAGGGCCCGGGCCAGCACCTCGATGTCCAGGCCCGGCACCGGCCACCATCCGAGCTGTTCCTCGATGTGCGAGGTGAGCTCGGCGAGCAGGTCCTCGGCGCCCGGGTCGGCATGCTCGAGGACCGCGTGCACCAGGGAGCCGAAGGTCGCACCGACCGGGAGATCGGCCATCGGCGAACCGACGTCGCCGACCACACCGGTCTCCGTCTCCGCTGCGACCACGACCTCGGCGTCGATCGCCTCGTCGTCCTTCGCGACCACCTCGGGCTCGCTGGTGACCCCGGCCGCCGCAGCGACCTCGACAGCGCTCAACGCGCTGTAGGAGGTGCGGCGCCAGGCGACGTCCACAGTGCGGTCGAAGGTGCGCACGGCGAGGCCCGGCGCACTCGGCGCCGGCAGTGCCGGGAGCTGGTCGTCGTGGTGCGCGACCTCGGGTCGCGGTCCGCCACGGTCGCGCCAGCCAGCCAGCAGCCCGGCGATCTCGTCGTCGTCGGGCACCGCGGGTCGCCGTGGTGGGGCCGCCGGCAGCTCCTCGACGTCGCCGGCCGCCCGCATCAGCATCCGGTGCAGCGGGGATGCCTCGGCGTTCTTCGTCGGCGCCCACCAGGCCACGACCTGGCTCTGAGCACGGGTCAGTGCCACATAGAGCAGCCGCAGCCACTCACCGGCCTCCTCCGCCTCCCAACGGGCACAGTGGTCGCGCCAGTCGGGTCCGGTGCTGCCGCCGATGTCGAGGCAGCGGCGGCCGTCGTCATCGTGGTAGAGCGGGCGGTCCGGTTTGGGCACGAACCGGTCGGCGAGCGAGGGAAGATAGACCACCGGATACTGCAGGCCCTTGCTGGCGTGGATCGTCACCAGCTGCACGGCGGCGGCATCGGAGTCGAGCCGGCGGGTGCGCTCGGCACCGCGGCCGTCCTGGGCCTCGCGGACCTGCTGGCGCAGCCAGCCGAGCAGCGCGACGACACCCAGGTGCTCGGTCTGGGCCACCTCGTGGAGCACTTCCCCGATGTGGCGCAGGTCGGTCAGCGTGCGCTCCCCGCCGGTCTCGGCGAGGAGCCGGGCCGGCAACCCAGCCGAACCGGCCGCCTCGAGCACCGCGGCCACGCCGCGACGCCCCAGCGCGTCGGCCCAGGACCGCAAGCGGTCGGCGATCCGGTCGGTGAGCTCGTCACCGCCGGCGTCGAGGGTGGCGGCGTCGTACCCGAGGAAGCTGGTGAGCGCGGCCGCCCGCACGCGGGCGACCCGGTGCGGCTGCTCCAGCGCCTCCAACAGGGTCAGCCACGCGGTGGCCGCGCTCGTGGCGAAGACGCTCCCGCCACCCGCGATCACTGCCGGCACGCCGACCTCGGTCAGCGCGGCCCGGGCGGCGGCGAGGTCCTGGTGCCGATAGCAGATCACCGCCACGTCGCTGGGTTGCAGCTCACGGCCGTCGAATCGCGCGTCGGAGCCGAGCAGTCGGCGGATGTCGAGGGCCAGGTCGCGGGCGATCCGGGGCCGGACATCCCCGACCGGGAGCAGCGCGTTGCCGCGTCGGCGGAACTGTTCGCGGCGCACCACCCGGAGTCGGAAGGGTGCTGACTCCGGCGCGTCGATCAAGCGGGCCGCACCGTGGTGAGCAGCGACGTCATGCACCACGATCCGCGGGTCGCCGAGCTCGGCGCCGCCGAGAAGCGCCCGCGTGGCATCGACCAGCCCGGCGTCACTGCGCCGGTTGACGGCCAGCGTCTGTCGCTGGGTCGCGGTCGCGGCAGCCTCGAGATAGGTGACCACGTCCCCGCCACGGAAGGCGTAGATGGCCTGCTTCGGGTCGCCGATCAGGACCATCGTGGCGTGTCCGTTGAACGCGCGGTCGAAGACCTGCCACTGAACCGGGTCGGTGTCTTGGAACTCGTCGACCAGGACGATGCTCCACCGCGCCCGCATCCGGATGCGGGCCGGGGCGTCGACCGGCTCCAGGGCGACGGCGAGCTGGCTGAGCAGGTCGTCGTAGGAGAGGACGCCGAGCCGGCGCTTGCGGCGGGCCATCTCGGCACGCACCGCGTTGGCGAAGGCGACCTTCCGCCCCGCCGGCACCTCACGCGGCACCTCCGCCGGCTCCAGGTCTGCCTGCGGGTCGGCCGCCACGGTGCGGGCGATGGCCAGCGCCTCGGCATGGTCGAAGGTCGGCGCCTCGCCCTCGGGCAGCTGGGCGAACGCCCGCAGGTAGAGATCGTCGACCACCTCGACGAGCAGGTCGTCGAGGTTCTCCACTAGGCGGGCGCGCGCGTCGGTGTCGCCCGCGACGCCGAGCGAGTCCAGGACCAGGGCGCAGAACTGGTGGATCGTCGCGATGGTCGCACCGTCGAAGTCGGCGAGCGCCCCGGCCACCCTGCGGTGGCGCAGTCGACGGGTCTCGTCGTCGGTGTCCAGCAACAGCGCGATCAGGTCGGTGTGCTGCTCCGGCTCGAGCGTGGAGTCGTCGGCGAGCGCACGCTCCGCCTCGACCAGTTGGCGGCGCACCTGCTCCCGCAGCTCCTGGCTGGCTGCCCGGCCGAAGGTGACCACCAGCATCTGGTCCAGCGCCACGCCCTCCTCAGCCACGTAGCGGGTGACCAGGGCGCCGATGGTCCAGGTCTTGCCGGTGCCGGCGCTGGCTTCGAGCAGCGTGGTCCCGGTGGGCAATGGCCCTCGGATGTCGAACGGCGTCATCGCGCCGGCGGGCGTGCTCACAGCGGAGCCACCCTCTCCGCACCGGCCAGCAGCGGCTGCCACAACCGCTCGGCGAGCTCGGGGAGCCCGGCGTCGAGGAGCACCTGCAGCGGGGCACGGACGCCGTAGACCCCTCGATGAGCCGGGTCGGCGTCCTCGCCCTCGATCCCGTAGGAGTTGTGCGGGTCGGTGACCCACGCCCTCGTCGCCAGCTGGTGCGGGTCGATCGGCTCGCCGAACTGGGACCGGTGGTGACCCTCGGCCCACCCGGCGGCGGTCGCGACCGGGAGCGGCAGCGGGCGCGTCTGCCCTTCGTCGTAGAGCGCGACCAGGTCACGGAGCCAGTCGACGGCGCGGTGGTCGATGGGGCCGGCCAGGGCCCGCTTCGGACCGGCCCGTTCCCGTCCGACGGCGTGCGAGGTCCAGTTCTCGTCGCTGTAGGTCGCCGAGAGCGCGAGCACGTCGACCCAGCCGTCCAGGCGTTGCCGCGGCTTGAGCCGGGAGTAGGAGAGGCTCACGACCTGGTTGCCGTGGACCTTGGCGACCGTCCCGGTGAGGCGGCGTCCACCTCCGAGGTCGACGTCCACGTCGAGGGTGCGGGGCGCACCGGTCCGCAGATCTGCGGTCCGCGCCAACAACCGCTGGCACTCGCCGGCGACTTCGTCGAGGGTGCGATAACCGAGCGCGAACGGCGGCAGCGTCCCTCGCAGCTGCTCGGCGAGCAGCACCGCCTGGGCTGTCGCTCCGGGGTCGTCGGCGGCGAGCACCGCGCGCAGCAGCCGGTCACCGATCTGCCACTTGTCGAGGCCGTCGAGGCTGACCGGCATCGCGTCGGCGATCTCATCGGGCGCGAAGGGGGTGGCGATCGTCAACCGCTGGCGCAGGAAATCGCGGACCGGAGCCGCGAGGAAGCGCTTCAGCTCGGCCAGTGTCACATCCCGCGGGGCGTGCGGCGGGAGGGGGTCGGCCAGGAACGGAAGGGGTGCGGTCCGTGGCGCCACGGCGGCGCGGGCGCCGGCCAGAGTGGAGCGGTCGAAGCTGAACGGACGAGCCGGGATGAGCGCTCCCGGCTCGTGGTTGCGTACGTCGTAGGGCTGCAGCGGGTGCCGGGTCAGCACCTGGTCACGCACCGGCCCGGCCGTGGTCCGGTCCAGTGCGTCGAGCACCTCTCCGACCGGCACCGCGGGCGGCCGCTCCTGGCCGGTGTGCTCACCGGCTCCGGCGTAGGTGATCACCAGGCGCTCCCGCGCAGCCAGGACAGCGTCCAGGAGGAGCTGGCGGTCCTCACTGCGTGCATCGCGCTCTCCCACCTGCGGCGCCCTGCCGAGCACGTCGTCGCCGTCGGGGGCGGGGTGACGGGGGAAGACTCCGTCGTCCAGGCCGACGAGGCAGACCACGCGGTGCGGCACCGACCGCATCGGCACCATCGTGCAGACGGTGAGCGTGCCGCTGCGGAAGTTGGCCCGGGTCGGGCGGCCGGCCAGCCGCGCGGCGAGCAGCGCACGCACGTCGGCGAGCCGCAACGTCGGTCCCCCCTCGGGCGTGTGCTCAGCGGTCACCGCAGCGGTGCGCGCCCGCGCCATCTCCCGCTCGAACTGCGGCAGCTGCCAGGCGTCGTCGGCGTCGACCTCGCAGAGCCGGCGGACCCCGTCACTGATCGCGGTGAACCAGTCGTCGCTCGCCCGTGCGCTGCCCAACGCGGTCACCGTGTCGGTGACCCGGGCAACCGCCTCGGCGAACCGTCCGAGCAGGTCGATCTCGCCGCTGCCCAGGTCGTCGACGGGTAGGCCGCGGCCCAGGTGGCGATGGTCGTCACCGCCCATCGCGACACCGAGCAGCAGCCGGTCCAGGCCAGCACGCCAGGTGTTCTGCTCGAACCCACCGAGTTGGTACGTCGACCGCCCGGCGCCGTCCACCCCCCATCGGATGCCGGCGTCGGCGACCCAGCGCGTGACGCGAGCCAGGTCGTCATCGGTGAAGCCGAAACGGCGACGGACCGGGTCGCGGGCGAGGAGGTCGACGACCTCCGACGCGGTGACCCGGCCGCCGGCGAGCTCGACCAGCGCAACGGCGACGGCGAGCAGCGGGTTGGTGCTGGCGGCCGATCGGTCGGCGAGTCGGACCCGCAGGCTGTGCGCCGGGTGGGCGACGCCATCGCCGTCGAGCAGGTCGGGGCCGAGGATGTCGCCGAGACCGAAGCCGGCGGAGATCAGCGGCGCATAGGTCTCGATGTCGGGGCACATCACCACGATGTCCCGGGGCTCCAGCGTCGGGTCGTCGGCGAGCAGACCGACGAGCACCTCGCGCAGCACGTCGATCTGGCGTCCGGCGCCGTGGCAGGCATGCACCTGGACGGAGTCGTCACCCTCGGCCGGCACCCGCCGTGCGCGGAGCGCGGCATCCGGGGCACGGTTGGCGCGCAGATCGGACTGGAGCCAGCCGAGCAGCGTCTCCGGGAGCTGCTCGTCCGTGGGAGCAGCGGCGTCGGTCGCGACGGGCGCGAGGACCTGCGCGAGCTCACGCGCGTCGCGCCCGAGCGAGGCCAACAGCGGGTGATCGACCAGGAGCGCAGTGGTGTCGCTCGTCCGCGGACCGGGCGAGGGCACGGACCGGGCCACCCGGTCCCAGAGGTCGGCCGACGGCTGTGCCAGCCAGAGGTGCACCTCACGGTGCTCGGCGAGTGACCGCATCAACTCGATCTCGGTCGAGGGCAGGCGGGTGTGCCCGAAGAGCGAGAGCCGCGCCGGGAGGTCCAGGCCCGCCACGTCACCGGCGCGCAGCTGTGCACAGACACGCCGATGCCGCTCGTCGGGAGGCTCGGCATCGACCAGCGGCAGCAGCCGCCGCCACAGCTCGGCCTGCCAGCGCAGGTCGTCGGCGAGTGAGCCGCCTGCCCCGTCGGAGTCGCGCCCCTCGCGCCAGTCGGTGACCAGCGCCGGTCGTTGCACGGCGTAGCCGGCGAAGAGCCCGGCCAGCCGGCGAGCGACACCCCAGCGTCGGCTGCGCCGCGTCTCCGCTTCCTCCCCGTCGAGGCCGTGCCCGAGATGGGTGGCCAGCGTGGCGCACCACGGCTCCCCCAACGAGGAGTCGATGGCGGCCAGCAGCGGCCAGACCAGACGGTCGGGGTGCCACGGGTCGTCGGCCTCGCGCCCGAGCAGCAGGCCGACCAGCGAGGCCGGATGCAGGAAGCGCACGCCGGCGCAGACGCCGTCGCCGCCACGCTCGCCGACACCCAACCGGTGAGAGAGGCGTTGGGTGAGCCACCGCTCGACGCCCTTGGCCGGCACCACCACGACCTCCTCGGCGAACGGGTCGCTCAGTGGCGCGGCCAGCAGCTCGCCGAGCTCGTCGGCGAGCAGGTCGGTGCGCCAGGCGCGGTGCAGGTGGAGATTCATCGCCCGCCGAGGCTATCGAGCACCCCCGACCGAATCGATCGTCGCCGGGGAGACGCTCCGGGCCGCACCCGGCTGCCGCGCGTCGACAGCGTTCTGACACGACGTTGACAGCACCCCTTCCTAGCGTCGCGCGTCGTGCCGTCCATCTCCGTCTTGCTGTCGTTCGTCGCTGCTGCGTCGGTCATCGTGGTGGTCCCGGGCCCGTCGGTCGCCTACGTCGTGGCCCGCGCGGTCGAGCACGGACGGGGAGCCGCCATGCTGTCGGTCGCCGGCCTCGAGCTGGGTTCGCTCGTGCACCTGGTCGCCACCGCCGCAGGCATCACCGGCCTGATCGCGGCCTCGCCGGGCGCCTTCATCGCACTTCGCTGGGCGGGAGCGCTCTACCTTGTCGGACTCGGTATCCAGCAGCTGCGTCGTCACCGCCAGCTGAGGACCGCCGCGACGACCGGGACGGCCAGGCCGACTCGCCGTCAGTTGCTGCGCGACGGCCTGATGATCGACCTGCTCAACCCCGGGACGGCGTTGTTCTTCCTCGCGTTCCTCCCGCAGTTCGTCGATCCGAACCGGCCGGCGCTTCCGCAGATCCTCGCGCTCGGAGGTTGCTACCTGCTGCTCGCGATCGCGAACGACACGGCCGTCGCTCTCGGGGCTGGGAGCCTGCGGTTCCTGACCGGATCCGATCGAGCGCGTCGTCGTACGACGGCCGCGACCGGCCTCCTCTACTTCGGGCTGGCGGTCGCGGCGGTCGCCGTCTGAGGGTCATCGTCGCTGTCGATTCCGTCGAGCAGATCCAGCACCGTCTCGCGGTCGACCTCGACGTTGCCTCCTCCCATCTCCTCGAGCAGCCGGAGCGATCGATGCCAAGCTGCGCGGGCTGCCGCCGGCCGACCTGCGGCAAGTTCGGCGCGTCCGAGCGCGACCAGGTAGGGCAGCTCGCGGGTCCGGTTGCCCGCTGCACGATGACTGTCGGTCGCGATCCGGAGCGAGGTAGCGGCCTTCTCGGGCGCTCCTGCCGCGAGATGGATCATGCCGATCGACTCGAGCGCACCGGACTCGTAGGCCACATGACCCGCGGCGCGTGCGATGTCGAGCATCTCCCGCGCGTGCGCCATGGCCTCTGCGTAGCGGCCCGTGCCGGCATGGCACTCCGCGAGGTTGTGGAGCACGACGCAGCGCACCAGACCCGGCACCTGCGCGCTCTGTGTCCGGGCCAACACCTCTTCGAAGTCAGGGACCGCGGCCTCGATACCGTCGGCGCGTCGGAGGATCAACGCGAGGTTGTTGCGTGCCCACAACTCGCCGCGAAGATCGTTCGATACCTCGAACGCGGCAGCCGCCTCGGTGAAGAGAGCTCGGGCACGCTCGTTGTCGCCACGCTGGGCGACAGCGATGCCGAGGTGGTTGGCGGCGGCACCGACCAGCTGCGGGTCATCGAGGTGCCGTGCCGCATCGAGGGCGAGCCGGCCGTGCTCGAGCTCGTCCATCGCAGAGCCGATCCGGGCGAGGTGGAAGACACTGCGATAGGCGAGGCGGCACACCGCCCGGTGATCGGGCTGGTCGACCGACCGTTGCACCAGCTGCGCGACAAGCCTGCGGTGCCCCTCGAACCACGCCTGCGCCTGCGCCGGTGTCCCGATGTCGTCGGGCTGCACGCCCGGGAGCAACGGGCCGGTGTCCACCAGACAGATCTCCGCCCGACGGTCGAGGCGCTGGCAGGTCGCCTCCGCGGTATGGATCGCCCAGGAGAGGAGCCGTGCGGCAGCGGCGGTCGCCTCGACTTCGCTGATCTTGGTCGCGGCGACCTCCGTGGCGTACAACCGCACCAGGTCGTGGACCGTGAACCAGCCGGTGCGCAGCCGACGGAGCAGGTGGCACTCCGCCAGCCGGTCCAAGGCGACGGCGGTCTGGTGGCGGTCGACGCCGGCCAGCGCCGCCATCGCGCCGACGCTGACCACGGAGTCCGGATGCAGCCCGAGCATCTGGAACGCCCGCGCCGCGTCCGGTGGCAGCGCCCGATAGCTGCTGCCCAGCGCCTGCCGGACATCGGTGAGCGGGTCGTCGCCGATGCCCAGGGCGTCGAGGCGACCCTTCTCATCGGCCAGGTCGTCGATGAACGCCGACAGATCGTCCGGGTGCCCTCGCCCGAGACGCTCGGCGACCACCGCGAGTGCGAGCGGGAGATGCCCGCACAGCTCCGCGACCTGCTCGAGCGAGTCACGAGAGATCGTGGCGGGCCGGCCGCTGCGTCGCTGGAGGAGCTCCACCGCCTCCGGGGGCGGGAGCTGCATCAACGGCAGCCGCGCCGCGCCGTCGCGCGCCACCACCCCCCGCAGCTCGCGTCGACTCGTGACCACGACCATGCTTCGCCCTCCCGGCAAGAGCGGCCGCAGCTGATCGGCATCCGCGACGTCGTCGATCACGAGCAGCATCGCGCGGTCGGCGAGCTCACTGCGCAGCAGCGCCGAGCGGGCGTCGGTGCCATCGGGAATCCGGGTGCCCGAGACGTGGAGTCCGCGGAGCAACAGGTCGAGCGCCTCATGGGGGTCCAGGGGCACCCCCGAGGTGAATCCCCGAAGGTTGACGAAGAGCTGGCCGTCGGGAAAGTCCGCCGCGGCCCTCCGGGCCCAATGGACGGCCAGCGAGGTCTTGCCCGCGCCGCCGGGGCCGTGGATGACGACCGTCCGGCCCGATCCGTGTGGGTCGCGGACGAGTTCGTCGAGTCGTGTCAGCGCGTCCTGGCGGCCGACGAAGAGCGGGACGTCGGGCGGTAGCTGTCGCGGCGTCGTACCGCCGGTCGGTCGGGGCGGCACAGCACCACCGGCCAGCAGGACCCGGTGGGCCTCCTGCAGGTCCGGTGAGGGATCGGCGCCCAACTCGTCAGCCAGCCGGAGCCGGATCTCCTCGTAGGTCTCCAGCGCCTCGGCCGTCCGGCCCGTCTGGTGCAGTGTGCGCAGCAGACGCACCCACAGCGACTCTCGCAACGGATGCCGAGTGAGGAGGTCGCGGAGCTCGGCGACGACGGAGGCGACGTCCCGTCCATCGCTGAGATCGAGATCCACCCGCTGCTCGATGCCGGCGAGGTAGATCTCGATCAGACGAGGCGCCGCCGTGGTCGCCAGCCATGCCGAGAGCTGCTCACCGAATGGCTCCCCCTGCCAGCACCCGAGCGCGTCGGTCAACAACCTCCGCTGCTCCTCGGGCTGCGGGGCCGCACGGGCTCTCCGGGTGAGGTCTTCCAGGATCAGCGCATCGACCTGGTCGCGCGCGAGGTCGAGCCGGTAGCCGCCCGCCTCCGTCGACACCGCGGCCGGTCCCAGCAGCCTGCGCAACCGGGCGACGTACGTCTGGAGGCTCCCGCGGACTCGCGCCGGAAGGTCGTCGCCCCACACCCGGTCGGCCAGGGCTTCGACCGACACGGTGCGTCCGGCATCGAGGGCGAGCACGGCCAGGACGGCGCGCAGACGACGGCTCGGCCGAGCCAGCTCGGCGCCGTCGCGCACGATGCGAACATCTCCGAGGAGACGGATCTCGATGCGGGTCATCAGAGCTCTCTGCCGCCCTGCTGCATCCGAGACGGCGGCCGACGTGGGCTGTCCCGCAGCCCGTCGGTGATGGTAGCGCGCTCCGGCCGCCCCGCGCCGGGCTCATGCAGGTCCACGCCCGGGTCGAAGCGGCTCGACCGTGCAGATCGTCCGATGTTCCCGGACGACGACCGATCGGGGTCAGTCGTGGCGGTGCGGCCGGTGCTCGCTCCACTCCTCGTCGGCCTCGTCGATCTCGCCTTCGAGTGCCGCGACCGCCTCGGGCTTGCCGTGGAACCGGCGGTAGGAGTAGACGAGCAGCGCCAGCGCGATCAGGCAGGAGACCAGCAGGGTGACGCCGGTCCAGGGGCCGCCGAGCAGCCAGTACGAGGCCTTGAGCGGCCACCACTCCGGCGCAGGAGGGGAGATGATCCAGAGCACCCCGAAGCAGCCGATCGCGAGGGCACCGAGGCCGGAGGCGACGATCCGCGGCCAGGTCTCCACTCCCTGCGCCGCGCTGCGCAACGCCCGCAGCTGCACCGGATCGACCCAGCGCTCGGCCCACGCGTACTGCTGGGAGAGCACGGCGAGGCCGCCGAAGAGCAACAGCAGCCCCGGCCCTGGCAGCACCAGGGCGGCGATCCCGCCGAGCAGCATCAACCAGCCGAGGATCTCCAGGAGGAGCCGCTTCGCCGCGCCGGTCATGTGCTGAGCCTTCCAGAGCCTGCCAAGTCCCGTCAGCGGCGCGGGCCGAACTTCTCCAGGAACGCCAGTACGTCGTCCTCGGCGTTCCCGTGCTCGGCGGCGATCTGCGCCCACCGCACCGCCATCGTGTGGAACCGCAGCGGGTTGTAGACGTCCTCCTCGTAGCTGAACAGCCCGTCCCCGGCGTAGGTCATGATCGTGATGTTGGGCTCCGACAGCATCGTGCCGTCCCCGGGGTCGGGCATCGGGTTGCCCACCTCGCAGACAAGTCGGGCCGCCTCGGTGTCCACCACCTGCCAGCTGAGCGGGAAGCCGGTCATCACCCGCCCCGGATAGCTGGTCATGGTCCGGGTCGACCAGGCACGGATCTCCTCCCGCCCACGGAAGGTGCCCATCGCGCGCTCGACGTACAGGGCGTCCTCGGTGAAGAGATCGGCGTAGCCGTGCCAGTCCCCGGTCTCCTGAAAGGTCGCGACCTTCTCGTGGAAGGCGGCGTAGGCGTCGGTGATCTCGTCGGCGGAGAAGCGGCTCACACAGCGATCCAAGCAGATGCCGACGACGTATCCGCAGGGTCGCGCCACGCCGGGGAGTCGGCGCACTTTGCCAGAGTTCTCCAATCTGCTTATCTTAGGTATCTCACTCGACTTAAGTGGCGGAGGCTCGGCGCCGTCACGACGAAAGGCTGACCGTGCGCAAGCTGCTGGTACTCGGATTCGTGGGCCTCCTCGCCCAGCTCATCGACGGATCGCTGGGCATGGCCTACGGCGTCACCTCCTCGACGCTGCTGCTCGCGGTCGGTGTGGCACCGGCCGCCGCCTCGGCCGCGGTGCACTTCTCCGAGATCGGCACCTCGCTGGTCTCCGGCATCTCCCACCACAAGCTCGGCAACGTCGACTGGCGCACCGTCGGGATCCTCGCGGTCCCGGGCTTCGTCGGCGCGTTCGCCGGCGCGACCCTGCTCGCCAACCTCGACGGTGACCTGGCCAAGCCCTGGGTCGCCGGCATCCTGCTCGCCCTCGGCCTCTACGTGATCTGGCGCTTCCTGGTGCTGGGTGGACGCCGGCCCACCTTCAGGTCCCGCCCGTCGGCGACGATGCTGGCCCCGATGGGCCTGGCCGGCGGTGCGTTGGACGCCATCGGCGGCGGCGGGTGGGGCCCGGTCGGCACCACCACGCTGCTCTCCTCCGGGCGGCTGGAGCCCCGCAAGGTGATCGGCTCGATCGACACCTCCGAGTTCGTGGTCGCGGTCGGCGGCTCGCTCGGGTTCCTCTTCGCCCTCGCCCACTCCGACATCCCCTGGGACTACGCGCTCGCCCTGCTCGCGGGTGGTGTGATCGCCGCGCCGATCGCCGCCTACCTCGTCCGAATCCTGCCGGCGCGGGTGCTCGGCGTGGCTGCCGGTGGCCTGATCGTGGTCACCAACTCCAAGACGATCGCCGAGTCGCTGGGCGCCAGCGGTGCCGCCGTCGGCGCGATCGCCGGCACCCTGGCCGTGGTCTGGATCGCGGGCATCGTGTGGGCCGTGCGCCAGGAGCGGGCCGCCCGCGGCGAGACGCCGGCCGAGGTGGGGTCCGAGGAGCTCGTCGGCGCCTGAGCTCGCCTGTGGCGGAGCCGTCGGGATCCCCGGTTCACCGGGGATCCCGTCACTTATCAGGCGTTGCAACCCCTGATAAGTGCCAGAACTCGCTGGGCGGTGGGGCGGATGTGACCAGTGGTACGACGCAGCCCGACCCTCGTCCGCCTCCCGACCCAGATCCACCGGCGGCGCCTAGTCTCACCCTCATGGGGATCACGACCAGGCGACGCCGCTCCCCCTTCGGCGCCCGGGTGCTCGGCCCGCGGGAGCAGGACGCCCGCCATCTGCGGCTGCGGATCCAGGTGCTGCTGACGGTGTTGCTGCTGCTCACCAACGTCTTCGGCGTCGCTGTCGTCTTCGTCGTCAACACCTGGGCGATCCCCTCCCCGGAGCCGACCCGGGAGATGGTCATCGCCCTGGCGATCGCGATCCCGGTCTACGTCGTGGTGGGCGCGGCGATCGGCGTCGTACTCGGCACCACGACCAGTCTCAGTGCGCTGCGTTGGGCCACGCGCAACGACGGCGAGCCGACCGTTGCGGAGCGGTCCAAGGCGCTGCGGGTGCCGCTGCGGCTCACCCTGATCCAGTTCGGCATCTGGGCGGTCGGCACCGTGCTGTTCACCGTGCTCGCCGCCCGCCTGCAGCCGGATCGGGCGCTGGGCACCGCACTCACCGTGGGGATCGGCGCGATCGTGGTCTCCGGGGTCGCCTACCTGGTCACCGAGTTCGCGCTGCGCCCGGTCGCCGCGCGAGCGCTGGCGAACCGGTCGGTCTCCGCGCGGCAACGCGGGGTCGGAGTCGGCCCGCGGATGATGCTCTTCTGGCTGGTCGGCACTGCCGCGCCGGTGATCGGGCTGATGATCACCGCGCTGCTCGCGCTGAGCGCCAACGAGGCGACCCTGCCGCAGCTCGCCGTCGTCACCATCGTGCTCTGCGGGATCGTGCTGGTCTTCGGGGCGCTCCTCACCGACCTCAACGCCCGCTCCGTGGTCGCCCCGATCCTGTCGGTGCGCGACGCCCTGCGCGAGGTGGAGTCCGGTGACCTCGACGTCGACCTGCCGGTCTACGACGGCACCGAACTGGGCCAGCTGCAGAGCGGCTTCAATGCGATGGTGCACGGGCTGCGCGAGCGCGAGAAGATCCGGGACCTGTTCGGCCGTCACGTCGGCCGCGAGGTCGCCGAGGCAGCCACCGCCTCTCCCACCGGGGAGATCTCGCTGGGCGGCGAGACCCTGGACGCCTCGGTGCTCTTCGTCGACCTGGTCGGGTCGACGAGGTATGCCACCGAGCACGGCCCGGCCGAGGTGGTCGCGCTGCTCAACCGGTTCTTCGGGGTGGTCGTCGACGAGGTCGGGACGCACCGCGGCCTGGTCAACAAGTTCCTCGGGGACGCCGTCCTCGCCATCTTCGGCGCCCCCGCGCCGCTGCCCGACCACGCAGCCCGGGCCTTGGCGGCGGCCCGCGCCATGGCCGCCCGACTGGCCGAGGAGGTGCCCGAGGTCGGCGTCGGGATCGGCGTGGCCACCGGCACCGTCGTGGTCGGCAACGTGGGCCACCAGAACCGCTTCGAGTACACCGCGATCGGTGACGCGGTGAACTCCGCGGCCCGCCTCTGCGACCTTGCCAAGGAGGCGCCGAACGGGGTGCTGGCCGCCGGGGACAGCGTGGCCGCGGCGCGCAGCACCGATCCAGGCGAGGCGGGGCACTGGGTCGAGCACGGCGAGACGGTGCTGCGGGGCCGGACCACACCCACACGCCTCGCTGTTCCCAGCGCCGCACTCACCTGACGGCCTCGGGCTCAGTTCCGACACGTCAGTTCCGACACGTCAGTTCCGACACGTCAGTTCCGACACGTCAGTTCCGACGCGTCAGCTCCGACGCGTCACCTCCGATCGCCAGCACGACCCCGCCCACGACGAGCAGCATGCTCGGCCAGATGTCACAACCGGCCGGACGAGCTCCGCAGCATGGCATCCCCGAGCTGGGAGCGCAGATAGAGCATCGAGCGGCCGTGGCGCGCCGAGGTCAGCAGGCCGGCTTCACGCATCGCCCGCAGGTGCTGGTTGACCGCGCTCGTGGTCACCCCGAGCCTCACCGCGAGCTCGGTCGAGGACGCGGGCGCCTCGAGCACCGCGAGGAGGCGGGCGCGCGGAGCGCCGATCAGGGCAGCGAGGGCATCGGGGGCCCGGGGTCGGTCGCGCTCCCAGAGCGTGCCGGCGCCGCGGGCGCCGTACAGGATGAGGGGCGGCTCGGCGGGCGCGATCGGGACCGTGGGCCTGCGAGTGAACAGCGACGGCGCCAGGGTCAGCCCTTCCCCGGCGGTGCTGCGGCGGAACCGGACGTCGGAGGTGAGCTCGACCTGCACCACATCGCCGACCAACCGGATCTGCGGCGAGAGGTCGGCGAACATCGCGGCGAGGCCGTCCCGGGCGATGGTCCGCCCCCGGAACACGATGTCGGCCTCCAGCACCGCCCGCATCCGCGGCCACCACGGCTCGAAGCACGCGGTCCAGTACGCCGCCAGCGCGCGGGTGATCCGCCGCAGCAACCGGTCGCGGCGACCCTTGAGCACGGCCGGGCGGGTGGCCGGGTCCGGGTGCACCTCGGCGATGTCGTCGGCGACCACGTCCAACGGGGTGGCCGCGAGCGCCGCGAGCTCCTCGTCGAACCGGGTCAGCGGGGACCACGGCCGCGGAGTGAGGAAGTCCGGGGTCCACATGTCCGCGTTGGTGAGGGCGAGCAGCAACTCGCCGTCGAGCCCGGTGCGGGCCGCCTCGGTGCGCTGCAGCCACGCCAGCTGCAGCGGGTAGCGGCCGGGCTCGCGCCAGGTCCGCAACGAGAGCGCGAGCTCGTTCATCGGCGAGAGCGCGAACCGCACCTCGCCGAGGTCGGAGCCGGCCAGCTCGTACTCCGCCTGCCCAACCATGAAGCGCAACGCTACATCGTTCGCTCGGCGCGTCCGCGGCGTGGGAGAAACTTCCGCGTGCCCCGTCTTCTCCCGGCCGACCCGGTCGAACGTGCTCTGACCCTCTCCACGGCGACCGCCTCGCTCTCGACCGGGCTCTTCTACAGCGTCAGCGCGCTCTACTTCACCCGCGTGGTCGGGCTCAGCGCCACCACTGTCGGTCTCGGGCTGACCATCGCCGGCGCGGTCGGGGTGCTCGCATCCTTCCTCGGCGGCCAGGCGGCGGACCGGATCGGTGCCGATCGCCTCCAGCTGTGGGCGAACGCGATCCAGGGCGTGGCGATGCTCGCCTACGTCTTCGCCGCCGACGCCCGCTCCTTCACCCTGATCGCCTGTGTCGCGGTCGGCGGACGGAGTCTGCAGGGATCGGCGAAGGCGACGGTCCAGGCCCGTTGGTTCACCGGGTCCGAGCGGGTCGCGATCCGCGCCCGGCTCCGCGTGGTCACCAATGTGTTGATCGGGGTCGGCACCGTCCTGGCAGGCCTCGCCCTGCTCGTCGACACCGCGGCTGCCTACCGCACCACGATGGTGCTGGTCGGCCTGCTCACCACCGCCGCCACGGTGCCGCTCCTCGGCCTGCGGCAACGAGCACCCGGGCTCGGGGCACGGATGGACGTGCATCTCGACCCGGGCCGCCCCCGTGGCCGGTCGCCGCTGCGCGATAGGACCTACCTGGCGACCGTCGTCGGCACCTCGGTGATCGCGATGCAGTTCAGCCTGACCAGTGTGGGAGTCCCCCTGTGGATCGCGACCCGGACCGAGGCCCCGGCGGTGGTGATCTCGCTGCTGCTGGTGCTCAACACCGTGCTGGTCGCGCTGTTCCAGGTGCGCGCCGCGCGGGGCACCCACGACGTCCTCATCGCCGGACGCACCATCCGGCGCGGCAGCCTGCTGCTCGCCGCCGCCTGCCTTCTCTATGCGGCAGCGGGCAGCGTCGGCGCAGTTGCCGCCGTGGCGCTCCTGGTCTGCGCCGAGCTGCTCGGATCGTGGGCGGAGGTGTGGTGCGAGGCCGGCGGCTGGGGGCTCGCCTTCGAACTGGCCGACCCCGACAGCGCCGGCGCCTACCAGGGGCTGACCCAGACCGGCTACTCGATCGCCGCGATGGTCGCCCCAGCCCTGGTCACCGCGACTGCGGTGGACCACGGGCTGCCCGGCTGGGCGTTCCTCGCCGGACTCTTCGCCGCGGCCGGTTCGGGTGTCGCCGTGGTCGCCCGGCGGGCGGCACGCATGCGACCCGCGGAGACGGCCGAGGTCGCCGCACCTGTCTGATCAGGTCAGCCTGCTCAGGTCAGCACGTCCGGGCCGGGCGATGGGGCGCCCGACCCGGACGCGAGCTCAGGGGGTGCGTCGGTTCCGCGCGACCACGAACAGTCCCGCCAGGAGCAGCGCCACCGCGAGGACCAGCAGCCCGCGACCGAAACCGGCACCGGTGTCGGGCAGCCAGCCGTTGTCGCCGTCGTTCCCCTTGTCACCGGGGTCCTTCTCGCCACCGGGATCGGTGCCGCGGTCCGGCGTCTCGAAGGTGTTGGTCACCACGACCGCCGCCTGACCCGGCCCGTCGGTGGTGCTCAGGTCGAGCGTCGCCTCGGTGCCGTCCTGCTGGGAGCGGTCACCGGCCACGATCGATCGGATCGAGGTGTCGTCGGCCCCGCCGGTCTCGGTCTCGGTCAGCGTGCACACGGCGCTCGAGGGGAGCTCCTGGTACGACGCCCGGTAGCCGTTGGCCTTCTTCAGCACCCGCTCGGCGCCGCCGGGCACATCGAACCCGACCCGCGCGCCGTCGACCAGCCAGGTGCACTCCAAGGAGACCGTGAACGGCCCCGTGGCACCGTCGACCGACAGGTCACCCAAGCGCTGCTTCTCCACCTCCATCGACGTGAGGTCGAAGGTGTTGGTCGCGGTCAGCGTCACGTTCGTCGGCGCACCCGTGTTGGGGGTGCTGCCCGCCGGCTCCGGAGCCGGTACGACGACCACGCCGTCGGCCGGCTCGAGCACGCTGGTCGTGGCGCCGCCGGTGCCGGTCTCCGCGACCGTGCAGGAGGTGCCGACCGGGTAGGGGCCGAGCGTCCGGGTGGCCCCGGCCATCAGCTCGACCTCGCCCTCGAACGGGGTCTGGTCGGCATACGTGCAGGTCACGTCGAAGACGAAGGTGCCGGTGCCGTAGCGGGTGGCGCCGTCGCCGTCGACCACCTTCGCGAGGGTGACCGTGCCGGCGTCGTACCCGTTGGTGAAGACGATCTCGGCCGGCTCCAGACCCGGGGTGACCGTCGCGCTGCCGTCACCGTTGTCGACCACGTTGTCGCCGGTGACCACGAGGTGGTCGGCGGCATCGGCGTCGGTCTCGGTCACCTCGCAGGAGGCGCCCACCGGGATCCGGTCCACCGGAGCGGTCCAGGTCTCGTCCCCGGCAACGGTGAAGGCGAGCTCGGTGGTGCCCGCGTCGTCGAAGGTGACGGCCCGGCCGGTGAGCGAGGTGCAGCCCAGCGTGAAGCCGAACGGGCCGAGATCGACGTCGGTCGCGTCGGTGTCGATCCGCTTGGTCAGCGAAAGACCGGTGTACTGGTAGTCGTTGCCGATCGTCACCGCCTGCGCCGAGGGGACCTGCTGGTCCGCGACCGGCAGCGCCGGGTCGGTCGGCTCGGTGACGTCGACGGTGACCGGGCTGCCGCTGCGGGAGCTCTCGCCGAACTCGCCGATCTGGCCCTGCTCGGTGAAGGTGCAGGACGTGCCCTGCTCGCTGAGCGGGATGCCGTCGACCCTGACCGTGTGGTCGTTGGCCTCGCTCAGCTCGACGACTGCGTCATCGCCGAGGTCCAGCGTCTGCGCGTCGTCGCCCGAGCCCACCCGGCAGGCCACGTCGACCCGGAACTCCTCGGCGGCGTACTGCGCGGCCGGGCCGGTGATCTCCTTGGTGACCTGGACCGAGCCGGAGCGCAGGTGCACGGCGACCTGGTTCGGCGCGATCTTGCGCCACTTGTCGGCGCCGGTGTTGAGGAACTTCACGCCGAACTGGTTCCAGGCGAAGTCGTCGTCGACCGGGACGCTGCGGGTGACCCCGTCCGGGTTGTCGGCGTCGCGCAGGTCGTTGCGCGAGGAGTAGGTGATGTCGGCCGCCTGCCCCGGCTGCAGCGCACCGGCGGTGGAGGTGGTGAAGTCCAGGTGGACCCGCAGGCCGGTGACCTGCGACCAGTCGGTGCCCGGCCCGGCGGCGGTCCAGGTCTCCCCGGACTGCTCGCAGACCGGCTGGTCCACCAGGTTCGACCAGGTGCCGACGCAGACGTTCGCGCTGGTGGTGACCTCGGTGGTGATGGTGGTGCCCTCGGGGGCGTTCACCTTCAGCGAGTCGGCCACCAGCTCCGGCCGGTAGGTGCTGCCGCGCGGGGTGCCTGCCACCAGCTTGGCGTCGTCGGAGGCCGGCAGCTGGTCGAAGATGGTCATCTCGTCGATGCTGATCGTGCCCGCGTTGACGGTGTGCAGGGCCCAGTCGTCGGTGCCGCCGACCTGGCTGTGGGCAACACAGTTCGGGCGGTAGTAGCTGGCACCGTCGACATCGAGCATCGGGGTGCAGGCGGTGGTCGATCCGGGCCGGTAGGCACCCTCGAGCGAGCCGGCCACGCCCTTGACCGTGTAGAGGTTGGGTCCGTTGACCACGCCGATGAAGTCGCTGGTGCCGCACGTGGTGGGCGTCGTGGCCCAGTCGTCGGTGGTGGCTCCGCCGGCGACGGTGTTGGTGCAGCGGGTCAGCTCCTCCGCGGTGGTCGCGACCATCGTGTTGGTGGCGCTCTCCCCGGCGGCCAGGCCGGGCAGCAGCTCGAGCCAGAGCCGGATCCGGAACGTCTCACCGGGCGCCATCCGGTCGCCACCGGTGGGCCAGTCGAAGACGATGTCGGAGCCGTCCACGGTCACCGTGACGTCGTCGGAGAGCAGGCCGTCAGCCTGGGCGGTGAACTCCGGCGCCGGCTCACCGGAGTAGGACAGCTGCGCGGGCAGCGTGTCGCGCAGCTCGGTAAGCGTGAGGAAGCCGGTGCCGTTGTTGGTCAGGGTCAGGTCGAACGGCACGATGTCGCCGGCAGAGGCGAGTCGGGTGCCCTCGTTGGTCAGCTTGTTGACGGCGAGCTCGTGGGTGCCCACGACCAGCTCGACGCTGTCGCTGGCGTCCGCGGGCTCGGAGTCGTTGCCGTCGGGACGGAAGGACTGCGAGGTCTGCGTGTTGTCGATCGTCGAGGGAAACTCCAGCTCCTCCCCCGAGGTTCGGTACGTCGTCCGCAGGTCCACGTCGTAGGCGACGCGGGCGGTCCAGTTCGGTGCCGGCACGACCGGTGAGAAGAGCGCACCGTCGGCGCGGGTGAAGACGAACCGGATGCCCTGCACCTGTCCGGCCGGGACCTCGGGGAGCACGATCCCCGTCGCCGGGCCGGCGGTGCCCTCGACCCACGCGCTGCCGTCGTACAGGTCCACCCGGACGCGGTCGGCGCCGGCGGGCATCTGCTGCACCTCGAGGTTGCCCGCGAAGTCGAAGGAGTCCCAGAAGTCGGGCGAGTCGGCCTGGTCCTCGATCACCACCCGGGACGGGGAGAGGGTGCTGCGCGGAGCGGTGCCCTGGTTGGCGCCGAGCACGACGCGCGCGGTGTCCTGGTCGGCCAGGTTCGCAGGCTCGGTGATCTGGGCCGGCGTGACCGCCTTGGTGGCGGCGACGTTGACCTCACCGCCGGTGATCTGGACAGTCGCGTCGTCCACGTCACCGGTGAGCACGTCGGGGCTGGTGATCGGGTCGTAGGACTGCGCGTAGACGCGGTTGGTCTGGTCGTAGGTCTGACCGGCGCGCAGCACCAACGGTTCGCCGCTGCTGCGCAGGGTGGCCCGGAGCCGGGTGTCGATCACGATGGTCAGGTCGTTGGCCTGGGTGATCGTGCCTCCGGAGGCGGCCGGATCGGTCGGCTGGTAGGTCACGCTGATCCCGACCACGTCGGCGAGCTGGGCCGCCGTCATCGCGTTCACCGCGGCAGCGGTGGTCTGCTCGGTGGCATAGGTGCCGCCGGAGTAGCGCAACAGCCAGACCGTGGACGAGGCCAGGTCGACCTCGGCGCCGATGCTCGCACCGACGGTGATCCGGGTGGCGTCGAACCGCTCGAACGAGTTCGGGGTGTCGTCGTCGGTCAGGTAGTCCGCACCGGTGTCCCACGGGTCGGCCACGGCGTCGGTCGGGGTGCCGGCGCTCTGGCAGTCGGCCAGGTCCGTGTCGGTGCAGGTCGCCGGGTCGGTGACCCGGACGTAGGAGGCCGGCGCCGTGGAGCTGTTGGACGCGACGATGGTCCAGGTCGCCGTCGGGTAGGCGGCGGCGGGTGAGCCGGCCGGCGGGGTGTGGACGTCACGGGTGGGGGTGACCGACTTCGTCACTTCCACGCCCGGATCGGGGTCCAGGATCTGGATGGTGTCGTTGTCGGTCGTCGTGACATCGGTTCCCCCGCCGACCGGGGTTCCGGTGAGGCGCGTGGTGTTGTCGACCAGCCCCTCGTCGTCGGTGTTGAAGAGCTCCTCCTCCACCACCCACGAGCCGTCGCTGCGCTTCTGGTCACGCAGCTCCCAGGTGAGCACGTTGGCGCGGTTGCTGCCGCCGGAGCCCACGCCCGTGCCCGGTGCGGGTGCGTAGGGGTCGAACGCACTGCCGACCTGCTGGGCCTGCTGGCGTGCGGTGGTGTCGGCAGCGGTCTCCGCGAAGGTCAACCGCACCCCGATCGTGGTGGTGCGCTGAGCGGTGGTCAGGGTGTGGCCCTTGAAGCCGCGGTTGCCGGTCATCCAGCTGCCGCCGGGCGCCGGGACCGACTCCCAGGTCCCCGTCGTGGCGTTGAACAGCTCGACCCGGGTGACCGTGTCGTACTTCAGGTACCAGCCGCTGGAGAAGGGCGTGTTGCTGGCGGAGACCGGCTCGATCCGGACCAGGTCGAAGGCGTCGTACACGGTCTCGTCGACATCGGCGGCGCTGGGCTCGTCGGCCATGTCGGTGATCCGCACCGGCGAGTAACCATCGGTGACGTTCCAGCCCAGCGTGGTGGTCGGGCGGGCGCCGGACTGGGCGTCCACGGTGTCGCGGTTCCAGGACTTGGCGATGTCGAGCGGACCGGGGGGGCCGACCGGGTAGGCGACGGTGCCCTGGCCGGTGTCGGTGGCGCTGTCGGTCAGCGGACGTCCGCCACCGGTGTCGCCGTCGGCGGTGGTGGTCGCGGTGTTCGTGTAGCTGCGCTGCGAGCCGGGCACCGGCGTCGGGCAGGTGTCCTTGCGCAGGTCGCTGCGCGCATCGAAGACGACATTGGGGGTGACCGTGGTGGTCGCCGGGAAGCCGTCGGCGTCGGTGAAGGTGAACCGGATGCCCTGCACCGCATCCGCGGTGAGACCGCCGGGCAGCGCGGCGGCCAGCTGCGCCTCGGTCAGCTGGAAGACGCTCGCCCCGGCCGTCGGTCCGTAGGTCGTCACCTCGTGCCAGGCACCGGCGCCGTCCTGGACCTCGAGCACCAGGCGGGTGTTGTCGGGCACCTGGGTCGGCGCGATCGCCCGCAGGTCGAAGGCGTTCCAGAAGCCGGTGCAGGACGCGGCGGTGCCCCAGCTGTCCTCGATCACGATCGAGTCGACGTAGGCGCCGTCACCCGTGGCCACCGCGGTCGCGGCCAGCGAGGTGGTCACCGTGTCGCCCGGCTGGACCGCGGCGCTGGGCCGGACGGTCTTGTCGAGGGTGACGTCGATCGCGGGGTTGGTGATGGTGAGGTCGTCGGTGGCCGAGGCCTCGTCGGTCAGGCCGTTGCTCGCCTCGACGTCGACGTCGACGGTGTTGTTCAGCGACAGGGTCGGCGCGTTGCCGGTCGCGTCCACCGAAGTGACGATGGTGAAGGCTGCCCCGCCGCTCTCGGCGGCGGCGATCTCACCGGTATAGGTGATCTTGAAGCCGCTGATCGGCTCGCTCGGCCCGGCCGGGGTCTGACCGCTGGTGACGGTCTCCGTCGTGGTCGCCGGCGTGCCGTCGAGCGTGTGGTAGGTGATGGTCGCGCTGGTCGCGCCCGCCGGCCAGGTCAGCGGGCCGGAGAAGCCGCCGAAGGTGATCTCGGAGGTGAAGAAGCCCAGGTCGGCCAGGCGCAGCTCGGTGACCGTGGTGGCGCCGTTGGTGGCGCCGATCGTCGCGTTCGCCGACTGTCCGGCGAGGATCCGCTGCGGCGAGATGTTCTTGCTCGCCTCCACGGTCGGCACCAGGGGCGAGACCACGTAGTTCGCGGTGCCGTCGTCGGTCTTGGTCGTGCCGTCCTCAGTGACCGATCCGGTGGCGGTGTTGTCCACCCGGTTGGTGGTCGCGGCCAGGCTGGCACCGGTGTTGCGGTGGGTCGCGCGCTGGGCGAGGTCGAGGTCGACCGAGAGCGTCGTACCGCGGGCGACGTCGCCCTCGCAGGTGACCCGGATGCCGCCGACCTCCGCCGGGGTGACGCCGGCCGGCAGGGCCAGGCCGGTCGGGGTGGCGGCGGCGGTGCCGTTCACCCAGTTCCAGGTGCCGCCGGACTGCACATAGGCGTCGACCCGGACGCTGGTGCATCCGGACGGCAGGTCGACCGCGCCGAAGCCGGTGAAGTCGGTGATCGTGAAGGGGTTGCTCGGGTCCAGGGAGGCCGCATCGGCCGGGGCAGCCTTCGGCTCCTGGAGGACGACCTGGTCGACGGCGACGTTCGAGGTGTTGCGCGCGTCGATGGCGATCGTGGAGGCGCCGCCGGGCTGATAGCTCTGGCGGTTGTTGCTCCAGGCCTTGTCGACAGCGACGCCGATGGTCACCGGGGATTCGATGTTGACCGTCGCCGAGGCCCGCTGGGTGTCGGCGTTGCTCGCGGTGACCTCGGCGGTGTTGACGATGTCAGGGCTCGTGCCCGGCGGGTAGTCGTCCGGGACCTGGAGGGAGATCTGCACGGTGTAGCTGCGGCCCGCGGCCAGGCCGGTGCCCACCGGGGTGGTCGTGGGCTCGGCGATGTCCACGGTCAGCGTGGTGTTGCTGCCCACGGTCGCAGGGGGCGTGGCGCCTCCGCCGGGACCCCAGGTGACGGTGCGCGGGATCGCGTTGGGGCTGTAGGCGACGTTGAGGATCCGGAAGCCGTCCAGCTCGGCCGGCAGCGCGTCGGTGATCTGCGCGTCGAGGCAGTCCTCCTCCGAGCACCGCACCTGGATCGTGTAGGTGAACGCCTCACCCGGAGCCGGGGTGGCGTTGTCCACGCTCTTGTCGATCGCCAGCGACTCGGCGGCGGCGGTGGCCGCGACAGAGGTCAGCAGCGGTACGCCGAGCACGGCCGTCAGGACCGCAAGCATCCCGATCAACCAGTGCCGGATGCTCCGGCGCGCCGGGTCCCCGGTCCTGTCCGGCGCGCCGGAGGCGCCCGTCGTCGATGCCAACTGCTTCCCCACGGACATGCAACAACTCCCCACTCATCCGCGCCGCCGCGTGCGGCACGGGTTTCAGCGGTGGGAGCAGGTCCCCCGCACGGCCCAGTTGGAGCACGGGGCGGTGCGGCTGTCCCACCAACAGCGCAGTGAGTGCACCATCGGAGCCGGGACCAAGGACATGGGGAGAAACCTCCTAGACGCCCGTCGGGGGTCCCTAGGAGGGTGGGCGCGTCAGCCCTTCTGGCCGAGCTCGTCGGAGGGCTCCGCCAGCAGCTGCCGGAGGCCGGAGCGCCCGGAGACCCCGAGCTTGCGGTAGGCGCTGGTGAGGTGGTTGTCCACGGTGCTCGCGGAGATGCCCAGCTGCTGGGCCACCTCCCGGTTGCTCAGCCGGGCACGGACCAGGTCCACGATCTCCTGCTCCCGATCGGTCAGGTCGCCGGCTCGCGCGGTCGGCCCGCCGGCGAGGGGTCGCGCCTCGCTGGTCTGCTCGATCCCGAGCCGCAGCCGGTGGAGCTTGCGGCGTACCTCACTGGTGGACGGCGCCATCGTCTCCGCCCAGGCCAGCGTGTCGACGGCGACGACGTCCAGGCCGGCGCCGTGCAGCATGCCTGCGGCACGGAGGGCACCCGACGGGTCGCGGCTGCCCAGCGTCTCGGCGGCCTCGTCGAGTCCGTCGTAGAGACCCAGTCCGGCACTGCCGGTCCGTAGCTCACCAAGAAGGTCGGCGGCCTCGTCGACGACACCGAGGCGGAGACACTCACCCAACGCCAGCGCAGCCAGCAGCCCGTGATCGACGTCGATCGCGTGGCGGGCCGCGTCGCAGATGACCCGGGCGGCTCCGTCGCGGTCGCCGCGGGAGGCGAGCGCCAGTCCCTCCACCGTCGCGGTCACCACGGCGACCTTCGGGTCGGATGCGTGCTCGGCCGGCAGCGCGGCGAGCAGCTGTTCGGCGGTATCGATCTCGCCCGCGCTGGCCGCGAGGAGCGGGCGCAACGCCCGGGCCGCGCCGAGGAAACCGACCGGATCGCGCCAGGTGAGCAGCTCCACGGCGAAGCCGGCCAGGGTCGAGGCCTGCTCCAGCCGGCCGCGCAGCGCGAGGTGGCGGGCCAACAGATAGGTCCACAAGCCCGCAGCGTCCGCGGCACACCCGGTACGTCGCTCGACCACCACCTGCTCTGCCTCGGCCCCGCGGCCCTGCGCCAGCAGTGCGAAGTAGCGCTGGAGGTGCACCAGGTCGGCGGCGTGCGGCTCCAGCACACCGTGCCGGCGTTGGATCCGGGTGAGCAGCTGGGCCTCGGCAGCGGTGTCGTGCCCGCCCATGGCACCCACGACGATCGAGGCGATCGCCGCCCGCACCTCGAGCGCCGGGTCGACGTCCTCGCCCCAGGAGCCCTGCGTCGGCAGGGCAACAGTGCGGCCGGCGAGCAGTTGCCAGGAGCGGATCTCCGGAGCCAGCGCGGCCCGCTCCGCCTCCCCGAGGTACGGGTCGTGCGCCGCGGCGAGGCGCAGCGCACCGGCCACCTCGAAGCGGCGCTGCACCAGGTGAGCGCCGTAGCGGGAGACCACGAGCGCGCGCTCCGCGGGCTCGCTGACACGCTGGTCCACAGCGGTGAAGACCGCGTCCGCCTCGGCGATCCGGCCCAGCCAGGAGAGGCTGCTGGCGCGGTACAGCTGGGCTGCGGTGCTGGGCTCCCAGCCCGGCCGATGCTCGGCGTGCAGGGCGTCGAGCTGCACCGCCTCCAGATACTCGCCGCGGGCATAGGCGTGCCCGATCGCCCACTCCACGTCCTCGTCCGTCGCCCCGCCGCCGTGGCATCGCAGCCGCACCGCGACGAAACGGGCGGCATCGCCGTCGCCGCTCTCCAGCCCACGGGCGACCCGCTCGGCGAAGGCGTCGCGCTCCTCGTGGGTCAGGGTGGTCAGCGTCGCCTCGCCGAGCAACGGATGCGCCGGCCGGAGTGTGCCCGAGGACATCCAGTGCAGCAGGGACTCATCGACCAGCCGCTCGGCCCGCCGCCGCTGCTCCGGGGTCAGCAGATCCGCGATCGGCGCGCCGTCGGCCAGCGTGGCCAGCGCGATCAGCTCACGATCAGCGTCGGCGAGGTCGGCGACCCGGTCCCGCATCGAGCGGCGCACGTCGGTCGGCACCTCGATCGGCTCCAGCTCGATGCCGGAGTCGACCCGCGCGACCAGCCCCCGGCGCTCGGTCCGCAGCAGCACCTCGCGCAGCAGCATCGGGTTGCCCTGGGTCTGACGCAGCAGGCGGGCCACGTCGTCGGGGCGCGGGGCGGCGTCGTACCGGCGGCGGAGCAGGAGTCGGATCTCGTAGAAGTCGAAGCCGCCCACCTCGACCTGCGTCGCCACCCGCTCGTGCAGCAGGCGTTCGATCGGCCCACCGGCCAGGTGCTCGGTGCGGCCGGTGAGGACGGCACGGACGCCGTAGACCCGCACCAGTTGGTACACCACGGCTGCCGAGGTCGGGTCCAGCAGCGGTGCGTCGTCGACGAGGAGGAGCGGCGCCGGCGTCAGCGATCCGGCCGCCGTCATCAGGGACTGGGCGGTCCAGGTGGCCGGGTCGAGGCCGAGACGACCGGCGTGCGGCGCGAACGCGGCCAACGGCACCTCGGCCAGCTCCGCCAGCCCGACCAGGGTCAGCACCTCGCCACCCCGACCCTGCCAGGCGTCGGCGACCTGGCTGGCGACCGTCGACTTGCCCATACCGGAGGCGCCGGTGAGCATCGCCGCACCGAACGGTCGCGACGCGAGGCTCTGCTCGACCGGCGCCACGATCCGCGGCCGGCGGAGCAGGGGCCAGTCCATGCCGGACAGACTAGTGGCGCACTAGCCACGCCCGGAGCAGCCGGCGGATCCGCGCGCAGGTGTCGGTACCATCACGCGGATGCCCCAGCCGCTACCCTCCGACCCGATCGCCCAGGCGCGCCAGAACTGGCGGGACCACGGGTGGGCCGAGGCTGCCGACGGCATGGCGGTGGTGACCTCGGTCTTCCGGGTCAACCAGATCCTGGTGGCCAGCATCGACGCGGCGCTCAAGCCGTTCGGTCTCTCCTTCGCCCGGTTCGAGATGCTCCGGCTGCTCGGGTTCACCCACGCGGGCCGGATGCCGATGGGGCGCGCTCGGGATCTGCTCCAGGTGCATCCGACCAGCGTCACCAACACCGTCGACCGGCTCGAGGCCGACGGTCTGGTACGACGCACGCCGAACCCGCACGACGGTCGCTCCTTCCTCGTCGAGATCACCCCTGCCGGACGCGACCTGCTCGCCACCGCGACCACCGCCCTCAACGAGCAGGTCTTCGCCGGCGTCGACTTCGACGCCGAGGAGCTGCGGACGCTGAGCCGGCTGCTCGCCGGCTTCCGGCGACGTGCCGGCGACTTCCGGGATCCGAAGGACCCGCCCGAGCCGTTCTGAACCCTCGGCTACGTCCAACGCCGTCTGCCCACTAACGTTGCGCCATGCTCATCATCGCGCTGCTGTGCTTCGGCATCCTGATCGGCGGCCTCGCCCAGCTCATCCTGGGCCGCCGGATGGCCGACATCAACTGGACCGAGGCCCTGGTCAGCGGCCTCGTCGGCTCGTTCGTCGGCGGCCTGCTGATCAGCCTGCTGACCGGCAACGGCCTCGACCTGCACGCGACCGGCCTGATCGGCTCGGTGGTCGGTGCCCTGATCGTCAGCTTCGCGTGGGGCGCGCTGCGCAAGCGCTCCTGACGCCGACCCGTCGCAAACGCACACGTGACGCGCGCCGACCCGTCGCAAACGCGTGTGCATCTGAGCCGGGTCGACGCCCCTCGTCAGCGGTGCGTCCAGGTCGGCGTGCGCTTCTCGCTGAAGGCTGCCATCCCCTCGCTGCGGTCGTCGAAGGCGAAGGTGGCGTGGAAGGTGCGCCGCTCGAAGCGGACCCCCTCGGCCAGCGTGGTCTCCAGCGCGACCTGGACCGCCTCCTTGGCGGCGTAGACGGCCGGCAGCGACAACGACGCGATCTTCGCGGCGACACCCTTGGCCTCGGTGAGCAGCTCGTCGGCGGGGAGGATCCGCGCGACGAGGCCCGCCCGCTCGGCCTCCTCGGCGTCCATCTGGCGGCCGGTGAGGATCATGTCCATCGCCTTGGCCTTGCCGACGGCCCGGGTGAGGCGTTGGGAGCCACCGATGCCGGGGATGGTGCCCAGCGTGATCTCGGGCTGGCCGAACTTGGCGGTGTCGGCGGCCAGCAGGATGTCGCACATCATCGCCAGCTCGCAGCCGCCACCCAGTGCGTAGCCGGAGACGGCAGCCACGACGGGGGTCCGCACCGCGGCGAACCGGTCCCACAGCGAGAAGAAGTCGGCGAGGTAGACGTCCTGGTAGCCCTGCGCGGACATCTCCTTGATGTCGGCCCCGGCCGCGAACGCACGCTCGGAGCCGGTGAGCAGGATGGCGCCGATCTCCGGGTCGCGGTCGAACTCCTCGGCCGCCGCGACGACCTCGCGCATCAGCTCCTGGTTGAGCGCGTTGAGGGCCTTCGGCCGGTTCAGGGTGATCAGGCCGACGCGACCGTCGGTCTCGACGATGATGGTCTGGTAGCTCTGCTCGCTCACGCGACCTCCTGGCGGACTCGGTTGATGATGGCGGAGAAGTCGAGTCCTCCCGCGCCACCTTCGGAGAAGGCACGATAGAGGTCGGCGACGAGCGTGCCGACGGGGGCATCGGTGCCGGTGGACTCCAACGCAGCCATCGCCAGGCCCAGGTCCTTGTTCATCAGGGCGGTGGCGAAGCCGGGAGCGAAGTCACGGTTGGCTGGGCTGGTCGGCACCGGTCCGGGCACCGGGCAGTTCACGTTGAGCGCCCAGCACTGGCCGGCCGAGGTGGAGATGACGTCGTAGAACGCCTGGTGGCTCAGGCCGAGCCGCTCCCCCATCACAGCGGCCTCGCTGACCCCGACCATCGAGATCGCCAGGATCAGGTTGTTGCACAGCTTGGCGACCTGGCCGTTGCCGGTCTCGCCGCAGTGCACGATCCGGCCGGCCATCGGCTCGAAGACCGGGCGTGCCGCCTCGAGATCTTCCTCGGTGCCACCGACCATGAAGGTCAGCGATCCCGCCTCGGCGCCGACCACACCACCGGAGACCGGCGCGTCGAGGAAGCGGTGGCCGGCGGCGTCCGCCCGGGCCGAGGCCTGGCGGGCGTCGTCGACCGCGATGGTCGAGGAGTCGATGAAGAGGGTGCCGGGTCGCGCGGCGGCCAGCACTTCGTCGTACGTCGCGAGGACCAGCGCGCCGTTGGGCAGCATGGTGATCACGGCGTCGACGTCGGCGACCGCGGCGCTCGGCGCGTCGACCA
Source organism: Nocardioides sp. BGMRC 2183 (assembly GCA_008123405.1). Lineage (GTDB taxonomy): Bacteria > Actinomycetota > Actinomycetes > Propionibacteriales > Nocardioidaceae > Nocardioides. The sequence goes on from VSSA01000008.1 coordinate 77,461, forward strand.
CCTCGACCCCGTGCTCGCCTGCTGCCACCTGGGCGGACTCGACCGGGTCGAAGCCGACGACACGGTGGCCGCCCTTGACCAGGTTGGCGGCCATCGGGCCGCCCATGTTGCCGAGCCCGAGGAATCCGATCTTCATCTGTTACTCCTTCTCCGTGCTGGTGAGCGATCCGGTGAGCCCGAGCTCGGCGTCGCCGAGCGGGGCGAAGAATGCCGCGACGGCCTCACCGGTGACGCCGTCGATCGCGGCCGGCTGCCACCGGGGGTTGCGGTCCTTCTCGACCACCTGGGCGCGGATCCCCTCGACGAAGTCGTGGTGGTCGTGGAAGCGCAGCGCGAGGCGGTACTCGGTGTCCAGCGCCTCGGCCAGGTCCTTGTAGCGCCTTCCTTCGCGCAGGGCACGCAGAGCGACCGCCAGCGAGGTGGGCGACTTCGTCGCGACCTTGTCGGCCGCCGTCCGGGCCGCCTCCTCCGGTCGCTCGCGCAGGCGCTGCACGATCGTCGCCACGTCGTCGCCGGCATAGGCGGCGTCGATCCAGGAACGGTCCGCCACCAGCGGCGAGGGGGGCGCCGGCTCGGAGACCTCGATGACCGCCGAGCGCGGCTCCTTGGTGGCCAGGGCGTCCAGCAGGGCGGGCAGCCGTTCACTGGGCACGTAGTGGTCGGCCATGCCGATCGCCAGCGCGTCGCCAGCCTTGACCGAGCCCGCGGTCAGGGCCAGGTGGGTGCCGGTCTCGCCGGGCGCCCGGGAGAGCAGCCAGGTGCCGCCGACGTCGGGGAGGAAGCCGATCCCGGTCTCCGGCATCCCGATCGAGGACCGCTCGGTGACGACCCGGATGCTGCCGTGGGCAGAGAGGCCGATGCCGCCGCCGAGGACGATGCCATCCATGATCGCGACGTACGGCTTCGGGTAGTGCTTGATGGTGTTGTTGAGCCGATACTCCTCGGCCCAGAACGCCGCGGCCTCGTCGCCTCCGGCCTTGGCGTCGCGCCAGAGCGCCACGATGTCGCCGCCGGCGCAGAGCCCGCGCTCACCGGCGCCGGAGAGCACCACCACCTGCACACTGTCGTCGCTCGCCCACTCCTCGAGCGCGGTCTGGATCATCTCGACCATCTCGTGGGTGAGCGCGTTGATCGCCTTCGGTCGGTTCAGTACGACGTGGGCCGCATGCCCCTCACGCCGGAAGAGCACCGGCGCCTCGTCCATCCCTCCTGCGGTGTTCAAGCAACCTCCCGTACCAGGGCGCGACCCACCACGAGCCGCATGATCTCGTTCGTGCCTTCGAGGATCTGGTGCACCCGCAGGTCGCGGACCACCTTCTCCAGGCCGTACTCGCGAAGGTACCCGTAGCCGCCGTGCAGCTGCAGCGCGTCGTTGGCGACGCCGAAGCAGGTGTCGGTGACGAACCGCTTGGCCATCGCGCAGAGCTTGGTCGCCTCGGGCCGGCCGGCGTCGAGCGCCGCCGCGGCGTCGTGCAACAGCGAGCGGGAGGCCTGCAGCCCGGTCTCCATGTCGGCGAGCCGGAACTGCACGGTGGGCTGCTCGATCAGCGGCGTCCCGAACGCCTCGCGAGTGCGCAGGTGGGCGAGCGCGGTGACGAACGCGAACCGCGCACCGCCCAGGGAGCACGCGGCGATGTTGATCCGGCCGCCGTCCAGGCCGGACATCGCGATCGCGAAGCCGCGACCCTCCTCGCCGAGCCGCTGGTCCTCGGGGACGAAGACGCCGTCGAAGACGACCTGGCGGGTGGGTTGGGCGTTCCAGCCCATCTTGTCCTCGTTGGCGCCGAAGCTCAGCCCCTCGGCGCCCTTCTCCACGATGAACGAGCTGACGCCCTTGGCGCCGTCGTCGGAGGTGCGCGCCATGACGACGTACACGTCCGAGGTGCCGGCGCCGGAGATGAACTGCTTGGCGCCGTCGAGGACGTAGCCGCCCTCGACCTTGCGGGCGCTGGTGCGCAGCGCAGCGGCGTCCGAGCCCGCGTCCGGCTCGGTCAGGCAGTAGCTGCCGAGGTGGTCCAGGGCAGCCAGGGGCGGGATCCACCGCTCCCGCTGCGCGGGCGTGCCGAAGCGGTCGATCATCGAGGTGACCATGTTGTGGATCGAGAGGTACGCCGCGATCGAGGGGTCTCCGTGCGCGAGCTCCTCGAAGATCCGCACCCCGTCGAGCCGGGTGAGCCCGGAGCCGCCGACGTCCTCGGCGATCCAGATCCCACCCAGCCCGATCTCGCCGGCGCGCTTGAGCACGTCGACCGGGAAGTGCTTGTCCCGGTCCCAGGCGATCGCGTGCGGCGCGAGCTCGCTCTCGGCGAACTTGCGCACCGCCTGGACGACCGCCCGAGTCTCCTCGTTCTCCTCGTGCGTCACGGCGCTCAGTCCATCGTCGGGATGACGAAGCTGGAGCCGCTCGCCTCCCCCGCGGGCCAGGTCGAGGTGACCGTCTTGGTCTTGGTGTAGAAGCGGAACGCGTCCGGTCCGTGCTGGTTCAGGTCGCCGAAACCGGAGCGCTTCCAGCCGCCGAAGGTGTGGTAGGCGATCGGCACCGGGATCGGCACGTTGACGCCGACCATCCCGGTGTTGACGCGGGCGGCGAAGTCGCGGGCGGTGGCACCGGAGCGGGTGAAGATCGCCACGCCGTTGCCGTACTCGTGCTCGTTCGCCAGGCGCAGCCCCTCCTCGTAGTCGGCGGCCCGGACCACGGAGAGCACCGGTCCGAAGATCTCCTCGCGATAGATCTGCATGTCGGCGGTGACCTTGTCGAAGAGGGTCGGGCCGACGAACCAGCCGTCCTCGTAGTCCTCGACCACCAGGTCGCGGCCGTCGGTGACGAGCTCGGCACCCTCCTTCTCACCGATGCCGATGTAGTCGACCACGCGCTGCTTGGCCTCGGCAGTCACGAGGGGGCCGTAGTCGCTGGCGTCGTCGTGGCAGTGGCCCACGCTCAGGCCGCCGATCCGCTCCTTCAGCTTGGCCACCAGCGCGTCGGCGGTCTCCTCGCCCACCGGCACCGCGACCGAGATCGCCATGCACCGCTCGCCGGCGGAGCCGAAGCCGGCGCCGATCAGGTCGTCGGCGGCCTTGTCCAGGTCGGCGTCGGGCATCACGATCATGTGGTTCTTGGCGCCGCCGAAGCACTGCGCACGCTTCCCGTTGGCGGTGGCCGTGGAGTAGATGTACTCGGCGATCGGCGTGGAGCCGACGAAGCCGACGGCCCGGATCCGCTCGTCGTGCAGCAGCGCGTCGACCGCCTCCTTGTCGCCGTTGACGACGTTGAAGACGCCGTCGGGCAGACCGGCCTCGGTGAAGAGCTCGGCCAGCCGCAGCGGCACGGACGGGTCGCGCTCGGACGGCTTGAGCACGAAGGCGTTACCGGCGGCCAGTGCCGGGCCCGCCTTCCACAGCGGGATCATCGCGGGGAAGTTGAACGGGGTGATGCCGGCGACGACGCCGAGCGGCTGGCGCATCGAGTAGACGTCGATGCCGGTGCCGGCGGCGGTGCTGTATTCGCCCTTGAGCAGGTGCGGCGCGCCGGTGGCGAACTCGATGACCTCGAGGCCGCGCTGGATGTCGCCCTTCGCGTCCGGGACCGTCTTGCCGTGCTCGGCCGAGAGCATCCGGGCGAGGTCCTCCATCTCGTCGTTGACCAGCGCGATGAACTTCGCCAGCACCCGGGCACGGCGCTGCGGGTTGGTGGCGGCCCACGCGGGCTGGGCGGCCTCGGCGACCGCGATCGCGTGGCGCACCTCGTCGGTGCTGGCGAGGTCGACCTGGGCCTGCACCGTGCCGGTGTTGGGGTCGAAGACATCAGCGGTGCGCGACGACGTACCGCTCACGCGAGCGCCGCCGACGTAGTGACCGATCCGGTTGACCATGGGAAACCCTTCGTTTGACACCCTAGTAACTGCTTGGACTTCCAACTATTACATGTCGGGTCGGATCACGAAAGGGGTACGACGCTCCGATCCGCGGCTTCCGGTGACCGGGAGGCGCCGCGCCGGGTGTCGACGCGGCGGGTTCAATCGGGCGCATGAGCATCGAGGAGCGCTTGGTGGCGCTGGAGTCGCGGCTGTCCCAGCTCGAGGACGAGCAGGCGATCGCCCAACTGGTCGCCTCGTACGGTCCGCTCGTCGACGCCGGGCTGCCCGACGAGGTCGCCGGACTGTGGACCGCCGACGGGGTCTACGACGTCGACGAGATGTACCTCGGCGACCAGGAGGCGGTGCGGGCAATGGTCGCCGGCGAGGACCACCAGGGGCTGATTCGCCGAGGCGCGGCCCACTTCCTCGGCCCGGCCCAGGTGACCGTCACCGGGGACACCGCGCGGGCGGTCTGCCACTCGGTGCTGGTGGTCCACCACCGGGACAAGTTCTTCCTGGCCCGCGCCGGGGCCCATCTGTTCAGCCTGGTCCGCGCGACTTCCGGGTCCCCGGAGCCCGGCGACGACACCCGCGGTTGGCGGATCCAGCACCGCACCACCCGCGTCCTCGACGGCCGGGAGGAGTCCCGTGCGCTGCTCGGCGCCGGGGTGACGGGGGTAGGACTTCCCGAGACCCACCGCCCCCGTTGAGTTGGCCTTTCGGGCCCGTTGAGTTGGCCTTTCGGGCCCGTCGAGTTGTCCGTTGGAGACGGGGCTCAGCGCAGCTTCTGTGTCCCGCCGTCCGCCATCAGCGTCTGCCCGGTCATGTAGCGGCTGTCGTCACTGGCCAGGAAGACCGCGATCGGTGCGATGTCCTCGCGCGGGTCTCCCCAGCGGCCCATCGGGTTCTTCGCGACCGTCTTGGCATAGGCATCGGGGAACGCCTCGGCCCATGCCTGCACACCTTCGGTCGCCGCCACCGGGCAGATCGTGTTCACCCGGATGCCGTCGCGGGCCCACTCCGAGGCCACCGTCCGGCTCAGCCCGCGGATCGCCTCCTTGGCGGCCGCGTACGACGCCTGCGTGGGCATCCCGTCCAGACCGGCGCCCGAGGCGAAGGTGATCACCGAGCCACGGGTCTGCTGCAGGTGCGGATGCGCGACCTGGAGGAAGTTCCAGGTCTGCTGCAGGCCGCTGCGCATCGACACCTCGAGGTCCTCGAGGCTCTGCTCCAGGAACGGCTTCTGTACCGACCCCTGAGCGCAGGTCACCAGCACCGAGACCGGGCCGAACTTCTCCGCCGCGACGCCGATCGCCTTCTCCGCGACCGCCCGGTCCCCGACGTCTCCTCCCACGAAGGCCGCGTTGTCGCCGAGCTCGGCGGCCACCCGCTCACCCTGCTCGATCGCCTGGTCGACCAGCACCACAGTGGCGCCCTCGGCGAGGAAGGCCTCCACCAGCGCACGTCCGATCCCGCCGGCGCCACCGGTCACCACCGCCACACGGTCCTGCAGTCGGGTCATCGGGGTCCTCCGTTCTCGCGGCGGCACCGCTCCGTCGGGCGCCACTCCACCGGCCACCGCTCCGGCGCCGTGCCGGACCACCTTTGCGGCCACGGCCGGGTCGAGCGCTCCGCGTCTCCCGGTCAGCGGGAAGCGGTGAACCAGTCCCACTCGCCCGGCACGATCGCGGCCAGTGGGGTCCGCAGGATCCCGGTCGGTGCGACCGGCACGTGGTCGGCGAGGGTCGTCGGGTCGGCCGCGCACCAGGCGAGCGTCACCACGAGGCCGGCGGTCTGTCCGATCCCGGCGAAGGTCCAGGCACCGTGCACGCCCTCGACCCCGGCCCAGCGCTGCGCGTCGGCGCGGTCGACGGACTCCCCGCGTCGTACGTCGAGGACAACGCCGGCGTGCGGCAGCAGCGGTACGACGCCGGCCCCGACCCGCACCGCGTCCGACGCCGCCCCGGCGACCGGCTCGAAGAAGCCCATGAACGGCCGCCGGGTCCAGGCGAGCTCGGGCCGGCGACCCACCTCCTCGGTGCGTCGGGCGAGCTCGTACCACTCCTCGATCGCGGCATCGACGGGGTCGGAGAACCAGTACATCGCCAGGTAGTGGGCCGCCTCGAGGTCGGCGGCCCGGTCATCTGCGGCAGCAGCCGGAGCGATCGGGCTCGCGGCGCGACACTGCGGGCTGCGCACCCACCGCTCGCCGTGTCGCACGCCGGAGAGCGCACGGTTCTGCGGCAGGTGGTCGAACTGGTGCCACAGGTTGTAGTCGCGGTGGCGATCAGGGTCGGTGATCTCCGGGAAGGAGAAGAAGACTCGTCCGACATCGGCCAGCCCGTGCAACGTGCGGTCGGGGTCGACAGGAGCTGCAGGCTCGACGGTGTCCTCGGTGCTCATCAGGGCATCGTCGACTGTTCGTGCCTCCGGCGGTCACGGCGATGCCGACCACTGAGACCTGTCACGGAGACCTGTCACAGTGACCCCATGCACCTGCCTGCGGTCGGAGTGACCCTGCCCGTGATGGAGCCCGACATCGACCCGGCCACGCTGCGGACCTGGGCCGAGGCGATCGACGCCGGCCCGTTCAGCTCGCTGGCGTTCGGTGAGCGGATCGCCTTCGACAACCCCGACCTGCTCACGCTGCTCGGCGCGGTCGCCGCATGGACCGAGCGGGTGCCGATCACCACGACGGTCGTGGTGCCCCAACTGCACGACCCGGTGCTGTTGGCCAAGGCGTTGGCAACCGCGGACCGGCTCTGCGGCGGGCGGCTCAGCGTCGGCCTCGGTGTGGGCGGACGCGAGGAGGACTACGCGGCCGTCAGCGCGGACTGGTCCACCCGCCGGATCGCTGACCTCGACGAGCGCGTCGACACGATGCGGCGGGTGTGGGCCGGCGAGAACCTGACCGGCGCCACCCGCGCAGTCGGACCGCCGCCACACCGGCCCGGGGGGCCAGCGTTGCTGATCGGCAGCCATGGGCGTCGTACCGTCGCCGCGGCTGCGGCTTGGGCGGACGGTCTGGCCGGGATGAGCCTCGACCTGGATCTCGCCGCCACCGCGGAACTCTTCGATGTCGCCCGCGCCGCCTGGGCCGACGCCCGGCGACCGGCGCCCCGGCTGACCACGTCGTTCTGGTTCGCGCTTGCCGAGACCACCGACGACCCGCGCGGCCAGATCCACCGCCACCTGCGCCACTACATGAACTGGATCCCGGCCGAGTACGTCGACGCGCTGGCCCCGTCCGCCGGATTCGCGGGCACCGTGGCCGAGCTGCGCGAGCTCCTCGCCCGCTTTGCCGAGGTCGGTGCCGACGAGGTGCAGCTGATCCCCACCAGCGACGACCCTCGGCAGCTCGACGTACTCACCGAGCTCCGCTGACCCGGCTCGAACGCACACTGATTTCGCGCTGACCCGGCTGCGCACATCCGGACTGCGTTCAAGCCGGGTCGGCGAGCAGGGGGAGGTCGACGGGGTTGTCGATCCGCTCCACCACGAGTCGGCGGGCCACCAGCGCGACGGCAGCCTCGACCTCCGCGACGTCCTCGGGGGGCGTGTCCAGCCGCTCCAGGATCCACGCGCCGAGGGCGGAGCGGACCTGCTCGATCAGCTGCCGGCCGGTGGCGGTCAGCACCAGGTCGTCGCCGGTGCCACCGACGTAGCCCTCATCGGCGAGCCGCTCGAAGAGCGGTGCGATCACGCCGACAGGCATCCGGCGGGAGTGGGCGATCACGGTGAGGTCGGCGGGCCGACCCGCTTCGGTGAGCCCGTAGACCTGGGCCAAGCCCCATGCCCACCCGGCGGGCACCGGCACCCGCTCGGACTCCAGCAGCTCGATCATCCGGTCCCGGCCGCCGCCGTACAGCAGGGTGGTCACTTGGCGTGCCAGCAGGTCGGAGCTGGGCTGCGCCTCGGGCGCGGCGAAGGCCTGGCCCATGTCGTTCGCCTCGGGCGCGAGGCTGTCCGACAGCTTGACCTGCGGCAGCAGGAGCGCGAGCACGAAGGCGATCAGCGCCACCGGCGCGGCGTAGAGGAAGACGGCGCCCAGTGCTTCGGCGTACGCCTCGATGATGGGGCGGATCACCTGGTCGTCGAAGGCGTGCAGCGCCGCCGGCATGGTGATCTGGTCGGGCGGCACCCCGGCGGCGCGGAGCGCGTCGGGCATCCGGTCGGCGAGGAAGTTGGTGTAGAGGGTGCCGAAGATCGCGGTGCCGAACGCGCCGCCCATGGTGCGGAAGAACGTCACTCCCGAGGTGGCCACGCCGAGGTCGGCGTAGGCGACCGAGCCCTGCACGATGATCGTCAGCACCTGCATGCTCAGGCCGATGCCGAGCCCGAGGACGAACAGGTAGACGGCGCTCAGCCACTTCTCGGTGTCGGGGTCCATCGTGGAGAGCAGCACCAACCCGCCGGCCATCACCAGGGTGCCGAGCACCGGGAAGATCTTGTAGCGACCGGTGCGCCCCACGACGTTGCCGGCGGTGATGGAGGTGGTCATCAGGCCGACCACCATCGGCAACATGGAGAGGCCCGAGACGGTTGCCGACTCCCCCAGGACGTACTGGAAGAACGTCGGCAGGAACGTCATCGCACCCATCATCGTGAAGCCGACGACGAAGCTGAGGGCGCTGCAGTAGGCGAAGACCTTGGAGCCGAAGAGGCGCATCGGCAGGATCGGTTCGGCCGCGCGCAGCTCGATCAGGACGAAGCCGGCCAGGACGACGACACCGAGCGCGAAGAGCCCGATGATCTGCCAGGAGCCCCAGGCATACTCGGTGCCGCCCCAGCTGGTGGCGAGCACCAGGGCGCCGGCGCCGATCGAGACCGCGATCATGCCGGGGAAGTCGATCCGCGGACGCCGTCCGGGTCGGCTGTGCGGGATGGTCCGGCCCGCCACGATGATCACCAGGATCGCCAGCGGCACGTTGACGTAGAAGCACCACCGCCAGCTGAGCTGGTCGGTGAAGAGTCCGCCGAGGAACGGCCCGATCACGGTCGCCACCCCGAAGACCGCACCCAGCGCACCTTGGAACTTCCCGCGCTCACGCAGCGGAATGATGTCGGCGATCAGCGCCATCGCGGTGACCGTCAGGCCACCGGCGCCCAACCCCTGGATCGCACGGGACACGATCAGCCACACCATGTCCGGCGCGGCCCCGCACAGGGCCGAGCCGACGATGAAGACGACCACGCTGACCTGGAACATGGTCTTGCGACCGAACTGGTCCCCGAGCTTGCCGACCACTGCCGTGACCGCGGTCTGGGCGAGCAGGTACGCCGTCACCACCCAGGCCATGTGGCTGCCACCGCCGAGATCGCCCACGATCGTCGGCAGCGCGGTCGCGACGATGGTGCCGTCGAGCGCGGCGAGCAGCATGCCCAGGGCGATGGTGGCGAACGCGATCGTCCGGGCCCGCCCCGACAGCGTCCGCCCGACCTCCTCGGGCGGAGGAGACGGGGCCTCGGCCGGCTCGGCGAGGGTGGTGGACATGGCACCTCCTGGAGAGTCCGCTGCATCGCAGTCTCTTCGTTGCGGCGGCCTGTGGGAAGGACCCGCGCCCCCCAGGTTCCTGCAATCCGGGACTGCGGCGAGGACCGCCGAACGCGGGAGGAGGACTAACCTGGGCCGATGAGCTCCTCCGCGGTCCGCCCCGTGCGCGTGGCCATCGTCAACGACTACGAGATCGTGGTCGCCGGTGTCGCCGCGGTGCTCGCGCCGTACCAGGACCGCATCGACATCATCGAGCTGGACAGCGGGACTCCGGTCGCCAGCGACGTCGACGTGATCCTCTACGACACCTTCGGTCAGGCCCAGGGCGACGCCGTGGACGTGGCAAGCCTCGCCCGGAACTCCGCCCGAGTGCTCATCTTCAGCTGGAACGTCGAGCCCGCGCTGGTCGAGAAGGCGCTCGCCGCCGGCGCCGACGGCTACGTCTCCAAGGGGCTGACGTCCGAGGGGCTGGTCGAGGCGATCGAGCAGGTGCACGCCGGGGAGACCGTGGTGCCGACCCCCGACACGATCGGCGACAGGTTCGGCCGGTGGCCCGGTGAGGAGCACGGGTTGAGCCCGCGCGAGGCCGAGGTGCTGGCGCTGATCTGTCAGGGCCTGTCCAATCAGGACATCGGCCAGCGCGCGTTCATCGGCGTCAACACCGTCAAGACCTACGTGCGCACCCTGTACCAGAAGATCGGCGCCACCAACCGGGCCCAAGCGGTGCTATGGGGCGTGGCCCACGGGTTCCAACCGGACCGGGTCCGGCGGACCTTGGACGAGGGCGCTCACCCGAACGGGTGAGACCCGGACTTCACCCCAACGGGGGAGCCGTCAGCGTCCACCGGCCGCGGTCGTGACCACTAGTTTTCGTAGGTGTCCTTCCCTGAACCGGTCCACGTGGCCCTCGTCGATGCCTACGACATCGCGCGCCTCGGACTGGCGACGGCGCTCGCGCCGTACCGGGACCGGGTGCGGCTGGTGTCGGCCACCCCCACCGAGAACTCCACCGAGAACCCCGCCGGGGACTCCGGCGCAGAGGCGACGACGGCGCTGGACGTGGTGCTCTACGAGCCGATCGGCCTGCGCGCCGAGCAGCGCGAGCAGGTGCGCTCGCTGACCGCGCGGCACCGGGTGCCAGCCACCGTCTACTCCTGGCGCGCGGTGCTCCGCGCCACCGAGCCGGCCCCGATCCGGCTCTCCAAGCGACTCCCCGCCACTGATCTGGTCGAGGTGCTCGAGGAGCTCGGCCACACCCATCGACGGGCTCGGACCGAGGGCGCACCGCTCGACGGCTTCACGCCGATGACGTTGGAGGAGCAGGTGCAGGAGGCCTACGATCTCTCGCCCCGGGAGATCGAGGTACTGCGGCTGGTCGCCGCCGGCCTCTCCAACCAGGAGATCTGTGCCCGACTGTTCCTCAGCGTCAACTCGGTCAAGACCTACCTGCGGACCGGCTACCGCAAGATCGGCGCGGACCGGCGCACCCAGGCGGTCGCCTGGGTCCTCGATCATGGGCTGGTCGAGGACACCGGCGACGAGGACGCCCCCGAGCTGCTCGCCTGAGACCGGATCCAGGCTGAGGCCGACACCGCGACGCTCACGCAGCCGCTGCCCCCACGGCCCCCTCGAGTCGGGCGCGCATCCGGGCCAGCAGCGCCGAGATCAACCGGGAGACCTGCGTCTGGGTGACGCCGATCCGGCGCCCGATCTCAGACTGGGTGACGCCCTGGTAGAGCCAGAGATCCAAGATCAGCCGATCCCGGCCGTCCAGGTCGACGAGGGCCTGCTCGAGCATGACCCGCGCTTCGGCGGCGAGATAGCCGGGATCGGTCTCACCGAGAGCGGAGGCGAGCGCGGGAGCGTCGTCGTCGGCCGTCGCCTCGGGCGCATCCAGCGAGCTGGGCACGAAGCAGCCGTTGGCGGCGAGCGCCTTGCGGATCTCCAGCTCGGAGACGTCCAGCTCCGCCGCCAGCTCGGCGAGCTCCGGCGTCCGCCCGAGCTCGTGGGTCAGCGCCTCCTGGGCGCGGGTGATCCGGGGCTGCAGCTCCTGCACCGAACGCGGCGGACGCACCGTCCAACCGGCGTCGCGGAACCACCGCCGGACCTCGCCCCGCACGGTCGGCACCGCGTAACCCAGGAAATCGCCGCCCTTCTCCGGGTCGAAACTGTGGACGGCCTTGACCAGGCCGAGATAGGCGACCTGGGCGAGGTCGTCGGCCGCCAGGCCCCGGTGCTCGAAGCGCCGGGCGATGGCCCGTGCCACCGGCATGTTGACCCGGACCAACTCTTCGTCGATGTCGCGGTGGTCGGACGTCGTACGACGTCGGGCCAGGAGTGATGCGGTCTCCGCGTCCCGTTCGGCGCGGGTCTGATGGGTGTCGTCGAGTGCGTACCGCGGATGATCCACGGTTCGTCACCTCCTCGAGAATCGCGAGGGACGAAGGTCGTCCTCGCTCTTCCACCCTGCACCCGCTGCGGAGCGCCCACATCACCCCCAGGGGTGGAAGTCAGCGCGACCGGCGGCCACGGTCGTCGTCGCGTGGTGGCGCCTCCGGACCGGCCGCACCCTCCTGTACGCCGTCCGCGCCTTCATCGGCCCCGAGCGGGTAGCCGGCGGTCGCGTCGGCCGGGAAGATCGGCCCACCCGCGCCCTCGAAGGAGGCCACCTCGGAGAGCTGGCCCGCCGACGACTCGTCGCCGGCGTCGCCCCGTGCGTGCTCCGTCCGTGCGCGCTCGGCCCGCGCGTCGCCGGCGGCGGTGCCGATGTGCACCAGGACACCGCCCGGGGAGCAGGCGCGGATCCCGCGGATCTCCCAGCCGCGGGCCCCGTCGAGCGCGTTCCACCGCAACAGGTCGGCCACCGCGCTGGCCTGTTCGGAGCTGCCGACCTGGAGCACGACGTGCCCGTCGTCCTGGCAATGGTCCAGTGCGACGCGCAGACACTCGCGCACCGCGGCGAGCCCGTCCACGCCGCCGTCCACGGCGCCGGCCGGGTCGTCGGGGAACCGGGCCAGCTCGGAGGTGGCCAGCCACGGCGGGTCGACCAGCACCAGCGGGAACCGCTCGCCCGGTTCCAGCGCTGCGACCGCCTCCACCTGCCGCACGTCCGCGGAGATCTGGGCCTCCTCGGCGTTGCGTCGTGCGTAGGCGGCAGCGACCGGATCGCGGTCCACCTGCACCAGGGATCGACCGGTGAGTCGGGCCGCGAGCAGGCCGATCTGACCGGCGCCGCAGCACAACTCGAGGATCCGGCCCTCGGGTGCGCCGGTGCTGAGGTCGGCGAGCCAACGGGACTGCTCGGTGGTCCAGGGCCGCGGGCGCAGCACCCGGGCGTCCCAGGCGATGCGCAGGCCGCCGAAGTCGGCGGTGGTCTCATCGGGCTGGAGGATCTGGTCGGAAGTCATCCCTGCGACGTACCCGGTCCGCCGGCGGTGAGCCCCGAGCCGTCGACGCACGCGCTCCTCACCCACCGGGGTGGGGATGCCGCGTCCGGCGGCGGGTACCCAACGCTGGAGAAGGAGGTGCGATCTCGTGGTCAATGCCATCGCACAGCACGAGCAGGGAGCCGCGGCACCACCCGAGACGGGCGCAGCGGCGCCGGCCGGACCCGCGCCGGCGCTGCCGCCCTCGTGCGGCCCGATCAGCGCCCAGGTGCTGGGCACCCTGTTCGGCGACGGTCCGCCGGCGGGATGGTGCGCGCTCGTGGAGACCGTCGGCGATCCCCTCACCGACCTGGACTTCCAGTTGGGGCTGTGGCTGTCCTACGAGCCGCACTATGCCGACCTGCCCGGCCTGGATCGCGACCCGGAGTGGGACCCAGCCCTGCTGAGCCTGCGGGCGGCGCTGGAGGAGCGATTCGAACGCGCCCTGCGGGATCTGGTCGGTGAGTTGCCCACCGGTGATCCGGTCGCTGTCCTACGCCGCCTCACCGGCTCCGGCAGACCGTCCCCGCTGGCGCTGCACCTCGGCCGCGACGCCAGTCGCGAGCAGTTCATCGACTACCTGGCCCAACGCGCCGTCTACCACCTCCGCGAGTCAGATCCGCAGTCCTTCACGCTGCCCCGGGTCACTGGGGCGGCCAAGACCGCCCTCGCCGAGCTCCAGTACGACGAATACGGCGCCGGCCGACCCGAGCGACTGCACTCCCGGCTGTACGCGAACGCACTGACCGCGCTCGACCTGCCCGCCGACGTCCACGACTACCTCCCCGGGGTCGAGGCAACCGTGTTCACCACGGTCAACACGATGTCGTTCTTCGCCCTGCACCGCTCCTTGCGTGGCGCTGCGATGGGTCACCTGGCCGCGTTCGAGGCGACCAGCTCGCTGCCGTGTCGCCTGATCGCCACCGGTGCCCACCGCCTGGGGCTGCCGCCGGCGGTGGCGGCGTACTTCGAGGAGCACGTGGAGGCGGACTCGGTGCACGAGCAGGTCGCGATCGACGACATCTGCGGTGCCCTGGTGCGGGCCGAGCCGCTGCTCGGGCCGGACGTGGTCTTCGGGGCGGCGGCCTGCCTGGCTGTCGACGAGCTCGCCGCGCAGGCGTTCTGGGCGCGCTGGAACGCCGATCCCGAGCCCACCGGCGAGGCAGCATCGTGACCGCGGACAACTGCCGTCGCGAGACCCCCGAGATCGAGGTCGCTGCGCCGACGGTGGTCCGGGGAGCGACCGTGGTGGCCGCTGCGGACGGCGTACTGCACCGGATCGACCGCCCGGTGGTCGCACTGTGTGGCTGCGGCCGCTCCGCAGCCCTGCCGTGGTGCGACAGCACGCACAAGGTGCTGGCCGACCGGAGCAGTTGAGGTCAGTCCTCGGCGGCGGCCGCGTGCGTGGCCGGCCCCTCCTGCATCGCTCCGCCCTCGGACGTCCAGTCCGAGGAGGTGCCCTCGTCGCGCTCCTCCTCGTCCCGCGCGTCGTCGTGGGGATCGTCGAGGTTGGGGTCGCTGGTCACGTCCGGGTCGACGTCACGCTCGCTCATCGTCCGCTCCTCTCGGGTTGATTCAGTCCGCCTCGACGAGGCGGTGGTAGAGCTCCTCGTGCGCTGCGGCGATGTCGGCTCGCTGGCGGCGGCGCTCGGCCACGCTGGCGGCGTACGACGGGCGGGCCCGGTGCGCAGCGCGGACGGCATCGGCCAACGACGACGCGTCGAACGTCTCGCCGTCGTGGACATAGGTGAGCACCGGTCCCTGCTCGGCGTAGAAGCCGCAACTCGGTGCGATCACGGTGGTGTCGACGTCGCGGCAGGCCTCGAGCCACCCCGAGTGGCTGCCGAAGCGGTAGGGAAGCACCGACACGTCGAGCCCGTCGAGATAGTCGACGAACGCGCGGTCGGAGAGGTAGTCGTGCACGCGCACGTCGGCGGCCCGCGCCGCGGCCAACTCGCGCAGATAGCCGGCCAGCTCCTGGGCGCGCGGCTCGGCGTCGTCGGCGAAGACGTCACGGTGTGCGTTGACCTGCAGCACCGTGTCGGGCAAGTCCTGCACCGTCTCCACCAGGGTGGGCAGCACCCGCATCGGGTCCATGTTGGCCCGCAGGCTCTTCACGTGCAGGCCGATCCGGTAGGGGCCGGACGGGCTGCGGCGAGCGCGCCCCTCGGCCATCAGCGCCATGGTGGCGAGGCGGACGACGTGGGGATGCGGCAGCACCAGGGCCTCGCGGTCCCAGCGCTTCCGGATCTCGGCGGCGGCGCCCTCGGTGAGGGTGATCAGGGCGTCAGCGCGAGGCACCAGCACGTCGAGCTGACGGCTCAGCAGCTCGCTGCTCTCCTGGTGCCGGTCCCGCAGGTCGTGGACGGTGAAGACGAGCGGCTTCCCGCGTCGCTGCAGGACGTCGAGGAACTCCTCGAGCTGCCCGGTGGTGCAGCAGCGGAAGCCGAAGTGCAGGTGGAAGAGGTCGAACCTGGCCGTCCGGGCCCACTCCGGGTCGAGCATCACCGGCCGGCATCGCGGCGCGCCGTCCGGCGTGCACGGCATCCCCGGATCCGGGTCCGGCAGACGCAACACCCCCGGCTCGCCCTCGGGCGCGAGGTGACGCACGTAGACATGACCGACCGGTACCGACGCCACCGTCAGCGGCGGTGCGTCGAAGCGCGGGTCACCCGCAGGGGTGTCGAAGTCGTGCGGATCGAGGATGTCCACACCCGGGCAGTACCCGGGACCCGGTCACGGATACCACCCGTTGGGGCGATTCCAGGGTCCCTAGGGTGTGAAGACGACCTTCACCACGCCCGGCTCCTTGCTGCGGAACCGTTCGTAGGCCGAAGGTGCCTCGCTCAGCGGCAACCGATCGGTCACGAAGGTCTCCGTGCCGAGGGGGTCCTCGTCGACCAGCAACGGCAGGATGTCGTCGGTCCAGGCGCGTACGTTCGCCTGCCCCATCCGCAGCTGGAGCTGCTTGTCGAACATCTGCATCAGCGGCATCGGGTCGGCGGCGCCGCCGTACACCCCGAGCAGCGAGACGGTGCCGCCGCGACGCACCGCGTCGATGGAGGCGTGCAGCGCCGCCAGGCGATCCAGGCCGGCCGTCTTCATCAAGGGTCGTGCCACCGCGTCCGGCAACAGCCCGATCACCTTGTGTGACGCCTCGACGATCGGATTGCCGTGAGCCTCCATGCCGACGGCGTCGATCACCGCGTCCGCGCCCCGACCGCCGGTGCGTGAGCGGACCTCCTCGCCGAGGTCGTCGACCTCGTTGAGATCGATCGTCTCGGCCCCGCGCGTCCGGATCCGGGTGAGCCGATCGGGCAGACGATCGACGACGATCACCCGGTGCCCGCGGTGCACAGCGATTCGGGCCGCCATGTCGCCGATCGGCCCCGCTCCCATCACCAGCAGCACGCCGTCGTCGGGCACCCCCGCGTACTCCACGCCCTGCCACGCGGTGGGGAGCACGTCGGAGAGGAAGACGAAGCGGTCGTCCGGCGGGCCGTCGGGCACCTTGACCGGGCCGAAGTCGGCGAACGGCACACGCAGGTACTCCGCCTGCGCTCCGGGCACCGCGCCGTAGAGCGAGGAGTAGCCGAACAGGCTGGCCCCGGTGCCCTGGTCGCGGTTCTGCGTCGTCTCGCACTGGCTGTACAGCCCCCGCGAGCAGGTCCAGCACTCGCCGCAGCTGATGTTGAACGGCACCACCACGCGATCACCGACCGCGAGGTTCCGTACGCCCGACCCCACCTCCTCGACCACGCCCATCGGCTCGTGACCGATCACGTCGCCCGGGGTCATGAAGGGCGCCAGCGGTTCATAGAGGTGCAGGTCCGAGCCGCACAGGCCGGTGGTGGTGATCCGGATGACCGCGTCCGTGGGGTCGATGATCGAGGGGTCCGACACCTCCTCCACCGCGACCTTGCGTGGTCCTTGCCAGGTAACTGCCTTCATCACTTCTCCTTCCGGTCTGCCGGAGACTCCGGCGTCGTGACGTCGTTGGTCTTCCGCTGCTCGACACCGGGCAGCCGCCGGAGCGGCCGCGTCGCCGGGCCCTCGAGGACACGGCCGTCGGGGTCGAACCGGGAGCCGTGCAGCGGGCAGTCGTAGCTCTGCTCCTGGTCGTTCCAGCGCAGCACCCCGCCCAGGTGGGTGCAGACGGGGATCAGGCGACACTCCGCGCTCATCGCGCGGCGCGCCGAGGTGGGAGTCGACATCGGCAACTGCACCGCCGCCGCGGTGCCGCCGATCGCCACGCCTGCCTGGATCGACGCGAGAGCGGCGGCATCGCGGAGCCGCCACGAACGCTCGTAGAGACGCTCGGCCCAGGGCTCGGGGGTGCCGAGGATGTTGCCGGAGAGAGCGAGTGCGGCAGCGACCCCGCTGGTCAGTCCCCACTTGTTGAACCCGGTGGCCAGATGCACGTCCGGGCTCGGCCCGCCGAGCGAGCCGACCAGGGGGAGGTGATCGGTGGTCGCGTAGTCCTGGGCGGACCAGGCGGCCAGCTCGGTGGCGTCGGGCCAGTGCTCGACGGTCCACTCGCGCAGCTCGGCGAGCCGCTCGGACTCGCTGCGTCCCCGTCCGGTCGGATGTCCCGCACCGCCGACGAGCAGCACCCGGCGACCGTCGACCTCAGCCGAACGGAAGGACCGGATCGAGGCCCCGGCGCCGAAGGCCATCGGCGACGGCGGCGACGCGGTCTCCGCAGCGAGCAGATAGCTGCGCTCCGCCTCGAGCCGGGCGAAGTGGAGGCGTCGGTCCACGACGGCCGCGCCGGTGGCGAGGACGGCACGTCCGGCTCTCAGGCGGAGTTCGGGCTCCCCCTGGGCGTGTATTCCGGGGCCCTCGCGGTGCAGCGAGAGCACGACCTGATCCGCGCGCTGACGCACCCGTCGCAGCCGCCATCCCGTGACCACGGTGGCGCCTGCCGCCGTGGCCGCGCGGGTCAGGCCGTCCACCAGTCGGCCGGGATCCAGTTGCAGTTGGTCCGGGAGCGCCACGGCGCCGACGGCCGGCACGGGGAGGTCCGGCGAGCCGAGCCACGCGACCGGCAAGCCGAGCTGTCGCGCCGCACGATGCTCGGCCGCCACGGCCGGACGTTCGGCCGACGTCGGTGCGTAGGTGAGGGCATCGCGCCGCTCCAGGGGGACCCCGAGATCGTCGGCATGCTCCTCCAGCCAGCTCATGGCACGCAGGGTGCTGGCGACGTACGCCTCGGCCTGGTCCTCACGACCGGCGGCCAGCGCCCGCGAGAGCAGGGTGCCTTGCAGCGCGGAGACCTTGCCGGTGGTCCGACCGGTGGTGCCCGCACCCGGGTGGCGCGCTTCCACGACGACCACGCCCATGCCGGCGCGGGCGAGCAGCCATGCAGTGGTGAGTCCGGTGACGCCCGCACCGACGACGACGACGTCGTGACGACCGGCCGCGATCCCGGTCGTTGTCGCGGGTGGTTCGCCCCGCCACCAGATGGTCTCCATCTCTCCACCTCCGCAGGTCCGGTCCGATCGCCCCAGGCAGATCTCCGTACCCGGGCCGCGGGCCGTCATACGACGCATGGGCAGCAGCCGGTCGGGCACTCCTTCGGCATCCGCACTCGAGGCAACGAGGAGGCCCGCGATGACATCCACCCGGCGCGAGAAGACGACCAGTAGATCGGCCAAGCTCCTGTATCGACCGTGGGGCCTGGTGGCCAGCATGCTCGGCGGCCTGATCGCCAGCCAGCTCTTCCAGCAGGTCTGGAAGCGGGTCGACCCGGCCAGCACCGACGACCCGCCGAAGCCGCTGCAGTCGGAGTACCCGCTGCCCAAGATCCTGGTCGCGGCGATGATCCAGGGCGCGATCTTCTCCGTGATCCGCGCCCTCATCGACCGCGGCGGCGCCCGGGCGTTCGAGCGGGTCACCGGAGACTGGCCCGGCGACTGACGGCGCCGCGCAGTCGACTGACGAGTCAGCCCAGCTGCGGCAGCACCTCGCGGCCGTAGAAGTCGATCATGTCCAGGAAGTACGGCCCCATGTTGGCCAGGTAGAGCTCGTCGTAACCGGCCTCGGCATAGCTGCGGATCTGCTCCAGGTGGTGGTCCGGGTCGTTGCCGGCCACCACTGCCTCGCGGGTCGACTCCAAGGTGACCAGCTCGGTCGCCTGCTCGAAGTGCTCCGGGGTGGGGAGGACCTGCGCCAGCTCGCCGGGCAGCCCGGCGTTCGGCCACAACCGGTGGGCGTGCTCCCAGCCCTCCTCCTGAGTGGGCGCGAAGGCAACCTTCGCCCCGGCCTGCGCCGGCCGTCCACCGGAACGCTGCTTGAACTCGGCGACCAGATGGGCGTCGGGCGAGGTCCCGATGTAGCCGTCGCCGATCCGCGAGGCCAGGTCCAGCGCCTTGGGGCCGAACGCGGAGACGAAGATCTCCGGGGGCGTCGACGGCACGTTGTAGATGCGGGCGTGCTCCACCTCGTAGTGCCGACCCCGATGGCTCACCACCTCGCCGCGCCATAGCTCCCGGATCAGCCCGACGGCTTCCTCCAGCATCTCCAGTCGTACGTCGAGCGCGGGCCACGCCCCACCCAGGATGCTCTCGTTGAGCGCCTCACCGGTGCCGACGCCCAGCGTGAAGCGGCCGTCGAGCAGCTCCGCACAGGTGCCGGCCGCCTGCGCCACGATCGCCGGATGGACCCGGACGGTCGGACAGGTCACCCCGGTGGTGACGTGCAGGTCGCAGACCTGGCTGATCGCGCCGATCATGCTCCAGACCAATGGGCTGTTGCCCTGCTCGTTGTTCCACGGATGGAAGTGGTCGCTGATCCAGAGGGCCTCGAAACCGGCCGCTTCGGCCGCGCGGGCCTGCGCCAGCAGGTCGGCGGGGGCGTACTCCTCGGTGGACAGGAAGTATCCGATGCGCATGTCCGCGCGGTACCCGTTCCGCACCGCGCCACCCGTCGCGACACGGTGCCTCGAGGGACCCTGGCCAGGGACCTTGGTCCCTCGATCAGCTGACTCCCCACCCTGGTACGCCGCGGTGCTGCGGAGCAGCATCGGCAGTGAGCCGACGACGAGCTCGCCGAGGAAGAGGAGCAAGGTCATGGAACTGATCAGGAAGGTCGCCGAGGTGCCGCACGGGGCGGTGGTCGTCGGCACCGACGGGTCGGATCATGCGGACCACGCGGTCCGTTGGGCAGCGGCGGAGGCCGCGCGGCAGCGACGACCACTGGTCCTCGCCCACAGCACGCCCTCACCGGAGGTGGACTGGCTCCGCGCGTGGGGGCTCACCCCGGCCGACCAGGAGAAGCGGCTCGCCGACGTGGTCGCCGCGACGGGCACCGAGCTGGTCACCCGGATCGCTGCCGAGGTCGTCACGGAGGTCGTCACGGTCTCCGACGACCTGCGGGTGGTGGGTCTGGTCACCGCGGAGGACCCACGCGTGGTGATGCTCGACCTCGCCGAGCACGCGGCGCTGCTCGTGGTCGGGTCGCGCGGTCGTGGTCCGGTCCGCCGGCTGCTCCTGGGCTCGACCGGGGTCGCACTGGTGCGGCACGCACGCTGCCCGGTCGTGGTCCTGCGCCCGGGGGCGGCGGAGCCGGACGGGACCGGCGTTGTGGTCGGGGTGACCGCACGCACGACCACGCCGGCAGTGCTGGACTTCGCCTTCGCTCAGGCCGACTCCCGTGGGCTGCCGATCACCGTGGTGCACGCGGTCCCCGGGCACGGGATGGCCACGGCGGCGACGTACGTCGAGCTGCCGCCGAGCGCCGAGCAGCTGGAGGAGCACCGCCGGATGGTTGCCGAGATCATCAGCGGGATGCGCGAGCGCCACCCCGACGTGGCGGTGCGCACCGAGCTCGCTGTCGGTTATCCCGAGCGGGTCCTCCTGGACCACGCGGAAGGAGCCGACCTGCTGGTCGTGGGTGCCCACGATCAACAGCCCGGCTCCTTCGCGGTGACCACGTCGGTGGTCGAGCACGCCCGCGGCCCGGTCGCCGTGGTGCCTGCCCGGGCCTCCGCCGCTGGCTGAGACTGCTCAGCAGGCGGCGCCAGGCGCGGCCACGGCCGCCTCGGCGTTGACGATGCCCTCGCCGTACCAGGGGGTGGAGAAGAGGCCCTTGCCGATCAGCGGGACGGCGGCGGTCTCCTTCAGCGTGGCCATCACGTTGTCCCGGTCACGGCACTGACCGACCAGCAACGCGGCCACGCCGGCGACCGCCGGGGAAGCCATGGAGGTGCCGGCCATCGCGTCGTGGTCGGTGTCGCCGCACTCGCTGGCGCCGGTGCCGACCGGGACCGTGGAGAGCACGTCCTCGGCACAGCCGCCGAGTGCCTGACCACCCGGAGCGGCGACGGTGTCGCCGGTCAGGTCCAGCCGCAGTCCGAGGTTGGAGTAGTACGCCGGCAGCCTGTTGCGATCGGTGGAGGTCACGCAGAGGACGCCCTGGACGTTGGCCGGGGACGAGCAGAACGGGTAGGTGCTGTTGCCGGCGGCCGCGACCACCACCACTCCGTTGTCCACCGCATACTGCACGGCGTCGGTCCAGGCGGCGTCGAGGCCGAGCACTGTCAGCAGCTCGGTGCCCGGCGCACCGCCGAGGCTCATGTTGACCACGTCGGCACCGTGGTCGACGGCCCAGCGGATGCCGGCGGCGATCTCGTCAGTGGTGCCGGAGCCGTTGTCCAGGGACTTCACCGGCATCACCTTCGCGTCCGGTGCGATGCCGGCGACGCCGACGCCGTTGTCCCGGTTGGCCACGATGGTGCCGGAGACGTGGGTGCCATGGCGGTCGGGGTCCTGCGCCTCGCCGTCGGCGCCGACCCAGTCGCCGTTGCCACAGGTGGTGGCCTCGCCGCAGCCGATCGTGGTCACTCCCGGCACCAGCCTGCCGGCCAGGTCGGGATGGTCGAGGTCGACACCGCTGTCCACCACAGCGACGACGACGCCCTCGCCGGTGGCGGTGGCCCACGCCTGCTCCGCCTTGACCTGCTGCAGGTTCCAGAGCTGGTCGCTGAACGGGTCGTCGGTCTCCGCGTGCGCCACGCCGCTGAGCGTGCCTGCGGTCAGTGTGACGGCTGCGGCGACGATCGCACCGCGCACCATGGACCGCTTGCCTGATCCGGTGGCCAAGAACTTCATGCGTCTCCCTTCAGACCGGCGCGCCCCATGGCGCTCCGAGATGGTCTGTCGGGTTCAACGCTCGACCTACCACGGGGTAACGCAGCTCACACGAACATGCACACGGCGGCGACCCGGGTGGAGTGGCGAGACGCACGAGACAGACGTTTCGGTTGCTCCCGGGCATCGGGAACAACCGAAACGTCTCTCTCGCCGGAGGACCGCGGGGTCAGGCGGGAGCGCTCTCCAGGGCGGCCTCGCGCTCGGCCACGATGGTCAGCGCGATGTCGATGATCATGTCCTCCTGGCCACCGACCAGGCCGCGCTGGCCGCACTCCATCAGGATCTGGCGCACGTCCACGTCGTACTGCTCGGCCGCCCGCTCGGCGTGCCGCAGGAACGAGGAGTAGACGCCGGCGTACCCGAGGGTGAGCGTCTCCCGGTCCACCCGGACCGGGCGGTCCTGCAGCGGCCGGACGATGTCGTCGGCGGCGTCCTGCAGCTTGAACAGGTCGCAGCGGTGCTTGAAGTCGGAGTGGTCGGCGACGGCGATGAACGCCTCGATCGGGCAGTTGCCCGCGCCGGCGCCGTGGCCGGCCAGGGAGGCGTCGACGCGGTAGACGCCGTTCTGCACGGCGACGACCGAGTTGGCCACGGAGAGCGAGAGGTTCTCGTGGGCGTGGATGCCGATCTCGGTGGAGGGGTCGAGCACGTCCCGGTAGGCCTGGATCCGCGCGGTGACGCCGTCCATGGTGAGCCGGCCGCCGGAGTCGGTGACGTAGACGCAGTGCGCCCCGTAGGACTCCATCAGCTTGGCCTGCTCGGCGAGCTTCGCCGGCTCCGCCATGTGCGAGAGCATCAGGAAGCCGGAGACGTCCATGCCGAGCTCACGCGCGGCGGCGATGTGCTGGGCGGAGACGTCGGCCTCGGTGCAGTGGGTGGCGATCCGCACCGAGCGGACACCCAGCTCGTAGGCGCGCTCCAGCTCCTCGATGGTGCCGACACCCGGCAGCAGCAGGGTGGTCAGTCGGGCGTTCTCCAGCACCGAGGCGGCCGCCTCGATCCACTCCCAGTCGGTGTTGGAGCCGGGGCCGTAGTTGACCGAGCCACCGGCGAGACCGTCGCCGTGTGCGACCTCGATGGCGTCGACGCCGGCCTCGTCGAGGGCGGCGACGATGCGCTTGACGTCCTCGGGCTTGATCCGGTGCCGGACGGCGTGCATGCCGTCGCGCAGGGTGACGTCCTGGACGAAGATCGGGGTGCTCATCAGACGGTCTCGCTCTCGTTCTGGGCAGCGGCGGCGATGCGCTCGGCGACGGCCAGGCCCGCGGCGGTCATGATGTCGAGGTTGCCGGCGTATGCCGGGAGGTAGTGACCGGCGCCGGTCACCTGGAGGAAGACCGAGACCTGGTGGGTGGGGCGCTCGGCACCGTCGACCAGCAGCGTGTGCACCGGCTGGTCCTCGGGGATCTCGCTGATCTGCACCTTCTGGACCAGCTTGTAGCCGGGCACGTAGGCCGCGACGTCGGCCACCATCTTCTCCACGCTCGCCTTGATCTCCTCGTGCACACCCGGGTCGGGGGCGTTGACCAGGCAGAAGACGGTGTCGCGCATCATCAGCGGCGGCTCGGCCGGGTTGAGGATGATCACCGCCTTGCCGCGCTGGGCTCCGCCGACACCGACGATCGCACCGGAGGTGGTCTCAGTGAACTCGTCGATGTTCGCGCGGGTACCGGGGCCGGCGGACCTCGAGGAGATCGAGGCGACGATCTCGGCGTAGGGCACCGGGACGACGCGGGAGACCGCGGCGACGATCGGGATGGTGGCCTGGCCACCGCAGGTGACCATGTTGACGTTGCTCGCGTCCAGGTGCTCGTCGAGGTTGACGGCGGGGACGACGTACGGGCCGATCGCGGCGGGCGTCAGGTCGATCAGGCGCTTGCCGAGCGGCTCGAGCTTGGCGGCGTTCGACTTGTGTGCCTTCGCGGAGGTGGCGTCGAAGACGATGTCGATGTCGTCGAACTCCGGCATCGCGATCAGGCCGTCGACGCCCTCATGGGTGGTCGCGACGCCGAGGTCGCGGGCGCGGGCGAGACCGTCGGAGGCGGGGTCGATACCGACCATCGCGCCCATCTCGACGTGCTGTGCGGTCTGCATGACCTTGATCATCAGGTCGGTGCCGATGTTGCCCGATCCGATGATGGCGACCTTGGTCTTCTGCTGTGTCATCTGGTCTCCCTGGTTGATGCGACCGGACCATCCTCGCCCGCACCGTTGTCGTCGCGGAGGGGACCGTTCCACTCAGCGGTACGCTGATCGGGTGGAGCAGCAGGTGGCGCCGGACGCTGACAGCAGCGGCCTGGACACGAGTGGCCTGGACACCAGTGCTCTCGACACCGTGCTCGGCAAGGCGGTCGCCATCCTGCGCGCCTTCGGTCCCGACGACCGGATGCTCCCCCTGGCCGAGCTGGTACGACGCACCGGGCTGCCGAAGCCGACCGTGCACCGGGTCGCCGCCGACCTGGTCGGTCACCGTCTGCTGGAGAAGACCGAGCACGGCTACCGACTCGCCGGCGGGCTCTTCGAGCTCGGCATGCGCGCAGCCACCGAGCGCACCCTGCTGGAGGTGGCGATGCCCTACCTCCAAGACCTCTACGAGCGCACCCACGAGACGGTCCATCTCGGCGTCCGCGAGGGCACCGAAGTGGTCTACGTGGCCAAGATCGGCGGCCACCGACAGGCCCGCACCCCGTCTCGGACCGGCGGGCGGATGCCGATGCATTGCACCGCGATCGGCAAGGCGCTGCTCGCCTATGCCGCGCCGTCGGTTCGCGCCGGCGTGCTCGGTGGGGAGCTGCCGCGGCGCACACCGCGCACCATCGTCGCCCCGGGCCTGCTGAACCAGCAGCTCGACCGGGTGTTGGAGACCGGCCTGGCCTACGAACGCGAGGAGTCGACCGAGGGTCTGCTCTGCGTGGCCGCCCCGGTGCTCGATGCCGACGGCACCGGCGCGCTCGCGGCGATCAGCGTGACCGGACCGGTCGGCCGGTTCCGTCCGGAGGTGCACGAGAGTGCGCTGCGGGCGGCCGTCACCGCGCTCGGGTCTGTGCTGGCGCGGCGGCGCTATCGAGGCTGAGGCCGCCCGGACTCACGCCGCGCGTCGGGTCGGGTGACCCACCACAGCGTGAGCACACTGACCCCGACCGACAACCCCACGCCCCATCCTTCGATGAGCAGCGGGAGGCCCGCGACCAGCCATACGTCGATGCCGCGGGCCAGGTTGGCCACCAGGCCGGTGGGCACGCCACCGGCCGGGGTCGAGACGAGCGGGCGGGCGAAGTCCGGTGGACGCGCGCAGACCGATCGGGCTGTGGCGGCGACCCCGACCAAGCCGGTCGCCACCGACAGCCCGACCGCTTCGGGAGGCTCCGCGATGGTGAGCAGCGCGGGCGCGGCCAGCAGTGCGTAGGCCATCAGGCCCAGTCCCGGCACCAGCAGGTGCGCGGTGAGGACCGTACGACGCCGGAACGGCAGCATCACCAGGAGACCGTCGGTGCGGGTGACCACCCGCAGCCCGGCGCAGAGGCTCGGCCCCACGAGCAGCGCCGTCAGGCTGGTGCCGAGCATGACGCCACGTCCGGCCTCGGCGGCCGCCAGCGCGTAGGGAACGACGAGCAGGATCAGCAGCAGGATCCACGGCTGCGGCACCCTCGCCACACGCAGCAGATCGCGGTGGACCAGCGCCATCGCCCCCTTCGGTCCGCCCCGACGAGACCGGACGGATGCGGCGGTGCTCCAGCGGCGAGCGAGCAGGACGTCGTACATCAGACCCAGGTCGAAGGAGGCGAGCGCGCCGGACAGGCTCGGCCAGGTGGACTCGGTCTCGGCGAGCGTGCGGCGCCGGACGAGCGCCAGGTCGCGGTCGGAACCGAACGCGAGCACGACCGCGAGACCGATCGTGAGGGCCGCGCCCGCGGCGAGGCCGACCAGCCAGGAGGTGTCGCTGACACCCGGGGGTGGGAGCTCCGCCCGGCCCGACGCAGCGGCGAGCATCAGGATCCACAGCGTCGCCGTGACCAGCCAGGTCACCCGCACCGCTCCACGGCGTTCCCGGATCTGGCAGCGCGCGGCGTAGGCCGTGCCGGCGGCAGCAGCACCTGCCACTGCTGCCAGGTGGAGAGCCGACTCGGCCGGGCCGCGCCCGGCCAGGAGGACGGGTGCTGCCGCGAGCGCCGCCGCAGCGAACCCAGCCCCAGCGACCGTTCGCCACAGCGAGGGACGCAAGAGGTCTCGCCGGTCGACGGGAGTGGACAACAGCCAGGCTGATGCGGCCGGTGAGACGAAGACAGGACCGAGCAGACGTGCCAGCGCCAGTGCGAGAAGGACGGCGAGCAGGGCCGCCGACATCGGCAGCAGCGAGCGGGCGTCGGCGCACGCGCCGCGGCAGGCTGCATCGGTCATGGTGCGCAGCCCCCACACCACGTTGCCGGCCATCGAGCCGATGATCACCGTCGAGAGCAGCGCCACGTAGGCGTCCTCGAACACCTGCCAGATCTTCAGCTCGGAGCGACCACGCCGCCAATCGCGCATCGTGGCCCGCAGCTCGCCGCCGCGCGGCGTCGCGCGTGCGGCGTCAATCGACATCGCTGTGCTCACCGAGTCGCAGCACCCGGTCGCAGGTCGCCTCCACGAGGTCGGCGCGGTGACTGACCAGCAGCACGCCGCTGCCGGCTTGCTTCTCCCGCAGGAGGCGGTCCTTCAGCCAGGCCACCCCTTCTGCGTCGAGGCGCTGCTCGGGCTCGTCCAGCACCAGCAGCCGGCGCGGTCGGACCAGCGCGCTGGCCAGGGCGAGCCGTCGACGTTGCCCCGAGGAGAGCGCGGAGGGCAGGTGCCCGGAGACCTCGACCAGCCGCAACTCCTCGAGTACGTCGTCCACGACCTCCTCGACATCGTCGGCTCCATGCGCACGGGCGAGCAGGTCGAGGTGCTCGACGAGACTGAGGTCGGGGAAGAAGTCGATGTCGTCCATCACCACCGCGACGTCACGACGGACCCGCGGTGACCGCTCGTCCAGCGGCTCCCCGTCCAGCAACACCGCACCGCCGTCGCGGGCCATCGCGCCCACCACGCAGCGCAGCAGGGTCGACTTGCCGCTGCCGTTGGGGCCGACCACCGCGACGGCCTCGCCCTCCTCGACCGTGAGCTCGACCGAGTCCAGGACGACGTGGTCGCCGAAGGCACGCCGCAGGGCGCGGACCGAGAGAAGCGCAGTCATGGGACGACCGACGGTAGGGCATCCCGACCGGTCTCGGCCGGGCGGGCTGAGCGCCGTACCGGGCGTCGCATCGCGAACCTGCAGTCGGGTAAGGGGTCACCATGGGAGCAGAGACCGGCCGCATCACCACCGACATCCCGGCCCGCCTGGACCGCCTCCCCTGGGCTCGCTGGCACTGGTTGGTCGTCATCGGCCTCGGCACGGTCTGGGTGCTCGACGGGCTCGAGGTGACCATCGTCGGTTCGTTGTCGGCCGCATTGAAGGATCCCGACACCGGATTGGGTCTGAGCAGCTCCGACGTCGGGCTCGCCGGCGCGATCTACGTCGCCGGCGCCTGTTCGGGCGCCCTCTTCTTCGGCCAGCTGACCGACCGGTTCGGCCGCAAGCGACTCTTCCTGGTGACGCTGGTCGTCTACACCCTCGCCACGGTGCTCACCGCGTTCGCGCCCGCCGCCTGGTGGTACTTCGCGGCGCGCTTCCTCACCGGCTTCGGCATCGGTGGGGAGTACGCCGCGATCAACTCGGCGATCGACGAGTTGATCCCGGCGGCGTACCGCGGACGGGTCGACGTGGTGATCAACGGCTCCTACTGGCTCGGTGCAGCCGGCGGCGCGCTGCTCACCATCCCCCTCCTCGACCCGACCTTGATCTCGCCGGAGTGGGGCTGGCGGCTCGCCTTCGGCCTGGGCGCGATCCTGGCGGTCGGCATCCTGCTGGTACGACGCAACGTGCCGGAGAGCCCGCGCTGGCTCTTCATCCACGGCCGTGAGGAGGACGCGGAGCGGATCGTCGGGCGGATCGAGCGCACGATCGAGGACGAGACGGGGTCGTCGCTGCCGGAGACCGACGAGACGATCACGCTGCGACAACGGCACACGATCCCGTTCCGGATGATCGCCCGCACGGTCTTCACGCTCTATCCGCGGCGGACGATTCTCTGCTTCTCGCTCTTCGTGGGGCAGGCGTTCCTCTACAACGCGTTCTTCTTCACCTACGGCGACACGCTCGGCACGTTCTTCGGCGTCGACCAGACCGGGTGGTACCTCGCCGTCTTCGCACTCAGCAACTTCGCCGGCGCGCTGCTGCTGAGCCCGCTCTTCGACCGCATCGGGCGCGTGCAGATGATCAGCTTCACCTACATCCTCTCCGGGGTGCTGCTCGCCGCGGCCGGCCTGCTGCTCGGCTCGTTGACCGCGACCACCCTGACGGCAATGGGTGCGGCGACCTTCTTCTTCGCCTCGGCGGGGGCGAGCGCGGCGTACCTGACCGCCAGCGAGATCTTCCCGATGGAGACGCGGGCGCTGTGTATCGCGTTCTTCTACGCGATCGGCACCGCGGCAGGCGGGATCAGCGGGCCGCTGCTCTTCGGCTGGTTGATCGACCGCGCGTCGGCCACCGGCGACGTCACCGGCATCGCGATCGGCTACTTCATCGGCGCCGCGCTGATGGCCGCGGCCGGCGTCGTGGAGATCGTGCTCGGCGTCCGGGCCGAGGGCAAGAGCCTGGAAAGCATCGCGCAGCCCCTGACCGTCGAGGACGCCGACGACGAGACCGAGGGCGCCACGCGCTGAGCGCGGACGCCCTCGGGGGCGCTCAGCCGAAGGCGGCTGCGCCCTGCGCTGCCGAGGAGCCGAGGTCGCTGCGGTCGATCGCCGAGCCGGCGGTCACGGCTGCCGACCAGGCGTCGGTGTCGGCGACGGCGGCCCAGTTGGACTGCAGCAGCACCATCAGGGTGGTGTGCAGCTGCTCGGCGGAGACCTTGCCGGCTTCGTTGGCCAGGTGGATCGCGCCGGTGGCATCGGAGAGCACCTCGACGGTGAGCCCCAGCTCCTCGGCGCCGGCCGCTGTGGCGAGGACGCAGTTGTTGGTCATGTAGCCGACCAGCGTGACCGTGTCGACGCCAAGCTCGGCCAGCCAGGCAGCGACGTCGGTGCCGGCGAAGACGCTGCTGAGCTGCTTGGTGACCCGCTTGGCGTCGGCCGGCGCCCGCTCGGCGACGGTCGAATGCAGCTCCCAGGTGGCGCTGCCGGCGGCGAAGACGGGCGCCTGCGAGGGCAGCTCGTGTTGGACGACGACGACCGGCAGGTCCTGGGCCCCCGCGATGTCGAGCGCGCGGCCGATCTGCGCCACGGAGTGCTCGCGGGCCGGGTAGGCGATGGGCAGGAGCCCGTCGAAGTACTCCTGCTGGGCGTCGATCACGATCAGTGCGCGGCGGGGCGAGGCCATGGGTGTTCCCTCTCGGTTCGGTGGCGGTGAGCACCAGTCTGTCGAGCCTCGTGCACTATCGTGAGTGGCCCACGCGCCCCCTATCGATGAAATCAGGCCAAATGCGGATCGCCCTGCACGCCTTCGACGGCATCTCGATGTTCCACCTGGCCGCACCACTGATCGTCTTCAGCGAGGTGGGCCGCCTCGGACTCGCCGACGACTGGCAGACGACGGTGTGGACCGAGAGCGGCACGTCGGTGCGCACCGCCGAGGGGCTGAGCGTCGGCGAGGTGCGAGGCCCCGACGCCGTCGACGACGCGGACCTGCTCGTCTTCTGCTCCTGGCCGAACACCACGCCGCCGACCGGGGCGCCGCTGGTCGAGCTGATCCGTACGGCGCACGCCGGCGGGACCGCCATCGCCGGCCTCTGCCTCGGCGCCTTCCCGGTCGCCGACAGTGGGGTGGCCGGTGACCGGGCGATCGTCACCCACTGGGCAGCGACGACGGCACTGGCCGAGCGCGGCACCGGCGTCACGGTCGGACCGAACGAGCTCTACATCGACCATGGCGACGTCCTCACCTCCGCCGGCACCGCGTCCGCGATCGACGCCTGCCTGCACGTGGTCCGCTCGCGCCTCGGTTCGGCGGCGGCGGCCACGGTGGCGCGGCACATGGTCGTCGCGCCGCACCGCGAGGGCGACCAGGCACAGTACGTCGCCCTACCCATCGCCGACCCCGGAGGGCCGGGCCACCTCGGGGACACGTTGGGATGGGCCTCGGACAACCTCGACCGGGTCCTCAGCGTCGACGACCTTGCCGGGCACGCAGGGATGAGCCGGCGCCACTTCACCCGCCGGTTCGCCGAGGTCACCGGGACCACGCCCGCGCGCTGGCTGCTGCTCCGCCGACTCGACGAGGCACGCCGCCTGCTGGAGACGACCACCTGGTCGGTCGATCGGATCGCCCGCGCCTGCGGCTTCGGCAGCGCCGTCACCCTCCGGCAGAACTTCGCCGATGTCTTCGCGACCACGCCGTCGTCGTACCGGCGGCGGTTCCACAGCGTCTAAGGGTCGTGAGCGCCAGCGAGGTCGATGGGCCTCGCTAGCGCTCACGACGAGAAGTCAGTGCGCCAGCTCAGGGTCCCAGCGGTTCGCGATGAGCTTGAAGCTCGGGGTGTCCTGGTGCGAGGTGACCGCTTCGTAGAGACGCTCGTACTCAGTGGCCGCGATCCGCCACTGGCCGTCGTCGTCACGCCGGTATTCGTCGTGGTAGTAGCCGGCGCCGCGCACAGTGACCTGGAAGTCGGGCACGATCACGGTGTCCTCGAAGGCCCAGGAGCCGGTCGCCCGGTCACCGTCGACGTCGATCTCGGGGTGCTGGGCGACGTGCACGGTGATCGTGCCGTTGCTCAGGTTCTCCTTCATCGAGGCGACGACGGCGTCGCGGCTGTCGAAGTGCAGCGGCTCCCCCATCGCCTTGGTGCCGTAGCGGGCGCGGATGTCGGTGGCCAGGCAGTCACCGAACTCGTCCCACTTCTTCGTGTCGAGCGTGCGGAAGTAGCGGTACTTGAGGCGCTTGATCGACTCGATCGCTTCGAGGTCCATGACCGGAGACTGCCAGAGAATCAGAACCTGTTCTAGTGTCTCGACCGATGACCGGGAGCGCTGAGGTCCGGATGCGCTCAGCTGCGGTCGATCATCGCCTGCATCGCGGCCGGGTACCGGTCGCCCACCACGGTCACCGCGTCGGAGGCGGCGGTGAGCTCGGCGAGGTCGTCGGGGCCGAGCGCCAGCTCGGCGGCGCCGAGGTTCTCCCGGAGGCGGGACATCCGGCGCGTGCCGGGGATCGGCACGATCCACTGCTGCTGCGCCATCAGCCAGGCCAGCGCCACCTGGCCCACGGTGGCGTCGCGGCGCTCGGCCACGGCGCGCACCCGGTCGACGAGCTCCAGGTTCGCGTCCAGGGCATCCGCGGTGAAACGCGGCAGGGTGGCGCGGATGTCGCCCTCGCCGAACGTGGACTCCCGGGTGACGTCGCCTGCCAGCATGCCGCGGCCCAACGGACTGAACGGCACGAAGCCGATCCCGAGCTCGGCCAGGGTCGGCAGCACCGACTCCTCAGGCTCGCGCCAAAACAGCGAGTACTCGCTCTGCAACGCGGTTACCGGCTGTACGGCGTGGGCGCGGCGGATCGTGGTCGGCCCGGCCTCGGACAGCCCGAAGTGCTTCACCTTGCCCGCGGCGATCAGGTCGCGCACCGCACCGGCGACCTCCTCGATCGGCACGTCGGGGTCGACCCGGTGCTGGTAGAGCAGGTCGATCACGTCGGTGCGCAGACGCCGCAGCGATCCCTCGACCGCGCGACGGATGTCGTCGGGCCGGCTGCTGATGCCGGTCTGACGGCCGCCCTCGTCGTACGCGAAGCCGAACTTGGTGGCGATCACGACCTCGTCGCGGACCGGCTCGAGCGCCGCCTCACCGACCAGTTCCTCGTTGTCGAAGGGGCCGTAGACCTCGGCGGTGTCGAAGAAGGTCACCCCGGCCGCGACAGCCTCGCGGAGGAAGGCGATCGCCTCTCCCCGCTCCGGTGGCGGGCCGAAGCTCTGGCTGAGGCCCATGCAACCCAGCCCGGGCGCGGAAACCTCCAAGGTGGTGCCGTCGCTGCCGAGCCGGCGGGTGGTGGTCATGCACTCTCTCCTTCGATCAACGGTGCGCCGGCCGGCCTCAGCCGCGCACCTCTGGCTCGGTCTTCTCCCGCACCTCGTCCACGGTCACGCCGGGAGCGAGCTCGACCAACTGCAACCCGTCCGGCGTCACGTCGAGCACGCAGAGGTCGGTGATGATCCGCTGGACGACGCCGCGGCCGGTGTAGGGCAGGCTGCACTCCTCGACGATCTTGTAGGAGCCGTCGCGGGCGACGTGCTCCATCAGCACGATCACCTTCTTCGCACCGTGGACCAGGTCCATCGCGCCGCCCATGCCCTTGACCATCTTGCCGGGGATCATCCAGTTGGCGATGTCGCCACCCGCCGATACCTGCATCGCGCCCAGGATGGCGCTGTCGATCTTGCCGCCGCGGATCATCCCGAAACTGGTGGCGGAGTCGAAGAAGCTGGCGCCCCTGCGGACCGTGACGGTCTCCTTGCCAGCGTTGATCAGGTCCGGGTCGACGGCCGCCTCGGTCGGGTAGGCGCCCACCCCCAGGATGCCGTTCTCCGACTGCAGCACCAGCTCGACGTCATCGGGGACGTAGTTGGGCACCAAGGTGGGGAGCCCGATGCCGAGGTTCACATAGTCCCCGTCGGCGAGCTCGGCCGCCGCCCGCGTCGCCATCTGCTCACGGTTCCACGCCATCTCAGGCCTCCTGGTCCACGGACCGCACGGTCCGCTTCTCGATCCGCTTGTCCGCCGCCTGCTCGGGAGTGAGCGGTACGACGCGCTGCACGTAGACACCGGGAAGGTGCACGTCGTTCGGGTCGATCTCACCCGGTTCGACCAGCTCCTCGACCTCGGCGATAGTCACTCGCCCGGCCATCGCGGCGAGCGGGTTGAAGTTGCGCGCGGAGTCCCGGAAGACCAGGTTGCCGTGGCGGTCCCCCTTGGCGGCGCGGACCAGCCCGAAGTCGGCGACGATCGCCTCCTCGAGGACGAACTCCTGCTCGCCGTCGTGGGTCTCGAAGGTCATCACCGGCTTGGCCGGCGAGTGCTTCACGACGTTGCCGGCGGCGTCGTACCGCCAGGGCAGACCGCCGTCGGCGACCTGGGTGCCGACGCCGGTGCGGGTGTAGAAGGCGGCGATCCCAGAGCCGCCGGCGCGCATCCGCTCCGCGAGCGTGCCCTGAGGGGTGAGCTCCACCTCGAGCTCCCCGGAGAGGTACTGCCGGGCGAACTCCTTGTTCTCCCCCACGTACGAGGCGACGACCCGACGCAGCCGGCCGGCACCGAGCAGCAGGCCCAGCCCCCAGTCGTCGACACCGGCGTTGTTGGAGACGACCTCGAGGTCGCGGGTCCCGGCGTCGAGGAGTGCCTGGATGAGCACCGACGGGATGCCGCAGAGCCCGAACCCGCCGACGGTCAGCGTGGCACCGTCAGGTACGTCGGCCACCGCCTCTGCTGCTGTTCGCACGACTTTGTCCATGCCTCGATCAAAGATCGCCGACCCAGGTCCGGTCAATGGGCGCCCGGTGAGCCGACGCTCTTCACTCGTTGAACGATCACCGCCCACTGCTAGCGTTCATTCAGTGAACACCCCAGCGGACGTCGTCGGCCGGGCCGGGGCGGTGCTCCGCGCGGTCTCGGTCAGCGAACCGACCGGGACCACCACGTCCGAGGTCGCCCGCCGGACCGGACTCGCCCGCCCGACCGCGCACCGGCTGCTCTGCTCACTGCAGACCGAGGGCTTCTTGGACCGCGACGGTGCCGGACGCTGGCTGCTCGGGCCGGAGCTGTATCTGCTCGGCACCACCGCGGCCCACCGCTACGACGTCACCGCACTGGCCCAGCCCGTCGTCCGACGACTCGCGTTGGAGACCGGGGAGAGCGCGTTCTTCTCCGCGCTGCGCGGCGAGGAGACGGTCTGCCTGCTGCGCGAGGACGGCAGCTTCCCGATCCGCTCGCACGTGCTCTACGAGGGCATCCGGTTCCCCCTCGGCGTGGCCACCGCCGGACTGGTCATCTTGGCCTACCTGCCCGCCGCCGACGTCGACGACTTCCTGGCCCGCACCGACCTCACCGTCGAGTACGGCGACGCCCACGCGCCCGGGGCGGTCCGGGACCGGATCCGGCAGACCCGTGCCGACGGGTACGCCCTCAATCCCGGCCTGATCGTGGAGGGCAGCTGGGGCATGGGGGCCGCGGTCTTCGACGCCGCCGAGAGGCCGCGATGGGCGCTGAGCCTGACCGGGATCGAGCAGCGGTTCGGCCCCGAACGGCGCCAGGAGCTGGGGCCGACGCTGCTGCGGGCGGCGTACCAGTTGACCCGGGCGCTGCGCTCGGGACCCACCGACGACAGGATGGTCCGATGAGACCGTGGCTGCTGCTCGCCGCGGCGATCGCCTCGGAGGTGACCGCCACCCTGGCGCTCAAGGGCGCCCTCGACCATGCGGCGCTCTACGCGGTCGTCGTGGTCGGGTACGTCGCCGCGTTCGGCCTCCTCGCCCTGACCTTGCGGGCGGGGATGCGTCTCGGCGTCGCCTACGGGATCTGGGGGGCGCTGGGGGCCGCCGGCACGGCAGCACTCGCCGCCGTGGTGTTCTCCGAGCCACTCACCGTGGCGATGGTGGTCGGCATCGGGCTGGTGATGGTCGGTGTCGTCATGGTCGAGAGCGGCTCGCGCCACGTCCACCAGGAGACGCCGTGACCGGCTACTTGTTCCTGACCGCCGCGATCCTCACCGAGGTGAGTGCCACCTTGGCCCTGCGAGCCGCCGTGACCGGCCGCCGCGTGTGGTACGTCGTCACCGTCGTCGGCTACCTGCTGTCGATGACCCTGCTCTCGCTGAGCCTCGCCGACGGCATGCCGCTGGGCGTCGCCTACGGGATCTGGACCGCGACCGGGGTCGCGCTCACCGCGGTGGCATCGCGATTCGTCTTCGGGGAGCCCTTGACCCTGACGATGGCCGGCGGGATCGCGCTGATCGCCGGCGGGGTGCTGCTGATCGAGCTCGGCGCCCACGCCTGAGCTCGGCGCCATGTGCGAGGGCTACGGTGAGAGCGATGGACGTGACGAGCACCGCGACCGCTGCCCCGTCCGTGCCGGCACCGTGGGTACGGATCATCGATGACGCCGCCGTCTTCCCGCCCGGCAATGCCGACCTCGCCGACGCCGTGGCGGCCCACGCCGCACGACGCGCGGAGTGGTTCGCAGAGCTGGTCGGGTCGTTCGTGGCGAAGGACACCGACGTCCCTCAGATCGCGGCGACGGAGGTGACGAGCCGACCGGCCCTCTCGGTCATCGTGACCGGCGGCGCAGGTCAGATCCGCGGCGCGGCGAACCTGTGCCGTCGGCACGACCTCACGCTGGCAGGTGTGGAGATCGCGTTGCGCGACCTCGACGACCTCCCGGGCAACACACGACGGGTGAGCGCCGCTGTCGACAGCGCCCGCGCGGAGGGGCTGCTCGACGACGAGGTGCCGGTCTACGTCGAGCTGCCTGCGCAGGGGCCCTCCGCTGGCTGGCTGGCGGCCGCCGACGAGGTGGCCGCGGCGGAGTTCCGGCTGAAGTTCCGCACCGGCGGGCTGGAGGCGCACGCCTTCCCGCCGGCGGCGGTGCTGGCCGCGTGGATCGACGCAGCCCTGGACCGGGAGACGCCGTTCAAATGCACCGCCGGGCTGCATCGGGCGGTGCGGCACACCGGCGCGGGCCAGGGCGAGCAGGATCGCTTCGAACAGCATGGATTCCTCAACGTGCAGCTGGCCACCCGCCGGGCCTTCGACGGCTCCCCCCTCGACGAGGTGGTCGCGATCCTCGAACAGCGCGACGGCAGTGCGCTCGCGAGCGCCGCTGCCGACGCCGATCTGGCCGGCGCGCGTCGGTGGTTCACGTCCTTCGGCTCGTGTTCTGTCTCCGAGCCGTTGCAGGACCTGCTCGCCCTCGGACTGCTGTCAGCGCCGGAGTTGTCAGGGTGAGAGTGGTCGATAGGCCACTCTCACCCTGACGACCCGAGGAGGCGCCCCTCCTCGAGCCGCACCACCCGGTCGGCGGCGTCGATGTCGGCGTCGTCGTGGGTGACGCAGGCGATCGCCGCCCCCCGCGCCGCCTCCTCAGCCAGCAGAAACCGGGTGCGCTCGCGACTGGCCGCGTCCAGACCGGCAGCCGGCTCATCGAGCAGCAGTACGTCGGCCCGCTGCACCAGCCCCTGCGCCAACAGGGCCCGCTGCCGCTGACCGCCGGAGAGCGTCGCGAGCGGCCGCCGCTCGAGCCCTCGCAGGCCGACCCGTTCGATCGCATCGTCCACCGCCGTGGGCGCCGGGGAGGACGAGCGGCGCCGCGCCCAGGTCCCCATGGCGACCACGTCGTGCACCGTCACCGGCAGGGTGTCGGGCGCCGTGGGCCGCTGCACCACGAGCGCCACCGCGCCGAGCCGCTCGAGCGAGCCGCGGCGCGGGCGACGTACCCCGGCGAGGATCTCGACGAGCGTCGACTTCCCTGCACCGTTGGCACCGGCCACGGCGGTGACCGTGCCGCGGGGCAGCGTGACCGAGACATCGTGCAGGACGTCGCGCCCGTCATGGGCGTAGCAGAGGTCGTGGGCTCGGACGGCGACACGTAGCGCGGGGGAGGTCGGCATGGCCCTGAACCCTACCCCAGTTTGAGAATCATTCTCATTCTCATCTATGGTCCCATTCGTGCCCCACCTCCTCGACCCGTTCAGCTCCGACTTCATGCTGCGTGCCCTGCTCGGCGGCACGATCGTCGCCGCGATCTGCGGCGTCGTCGGCACCTGGGTCGTCATCCGCGGGATGGCGTTCCTCGGCGAGGCGGTCGGGCACGGCATGCTGCCCGGGGTCGCGCTCGCCACCGTGGTCGGCGCCCCGGTGCTGCTCGGTGGCGCGGTGAGTGCGGCCGCGATGAGCGCCGCGATCGGCACGCTGCACCGCCGCGGGCGGCTCTCCTACGACACCGCCATCGGGCTGCTCTTCGTCGGGACGCTCTCGCTGGGCGTGATCATCGTGTCCCACTCGGGCAGCTTCGCCACCGATGCCACCGCCCTGCTCTTCGGCGACATCCTGGCGCTCGAGGACGGCGATCTGGTGATGCTGGCCATCGCGCTGGCGGTCGTCGTCGCGATCGCGATCGGATTCCACCGCTCGTTCGTGGTCTCCGCGTTCGATCCGCGCATCGCCCAGACGCTGGGGCTGCATCCCGCCGCCGCACAGGTCGCCCTGGTCGGCCTGGTCACCGTCGCGGTGGTCGCCTCCTACCAGGCGGTCGGCACGCTCCTGGTGATCGGACTCCTGCTGGCTCCCGTCGTCGCCGCCAACCGGTGGACCCGACGGATCCCGACGACCATGGTGCTGGCCTCCGTCCTCGGTGCACTCTCCGTGCTCATCGGCCTGCTCGTCTCCTGGTACGCCGCCACCGCGGCCGGCGCCTCCATCGCCTGCTCCGCGGTGCTGCTCGCCACGCTCTCCGCCCTTCTTCGCGGCGCACTCGCGCTCGTACTCGAACGCACCGCGGAGCCCACCTGCGCCGACTCGTCCGCCCCCACCCCGTCATACGTCGAGAGGACACTGTGAAATCCCGGACCGCCGCTCCCCTCCTGGCCGCCCTGCTCCTAGGCGTTACCGCCTGCTCGTCGGGCCACTCCACTGCGACCGAGGATCCGGGTCCGTCGACCGACAGCGCGGGGCACGGCGAGATCGAGGGAGCCGAAGAGGTCGCCGAGGCGCAGCTCGGCGTGCTGTCGATCGACGCACAGGGCGCCGTCACGCTGCTCGACCTGCTCGACGACTCCTCGACCGACCTCGGCCAGGTCCCACCGCCGACGGCCACCCACACCGACGGCCGCTACCTCTTCGCCACCACCGCTGACGGGATCGAGATCGTCGACAGCGGCGTGTGGACCTGGGACCACGGCGACCACTTCCACTACTACCGCTCCGAGTCGGGGCTGGTCGGCACCGTGCCGGGCTCGGGACCGGCGACGATCGCCACCGGTCCGCTCTCCACCGCCGGCGGCACCGGCGTGTTCTTCCCGTCCTCAGGCGAGGCCGTGCTGCTCGACAACGCGGCGCTCGCCAACGGCGAGCCCGATGAGCTCTTCCGGCTCGACCTCCGACCGCACGCGGGGCTGATCGCGCCACTCGGCGACGGTGCGGTGGTGACCGTCCCCGACGCCTCCGACTCCGCCACCGGCGACTCCCCCGGCGTTAACGCCGTCCGCCGGTACGACGCCGACGGCACCCCGATCGCCGGCTCGACCGAGCGGTGTGCGGCCGCCGCGGGCAGCATCACCACGAGTGTCGGGCTGGTGGTCGGCTGTGCCGACGGAGCCCTCCTCTGGACCGAGGGCAACGACGGCTGGGAGGCGGAGCGGGTCCCCTACCCCGACGGTGTGCAGGCGCCGCCCGCCACCGAGTTCTCCGCGCGCGAGGGCCGACCCACGGTCGCCGCGCTGGCCGGCCGCAGGGGGATCTGGCTGCTCGACACCCGCGAGCGCACCTGGGAGCTGCTCGACACAGGCGCACCGCTGCACCAGGTGGTGGCTGCCGACGACGAGGAGGGACACGTGCTGGCCCTCGATCGGAGTGGACGGGTCCGGGTCTACCTCGCCGGCTCCGGTCGGCAGGTCGCGGTCTCGCGGCCGCTGCTGAGCGGCGCTCCGGGCAAGCCGATCCCTGCGGGAGTCACGTTGGTGGTGGACGACCAACGGGCCTACCTCAACGACCCCGCCGGCGAGCGGGTGCTGGAGATCGACTACGCCGACGGTGCGCGGGTGGCGCGCACGCTGACCCCTGCCGTCACTCCCGATTTCTTCGCCGAGGTGGGTCGATGAGCCCGCGACGGTCGGTCCTCGCAGGTGCCGTCACCTGGGTCGCGGCCGTCCTCGCCGGTGCGCTCGGAGCCGGGGTCCTCGCCGGCTGCTCGGCTACCTCCGACGACCGCCCGCACGTCATGGTGACCACCAACATCCTCGGCGACGTGGTCACCGAGATCGTCGGCGACGACGCCCGGGTGACCACGTTGATGAAGCCGAACGCCGACCCCCACTCGTTCGAGATCTCCGCCCGGGAGGCGGCCGAGTTGCGCGAGGCCGACCTCGTGGTCTCCAACGGCCTGGGCCTGGAGGAGGGGTTGCAGCAGCACCTGGACCGCGCGAGCGAGGCGGGTGCGCCGACCTTCGCTGCCGGCGACCACATCGACGTCCTCTCCTACACCGAGGGGGAGGCGGACGGCGCTCCCGACCCGCACTTCTGGACCGACCCGGCGCAGATGATCGCCGTGGTCGACGCGCTGGCGCCGGTGCTCGCCGGGATCGACGGGGTCGATCCGGCGGTGGTCGAGGAGCAGGCGGCGTCGTACGGGTCGGAGCTGGTGGAGCTCGACGAGGAGATGGCGGGTTCGTTCGCCACGATCCCCGCCGAGCGACGCAGTCTGGTCACCAACCACCACGTGTTCGGGTACCTCGCGCAGCGGTTCGACTTCCGGCTGGTCGGCGCCGTGATCCCCGGCGGCACCACGCTGGCCTCCCCGAGCGCCGCCGACCTCGACGACCTCGCCGCGGCGATCGAGGCGGCCGGGGTCTCCACGATCTTCGCCGAGTCCTCCCAACCCGACCAACTGGTCCAGGTCCTGGCCGACGAGGTCGGGCTCGACGTCGAGGTGGTCGAGCTGTTCACCGAGTCGCTGACCGCCGAGGGCGAGGGGGCAGCGACCTACCTCGACCTGCAACGCGCCAACACCGAACGCATCACCAACGGGCTCAGCTGAGCCCCGACAGAGAGGAATCACCGTGCTGCATCCCTACTCCCTCCACCGCCGACGCCGAGGACGCGGTCTCCGCGCCGCCGCCGTGCTGGCCGCGGCGACCCTGGTGCTCACCGCCTGCGGCTCCGATGCCGACGAGCCCGCGGAGGCGACCGACGCCGAGGAGTCGACCACTCCGCCCCAGGCCGACGGACCGCGCCTCACGGTCACCTACCAGGACGGCGTCGCCGTGCTCGACGCCGACACCCTCGAGGTGATCGAGGATTTCGACACCGAGGAGTTCACCCGGGTCAACCCGGTCGGCGACGGCCGCCACGTGCTGCTCACCACCAGTGCGGGATTCCAGGTGGTCGACACCGCGGCACCGGCGCTGACCGACCTGGTCTTCGAGGCCGAAGCGGCCGGGCACGTCGTACGGCATGGCGACCGGACGGTGCTGTACGCCGACGGCACCGGCGAGACCACGATCTTCGACACTCCGGCGCTGGCCGAGGCCGACGGCGCACTGCCCGAGACCACCCAGTGGCAGGCGCCCGAGGCGCACCACGGTGTGTCGATCGTGCTGGAGGACGGCACCCTGCTCACCACCGTCGGCGACGAGGAGTCCCGCAGCGGCGCAATCGCGCTCCGCAACGGGGGCGATGGTGGGGGCGAGGAGTGGACCGAGGTCGGCGCCAGCAACCAGTGCCCTGACATCCACGGCGAGGGCACCGCCGCCGACGAGGCAGTCGTCTTCGGCTGCGCCGACGGTGCGCTGCTCTACCGCGACGGTGCGTTCGAGAAGCTGCAGGCGCCCGACGAGTACGGCCGGATGGGCAACGCCTACGTCTCCGAGACCAGTCCGCTCGTGGTCGGCGACTACAACGACGACCCGGACGCCGAGGGCTACCTCCTCGACACCGTCGCGCTGATCGACACCGACAAGGGGACCTTGAAGCCGGTCGCGCTGCCGAAGGGCATCGAGTACACCTGGCGCGGCGTGGTCCGCGGACCCGACGACCTGGCCTACCTGCTCGGCACCGACGGTGCGATCCACGTGATGGACCCCGCCACCGGCAAGCTCACCGACGAATACCCGGTCCTCGACCCGTGGGAGGGCCCCGCCGACTGGCAGAACCCGCACCCGGCGCTGGCCGTCGACGGCGACACCGCCTACGTCGCAGACCCGGCGAACCACCAGGTGCACGCCGTCGACCTGACCACCGGCGAGGTCACCGCGACCTCCCCAGAGCTCGCGGCGGAGCCTAACGAGATGGCGGCTGCAGTCGGCTGAGCAGACCCGACGCGATCGCAGCGACGGCCCCCGCCTGGGATTCCGGGCGGGGGCCGTCGTGTCGGGGTCGCGAGGAGGTCGGACTATTCGGCCGGCCATCGCACACGCCATCCTCACCATCTGCCAGGGGTACGTCGTCCGCTCGGCGATCCTCGGACCGCAGGACCTGGACGCCGCGCTCGCCGCTCTCGACCTGCTCGGCGGCGAACCGACGCCTTGACGCTGTCGGCCGAGCCGCGAGACTGGACCGATGACGGGTTGGAACCAGCTGCTGCGCGACCAGTTCGAGTGGCATTGGGAGCACCAGCTCGGTGACCGCCTGGCCGGCCTCTCGGACGAGGAGTACTTCTGGGAGCCTGTCGGCGACTGTTGGAGCATCCGCCCCCGTGATCGCGCAACGACTCCGATGGCCGCCGGCGCCGGTGACTTCGTCATCGACTGGGCCTTCCCCGCGCCGGAGCCGGCGCCGGTCACCACGATCGCCTGGCGACTCGGGCATGTGATCGTCGGTGTGCTCGGGATGCGCAACGCCTCGCACTTCGGTCGGGCACCTGTCGACTACCTGACCCATTCCTACGCAGCCACGGCGGCCGGAGCAGCCGAACAACTGGAGCAGGAGCTCGGGCTGTGGCTCGACGGCGTCCGATCGCTCGGCGAGGACGGGCTCGATCGCCCCTGCGGCCCGGCCGAGGGACCGTTCGCCGCCGAGCCGATGGCCACCCTGGTGTTGCACATCCACCGTGAGCTGATCCACCACCTGGCCGAGGTGTCGCTGCTCCGTGACCTCTACGCGCGGACCCGACCCTGACGAGCCGACGCGGGTCGGACCAGCGAGGACGACGAGGGTGGGGAACTTCGGATCAACCTGCTGCTTGATCCGAAGTCCCCCACTCCGCGGGCAGTTGGGGCGTACCTCAGACTGCGACGGTCGCGCGAGCGCCTTCTCCCGCGCGGGCGGTCACGCCGGCCGCGTCACTGAGCGAGCGTCCCTTGGTCTCCGGCGCCCAGGCGAGGCAGACCAGGAATCCGAGGAAGGTCACCACCGACATCGCCAGCATGGTCGAGCCCGTGCCGAACTCGTCCAGCGCGATCGGGAGCAGGAAGGTGCCGACGGCAGCGCCGATCCGGCTGAACGAGGTGGCGAACCCGACGGCGGTGCCACGGATGTCGGTGGGGAAGAGCTCGGTCGGGTAGGCCCACTCGAGGATGCTGGGTCCGCCGGAGAACAGCGCGTAGACGGCGAAGCAGACGAAGACCAGCACCACACCGGCGTCCGGCGCCAGCCCGAGGACCGCGAACGGAACCGTCATCGCCGCGAACGACCACACGATCAGCGGTCGTCGACCGATCCGGTCGATCAACATCACCGCAGGGATCAGGCCGATCAGGAACATGCCGCTGATGAAGAGCTCACCCATCGCGCCGTCCTCGATGCCGAACCCCTCGAGCAGGGTGCCGGCGAAGGTGTAGAGCGCGAAGAGCGGGATGATCTGGAACGTCCAGAACAGCGACACGAACGCGGTGCGGCGCAGGTAGGGCGGGCGGAAGATCGCGGCGTAGGCCGAGCCGCTGCTCTCTCCGCTGGCCAGCACGTCGAGCTCGGCCTCGGTGCACCGGTGCCCCAGTGCCCGCTCGATGCAGCCGCGGGCGGCCTCGCGGTGACCGTTGGCGACCAGCCAGCGGGGGGACTCGGGGGTGTTGTGCCGCGCGATCATGATGATCGCCGCCGGGAGGGCGGAGCTGGCCAGCACCCAGCGCCAGGCGTCGTCGCCGGCAGTCTGGACGATCGCGAAGCCGGCCACCGCCGCGGCGAGTGCCCCGGTGAACCACCAGACCATCAGCAGGCCCATCGCTCGACCGCGCTCCTTGCGGGGCAGCCACTCCGACAGCATTGCGGTCGCGATCGGGTAGTCGGCACCGACGGCCACGCCGAGGAAGAGGCGCAGCGCCAGCAGGTGCCAGAGGTCCTGGATGAACAGGCAGAGCACGGAGCCGACCAGGAGGGCGGCGAGGTCGAGGGTGTACATCAGCTTGCGGCCGATGATGTCGGTCAGCCGGCCGAAGATGAACCCGCCGAGGAAGAGGCCGATCAGCGCTGCGGCGCCGACCATCCCGGTCTCGGTGCCGGTCAGGTCGAGCTCGGTGGAGATGGCGCCGAGCACGACGCCGATGATGGTGAGGATGTAGCCGTCGAGGAACGGGCCGCCGGCGGACTGCAGGAGCATCCTGCGGTGGAAGCCGGTGTACGGCGCCTCGTCGATCACGGAATG
Source organism: Nocardioides sp. BGMRC 2183 (assembly GCA_008123405.1). Taxonomy (GTDB): domain Bacteria; phylum Actinomycetota; class Actinomycetes; order Propionibacteriales; family Nocardioidaceae; genus Nocardioides. The sequence goes on from VSSA01000008.1 coordinate 120,776, forward strand.
AGTCATCAGACTGTCCTTGTCAGGAGAGGGACTGGGTGTGTGGAGCGGGCCCGGGTCAGGCGTCGCGCCAGGGATTGCGGGTGCCGACGGTCCATCCCCCGTCGACCAAGATCTCGGCACCGCTGCAGTACGAGCTGTCGTCGGAGGCGAGGAAGGCCGCGACGGTGGCGATCTCGCGGGGTTGACCGATCCGCCGCAGCGGCGCTTCGTCGTACGCCGTGGGGACCACGCCGCCGGGAGCGCCCATCTCGGTGGCGACGCCCCCGGGGTGGATCATGTTGACGCGGATGCCGTGCGGACCCAGCTCGCCGACCGCGGCCTTCGAGAGGGCGAGCAGCGCGGACTTGGTGGAGGCGTAGGCCGCGGTCAGGTCGAGGGGTGCGAATGACGAGACCGAGACGATGTTGACGATGGAGCCGCCGCCGATCTCGGCCATGTAAGGTGCGAGGGTCTGCATCCCGAGGAAGACGCCGACCTGGTTGACCTCGATGAGCCTGCGGTAGCGATCGACGGGGGTCTCCTCGATCGGGGCCTGGAAGTAGATCCCGGCGTTGTTCACCAGGACGTCGACCTGCCCGAAGGCACGTTGAGCGCTCGCCAGGGCCGCCGCCCACTGGTCAGGATCGCTGACGTCGAGGTGGACCGCGAGAGCACGGTCGGTGCCGAGGTCGGCCACCAGCGTCGCCGCGTCGTCGTCGAGTACGTCGGCAACGACGACGCGGGCGCCGCGCTCCACGAAGAGGCGTGCCTCCGCGGCGCCCTGGCCGCGGGAGGCGCCGGTGATGAGGGCCACCTTGCCGGTGAGATCAGCCATGGTTCGCTCCGATCAGGGAAGGTGCTTCGACCGCCTGGAGACGTCCACCGGGCACCGCGAGGGCGCTGAGGATGTCCTGGGCGGCGGCGAAGCCGGTCTGCACGGCGGTCTCGGTGTACCAGGTGCCGAGGTAGTCGCCGGCGAGCCGGATCCGGCTGTTCCGACGGGTCAGGGCTGCCTGGAGGCGGCCGCGACCCGGGAAGCAGTAGGCCAGCCCGTGGTGCCACCGTTGGACGTGCGCCTCCTCGACCAGACCGGAGAAGCCCGGGAACAGGTCGTCGAGGTCGCGGTAGTAGGCGTCGAGGATCTTCGCGTCGGACTGCTCGATCAGGGGACGGGCGAGGCGGGCCGGTGAGAAGGCCATGATGCTGCTGCCCTGGCCGCGGGTCTGCTCCGCGGCCCGGACGATGTTGGACATGTTGAAGAAGACGTTGAACGCCCGCTTCGGCGTGGCGATCGCATACGAGTCGTCCCAGACCTGTCGGCCGGTCTCGTTGGTGAGGAACGCTGCGGCGACGTACGGCCCGTATTCGATGCGTCCGAGGGCGTCACGCACGTCGTCGTCGAGGTCGGGGGCGATCCGGGCGGTGACCGGTGCGGTGGTCGCGAGTACGACGTGCCGGGCCTTGACCTCGTGCTCGACCCCGAGGTGGCGGTAGCGCACGACGACGTGGTCCTTGCCGTGCACGACCTCGTGCACCTCGGCACCGAGCCGGCCGGCATCGCCGAGGCCCGCGCCGATGGTCTCGGTCAGCGTGGACGGACCGCCCACGATGTTGCGGGTGAGTCCGCCGGTCTTGTTCCACACGAGGTGGAAGTACCCGACCCCGGCGCCGGCCGAGACCTGCTCGGGGTCGCCGGCCGAGCGGCTGACGGTCGGTCGGAACAGCGCGTCAGCATCGTGGGGCAGCTCGCCGACGTACTCGGCGAAGGTGCGGTCGCCGAGGAAGTCGTAGATGCGTTGCTGGCGCACCCGGTAGTCCTCGCCGTCACGGGGAGCGCTGACCTTGGCGTACTTCAGCACCGCCAAGCGGACCTTGGCGCCCGCCTTGAGCAGCGCGGCGCGGTCGCTCCACGACATCGGGACCCGGAACGGATAGGTCTCGACGCGGCCCTTGGTCAGCAGGCGGCCGTTCATCGCGAGACCCGCGAGACTGCCGGGGACCGGCGTCGACTCGATGCCGACTGCGGCCATCAGGTCACCGGTCGCGGTGCCGGGACCGTTGTAGACGTGTCCGCCCCAGTTGAGCCAGTACGGACCACGTCGTTCGGAGCGGATCCGGCCGCCGAAACGGTCGTCCTTCTCCAGTAGGAGGATGTTGCGGTGTCGGAGACGATGGGCGGCCGACAGGCCCGCCAGACCGCCTCCGACGATGACGGCGTCATACATCGGAGTTGTCCTTTTCCAGGTGACGGTTCGAGGTGACGTCAGAGCGCCAGGCAGAGGCGGTAGGCGTCGAGGATCGCCGCGTGGATGTTGCGGCTGGCGACGGCGTCGCCGATGCGGAACAGCTGGAAGTCGGCATCGGGGTGGTGCACGATCCGCTGAGGTGTGAGCTCCACGAGCGCTGTCTGGTCGACCGCGCCGCGGTTGCGGGAAAGCTCCTTGAGCTCGAAGTAGAGGTCGTCGGTCGGTGTGGTGCCGTGCTCGACGACGAGCTGGTCGACGCGGCGGATCTCCTCCTGGCCGGTGTACTCGTCGACCAGGGTGATCTCGAGGCCGCCGGCGTCGCTGCGGGCGACCCGGCGCACCCGGGTGTTCAGGGTGGTCCGGACGTCGCGGCGTCCGAGGGCGGCGAGGTAGCCGGGGCTGGTCGAGGCGCCGACCAGCGGGGCGAGCGTCCGCTCAGGTGTCACGAACTCGACGGCCGCGCCGGTCTCGGCGATCACCTCGGTGACGCTGATGGCCTGGTGGTCGCCGTTGTCGTCGTACACGAGGACGGCAGCGCCCGGTTTCACCTCACGGGTGAGGATCTGCCAGGTGTCGGTGACCAGGTGCTCCGGGCCGTCCACGACCCCCGAGTCGGGCAGCCCGCCGGTGGCGACGATGACGACGTCCGGGTGCTCGTCGAGGACGTCGGCGGCCTCGGCATAGGTGTTGTAGCGGATCTTGACCCCGAGCCGCTCACACTCCGCGACCCGCCAGTCGACGATGCCGATCAGGTCGCGGCGGCGGGGCGCGGACGATGCGATGGCGACCTGGCCCCCGGGGTAGTCGCAGGCCTCCAGCACGGTCACCGAGTGGCCCCGCTCGGCGAGGACACGGGCGGCCTCGAGGCCGGCCGGACCGGCGCCCACCACGACTGCACGCCGCGGCTCCGGGGCCGTCGCGATCCGATGTGGCAGCACCGTCTCACGTCCGGTCGCCGGGTTGTGCGCGCAGAGCGCGTCCCCGCCGTCGTAGATCCGGTCGATGCAGTAGCCGGCGCCGACGCACGGACGGATCCGATCCTCGGTTCCCTCCATCACCCGGGTCATCAGGTGCGGATCGGCGATGTGCGCCCGGGTCATCCCGACCAGGTCGAGCAGACCCTCACGGATCGCGTAGCGCGCCGTCGGCAGGTCGGGGATGCGCCCGGCATGCATCACCGGTACGTCGAGTGCCCGCTTCACCTCGCCCGCGAACTCGAGGTGGGCGGCCGCCGGCGTACCCATCGGCGCAATGGTCTTGGCGAGGGCGTCGTCGGTCTCCAGCCCGCCGCGCAGGACGCTGAGGAAGTCGATCCCCTCGGCCACCAGCCGACGGGCGATCTCGATGCCGTCTTCCTGGGTGAGGCCGCCGGGCCGGGCCTCGTCGACGGCCATCCGCAGGCCGACGACGAAGTCGTCTCCGACCCGTTCGCGCACCGCGCGGATCACCGCGATCGGGAACCGCAGGCGGCCCTCGAGGTCGCCACCCCACTCGTCGTCGCGATGGTTGGTCGCCGGGGACCAGAACTGCTCCAGCAGATGACTGAAGCCCATCAGCTCGATCCCGTCGAGGCCGCCGGCGCGACACCGTTCGGCGCCGTCGGCGTAGGCCGCGACGATCCGCTCTATGTCCCAGTCCTCGGCGGCCTTCGGGAACGCCCGGTGCTGCGGCTCGCGGTGGCCGGAGGCGGACACGATCGGCAGCCAGTCCCCCGCGTAGTTCGTCGTACGACGGCCGGCGTGCGTCACCTGGCAGGTGACGAAGGTGTCGTGCTCGTGGACGGCGTCCGCGATCGCCTGGAAGTACGGCACCACCTCGTCCTTGTAGAGCGCGATGTTGTTGACGAACGCCGGTGACTCGGGTGCGACGCAGGCCGCACCGCCGAGCATGGTCAACGCGAGGCCGCCCCTGGCCTTCTCCAGGTGATAGCGCAGGTAGCGCTCCTTGGGCAGGCCGTCCTCGGCATACGCCGGTTCGTGCGACGTGCTGACCACGCGGTTCTTCAGCTGCAGGTGCTTGAGCCGGAACGGCTCGAGCAGCGGGTCGTGGAGGGGCATCGGGACTCCAGAGGGAGGGCGAGCGTCAGTCGCCCATGTAGGGGTAGCGGTAGTCGGTGTCGGGCGCGAGGTTCTCCTTGATGAACCGGCCGCTGACCCAGCGCTGGAGCGCGAGCGGGGAGCCGATCTTGTCGTTGGTCCCGGAGGCGCGGGAGCCGGCGAACTGCTGCTTGCCGATCGACATCCCGGCCGGCTTGTCGTTGATCGCGAGATAGCCGGAGGTGTCGCGGAGGATGTCGAGCGCCTGGCCGATCGCGGAGCGGTCGGTGGCGTAGACCGAGCAGGTGAGGCCGTACGGGCTGGTGCGGTCGGCCAGGCGCAGCGTCTCCTCCCACTGGTCGTCCTCGAAGACGTGGACCACCAGCAGGGGACCGAAGAACTCGGTCTCGAAGGTGAAGGCGGTCGGGTCGGTCGACTCGAAGACCGTGGGCCGCACGAAGTAGCCGACTCCCTTGTCGGAGGTCCCTCCGGCGATGAGGGTGTGGGAGTCGAGCTGCTGTGCCCGCTCGATGGCGTCGGTGAGCCGGTCGTACGCCGTCTCGTCGATCACCGCGCCGAGGAAGGTGCGGTGATCGGTGACGTCGCCGACGACGAGTCCGTCGACCTGGGCGGCGTACTCGTCGCGGATCTGCTTCCAGACGCTGCGCGCCACGTAGGCCCGCGAGGCGGCCGAGCACTTCTGGCCCTGGAACTCGAACGCGCCGCGGGTGAGGCCGGTCTTGACGGCCTGCGGGTCGGCGGAGGGGTGCGCGAGGACCGCGTTCTTGCCGCCGGTCTCGCCGACCAGGCGCGGGTAGGAGCGGTAGCTGTCGATGTGGTCGGCGGTCTTGCGCCACAGCTCGCGGAAGACCTGGGTGGAGCCGACGAAGGCCATCCCGGCGAACTCGGGGTGGGCCAGGCAGATGTCGCTCACCATCGCGCCGTCGCCGTGGACGGTGTTGATGACGCCCGGCGGGAGCCCGGCCTCCTCGTAGATGCGGCGGATGACGTCGGTGCTCAGCGCCGACTTCTCCGACGGCTTCCACACCACGGTGTTGCCCATCATCGCCGCCGTCATCGGCAGCTGACCGGCGATGTTGGTGAAGTTGAAGGGGCTGACCGCGAGCACGAAGCCCTCGAGGCCGCGCTGGTCGAGGTAGTTGTTCTCGCCGCCCTGGACGGCCTGCGGCTGCCGGTTGTAGATCTCCGCGGCGTAGTGCGCGTTGAACCGGATCAGGTCGGCGAGCTCGCACACCCCGTCGATCTCGGCCTGGTGGAAGGTCTTGGACTGGTTCAGCATGGTGGCCGCGTTGACCTCGTCGCGGTACTTGCCGGTGATCAGCTCCGCGGCCCGCAGGAAGATGGTGATCCGCTCCCACCACGGCATCCGCGCCCAGCTGTGCCGGGCCTCCAGCGCCGCCTCGATGGCGCGGTGCACGTGCGACTCCTCGGCGAGGCTCAGGTTGCCGAGGACGAGGCGATGGTCGTGCGGGCAGACCACCGGTTGGGTGCGTTCGGTGTGGATGACCTCGCCGCCGATCTGCAGCGGGATGTCCTGGGTCATCGAGCTCAATCGCTTGATCTCGGCCAGCAGCGCGTCCGCCTCCGGGGAGCCCGGGGCGTAGTCGTGCACCGGCTCGTTGGCGGGGAGCGGGACGTTGAAGTTCCCGGCGATGGGGTGGATTGCTCCGGTCATGAGGTACTCCTGATCAGGCGGGGGTGGTACGTCGGGCACGCGCGCCGAAGCGCGTCAGGCGGAAGGGTTCGAGAAGCGGCTGCCGCTCCTCGCGATCGATCTCGCGGGCGGCGAGCGCGCCGGTGACAGGGCCGAGGGTGACCCCGAGGGTGCCGTGGCCGGTCGCGAGATAGAGGCCCTCGCGACCCGGGACCGGGCCGATCACGGGGGCGTCGTCGACGGTGGTCGGCCGGTGGCCGACCCACTCGACCTCGACCTGGGTCGGTCGCCAGCTCTCGAGATAGGTGAGTCCGTGGCGGACCACCATGTCGAGGCGCTTGCGGTTCAGGCGCAGGTCACGACGACCGATGTCGAAGGTCCCCGAGAGACGGACCGCATCGCCGAACGGCGAGCAGGCGACCATGTGCTCGTAGAGCTTCAGCGGGTGCGTGGGCGCTGTTCCTTCGCCGTACGCCGTCATGCTCGTGCCCTTGGCGGCCTCCAGCGGGACGGTCACACCGAGCGGCGCGAGCAGCGCCCGGGACTCATAGCCTGCGGCGACCACCACCCGGTCGGCGACAATCCGCTGGTCGTGCTCGGTGACGACCACCCAGGTCCCGGCGGCTCCGGGTTCGATCGAGCGGACCTGCGCATGCTCGATGACCTCTCCACCCTGGTCGAGGAGGGCCTTCGCGAGACCGGCGGTGAGCGTCTCGGGACGGACGTGGCGTTCGTCCTCCAGGTGCAGGACTCCCGCCACGTCACGTCGGATCGCCGGATCGAAGTCGCGGATCTCGCGGCCCCGGTGCACGGTGATCGTCCCGCGATAGCCGAGCGTCCGTTTGCTGGCGGCGAGCTCCTCGTAGTGCGCGAGGTTGCCGGCTTCTTGGAACACAACGGCGAGCCCGTCGCGGTGATGCTCGAAGCTCACCCCGCGCTCGAGCAGCGCGTCCACGTGCTCGTGGGCGTGCTGGGAGAGCGCTTGGAGCGAGGCGGTGGTGCGCGCGCTCCGCTCGGCTGAGCTCGCGCGCAGGAAGTTGAACACCCAGGAGGCGAACCCGGGCTCGAGGTGCGGTCGGATCCGGGCTGGTCCTTCGGTGCTGGCGAAGCTGCGCACCGCGTCGCGCACGGCACCCGGCGCCGCACGCGGGGCGGAGAGGAAGGGGGTGATCCATCCGGCGTTGCCGGCGGAGCCCTGCGCTCCGGTCGCGCCAGCGTCGAGGACGGTGACGGCGTGGCCGAGCTCGGCGAGCTCGTAGGCGCACGACAACCCGATGACACCGGCGCCGACGACAGCGATCCTCATGCGGGGCCGCCCTCCTCGGGCCGGCGGTGGGCGACGGCCTCGAACTCGACCTGGGTGTTGCCGCGGAACCGGGGCACCTCGACGGTCGTACGGGCGGGCAGGCCGTGCGCACCGACCACCTCGAGGTAGACCTCGTTGAGGATCGGCAGCTGCTCGATGTCGGACACGTAGCCGTTGATCTTCACCACCGTCGACCAGTCGGCGCCAGCCGCACGCAGGAAGGTCTCGAGGTTGGCGAGGGCGGTCCGCACCTGGGTCGCGAAGTCGTCGGAGACGCTCCCGTCGGCCTCGGTCGGGAGCGCGCCCGCGGTCCAGACCAGGCCGCCGACGACGACGGCGGGTGAGTACGGCGCGGTGGCCGGAGTGGTGTCCAACCGGACGAGGGTGCGGCCGGTTGCGTCGTACTGGGGCATGTGCTCGCCTTCGGCAGGGGGTGTGACGCGCACCACCGTAGATGTGATCACAGATCACAGTCAAGGGATGTGATCACATATTTGTTTTCGCGGTAGCCTTGCCGCCGTGACCCTCTCGCCCAACGCCGGCAACTCGCAGACCACGCTCTCGGTCGCCCCCGCTCCACTGGCCGAGCAGGTCTTCACCACCCTGCGGGAATGGATCGTGATCGGTGAGCTGCGGCCGGGCCAGCGACTCCGGGTGCGCGACCTGGCCGATGCGGTCGGCACCAGTGTGATGCCGGTGCGCGACGCGATCCGGCGTCTCGTCGAGTGCGGCCTCGCCGAGCACGAGGCCTACAAGGGCGCCCGGGTGCGCGAACTCGACGCAGCGGAGCTCGAGAACATCTACGCCGTCCGGATCCTCGTGGAAGGCGAGGCGGCCCGACTCGGCGCGGTCTCCGCGACCCCCGGCGTGGTCGAGCAGATGCGCGAGCACTGGAGCGAGCTCGACCGCGCGGCTCGCTCCGGCGACGTCAGCGAGGCGCTCCGTCGCGACGAGCTCCTCCTCAGCACGCTCTACGTGGCTGGCGAGAACGACGTGCTCGTGAGCGTCGTCAGCAACCTCTGGGACAAGGTTCGTCCCTACAAGGTGGTGTGGGCGACGGCCGCCACAGGGCGGGGCGACCTGTCGATGTGGCACTTCGCGCCCGAGTTGATCGAGGCGGTGACGGCGAACGACGCCGCCGGCGCCGAGGCGATCATGCGCGACACCTACGCCGCTGCCAGGAGCGCGATCCTCGCCACGCTCGAGCCGTGAGGGCTCAGCACCCGTAGCGCTCCGCCAGCAGATCCGGCGACGCTTCCCTTGACTATGGCGCACCTCACACTGCTAAAGTTCAGCAGTTCAGATTTGTGAATCATTGTCACGTACGGAAACTTTCGGTGCGGGAACGAAGGGTCGACCATGAACCTCCGCAGGACAGCAGCGACTCTCGCGTTGACGATGCTGGGAGGCCTCCTCGCCAGCGGAGTCTCGACGCCGCATCCCGCCGCGGCGGCACCGGGTGACCCGACCCCGGACTGGGTTGGTTCCTGGGGGGCCGCACCGATGGCCGGACAAGACAACGGGTGCACCGACTGCACCATCCGCAACCTGATCCAGGTGAGCAACGGCGGCTCCCAGGTACGGGTCACCTTCTCCAACCGCTTCGGCAACGGACCGCTCCGCATCGGCGCCGCCACCGTCGCACGGCCTGCCACCAGCACCACCGCGCACGTCGTGTCGGGCACGATGCGCACCCTACGGTTCGGCGGCGAGGAGGAGGTCGTCATTCCGGCGGGTGCCACCGCGACCAGCGATCCCGCCGAGCTCGTCGTGGAGGACTCAGGAAGACTTCTGGTCACGACCTTCACGCCCGGCTACACCACGCCGATGACCGTGCACGACATCGGAAGCCAGACCTCCTTCTTCACCCGCGGCCGCGACGCCTCGCATGACGAGAGTGCGGGTGCCTTCCCCGAGCGCACGGATGACCGACACTTCGTCACGCGCGTCGACGTACTGGACGACGCTGTCGGGACGGTCGTCACCTTCGGCGACTCCATTACCGACGGGGTCGGCTCCACGATCAACCTCAACACCCGCTACCCGGACTTCCTCGTGACAAGGCTGAAGTCCAGTCAGGCGCAGGCGGGCCTGGTCAACAGCGGCATCAGCGGCAACCGGGTCCTGGCCGACGGGACCGGTGAGCGGGCGCTGGCGCGCTTCGACCGCGACGTCCTCGACGTGCCCGGGGTGCGTTCGGTGATCATCCTCGAGGGCATCAATGACATCATGAACTCGCCCAACGGCACCGACGTCGCTCCACTGCTCGCCGGCCTGCAGGAGATGGTCGACCGGGCCCACGCCGAGGGACTTCGGGTTGTGCTCGGCACGTTGACACCCTTCCAGGGCTGGGGCGCCTGGACCCCCGAGCGGGAGGCCTCGCGACTCGCCGTCAACACATGGATCCGCGCACACGACGGAGTCGAGGGGATAGCCGACTTTGACGCCGCGCTGCGCGATCCCGCCGCCCAGTCCCGGATGCTGCCCGTCCTCGACAGCGGCGACCACCTCCACCCCGGTGACGCCGGCTACGCCGTGATGGCCGACGCGGTGCCGCTCGACGCCCTGCTGGAGCTCCCCGCGCCGCAAGCCCAGGTCGAGTTCACCGAACACCCGGCCGAGCTGGTCTCGGTGGTGGCCGGCGGTGAGGTCACGCTGAGGGCCACCGCCCAGGCGAGCCAGGGCGAGGTCTCCTACCAGTGGCAGCGTCGCGGTGTCGGCACGGACTGGGTGGACGTCTCCGGTGCGACCCAGGCCGCCCTGACCCTGCGCGGGGTCGATCCGCCGCAGGGCGGCGAGCAGTATCGAGTCCTCGCCAGCGCCGCCGGCGCGACCGCCATCTCCAGCATCGCCACGATCGTCGTCCGTGCCCCGACCACGGTCCAGTCCCAGGTCCGGCTTCGCCTGACCGCGGCACGCGTGGGCAAGACGCCCGTGGCGTGGATACGCGCCAGCGCCGCCGGCTCGGTGCGCATTGTTGCCCGCCACGGCAAGGCCCGAGTGATCCGCGTCGCCCGCATCAACAAAGGCGCGACACGCAGGGTCCGGCTCCCCCGCACGCTGACCCGACGGACCGGAAAGCTCGTCGTCCAGGTGCGGTTGACCCCGACCTCGCGGACGGTCCTTCCCGCACTCTCGACGCTCACCATGGTCGTGCGGCGCTGAGGGGGACGAGCCCGACAAGAGCTCGTCCCACCCGCTCTACACCGAGATGAGGGCCGGAATCGAGCCACCGACCGCGGAATCGAAACAGCCCCTCACTCCGCGTTGCCCGCAGGTGAGAGGCTATTTCGAGTGGAGCCGCCTGTCGGAATCGAACCGACGACCTATTCATTACGAGTGAATCGCTCTACCGACTGAGCTAAGGCGGCGGAGTGCCGGCGGGGCCGGCACGACCTCGCGCAGCATACCGGCGGCTCACTTCGGTGAGCGAATCGACCGGGGGCGTGGGGACCAGGACGGGAACGGGCCCGGTCCCCACGCCGACGGCGCCAGGGAGGGCGTCAGCCCGCGACAGCCACCGGGCGGACGTCGGCACGTCCGGTCTCGTGGGTCTGCGGGGCACCGCACCAGCAGGTGAAGCTGAACGACAGCGTCGAGTCGGTGCCGGCAACCCCCTCGACCTGGCTCGGGAAGATGAGCTGACGCTTCTCGCACGAGGAGCAGGAGTGGATGAACACGGGTTGCCTCCTTCAGGGGGCCGACGACGGTGACACTCCTATTGTCTGAGACTTCAACTACCAGGGGTAGGCTCATCTTCCAGAAGAATCCCTAGGTCTTGCCTATGGATGTGACGGGGGTCTCCGATGTTGTCGCTGCACCAGCTCACCTGCTTCCTCGCCACCTACGAGCAGGGCTCGCTCACCCGCGCCGCGGACGCGCTCGGCTACGCGCAGCCGAGCGTGTCCGAGCAGATCCGGAGCCTGGAGAGGTCGCTCGACGTCCAGCTCTTCCGTCGGGTCGGGCGCGGCGTCGTACCGACGACGGTGGCCGACGCCCTGCGGCCACATGCGGAGAAGGTGCTCGCGGCGGTCGCCGAGACCGAGCGAGCCGTGGCCAGCACCCGGTCTTTGGAGACCGGCACGATCCGGTTCGGGATGTTCGGCACCGCTCGGCTGTACGCCGGCGCCGCGCTGATCGCCGACGTCCTCGACCGCCACCCCGGGGTCCGCGTCGAGCTCGTCGGACAGAACTCGCTCGACGTGCAGGAGGACCTGCGGCGCGGTCGCCTCGAGGCGGCGATGATCGCGGTCGCGAACCTGTCCAGCGAAGGGATGACGATCACGCCGGTGGCCCGCGACGAGCTGGTCTACATCTCGGCCGACCCCGAGCGCCTGGCCGGTCCGATCACCGCACATCGCCTCGCACAGGCGTCCATGGTGATGGCTGAGACGACGTGGCGGGAGTCGGACTCCACCCGGATCGTGCTGCGCCAGATGCTGCACGAGACCGGGCGCAACCCACCCACACGGATCGAGGTGGAGGACGTCGAAACGGCCGTCGAGCTGGTCGACCGCGGCCTCGCCGACTCGGTGATCAACAAGGGCGCCGCCCAGCAACTGCTCCCGCGGATGGCGCCGAAGACCGGTTGGGTCTCGCTGCGGCCGCGGCAGTACGACACGATCGCGATCGTGCACCGCGCCGGGGCCCAGCTCTCGCCGGCCGCCCGGCTCATGATCGAGCTCGCCACCGAACGGATCCGGGCGATCGCCGACCCGCTGTGAGGAGAACCGCTCAGCACTCCAGTCCATCGTCGGGGACCACACCGTCGAGCAGGTAGCCGTGCACCGCTTCGTCGATGCAGGCGTTGCCGCGGTTGTAGGCGGTGTGGCCGTCACCGTCGCGGCTGACCAGCACGCCCGACTTCAGCTGATCGGCCATCGCCACCGCCTCCTGGTACGGCGTGGCCGGGTCGCGCGTCGTACCGATCACGACGATCGGGGCAGCGCCGGCGCCGTCGATGTCGAGGCCCGGCTCGTCGGTCGCGGTGAACGGGATGCCCGCGCAGTTGAGCATCCCCCAGGCGAAGACCTCACCGAAAGTCGGCGACGCCTTCAGGAAGTCCGGCATCTGGGCGGACACCTGCTTCGGGGTGAACGCGGTGGGGTCGTCGAGGCAGTTGATCACCGAGATCGCCTCGAGACTGTTGTCGGCGTAGGACCCTGATTCACGCGAGCCGTAGGTGTCGGAGAGGTAGAGCAGCGTGGAGCCGTCCCCCTCCATCGCCTGCGCCAGCGCCTGGTCCAGAATCGGCCAGTTCTCCCGCGCATAGAGCGGGAGGATCAGACCGTAGAAGGCGTTGCCGACCTGGAGGTCGCGCTCCGGGTCCTTGGTGGGCAGCGGCGTTTCGTCGATGTCGTCGAGCAGCCCGGTGATCGTCTGCAACCCGTCGTCGACCGAGTCGCCGAGGTAGCAATCGCCCTCGTCGACGCAGTTGCCGACGTAGGAGCGCAGCGCCGTCTCGAAACCCTTCGCCTGGCTGAGCGCATCCTCGCGCGACCCCAACGCCGGATTGATCGCGCCGTCGAGGACGAAGCGGCCCACCTTCTTCGGAAACAGCTCGGCGTACGTCGCCCCCAGGCGGGTGCCGTAGGAGTAGCCGAAGTAGCGCAGCCGCTCCTCCCCGAGGACCGAGCGCAGCACATCCATGTCGCGGGCCGCCTCGACCGTGCTGACGTGTCCGACCAGTGCGTCGGAGCGCTGCGCGCACCCGGCCCAGAAGGCGCCGAGATCGTCGACGAACTCGGTCTCCTCCTCCGTCGTGTCCGGCGCGGGATCCTGGGCGACGTAGGCGTCGAGCTCCTCGTCGGTGAAACAGTCGACGGGATCGGAGTCGCCGGTGCCGCGCGGGTCGAACCCGACCACGTCGTAGGCCGCGAGCACCTCGGGCGCGAAGTAGAGGTCGGCCTGGGTGGCCACATCGGTGCCCGGGGCGCCGGGGCCGCCCGGGTTCACCACCAGCGAGCCCTGGCGCTCGCCGGTCGCCCGGGTGCGCTCGAGTGCGATCTCGGTGGTGCCGGCGGCGACGTCGGTGTAGTCGATCGGCACCTCGAGGGTGGCGCACTCGTTGTCGCCGCACTGCTCCCAGCTCAGCGACTGACGGTAGAACGTGCGCAGCTCGCGCGGGACGCCCTGGAGCCCGACCTGCGGGGTCGGCTCGGTCCGCTCGGGCAACGGAGCCGCGGACGAGTCGTCCCCCTCCGGATCGTCGGCAGACCCGTCGTCGCCGACCAGTGCCCAGACGGCGCCGAAGCAGCCCGCGACGATCAGCGCGCCGACCAGCACCAGGGCGACGACCTGCACCTTGCCACGCTCGCGCACAGCTCTCCTCTCGTCCTCCACCTTCAGTCCTCGGTCTTCATTCCTCTGCCACCTGCAGCGCCACCATCATCGACTCCAGCGCCAAAGCCGGGGCGACGTTGAACTCCAACATCTGCTCGCGCGCCCCGAAGACCGCCCCGATCCGCCGCAGGTTCTCCTCCGGGGTGGAGCGCCGGGCGAGCTCGGTGATCTCGGGCCGCAGGTCCTCGTTCACCAATCCACCGGGAGCCTGGACCGCGACCGCGATCGCGTCCCGATAGACCGACGTCAGATCCGTCAGCCCGCGGTCCACCACGTCGAGGACCCGACGCTTGGCACGGGTCTTCTGGTCCTTCTCCATGTCACGCAGCGCCGGACCGTACTCCCGCGGCCGCCGGCCCCGGTCGACCACACCGTAGGCCGTATCCAGGTCGGCCTTCTCCTCCGCGTCGAGACGGCTGGTGATCGCCTCTGCCTCGACCTTGGCGTTCTCCGCGAGCAGCGACGCTGCGCGCAGACAGGCACCGAGGTTGGTCAGCCGGGCGGGGATGCCCACCACGGCACTGCGCCGCTTGCGGACCTCCTCGTCGAAGGCGAGCGCCTGCGCCCGGCCGATGTGCCCCTGGCTCGCCCGGGCCGCGTACGTCGCCAGCGACTCCTCGACGCCCTTGCGGGCCAGGAAGTCGGCGACCTCCTCCGTGGTCGGGGTGGCCAGGGTGACCAGCCGACACCGGGAGCGGATCGTCGGCAGCATGTCGTCGACCGTTGGCGTGCACAGCATCCACACGGTCCGCCCGTTGGGCTCCTCGATCGCCTTGAGCAGCGCGTTGCACGCCTGCTCGGTGAGCCGGTCTGCGTCCTCGACGATGAGGATCTGCCACCGGTCCCCCATCGGGGTCAGTGCGGCCTTCCGGACCAACTCGCGCACGTCCTTGACGCCGATGGTGAGCTTCTCGGTGCGGATCACCGCGACGTCGGCGTGGCTGCCGGTCAACACCGTGTGGCACTGGTGGCACTGCCCGCAGCCGCCCTGGGGACACTGGAGGGCGGCCGCGAACGCGATCGCCGCGTTGGACCGACCCGAACCGGGTGGTCCAGTGAAGAGCCAGGAGTGCGTCATCCCGTGGCCGGCGACCGCACGACGCAGCGCCTCGACCGTCGGGGCCTGGCCGACGAGCGTGGACCAGATGTCCCCGGTGGGCCTCACCCGAGACCCGCCTTCGCGAGCAGCGCCGCGACGCGATCGGCCACCGTCGCGGCAAGCTCCTCGATCGGTGCCCGGGCATCCAGCACCAGGTAGTGATCCAGGTCCGCGGCCGCCATCGCGGCGAAGGCGGCCCGGACCCGCTGGTGGAACTCCAGCGACTCCTGCTCGATCCGGTCACGACCGGTGAACCGTCCAAGCCCAGAAGCGGGGTCGAGGTCGAGCACCACGGTCAGGTGCGGTCGCAGGTCGCGGGTCGCCCAGCGCGCCACCTGCTCCACCTCGTCCACCGCCAGCGTCCGGCCAGCGCCCTGATAGGCCAGCATGGAGTCGACGTAACGGTCGGTGATCACCACCGCGCCCCGCTCCAGCGCGGGCTCGACCAGGGTCGCGACGTGCTCGGCCTTGTCCGCGGCGTAGAGCAGCACCTCGGTGTGCGGGTCGAGGTCGCCCGTCTCCGGGCTGAGCACGATCCGCCGCACCTCCTTGCCGACGCTGGTGTCGCCGGGCTCGAAGGTGAGCACGACCTCGTGTCCGGCAGCGGTCAGGCGATCGGCGAGCAGTCGCGACTGGGTCGACTTGCCCGAGCCCTCGCCGCCCTCGAAGCAGACGAAGACACCGGTGTCGGTGTAGCGGCCGGGCCGGTCGGGAGTCACAGGGTCAACCTACGAGACCGTGCCGACGGAACCGGCCGATGGGTCAGGCAGGCCCGCGGTCACTCGGCGGGCGCGACCAACGGTGAGCCCGCCACGTCGAAGCGGAACCCGCCGAACTCGCCCGACATCCACGGGCGGGCCGCGGCGATCGCTGCCTGCACCGACTCCAACTGCAGCGAGTCGCGGTGGGCCTGCGCCGAGGTCCACCGCTCGACCACGTAGACACGGTCGGGCTCTTCGTCGCTGGTGCCGACGTCGTACTGGAGGCAGCCGACGGCGGCGAGCTCCGTGGACGGCGCGGTGAGGTGCGCGATGAGATCGGCGGCACGCCCGGGGAGCACGCCGATCCAGCCGGCGTTCACGAAGGTCATGCCGGACACGGTAGACACCGGCACCGACATCGACCGGTCAGGACTTCTTGGCCGTCGACTTCTTCGCGGTCGTCTTCTTCGCGGCGCTCTTCTTGGCGGTCGACTTCTTGGCCGTCTTCTTGGCGGCGGTCTTCTTCGCGCCCTTCTTGGCAGCCTTCTTCGCCGGCCCCTTGGCCCTGCGCTCGGCGAGCAGCTCGGCGGCCCGCTCCAGGGTGATCGCCTCGACGGTGTCGTCCTTGCGGAGGGTGGCGTTGTACTCACCGTCGGTGACGTACTCGCCGAACCGCCCCGCCTTGACCACGACCGGCTGACCCGAGACCGGATCGGCGCCGAGCTCCTTGAGCGGCGGCGCGGCCGCAGCGCGGCCGCGCTGCTTGGGCTGGCTGTAGATCCGCTCGGCCTCCTCGAGGGTGATCGAGAAGATCTGGTCCTCGGTAGTCAGTGAGCGGGAGTCGGTGCCCTTCTTCAGGTAGGGGCCGTAGCGCCCGTTCTGGGCGGTGATCTCCACGCCATCCTCCCCGGCGCCGACCACCCGGGGTAGCGCGAGCAGCTTGACCGCGTCCTCGAGCGTCACCGTGTCCAGTGACATCGACTTGAACAGTGAGCCGGTGCGCGGCCGCTCCTTCTTCGGGGCGTCCTCGGGCAGCACCTCCGTCACATACGGCCCGTAGCGGCCGTTCTTGGCAACCACGCGCAGACCGGTCTCCGGGTGGGTGCCGAGCTCGATCTCCTCGCCCGCCGGGTTGGCCAACAGCTCCTTCGCCTTGGCCGCCGTCAGCTCGTCGGGCGGCAGGTCGTCGGGCACATTGGCGCGCTTGGCGAACGCCGTGCCGTCGTCGCCCGGTCCCTCCAGGTACGGGCCGTACTTCCCGACGCGCAGGTGGATGCCGTCGGCCTCCTCGCCGACAGGGAAGGTCGCGAGCTCACGCGCGTCGATGTCGCCGAGCCCGTCCACCAGCCCCTTGAGCCCGGCGAGCTTGTCGGAGCCGTAGTAGAACTCGGTGAGCTCGGTGATCCGATCCTTGTCGCCGCGGGCGATCTCGTCGAGAACACCCTCCATCCCGGCGGTGAAGTCGTAGTCGATCAGCCGGGTGAAGTGCTCGGTGAGCAGCCGGGTCACCGAGAACGCGATCCACGCCGGCACCAGGGCGGTGCCCTTCTTGTAGACATAGCCCCGGTTGAGGATCGTCCCGATGATCGAGGCGTACGTCGAGGGCCGGCCGATCTCGCGGTCCTCGAGCTCCTTGATCAGCGTCGCCTCGGTGTAGCGGGCCGGCGGCTTGGTCTCGTGCCCGTTCGCCTCCAGCGAGGCCGCGGAGACCGGGTCGCCCTGCTGCAGCGCCGGCAACCGGGTCTCGGCGTCGTCCTTGCGGCTGGCAGCGTCGTCGGTGCCCTCGACGTACGCCTTGAGGAAGCCGTGGAAGGTGATCACCCGGCCGGACGCGGAGAACACGACGTCCTCGCCGGTGGCCGCCGCGCCACCCAGGCGCACCGAGACGGTCTGGCCGACCGCGTCCTTCATCTGGGAGGCGACGGTGCGCATCCAGATCAGCTCGTAGAGACGGAACTGGTCACCCTTGAGCCCCGTCTGGGCCGGGGTGCGGAACGCGTCGCCGGCGGGCCGGATCGCCTCGTGCGCCTCCTGGGCGTTCTTCACCTTCGAGGTGTAGGTGCGCGGCTTGTCCGGCAGGTACTCCGCGCCGTACAGCTCGTTGACCTGGGCCCGCGCCGCGCCGATCGCCGCCCCCGAGAGCGTGGTCGAGTCGGTGCGCATATAGGTGATGAAGCCGTTCTCGTAGAGCCGCTGCGCGACCGACATGGTCACACTCGAGCTCATCCCCAGCTTGCGGCTCGCCTCCTGCTGGAGGGTGGTGGTCCGGAACGGCGGGTACGGCGAGCGCTTGTAGGGCTTCGACTCCACCGAACGGACGTCGAAGGTGGTGCTCTCCAGCGCCGCGACCAGACCCTCGGCCCGCTGGCGGTCCAGGTGCACCACGTCGGCGCGGCCCTTGAGCTGGCCGTCGGCACCGAAGTTCGAACCCGACGCGACCCGGGTGCCGTCCAGCGAGTGGAGCTTGGCCGGGAACATCCGCTGGTCGTGGCCGGAGCCGGCGTCGAAGGTGCCCTCGAGGTCCCAGTAGGAGGCGACCTTGAAGGCCATCCGCTCCTTCTCGCGGTCCACCACCAGGCGGGTCGCCACCGACTGCACCCGGCCGGCCGAGAGGCCGGACATCACCTTGCGCCAGAGCACCGGGGAGACCTCGTAGCCGTAGAGGCGATCGAGGAGCCGCCGAGTCTCCTGCGCCTCGACCAGGTCCATGTCCAGGTCCCGCGGGTTGGCGGCGGCCTCCTGGATCGCGGGCTTGGTGATCTCGTGGAAGACCATCCGCCGGACCGGGATGTTCTTCGGCTTCAGCTCGTCGAGCAGGTGCCAGGCGATCGCCTCTCCCTCGCGGTCACCATCGGTGGCGAGATAGAGCTCGTCGGCGTCCTTCAGCAACGACTTGAGCTTGGAGATGTGCGACTTCTTGTCCCGCGGCACCACGTAGTACGGCGTGAACTCGTGGTCCACGTCGATCGCCAGTCGCCCCCACGGCTTGTCCTTGATCTTGGCCGGGGTGTCCGAGGCGTTGTTGGGCAGGTCGCGGATGTGACCGATCGAGGACTCCACGACGAAACCGTCGCCGAGGTAGCCGCCGATGGTGCGCGCCTTGGCGGGCGACTCCACGATCACCAACTTGTGTGCCACTGCCGACTTCTCTCTCGTCTGTGGTGGGCGCCGCGGCCGGATGTCCCGGTCCCTGCGTGCTGCCCGCTCCCTGCCATCTCGTGGCGGCCTGAAGCCTCCACGGCCGCTCACGGTAGCGCGTGCTGTCCAGCCCGGGCCCACCGTGGCCCGGGAACGGGACGCCGAACGTGGCCGGGGCCACCGCCTGGATCGGCTCCTCGCGACCGGGCCCGGTGCGGCTCAGTCGTTGACGGTGACCTTGCCGATCGTCTGCTCCTGCAGCGCGATCAGCTTGTCGTCGCCGATCGGCACGGCGTAGATGTAGAGGCCGTAGAGCCGGTCGTGACCCGTGTCGACGACAACCACCTGGACCTGGTCCCCCTCGGCCTTGATCCGGGCGTCGTCGACCCGCAGCTCGGCGATCAGCGAGTAGGCGTCGTGCCCGTCGACCTTCATCGCCTTGGACTCCAGCTCGGTCATCCCGGTGAACCCGGAGTAGAGCTCGGGGTTGTTCGCCATGCAGGCCATCACCAGCTGGGTCGCCTGCTCCATCGACTCGACCCCGATGTTCTTGCGCAGGCCCCCCACGCCACCGATGGAGACCCAACCGTAGAGGCCATCGTCAGAGGTCTCGATGGTCCGGTTGATCGTGCTCATCCGCTCGGCGAAGGTGAACGCGGTCGCATAGCTGTGGTCGATGGTGTAGCCCTCGTCCTTGAGCGAAGGCATCGTCAGCCGGCCACCCGTGATCGTCTCCCCCTTGTTGGGTCGACTGCTCACCGGCTGCCCGCTGGTGCAGGTCCCGACGCTGGGCGCCGAGGGGTCGGAGGAACCCTCGCTGGGCGAGGTGTCCTCGCTCTCCTCCTCGTCCCCGTCGGTGCTCGCGGAGTCCTCCGAGGAGGTGTCGTCGCCGGCCGTGGTGTCGTCGTCGCCGCCGGCAACGGCGCGCACCGCGAAGAAGGCGATCAGTGCCAGCACCACCAGTGCTGCCACCGCGCCGAGCACGATCCCGACGGTCTTCCCGGTCGAGCCTCCCGAGCCGCCCGGGGGCTCCGGCGACCACGGACCTCCCGGGCCGTACCCACCGGAGCCGTAGCCACCAGAACCGTAGCCACCGGAGCCGTAGCTGCCGGGGGTCGGACCGAGGGCGCCGTACGACGAACCGCTGGCGCCGGGCGGTGTCGGCTGGCCGGGCGGGGACGATGGCGGGGCCGCCGGAGGCGGCGGGGGCTGCTGCGGGGGCTGCTGCGGAGCTTGCTGCGCGCCGCCGTAGGGGTTGCTCGAGGTGTGCTCACTCCACGACTGGCCGTCCCAATACCGGTAGGTATCGGGTGCGCCCGCCGGGTCGGGATACCAGCCTGCGTTCGTCACGCGGCCAGTGTGCCAAACGGCGTTCTCACCTCAACGCTGGAGGAAGCCTTCGGCGACGAGGTCGGCGATCTCAGGGAGGTAGACCTCGCGCAGCGTGGCCGCGTCCCGCTCCAGCAACTCCCCGACCGCGTCCAGGATCTGGCCGACGCTGAGATCCCCGTCGCAGGCGCCGACGACCGCCGCGGTAACGGTGTCGGCCTGGCGGGCCCGGCGCAGCCCGGCCTGCTGTCGCACCACGATGGTGGCCGGATCCTCGGCCCCGACCGGTCCTTGGGTCTCCTGGACCACGTCGGCCCGCACCCGCAGCCGGTCCGCCTCGGTGACCTCCGCGGCTGCCGCACGCTGTCCTGCCCAGGCTCCGATCGCCGGCGCGATCGGCTGCTCCACGTCGTAGGGCCACTCCAGGAGCTCGGTGCGCGGCGCGCCGGCGCGTCCCGAGCGGTGCAGGTTGATCCAGCCGAAGCCGATCCCGGCGACGCGCTGCTCGGTCAGCCAGGAGAGCCAGGTGTCGTAACGGCGCAGGTAGTCGGCGGCGCTGCCGGCACCCGTGGAGGGGTGGTGGCCCGAGTCCTTGAGCCACAGCTCGACGTACGACGCGGGGTCGAGGATCTCGCGCTGCACGACGAACGCGTCGCACTCCTCGGGCAGCCAGGCGGCGAGCCGCTCGTCCCAGCCGCGGCCCTCCTCGATCACCCAGTTCGCCAGGATCTGGCACCAGCCACCGTCGTTGAGGTGCTCGGGGGCTGTGCGGACGATGTGCTCGACCACCCGGTCGCCGGGCAGCCCGGAGTCGCGATAGACCAGCCGTTCCCCGGTGGCCGGGGAGATCACGAACGGCGGGTTGGTGGCGATCAGGTCGAACCGCTGGCGTGCGACCGGCTCGAAGAACGAGCCGTCCCGGATCTCGATCTTGTCGTCGAGCTCGTTGAGGGCGGCGTTGAACCGGGCGATCGCCAAGGCGCGGGCGTTCACGTCGGTGCCGACCACCCGATCGCTGTGCGCGGCGAGGTGCAGCGCTTGCACGCCGCAGCCGGTGCCAAGGTCGAGCGCGGTAGCGACGTCGTCACGCAGGGTGAGCTGGGCCAGGGAGGACGAGGCCTGGCTGATCCCGAGCACGTAATCGCTGCTGACGCTGGTGGGCGCGCCGTCGAGACCCGGGGTCAGGTCGCTGACCACCCACAGGTCGTCGCCTTCGGCGGTGGCGTAGGGGCGGCAGTCGAGCCGCGCCGCGACCTCGCCGACGCCGGTGAGCAGGACCCCGGCGGCGCCCAGGCGGTCCACCAACCCGGGCAGCGCTGCCTCGACCGCCTCGCGTTCCACCGCGTCCTGCAGCAGGAACAGGCGGATCAGGGTGGCCAGTGCCGACCCGTCCCCGCCGGTACGACGCCGCGCCGGTGCCGTCTCGTTGCGCGAGAGCGCCCGATGGGCATCGTCGCCGAGCAGGGCTGCCACGGCGTCGTAGGTGAAGTCGGCGGCGTCGAGGGCGTCGCGGAGCGGGGCAGCGAGGTCGGTGGACGTCACGGGAGCAACGCTACGGGTCGGGGTGGTCGGTCCGCGCGCCCGCGGGGTCGGGTCATGCGGGTTGCGTCATACGTTCCGTGGCCAGGGACCTACGGAACGTATGACGCAACCACGACGTCGACCCCCGGAGGGCCGACCGGCGGACCGGATCAGATCCCGTCGCTGACCTCGGCCGGGGCCTCCTCGTCGATGACGCTCTCGCGCTGCTTGGAGACGAAGACCGCGGCGAAGATGCCGGCGGCCGCCGCCACCGCGATCAGGATCCGCACCGCGTCGTTCTCGCTGTCGCCGTAGGAGAGGCTGACGATCGCCCCGACGATCAACAACGAGACCAGGTTCATCACCTTCAGCAGTGGGTTGATGGCCGGTCCGGCGGTGTCCTTGAACGGGTCGCCGACGGTGTCGCCGATGATCGTCGCCTCGTGTGCTGGCGATCCCTTGCCACCGTGGTTGCCGTCCTCGACCAGCTTCTTCGCGTTGTCCCAGGCGCCGCCGGCATTGGCCAGGAAGACCGCCATCAGGGTGCCGGTGGCGATCGCGCCGACCAGGAAGCCGGCCAGCGGTCCGACGCCCAGGCCGAAGCCGACAGCGATCGGCGAGAGGATCGCCAAGATGCCGGGCGTCGCCAGCTCGCGCAGCGAGTCCCGGGTGACGATGTCGACCACCCGGCCGTACTCGGGTCGCCCGGTGCCCTCCATGATCCCGGGGATGTCGCGGAACTGGCGTCGTACCTCCATCACCACGGCGCCGGCCGCACGGCCGACCGCGTTGATCGCCAGCCCGGAGAAGAGGAAGACCACGCCGGCGCCGAGCAGGGCGCCGACGATCAGCTTGGCGTCGACGACGAGGAACGCGGTCGCGAACGCCTCACCGTCGTCCGGCCCGACGCCCTTGGCCTCGAGCAACGACTCCGTGGCGGACTGGGCGTAGGAGGCGAAGAGCGCGCTGGCGGCCAGGACCGCGGTGGCGATGGCGATGCCCTTGGTGATCGCCTTCGTGGTGTTGCCGACCGCGTCCAGCTCGGTGAGGATCTGCGCGCCCTCCTCCGTGACGTCTCCGGACATCTCCGCGATGCCCTGGGCGTTGTCGGAGACCGGGCCGAAGGTGTCCATCGCGACGATCACGCCGACCGTGGTGAGCAAGCCGCAGCCGGCCAACGCCACTGCGAAGAGGGCGGCCGAGCCGCCCAGCAGCGCGGCACCGAAGACCGCTGCACCGATCACGATCGCGGTGTAGACCGCGGACTCGAAGCCGACCGAGAGGCCGGAGAGGATCACCGTCGCGGCGCCGGTCACCGAGGTCTTGCCGACATCCTTGACCGGACGGTGCTCGGTGCCGGTGAAGTAGCCGGTGAGCGCCAGGATCGCGGCCGCGAGGGCGATGCCGATCACGACCGATCCGGCCGCGAAGAGCGCCGGGCTGACACCGGGGTCCGCGCCGCCGCCGAGCAACAGGCCGCCGAAGCCGTCACCGGTGCCGGTCAGGTCGTCCCAATCGGTGGGGAGGTAGGCGAAGGAGAGCGCGATGCTGGCCAGCGCCCCCACCCCTGCCGAGATGTAGAACGCCCGGTTGATCGTGGCCAGGCCGCTCTCGCCGGCGCGCGGCTTGGTCAGGTAGACGCCGCCGATCGCCGACAGCGCGCCGATCGCCGGGATCAGCAGCGGGAAGACGAGGCCCTTGTCGCCGAAGGCCTGGGAGCCGAGGATCAGCGCCGCGACCAGCGTGACGGCGTAGGACTCGAAGAGGTCGGCAGCCATGCCGGCACAGTCACCGACGTTGTCGCCGACGTTGTCGGCGATGGTCGCCGCGTTGCGCGGGTCGTCCTCGGGGATGTTCTGCTCGACCTTGCCGACCAGGTCCGCGCCGACGTCCGCCGCCTTGGTGAAGATGCCGCCGCCGACCCGCATGAACATCGCCAGCAGCGCGGCACCGAAGCCGAAGCCCTCGAGCACGTGCGGCGCCTCGTCCTGGAAGGCGAGCACCACCACGCTGGCGCCGAGCAGTCCGAGCCCGACGGTGGCCATACCGACCACGGCGCCGGTCCGGAACCCGATGTTCATCGCCGGGTCGCGCCCCTGGCTGTCCGCTGCCGCTGCCACCCGCAGGTTGGCACGTACCGCCAGCCACATGCCCAGGTAGCCGATCGCCGCCGAGAAGCCGGCACCGACGAGGAAGAAGACGGACCGGAAGATCCGGACCGCCATGTCGTCGGCGGGAAGTGCGAGCAGGAGCAGGAACGCCACCACCGCGAAGATTCCGAGCGTCCGGAACTGGCGGGTGAGGTAGGCGTTCGCTCCTTCCTGGACGGCGGTGGCGATCTCTTGCATCTTCGGGGTGCCTTCTCCGGCGGAGAGCACCTCGGCCCGGAAGATCGCGGCCATCGCCAACGATCCGAGCCCGATGAGGGCGACCACGACGACCAGGACGAGGTTGCCCCCGCTGACCTCCGCAACCGCCGCGAGCGGACTGATACCAACCATTCTTCTGCCTCCTCAGAGGGGTGCAGGAAAGTGTTGTGACCCAGGTCACAAGGACGTTGCGGGCGATCTTAGCCACGGATGCGGGGCTACGTGCGAGGCGACGTGACACACTTCACACCACGAGTTCGGATCGGCGCACACCAGCGAAGCCGGACGGCGCAGTCCGGCCCGTCCGGCGGGGGTTCCCGGCGTTGCCGGGGTACGACGCGATGGCGCTCGAAACGTCACGACGAACCGGCGTGTCGGGCGCTCACAGCCTCGGGTCGGCGGTCAGGCGAGTGCGGCGTCCACCGACGAGTGGATCGTGAAGACCTTCGCCAGACCGGTGATCTTGAAGATCTTGAGCAGCCGATCCTGGCTGCAGATGAGCTCGAGCCCGCCGTCGTGGGCGCGGACCTTCTTCAGGCCGCCGACGAGGACGCCGAGACCGGTCGAGTCGAGGAACGAGACGCTCTCCATGTCGACCACGAGACGATAGTTGCCAGCCGCGACCAGCTCGGTGATGGTGTCGCGCAGCTTCGGTGCGGTGTAGACGTCGATCTCTCCGCCCACCGCGATCACAGTGCGCCCGGCGGCCTCGCGCGTCGACAGCGTCAGGTCCACGTCTCCACCCTTGTTCCCAGAGATAGCTTTCGTCAGGCGATCTCATCAAACCATGCCGTACGCCGACGCGCACACGGCAGGTGCCGCTCGCGGGGTGAGCGCGTAGGTCGTCTCCCACCCTCGTGTGAGGATCGTGGTGATGAACGACCCCGTCGACACGCTGCCGTCGCCGTCGCCGCGCACGGTGACGGATCGGCTGTTGGCCGCACCCGGGCGGTCCGAGCGGGTTCGGCACCACCACCGCGTCCCGGCACGGCCCGCGCAGCGCGCCGACTGGCCGAGCTGGGCGGACCCGACCGTGGTCGCGGCCTACCGTGCCCGCGGGGTGGATGACCTCTGGTCCCACCAACGTCGGGCCGCCGAGGCGGCGTACCAGGGTCGACACGCGGTGCTCGCCACCGGCACCGCCTCGGGCAAGTCGCTGGCCTACCTGCTGCCCGCTCTCACCGCAATCCGGGCCGGACGCCGTCCCCGGGGTCGCCGCGGCGCCGGGGTGCTCTACCTGGCTCCGACCAAGGCGCTGGCCCAGGACCAGTGGGCGTCGATCGACGGTCTCGCGCTCGATGTCCGCGTGGCCACCCACGACGGGGACTCCTCGCCGGAGCAGCGGGAGTGGACCCGCGACCATGCCGAGTACGTGCTCTCCAACCCCGACATGCTGCACCGGTCGCTGCTCCCCGGGCACGCCCGCTGGTCGCGGTTCTTCGGGTCGCTGCGCTACGTGGTGGTCGATGAGTGCCACCACTACCGCGGTGTCTTCGGCGCCCACGTGGCGCAAGTGCTGCGTCGACTCCGTCGGGTCTGCGCCCTCTACGGCGCCGAGCCGACCTTCGTCCTGGCCTCGGCCACCGTGGCCGATCCCGAGGTCGCCGCAGCCCGTCTCACCGGTTTGGACGTCACCGCGGTCACCGAGGACGGCTCGCCCCGCGGAGGCCTGGAGCTGCTGCTGTGGGAGCCGCCGTTGATCGACGGGATCGGCGAGAACGGTGCTCCGGTACGACGCGCCGCCACCGCGGAGACCGCGGATCTGATGACCGACCTGGTGGTCGAGGGCGTGCGCACCCTGGCGTTCGTCCGGTCCCGCCGCGGCGTGGAGACGGTGGCCCGTCGCGCCGGTGAGTTGCTCGGCGAGGTCGACCCGACGTTGGCCGGCCGGGTCGACTCCTACCGCGGCGGCTACCTGCCGGAGGAGCGCCGCGCACTGGAGGCAGACCTGCGTGCCGGCCGCCTGCTGGGGATGGCGGCGACGAACGCGTTGGAGCTCGGCATCGACATCGCCGGCCTGGACGCCGTCGTGATCAGCGGCTATCCGGGCACCCGCGCCGCCTTCTGGCAGCAGATCGGCCGGGCCGGGCGGGACGGCGGATCGGCGATCGGCGTCCTGGTGGCCCGTGACGACCCGCTGGACACCTACCTCGTGCACCACCCCGACGCGCTGCTCGGGCAGCCCGTCGAGGGCACCGTCTTCGACCCCGACAACCCCTACGTGCTCGGCCCGCACCTCTGTGCGGCGGCGCAGGAGAAGCCGCTGCATCCCGACGAGCTGGCACTCTTCGGCCCGCAGGCCCGCGAGGTGCTGCGTGGCCTGGTCGACGCCGGACTCCTGCGACGGCGGGCCGCCGCCTGGTACTGGACTGACCGCCGCCGCGCGGCAGACCTCGCCGACATCAGGTCCGCCGGTGGCCGTCCGGTCCAGCTCATCGAGGGGAGCACGGGTCGCGTGGTCGGCACGGTCGACGCAGCCCGCGCCCACTCCACCGCCCATGCCGGCGCCGTCTACCTGCACCGAGGCGAGACCTGGCTGGTCGACAGCCTGGACCTCGATGAACACGTGGCGGTGATGGATCCGAGCGAGGCCACGTTCACCACCAGCGCCCGCGAGCTGACCGACATCCGGATCGTCGAGGAGACGGAGGCGGTCGCGTGGGGTGCCTGTCGCCTCTCGTTCGGGACCACCGAGGTCTCCCAGCAGGTGGTCTCCTACCTGCGCCGGAACGCCACCACCGGAGAGGTCATCGACGAGACCCCGCTCGATCTGCCCGAGCGCACGTTGCGGACGACCGCGGTGTGGTGGACGGTGCCGGCCGAGGTGCTCGCGACGGCAGGGCTCGCGGACGCCGACCTTCCCGGCGCCGCTCACGCCGCCGAGCACTGCTCGATCGGGCTGCTGCCGCTCTTCGCGACGTGTGACCGCTGGGACATCGGCGGCGTCTCCACCGCTCTGCACCCCGACACCGGCCACCTGACCGTCTTCGTCCACGACGGACATCCCGGCGGCGCCGGGTTCGCCGAGCGGGGCTTCCGGACCGCCCCTGCCTGGCTCACCGCCACCCGGGACACCATCGCCGCCTGCGAATGTGCCGAGGGGTGTCCGTCCTGCATCCAGTCGCCGAAGTGCGGCAACGGGAACGAGCCGCTGGACAAGCTCGGAGCTGTGCGGTTGCTCGACGCGTTGCTCGCTGCTCGGCCGACGACGGACGGGTAGCCTTCGGCCATGGTGGTCCTCGGCCTCGTCCTCCTCGTCCTCGGCGCCCTCCTCGTGCTCGGCGGCATCCTGGGCACCGGCACCGAGTCACGCACCAGCGAAGACAACACGGAGGTCTACACCACCTTCGTCGGCATCGAGATGACGGCGACCACCCTGTTCATCGTCGGACTGGTCGCCGCGGTGCTGGTCGTGGCCGGGCTGTGGACCACCAAGGTCGGCGCCCGACAGGGCTGGAAGCGGCGGCGGGAGCAGAAGCGGCTCAATGAGCTCTCGGAGAAGTTGGACCGTGCCGAGGCCGAGCGGCTCGCCGATCAGGACCCCGGCGAGCGCTGAGCTCGAACTGAGCCCCTCGTTAGGCGGCGGCTCTAGTGAACCGGGCGCGGCCCAAGCCGAGGACCGCCTCACCGCGTCGGCTCGTATTGATCGGCCGTGTAGGTGATGGACGATCCGGTCGACGGGTCGGTGACCACGATCTGCTCCTCGGACTCGGAGAGGTCGATCTCCAGCGGGTCGCCGGGTCGAGAACGGTCGAACGGGTAGGCGAGGACGAGGCGGTGGCTCGACGCAGCTCCGTCGTGGACGGCCGCGATCTCGAGGTTGACCCGCTCGGAGTCGACCGGTGTCGACGGGTAGCGCACGACCGTCACGCAGTAGCCCTGCATCCCGGAGAGCGTTGGATCGACGTCGCACTCCTCCAGCAGCTGGTGACGCCCCGCGCCGTGGATCAGCTTCATCGCTGCCCAGGACACCGCGACCAGGAGCAGCGTGACGACGATGGTGACGCCCACACTCAGCAATGCGACCCGACTCCGACTCACCCTGCCGAACCTTCCCCGTCACGGCCGAGCCATGCCCGGCGAGGCCGGCCCGGCCCGTGCTCGGGCCACCAGGTCACCGGTCTGACCGAGCCACCGCGGGCCGCTGACGATCACGTCCACCACCACGTCCTGTCCCTCGACGGCGCACGCGGTGAGCGCTGCGCCATTGAGCTCGGCCACCGCCGCAGCACTCGAGCATGCCTCGCCGCCATCGCCGATCGCGGTGGCCCCTGCCAATGCCGCGAGGTCGGCGGCGGACTGAGCACGACGGTGGTCGACGAGGATCGCGGCCACCACCCCCATTCCGGCGCCCAGGAGGAGCAGGACGCCGCACAGGCTGACCACCAGCACGCTCGCGGCGCCCCGCTCGCCCTTCGGGAACCGCTTCACGGCGTCCCTCCGTCGCCGCTCTCCTCGACAAGGGCGATCGCCTCCGCCTCGAGTCGAACGCCCGAGAGGAATCCGAAGAGACCACCGGGCCCCTCCATCCGTCCCGACGCCCGCGCCACCACGTGGGTGCCGTCGCGGCCGACGCTGACCGACACCCCGTCCGGCGCGACCCGATCACCCACCGCTGTCGCAGCACCGGGATCATCGCCGCGGGCCACCGCCCGTGCTGCCTCCCTCGCCGCGTCGACCGTCCGGATCTGGGCGGCGCCGACCGCGAGCAGCCACACCAGGCCGACGGTCACGACCAGCAGGACAGGCAGGCCGACCACCAGCTCGGCAGTCACCGCGCCACGTTGCCGGCCGCGGCGCCGGCGCCACCCCGTGCTCATCCGATGCCCAGCAGCCCGAGGACGTGGTCGAACAGCGTGGTCAGCATCTGGTGCCCGAAGCCGCCGGTCAGCAGCTTGTAGAGCAAGCCGGCCAGGCCGGCGCCGGCAGCAGTGCCGACGGCGTACTCGGCGGTGGTGATGCCGCGCTGGCTGCGGCGGCGGAGCCCTGCGCCAGCGGACGGCGCTGCGGGCGGCGGGGGCGTGGTGCGGGAGACGGGAGTGGTCATGGTTTCTCCTGGTTCGGCGACCGCCGGATGCGGTCGTGCTGGATCAGCGTGCGTCGCCGATGCGGCACCGCGGGGCGGTCGCAGGCGACCGTGTGGAGACGACTGGCCGTGCACAGCTCCGGGCCCGCCCAACGGCCCGTCCAGTGGGAGCCACGCCCTAACGTCACCAGGTGATCCGGGTTGCCAGTGCCGCCACCAGCGGCACGATGCCCAGCAACAGGAAGGCGGGCAGGAGGCAGACCCCGAGTGGCACTGCCGCCCGGACGCCGACGGTCCGGGCCCGGTCCTCGATCTCGCCACGAGCCCGCTCAGCCAACTCCTCGCCGAGGCGTTCGACCGCCTCGACGACCGGAGCACCGGCGCGATGAGCGCGGGCCATCGTGTGCCCGAGGCTGCCGAGCACCGGGTCGGCACCGAGCTCGGACCACAGCTCGACCGGATCGGCCCCGAGCTCGAGCCGAGCTGCCAGCGCCCCCAGACGATCAGCGGCGGCACCCGGCAGGGCCCGGCAGACCACCCCGATCGCCGACGCTGGAGCGGCACCCGCGCGCAGGGCCGCTGCCAAGAGCGCGACGATGTGCGGGAGATCGCGACGCAACTCCTCGCGACGTCGGCGCACCGCGACCGGCTCGATCCGGGTGGCCGCCCACCAGGTCCCGACACCGACCGCCACGCCGATGGGCAGCGCCAGCGGCCCCCCGACCACCACGCAGGCCCCGCCGCCGGCGCAGGTCGCCCACAGCCACCGAGCGCGACGCAGCACACCATCGTCGGCGGCGCGGCGACCGAGCTGCGCCTGCGCCGTCGATCGGTCGCCCCACGGCCTGCTGCGGCCTGC
Source organism: Nocardioides sp. BGMRC 2183 (assembly GCA_008123405.1). Classification (GTDB taxonomy): domain Bacteria; phylum Actinomycetota; class Actinomycetes; order Propionibacteriales; family Nocardioidaceae; genus Nocardioides. Next base: position 150,402 of record VSSA01000008.1, read on the forward strand.
GCCCATCAGGAGCACCGCCACCGCCGCGGCCGTTGCCGCCACCGCGGAGCTCACCGGCCGCGCTCCACACCGGCTGCGATCTGCTCGATCCAGGCCAGGCCCAGCAATCCGGCGGCGAGCCCGCCCGCGAGACAGCCGAGGCCCAGCGGAGTGCCGAGGAGGAACGACCAGGGGTCGGCCCCGGCGCCGCTGCCCATCAGTAGCGCGGCGATCGGCAGTCCGGCGACCAGGCGCGCCGTCGCCCGTGCGGAGGCCAGCTCACCGGTGACCACCCGTCGTGTCCGCTCGGCGGCCCGCAGCTCGACACCGACCCGGTCGAGGGTGTCGGCGAGTCCCTGTCCGGTGCGGTGGGAGACCTGCCAGGCGGCGGCGACCACACGGAGGTCTCCGGCGCCCGGACGTCCGGCCAGTCCCCGCATCGCCTCCGGTACGCCGCCCCCGACGACCGCCGCCCGCGCCACCGGGCCGAGCAGCGGCCACTGCTCGGCGGCGTGCCGCAACGCCTCGGGCGGCGACAACCCCGCCGCCAGCTCGGCACGGATGGCGTCACAGAAGGCGACCACCTGGGCTCGCGTGCGCTGCACCTCCCGGGCGCGGGCCTGCCGGCGCCACAGCATCACCGCCGACGCCGTCGCGCCCGCGAGGATCAACGCGAGCACCACCCACCCGGGCCGCAGCCACAACACCAGCGCAGGCGCCCCGACTGCGAACCCGGCCAGCGGCCCCCGGCCGGGAGGCCGCATGCCCGTCGCCGGCGCGCGCGGGTGGAGAGGCAGCAGGAGCAGCACGGCGGTCGCCGTGGCGAGGCCCGCCCACCCGAGGGACGTCACGACGTGGGCTCCTCGAGCCGATCGACCAGCGCATCGGCCGACGGCCCCCAGCTCGGGGCGCCGTCGGCCGCGAAACCCACGGCGGTCACGGTGCGGGCCCAGCCCTGCGTGTCCCGCTCGAGGACTGCGATCTCGCCGAGTCGGCGACGTCCGTCACGACCGCGCACCATGTGCAGCACGACTTCGACCGCGGAGGCCAACTGACTGTGCACCGCTGCTCGGTCCAACCCGCCGGCGAGCGCCAGTGCCTCGATCCGGGCGGGGACATCACGCGCCGAGTTGGCGTGCAGGGTGCCGCAGCCGCCCTCGTGGCCGGTGTTGAGTGCCGCGAGCAGATCCACCACGGACCCGTCGCGCACCTCGCCCACCACCAGCCGGTCCGGCCGCATCCGCAGCGCCTGGCGGACCAGGTCGCGCACCACCACCGCGCCGATGCCCTCCAGGTTGGCGGGTCTGGCCTCCAGGCCCACCACGTGCGGGTGGTCGGGTCGCAGCTCGGCGGCATCCTCGACGACCACGATCCGCTCTCGCGCGGGTGCGGCGGCAAGGAGCGCGGCGAGCAGTGTGGTCTTCCCCGTGCCCGTGCCACCACTGACCAGGAACGCGCAGCGCCGCTCGATCACGGCACGCACGAAGCGATGGCCGACCTCGCTCAACGTGCCGTCGGCCTCCAACTCCTCGAGGGTGAAGCCGCCCCGGCGCGGCACCCGGAGCGAGATCGCTGTGCCCGGCTGCGCCAGCGGCGCCAGCACGGCATGGCACCGCGTGCCATCAGGCAGCCGAACGTCAGCACAGGGCGAGGAGTCGTCCAGCCGTCGACCGCCGCTGGCGACCAGCCGCTGGGCGAGTCGTCGCACAGCGTCCTCGTCGGGCAGCCGGACCTCGGTCACCTCCAGTCCCCGGCCACGATCCAGGTGCACGACACCGGAGCCGTTGACCAGGACGTCGGTGACCCCGGGCAGCCGCAGCAACGGCTCCAGCGGCCCGGCACCCACCACGTCACGACGCAGCGCCTCGTAGACCGCCAGCACCGTGGCGTCGCCGACCGGACGGCCGGTGGCCCGCAGCGCGTCGCTGACCCGGTGCGGGGTGAGCGCGCCCGGCGTCGCCGCGAGCCGGTGTCGGACCGACTCCACCAGCTCGCCGAGACCCTCGATGCGGTCAGCCTCCCCGCGTCCTGCCGCGCGAGCGCCGGCTCGTTCGGGAGCCAGGCGGGCGTCGTACTGGTGTGGGGTGGTCATGGCAGGACGCCGTCCCAAAGAGCCTGTGCCGCGCGGGCCAGCGGACCGCGGGCCGAGCGCAACGGCCCGTAGCCCAGGTCGACGCTCTCCTCGAGGCCGCGTTGGTTCCGCATCTGGGACCAGACCGGGGCGCCGACGGCACGCGCTACGTCGGCGGTCTCCAACTCCTGGCCGCGCAGCGCCAGTCCCACCGCTGGGTGCTCGGCGAACCGTGCCCGCATCCGTGCCGCACCGGCCACCCCGATCAGCGAGGCCTGGGTGACCAACACCAGTCGGTCGCAGCGAGCCGCGACCTCGGCGACGAGACGGTCGCCGCTGCGAGGGAGATCGACGACCACCGCGCCGTGCCCGCGACGGGCCGCCGACAACGCCTCCCGTACGGCGAAGGCCTGGAGCGTCTGCGGCTCCGCTCCGACATACCAGGAGAGCACGCCCAGCCCGTCGCGGCGGGGCAATGCCTCGCGCAGTGCCCGGGCGGAGAGCCGGCCGGTCGTGCGACACAGCGCATCCCACCGGAACCCTTCACAGCGCTCCATGCCGAGCATCCGGTCCAGCCCCGGGCCCTGTGGGTCGCAGTCGACGATCGCCGCGGGCGTCGCTCGTGCCGCCCACTGCGCCAACGCACAGGCCAGGGTCGTCGCACCGGCACCGCCGCTGCCGCCGATCACCCCGACCACCTGGCCCCGGTCGGGGCCCTGGTCGGTGAGGTCGGTGAGCAGGTCCACCAGCCAACCGGCGGAGCCGGGCAGTTCGACGACCTGCCGCGCGCCCAGCGTCAACGCGGTCCGGAACGCGTCGTCGGGGACGTGGCCGGTGGCCACCAGGTAGACGTGCGCGCGATAGTCGGGCTGCAGCGAGGCCAGCTCCGCGGCACGATCGAGGCCGATCAGCACCACCCGGGCACGGGACCATCCGACCAGCGCCTGCTCGGCATGGTCGACCACCCGTGGTGCCACGTCGGCGGCTGCGGTCAATGGCAGCAGCTCGTGCAGGAGCAGCTCGTCACCGGTGACCACCAGGGCGGCGGCCGGATCGACCACTCCCGCGTCGAGGTCGGCGGCGGGCGGGACGGAGGCGAGGGGCAACGTGTCCATGCCTGGAAACCTCGTCGCCGACGGCTCTCACTGCCAGCCGCACCCCGCCACGCTGTGGAGCGACGGTCGCCGGCCGCCCGCTGTGGACGCCGACCTGGCCCACCCGGTGGCTACCACGGCGCCACTACGATGACGCTATGTCTGACGCGCCGGTCACCGCGGCCGCGTTCTTCGACCTCGACAAGACGATCATCGCCAAGTCGAGCGTGCTCGCCTTCAGCAAGCCGTTCCAGGCCGGCGGCCTGATCTCACGCGGCTCGGTGCTGCGCTCGGTCTATGCCCAGTTCGTCTTCACCGTCGGTGGCGCCGACCACGACCAGGTCGAGCGGATGCGGCAGTTCATGTCCCGGCTCTGCGCGGGTTGGGACGTGGCCACCGTGCGCGAGATCGTGGCCGAGACCCTGCACCACATCATCGACCCGATCGTCTACGAAGAGGCGGTCCAGCTGATCGCCGAGCACCAGCAGGCCGGCCGCGACGTGGTGATCGTCTCCACGTCCGGCAGCGAGGTGGTCGAGCCGATCGGCGAGCTGCTCGGTGCCGATCACGTGGTCGCCACCCGCCTGGCGGTCGAGGATGGTCACTACACCGGCGAGATCGAGTACTACGCCTACGCGGAGGAGAAGGCGAAGGCGATCAAGGCCCTTGCGGCCGAGCGCGGCTACGACCTCGAGACCAGCTACGGCTACAGCGACTCGATCACCGACGTACCGATGCTGGAGGCGGTCGGCCACCCCTATGCGGTGAACCCGGACAAGGACCTGCGGCGCGCGGCCGAGCAGCGGGAGTGGCCGGTGCTGGTCTTCACCAAGCCGGTCGAGCTTCAGTCCAAGCTGCCGTTGCCACCGCCCAAACCGACGCTCGCCGCCATCGCCGTGGGCGGCGCGGTGGCGGTCGGCGCCGCGGTGTGGGCCGGGGTACGGCGCGGTCGGCTCGGCGCCTGAGGCGGATCCGGGCGGAGAGCCCTCCAGCCCGCGCCAACCACCCAGCGTCGTCCTCCCCAGGAGAAAAGACAAGCCTTGAGGTTGCCCCGCGACCGGCGTACAAAGGAGGCAAGAACTCAAGACAGCACGCGACACCGGTACCCACGCGGCGATCTACCCTTCTGAACAGGGCGCTGACCCGACGGGAACCTCCCGAGGCAGCAATTACCGATGCACGCCTGGTAGCCGGGGCGATCGCGTGTCAGCGGTGGCATCCGAGAGCGAACGAGGCCTCGGGTGCCACCTGCATGTCCGGCTCCATTCGGCCTATTCGGCATCCCGCCGCAGCGGACTCGCCTCGGCCGCCGCGGCATACGCCTCCGCGGCGTAGAGCAGCCAGGAGTGCCGGCCGGCCGAGCTCCCCGACGCCCACGCCCGCAGGTTCGACTCGTACTCGGCTCGCAGGGCCAGGTGGGCGGCCTCCGGAACCACCAGCGACTTCTCGTCCACCCCGCGGGCGGCGAGCAGCAGTCGCTCGGCGGCGCGGGCGACCATCCCGTTGTGGGAGGGGAACGGCCCGGCCGTCGCCAGGTCGGCGTGCACCACTGCCGCGACGGCCAGCGCCGGCGCCTCGGTGCGCGCGGTGATCAGCCCGGCCAGCGCACGCAGGGTGGTCGCCGCGTCGCCATCTCGCGGCCGCCCCAACCGGTCCGCCGGCAGCGACCCCTGCCCCGCCAGGACGTGCAGCCGGGCAAGTGCCTGCAGCGGCTGGGACCGCAGCACCGGCATCAGGGAGAGCAGTTCGGCGGAGATCCGGACCGCGGCGGCGGCGATCTCGTCCCCCTCCCCGGCCCGCACCTCGGCCAGGCTGGACGTCGACCCCTCCAGCACCGCGCTGGCCTGCGCGCCGCGCAGCAACGACTCCGCCGTCGTCTCCGGAGAGGTACGACGAAGGCCCCGGTCCCGCAGCACCACGTCGATGCCGTCGCGGGCAGACGCCAGCGCCGACGGCACCCCCTCCAGGGTCATCAGCCAGGCGAGGGGGTCGGCAGGGGCGTTCACGCACGCGAGCCTAGCCCGCGGCACGGCGGCCACGGTCCCCGCGATGGGCGGGTTCAGGGGCTAACGTGGACGCCACGATGTCCGACGTACCGCACGAGCCCCCGAACGAGCCCACCGCGCCCGTCGATCCCGCACGCTGCTTCGGCGGGGTGGTCGATGCCTATCACCGTGGACGGCCCGGCTATCCGGCCGAGGCGGTCCGTTGGCTCACCGGCGAGCAGCCGCTGACCGTGCTCGAGCTCGGCGCTGGCACCGGCAAGCTCACCGAGCAGCTGATCGCGTTGGGCCACGACGTGCACGCCACCGAGCCGGACCCGGCGATGCTGGACCGGCTCGCCCAGCAGGTGTCGGTCACCCGGCTCTCCCAGACCGCTGCGGAGGAGATCCCCGCGGCCGACGCCAGCTATGACCTGGTGGTGGTCGGACAGGCCTACCACTGGTTCGACAAGGAGCGGGCGCTGCCCGAGATCGCCCGGGTGCTCAAGCGCGGTGGGTCGCTGGCGCTGGTCTGGAACGTCCGCGACGAGCGGATTCCGTGGGTCAAGCGGCTGGGCCGGCTGATCGGCAACCAGGACGTGACCGCCAGCGGCCCCGACGACGCCCTGGAGGAGTCGATCTACTTCGGTCCGATCGAGGAAGCGACGTTCAAGCACTGGCAGACCGTCGACCGGGTCAGCATCCAGGATCTGGTGCGCTCCCGCTCCAACGTGGCCACCCTCTCCCAGGAGCGGCGCGACGCCAAGCTGGCCGAGGTGCTGGAGTTCTACGACGACTTCGGCCGCGGCATGGACGGGATGCAGCTGCCCTACCTGACGAAGTGCTACCGGGCCGTGGTCGGCGTACGACCGAAGCCCAAGCCGGATCCCGACGCGGAGAGCACGAGCTCCGGCGCCGACAACGCGAGCGCTGACAGCGCGGAGTACGTCGGCGAGGACACCGTGCCGGTCCGGGTGGAGGGTGCCGCGGCTGACGTCCCGGGGATCACCGATCCGCCCACCGACGACGACTCCGGCATGCTCCTGATCGACTTCCGCTAGACCGGCTGGCAGATGACAGCGCCCGGATGCGGCCGTGTGGACCCCCTGGCGTAGACGCGGCCACCTCGGCACCGAGGCTGATCGGGCCGCGTTCCGGGCGCTGCACCAGGCCTCGCTGGCCTCGCCCGCGTTGCGGGAGGGACTGACCACGGAGAGCGCCGAGCGGGCGATCCGGCACCTGCGGGCCCTGCTCGGCACTCCGGCCCTGGCGCTGACCGACACCGCCACGGTGCTCGCCTGGGACGGGATGGGCGGCGGCCACCACGCCGACCAGGCGGCGATCCTGACCCACGTCGCGGTGGAGCGCAGCAGCACACGCACCGCCGAACGTGGACATCTGCACTGCGACCGGGCCGGCTGCCCGGTGCGCGCTGCGGTGATCAGCCCCCTGGTGGTGGAGGGGCGCGCGCTGGGCACCGTGCAGGCCTTCGCGCCGACCATCTCCGCGGGCCTGGTGCGGGCCACCGAGGAGGTCGCCCAGTGGGTCTCGGGTCAGCTGGAGCTGGCCGAGCTCGACGCCCACCGCAACCGCCTGATCGAGGCGGAGGTGCGGGCGCTGCGGGCCCAGATCAGCCCGCACTTCATCTACAACTCGCTCGGCGCCATCGCCAGCTTCGTCCGAACCGACCCGGACCGGGCCCGGCAGCTGCTGCTCGAGTTCGCCGACTTCACCCGCTACTCGTTCCGCCGGCACGGCGAGTACACGACGCTGGCCGAGGAGCTGCGCTCCATCGAGCGCTACCTACTGCTCGAGCAGGCCCGGTTCGGCGATCGGCTGCAGGTCACCCTCAACATCGCGCCCGAAGTGCTCACCGTGGTGGTGCCGTTCCTCTGCATCCAGCCGTTGGTGGAGAACGCGGTCCGCCACGGTCTGGAGCGGGCCGAGGGCACCGGCCACCTGCGCATCGTGGCGCACGACCGCGGGCCCGACGCCGTACTGGAGGTGGAGGACGACGGGGTCGGCGAGGACCCGGAACGGGTACGACGCGCGCTGGCCGGCGACGCCGGACTCGACTCGGTCGGTCTGGGCAACGTCGACGCCCGGCTGCGGGCCACGTTCGGTGACGAACACGGACTGGTCGTGGAGACTGCTCCCGGGGCGGGCACGAAGGTGATCGTCCGGGTGCCGAAGTTCGCGCCCGGGGTGAGCGCGGACCCGCTGCCCGGGATCGAGACGAGAGGCACAGAGCGGTGACGGGGACAGCGTGGTGAAAGGGACAGTCCGGTGAGCGGCTTGCGGGTCCTGGTGGTCGACGACGAGCGGCCTGCCCTCGATGAGCTCACCTTCCTGCTCTCCGCCGACGACCGGGTGGACAGCGTGATCGGCTGCAGCTCGGCGACCGACGTCCTGCTGCGGTTGCGGGAGACCGAGGTCGACTGCGTCTTCCTCGACATCCAGATGCCCGGCCTCTCCGGGCTCGAGCTCGCCGAGGTGCTCGGCCGGTTCCGGCAGCCGCCGCGGGTGGTCTTCGTGACCGCTCACGAGCAGCACGCGGTGGAGGCCTTCGACCTGCATGCCGTCGACTACGTCCTCAAGCCGGTGCGTCCCGAACGCCTCGCCGAGGCAGTACGACGCGTGCTGGCCGACGCGCATCGTCGTACCGAGCCGGAGGACACGCAGATCCCGGTCGAGCGGGGCGGGGTGACCCGGTTCGTCGAGCGCGGCGACATCACCCATGTCGAGGCCCAGGGCGACTACGCCCGGCTGCACACCCGCGGCGGCGACTCCTACCTGCTGCGCGTGCCGCTCACCTCGCTGGAGGAGGAGTGGGGCCCCTCCGGCTTCCTGCGGATCCACCGCTCGCTGCTGGTGGCGCTGGCCCACGTCGACGAGGTCCGCCAGGACGCCGGCCGGTGCACGGTCCTGGTCGACGGCACCGAGCTGCCGGTCAGTCGCCGCCACACCCGGGTGCTGCGCGACGTCCTGGTCCGGCGGGCCCGGGGCGGACCATGAGCGAGGACCGGCCGCGGACGGGATCGGGCGACCGACCTGCGCGGGTCCGAGTGACCGCACCTCCCCGCACCACCCCACCGGTCGCGGGGACCCGGATCGGGGACGTGCACGACCAGACCCCGATGGGTGATCTCTACCTGCGCTCGCTGCTGCGCGAGCAGGGCGCGCTGGCCGCGCGGGTGCTGCTGGTGGCGTTCGGGCTGCTCGGGGCGGTGCCGCTCGCCTACCACCTGGCGCCGGGCCTGGCCGGCCATCAGGTGTTCGGCATCGGGGTGACCTGGATCGTGCTCGGCGTCCTGGTCCACCCGTTCCTGACCTGGCTGGGGTGGCGCTACGTACGACGGGTGGAGCGCAACGAGCTCTTCTTCGCCGATCTGGTCAGCCCCGACGGGGACCAGGACGAGGCCCAGCCGACCCGGGAGGGCTGAGCCATGCAGACCGCCCACGTCCCTGGCCTGATCGCCGTGGTCGGGGTCACCCTGGTCACCCTGGCGATCGGCATCTGGGGCCTGCGGATCTCCCGGACCACCAGCGACTTCTTCGTCGCCTCCCGCACGGTCGGGCCGCGCCTCAACGCCTCGGCGATCGGCGGGGAGTACCTCTCGGCGGCCTCGTTCCTCGGGATCGCCGGGCTGCTGCTCGTGGGCGGCGCCGACATGCTGTGGTACCCGGTCGGCTGGACCGCGGGCTATCTGGTGCTGCTGGTCCTGGTCGCGGCGCCGCTGCGCCGTTCGGGTGCCTACACGCTGCCCGACTTCGCCCAGGCGCGGTTGAGCTCGAAGGCGGTCCGCACCGCCTGCTCGGTGCTGGTCGTGGGGATCGGCTGGCTCTACCTGATCCCGCAGTTCGAGGGTGCCGGCTTCACCCTGCGCGCGGCGATCGGGGCGCCGGAGTGGGCGGGGCCGGTGATCGTGGCCGCCGTGGTGCTGGCCAACGTCTCCTCCGGCGGCATGCGGTCGGTGACCTTCGTGCAGGCGTTCCAGTACTGGCTCAAGCTCACCGCGATCCTGTTCCCGGCAGCGGTCCTGGTGGTGGTGTGGCTCGGCGACGGCCGCCCGGCGGGCCCGATCAGCGGCGACGACTGGTCGATGCCGGTGGCGTCGGGGGCGACCGGGCTGTATGCGACGTACTCACTGATCCTGGCGCTCTTCCTGGGCACCATGGGCCTGCCCCACGTGGTCGTCCGCTTCTACACCAATCCCGACGGCCGCGGCGCTCGCCGGACCACCGTCGCTGTCCTCGCGCTGCTCGGTCTCTTCTACCTGTGGCCGCCGGTCTACGCGGCGCTGGGCCGCGTGTACGGCGACCGGATCCTCGCCGAGGGCCGCCACAACGTGCTGGTGCTGGAGCTGCCGCGCGCGATGATCGACGGAATCGGTGCCGAGCTGCTCACCGGTCTGGTCACCGCCGGAGCGTTCGCCGCGTTCCTCTCCACCTCTTCCGGACTGGCGATCGCCGTCTCCGGCGTGATCAGCCAAGACGTCACCGGTCGTTGGCTCCGCGGGTACGGCGAACGCCGCGGTGTCGCCGCCTTCCGACTCGCCGCGGTGGTCTCCGTCGGAGTCCCGCTGGTGGTCTCCCTGGTCGCCCAGAACATCGGGGTGGCGGAGTCCGTCGGACTCGCCTTCGCGGTCGCGGCCTCGACGTTCGGGCCATTGCTGGTGCTGGGGATCTGGTGGCGCGGCCTGACCGCTGCCGGCGCGCTGGCCGGACTCGCGGCGGGCGGGGTCGGGGCCGGCGGCGCCGCGATCCTCAGCATCGCCGGAATCTCGGCCACCGGTTGGGGTGGGGCCCTGCTCGGCCAGCCCGCTGCGTGGAGCGTCCCGCTGGCCGTGGTGGTGATGGTGGTCGTCTCCCGGCTCACCGCCCACCGGGCGCCCGCTCACGCCCGGCAGTTCCTGGTGCGGCTGCACACACCGGAGTGGCTGGATCTGCCCACCCGGTGAGCACGTGCTGGTCAGCCCCGCGGGTCGACCAGCACCTTCGCGTGCCGCTCGGGATCGGCGAGGTCGGTGAAGGCGCCGGCGACCCCCTCCAAGCCGACAGTGCCGGTGATCAGCGGCGCCACGTCGATCTTGCCGGCGGCCATCCACTGCAGGGTCTCGTGGAACTCGCTCGGGTCGTAGGCGAAGGCGAAGCGCAGCTCGATCTCCTTGTTGATCGCCATCGACGGCCGGAAGCTGTCGGTGCCCATGCAGACCCCGACCACGACCACCCGGGTCAGCAACGGTGCGGAGGAGACGATGTGCTCGATCACGCCGGGGACGCCCACGCACTCGAAGACCACCGGTCCGCGCGGGGTCGCGCCGGCCTTCTCCGCCGCCCGCATCAACCGGGCCCACGGCAACATCGGCACCGCCCGCATCCGGTCCATGCTCTTCAGGCCGAACTCGGCCAGCGCGATCGGCTCGGTGAGATAGCTGCTCTCCTCGAAGGAGGCCCACGGCGACGAGGTCGCCGGGTCGACCACCACGTCCGCGCCACACTGCTGCGCCAGCGCCCGTCGGCCGGCCGAGTAGTCGCTGGCGATCACGTGCCGCACGCCGCTGGCCTTCAGCATCAGGATCACCGCGAGCCCGATCGGTCCGCAGCCGATCACCACTGCGGTGTCCTTCGACCCGACCTGCCCCTTCCGGACGGCGTGCCAGGCGACCGCCAGCGGCTCGGTCAGCGCCGCGTGCTCGACCAGTACGTCGTCGGGCACCCGCAACGTCATCGATGCCTCGACCACCACCTGCTCGGCGAACCCGCCCGGCGCCTTCTCACTGAGACCCGTGAGCTGGACACTTCCGGCGTTGCGCAGGATCGGCAGGGCCACCACGCGGGAGCCGACCGGGAAGTGCCGGCGGGTGCGCGGACCGTAGTCGGCCACCGTGCCGACGAACTCATGTCCCATCACCACCCGCTGGTCCGAGCGCATGAAGTCGTCGTAGCCGAGGGAGGCGACGTCGGCCGCGGTCTCGTCGCAGCTGGTCCGGGCATGCAGGTCGGAGCCGCAGATCCCGCAGCGCTCCACGTCGAGCAGCACCTGGCCGCGTCCGGGCGTCAGGTCGGCGATCTCGTCGACGGTGAGCTCGGACTGGTGGCAGACGACGGCGCGCATGGGGGCAGGCTAGCGAGGTGGTCCCGCCGGGCATGATGCCCAGGTGATCCATTCCAGTGCCAGCCCTACGTCGCCCGAGCTGACCCACGGGCAGGAACTGCTTCGCGAGATGACCACCATGGCCATCTACGTCACCGTGTGCCTGCTCGCCGCGGTGATCGGCCTGCCCGGCTACTACCCGTCGGACCATCCGGTGCCGGCGATCTGGGGGTTTGTGCTCGGGTTGGCGATCACCCACTGGTTCGCGTTCCACACCGCCTCGCGGTTGATCCGCGGCGGACGGGCCGACCGTCGCGACGCCCAGCTCGCCGCCGCCCAGTTCACCGGGGCGGCGTTGGTCGCCGGCCTGGGGTCGCTGGCCGTCGTACTGGCGCCCGAGCGGCTCGAGCTGCGGGTGCTGGCGCTCGCGCTGGGCGCGTTCATCGCGGCGCTGGTGCACCACGGCATCCGCAGCAGCGGCGGCAGCGCGCTGCGGGCCGGCTGCTACGCCGCCGGCGCCCTGGTCGCCGCGATCGCCGTGGTGGAACTCAAACACCTGCTGTCCTGAGCAGGACAGCAGGTGTTCGAGTCGGTACGTCGCGCCGCGGCGCCGGCCCGTCCGGTTCAGGCCCGGTCGATCGCCTCGGCCACACGCCGGTGCGCGGTCCAGATCTCCTCGGGGAGACCCTCGAACTGGGTCAGGTGCTTCTCCCGGTGGCCCATCTCCTGCTGCCAGCGCTCGATGTCGATGGTGAGCACGGTGTCGAGGTCAGCGAGTGCCTGCTCGTCGAGCCCCTCGAGCAGCAGCTCGTCGCGGGCCGGGATCACCCCGACCGGGGTCTCCACGCCGGTGACCTCGCCGTTCTTGTACTGCATCAGCCAGACCAGCGGGCGCAGGTTCTCGCGGTAGCCGGGCCAGAGGAAGCGGCCGTCGTCGCCGCGCTGGAACCAGTTGACGTGCGCGAAGATCGGCTTCGTCCTCGCCCGCCCGATCACCTCGAGCCAGTGCGCGGCGTAGTCGGCCTCGGAGTAGGACATGAACGGCCGCATCGACATCGGGTCGTAGCGCAGCACGCCCTCCAGGCCGTCCGCCGCGGCGGTCGCCTCGGCACCCAGGGTGAGGCCGTCGTACACACCCTCGGCGATGTCGCCGATCGCGCGGATCAGCGGCTCGCGGTCGCGGGTGCGGCCGCCGAAGATGATGCCGTGGATCTCGACGCCGGCCGGGTCCTCGAAGTCCTCAGCCACGTTCGGCACGTTGGCCAGGGTCGTCGTGAAGCGGCTGTTGGGGTGGGCCCAGGGGGCGTCGACCTCGTCGCCGGACCGGTCGGCGATCCGCTCGCCCTTCCAGTCCAGCCAGCCGTCGAGGTCGGTCGGCTTGTCGCCGCGACCCTCCCACCAGACTTCCTGGGTCAGCTCGTTGTAGGCGACGTTGGTGTAGATCGCACCGGTGCCCGGGACGATCGACTCGATCGCGGTCGGGTTGGTCTTCTCGTTGGTGTCCTTGGCGACCCCGAAGACGCCGTTCTCCGGGTTCATCCCGTAGAGCTTGCCGTCCTCGCCGACCCACAGCCAGGCGATGTCGTCGCCGTAGAACTCGACGTAGTAGCGGTCGCCGAGCGCGTCTGGCGCCAGCGTCATCGCGAGGTTGGTCTTGCCCGAGGCGCTCGGGAAGCCGCCGCAGATGTTGTACTTCGCGCCGGTCTCCTTGTCGGTGATGCCGAGCAGCATGAACTGCTCCACCAGGAAGCCGTTCTTCCAGCCGTCGTAGGAGCCCTGGCGCAGCCCGTGGGCGATCTTGCCGAGCAGGGCGTTGCCGCCGTAGGAGGAGCCGAAGTGCAGGATCGTGCGCTCGTCGGCGACGGTCACGAAGTAGCGCTGGTCATCCGGGGTGCCCTGGCCGAGGTTCTCCAGGTCGCCGGTGACGTGGACGGCCTTGACGAAGGAGTCGCCGAGGTCGTTGATGTACTCCACGCCGACCCGCGCCATCCGGATCATCTGGAGCACGACGTTGCGGTTGTCGGTCAGCTCCACACCCGCGGCGAACTTCTCCAGCGGCGAGCCCTTCGGCGCCATCAGGTAGGGGATGACGTACATCGTCTTGCCGGCGGAGGCACCGGTCATCAGCTCGATGAGCTTGGGCTTCATCTCCGCTGCGGGACGCCAGTTGTTGTAGACGCCCTTGTCGGCCTCGTCGCTGGTGGCGACGATCGTGCGCTCCTCGGCACGCGCGGTGTCCTTGAAGTAGGACCGCGAGTAGTAGCGCCCCTCGCCCGCGGGCAGCAGCTCGCCGGCCTCGAGGGCCTCGGCGACCAGGCGCGCGTCATCGGCGGCTCCTACGACCTCGATCCGCTCGGCGCCGGTCACCCCCGCCCAGTGTGCGACGTACTCCCGGACGCTGGGGTTGGTCAGCCCCGCCTCATCCAGAATCCGCTCCACATCCACCATTCCTGTCCAGCCTTTCGATCCGTTCGGAGGTGGGGGCACGCTGCCCCGGCAAGGGGCCACGGCCGCCCGAGTCAGCGCTCTGTCTGGCCATCGGACGCCGTCGTCCAGGTGGCCCACCATGACACCCGTTCCGGCGCCCGCGCACGTCCCGGACGGGTCCTGGACGCCCGTTGTGACCTATGCCACAGTTTGATCGTTCGAACTTTCCGTGATAGTGCGATCTCGGACCCGAACGACACCCGGTACGACGCGAGGGCCGGCGTCGGATCCACCGACGCCGGCCCTCCCTGTCCCCGGTCCTTGCCCCCCGGTTCGCCCCGCCTCGCGGGTACGTCTCGTGCGTTCCTCTCACTCCCCGATGTAGCTCATCACGTGCTTGATCCGCGTGTAGTCCTCCATGCCGTAGAGGGAGAGGTCCTTGCCGTAGCCGGAGTGCTTGAAGCCGCCGTGCGGCATCTCCGCGACGATCGGGATGTGGGTGTTGATCCACACCGCACCGAAGTCGAGCCGCTTGGCCATGCGCATCGCCCGGCCGTGGTCCTTGGTCCACACGCTCGAGGCCAGGCCGTAGCGCACCCCGTTGGCCCAGCGCAGCGCCTCGCCCTCGTCGTCGAAGCGCTGCACGGTGATCACCGGTCCGAAGATCTCGTCCTGGATCTGCTCGTCGTCCTGTCGTAGCCCGGAGAGCACGGTGGGCTGGTAGAAGTAGCCGCTCTCACCGCCGGCCACCTGCGCCGCGGCGCCGCCCGCCGCGACCTCGGCGTGGTCGGGCAGCCGGTCGACGAAGCCGGCCACCCGGGCCAGCTGGTCCGGATTGTTCAGCGGACCGTAGAGGACGTCCTCGTCGTCGGGCATCCCCGTGCGCGCCTTGCGGGCCTCCTCGGCGAGCGCGGCCACGAAGTCGTCGTGGACGCCGGGCCCGGCGAGGACCCGGGTGGCAGCCGTGCAGTCCTGGCCGGCGTTGAAGTAGCCGGCTCCGGCGATCCCCTCGGCGGCGGCGGCGATGTCGGCGTCGTCGAAGACGATCACCGGGGCCTTGCCACCCAGCTCGAGGTGCACCCGCTTGAGGTCGCTGGCTGCGGACGCCGCGACCTGGCTGCCGGCGCGCACCGACCCGGTGATGGCCACCATCTGCGGAGTGGGGTGTTCCACCACCAGGCGGCCGGTGTCGCGGTCGCCGGTGACCACGTTGAGCACCCCGGGAGGCAGGAACTCGGCTGCCAGCTCGGCGAGCATCGTGGACGTGGCGGGCGTGGTGTCGCTGGGCTTGAGCACGATCGTGTTGCCGGCGGCCAACGCCGGCGCGATCTTCCACACCATCATCATCAGCGGGTAGTTCCAGGGGGTCACCTGGCCGACCACCCCGACCGGCTCGCGCCGGATCATCGAGGTGTGGTCCTTCAGGTACTCCCCGGCCGCACGGCCCTCGAGCACGCGGGCCGCACCCGCGAAGAACCGGATCTGGTCGATCGCCGGCGGCAGTTCGTCGGTCGTGGTGAAGCCGAGCGGTTTGCCGGTGTCGCGCGACTCCGCGGCCACGAAGTCCGTGGCGCGCTCCTCGAGCTTGTCGGCGATCCTGAGCAACGCGAGCTGACGCTCGGCCGGCGTCGTCTCGCCCCACGTCTCGAAGGCCTTCGCTGCCGCTGCGTAGGCACGGTCGATGTCCTCGGCCGAGGACATCGGCGCGGTCGCGTAGACCGCTCCCGTCGCGGGGTCGAGGACGTCGTACGTCGCTCCGTCGGCGGCATCGACGAGCTCGCCGTCGACGACATTGCGGAAGGTGAGGTCGGCCACGGTCCGACCCTAACCACGAATCAACGAAATCGGGAGGGGAACGCCGCCAATTGCCTACTGATTCCGTTGTCAGAACGAAGTCTGACAACCGAATCACTTGCTGACGACTTGCCTCGCGGTCGGCGATCCCGGACCATGGGGTCATGGACGACGACGCTCGGCTGCAGCAGGCCGCTCGGGACAACCTGTGGATGCACTTCACCCGCCACGGCGACTTCGAGAAGGCCGGGCACGGTGTGCCGATCATGGTGCGCGGCGAGGGCGTGCACCTCTACGACAACCACGGCAAGCGCTACCTGGACGGGCTGGCCGGGCTCTTCGTCTCCCAGCTGGGCCATGGCCGCAAGGACCTCGCCGCGGCCGCGGCGGCGCAGGCCGAATCGCTGGCGTTCATGCCGCTGTGGTCCTACGCGCACCCGCCGGCGATCAAGCTGGCCGAACGGATCGCGGGTTACGCGCCCGGCGACCTGAACCGGGTCTTCTTCACCTCCGGCGGCGGTGAAGCCGTCGAGACGGCCTGGAAGCTGGCCAAGAACTACTTCAAGCTCGTCGGGAAGCCGATGAAGCACAAGGTGATCTCCCGCGCGATCGCCTACCACGGCACCACCCAGGGCGCGCTCTCGATCACCGGCCTCCCCGGCCTCAAGCAGCAGTTCGAGCCGCTGGTGCCCTCCACCTTCCGGGCTCCGAACACCAACATCTACCGAGCGACCGAGCACGGCGCCCCGCACGGTCAGACCCCGGAGGAGTTCGGCCGCTGGGCCGCGGACCAGATCGAGGTCGCGATCGAGAACGAAGGCCCCGACACCGTCGCCGCGGTCTTCCTCGAGCCGGTGCAGAACGCCGGCGGCTGCTTCCCGCCTCCGCCGGGCTACTTCGAGCGGGTCCGCGAGATCTGCGACCGGCACGACGTACTGCTGGTCTCCGACGAGGTGATCTGCGCCTTCGGCCGACTCGGCACCATGTTCGGCGCCGACCGGTTCGGCTACCAGCCCGACATCATCACCTGCGCGAAGGGGATCACCTCCGGCTACGCCCCGCTCGGCGCGATGATCGCCTCCGACCGACTGATGGAGCCGTTCCTGGCCCCCGGCGAGATGTTCGCCCACGGCTACACCTTCGGCGGCCACCCGGTCTCCACCGCGGTCGGCCTGGCCAACCTCGACGCCTTCGAGGCCGAGGGCGTGCTGGCGAACGTGCAGACCAACGCGCCGGTCTTCCGGTCCACCCTGGAGCGCCTCAAGGACATCCCGATCGTCGGCGACGTCCGCGGCGAGGGCTACTTCTACGGCATCGAGCTGGTCAAGGACCGCGACACCCGGGAGTCGTTCACCGCCGAGGAGTGCGAGCGGATCCTCTACGGCTTCGTCTCCAAGCAGCTCTTCGCCGAGGGCCTCTACTGCCGCGCCGACGACCGCGGCGACCCGGTCATCCAGCTCTCCCCGCCGCTGATCTGCGGACCGGAGCACTTCGAGGAGATGGAGCAG
This sequence comes from Nocardioides sp. BGMRC 2183, assembly GCA_008123405.1. GTDB lineage: Bacteria > Actinomycetota > Actinomycetes > Propionibacteriales > Nocardioidaceae > Nocardioides. Next base: position 167,354 of record VSSA01000008.1, read on the forward strand.
ATCCTCCGCTCGGTGTTGGAGAAGGCAGCAACGCAGCTCTAGGGCGTGGCACCCTAGCCGCGCACCGAGCGCATCCGGCGGCGGTGGTTGAGCTCGCCGCCGAGGACGATCACCAGCGAGATCACCAGCATCAAGGTGCCGACCACGTTGACCTGCATCGGTACGCCGACGCGTGCCACCGACCACACGTACATCGGGAACGTGGTGTCGTTGCCGGAGTTGAGGTTGGTGATGATGAAGTCGTCGAAGGAGAGGCTGAAGCTCAGCAGCGCGGCCCCGAGGATGCCGGGCAGTACCAGCGGGAAGGTCACCCGCCAGAAGGTCTGCGCGGGGGTGGCGTAGAGGTCCTGGGCAGCCTGCTCCAAGTTGTCGTCCATCCCGGCCAGCCGGGAGCGGACGGTCACCACGACGAAGGAGAGGCAGAACATCACGTGGGCGATGAAGATCGTCCAGAAGCCCAGCTGCCCGGCGAAGCCCGCCTGCACGAAGAGGGCCAGCAGGGACGAGCCGAGCACGATCTCCGGCGCCGCCATCGGCAAGAAGATCACCAGGTTCGAGGTGGAGCGGCCGAAGAAGTCCCAGCGCACCAGCGCGAAGGCCGCCAGCGTGCCGATGACCGTGGCCACCAGGGTCGAGGAGAGCCCGACCCGCAGGCTCAGCCCCAGCGCCTCGCACATCGCCGGGTCCTCGCATGGGTTGAGCCAGTTGTCCAGGGTGAACCCGTCGAAGCGGTAGACGTTGCGGGTCGCCGGGTCGTTGAAGCTCATCAGCACCACGACGGCGATCGGGATGAAGGTGTAGGCCAGCACCCCGAGACCGAGCAGGAGCACCAGGTGCTCGCGCAACCAACGCAGCGCGGGGTTCACAGCAGGTCCTCGGTGTCCGCGCGGCGGATGTAGACCACGACCATCACCAGGATGATCGCCATCAGCGTCGTCGACAGCGCCGCGGCCAGATGCGGCTGGTTGGCGGTGGTCGCCTGGAGCTGGATGACGGTGCCGATCACCGTGGTGTTGGTGTTGCCGAGCAGTTGGGCGTTGATGTAGTCGCCGGCGGCCGGAATGAAGGTGAGCAGCGTGCCGGAGACGACACCCGGCAGCGAGAGCGGCCAGGTCACCTTGAAGAAGCCCACCACGGGGTTGGCGTAGAGGTCGGAGGAAGCCTCGATCAGGCGGTGGTCGATCTTGTCGATGCTGGCGAAGAGCGGCAGCACCATGAACGGCAGGAAGTTGTAGGCGAGTCCGGCGACCACCGCGAACGGGGTGGCGAGCAGGTGCCCGTCCTCGCCGAGGATGCCGAGGAACTGCAGCGTGTTCACCACCCAGCCGTTGTCGGCCAGGATCAGCTGCCACGACAGCGTCCGCACCAGGAAGCTGGTGAAGAACGGGGCGATCACCAGCACCAGGAGCAGGTTCTTCCAGCGGCCCGCCTTGAACGCGATGGCGTAGGCGACCACGTAGCCGAGGACCAGGCAGATCGCGGTGGCCGCGGCGCCGTAGAAGAGCGACCAGGCCAGCGAGTCCCAGTAGTCGCGCAGCGCGGTGGCGTAGTTGCCGACGTGGTAGGTCATCTCCCAACCCGCCTGGTCCGACCCGCTCGGGTCGTAGAGGCTGGTGGCGATGAGTGAGTAGAACGGGACGAGGAAGAAGAGCGCGAGCCAGATCACCGCCGGCGCCATCAGCAGGTAGGCGCCCGGCCCGCGACGCCGCCCGGTCTCCCCCGCCGCGCCGGGGTCGACCGCGTCCACGGCGGGTTCCACGATCGGGTTCACGGTCGCCATCAGGCGTCCTCGTCCTCGGCTCCGGCGCGCACGTCCTGGTCGTGGTCGAGCAGGAAGGCGTACTCGGGGCGCCAGGAGAGCTCCACCTGCTGTCCCGTGCGATAGATCGGGTCGCGTCCGGTGTTCTGCGCGAACACCTGCAGCTCCTGACCCCACGGCATCCGGACCAGGTACTGCGTGCTCACCCCGATGAAGCTCACGTCGGTGACCACGCCCCCGGGGACCGTGTTGCCCGGGGCGTCCAGCGCGGCGCCGGCCTCCCCGATCAACACCTTCTCCGGCCGGATCCCGACCCACGCCCGGTCGCCGTCGGCATGCGCACGGCCGGCCGGGACGGTCACCGTGATCCCCTCCATGTCGACCCGTACGACGTCAGCGGCCCGCCCCACGACCTTGCCGGCGATCAGGTTGGACTGCCCGAGGAAGTTCGCGACGAAGGTGCTGCGCGGGTTCTCGTACAGCTCGGCCGGCGAGCCCAGCTGCTCGATCAGGCCGCCGTTCATCACCGCGACCGTGTCGGCCATGGTCATGGCCTCCTCCTGGTCATGGGTGACGTGCACGAAGGTCAGGCCGACCTCGGTCTGGATCCGCTTGATCTCGATCTGCATCGAGCGGCGCAGCTTGAGGTCGAGCGCACCCAGCGGCTCGTCGAGCAGCAGCACCTCCGGCTCGTTGATCAGCGCCCGGGCCAACGCCACCCGCTGTTGCTGACCGCCGGAGAGCTGCGCGGGCTTCTTCTTGGCCTGCGGCCCGAGCTCCACCAGCTCGAGCATCTCCTCGACCTTGCGTCGTACGTCGGACTGCTTGCGGCGGCGTAGACCGAAGGCGACGTTCTCACCGATGTCCAGGTGGGGGAAGAGCGCGTAGTTCTGGAAGACGGTGTTGACCGGTCGGCGGTAGGGCTTGGTGTGGGTGATCTCGGCGCTGCCCAGGCTGATCGTGCCGGCGGTCGGGGTCTCCAGGCCGGCGACCATCCGCAGCGTGGTGGTCTTGCCGCAGCCGGACGGCCCCAGCAGTGCGAAGAACGCACCCTGGGGGACGTCGAGGTCCAGCTCGCGCACGGCAGTGAACCGCCCGTAGGACTTGGTCAGGCCGCGCATTCGCAGGCCGTCGTAGGTCTCAACCGGCGATGACATCGGCCCACTCCCCTTCGTACTGCTGCTGCTTCTCGTCACTGAGCGTCATGAAGTCCCAGGTGTTCGCGAGCATCTCCTCATCGGGGAAGATCAGCTGGTTGTCGACCAACGAGGGGTCGATCTTCTCCATCTCCTCCTTCGCTCCGGCGACAGGACAGATGTAGTTGACCCAGGAGGCGAGCTTCGCGGCGATCTCGGGCTGGTAGTAGAAGTCGATCCAGGCCTCCGCATTGGCCTGGTGGGTCGCCTTGTTGGGGACCAGCATGTTGTCGCTCCACAACGCCAGCCCCTCCTCCGGCGCCACGAACTTCAGGTTCGGGTTGTCGAACTGCGCCTGGATCACGTCGCCGGACCACGCCTCGCAGGCCACGATCGTGCCTTGGGCGAGCTGCTGCAGGTAGTTGTTGCCGGCGAACTGGAGCAGCTGTCCATCGGCCTTGGTCTGGCGACACAGGTCGATCGCGTCGGCGAACTCGTCGTCGGTGAAGTCAAGCGGGTCCGCACCGACCACCTTGAGGAAGAAGCCCATCGTGTCGGCCATCTCGGTGAGCAGGGTGATCTTGCCCTTGAGGTCCTCGCGGGTGATCAGCTCTTCGAAGCTGCCCACCTCGGGCACCAGGTCGGCGTTGTAGGCGATGCCGGTCAGGCCGCTCTGCCACGGCGCGTGGAAGGCGAGATCGGGGTCCCAGGCGACCCCCTGGAGGGCCGGGATCAGGTTGGCGTGCAGGTTCGGCACGTTCTCTCTGGTCAACGGCTGGATCCAACCCAGGTTGATCATCCGGGCCGCCATCCAGTCGGTCATCACGATCAGGTCGCGGTCGATCGGCTCGCACTCGCCGAGCTGGTTCTTCACCTTGGCGTAGAACTCGGAGTTGTCGTTGACGTCGACCTGATAGGTGACCTCGATGCCGGTCGCGTCGGTGAACCTGGAGATCGTGCTGTCCGCCGCGCGCCGCGGGTCGATGTAGCCGGTCCAGTTGGAGATCACCATCTCCGGCTCACTCGCCGACACGTCCGGCGCCCGGCACTGTGCCGCGGACTGTGCGACACCCTCGGTGCTGAAGAAGGGCAGCTTGAGCGCCGCCGCGCTGGCTCCTGCGAAGGCCAGTGCACCACCGCCCCGGAGCATTCCCCGGCGCGACAGCGTGGATCGGCGTGCTGGCTGCTCCGATCGCATCGAGCTCCTTCCCCGGTCCTCGTCGGTCGGGATCTTCGGTTGGGAGATCCTGACACCACTACCTCGCCGTGACAAGGGATTCGGTTGTTCTGAAACGCACCTGCAACGAATTCCGCTGTTACGACGCGCTCTGAGAAACGATTGAGTACGACGCCCCCGCGTGGAACCATGCCTGCGTGGCCGAGAACCCCCGCGCTCCCCTCACCCTCGACGACGTCTCCAAGGCGATCGTGGAACAGCTGCAGCAGGACGGTCGCCGCTCCTACGCCGCGATCGGCAAGGTGGTCGGCCTCTCCGAGGCGGCTGTGCGACAGCGGGTGCAGCGCCTGGTCGACGCCGGCGTGATGCAGATCGTCGCGGTCACCGATCCGATGGAGCTCGGCTTCGCCCGGCAGGCGATGGTGGGGGTCCGGGTCAGCGGGCCGGTGCCGCCCGTCGCCGACCAGATCGCCGAGCTGCCCGAGGTCGACTACGTGGTGGTGACGGCCGGCTCCTTCGACATCCTGGTCGAGCTCGTCGCCGAGTCCGACGACCATCTGCTCGAGATCGTCTCCAGCGGCATCCGGGCGGTGGACGGGGTGACCAGCACCGAGACGTTCATGTACCTCGGACTGCGCAAGCAGACCTACTCGTGGGGAGTCCGCTGAACCTCCGGCGATCCGTGTGACCCGACTTACCCGGAGAATCTGCACGAATTGGGTGACAGATCATCTGATCCCGTGGCAAGATCGCGGTCAGCCGCCGCAGGTGACCCGAGACGCCTGCGGCGGCCTTCCATTTTTCAGGGGACTAGCTCGGGGACCAGCTCAGGGTTGGCTCACGTCGTTGGCTCACGTCCTAGTTCCCGGAGTCAGCCGCGGTAGGGGACCTCGGTGCGCCAGGTCGCCGGGTCCTGACGAGCGGCGGCCCAGAGCGCGTCGGCCACCCGGTCCGGGGTGAACGGTCCGTCGTCGCCCAACGTCCCGCAGACGGTCACCGAGACCGCACGGATCCCGTGCGGCTCCAACGTGGCGTCCAGGCTGTGCACCAGGTTGCGCACCCCAGCCTTCTGCACGCCGAGCGAGGCGGCACGGTGCCACGGCTTGTCGGCGGCCATCGACCCGGTCACCGTGACCCGTGCGCCGGCGGTCAGATAGGGCCGCGCCGCCTGGGCCGCGGTGAGCAGCCCACCCACCCCGAGGGCGACGTCCTCGAGGAGCTCGGCGACGGTCAGCTCGAGCGGGTCCTTCTCCCGGAACGCGCTCGGGTTGAAGTGGAGTACGTCGATCCGCCCCGCCGAGTCGCCGATCCGGGCGATCGCGGCTTGCAGCGCCGCCTCGTCGGTGATGTCGGCGACGACCTGGCCGACCTGGGCGCCCGTGGTCGCCACCTCCGTGGCCAGCGCCTGGAGCGGGTCGGGGTCGAGGCCGACCAGGCCGACGTCGTACCCCTCACTGGCGAAGCGGAGCGCGACCGACCGGCTGACACCCGGCCCGGCCCCGACCACGGCGAGCACCGGGCGCCCGCTGGACGGTGTCGGGTCGTCGGTCGGTCCGATCGAGGCGGGGGCTGCGGAGGTCACCTCGCCAGCCTAGGCAGGTCCGCGATAATGGCGCCATGGCTCGCGTCGCGCTCGTCCTCGGCTCCGGCGGCGCCCGCGGCTACGCCCACCTGGGCGTGATCGACACGCTCCGCGAGCGGGGCCACGAGGTCGTCGCCGTCTCCGGTACGTCGATGGGAGCGCTCGTGGGCGGCCTGCACGCCGCGGGGCGGGACCGGGAGTTCGAGACGTGGGCACGCTCCCTGACCGGACCGCGGATGCTGCGGCTGGTCGATCCGACGTGGTCACCGGGCGGCGCCGTCGGGGCCGAGCGAGTGATGCGCGAACTGGTCGAGCTGATCGGCGATGTCGCGATCGAGGAGCTGCCGATCCCGTTCACCGCGGTCGCCACCGACCTGATGGCGCGGCGCGAGGTGTGGTTCCAGCGCGGCCCGTTGGTGCCGGCGATCCGCGCGTCGGTCGCGATACCGGGACTGCTCACCCCGGCCGTGGTCGACGGGCGGCTGCTGGTCGACGGAGGTCTGATGAACCCGCTGCCGCTCGCACCGGCGGCCGCGGTGGCCGCCGACTTCACCCTGGCGGTGTCACTGCAGGGGCCGCGTGAGCCGGGCGAATCCGAAGCGCCGGCGCGGGGTTTCTCGGCTCGGCGCGCGGAGTGGGCGGCGGGGATGCGGCGGCGGTTCCGGCGCGGTGACCAGACCGACGCGGATCCGGAACCGGTGGAGTCCGCGCCGGTGGAGTCCGCGCCGGTGGAGTCCGCGCCGGTGGGTTCCGAGCCGGTCGCCCCGGAACCGGCCGACGCCGGCGACAGCAACGATCCGGTGGACCAAGCGCTGGCCCACGCAGTCGCGCCCGACCTGCGCACCGCCGAGGTGGTCTCGCTCTCCTTCGACGCGATGCAGAGCCTGATCACCCGCTACCGCCTGGCCGCGTTCCCGCCGGACGTGCTGGTCACGGTGCCGCTGAGCGCGGCCAGGACCCTCGACTTCCACCGCGCCAGCGAGCTGATCGACCTCGGGCGCGAGCTCACTGTCGCCGCCCTCGACGAGGCCGGCCGCTGACCTGGCTCAGCCGACCAGCAGATTGCCCGCCGGACGGCAATCGCAGGTCTCGGAGCAAGCCAGGAAGGTGTGCATCGCGTGGCCGCACTGCGGACACGGGCGGTCGTGGGAGAGGTGGAGCGTGGAGTGCTCTTCAACGGTGTCGTACATGGCGGTTCCCTCGGGTGGAGCAGGTGCGCGTCGTTGCGCTGATAACGACCACGATGCGCCTGCGGAGTCATCGAAATGCGCAGAATCGCCGCGATCTGGCCCGATTGGGTGACGAGTTCGGTCCGCTCGGTCGGAGCGGACCGGGCCGGAGGTCCCGGGTCCACTGCGACGCGGCCCCGAACGTGACGCGACGGACCTGCACAGACCTCCCGGTGAGTGGGATGCGCGAGACGGCGGTTTCGACGTACCGATCACTGTGACGGCGAACACAACGGCGACCCGGTCCGACTCGGCCGACCGACCGCCTTCTCGCACCGCTGGAGGAGCAACAGTGAAGTCATCCATCTCGCGTCGGTCACGGTTGACCGCTGCATTCATGGTGAGCGCTCTCGCGTTCGCCGGCTGCGCCAACTCGTCGTCCGAGGACGGCGACGGTGGCACCAAGGACACCTCCGACGGTGGCCTGAGCAAGTCCGAGATCTACACCACCGGCATCGTCGGCGAGGAGAGCGGTGGCGACCCGGTCGACGGCGGCGTCCTGACCATCGCCGACTTCGGTGAGCCACGCAGTCTCGACCCGACGGTCACCTACGCCAACGGCGCCACCGGCGGCAGCGCGATGGCCGCGATCTACGACACCCTGATGCGCTACGACTTCTCCTCGCAGGAGTTCGTGCCGCAGCTCGCCGAGTCGCTGGAGTCCGACGACAACGTCACCTGGACGCTGAAGCTGCGCGAGGGCGTGGAGTTCACCGACGGCACGCCGCTCAACGCCGACGCGGTGCTGGCCAGCATCGGCTACTACCAGAGCAAGTACGCCTACAACGCGCTGACCATGATGAGCAACGTCGCCGACACCAAGAAGGTCGACGACCTGACCATCGAGTTCACCATGCGTAACCCGTGGGCGACCTTCCCGAACATGCTGGCCGGTGGCGCCGGAATGATCCTGGCGCCTGCGGCGTACAAGGACCCGGAGAGCTTCAAGCCGATCGGCGCCGGGCCGTTCACCTTCGACAACTACGCCCCCGGCGAGGAGCTCACCCTCAACGCCAACAAGGACTACTTCGACGGCGCCCCGCACCTGGACGGCCTGAAGTTCGTCTGGCTCGGCGCGGTCGACGACGAGCCCAAGCTGGAGGCACTGGAGTCCGGCGCCGCCGACACCGCGTTCATCCGCGACTCCGAGGTCATCGAGGACGCCCGGGACAGCGACGTCAGCGGCATGATGTTCGCGACCGGCCTCGGCACCAACCTGTGGATCAACAACCGCAAGGGGCGCCCGGGCGAGGACGTCCGGGTCCGTCAGGCGATCAACTACGCGATCGACGCCGAGGCCTACAACACCCGGGTCAACGACGGCTCCGGACTGCCCACCAAGAGCCTCTTCGCGGACTCCTCCCCGTGGTACACCGACGTCGAGCCGACGGCGTACGACGCCGAGAAGGCCAAGCAGCTGCTCGAGGAGGCCAAGGCAGACGGGTTCGACGGCAAGATCACCTACGTGCACGCCGCCGACGCCAGCTCGCAGGCAGCCGCTGTCGCGCTGAAGGCGATGCTGGACGCGGTCGGTTTCGAGGTCACCCTGGACCCGCTGCGCAGCGTGGCGGACCAGGTCCAGCGGCTCTACGTCGAGCACGACTACGACCTCGCCATCGGCGCCACCACGATCCCGGACGAGGACCCCTACATCCGGTTGTTCGGTGCGCTGAACAGCCAGTCCCCGACCAACAGCTCGGGCTACGCCAACCCCGAGATGGACGAGCTGCTGGTCGAACTGCAGGCCGCCGCCTCCCCGGAGGAGGGAGCCGACACCATGGCCGCGATCGAGGAGCTGTGGAACGAGGACTCCCCGGGCGTCGGCATGGCCGCCGGCGGCACCTTCCAGCCCTGGAACGACAACGTCCACCAGATGACCCCCACCACCGAGACGATGTTCCTCTACGACGACGTCTGGATGGACTGACCCCTCACCTAGCTCGAAGCGCCCCGGACCGTCGCGGTCCGGGGCGCTTCGGCGTTCCCGGGGGGGTGGGTTCACTTGGGGGTTCGGGCCCGTCGACTTGGGGTTTCGGGCCCCTCGACTTGGGGTTTCGGGCCCGATCAGCGCTCGCGTCGGGCGCGATCGAGGATCTCGGCGATCAGGGGTGCCTTCCCGGCGCGATAGCGCGATCGGTCTCCGGGGTCGGCCTGCGACAAGGTCACCTTGAGAGCCGCGTAACGCTCCGCATCCTCCGGGTGGGTGCGCAGGTGGTCGCGGAAGAGCAGCCAATCCCGCCATCCATCGGAGGCGTGCTCCACGACGTGGAGGTGGTGGGTACGCCGCTCGACCGTTGGCAGGCAGAGCGACCATCGGCGTCGTACGTCGTCACCGGGCTCGGGCGCGTGGACCCAACCGACCTGCTCCAACCGGGGCACGACGTCGATGAAAGGGTCGTAGTCGGAAATCACAGCCAGCATGTCGATGATCGGCTTGGCCGGCATCCCGGGGATCGCCGTCGAGCCGATGTGCTCGAGCGGCACGACGAGCTGCGGGCCGATCAGCGGCTCGAGGACGACCGCGCGGGAGCGGTACGACGCCGGCCAGGCCGCGTCGTACTCCTCGATGACGATCGGATCCAGGCGCATGCCTTCACGGTCTCAGACGACCGTGCCGTCCCCAACCGCCTACTCGATCGGCCCAACCGGCCAATTCAACGGGCCCAAACCAACAACTCGACCGGCCCAAACCAACAACTCAACCCAGGGTGGGGCGGGGGGTGAAGGGGGTGGCCTGCTCGACCTGGGCGGCGAGCGAGAGCAACAGCTCCTCGCCACCGAGGTCGGCGGCGAGCTGGACACCGATCGGCATCCCGTCGGCGGCCTGGGCCAGGGGCAGGGAGATGGCGGGCATGCCGGTGACGTTGAAGACGCTGGTCCACGACGAGTACGTGGAGCCGTGCTCCCACATCGACTCCGGCCGCGCGGTGTCGAGCAGGCCGAGGGGTGGGGTGGGTGCCTTGAGGGTCGGGGTGAGCAGCACGTCGTAGGTGGTGAAGTCCTGCCCCAGCTCCCAGCCGACCTCCTGCGCCTTGCGCAGCGCACGGTGTACCTGGTTGCCGGTGAGGCCGGCGTAGTAGCCGACGAGCATCTCGGTGAACGGCTCGACGTCACCGGGCTCGAGCGCGTCGCGCCCCAGCGCCGCCAGCCGGTCCTCGATCATCACCACCAGGTCGGCGCCCATCAGCACGCCCGACGCGCCGCCGACCTCGGCGGGGTCGAAGGAGGGCACCATCTCCTCGACGTGGTGGCCGAGACTCTCCAGCAGCTTCGCTGCCTCCAGCACCGCCTGGCGGGCCTCGGGGTCGAGGTCGGTGGCGTTGCGGGCCTCGGTGGCGACGCCGATCCGCAGCCTGCCCGGCTCGCGCGAGACCGCGTCCAGGAAGGTGGTCCGGGGCCCGGGGGCGGCGAACGCCTCCCCGGGCAGCGGTCCGGCGATGGCATCGAGCAGGGCGGCGCTGTCACGCACGGAGGTGGTCACCGCGTTGGCCACCGAGACCGGGCCGGCCAGGGTGCCGGTGTCCGGGTGGCCGGTGGTGCGGCCGCGGCTCGGCTTGAGGCCGACCAGGCCGCAGATCGCCGCTGGGATCCGGATCGAGCCGCCACCGTCGGTGGCGTGCGCGGCGGGCACCATGCCCGCGGCGACCGCGGCAGCGGAGCCCCCGCTGGAGCCCCCGGTGGAGCGGTCCAGCCCGTAGGGGTTGCGCGACGGGCCGTGCAGCAGCGGCTCGGTGGAGGCATTGAGCCCGAACTCAGGGCTGTTGGTGGTGCCGAGCACCACCAGGCCGGCCCGCTTGTAGCGGCGGACCAGCTCGCTGTCCACGCTCGGGACGTTGTCGGCGAAGAGGCGGCTGCCGCTGGTTGCCGGGATGCCCGCGACCTCGGTGCCGAGGTCCTTGATCAGGAACGGCACCCCCGCCAGGGGCGCGTCCGGGGCCGCGTCGGGCAGGCCGGCGTCGACCTCAGCCAGCGCCGCCTCGAAACGGCGCCCGACAACCGCGTTGAGCGGACCGTTGCGCTCCTCGATCCGCGCGATCGAGGTCTCGACGGCTTCCCGTGCGGAGATCTCACCGTCACGGATGGCCTGGGCGAGCCCCAGGGCGTCGCGGTCGACAGGGTGGGTGCTCACTGGTTCTCCTCAGCAGTAACAGCGACGTGGTGGCAGGCGACATGGTGGCCAGGACGGACCTCCCGCAGTTGCGGCTCCTCCTCCGCACAGCGCTCGGTGGCCAGTGGGCAACGGGTGCGGAACCGGCAGCCGGACGGCGGCGCCAGGGGTGAGGGCAGCTCCGAGCTGATGGGCACGATCGCCTCGCCGCGTCCTGCGGCGACCTCCTCGGCGCCGGGCACCGAGGCCAGCAGAAGCCGCGTGTAGGGATGCACCGCTTCGGACTCCAGCCCGTCGGAGGGCAGCACCTCGCAGGTCTTGCCGAGGTAGAGCACCATCACCCGGTCGCTGATGTTCTTCACCACCGCGACGTCGTGGGCGATGAAGACCATGGAGAGGCCGTAGCGATCCTTGGTGCGCTCGAGCAGGTTGAGGATCTGGGCCTGCACCGAGACGTCGAGGCTGGAGACCGGCTCGTCGCAGATCAGCACCGTGGGGTCCATCAGGAGCGCGCGGGCGATGCAGACACGCTGGCACTGCCCACCGGACAGCTCGTGCGGTCGGCGCTCCCAGACCACCTCGGGGTCGAGGCCGACGGCCAGCAGGGTCTCGCGGAGCAGGCCGTCGCGGTCGTCGCCGTCGTAGCCCCAGACCGCGAGGCCCTCGGCGACCAGGTCCTTGACCTTGCGTCGCGGGTTCAGCGAGGAGATCGGGTCCTGCAGGATCATCTGCATCCGCGACCGGGCGCGGCGCAGCTCCCGCGGCTTGAGTCCGACCAGCTCGGTGTCGGCGAACCGCACCGACCCCGAGGTGGGTGGCGGGAGCTGCATCATCGCCCGGCCGGCACTCGACTTGCCGCAGCCGGACTCGCCGAGGATGCCGAGGGTCTCTCCCTCACGCAGGTCGATGGAGAGGCCCGAGACCGCATGCACCACCTGCTTGCGGCCCACCGGGAACTCCACCACGAGGTCGCGGACGTCCAGGACCGCATCGTCGCTCTCGCGCAGGTGCGCGGTGCCACTGCCGGCCATCAGACGGTCTCCTTCTCGTTCGCGCCGTCCGGCACCTCGGGTACGTCGGGGAGGGCGACCGAGACCGGGAAATGGCAGGCCACCGAGCGGCCTGGTGAGGTGTCCAGCAGCAGCGGCATCTGGTCTCGGCAGAGGTCCTGCGCGCGGTTGCACCGCGGCGCGTAGCGACACCCGACCGGTGGGTTGGCCATGTCCGGCGGGGTGCCGTCGATGGCGCGCAGCACGGTGTGCGGCGGAGCGTCGAGCGCCGGCACCGATCCGATCAACGCCTCGGCGTAGGGGTGGTGCGGGGCGGCGAAGAGCTCGGTCGTGGGCGCCGTCTCGACCGCGCGGCCGGCGTACATCACGACGACCCGGTCGGTGCGCCCCTCGACGGCGCCGAGGTCGTGGCTGATCAGGACGGTGGCCATCTGGCGCTCCCGGGCCAGCGAGCCGAGCAGGTCGAGGATCTGCTTCTGCACGGTCACGTCCAGGGCCGTGGTCGGCTCGTCGGCGATCAGGATCTCGGGGTCGCAGCTGAGTGCGACTGCGATCATCACCCGCTGTCGCATGCCGCCGGACAACTCGTGCGGATACTGCTCGAGCCGACGTCGCGGGTCGGGGATGCCGACCCGGTCGAGCAGCTCGACAGCACGCTCCTTCGCGGCCCGACGGCTCAGGCCCAGGTGCAGCCGCAGCGGATCGGTCAGGTGCACGCCGATCGGGCGGACCGGGTTGAGCGAGGTCATCGGGTCCTGGAAGACCATCGCGATCTTCGGCCCCCACAGCTTGCGCCGTTGCCGACCGGACAGCTCGTGGACCGCCTGGCCCGCGATCCTCACCGTGCCGCTCACCTCGGTGGTGCCACCGGTGGCGATCAGGCCCATCAGGGTGCGCCCGAGGACCGACTTGCCCGAGCCGGACTCGCCGACCAGGCCGAGGGTCTCGCCGGCGCGCAGGCTGAGGCTGACCCCGTCGACGGCGCGGACGACGCCGCGAGCCGTGTGGAACCGGGTCTCCAGGTCGACGACCTCGAGGACCGGAGGGGCCTGGGTTGTTGAAGCGACCTCGGTGCTCACAGCTTGGCCCCCCTCGGGTCCCAGCGCTGCTGGGCGCGCTCGCCCAGCAGGTTCACGGAGTAGACGGTGAGGAACAGCACCGTGCCGGGCACCAGCAGGATGAACGGGTGCTCGGTCATCGTGTCGTTGGCCTCCGCCTCCAGGATCATGTTTCCCCAGGTGGGCGAGGGCGGCTGGATGCCAAGTCCGAGGAAGCTCAGCGACGCCTCGGCCACGATCAGCGCCGACATCACCACCACCGCCATTGAGAGCATCGGCGGCAACACGTTGGGCAGCAGTTCGCGCACCATGATCCGACCCTTGGTGGCGCCGAGCGCACGGGCAGCGAGGACGAACTCACGCTGGCTGTAGGCGATGGTGTTGGCCCGCGCCAGCCGCACCATGGTCGGGATGGTCAGCAAGGAGAGCGCGATCGCCATGTTGCGCACCTTCGGGTCCAGCACGGTGGCCAGCACGATCAGCAGGATCAGCGGCGGCACCGCGAGCAGGGCGTTGGTGAAGATGCCGATCACGGTGTCGACCTTGCGGCGGTAGAAGCCAGCGATGATGCCGATCGCGCTGCCGACCACCAGGCCGATGGTCACCGCCATCACCGCGATGGTGAGCGAGGCGCGGGCGCCGTAGATCACGCGGGCGAGCATGTCCAGGCCGGCGCCGTTGGTGCCGAGCGGGTGGTCGCCGTAGGTGAACGGCTCGAGGAAGATCGGATCGGTGATGGTGGCGGCGACGTCCTCGTGCTCACCGAGCGGCAGCACCGGGGCCAGGATCGCCGCGCCCACCAGCAGGACCAGCCACGCCGACGCGAGTCCGAGGAGTAGGTCCAGGCGACGACGGCGGGCCGCCCAGACCAGGCGGTCGACGCCGGCATAGACCGCGACCAGACCGCCGATGATCAGGACCGGGTTGACCACCGCGACGAGCACGCCGGAGAGCCCGAGAGCCACGGCGACCAGGCCGGCGACCAGCAGGGCTGCGCCGCGGCGGGCGAGCTGGCCGCGGCGCAGCAGGGTGCCGCGGACGAATCCAGGGTCAGGCATGTACACGACGGGTCCTCGGGTCCAGGTAGCCGTACACCACGTCGATGCCGGTGTTGATCAGCACGTAGAGGGTCGCGATCACCAGGGTCGCGCCCTGGACGATCGGGAAGTCGCCTTGGCTCGCGGCGGTCACCACGAGGGTGCCCATCCCCGGCAGGGAGAAGAGGTACTCCACGATCACGGTGCTGCCGATCAGCGTGCCGAGCGCGATGCCGACCACGGTGACCAGCGAGAACGACGAGGGCCGCAGCGCCTCGTTCAGCATCACCCGCGACGGCGGCATGCCCTTGGCGCGCGCTGCGAGCACGAAGTCCTCGCGCAGCGTGCGGACCAAGTCGTTGCGCAGGATCCGGGTGAAGAGCGCCGCCTCCGGCAGGGCGATCACGATCGCCGGGAGGATCGCGTGCTCCAGGTTGCCGGCGACGCTGTCGCTGAGCCGCACCCACTGCGAGCGGGGCAGCCAGCCGAGGGTCTCGACCACCAGCATGATGAGCAGCAGACCGAGCAGGAACGACGGGATCGAGAGGATCGCGAAGGTGCCGCCGCTGACCACGCGGTCGACCAGTCCACCTTCGCGGTACGCCGAGACCAACGCCAGCGGGATCGCGATCAGCAGCGCGATCAGCAGACCCAGGCAGGCCAGCTCGATGCTGACCGGCAGGGCCGCGGTGATCCGGTCGCTGACATCGAGGTACGGCGGCACCGTGGAGGAGCCGAGGTCCCCGGTCAACGCCTGGCCGAGCCACTCGAAGTACCGCTGGAAGAGCGGCTGGTCCAGCCCCATCTCCGCACGCAGCGCGGCGTAGTCCTCAGGCGGCCGGCCGGGTCCCAGGATGGCCGCCGCCGGGTCACCCGGCAACGCGGCGACCAGCAGGAACACCCCGAAGCTCACCAGCGCCAGAACGGCGACCAGCTGACCGAGCCGGCGTAGCAGTGCACGCACGACGACCTCCTTTCCTCTCCGGGGTCCGGGCCGGAGCAGCGACGAGGCTAATCAGCGTGACCGCGGCCACAGATCCGCTCGTCCCAGTGACCGGGAGACCCGTCCGGATCCCTCAGCCGTCGAGCTCGAGATCGACCCGCAGATCGGTCCCGGTGAACGGGTACGCCGGCGGGTGGTCGCCGACCGGGGAGCCGCTGGTCGCGCCGATGTCGAAGGTCTCGTCGATGGAGAAGATGACCACCGGCGTCACCGGCACCCGGCCTTCGGCAGCGACCTCGCCGTCGACCACGAGGGAGAGGTCGACGGGTTTGCACCAGCCGGGGCCGTCGTACCGGACGACGAGCTCGACGAGGTGCGCACCGGCGGTCAGTGGTCCGCCCCGCAGGTCGGCTCGACCCATCTCGAACGTGCGCCAGGTGACCGCTGGACAGCCGTCCTCGGTGAGCCAGAGCGACCACCCGGCAGGCCGTCCGCCCATCGTGGCGATCACCCCTCGCGCCCCCTCCTCCAGTACGACGAAGCGCGCGGCCAGGTGCCAGGACCGGCCGACCAGGCGTGGTGCGTTGTCCTCCGGGATCCCGACCTCGCCGCCGTGGTAGGTGAAGCTGGTGCGCCCCTCGGAGAGGTTCGGCATCCGGCCGCGTGAGGTCCGGGTGTCGTGCATCGGCCAGATCCCGACCCGTCGTGCCTCCTCCTCGAACCGGCTCACCATCGCGGTGAGCCGCTCCGGCTCGCTCGCCGCCAGGTCGCGGGCCTGGCTGAAGTCGTGGTCGAGGTCGTAGAGCTCCCAGGTGTCGTCCTCGAACGCTCGCCCCTTGCTGGGGCGACCGACACCCCAGGGCACCCCGCCGTGGTGGGCGGAGGCCATCCAGCCGTCGTGGTAGATCGAGCGGTGGCCGTTGACCTCGAAGTACTGGGTGCGCGGCTGCTCGGGCCGGCCGGGGTCGGTGAGGCTCGGCACCAGGCTGTGGCCGTCGAGCGGGGCCTGCGCCACGCCGTCGACCTGCTCCGGGAAACTCGCGCCGGCGGCCTCCAGGATCGTCGGCACCAGGTCGGTGACGTGGGAGAACTGGCTGCGCAACGCGCCGGGGTCGGGGACCCGTGCGGGCCAGGAGACGACCATCGGGTTGCGGGTGCCGCCGAGGTGGGAGGCGACCTGCTTCATCCACTGGAACGGTGTCGTCATCGCCCACGCCCAACCGGCCGGGTACTGCGCGTAGGAGTCGCGGCTGCCGATCCGGTCCAGACCTGCGACCTGGGTCGCCAGGCTCTCCTGCAGGCCCTGCAGGGCGCCCATGTAGTTGATGCTGCCCGGAGGGCCGCCCTCGGCGCTGGAGCCGTTGTCGCCGACGACGTAGCAGAAGAGCGTGTTCTCCATCTGTCCGCTCGCCTCGAGCTCGGCGACCAGGCGACCGATGTGGGTGTCGGTGTGCTCGAGGAAGCCGGCGTACACCTCCATCAGGCGCTCGGCGACCAGGCGCTGATCCGCGTCGAGGCTCTCCCAGGCGGGGATCTCCTCGGGGCGCGGGGTGAGGGCGGTGCCGTCGGGGACCGAGCCGGTGGCGATCTGGTCGGCCAGGATCCGCTCCCGGATCGCGTCCCAGCCCTCGGCGAAGGCGCCGCGGTACTTCTCCGACCAGGTCTGCGGGACCTGGAGCGGCGCGTGCGTGGCTCCAGGGGCGAGGTAGAGGAAGAAGGGTCGCTCCGGATCCAGGCTGCGCTGCTGCCGGATCCAGCCGATCGAACGGTCCACCAGGTCCTCGGTGAGGTGATAGCCCTCGCCGCCCTTCGGCTCGGCCGGCGCGGTGCCCTCGTAGAGGGTCGGCTCGAACTGCTGGGTCTCGCCACCGAGGAACCCGTAGAAGTGGTCGAACCCCTGCCCCGTGGGCCAGCGGGTGAACGGTCCGGCCTGCGATGACTCCCACGGCGGCGCCAGGTGCCACTTGCCGATGCAGGCGGTCGCATAGCCCTCCCCCTGCAGCACCCTCGCCACCGACGCGGACTCCGCCTTCCACACCCCGTTGTACGACGGGTGGTCCCACGCCGAGTTCAGCACGGTGCCGACGCCGGTGACGTGACAGTCGCGGCCGGTGAGCAGCGAGGCCCGGGTCGGCGAACAGATCGCCGTGGTGTGGAAGCGGTTGTAGCGCAGGCCGCGGGCGGCGAGGTGGTCCAGGGTCGGGGTGGCCACCGGGCCGCCGAAGGTGCCGGGGGCACCGAAGCCGACGTCGTCGAGGAGCACCACGACGACGTTGGGGCGGCCGGGTGGGCGGCGACCGAGGTCGGTCTGGTCGAACACGGTGCTGGTCATCGGTGGTTCTCCTTCTCGGCGCGGGCCACCCAGGCGGCACTGGTGCGGAGGTTGACCTGGGCCATCAGGCCTGGGTGCTGCTGCGCGCGACGTTCGAAGGTGTCGCGGTAGCACGCCTGCGCAGCGGGGTCGCTGCGGTCGGCGAGGAAGGCCCATTCGGCCAGGTGGCAGGCGAGCCGGAGGTCGTCAGGGCGTCCGGTGGCGGCGAGTTCGTCGACCCGGGCGAGGAGGACCTCGACACCGCCGGCGAGCCGGGCGACCTCGGCGGCCTGCTCGTCCTGGGAGGAGGGCAGCAGGTGGGACGGATAGCCGTCCCACCAGCCGCTGTAGCGGCGGATCACGTTGCGGCAGATGAACTCGGGCTGGTCGTAGAGCGGCGCGAGGCGCGGGTGGTCGCGCAGCTCCGCGGGGATCTCCAGCGTCGCCACGATCTCGTCGGGCAGGACGCCTGCGTTGAGCCCGGCGATCGCGTGGTCGACGATGATCCGCAGGTAGCGGGCCATCGCCGCGAGTTCGTCGGCGATCGCCGCCTCGTCGGTGACCGGGTCGCCGTGGCCGGGCACGACCACTGCCGGTCGCAGGGCGGCCATCGCGTCCGCGGCATCGGCCCACTCCTCGGCGTACCGCTGGACCTTCTTGGGGTTGCCGGCGTTGGGGAGGTAGCCGGTGACCAGGTCGCCGGCGGCGATGGTGCGCCGCTGCGGCGCCCACACCCAGGTGGCGTCGTCGGTCTCGCCCTTGCCGTGGTGCAGCACGAAGGTCTCGCCACCGAGGGTGAGCTCGAGGCGGTCGTCGAAGAGCACGGTCGGCCAGACCACCTGGTCGTCGTCGCGGAACCAGGTGCGTCCTTCGGTGTCGCGACGCTGGCCGTTGATCCGTCCGTTGAGGTCGGAGGTGCGCTGGTAGCGGCGCAGGTGGTCGGGCAGGTTGCGGTGGGCGTAGACCTCGGGGATCTCGCCCGCCTCCAGGAACGCCCACAGGCCGAACGCGTGGTCGCTGTGCGCGTGGGTGTAGACGACGGCGCGCAGCGGCTTGTCGCTGAGTCGGCGGACCGTCTCCACCAGGGCCGGGCCGTCGCCGGCGCAACCACAGTCGACCAGGAGCAGGCCCTCGTCGGTCTCGAAGAGGGCGACGTTGACCATGCCCGGCTGGATCCACCAGGTGCGCGGCGCGACCTCGACGACACCGGGCTCGTGGCCGGAGTCGGCGGTGCGGTCGAAGATGTGCAGCGCCTGGTGCGGGCTGAACCGGCCGAAGGCGGCGGTTGCACTGGCACGCTGTTGCTCAGGGAAGGTGGCGGTCATGAGGAAGTTCTAAGCCGCTTGTCTTAAAGTGTCAACCGTGAGTCCCACCACCACCCCCACCGGGCACAGCCGCACCGAGCGCACCCGTGCCGCACTGGTCGACACCGCCGAGCGGATGGTCGCCGAGCGAGGCACCGCGGTGTCGTTGCGGGAGATCAGCAGTGCCGCGGGTCAGCGCAACCACTCCGCGGCGCAGTACCACTTCGGATCACGCGAGGGACTGATCACGGCAGTGATCAGGAGTCGTTCGGCGCCGATCGACGCGCGCCGGCGCGAGCTCCTCGAGCAGGCCGCTCCGGGGGCGGGCGCGGCCCGGGTGCAGGTCCTGGTCGAGGTCTTGGTGCAGCCGTGGGTCGACGTACTGGTCACGACCGGGGGCGACTCCTGCTATCTGCGGTTCCTGGCGCAGGTGCTCGACGATCCGGAGCTACGGACCGCGCTCGGCGAGCAGCCGGACGGCCCGGACGCGGTACGCGAGGTCAACGACGAGCTCGCCGCGCTGCTCGTCGATCTGCCGCCGCGGGAGCGGGCTCGTCGGCTGGCCTGGACCTCGGCGGTGGCGTTGCGGCTGCTCTCCCAAGAGGAGCGGCGCGGCACCACCGACGCCGCCGCTCTGCAGGCTGCCGGGGACGATCTGGTGCGGATGCTGACCGCGCTGCTGCTCGGCTGAGTTGGACCGTGCGTTCTTTAGAGATCTGTCAGCCGAAGAAGGCCTGGCCGCCGTCGAGCGGGATGGTGGCGCCGGTCAGGTACCGCATGTCCGGGCCGACCAGGGCGACCACGGCGCGACCGATGTCGTCCTCACAGTCACCGATCCGCTTCATCGGGATCGAGGCGACGAACTCCTCAGCCTCCTCCGGGTTGGTCTCGGTCCACCACTTCAGGCCGGGCGAGAGGGCGTGCGGCGCGATCGCGTTGACCCGGATGCCGTCCGGTGCCCACTCGACCGCGGCGGTGCGGGAGAGCGACTTCAGCGCCATCTTGGCCGAGGCGTAGGCGCCGTACGTCCGGGCGTCCCAGCGCACCATCGCGGAGGTGACCAGGTTGATGATCGCGCCGTCCCCGCTCGCCTTGAGGTGCGGGTGCGCGGCCCTCATGAAGGAGAACGCCGCGAACGGGCCGGTCCTGTAGCCCTTCTGGAACGCCCGGTCGCTCAACTCCAGGAGCGGGCCGTGAGCGCCGGCCCAGGCGTTGTTGACCAGGATGTCGAGGCGAC
This sequence comes from Nocardioides sp. BGMRC 2183, assembly GCA_008123405.1. GTDB lineage: Bacteria > Actinomycetota > Actinomycetes > Propionibacteriales > Nocardioidaceae > Nocardioides. Next base: position 187,245 of record VSSA01000008.1, read on the forward strand.
CGAAGCGCGCCACGACGGCCTCGACCACGCCGGGGATCGCCTCGGTGTCGGCGACGTCGCACGCGAACGCCGCCGCCTCCACGCCACGCTCGCGGACCAGCGTGCAGGTCTCCTCGAGCTTGGCTTCGGTCCGACCGAGCACGGCGACCGACACTCCCTCGGAGGCCAGCGCCAGCGCGATGCCCTGGCCTACCCCCTGGCCTGCTCCGGTCACCAGGGCGACACGGCCGGCGAGCGGACGGGACAGGGCAGCATTCATCGGGGGCTCCTCGAAGTGGGCGGTGGTCCGGACGACCGCCACCTTGGCCCGCACTGCCAGGTCGTGGGGTCGGCCCGTCCCGATGAGCGGTATTCGGCGGGCCAACGGAGGCAGCCCCCCGGTGAGACTGGCACCGCACCCGCACCCGAAGGAGTCCCATGACCATGACCAGTGACGACGCCGCGACCGATCCGCGCGCTGCCGCGGCGGCCGTGATGAACGGCCTGGTGGGTCCCGGCGGTCCTTTCGCGATGGAGCCGGCCGACGTGCTCGGCGCGCAGATCCCCGTCTTCGCCCACCGGCGCAAGGCCCTGCACGAGCTGCTGGCCGAGTCGCTGGAGAACGCCGACCGGGTCTACATCGCCACGGCCGACGAGCGGATCACCTTCGCCGAGCACGCGCGCCGGGTCTCCTCGCTGGCCGAGCAACTGCGCACCCGCTACGGGATCGAGCCCGGCGACCGGGTCGCGATCAACGGCGCCAACACCGTCGAGTGGATCACCACCTTCTGGGCCACTGTCTCGATCGGCGCGATCGCCGTCGCCTTCAACGCCTGGTGGTCGCCGAACGAAACGGCGTACGGGCTGGAGCACTCGGCGCCGAAGCTGCTCGTGGTCGACGCCAAGCGCGCCGCCGCGCTCCCGGAGACGGACCTCCCGGTGCTCACCTTCGAGACCGACATCCCGGCCCTGGCGGCGGCGAACCCCGACGCGCCGTTGCCGAGCGCGGAGGTCGCCGAGGACGACCCGGCGGTGATCATCTACACCTCCGGCACCTCCGGCCGGCCCAAGGGCGCGGTGCACAGCCACCGCAACCTGCTGGCTGTCAACGAGTACCACCGGATGAACGACGCGCTGATCGCCGCGTTCGGAGACCCTCGCGACCCTCGGGACCGCGCGTACCTGCTGGTGATGCCGCTGTTCCACATCGGCAGCCTGCACAACCTGGTGGTGCCGCGCCTGGCCACCGGATCGAAGATCGCGCTGCACCTGGGCGGCTTCGACGTGGACCGGGTGATGCGGCTGGTCGAGAAGGAGCGGGTGACCAACTGGGGCGCGGTGCCGACGATGGCGCGGCGCCTGCTCGAGCACCCCGATCTCAGCCAGTACGACGCCAGCTCGCTCACCGCGTTCTCGCTGGCCTCGGCGCCGTCCACTCCGGAGTTCCACGAGAAGCTGCGCAAGGGTCTGCCGTTCGCAGCCGGCCTGGCCAACAGCTACGGCCTGACCGAGACCTGCACCGCGGTCGCGGTGGCCACCCCGATGGACCTGGCCGAGAAGCCGGACACCCTGGGCCGCCCGATCATCGGCGTGCAGATCGAGATCCGCGACGGCGTCGGCAACGCGGTCGGGCCCGGTGTCGAGGGCGAGATCTGCGTGCGCAGTGCCTACACGATGGTCGGCTACTGGAACGACCCGGAGGCCACCGCGCAGACGATCCGCGAGGACCGCTGGCTGCACACCGGTGACCTCGGCATGCTCGACGAACAGGGCCGGGTCTCCCTCGCCTCGCGGCGCTCGGACCTGATCATCCGCGGTGGCGAGAACGTCTACCCGGCCGAGATCGAGGGCGCCCTGATCGAGCACCCCGACGTGGCCGAGGCGCTGGTGCTCGGCGTTCCGGACGAGGACCTGGGTCAGACGGTGGCCGCCGTGGTGGTGCCGCGCGAGGGACACCAGGTCGACGAGTCCGGCCTGAGGGCATACCTGCAGGAGCGGCTCGCCTACTTCAAGGTGCCGACCCACTGGCGCTTCCAGGCCGAGCCGCTGCCGCGCAACGCCACCGGCAAGGTGAAGCGGGCCGAGGTCAAGGCCTGAGCTCCGCCTCGCTCGTCACCCACGTCAGGGGTCGGTGAGGTCCCAGGTTTGGTGGCCGTGGGTGTGGAAGTGCTGGCCGTGGGGGCTGGTCCAGAGGTAGTGGCCGGGTTGGTCGATCAGGTTGATGGGGGTGTAGGTCCAGCCGCTGGTGGTCTTGGCCCGGTGATGCTGTCGGCAGAGCGGGGCTAGATTCGCTGAGCTGGTCGGACCCCGTTCGGGATGGTGGGGGTCGTAGGGCTCGATGTGGTCGGTATCGGTGGCCCAGGCGGGGCGGGTGCAGTAGGGGAAGGCGCAGACGCCGTCGCGGAGCCGGATCTGTTCTTGGACCCGGACCGGGATCGCGTATCCGTTGGCGGTCAGGGTGGTGCGGGTGTCGATCACCGGTGTGACCTTCACGGTGGTGCCCGGGGTCTGGCACCAGCCGGTCACCTGCTCGGCCGCCACCAACGTCGCCGGGCGGCTGTTCGCACCGTGACGGACTTCGGCCCACTGGGTGGTGTCGAGATAGCCGAGTGCGTCGGCGTGTAGGTGCACGAAGATCTGGATCTGACGCGTCACC
>VSSA01000009.1 GCA_008123405.1 Nocardioides sp. BGMRC 2183
ACCGCGCTATTGTCCGATCAACCAGGTCCACACCAAGTTGCGCCAACCGCTTGAATTCACCTATCCGGATCCCGCCGACCCGGCGCATATGCGACGGCTCGACGCCTCTCGCGTGTGCAGATGCGACGGGTCGGCGTCAGATGGTGGCGGTGCCGATCAGCCGCCGGCGACCCCGTACAGCCGGTCGCCGGCGTCGCCGAGGCCCGGCACGATGTAGCCCTTCTCGTTGAGCCGCTCGTCCAGGGCCGCGGTCACCACCGTCACCGGCGCCTCGAGGTCGTCGATCTGGGCGGCGAGGTTGTCGCAGCCCTCGGGTGCGGCCAACAGGCAGACCGCGGTGATGTGGTCGGCACCGCGGTCGGTGAGGAAGCGGATCGCCGCGGCCAAAGTCCCGCCGGTGGCGAGCATCGGGTCGAGCACGTAGCACTGGCGACCGGAAAGGTCGTCGGGCAGTCGCTCGGCGTAGGTGGACGCCTCCAGGGTCTCCTCGTTGCGCACCATCCCGAGGAAGCCGACCTCCGCGGTCGGCAGCAGCCGCATCATCCCGTCCAGCATGCCCAGACCGGCGCGCAGGATCGGCACCACCAGCGGCCGCGGCGAGGCCAGGCGGACGCCCGTCGTCGGGGCGACCGGGGTGGTGATCTCGTGCGGCTCGACACGCACGTCCCGGGTGGCCTCATAGGCCAGCAGGGTGACCAGCTCGTCGGCGAGGCTGCGGAAGGTCGGGGTGTCGGTGTCCTGGTCGCGCAGGACGGTCAGCTTGTGGGCGACGAGCGGGTGGTCCACGACCTGGGTGCGCATGGTCGGAACCCTAAATGATCCCGCCACAACGAACTCAGAGCAGCAGGCTCGCGGCGACTGCGAACATCACCAGCGCGATCAGTACGTCGAGCACCTGCCAGGCCCGCGGCCGGGCCAGCAACGGCGCGAGCTTGGTCGCGCCGAAGCCGAGCGCGGAGAACCAGAGCAGGCTCCCGACGGCGGCACCGGCGCCGAACCACCAGCGGCCGCTCGGGCCGTGGGTCTGCGCGATCGATCCGAGCAGCACCACCGTGTCCAGGTAGACGTGGGGGTTGAGCCAGGTCAGCGCGAGGGTCTGGAGCACCACGGCGCGCGCGGTCCCGCGTCCGTTGCTGGCAGCCTCCAGCTGCTCGGTGCGCAGCGCACGACGCAGGCAGGCGACGCCGTACCCGATCAAGAAGGCGGCGCCGAACCAGCGCAACGCCTCGAGCAGCCAGCCGGCCCGGTCGACCAGGACGCCGACGCCGGCCACTCCGGCGAGGATGAGCACCAGGTCCGAGAGCGCGCAGACCGCCACCACGGGGAGCACGTGGGCACGGCGGATGCCCTGCCGGAGGACGAGCGCGTTCTGGGCGCCGATCACCACGATCAGGGAGAGGCCGGTGAGCATGCCGATGCCGAAGGTCACGGCACGAGTCTGGAGACCGAGCCCGATCAAGGCCAGCGAATCTTTCTAAGGATCATGAAGTGCTGCTTATCCTGGGGCGGTGGAGCCGCAGCCGAACCAGCTCGCCGCACTCGTCGCGATCGCCGACCACGGGACGTTCGAGGCCGCCGCCCGATCGCTGCACGTCACCCCGAGCGCGATCAGCCAGCGCATCCGCGCGTTGGAGGCCCAGGCCGGTCGGGTACTAATCACCCGCGGTACGCCGTGCCGGCCGACCGACGCGGCGCTCGGGCTGGTGCGGCTCGGCCGCCAGCTGCGCCTGCTCTACGACGAGGCGGCGCTCGGCGACAGCGACGGCGAGCCCACCCAGGTGAGTGTCGCGGTCAACGCCGACTCCCTGGCCGGATGGTTCCGTGGGGTCCTCGCCGACGTCGGCGCGTGGGGCGGTGTCGCCCTCCACCTGGCGATCGAGGACCAGGCACACAGTCACGAGCTGCTCCGCCGCGGCGAGGTGATGGGAGCGGTCACCAGTGACCCGACACCGGTCCAGGGTTGCTCGGTGCAGCCGCCGGGCTCACTGGCCTACGCCGCCGCTGCCGCCCCCGCCCTCCTCGCCCGGTACGACGCCGCGCCGGACTGGACGCGGATGCCGGTGGTCCGCTTCAACGACCTCGACCTGCTCCAGGACGAGGAGCTCGCCGCCCACGGCGTGACCGCGCCGCCGCTGACCCACCGGGTGCCCTCCAGCGAGGACTTCCTCGCCGCCGTGGTCGCTGGCCTCGGCTGGGGGATGCTGCCGAACCATCAGCGGGAGCCGGCCGAGCAGCGTGGCGAGGTGGTGCGGATCGGCAGCCGCTCGGCGCAGGTGCCGCTCTACTGGCAGCGGTGGCGCCTGGACTCGCCGGTCCTCGATCGGCTCACCGAGAGTGTCCTCGCCCATGGCCCCGGCCGCCGTTGACCAGCGCACCCGTGGCTGAACACCGTCTGAACTCTCTGGCGGTGCGAGGGTCCCTCATGCCACGCTGGACGCCCACGAGCCGAGCGGTGCGGCGATGGAGGCGGCGATGAGCGACCTGGACGACGAGCTGGACGGGTTGGACCAGTTGGACGGGCTGGACGGTGTCGACGGTGTCGATGAGATCGACTTCGCGGTCGCCGCCTACCGCGCCGAGGGGGACTGGCAGGTCGCCGAGCTCACCCACGATCATGCCCAGGACCTGCACACGCTCGTCGCGGCCCTGCGCCGCTTCCCCCTCGAGGAGGGCGCCGTCGGAATGGTCGCTGTCGACGAGGACTTCTGTCTGATCGTCCGCGTCAACCAGCACGAGACGCGGCTGATGCTCTCCGATGTCACCGCCGCCACCGAGTGGTCGCTCGCCGCCGACGCGGTGGAGCTCCTGGGGCTGCCGCTACCGGAGGATGACGAGGACGAGCCCGAGCCGGCCGGTGACCTCGATCTGCTCAGCGACCTGGGGATGTCGGCGCTGGACCTGGCCGTCCTGCTGGACGACGAGGACGCCTACCCTGACGAGATGCTCTCCGACGTCGCCCGAGTGCTCGGCTTCGGTGACCTCTTCGACGACGCCGTCGGACTCGCTTCGGCGTGAACGACGAACGCTGGCGGCCGGCGATGCGGGCCGCGCTGGTGGAGGCACGTGCCGCGCTGGAGACCGGCGACGTCCCGATCGGCGCCGTGGTGCTCGACGCCGACGACGCCACGATCGCGGTCGGCCGCAATGTCCGCGAGGCCGATGCCGACCCGACTGGGCACGCCGAGGTCGTCGCGCTGCGCGCGGCCGCACGGGCGGTCGGGGAGTGGCGCCTGGCCGGGTGCACGCTGGTGGTGACCCTCGAGCCGTGCACCATGTGCGCCGGCGCGGCGGTGCTCAGTCGGGTCGACCGGGTCGTCTTCGGCGCCTATGACGACAAGGCCGGCGCGGTGGGCAGCCTGTGGGACGTCGTACGGGATCGGCGGTTGAACCATCGACCGGAGGTGGTCGCCGGCGTACTGGCGGAGGAGTCGGCGGCGCTGCTCGAAGAGTTCTTCGCCGGTCACCGTGGTGGCCGTCGTACCTGACATCTGAGTTGCACAACTGGCGAAAAAGCAACGCAGATGTCAGGTACGACGCACACCCCCGGCCACCACGTTCAGCGCAGGGCGGCGGCTTCGGCGGCCAGTGACGCGACCCGCTCCCAGTCGCCGGCATCGACCGCGTCGGTGGGCGTGATCCAGGAGCCGCCGACACAGCCGACGTTGGGGAGCGCGAGGTAGCCGGGCGCCGAGGCGGGGGTGATGCCCCCGGTCGGGCAGAAGCGGGCCTGCGGGAGCGGGCCACCGACCGACTTCAGGTACGGCAGTCCGCCGCTGGCCTCGGCCGGGAAGAACTTCATCTCCTGCTGACCCGACTCCAGCACCGCCAGCACCTCCGAGACCGTGGACGTCCCGGGCAGGAAGGGCACGCCGGTGGCCCGCATCCCAGCGAGCAGGGTGGGGGTGCAACCGGGGGAGACCAGGAACCGTGCGCCGGCGTCCACCGCGGCCTCGGCCTCGGCCGGGGTGGTGATGGTGCCCGCGCCGAGCAGGATCTCGGGCACCTCGGCGGAGATCGCCCGGATCGCGTCCAGGGCGACCGGGGTGCGCAGGGTCAGCTCGATCGCAGGCAGGCCGCCGGCGACGAGGGCACGTGCCAGCGGCACGGCGTCGTCCAGGCGCTCGACGACCACCACGGGCAGGACGGGGACGGCGTCCAGGACAGCGGGTTCAGGCGCGGACAACGGTCGCCTCCTCGGCGGCAGCAGGAACGGAGACGGGCAGCCCGAAGACCGAGGCGCCCTGGTCGGCAGGCCCGATGGTGGCACGGAACGCGGCGAACAGATCGCGGCCGGTCCCGGTCCACTCGGCCTCGGTCGGGGCGTGTCCGGTGGCCTCTCGTTCGCCGAGCGCGAGCGCACCGCCGTCGGCGGCAGCGATCCGCAGCTCGCCCGCATCCGCGTCGAGGGTGATCAGGTCGCCGTCGCGGACCCGACTCAACGGCCCACCGAGCGCGGCCTCCGGCGTCACGTGGATCGCGGCGGGGACCTTGCCCGACGCCCCGGACATCCGGCCGTCGGTGACGATCGCGACCCTCTGACCCCGATCCTGCAGTACGCCGAGCGCGGGGGTGAGCTTGTGCAGCTCGGGCATCCCGTTGGCGGCCGGCCCCTGGTAGCGGATCACCGCTACCAGGTCCTGGCCGTCGAGATCGCCGGCGCCGAACGCCTCCAGGAAGTGGTGCTGGTCGTCGAAGACTCGCGCCGGGGCGGAGACGTGCCGGTGCTCCACCGCCACCGCCGAGGTCTTGATGACGCCGGTGCCCAGCGGTCCGCGGAGCACCTTGAGGCCGCCGTCGGCAGAGAACGGGTCGTCGGCCGCGCGGAGCACGTCGGTGTCCAGGCTGCGGTCGGTGCCGGGACGCCAGGTGAGCTCGCCGTCGATCAGCACCGGCTCGGTGGTGTAGCGACGCAGTCCGGGGCCGGCGATGGTCTGCACGTCCTCGTGCAACAGACCGGCGTCGAGCAGGGTGCGGACCAGGAACCCGATCCCGCCGGCGGCGTGGAAGTGGTTCACGTCGGCCGACCCGTTCGGATAGATCCGGGCCAGTAGCGGCACCACGGCCGAGAGGTCGGCCAGGTCGTCCCAGGTCAGCTGGATGCCAGCGGCCCGCGCGATCGCCACCAGGTGCAGCGTGTGGTTGGTCGACCCGCCGCTGGCCAGCAGCGCCACGCAGGCGTTGAGGATCGCCTTCTCGTCCACCACCGCACCTAGCGGCGGGGCGGCCTCCTGCTGAGGGGTGAGCGCGACCGCCCGTGCGGCGGCGGCATCGGTGAGCGCCTCGCGCAGCGGCGTACCGGGGTTGACGAAGGAGGACCCGGGCAGGTGCAGCCCGAGCACCTCCATCAGCAGCTGGTTGGAGTTGGCGGTGCCGTAGAAGGTGCACGTCCCCCGGGAGTGGTACGACGCCGCCTCGGCCTCGAGCAGCTCCTCCCGTCCCGCCTTCCCCTCGGCGAAGAGCTGGCGCACGTGCGCCTTCTCCTTGTTCGGCAGGCCGGAGGTCATCGGGCCGGCGGGCACCCACACCGAGGGCAGGTGACCGAAGGAGAGCGCCCCGATCAGCAGGCCGGGGACGATCTTGTCGCAGACGCCGAGCAGCAGGGCGGCGTCGAACATGTCGTGGGAGAGCGCGATCGCGGTGGACATGGCAATCACGTCGCGGCTGTAGAGGGAGAGCTGCATGCCGTCGCGGCCCTGGGTGATGCCGTCGCACATCGCCGGCACGCCGCCGGCGACCTGGGCGATGCCACCGGCCCGGATCACCGCCTGCTTGAGCACCGGCGGGTAGTCGCCGTACGGCTGATGAGCCGACAGCATGTCGTTGTAGCTGGTGACGATGGCCAGGTTGGGCTTGCCGCCGCGCTTCAGCTCGGTCTTCTCCGCCCCTTCGGAGGCGGCGAAGCCGTGGGCCAGGTTCGCGCAGGCGAGGCGACCGCGCGCCGGGCCGCGCTGGCCGGCCGCGCGGATTTTGGCCAGGTAGGCCTCACGGGTGCCGGCGCTGCGCGCGACGAGGCGCTCGGTGACCTCGGCCAACACCGGATGCAGCGGGACGGGGGCGGTCGGCGGGGTGGGCTGAGGGGTGGTGTTCACGGGGTCTCCTGCCAGGCGTGACCGTCGGCGGCCAGCAACGCTGCTGCCTCGTCGGGGCCGTGGGTGCCGTCGGGGTAGGGGATCGGGGTGTCGCTGCCGGCGGACTCGTGCCAGCGTTGGAGGATCGGAGCGACCCAGGCCCACGCGGCCTCGACCTCGTCGCGCCGCATGAAGAGGGTGGGGATGCCGCGGATGACGTCCATCAGCAGCCGCTCGTACGGGTCGGGGGTCCGCTCGTCGAAGGCGGTGGCATAGCTGAGGTCCAATGACGTCGGGTGTAGCCGGATGCCGCCGGGGCCGGGGACCTTGGCGGTCACGTGCAACTGCATGCCCTCGTCGGGCTTGAGCCGGATGGTGAGCCGGTTGGGCGTCGTGGTGCCCTCGCTGTGCGGGAACATCGCGTGCGGCGGCTCCTTGAAGACCACCTCGATCGCCGACTCGTTGCGGGCCATCCGCTTGCCGGTGCGCAGATAGAACGGGACTCCTGCCCAGCGCCAGTTCTGGATGTCGGCGCGAAGCGCCACGAAGGTCTCGGTGTCGGTGGGGTGGCCGATCCCCTCGGCGTAGGAGGCGTACTGGCCGCGCACCACCCGCTCGTCGACGCCGGAGCCGGTGATCGGGGCGAGGGCGTGGAGCACCTTGAGCTTCTCGTCGCGGACCGTGTCGGGGCCGACGTAGGTCGGGGGCTCCATGGCGACCAGGCAGAGCAGCTGGAGCAGGTGGTTCTGCACCATGTCGCGCAGCGCGCCGGCCTCCTCGTAGTACGGCGCCCGGTGCTCGGCGACCCCGGCGGCCTCAGCGACGGTGATCTGCACGTGGTCGACCCAGCGCGAGTTCCACAACGGCTCGAGGAAGGTGTTGGCAAAACGTGTCACCAGCAGGTTCTGCACCGCCTCCTTGCCGAGGTAGTGGTCGATCCGGAAGATCTGCCGCTCGGCGAAGACCGCGCCGACGGCGTCGTTGATCCGGCGTGAGGACTCCAGGCCGTCGCCGATCGGCTTCTCCAGGACCACCCGACAGTCAGGGGTGACCATGTCCATCGCGGCGAGGTGCTCGGCGATCGGAGCGTAGAGGCCGGGGTCGACGGCGAGGTAGTAGATCCGGGTGGGGGCTGTCGCATCGTCGCCGGCGGAACGCCGCACGCCGTGGGTGACCGCTGGGGCGCGCTCGTGGTCCTTGAGCAGTCCGTGCAGGCGCTCCCAGCCGTCGTTGCTGTCGACGTCGAGGGTGACGTGGTGCAGCCGGTGCATCAGCCGGTGCAGTGCGCCGACCTCCAGATCGTCCTCGGGGATGGTGTCGAAGAGGACGTGGCTGACCAGGTCGCGGTAGCCGGCGTCGTCCAGCGCGCTGCGGGAGACGCCGAGGATCCGGGTCTCCGCAGGCAACTGGCGCTCCCGCTCGCGGTGGTAGAGGCCGGGGAGGAGCTGGTAGAGCGCGAGGTCGCCGGTCGCTCCGAAGACGGTGAAGTCGCAGGCAGGCAGCACGAGGTCGGGGGTGTGCTCGGTCATCAGGGTCAACGGTAGTCGGTCCGTGGCTCTCAGGGAACCCCACTTAGGTCCTTCTCAGACGAAAGTGACCGGACTACAGTGTCTGGCATGTCGGAAGCAGTGCTTGCAGGGGCTCGGGAGGGGCGTGACGGCGCGCGTGAGTTCGGCCGCGAGCTGGCCAGTGCAGGTGACCTGCTCCAGTTGCTGCGCACCGGTCGCGCCACCACCCGATCCGACCTGCGGCGGCTGACCGGCCTCTCCCGCACCGCGATCGTCAACCGGGTCAGCGCGCTCTCCGACGCCGGACTCGTGCTGCTCGGTGCTGAGCTCGCCTCCACCGGTGGTCGTCCGCCCGGCAGCCTCGTGTTCAACCACACCGCCGGAGTGGTGCTGGCCGTCGCCATCGGCCGCTCCCGCTCCCAGGTCGCCGTCTTCGACCTCGCCGGCACCGAGCTCGCCGCCAGTGCGGTGGACCAGGAGATCGGCGCGGGCCCGGACGAGGTGATGCCGGTGGTGGCCGAGCAGCTGGCCGGACTGCTCGGGCCGGACTCCCCGCCGGTGCTCGGCATCGCGGTCAGCCTGCCCGGCGTGGTCGACCCCGAGCGCGGGGCGAGCGTCGACACCCCCGTGCTGCCGGGATGGAACGACGTGCCGCTGGCGCCGTACCTGACCGAGGTGGCGGACGCGCCCCTCTTCTTGGCCAACGACGCCGACGCGATGGCGCGCTCGGAGTACCTCGGTCACGCCCAGGCTGACGGCGGGATGCGCAACCTCCTGGTGCTCAAGGCCTCCACCGGCATCGGCCTCGGCGTGCTCGCGGACCGCGCCATCGTGGCCGGCTCGCGCGGCGGCGCCGGCGACCTGGGCCACACCAAGGTGCCTGACGCCGTCGGCCGCCCCTGCCGCTGCGGCGACACCGGCTGCCTGGAGACCGTCGCAGCCGGATGGGCGCTGGTGGCCCGGTTGCAGGCGGAGGGTCGCGCGGTCAGCCACGTGCGTGATCTGGTCGCCCACGCGCGCGGTGGCGACGCCGAGGCGAAGCAACTCCTGCGGGAGAGCGGCCGTCAGGTCGGCGAGCTCCTTGCCGTCGCGATCAACCTGCTCAACCCCCAGGCGGTGGTGCTCGGCGGCGACATGTCGGAGGTGTACGACGTCTACGCCGCCGGCATCCGTGAGTCCGTCTACGCCCGCTCCTCGGCGTTCGCCACCCGTGAGCTGCAGTTCCTTCCGGCGACGTACGGCGACCGCGCTGGGCTGGTCGGCTGCGCCGCGCTGGCGATCAAGCGGGTGTTGAGCCCGGCGGCGGTGGACGCTCGGTTGGTGGGGTGATCCGGGTGCGGGTTTCCCCGGCTGACCGGTGAAACCCGCACGACACGCCGCGCCCACCCGGCGTGTCGTGCGGGTTTCGGCTGACAAGTCCCGCCGGCCGGCCCTCGATCGGATGCGGCAGGATCGAGCCATGGAACAGCGATCCTTCGGACCCACCGGCCGCGACGTCTCCGCCGTTGGCCTCGGCACCTGGCAGCTCGGCGCGGACTGGGGCGAGGTGAGCGAGGACGACGCCCGCGCAGTCCTGGACGCCTCCGCCCAGGCCGGCGTGACCTTCTACGACACCGCCGACGTCTACGGCGACGGTCGCAGCGAGCAGATCGTCGGCCGGTTCCTGGCCGACCACGGTGGACAGGGCTCCGGTATCACCGTGGCCACCAAGATGGGACGACGTGCCGAGCAGGTGCCGGCCAACTACGTGCTCGACAACTTCCGCGGATGGCTTGACCGGTCGCGCCGCAACCTCGGCGTCGACGTGATCGACCTGGTGCAGTTGCACTGCCCGCCGACGGCGGTGATCGAGGACGGTGCGACGTACGACGCACTGGACACCCTCGTCGCCGAGCAGGTGATCGCCGGCTATGGGGTCAGCGTGGAGACGTGCGACCAGGCGCTCGCTGCCATTGCCCGCCCCGGGGTCGCGTCGGTGCAGATCATCCTCAACGCCTTCCGGCTGAAGCCGACCGACCAGGTGTTGCCGGCCGCCGCGGCCGCCGGGGTGGCGATCATCGCCCGCGTGCCGCTCGCCTCAGGCCTGCTCAGCGGCCGGTACGACGCCAGCACCACCTTCTCCGCCGACGACCACCGCACCTACAACCGCGACGGCAGCGCGTTCGACGTCGGCGAGACGTTCTCCGGTGTGGACTACACCACCGGGATCGAGGCCGCAGGCGCGTTCAGCGCGCTGGTGCGCGAGACGCTCGGCGAGGAGGTGACGCCGGCTCAGGCCGCGATCGCCTGGTGCTGGCAGCAGCCGGGTGTCACCACGGTCATCCCCGGCGCCAGCCGACCCTCGCAGGCGGCCGCCAACGCCGCTGCCGGGGAGCTCGACCCGTTGCCGACGGCGTTCCTGGACGGCGTGCGGGCGATCTACGACGAGCGGCTGCGGGAGGCGATCCACCCGCATTGGTGAGGTGCCGCCCCGCCGGGGTGCCCCCCGTGCGTCGCCGCCCCGCCCGCCGGCCTGTTGCGTCATACGAACCGAGGCCACGGAGCCCCCGAACGTCGGACGCAACAGAGGGGCCCGAGGCCGATGAGGATGGGACGCGGCGTCGGTCGGATCGGATATGAACGACTCCATGACTCCACTCGTCCTCAGCCCCGAACCGGTGACGACAGTCGCGACCGTCGAGGTGCCCACCGGGATCGCCTGCGTCGAGCTGCACCACACAGCGGTGGCCATCGACCAGCTCCCGGCGCTCTTCGACGCCGGGTACGGCGTGCTCGCCGGCCTCGGCCCGATCGGCCCCGGCTACGCCATCTACGACGGCGACCCGGGCTCGACCTTCGATCTGACGATCGGTTTCCCGGTCGCCACGTCGCCGGGGTCGCTGCCGGCTGAGGTCCGGGTTGGAGAGTTCCCGTCCGGGCGGATGTTGCTGCACAGCCACGTCGGCGACTTCGAAGGCCTGCCGGGTGCCTGGGACGAGCTCACCGCCCGTCCCGATGCCCGGGATCGGGACCGCGTGATCGAGATCTACGTGACCGACCCGTCGGTGACGCCGGTCGAAGAGTTGCGGACTGACCTGCTGGTGCCGTTGACCTGACCCGAGCGCCGCCGCTCACCGCAGGGCAGGGCGCGATTTCGGCCGTCGGTCGCGCTTCGGTAATGTTTCCCGCGGTGGCGTGTCCGAGCGGCCGAAGGTGCATCACTCGAAATGATGTGTGGGGCAACCCACCGTGGGTTCAAATCCCACCGCCACCGCCGATGTGATGTCGCAAGACATCGGAATAGCCCGGACCCACGGAATGTGGGTCCGGGTTACTTCGTTTTTGTTGGTCCGGGCGGTCTGCCGGTGGGCTGGTAGTCGCGGGTGGGGTCGATGACCAGGTCGCGGAGCAGTTCTCCGGTCGCGGCGTTGACGACGCGTGCGTGTAGGTCCTGGATGAGCACGATGACGTGGGTTCGGGCGTGGGTTCGGCCGATGCCGATGTGGTGGAGTCGGCCGTTCACGCGGGCGGTGACGGTGCCGGAGCTGTCGATGATGCTGGTCAGCACGCGGTCGTGGGTGTCGCTGCTGCGGTCGGTGCCCGGGCTTGCTTTGGGGCGGGCGGTGTAGGCGGTTGCGGGGGTGGCGCGGTGCGCCAGGGAACGGTGCGGCCGCTGTTGGTTGTACTCGGTGCGGAAGGTGTCGAGCAGCGTCTGGAGCTGAGCCAGGGTCCTCGGCTGGGCGGGTTGGGCGCGTAGCCAGTTCTTCATGGTCTGTTGGAAGCGTTCGACCTTGCCGCAGGTGGTCGGATGGCCGGGACGGGAGTTCTTCTGCCGGATCCCGAGCCGGCGTAGCTCGGCCTCGAGGTGGGTGCGGCCCCCGCGGCGTCCTTGGCCGGCCAGGCGGACGGTGTAGACCATGCCGTTGTCGGTCAGGGTGGACGCCGGATACCCGTGCTGGCCTGCGGTTTCGGTGAACGTGGCCGCGACGATCGTGGCGGTGATCCGTGGGTGGGCGCTGATGTGGAGTGCGTAGCGGGAGTGGTCGTCGAGCCAGGTGATGACCTCCACGTCGACGCCGGTGTTGGTCCCGGCAGGGTCGTCGGTGCGGGCGAGTCGGTAGTGGGTGAAGTCGGACTGCCAGGTCTCGTTGGGCTGCTCGGCCTCGAAGCGGATGTAGGAGGACTTCGGGCGTTTGTTGGGTTCGGGGGTGACGGTGCCGTGGCGGGTCAGGATGCGGTGGATGGTGGCCCGCGACAGCCTCACGCCGTGGTGGTGGGCGAGGTGCCAGCCGATGGTGTCCGCACCGGCGTCGTGGCCGGCGTCGGTGAGTTCCTTGCGCAGTTGTAGGACCAGGTCGACGGTCGCTGTCGGGGTCGCGGTGGGGCTGGTCTTCGGGGCGCGGGAGGTGGGTTCGAAGACGGTTTCGCCTTCTTCGCGGTAGCGGGCCATGAGGCGGCTGATCCAGCCCTGGGAGACGCCGTAGGTGCGGGCGACCTCGGATTGGGTGGCGCCGGCGAGGACGGCGGTGATGACGAGGCGACGTTTCGACACCGGGCAGCCTGGCGTGGCTGGTCGTGGGTGGTGGGGTGCCATGCCGAGGACTGGAGACATGGGTATTCCGATGTCGCGAGACACCCCATTCCGATGTCCTGAACCAGAACACCACCGCCACCGCCGACGATGTCGCAAGCGACATCACGATGGCCCGGACCTCTCGGTCCGGGCCATCGTCGTCTCGTCCCTCTGGTAGAAGGCGGGGCGCCAGGTCAGGGCGTGGTGTCGTCGTCGCTTCGCAGTGCGTGCTTCGCGTCGTCGGCCACCTCGTGTGCCTTGGCGGCGGCCGCCTCACCGACCTCTTGCGCCTTCTCCGCGGCGGCGTCGCCGACCTCGCTGGCCTTGACGGCTGCCATCGTGCCGAGGTCGTTCGCCTTCTCCTTGGCCGCCTGCTCGCCCTGAGCGACCTTCTCCTGGACCCGCGGGTCCTTCCAGACCTTCTGGGCCGAGCCGGCGATCTGCTCGTACCGCTCGCGCCCCGCTTTTGCGCCGAGGACGTACCCGGCGCCGAACCCGATCACGAACATGAGCTTTCCGGACATGTGCTCACCTCTTCTTGTGGGGTGATCCCAGGCTAGCCATGCGGCGATGGCCCCGACTCCACCCGTTCGGGTCGCATTCGTCGGTGCGGCGGTTCGATCAGGCGGCGGGTGTGCCGAGCAGGTGGCGCTTGACGAGTCCCATGTCCTCTTCGAGGGGACGCAGTCGCAGGTCGACCACCTCGGCGACGTGGTCGATGCGCACCTCGATCGCGTCGAGCCGGCGGTCGACAGAGTCGAGCCGGGAGTCGAGGCCATCGAGTCGGGCGTAGATCGGCCCCAGCGCAGCGCCCAACTTCTCGTCGAACTTCCTGTCGAGCTGCTCCGCGAACTTGTCGAGCTGCTCCTCGAACTTCTTGTCGAGCTGGACGTCCAGTTGGGTTGCGAGCGTCGCCTCGATGCGCTCGTCGAGCGTCCGGAGCACCGACGTCGTGGTCCAGCGCAGCATCGCCGCGACGCCAGCGAGCACGCCGAAGACGCCGAGGATCAAGCCGAGCCACGCATTCACAGTGTCCATTGTGCATCCGTCCGAGAGATCTGGGGAGCGACGCGGACGCTTCGCACCGGCGGGATGCCCGACAACCGTGAGGTGGGTGCCTGTGGACGGAGCCCACACGACCCGGTGGCGTGAAGACCGTGCAGTCCGATCGAGGCTCAGCTCCGTCGCCGGCGCCAGAGCGTGACCGCGACCAGCGCGGCGAGCCCGGCGACCACGCCGCCGACGGCGGTCCAGGCCGTCGGCGTCGGGCGGCCCTGGTCGTCTGTTGCCGCGTCCCGCAGCGCTAGCGCCTGCTCGGCAGCCCGGTCGCGACCGTCCTCGAGCCGCTCCTTGGCACGGGACGGCACGTCGAGCTTGTCGGCGAGGCGGTCGACGGTCTCCGCGAGCTCCGCCCGGGTGCGCTCCAGATCGCGCTCGATGATCTCGACCGGGTCGTTCTCCGACGCGTGTCGACCGTTGTCGTTGCTCATGGGCTCCTCCTGGTGGGCTGGTCGGCTGCTGGGTGAGGGGCGGTCAGTGGTGCTCACTCGGATTCCGTACGGCGTCCGCGTCCTCACGCACGCTCGCGATGGCGTGGGACGGGACGGGCGGGACGCCTCGGCTCACCGACCTCTTGCCGACCAGCGCCAGCACCGCGGCGACCGCGAGCACGGCCGCCCCCACGATCAGCGCCGCCAGCCAGGCGTCCAGCGCCACCGCCAGGCCGAGGATCGCCGCGGCCAACAGCACTCCGATGCCGTAGAGGGCGGTGATCCCCGCGGCGCCCAGCATGCCGACGCCGAGTCCGGCCGTCTTCGCCTTGCCGGTGACCTCGGCCTGCGCCAGTCGGAGCTCGTCGCGGACCAGGCGGGAGACCTCGTCGGAGAGCTCGGAGACGAGCTGCCCGGTGCTCACTCCTTGTCGGGAGTCGGGTCGACTGCGGTCGTCGTGGCTCACGTGCGCCTCCTCGGTCGGGTGCTTGGGCACCATTGACCAATCGCGCCTACTGCGCGCCGCCATTGATCAGTGCTTCCCTTGCCCCTCCGGTTCCCAACGCGGGCAGAGGCATGCGCCCGACGCGATCATCCCCGCGTCGTACCGGTGAGGGCAGGGCCGGCCAGCGCTCGCACCCAGCCCTCGCCGATGTCCCACACGCAGATCACGGCCGCACTGATCGCGACGATGGTGTTGGTGACGCCGGGGTCGAAGCCGGACCAGTCCTGCTGGACGGCAGCGACCATCGCCGGGTTGAGCAGCTCGTCCGCCCGGCTGAGGTGGATCAGGATGCCGGCGAAGGCCAGCGACAGTGCGGTGTTGGCGGCGGCGAGCGGAACGGTCCATCCTCCGGTGCGGTACTTGACCACCTCGAAGACAGCTTCGGCAGCCATCAGCGCGAGCAGCAGCGGGAGCCAGAGCGACCAGAGGTCCGGATCGAGGATCGGCAGGGCCTCGCCGTCGGTGCCGTCGATCGGTGAGCGGAACTGCTGCCAGACCAGCAGCGCGGCCATGAAGGCGAGGAACGCGAGGCTGGCGGCCGCATCCCGCAACCGTCCGGGGTGAGCCGGGAGCTGGGGCAGTTGGTCCGGCGTCCACCTCACCTCGAGCGAGTCGCGCAGGGCGTCGTGTCCGGGCGCGGCGCGTTCGATCAGTACGAAGGTCAGGGTGAGCCAGAAGCAGATCTGGACCAGCGCGGTGAACCCGGCCCAGATCGCCCCGCCGACCACCGCGCCGATGGCGTCGCCGTCGATCGCGTCGATGGCGCCGACCACCAAGATCACCGCCGGTACGGCGACCGCGACGATGCGGATCAGCGTCCGCTGGAACGCGGGGTAGAGCTCGGGCCCGATCAGGTACAGCCCACGACCGGTGAAGCCCGCGGCGAGCCGGTCGGGATCGCCGAGCTCGGTGAGGGCGGCTCGCTCGCGCTCGGCCGGGTCGAGGTCGGGACGCTCGTGCGCCATCGCTTCGAGGCGGTCGGCGATGCTGCCGCGCAGCTCCTCGGCGACGTCGTCACGCTGGTCGTCCGGCAGCCGACGGGTGGCGGCGTGGACGTAGCGCTCGGTCAGGCCCGCATCCTCAGTCGCGGGGGCAGAACCTGGCGAGGAAGCAGAGTGGGAGGAGGGGGAGGTCGCCATGATGCTCACCTCAGCCTTTCGATCGACGTGTGCAGCGCCTGCCACTCCTGCAGCAGCGCTTCCAGCAGGGCCTCGCCGTCGGGGCTGACCCGGTAGAACTTCCGCGGTCGGGACTCCTCGGTGTTCCACTCGCTCACCAGCAGCCCCTGTTTCTCCAGACGGCGGAGCAGGGGGTAGAGCGTGTTGGCGTCCACCGCGAACCCGGCCTCGGCCAGCCGCTCCAGGAGCGCATAGCCGTAGGTGGGCTCCCGCAGGATCGCCAGCGCGGCCATCACCGCGGTGCCGCGACGCAGCTCCTGGAGATGGCCGGCGAGGAGTTCGTCCATAGCCAGCACATTACTGTGTGTCACACACTATTGTCCAACACGCATCGTCGGATGCGTCCCAAAGCGCTGACTCAACAGCTGAGTGGTTCGTTCGCGACGAGTGGTTCGTTCGGGACAGGCGGGGCGGATGATCAGGCGTCGACGACGATGTCGCCGAGCGGAGTCGAGCAGCAGGGGAGGAACCGGCCCGCCGCTACCTCGCGCGGCCGGATCCCACCGGCGTGGCGCATGTCGACGTCGCCGTCGAGCAGAGTCGACTTGCAGGTGCCGCACAGGCCTTGGGTGCACCCGGACGGCAGGCGGAGGCCGGCGGCCGCGGCGGCGGCCAGGACCGTGGTGCCAGGCGGGCAGTCGACCTCCCGGTCGCTGCGGGCGAACCGGATGGTGGCGCCTGCCTCGTCGCCGGCCCGACCCGCCAGTCCCACCGGTTCCGCCAGTCCCGCCGACGCCCCCGGCTCCGGCGTGTCGAGGATGAACCGCTCCTCGTGCCGCTGGGACGGGTCCACTCCGAGCGTGTCGAGCGCGTCCCGGGCCGCGTCCAGATAGCCGGGCGGACCGCAGAGGAAGATCTCGCGGCCGGTCAGATCCGGCACTTCGGCGTGCAGCAACGCGGGCGAGACCCTGCCGAGATGTCCGTCCCAGACCGCGTCCGGCGCAGCGGCCTCACAGACCCACACCACGCGGACACCGCTCTGGCTCGCAGCGAGCGCCTCGATCTCGGCCCGCTCGATCAGGTCCAGGGGTGTGCGGGCGTGATGCACCACGACCACGTCGAGCGGCTCGGCGAGATCCGCGATCGCCCGCAGCGTCGACAGCGTCGGGGTGATCCCGCTCCCCGCCGACATCAGCAGGTACGACGCAGCCGGGTGCTCCACCACCGAGAACCCACCCAACGGCCCGCGCACCCGCAACCGGTCGCCGGGTGCGAGCCGATCGTGCAGCCATGGCGAGAGCCGACCGCCGGCTTCCCGCTTGACGGTGAGCGTCAGCAGGTGGGGCCGGGTCGGCGGGGAGGAGATCGTGTAGCAGCGTTCGACCTGCTCCCCGTCGACGTCGGCGGTCACGGTGACGTACTGCCCGGGGGCGAAGGCGAACCCGCCGCGAGGTCCCTTGCCGAGCGGGTCGAGCACGATCGTGACGACGTCGTGGGTCACCCGCCGGATCCGGCGGACGGAGACCTCGAGGTCGAACGATGCCGGCTCGGCCAGGACGCCGGCCCCGAGCGAGCTCGCCACCGCGACGAGACGGGTGTGGTTCCCGAGCACCGGCACCGCCGGCGTCCGGTAGGGGTCAGCGGAGAGCTCGCTCATCGGCCGGCCTCGGCGCGGACGCGGGCGTCGTACCACCGGACGAAGGCGTCGACGTGTCGCTCGGCCTGGCTGTACGGCCCGGG
This sequence comes from Nocardioides sp. BGMRC 2183, assembly GCA_008123405.1. GTDB lineage: Bacteria > Actinomycetota > Actinomycetes > Propionibacteriales > Nocardioidaceae > Nocardioides. The sequence continues at coordinate 16,982 of VSSA01000009.1, forward strand.
GAGGTAGGCCGGGTCGGTGACACCGGCCTGGGCGGCTGCCACGAATGCCGCGTCCTGTTCATTGGTCCGGCGCCAGACCTCGGTGAGGGTGTCCACGTCGTAGTCGACGCCGGGGACCGCGTCGGCGGGCACCAGCCACGTGGTGCGGACCAGGGTGCGGTCCACCGCGAGCGGCACCACGGAGAACGTCACCGCGTGATCGGCCATCAGGTGCGCCCACGCGTTGGGCTGGAGGTGCAGCGAGAGCCGTCCCATCCGGTGCTCGGTGAAGTCGCCGAGCAGTCGGCCGACCAGACGATTGCCGTCCAGGCTGAAGGACTCCCCGGCGCCGTCGAGCGGCTCGCGCCGGATCCAGAAGCCGACCGGCCGGTCCAGGTCCTCGACACAGGCGTGCGGCAGCGATCGCGACTCACAGGCGCGCTGCAGGTCCGCCTCCGCCAGCAGGTAGCGGTCGTGGTCCGGCTGCAGGTGCGGCGGGATCTGGTCGGCCTCGAGTCCCCAGGTCGGGAAGAAGGTCTGGGTGAGCTCGGGGTGGCCGCCCTCGCAGTGGTAGCACTCCCGGTTGTTCTCCATGACGAGCTTCCAGTTGGCCTGCTCGACGAGGTCGACCTGGGCAGCGACCTTCGTGCGGGCGAGCCCGTGCGGTGCGACGTACGGCGCCACCACCCGGTGCACCTGCGCCAGGTCGTCGGACGGCGCAGCGGAGAGGTTGACGAAGAGCAGCCCGGCCAGGTCGTGCAGCGCGACCGAGCGCAGCCCGAGGCAGGACAGGTCGGTCTCGGGCGGCATCTGTGGCGCGTGCAGCAGCCGGCCGTCGGTCCCGTAGGTCCACCGGTGATAGCCGCAGACGATGTTGCCGACCGAGCCGTGGGCCTCGGTCACCAGGCGTGAGCCGCGATGCCGGCAGACGTTGTGGAAGGCGCGCACCTGCCCGTCGTCGTCGTGCAGCACGAGCACCGAGGAGGTGCCGAGGTCCACGGTGAGGTAGTCACCCGGCTCCGGGACCTCGGCGACGGATCCGACGAAGAGCCACTGGCGCCGCCAGAGCAGACGCAGCTCGTGGTCGAAGAGGTCGGGGTCGGTGTAGAGCGGCGCCGGCAGGGCGTGGCCCGGCAACCGGAGGTCGAGCGCAGCGAGCAGCGGCTCCGCGGCGGCCGCCGCCTCTCCGCGGCGGGTCTCCACCGACGTTCCGCGCACCACAGCAGTCATCTCAGCTCCTCACACGGTCAGGCACAGCCGCAGTGCGTCGTACACCGCGGCGTGGATGTTGCGACTGGCGACGGCGTCGCCGATCCGGAACAGTTGGTAGCGCCCGGCCGGGTCGCGGAGGACCGTTTGGGGTGCCCCCGCGAGCAGGGCGTCCTGGTCGACCTCACCGAGGTTGGTCGAGCCGGTCTTCAAATCGACGTAGAGCTCGTCGTTGGGCGTGGTGCCGTGCTCGACGACCACATGATCGACCTCCCGTTCCACCACGAGGTCGGCGTAGTCGCTGGCGAGCACGGCGAGCAGGCGCCCCCCGTCGCGACGTACGGCGACCAGGCGGCGCGCGAGCGTCAGCCGGACGTCGTGCTCGGCGAACGCCGCCAGGTAGGCCGGGCTGTTCATCGACCCGACCCCGATCCCGACGGTCCGTTCCGGAGTGACCAGCTCGACCGCGGCACCCAGCCGGGCGAGCTGCTCGGCAGCGTCCAGTGCGGGCTCGCCACCGTGGTCGTCGTAGACCAGGACCCGTTCGCCGGACCGCACGGCGGCCGCACCGCCCATCACGTCCCAGGTGTCGTGCACCAGCGCACGTCCGACGGGCAGGCAGGAGGTGTCCGGAAGGCCGCCGGTCGCCACGACCACCACCTCCGGCTCGAGGGCCTGCACCATCGCGGCGTCCGCGTAGGTGCCGTACCGGAACTCGACGCCGCTGTGCTTGGCCTCCTGCACGCGCCAGTCCACGATCCCGATCAGGTCACGGCGGCGCAGCGCGGCGGCCGCCAGGAGCACCTGCCCCCCGGGCCGGTCCGCGGCTTCGAGCAGGACGACCTGATGTCCGCGCTCGCCGAGCACGCGGGCGGCCTCCAGTCCCGCCGGTCCCGCTCCCACCACCACTGCCTTGCGCCGGCGGCGAGCGGGCGGGGTGAGGTGGGGCAACCGCTGCTCGCGACCGGTCGCCGGGTTGTGCACGCACTTGGCGTCCCCGGAGTCGTAGATCGCGTCGAGGCAATAGCTGGCCCCGACGCACGGACGGATCCGGTCCTCCTCGCCGCGCGCGACCTTCGCGACCAGGTGCGGGTCGGCCATCTGCGGCCGGGTCATCCCGACCAGGTCGAGCAGTCCGTCGCGCACCGCATGCCGTGCGGTGGCCACGTCGTTGATCCGCGCCGCATGCATGACCGGTACGTCGATGCGTCGGCGTATCTGACCGGTGAACTCCAGGAACGGGGCCGACGGCGTACCCATCGAGGGGATGGTCGCCGCGAGCCGCGCGTCGGTGTCGATGCCGCCCTTGATCACCGAGAGGAAGTCGACGCCGACCTCGACGTAGCGCCGCAGCACGGCGACCGCATCGTCGGGTCCGAGCCCGTCGGGGAGCCGCTCGTCCATCGCCATCCGGATGCCGATCACGAACTCCGGCCCTACCGCCTCCCGGATCGCCCGCAGCACCCGCAACGGGAAGCGCAGCCGCGCCTCCGGGTCACCGCCGTACTCGTCGTCGCGGTGGTTGGTGGCGGGCGAGGCCCAGGCGTCGAAGAGATGGCCGTAGGACTCGACCTCGATCCCGTCCAGGCCGGCCGCCTGGCATCGCTGCGCCGCCTCGGCGTAGTGGCGCACGATCCGGTCCACGTCCCAGGCCTCGGCCACCTTCGGGAACGACCGGTGCTGCGGCTCCCGCAGCCGGGACGGATAGACCAGGGGCAGCCAGTCTCCGTTGACGTCGCTGGTCCGGCGACCCAGGTGGGTGACCTGACACATCACCGCCGCACCTGCCTCGTGGACGTCGTCGGCGAGCCGGCGCAGCCACGGCACCACCTCGTCGCGGTAGAGCAGGATGTTGCCGAACGCTGGCGGGCTGTCGGGGGAGACCACCGCCGAGCCGCCGATCATGGTGAGGGCGACGCCACCGCGCGCCTTCTCGAGGTGGTAGAGCCGGTACCGGTCCTTCGGCATCCCGTCCTCGGTGTACGCCGGCTCGTGCGAGGTGCTCACCACCCGGTTGCGCAGCGTCAGGTGCCGGAGCTCGAAGCTCGTGAGCAGCGGGTCGATGGACGTCACACCTCGATGGTGGAACGGCAGAATCGTGTAAGAAAAGCGCTCACTTTTCCCGATGATCGTGCAATCTGGTCGCATGATCGATCAGCGGCTGCACGTGCTCCGGGTCGTGGCCGAACGCGGCACCATCTCGGCGGCCGCGGACGCTCTCGGCTACACACCCTCGGCGGTCTCGCACCAGATGCGCACGCTCGCCCGCGACATCGGAGCCACCCTGCTCGAGCACGAGGGCCGCGGCATCCGCCTCACCGGCGCCGCGCGCACGCTCCTGGAGCGCAGCCACCACCTGTTCGCGGAGTGGGAGGAGATCCGTGCGGAGGTGCAGCACATCGCTGACTCGGCATCGGGATTCCTGCGACTGGCCGGCTTCTCCACCGCCGCCTCCACCCTGCTCCCGCGGGCGGCGACCGCGGTGATGGAGACCTTCCCCCGCTCCGCGGTCCGGATCATCGAGGCGGACCCGGAGGAGTGCTTCGACCTGCTGCTTGCCGACCAGGTGGATGTCGCGGTCGTGGTCAGCACGGCGCAGCTGCCGCCGAGCACCGACCCACGGTTCGACCAGCTGCCCCTGATGGAAGATCGGATCGACCTCCTCGTCCCGACCCAGCACGAGCTCGCCGGGCGCAGCCGGATCCGGCTCGCGGACGCGGCGGACGAGCAGTGGATCATGGATCGCCCCGGTCGGCCCTACCACCAGATGGCGATGGCGGCGTGCGCGGCGGCGGGCTTCACCCCGCAGCAGGCCCACGAGGTCGTCGAATGGGACACCTGCGTGGCCATGGTGGCGATGGGCCTGGGCATCGCGTTGGTGCCGCGTCTGGCCCGGATCCCCGCAGCAGCCGGGGTGGTGCGGATCCCGCTGGGCGGCGAGGCCGGTCCGGTCCGGCACCTGCGCACCAGCGTGCGTCGCGGGACCGCCGGGCAACCGGAGATCGCCTGCGCCCTGGCCGAGCTCCGCCGCGCGGTCGAGGGGATCGGCCGGGTCGGTGTCCCCGACATCGGGTGAGTCGGGGTGACCGGCGAGCAACGAGTGGGTGGCCGGTGAGTGAGCTGATTCGCTGCGGTGAGCCGCGTCGCAGGTCGAGGGCCGCTTTCTGAATAGCGCGGTGTCGGTGCTGCGCCGTACGATTTCGTCCCGTTATGGCAACTGAAGCGACGGCCGAGAACGCGGCCCCCGACGACGACAAGCTCGACAAGGGCGTCCTACTCACCGCCGGGGTCGTTGTCCTCGGCGCGATCATGTCGATCCTCGACATCACCGTGGTCTCGGTCGCGTTGGAGACCTTCCAAGAGGACTTCGACGCGACCTCGGCCGAGGTCGCGTGGACGATGACCGGCTACACGCTCGCCCTGGCGACCGTGATCCCCCTGACCGGCTGGGCCTCCGACCGCTTCGGCACGAAGCGGCTCTACCTGCTCGCGGTCACCCTCTTCACGATCGGTTCGGTGCTCTGCGCACTGGCCGACTCGCTGCCGATGCTCGTCGGATTCCGCGTCGTGCAGGGCCTCGGCGGCGGCATGCTGATGCCGCTCGGCATGACCATCCTGACCCGAGCCGCCGGCCCGCACCGCGTCGGCCGGGTGATGGCGATCATGGGCGTTCCGATGCTGCTCGGCCCGATCTTCGGCCCGATCCTCGGCGGCTGGCTGATCGAGACCGCCAGCTGGCACTGGATCTTCCTGATCAACCTGCCGATCGGCATCGTCGCGATCATCTACGCATCGATCGTGCTCCCCAAGGACCACGTCGAGCCCTCCGAGACCTTCGACTTCATCGGCATGCTGCTGCTCTCGCCGGGTCTGGCGCTCTTCCTGTACGGCGTCTCCTCGATCCCCGAGGCCGGCACCGTCTGGGACTCCGAGGTGCTGACCACCGGGATCATCGGTCTGGTGCTGATCGCGCTCTTCGTGCCGTGGGCGCTCAACAAGCGCAACCTGCACCCGCTGGTGGAGCTGCGGCTCTTCGCCAACCGGAACATGACGGTCGCGATCATCGCGATGGCGCTCTTCGCGATCGCGTTCTTCGGTGCCAGCCTGCTCTTCCCGCTCTACTTCCAGCAGGTCCGGGACGAGTCCGCGCTCAGTGCCGGAGCGCTGCTCGCCCCGCAGGGCATCGGTGCCATGATCACCATGCCGATCGCCGGCGCGATCGCCGACCGCAAGGGCCCCGGCAAGGTGGTCCTGGTCGGCGTCAGCCTGGTCACGATCGGCATGGCGATGTTCACCCAGCTGGACGAGAGCACCTCGTATGCCTACATCCTCGGCTCGCTCTTCGTGATGGGTCTCGGTATGGGCTCGACCATGATGCCGATCATGAGCGCCGCGCTGGCCACGCTGACCGCGCACACCACCGCGCGCGGCACCACGCTGCTCAACATCACCCAGCAGACGGCCGCCTCGATCGGCACCGCCCTCTTCTCGGTGATCCTGACCAACTCGCTCAACGGCAAGGACCAGGCGGCGCTCGGGGCGGCGAACCTCGAGCGGATGGCCGGCGACTCCGATCGGCTCGGTTCGCTGTCCGACCTGACCGGCATCCCGCTGGACCAGCTGCAGGCGATGAGCGTGGACGAGCGGGTCGCTGCGCTCGCCCAGGGGATGGAGCTGCCGGTCAAGCAGTTCCAGGCCCTGGCCGATCAGGGGTTGGCGCAGATGGCGGACTCGTTCGCGACCGTCTTCGTCGTCGGCACGGCGCTGGTCGCCTGCTGCCTGATCCCTGCGTTCTTCCTGCCCCGCAAGCCCGCGGAGGAGCCGGTCGACCCGGCGGCGATGATGGGTCACTGACCCACGACGTGATCCGGCGCCGGCGCCCTCGACCACTGGTCGGGGGCGCCGGTCTCGTTCTAGTGGCGTGGGGCGGAGATCCTTGGACGGTTGGCGTGCCGGGGGCGCGTGTCGCCGTCGGAGACGCACTCATCGACGACCGGGAGTGAGCTCGGTGAGGCAGGACGGGCAGGATGACCTCATGACCTGGTTCGACTCACCCGCCGACGCGGCCACGCGGCTCACCGCGACCGGCTACCTGACCGACCACGCCACGGCGACCACCGCCTTCCTCGCCGGGGCGCTGGAGAAGCCGCTCCTGCTGGAGGGGCCGGCCGGGGTCGGCAAGACCGAGCTGGCCAAGGCAGTGAGCCGCGCGACCGGCGCGGAGCTGGTCCGGCTGCAGTGCTACGAGGGTCTCGACGAGGCGCGCGCACTGTATGAGTGGAACTACAAGAAGCAGCTGCTCCGGATCCAGGCACAGTCGGGCAGCCAGTCCGGAGCCGCCGGAGGCGTCGACTGGTCCGCGACCCACGACGACATCTTCACCGAGGAGTTCCTGCTCACCCGTCCGCTGCTCACCGCGATCCGCCGTGAGGAGCCCACCGTGCTGCTCATCGACGAGGTGGACAAGACCGACATCGAGGTCGAGGGGCTGCTGCTGGAGGTGCTCAGCGACTTCCAGGTCACCATCCCCGAACTCGGCACCGTCGCCGCCGCGCGGCGGCCGTTCGTGGTGCTCACCTCCAACGCCAGCCGCGAGCTCTCCGAGGCGGTGAAGCGCCGGTGCCTCTATCTGCACCTGGACTACCCCGACGCCGTCCGCGAGCGCGACATCCTGCTCAGCCAGGTGCCCGGCATCGACGACAAGGTCGCCGAGCAGGTGGTGCACGTGGTGGGCCGGTTGCGGGAGATCGACCTGAAGAAGGCGCCGTCGATCGCGGAGTCGGTGGACTGGGCCCGCACCCTGATCGCGCTGGAGATCCGGGACCTCGACGACACTGCGATCACCGACACCCTGGGGGTCGTGCTCAAGCACGCCTCCGATCACGAGCGGGCGGTCAAGGAGCTCAAGCTCGGCCGCACCCTGCCGGGCAAGCGCTGAGCATGGACACCACCTCCCCGCGGCACCACGGCGAGCGCTCGGGCCTCCTCGACCGCCACCTCGCCTTCATCGAGGCGCTGCGCGGAGCGGGCCTCTCGGTGTCGCTGGCCGAGGACCTGGACAGCGTTGCTGCTCTCGGGCTGTTGCACTGGAGCGATCGCGCCGTGGTGCGGGAGGCGTTCGCGGCGACCCTGCTGAAGAAGCAGGCGCACCGCACCACGTTCGACACCCTCTTCGACGTCTATTTCCCACCACTGGTCGGCGACGGAGCCCGCGGCTCCGCAGCGACCGACCAGGAGGTCGACGAGGCGTCGACCGAGGCCCCGCCGGTGCGCGACAATGCTGCGGCCCTGCAAGAGTTCCGGGAGCGCCTGGCCGAGATGCTCCAAGTGGGGGAGTACGACGAGTCCGAGATGCGGCAGCTGGCCGCGGAGATGGTCGGCAGGTTCGGCGCCATGCCCGGCCGGGGGCCCGGCCTCTCCTCGTGGTCGGCCTACACCGCGCTGCAGCGGGTCGCCCCCCAGGAGCTCACCGACCAGATCGTCGCTGCCCTGGTCTCGGGCCAGATGGATGCCGACGAGGCAGCCCGCACCGCGGCCCGCCGGGTCGGCCGCTTCACCCGGCAGGTCGAGGACGACGCGCGCCGCCGGATCGCCGAGGAGAAGGGCGCCGACCACGTCGCCGATGTCACGGTCCGGCCCAGCATCGACACGCTCGCCTTCACCTCCGCGCGCCGCGCCGACCTGGAGGAGATGCGCAAGGAGATCTTCCCGCTGGCGCGGAGGTTGGCGACCAAGCTCGCCAAGGAGCAGCACGCCAAGCATCGCGGACCGCTGGACTTCCGTCGTACCGTGCGTGCGTCGATGGCCACCGGCGGCGTCCCGCTGACCACCCACCACCGTCCCAAGCGACCGCACCGCACCGACCTGGTGGTGCTCTGCGACGTCAGCGGCTCGGTCGCCAACTTCGCCCAGTTCACGCTGCTCTTCGTCTTCGCGCTACGCGAGGTCTTCCAGTCGATGCGGGCCTTCACCTTCATCGACCACGTGTACGAGGTGACGCCGTACTTCCGCCCCGGCGCGGACCCGGCCGACGTGCTGGCAGACCTGGCCGCGAGCACCAGCCACGCCGCGCTGTGGGGACGCACCAACTATGGGAGGGCGTTCACCAAGTTCGACGAGGAGTACGCCGACGCACTCGGCCCGAAGACCACGCTGCTGGTCCTCGGCGACGCCCGCAGCAACTACTCCGACCTGCACGAGGACACCCTGGCCCGGATGGTCTCCTCGGTACGGCGCGCGTGGTGGCTCAATCCCGAGCACACTCGCAACTGGGGCACCGGCGACTCGGCCGCGCCGACGTATGCCGAGGTGATGCCGATGCTGGAGTGCCGCAACCTGGTCCAGCTCGAGGACTTCGTGCACCGCATCGTCGGCAGCACACCGCTGCGCTGATCCCAGGACGCGGGCGCGGGCGGGACACGCGACCCCCGACGAGCGAAGCTCAGGTGCTCAGGTATCCCCGCTCGCGCCATCGCTCGAAGGTGGCGCGGAGCTCGCGGTGCGGCGCCCGGTCGGCCTGGTGCGCGCCAGCCACCGCGCCGGCGCCTGGGTCGTGGTCGTCGACGGGTGCGAGAGCGGGGTCGTAGACGACGGTGAGACGGTCACTGGAGGAGGCGTTGACCAGCGAGCCGAGCAGCGCGACCGGATCGGTGCGGTCCTCCAGCGCCAACACCGGCAGCCCGGCCGGCAGGTGGGGCGCCAGCGCGGCGGGAGCACTGATGGTGACGACCTCCTCGACCTCGAAGCCCTGGTGGGTCCGGGCGGCCAGGTCCACGACCGCGGCGCCCCCGGGGCCGGTGCCGGCCAGCAGGATCCGCTCGACGCCCGAGGCCGCCAGGGTCTGCTCGAGGTGGCGGGCGACGTCGTCGGCGTACCCGGTGAGATCGCCGGCCACCAGCCGCAGATGACGTCCAGTGCCGGGAAGCGGGTTCGGTCCCGGCAGATAGACGATCGCGCGCTCTGCGCTGACCGGCTGGACCGTGACCGGGTCGGCGAGGCCGACCAGGCGCTCGACGAGCTCCCCCAGGCCGAGCGGCGCAGGCGCCGACTCCAGACCGGTGGCAGGGAGGCCGCGCTCCTCGTCCGGCAGCGCCACGGCCGCGTCGCGCAGCGCCCCGCTGAACCGCACCGACATCGGCGCCACGCCGACGGCCCGCAGGCCACCACGGCGGACCATCGTCGACTCCTCGCTCGACAGCAGCGGTGCGGTGAGCAGACCGCGGAGCAACAGGCTCTCGGTCAGGCCGCCGCCCGTGGTGATGTGCTCCATCAGGTCGGGGTGCGATGAGGCCAGATCGCCCAGGTACGCCGCGACCCCTTCCCGATCCAGCCGATCGGTCTCGATCAGGCCGGCCGCGACGATGTCGCCGCCCAACGCGACCTCGGGGGCGAGGTAGCCGATCGCCCGCGCGGCGATCGAGCCCAGGGTGGCGTAGGCAGCTGCTTGCAGGTCGTCGATCCAGCGGTAGGTGTGCACCGTGGCGCGCAGCGCGGTGGCGTCCGCATCCAGGTCCGCCGCGCGGCGCAGCAGTCCGCTCGGGCCACTGACGGCGCCACGCAGCTCGTCCTCGAACGTGGTCCAGGTGGCCTCGCCCAGCGGTGCGGAGTCGATGATGTCGGGCTCGGTCAGGATCGCGGCGCCGGCGTCGGCCCACGCGCGGAGCTGCTCGCCGGCCGCGTCGAGTTCGGCCGCCAGCGCCAGCATCTGCGCATACCGCTCCTCGAGGTCCGCCGCCTCGACAGCGGTCATCGGTGCGGTACGACGCTCTACCGCGGCCGCTGCGGCCGGGTCACCGGACCGTTCGTTCATGGTGCGGCCTCGGCCAGGGCCGGCGTCAACACGGCCCCCAGCTCATTCGGCTCCACGGCCCGGACCTCTACCCGCAACGCCGCGTCCACGCGGTGCGGCCGGACCGAATGCCAGCCGTCGCGGAGCAGCGTCCACGAGACCACGCCGGCCCGGTCGGGCGTGCGCTCACCGATCCGCGCCACCAGAGCCCGCAACCGGCCGCCCGCCTCCGCGGTGAGTGCTCGCAGCGCCGCCGCGGCATCGGCGTCGGTGAGCACCCGGCCGCGGGCGGTGCTGGTCCCGCTGGCACGCTGGACCAATAGGTCGACCAGGTCGTCACGACCGGCGTCGAGCGCTTCGGCCACGCTGTCGGCGAGGTCGAACGGGACGTCGAGCTCGGGCGGCACGCGCGACGCTGCGCGGTCGGCGCCCTCCGGGAGAGCGGCGACCCGGGCCAGTTCGGCCGCCCACGCGTCGACACCGAACCAGGCGAGCTCGAAGACGACGCCGTCCACCGTGGTGAGTGCGGCGACCGCGGGGCCGCTCTGGCGATGCCAGACCCTCAGCTGCGAGGCTTCCGGGAGCCCGAGAGCGACGTCGATGTCGAGCGCCGTCTCGGGGGTGGCGAGGAGGCCGATCGCTCCCGCCAGGCCGGGGGAGAGCCGCCCGTCCTCGAGCAGGCCGCGGTGCGCCAGGGACTGCGCCGGATCGGGCAGCGCCGCCACCGCGCGACGGTAGGTCGCCTCCTCGGTCTGCTGCGGAGACCGGCCCAGGCGACCGGCGAGTCCGTCGGTGGGATCGGCGGTCGCGGGCTCCGTGCCGTCGGTGCCCGCGGCGAAGGGCAGCGGGGCGTTCCCGCACAGCTGTGCTACATGCCGCAGCTCGCGCACAGTCAGACCGATCCGTCGCGGCGCCGCCTCCAGGGCGGTGCCCTCACTGCGCGGCGACGGCGCCGCGCTGAGGTCGATGGTGGCCACGCTGGGAACCTTCCGAGAGCTGGGCAGGGTCAGAGCCCCGGCAGCTCCACATCCAACCAGTCGCGATGTCCGCGGGGTGGCGTGGTCACCGCGGCGAGTCGCTCGTCGTCCGGGTCGGGCGTGACCGGTACGCCGTCCGCGCCGGCTGCTGCCGCGGCAGCCACCCGGGTCCGCGCGTCGGCGATCATCCGATGCGCCCGGACCTCGATCCGCTTGATCTCCTCCTTGGTCGCAGTCACCGCGCGTCCGTGTGCGTCCAGCGCGTCCGCTGCGCTCTCGTGACGGCTGGACACCGAGCGCAGATGGGCGGCGCGTTCGGCGACCCGCTCACGCATCGCCTCCGCCGCGCGCCCGGCCCACCCCAGCGCCTCGATCCTGGCCACCATCCGGTCGGCGAGCGACTGGAGGTCGACGGCGTGCTCCCGCAACTGGTCCGCGCGGCGTGCGATGACCGCGCTGTCGCCGTACTGCTCGGTGCGGCTCATCGGGCCCCCAGGTAGCTCTCGATGCGGTCGAGTGCGGTCACGATATCTGCTGCCGCGCCGGCGAAGCTGAACCGCAGGAACCGTCCACCGTCGACGGTGTCGAAGTCGATGCCCGTGGCGACGGCGACACCGGTGGCGGCCAGGAGGCGGTGGGCGAAGGCCATCGAGTCGCCGGTGAGATGCCCGACGTCGGCGTAGGCGTAGAAGGCGCCGTCGGCGGGCGCGAGCCGGTCGATCCCGACCCGACGCAGTCCGTCGAGCAGCAGCGTGCGGTTCTCGTCGTACCGGCGGACATGGGTGTCGAGCTCGGCATAGGCCTCGGGGGTGAACGCCGCCACCGCGGCCCGTTGCGCCAGCACGGGCGGACAGATCGAGAAGTTGCCGGTCAGTACGTCGACCGCGCGGCGCAGGTGCTCCGGCGCCAGCATCCAGCCCAGCCGCCACCCGGTCATCGAGAAGTACTTGGAGAACGAGCCGAAGACGACTGCGTCGCGGCTGGTCTCCCAGGCACAGCGTGCCCAGCGCGCATGCTCGTCGGCGTACTCGATGCCGTGGTAGATCTCGTCGGAGATCAGCTGGACGCCATGCTCCTCGCACCAGCGGGCGATCGCTGCGAGCTCGTCGGGGGCGAGCATCGTGCCGGTCGGGTTGGCCGGGCTGGCGACCACCAGGCCGGCCAGCGGGGTGACAGCATGCGTCGCGTCGAGCTGCTCGATGCTCGGTTGGAAGCGGGTGTCGGGACCGCATCCGATCTCGACCACCTGGCAGCCCAGCGCAGCCAGCACGTTGCGGTAGCAGGGGTAGCCGGGCCGAGCGATCGCCACCCGGTCGCCGACCTCGAAGGCGGCCAGGAAGGCGAGCAGGAAACCGCCGCTCGAGCCGGTGGTCACCACCACCTCCTCCGCTTCGACCGCGATCCCGTAGCGGGTGCGGTGGTGGGCCGCGATGGCCTCACGCAGCTCGGCGATCCCGGTCGCGGGGGTGTAGCCGAGCGGGTCGCCGGAGCCGAGCAGGCGGATCGCTTCGGCGTTGACCGGCGCCGGCGCACCGGTGCTGGGCTGGCCGGCGAGCAGGTTGAGCACGTCGCCGTGGGACTGCTGGCGGCGAGCGGAGGCGGCGAGCAGATCCATCACGTGGAACGGCTGCACGTTCGCACGTTGGGCGGCGGCGAGGCGGTCGAGACTCGTCATGGGGTCACATCGTGCTACGAGCGGCGGCCGGGTGGGCGATGGGGCTCGGGCGTGGCACGCCACTTATCGCCCAGAACCCGCACGACACGCCGATGCGCCCCGGCGTGTCGTGCGGGTTTCGCCGGTCAGCCGGTGAAACCCGCAGCATGACGCCCCGCCCGCCGCCCGAAGAACGACCCCTCGCCCAACTGCGTCCCCGAGCAGTACCCGTTGCCGTCCTGGGCGATGTTCGAGGCGCAGGCCCCGGCGGCGTACAGGCCGCCGATCACGGAGCCGTCGCTGCGTCGTACCCGACCGTCGACGTCGGTGGCCATGCCGCCGAGGGTGAAGCCCGCGTAGAGCGCGACCCCGAGGGTGAGGTCGTAGACGCCCCACGGGCCCTCGCTCTGCGGCGCCAGCCAATCGGGGTGCTTGTGGAAGTCCGGGTCCTCGCCGGCCGCTGCGTTCTGGTTGTAGCGCTCCATCGTCGCCACCAGTGAGCCGGGGGGCAGTTCGAGTCCCTGCTCCATCTCCTCGATCGTCTCGTAGCCGTCCTTCAGCGGCACCAGGGGCATCGTCTGCTCGCCCATGTGCGCGCTGTCGGCGATCAGGTAGGCGGTGGCCTCCGGCTGCTGCAGCACGTGGTACGACGTGCGCGCGTGGTAGGAGTCCTCAGCCACGAAGCGCTGCCCCTGCTTGTTCACGATCACTCCCTTGACCAGTGAAGACGGCGGGTAGAAGGGCGCGGTGATGAAGGGTTCCTCCATGTGCTCCAGGGCCGCGCCGACGGATTCGCCGAGCCGGATGCCGAGGCCGTCGTCGTAGGTGGAGCCGAGGGTGAACAGCTTCTCGCCCAGCGCGGGGGTGTACCTCGCGACCATGTCGGCGTTCATCACGAAGCCGCCGGCGGCCACGATCACCGACCCGGCCCGGATCAGGCCGGTCTCGTCGAAGGACCGCCAGGCCAGTCCGACTACGTTGTTGTCGTCGTCGACGGCGAGGTTGGTGGCACCGGTTTCGAACCGTACGTCGACCCCGGCCTCCTCGACCCGCTCCCGCAGCAGGTCCATCACGATCCGGGTGCCCTCGGTGTCGCCGGGCACCGGCACCTTGTGTCCGCGCGGGGCCGGCGCGATCTCCTCGCGGTAAGGCCAGACCTTCTCGTTGCCGGTAAACATCAGACCCTGGGTGCCGGGCTGGATCACCGCCTTCTTCGGGTAGAAGCTGCGCTCGAACTCGAAGCCGAGCGCCTCCAGCCAGTCGAAATGCTCGACCGACCCGTCGGCGTAGGCGCGGATCTTCTCCTTGTCCGGGTCCTTGGTGCTGGCCGTCAGGTAGTCGGCCATCGCCTCGACGGAGTCCTCGTGCCCGGTGGCCTGCTGCACGGCGGTGCCGCCGCCGAGGTAGAAGTGCCCACCGGACATGGACGAGGTGCCGCCGTGCACGGCCGCCCGCTCCAGCAGCACCACCCGAGCCCCGGCGCGCGCGGCCTCCAGTGCTGCGCACCCGCCGGCGATGCCGAAGCCGACCACGACCACGTCGCACGCCTCGGCCCCGTCGAGCTCACGGGCGGGGACGGTGGCAGGGATCGCGAGGCCGGCGGGGGTCGTCGTCATGCTCCGAATCTAGAACAAGTTCTAGGACTTTGCACGGCTCGTGGACACCTGTCCAGAACGTGAGCCGCGCCGGGGCCGTTCGCGCTGGACGGGTGCGTCCACCCGCCGGTGCCGACCGATAGACTGCGGTCCCACCGGCTCGACCGCGAGGTGACATGACCTTCGACGTCCATCAGCTCGACACCTTCGTGTTGGGCGGCGCGGTCGTCACGCTGCTGGCGATCCTCGCGGTGCGGCTCTCCACCCGGGCCGGCCTGCCCAGTCTGCTGATCTACCTGCTGATGGGCGTGCTGCTCGGGGAGTCGGTCGTGGGGATCGGGTTCGAGGACGCCCAGCTCGCCCACGCCCTCGGGTTCGGGGCACTGGCGATCATCCTGGCTGAAGGTGGGCTCACCACGAACTGGCGGGAGACCCGGCCCTCGATGCGACTCGGCCTGGCGCTGGCCACGATCGGCGTGACCATCTCGGTCGGGGTGGTCGCCGTCGCCGCCCACTTCGTGCTCGGACTGCCCTGGGAGCTGGCCGTGCTGCTCGGAGCGGTGTGCTCGCCGACCGATGCCGCCGCGGTCTTCTCGGTGCTGCGCGTCGTGCCGTTGCCGCGCCGACTGACCGGCGCGTTGGAGGCGGAGTCCGGCCTGAACGACGCGCCGACGGTAGTCCTGGTGACGCTGATCTCCAGCGGAGCCGCGTTGGAGCACGGCCTGCTCGGCATGGTCGGCATCATCGCGTTCGAGCTCCTGGTGGGCCTGCTCGTCGGCCTCGCCCTCGGCTTCGGCGGGGCCTGGATCATGCGCCGCGCGGCGCTGCCGTCCTCCGGCCTCTATCCGATCGCCGTGCTCTGCCTGGCGATGGTCGCCTACGGCGCCTCTGCCGCGATCCACGCCAGCGGCTTCGCGGCCGTGTACGTCGCGGCGCTGGTCCTCGGCAACGCCGACCTTCCGCACCGGCTGCCCACCCGCTCCTTCGTGGAGGGGCTGGCCTGGATCGCGCAGATCGGGCTCTTCGTGATGCTCGGACTGCTGTTCTCGCCCGACCGGATCGGCTGGTCGACGGTCGGGTTGGCGATCGCGGCCGGCCTGATCCTGACCCTGATCGCCCGGCCGCTCTCGGTCCTGGTCAGTGCCGTGGTGCAACCCATGTCGCTGCGCGAGCTCTCGTTCATCTCCTGGGCCGGGCTGCGCGGCGCCGTACCGATCGTGTTGACCACGATCCCGCTGGCCGCCGGGGTCGAGGACGCCGAGCGACTCTTCGACATCGTCTTCGTGATGGTCATCATCTACACGCTGCTGACCGGGCCGACGCTGCCAACGGTCGCTCGGGTGCTCAGGGTGGCTCGCCGCTCGGAGCCACGGGATCTCGAGGTCGAGGCGGCGCCGCTGGAGCGGGTGGCCGCCGACCTGCTGCAGGTGACGATCAGCCCGGCGTCGAAGATGCACGGCGTGGAGGTCGGCGAGCTGCGGCTGCCCAGTGGCGCGAGCGTGTCGATGGTGATCCGCGACGGCGCGGCGATGGTTCCCGAGCGCCGCACCGTCCTGCGGCACGGGGACGAGTTGCTCGTCGTGACACCGCGCAAGCAGCGTGAGGCGACCGAGCGGCGGCTGCGTCAGGTCAGCTCGGGCGGTCGCCTGGCTCAGTGGCTCGGCGACTGACCCTCGAGCTCAGGGGCTCTGCTCGACCACCAGCGCGGGTGCGCAGACAGTGGTCTCGTCGCTGGCCTTCACCTGCTTGCGACCCTTGGTGACCTCGCCGAACCGCTCACCGACGACCACGGTGACGCCGGCGGTGGCGGCTTCCTGCTCGACCACTTCGACGCCCTTGCCGAGATAGCTGCGAACCAGCATCACCGACGGGTTCGAGGTGTCGGTGGTCCAGATCTGCGCGGTCAACGTCTTGGCGCCGGCGACGGAGACGTTGCCGCTCTCGCCCTTGCCGAAGCCCCGTTCGACCAGCCCGTCCATGGTCTCGCCGGCCAGTCCGTTGCGACCGCTGGCGTTGAGCACGCTGACCAGCACCTGGCCCGGCCGGACCGACTCACCGGCCGAGACCACGGTGTCGGTGCACAGCGGTGTCTCCTCGGCCTCCGGGAACGGTTCGGTGATCTGACTCCACGCCCAGGTGATCCCGCCGAGGAAGACCACGGCGAGCGCCACCAGGGTCAGCGCCGAGCGCCCTGCTCCGGACATGTTCATCAGCCCTCCATCCGGATCACGCGGGCGTGCAGCACGTTGCGCTGCTGGAGCGCCGCCCGCAGCGCGCGGTGCAGACCGTCCTCGAGGTAGTACTCGCCGCGCCAGAGCACGACGTGGGCGAAGAGGTCACCGAAGAAGGTGGAGTCCTCGTCCAGCAGCGAGGTCAGCTGCAAGGTGTCCTTGGTGGTGACCAGGTCGTCGAGGCGCACCTGGCGCGGTGGCACCGCCGCCCAGCCCTTCGCGGTCAGCCCGTGGTCGGGGTAGGGACGCCCGTCTCCCACGCGCTTGAAGATCACGTCGGGGGAGTCTAGACGAGTCTGCGAGGGCCGAACCTCCGTGGTCCGCACGCGCCGAAGCGTCGCAGGGCAGGCTGTTCGGAGCGTTCAGGCCGACCAGCGCACCGCGTCGTCGACGAAGTCGGCCAGCGCGTGTACGCCGCGCAGGTCGTCCCGTTCGGTCATCAGCGTGGTCAGGTTGCGGGCGTGCCGGTCGCGCAACTCGTTGCGGCGGGCCTGGGCGAGGGTGGAGGCATCCGTGGCGGCCTCGTGGGCCGCGGCCTTCTCGGCGTCAGTGGGTGCGACGCCGGGACGGTAGAGAGATGCGATGAGCTCGGTCATGGGACCAGCCTGCGCCGCCGAGTTCGCCGGGAGGTTGACCGTGGGTTACGGCCGCGTGTCCGAGGCCGGTGAGCGCGTGAGACGCCTCACGCGGCGCGGGATTCAGCGCAGCGCCAGGCAGCCCGACGTGCCGGCCTCCCAACCGAGTCCGGCGTGCTCGGCGATCCGCTTGTCCATCGCCTCGGCGATCGCCGCCGGCCACGGCGCGGTCTGGCGCTCGGTGACCATGACGTGCAGGAAGATCTCCTCGAAGACGCAGGCGAGCCGCTCGTTGGTGTCGTCGAGCAGGTAGACCAGCGCGTGCGCGGCCCGCTCGGACCGGCCCAGCAGCCGCACCCGGACCGACATCTGGTCGCCTGTCTTCAACTCGTGCAGGTAACGCACGTGATGCTCGGCCGAGAGGCACGCGTGTCCCTCGGCGACCGGCCAGTTCCACGGGATGCCCAGCTCGGCCAGCGACTCGTCCAACCCCTCGCTGCCGATCCCCAGGTAGTGCCGCACGTTGAGGTAGCCGTTGATGTCCTCGAACGCCGTCGGCACCGGCTGGTCGGCGTAGGCCGGGAGGGAGGACAGTTCCGTGTACGTCGGCTGCGTGGTCATGGACTGACCCTACTCACCCGCCGACCCGGCTCGAACGCATGTCTGGATCGCGCTGACCCGGCTCAAACGCACACGTGGATCGCGTCGACCCGGCTCAAACGCAGGCCGGGATCGCGTCGACCCGGCTCGAATGCACGTCAGGCAGCCAGGACGTCTGCGATCGCAGTGACCAGCACCTCGCTGGTCCGCTCGACCATGGTGAGTACGTCGCGGAACCCTGCGTCGCCCCCGAAATACGGATCCGGTACGTCGCTCCCCGGGCGGATCGGGTCGAAGTCACGAAACAGCCGCAACCGTCCGTCAGCCGTCGCGCCGCCGGTCTGGTCCAGGCTGCGCAGATCGTCGAGGTTGGTGGTGTCCATCGCGAGCAGCAGGTCGTACTCGCCGATCCAGGACATGGAGACCTGTCGTGCGCGATGCCGGGTGGTGTCATACCCCTCCTCGGTGAGGAGGGCGGCGGCGCGCTCGTCCATCGGCTCGCCGACGTGCCAGTCGCCGGTACCGGCGCTCACCACCTCGACCGCCTGATCGAGACCGGCGCTGCGGAGCCGAGCCTCCAGCACCACGTCGGCCATCGGGGAGCGACAGATGTTGCCCAGGCAGATCAGCGCGACGCGATAGCGGCCCGGGGTCCGGGGCTCGGGGACGTTCACGACTCGATTCCGATCATTGCGTCGAGGAACCAGGTCGTGATGCTGATGATCACCGCTCCACCGACGGCCGGCCAGAAGCCGTCGACGTGGAAGCCGATCCCGACGAGGTCGGCCAGCCACGCGGTGAACTTGAGCAGCAGCGCGTTGAGGAGGACCAGGAACAGCCCGAGCGTGACCAGGATGAACGGGATCGAGAGCAGCGTCAGCAGCGGCTTGACGAAGGCAGTCACCGCGCACGAGATCAGTGCGACCAGCAGCAACGGCACGATCTTGTGCTCGATCTCGGCCTGACCGGTGTTGGGTCCTTCGAACCAGATGCCGCCGATCAGTTGGGCGGCGAGCGCGAGGGACGCGGCGGTGACGGCCCAGCGGGAGAGGAAGGCGAGCATGCGGGCCAGTGTGGCACCGCGAGCCATCTTGAGGGGTTACTCCAGGCCGAGTGCGCCGATGATCTCGACCTCTGCGTCCTCGATGTGGTGGCGCAAGAAGGTGCGAGCGCCCTCCTGCCCGTCGATCAGGTCCGCCTCGAGCAGCCGGACCAGCGCCTCGTGGGTGTCGGCCTGGTCGTGGGCGTTGCGGTTGAGCCGATCGACCTGGGCGAGCGCGAGCTTGAGCTCGTCCATCAGGGTCTCTGCCATCTGCACCAGGCGGTCGCTTCCGGTCAGTCCGACCAGGGCGACGTGGAAGGCGAGGTGGCGTTCGTTGAGCTCCTCGTACGACGCCTCTGCATGCACCGCGCTGGTGTAGGCGTCGAGGGTGGTCCGCACTCGCTTGCGGTCCTCGGAGGTGGCGCGGCTCCACCCCTCGACTCCGGCGCCCTCGAGCACCTGCCGAGCTCGGCACACATCGCGCACCGACGAGGCCTCCGGAGTGGTCACGCTGACCCCACGGTGCGGCTCACGCGTGGCCAGTCCCTCGGCGACGAGGACGGTCAGTGCCTCCCGGACCGTCGGCCGGGAGACGCCGAGCGATTCGGCGAGGGCGAGCTCGCGCAGCGGCGTACCGCTCTCCAGTTCACCCTCGAAGACCGCGCGACGTAGTTCCGCGGCGACGCGGTCGGTGGTGGAGGCGTGCTCCACGCTCAGGGTCTCGAACCTGCCCGGCATGGTGGCCATTCTGCCGCGTGCTCCGTCAACCCCGCCGAGTCGTCGCAAACGCCTGCCTGATTCCGCCCGACCCGGCTCAAACGCATGCGTTTGAGCCGGGTCGGGCCGAGCCCGATGGTCGTTTGAGCCGGGTCAGCGAGATCCCGGTGGTCATTTGAGCCGGGTCGGCTTGGCGGGGGCGGCGGGACGCACTACCCTTCCTGTCAGATTGTCTGACAATCGAAACCGCGTTGGGAGGTCTCCATGGACACGCTGCTCACCACCGAGTTCACCGGCCGCACGGAACTGCCGTGGGGGCGGTCCTACGCGATGGTCGAGCCGTCGCAGTTCCGCATCGACTATGCGATCAACCCCTTCATGGACACCGCCGTCCAGCCCGATCCGGCGCGGGCCAAGGCGCAGTGGCATCGCCTCGTCGCGACCCTGCGCGAGCTCGGCGCCGAGGTGCATGCGATCGAGGCGCGCCCCGACTCCCCGGACATGGTCTATGCGATGAACCTCGGCCTCCCGGTGATCGGAGCCGACGCCGATGGTGCCTCGGACCCGAGAGTCCTGCTCTCCCACATGCGCTACCCCGAGCGCCAGCGGGAGACCGAGTCCGCCGCGGACTGGTTCGCCCGGCACCACCACCGTGCTGGCCGGATCGGCCGGGACGGAGTCGGCCCGCACTTCGAGGCCGGTGACGCTTTCGCCTGGCGTGGAGAGCTGGTGGTCGGGTTCGGGCCGCGCACCGAGGAATCGGCGCTGCCGCTGCTGGCCGCCGAGCTCGAGGTCCGCGTCCACGGTGTGCGGATCACCCACCCCGGCATGTACCACCTCGATCTGGCGTTCTGCCCGCTCGACGAGCGGCGCGCACTGATCTGTCCGGATGCCTTCGACCCTGCTTCGGCCGCGGCTCTTCTCGCCGCCATCCCCGAGCCGCTGGTGATCACCGAGGAGGAGGCGCTGACGACCTTCTGTGCGAACGCGGTGGTGATCGGCCGGACCGTGGTGATGCCCGGCTGCCCCCGCCACATCGCCGAGCAGCTCACCGCGTGGGGCTTCGAGGTGGTCGTCGTCGATGTCTCCGAGTTCCACCTCGGCGGCGGGTCGGTCCGCTGCCTGACCAACCCGCTCGACGTCACCGTCGGTCGCGACTTGCTCCGTGTCCCCGGTGGGGCGGTGGTCCTGGCGCAGGAGGGCGAGAGCGCCGCGTGAGGCCACGCCGTACGACGGGCCGCTGCGTCGGCCCGCTGGATGCACGATGATGAGCCGCATGGCCGCCCTGACCCCCAGCGAGCTGCTGGACCTCTACCACGACCTCCATCGCCACCCCGAGCTCGCGTTCGCCGAGCACCGGACGGCGGGCATCGTCGCCGGCCTGCTTCGTGGCCACGGCTTCGAGGTCTTCGAGGGCATCGGTGGCACCGGCGTGGTCGGGGTGCTCGGCAACGGGGCCGGTCCGCGGGTGTTGCTGCGCGCCGACATGGACGGTCTGCCGGTGACCGAACGCACCGGACTCGACTACGCCTCCACCGACACCGCCACCACGCCCGAAGGGGTCACCTCCGGGGTGATGCACGCGTGCGGCCACGACGTGCACACCGCCTGCCTGGTGGCGGCCTGTGCCGAGTTGGCGGCGCGGCCGGAGGAGTGGAGCGGCACCCTCATCGCCTGCTTCCAGCCGGCGGAGGAGGTCGGCAGCGGGGCGCGCGCGATGCTGGCCGACGATCTGTTCGACCGGATCGGCGGTCCGCCCGACATCGTCCTCGGACAGCACGTGATGCCGTTTCCGATCGGCACCGTCAACCTGACCGCCGGGACCGCGATGGCCGCTGCCGACTCGCTGCGGATCGTGCTGCACGGTCGCGGAGGCCATGGGTCGAGTCCTGAGGCGACGGTCGACCCGGTGGTGATGGCGTCGGCGGTGGTGATGCGCCTGCAGGGCATCGTCTCCCGCGAGGTCGGGGCGATGGAGTCGGCGGTGGTGACTGTCGGCGCGCTCCGCGCGGGCACGCAGGCCAACATCATCTCCGACCGGGCCGAGCTGCTGGTCAACGTGCGCTCCTTCACCGCCGACGTGCGGGACCGGGTGCTGGCCGCGATCCACCGCGTCGTGGAGGCCGAGTGCGCCGCTTCCGGCGCCCCGGCCGCCCCGGAGTTCACCTCGGTCGCGTCGTTCCCGCTCACCTCCAACGACGCCGATGCGTGCGAGCGCACCGGAGCCGTGCTCGCCGAGATCCTCGAGCAGCAGCGCACCGACATCGAGGCCACCGGTGGCGCGCCGGCGGTGATCTCCCTCCCGCCGCTGCCGGGCAGCGAGGACGTCGGCGAGCTGGCCACGGCTGCCGGTGTGCCGCTCGTCTACTGGAACCTGGGGGGTGCGGACCCGGGCGCCTTCGCCGGGATGGACCTCGCAGCGGTCACCGGGATGGGGTCGCTGCCCGACGGCGTGGCGCCCAATCACTCGCCGCACTTCGCCCCGGTGCCGCAGCCCACCCTCGACCTCGGCGTCGCGCTCCTCGTGGGCGCCGCGCTCGACCGACTCGCACGCGAGGAGGAGGGCGCATGACGATGGCAGGCGGCGCCGGCAGTGGCCCGGGGGCGTTGCCCAGGCCGCGCGCGGATCTCGCCGGCCTGCCGCCGTACGTCGCAGGGCGCCCGCCGAGCAGTCCGCCCGGGTTGACGCCGTACAAGCTGTCCTCGAACGAGAACCCCTATCCGCCGCTGCCCGGCGTGCTGGAGGCCGCCACCCGTGCGGTCGCCGCGATGGAGCGCTATCCCGACATGGGGGTCACCGCGCTCTACCGGGCGTTGGCCGACCGACTCGACCTGGTGCCCGAGCAGCTCTCCGCCGGCACCGGCTCGACGGCGGTGCTGTTCCAACTGATCAGTGCGTTCTGCGGGCCCGGCGACGAGGTGGTGGTGCCGTGGCGTTCGTTCGAGGCCTATCCGATCGCGATCACGGTGGCCGGGGCGCGCGGGGTCCCGGTGCCGCTCACGGCCGATGCACGCCACGACCTGGAAGCGATGGCGGATGCGGTCACCGAGCGCACCAGGGTGCTGATCGTCTGCACTCCGAACAACCCGACCGGACCCGCGCTCCGGCACGCCGAGCTCGACGCCTTCCTGGACCGGATCCCAGCGCGGGTGCTGGTGGTCGTCGACGAGGCGTACGCCGAATTCGTCCGTCACGCCGATCCGGTCGACGGTCTGCGGTTGCTGCGTGAGCGGCCCAATGTTGCGCTGCTGCGCACCTTCTCCAAGGCCTACGGGCTGGCGGGCCTGCGTGTCGGCTACCTGGCCTCGACCGTGTCGATCGCCGGCGCGGTGCGGTCGGTCTCGCTGCCGTTCGGGGTCTCCGCGCCTGCCCAGGCGGCCGCCGTCGCCTCGCTCGACGCCCAGGATCTGCTGTCCGAGCGGGTCGACGCGCTGGTTGCCGAACGGGATCGACTCGTCGCGGGTCTCACCGGCCATGGCTGGCGGCTGCCCGAAGCGCAGGGCAACTTCGTCTGGCTGCCGGCGGGTGCCCGGACAGCGGAGCTGGTGGCGGCCGCGGAGACGGTGGCCATCTCGGTGCGTGGCTTCGCAGGAGTTGGGGTCCGGGTGACGGTCGGGGAGCCCGAGGCCAACCAACGGATCGTCGCGGCTCTGGGGCCGCTGGCACGTCGGGCTGGTTGAGAAGCCTTTGGCCGAGGCGGCCTGTTGGGCGGGGGATCCGCACCCCGTCTGGTCTACGGTGGTCACCTCAACGCTGCAGTGCAGCACGGAGTCAAGGAGTCTCGGTGTCCGGTTCGTACCCTGACCACCCGACCGCGGAGTTGCCGCAACAGCCTGCGCCCTACCCACAGCAGCCGCCGCCGTACGGCGCACCGTCCCCGCCTCCCTATGGTGCGCCGCAGCCCGGGTACGGCGGCCCCGGAGGACCTGGTGGCCCTGGTGGCCCCGGAGGGCCGGGCCAACCGCCCTGGACTCCCGGCCCGCCTCCGCCCGGTGGGAACAGCAAGAAGACGCTCTTCATCATCCTCGGGGTGGTCGGTGCGCTGGTGATCGTGGCGGCGGTGGTGATCGCCGCATTCCTCATCATCGGCAATGACGATGACGACGGGGACGACAGCGGAGACACCACCAGCGAGACGACCGACGACCCGGGTGAGGAGACGGGCGAGCCGACCGAGGCCGAGAGCCCGGACCCCACCGACATGCCGACGGAGTTCCCGACCGACATGCCGAGCGACTTCCCCACGGAGTTCCCGACGGACCTCCCCACCGATCTGCTCAGCGACTTCCCGACCGACCCGTCGGAGTGGGAGTCCTACTTCGAGAGCTATCTCGACGACCTGACCGCGACGCCCTGAAGCTTCGTTCCAGACGCCCAGCTCCCCTGAGGTGAACCCATGAGCACGCCGACGCCACCACCACCCGCCGGTCCTCCGTCAGGTCCGCCGACCGGGCCGCCGACCGGGCCGCCCTCGGGACCGCCGCCGTCGGGACCGCCGCCGTCGGGACCGCCGCCGTCGGGACCGCCACCCTCCGGGCCAGCACAGGGGCCGCCCGGTGGCTGGTCCGTGCCCCCGGCGCCGCCGCCCGGCGGCGGGTCGAAGAAGGCGATCTGGATCATCCTGGGTGCCCTGCTCGCGGTCCTGCTGATCGTCGGGGTCCTGCTCCTGGTCCTGCTGCTGCGCGACGAGGACGATGCACAGGACCGGCGCGAGGACACGATCTCCCGCGACCCGGTCAAGGTCGTCCAAGCCGTGATCGACGCCGCGGAGGACGACGACTGCGAGGCCGCCGACGACTACCTCTCCGACCCGCTCGAGGACCAGGTCTGCGGCAGCGCGGACTGGCAGCTGCTGGCTTCCGGTGAGGTCACCGCCGAGGTCGGTGAGGCCGAGATCGATGGCAGCTCCGCCGTCGTACCCGTTTCCTTCACCTCCGCCGAGGGCTCCGAGGACTACTCGTTCGAGCTCGCCGAGGAGGAGCGCGAGTGGGAGATCGTCGGCTACACCCCTGCGAGCGGCACTGACACCGCCCCGACCGATCCCACCGAGACCGCCGCGCCGAGTGACGATGCGACCGGTACCAACGAACTTCCCGACTTTCCCGATGGCACACCGGAGGCGTCGGTAGCCGCGTTCCTCGAGGCCGCTCGGGCAGCCGACTGTGCCGAGGCCGAGAAGTGGGTGACGCGGGCCTACCTGCAGCGCGAGGGACGGTGCGAGGCCGACGACCTGGACGGCACCGAGATGGCCCAGGCGGAGTTCGACATCGGGACGGCGGTCATCAAGGGCGACACCGCAAGCGTGCCGGTCTCGATCACCTACCAGGGCGAGAGCGACGTCGAGAGGGTGACCCTCCGGCGCGAGGACGGCGTCTGGAAGATCGACGAAGAGTGAGCATCCTCCCAGCGGGGTAGGGCCTGACTGCGATCACTTCGATCTCAGACCCACCCTGTGAGGACGCCGTGAGCACTCCGACCCCGCCGCCACCGCCCACCGGACCCCGGTTCGGACCGCCGTCGGGGCCGCCTCCGTCCGGCCCACCTCCCTCGGGCCCGCCTCCGATGGGCTACCCGGGTGGAGCCCCGTCCGGCCCGCCCCCAGGCGGCGGATGGTCGGTGCCGGTGACGCCACCGCCGTCCGGGGGGTCGGGGAAGAGATGGTGGATCGTGCTCGCCGCCATCGTCTCGGTGGCCGTGGTGGTCGGCGCAGTGGTGCTGGTGATCGCGCTGACCTCGGGCGAGGACGACGACGAGCGCAGTGACGCAGGGGCAGGCGGCGAGACCGGAGCCGAGCCGGCCGAGGTCGTCCAGGCGGTGATCGACGCCGCCGAGGACGACGATTGCGCCGCCGCTGAGGAGTACGTCGATGACGCCATCGCCGAGCAGGTCTGCGGCAGCCCGGACTGGGAGCTGCTGGCCTCGGGGCAGGTGGACGCCGAGGTCGGGGATGCTCGGGTCGAAGACGGCACGGCCCTGGTGACGGTCACCTTCACCTCCGAGGAGGGGAGTGAGGACTACACCTTCGAGTTGGCAGAGGACGGCGGTGAGTGGGAGATCATCGCCTACGTACCGGGCGACGGCGACCCGACCGACCCCGCCGATCCGACCGACCCCGCCGATCCGACCGACCCCGCCGATCCGACCGACCCCGCCGATCCGACCGACCCCGCCGATCCGACCGACCCCGGCGGAAGTGGCCAGAAGTTCGCTGCCGGCACCCCTGAGGCGTCGGTCCAGGCCTACCTGGACGGGGTGCTGAGCGCAGACTGCGCCGAGGCCGACCGGTGGGTCACCCGTGCCTACATCAAGCAGTACGGGCGCTGCGACCCCGATGCCTTCAGCGGAGCCGACCTCGACAGCGTCGAGTTCACCGTCGGCACCGCCGTCGTCCAGGGCAGTACGGCGCGGGTGCCGGTGACCACCGCGATCTCGGGCGTCGATGGCGACCACACCGCCATGTTGGTGCTGACGAAGGTCGGCGGCGTCTGGAAGCTCGACCGCGAAGCCGGCTCGAACTGATCCACCGATCCCCTGCGCCGGCCGGGAGTCGGTGGTTTCATGCTGAGCACGGGGGCCAGCCGGTCGATACGGCTGCTCCGAGCAGTGTGAAGATGCCCGATTGGTTCACGATGATGAACCAATCGGGCATCTGGTTCATGAATCTGTATCTAATTCTTGCCTTTGTGTGATGCAAGCCATAGCGTTCGGTGACGACGAGGTCTCGGATGCGTCTTTCCTCGTGGCCTCGTCCGCGCAGTTCCCGTTCCCGAGCCAAAGGGATCTCTATGAGAGTGCATCGCAGATCAGTCCGAAATAGTGTCGCCCGGCGGTCCCGCCGTTGGGCGACGCGTGCAGTCACGTTGGCAGTCGCGCTCGGCGTGGCCCTCCCACTTGCCGCGACGACGACCGCGCCCGCCCAAGCGGCGCCGGCCGACGACGGTGAGCTCAACGTGCTGTTGTTCTACAAGACCAACTTCCACGCCTCGCACGTGCAGGCGCGGCAGGCGGTCAACGACCTGGCGGTCGAGCTGGCCGATCAGTACGACCAGACGCTGAACGTCGAGGAGACCGACAACGCCGCGGTGTTCAACACCGCGAACCTTGAGACCAAGGACGTTGTCGTCTTCGCGCAGACCGGTGGCGTGCTGTTCAACGCCGACCAGCGCGCGGCGCTCGAGTCCTACATCACCGGTGGCGGTGGCTTCATGGGCCTCCACTACACCGGGTGGTCCGTGGGCCAGAGCGAGCACGACGTCAACCCGTTCTTCCTGCGCCTGGTGGGCGCGATGTCCGAGGGACACCCGGAGAACCCCGGCGTCCGCTCGGGCCGGGTCGTCAACACCGACCCCTCCCACCCGCTGACCGCGAACCTGCCGGCCGACATCACCCGCAACGACGAGTGGTACGACTGGACGTTCAACCCGGCGCAGAACGTGCGCACCCTGCTCCAGGCCGACGAGTCGTCGTACCAGAGCCTGGGTCGCCAGGGATCGGACCACCCGATCACCTGGTGCCAGCAGATCGACTCCGGTCGCTCCTGGTACACCGGCCTGGGGCACGAGGGATCGGCGTACTCCGAGCCGTTCATGCTCGACCAGATGCGCAACGGCCTCGCCTACTCCGCCGGCCTTCTCCCCGCTGACTGCTCCCCGCCGGAGAAGTCCGAGGAGGGCTCGTGGAGCGGCGTCACCCCGTGGCCGCTGATGCCGATCAACATGGCGCTGACCTCGGACGGCAAGGTGCAGTCCTTCGGCAGCGTCGGTGGCTGGGGCAACGACACCACCCCGTGGGACTGGACCGGCGACGGCTCCGTCACCCAGGGTGGCCAGACCGAGGTCGACGTCTGGGACCCCGCCGTTCCGCGCACCGAGGAGAACGTCCGAGACGGTCTCCTCGCGAACACGACCTACACGGACCTGTTCTGCTCGATGCAGGTGCAGAACCCGCACCGCAAGTCGACGATGACCGTCGGTGGTGACGACAGCCTCGGTGGCAACGCGCCCAACGACGCTGCGATCGGTGTCACGAACTACACCACCAACACCGGTCTCACCGACGACGCTCCGATGAACTACCCCCGTTGGTACCCGACCGGCACCACGCTGCCGAGCGGTGACATCGTGGTCCAGGGCGGCAGCATGCGCGGTGGCCCCGGTGGTCCTGGTGTGCTGACCCCGGAGATCTACCGTCCCGACGAGGGCACCGGCTGGAAGGCGCTGACCGGCGCGACCAGCTCGCTCGCGTACGGCGACGGCCAGAACGGTCAGCCGGACGAGAACCGCTGGTGGTACCCCCGTGCGTTCGTCGCACCGGGCAGCGGCACGCTGTTCAACATCTCGGGCACCCAGATGTTCGAGCTGGACACCGAGGCCAACGACGGCAACGGCGCGATCATGGACCGCGGCCGACTGCCGGAGAACATCCGCAACCAGGGCAGCCTGGGCAACCCGGTCGGCGCCACGTCCACCGCGGTGATGTACGAGCCCGGCAAGATCCTGCAGGTCGGTGGCGGCTGGTGGGCCAACGGCGGCGGTCCCGCCGGTGCGCGCGCCGGTTTCACCGTCGACATCACCGGTGGCACCGCCAACCCGGCGATCGCGGCGACCGAGCCGATGGAGTACCAGCGGCACTGGCCGACGGCGACGATGCTGCCCAACGGCGAGGTCTTCGTCAGCGGCGGTAGCCGGGAGAACAACGGCAACGGTGCCTACGTCACCAACGCCGAGATCTGGAACCCGGAGTCCGGCGAGTGGACGACCGTGGACGTGCCCTACGAGCACGCTCGGCTCTACCACTCCACCGCTCTGCTCCTGCCCGACGGTCGGGTCATGATCGGTGGCGGTGGCGCCCCGGGTCCGCGTAACTACACGGACGTGGAGTACTACTCCCCGTCGTACCTGTTCGACGGGAACGAAGAGGCGACCCGACCGGTCCTCTCCTCGGTGCCGAAGAAGATCGGCTACGACGGCACGTTCAACGTCAGCGCTGACACGGACATCTCCCGGGTCACGCTGGTCCGCAACGGCTCGGTCACGCACGGATTCAACAACGACCAGAACTTCCAGGACCTGGAGTTCACTCAGTCCGGATCCTCGCTGACCATCCAGGCTCCGAGCGACGCCACCTATGCGACGCCCGGCTCCTACATGCTGTTCGCCTTCGACGAGAACGGCACTCCGGCCGTTGCTCCGATCCTGGACATCGACCCCGAGGTCGCGATGGAGAACGTCGTGCCCACGGTCGTCGACCAGTTCGAGTTCCCGAAGCTCCCCGCCGAGTGGCGTGGCGCGAACCCGCCGACCACGATCGACGTGGCGACGGGCGGGGCCCGGATGGCTCCGTGGTCGGTCAAGCAGGACGTGCAGCTGATCCGCGGCACCGGCCCGAACCAGGGCGGCCTCGGCCTCACCGGCTACCAGCTCGCGATGGGGACGGACGGCAGCATCGAGCGGACCCTGCGGGGTCTTGAGCCCGGTAGCGACTACCGGGTCTCGCTGAAGCTGGCGCGGGACAGCCGTACCGCCGGCACTGCCCCTGCCACTGCACAGCTGACCGTCGGGGACCTCGACGCGACGCTGACTGCCACGACGGCGAACCCGTCCCAGAGCAGTGGCGCGAACATGACCTACGGCAACTACGTGGGCACGTTCACCGCCGACTCGCGGCAGGAGACGATCGCGATCACCAGCAACGGCGAAGCCGGGCTGATGATCGACGACCTCGCCATCTTCGGAGCTCCGGGGATGCCCAACGCGCAGGTGCACTACACCTTCGAGGAGGGCACCGGCACCACGGCGGCCAACTCCGGCACCGACAAGTCCGTCGGTGACGCTCAGCTGACCGGCACCACCGGTTGGTCGGAGGACGGGATCCTGGGCGGCGGTGTCGACATGCCGGGTGGCAGCAACGCCAACGCCGTGGATCTGCCGGACAACCTGCTCCAGGGTGAGGACGACTTCACGACCTCGTTCTGGGCGCGTCCGGACGCCAAGGGCAACTGGATCGGCATGTTCCACATCGGTGACGGCACCGGCGACGGCGCTGGAGCCAGCTTCTTCCAGCTCCAGATGCAGACCCAGGCCAGTGGCAACACCGGGCTGGCGGCGACCTTCAAGGGCAAGGGAACCACGGGGCAGACATCGCAGGAGCGGGTGTATGCAACGCCGACCCAGGACGTGACCGCGAACGAGTGGAACCACGTCGCCTTCACCCGGTCCGGTGCGGTGGGCACGCTCTACCTCAACGGTGAGCAGATCGCCCAGCGCAGCGACCTGACGATCGACATGTCCGACATCGGTTCGACCAGCAACAACTGGCTGGGCCGCAACGGGTTCCCCGACCCGGCGTACAACGGTGTGATGGACGAGGTCCGGCTCTACGAGTCGGCACTGAGCGCCAGCAACATCGCCGACCTGTACGCCGACGGGCTGGCCGTGGAGACCGAGACCACCGTCTCGGCCGACCCGGCCTCCCCCTCCCCGCACGCCGAGCCGGTGACCTTCACCGCCACGGTCGAGGGCGAGGACGGCGAGCCGGTCGAGGGTGACGTTCAGATCACCGTCGACGGTCAGCTGTCGGACCAGACCGTCGAGGTTGTCGACGGCGAGGCGACGTTCCCCGAGCGGGTGCTGAGCCGTGGCGACCACGAGGTGAAGGTCGACTTCATCGCTGCCGAGGGATGGCGCAACTCCACCGCGACGACCACTCACACCGTTGAGCGGCCGCCGCCGGGCGAGGGCACGCCGATCCGTTACAGCCTGGACGAGGGCACCGGCACGGTCGCCAAGAACACCGGCACCGATGCATCGGTCGGTGACGCCCAGCTCCAGGGCAACGCGGGATGGACGCAGGACGGCAAGTTCGGTCCGGCGCTCAACCTGCCGGGTGGTGCATCGGGCACCCAGAACCAGGTGAAGCTGCCGAACAACATCCAGGCCGGCATGGAGGAAGAGTTCTCCGTCTCGATCTGGACGCGTCCGAACGCTCTGCCCAACTGGGTCCCGCTGCTGCAGATCGGTAGCAGCACGGACACGTTCTTCCTGCTGCAGTCCTCGACTCAGGCGGCTGGCGCCACCGGATTCGCGGCGACGTTCAAGGCAGCAGGGAACGCCAACCAGGAGCGGCTGACGCTCGGCGCTGGGAACGACCTGCCTCTCAACGAGTGGACCCACGTGGTCTTCACGATGAGCGGCAACACGGGTCGGATCTACTTCGACGGCGAGCTCGTGGGTGAGCGCACCAACTTCACCCTCGGCATGGGCGACGTCGGGGTGAACGGCAACACCACCGCGAACCTCATCGGTGGTACCAGCTGGCCCGACCCGCGTTGGAACGGCATGGTGGACGAGTTCCAGATGTACGACTACGAGCTCACCGAGGAGCAGATCCTCGAGCTCGGCGAGGGCCCGTCCGACAACGCCGCCCCGGTGGCGACCGACGACGAGTTCACCACCGACCAGGGCCAGTCCCTCGAGGTGGAGGCGCCCGGTGTGCTGGAGAACGACACCGACGCCGACGAGGACTCGTTGACCGCGACCAACGCGACCCAGCCGGCCAACGGCGAGGTCGAGCTGAACGCGGACGGCTCGTTCACCTACACCCCCGACGCCGGCTTCGCCGGTGAGGACACCTTCACCTACACCGCCAACGACGGGACGGACGACTCCGCTCCCGCCACGGTGACCATCACGGTGAGCGAGTCCGCGACGGTGGAGACCGAGCTGTCGGCAACGGCGGCGCGCATCACCTACGGCAAGGCCGGCAAGGTCGCAGTGACGATCGACCCGAGCGGCGCCACCGGTGAGGTCGAGGTGCTCAAGGGCACCAAGTCGCTCGGCACGGCCGACCTGTCCGGCGGTAAGGCGACGGTCACTCTCGCCGCCAAGTCGCTGGCCGCAGGCACGCACCGACTGTCCGTGCAGTACGCCGGGGACGACTCGCACGAGGCGTCCACGACGACGGTGAACCTGGTCGTGGCGAAGGTCAAGCCGAAGATGGCGGTGAAGGCCACCAAGAAGATCACCAAGAAGCAGCGTGCCAAGGTCAAGGTCGTGCTCAACGCGCCCAACGTGGCGGTCAAGGGCAAGGTCGCGATCAAGGTCGCCGGCGGCAAGGTGATCCGCAAGGCGGTCAAGAACGGCAAGGTGACCGTGACGTTGCCGAAGCCGAAGGCCAAGCACATCCGTGCCGGCAAGATGAAGGTCAAGGTCGCCTATCTGGGCAACGCCTCGACCAAGAAGGTGGTGAAGACCGTCACCATCAGGGTCAAGCGCTGAGCGAGACCGACGACACCGTGGGCCCGGACGAGCGATCGTCCGGGCCCACGGGCGTTCTGCGGGACCGGCCGGTGATCAGTGCCGTTCGCGGCTGCCGGCCCTGCACATGCAACGAGGCCGGCACGCGGTGAACGCGTGCCGGCCTCGTCGTGGCCCTGATCGAGGCTGTCTCAGGCATCGTCCTTCAATGCGGCGACGACGCCGGCGCGGCTCTCGTCCTCGCTGGCGAGGACGCCACCGTTGGCGACGATGTCCGGGGTGATCTCGCTGAAGACCATCCGGACGTCCTGGCGGCGGGCGCCGAGGATCTCGACGGCCTGGTCGGCGACGGCGGCGGCGAAGTCGCGACGCTGCTCGACGGTGCGGCCCTTGAGCAGTTCGACGGTGATGTTGGGCATGAGCACTTCCTCTGTCGGCGGCAGCCCGTGACACATGGGCGACCTGGGTTCAGTAATGTGAACGACACCCTACGTGCTCGGAGCGCGCGCTTCAATGCGTCCCAGCCGAAGTGTTCACATACTTGACATCGGTTCTGCTCACTGGTTCTGTGGCTCAGGTCACGATTCCGTCTCCAGTTCGCATGGTCGAACTCGGTCGACGGCGTCCGGTTGTCAGATTGAGGAGCGAGTGCATGGGCCGCAGCGGGACCCGCGTCGCCCCGTGTCTCCGGCTCCGGCTCCGGCTCCGGCGCCCTGCGGCCTGGATCGCGGTGTTGTTCGCGGTGGGCGCGTTCCTGCTGGCGGGGGCGCCGCCAGCAGGTGCCCACGCCACGCTGATCGAGACCGATCCTGCCGAAGGGGCGGTGCTGCCTGCCGCGCCCGAAGAGGTGCGGTTCAGCTTCAACGAGCCGATCTCCGGCGTCCCGGACGGCACCCAGGTCTTCGACGCGACCGGCGCGGAGATCGCGTCGAGCGCCAAGGTGAGCGGCAGCGACCTGACAGTCACCCTCGACGAGGAGGTCGGCGACGGCACCCTGGTCGTGGTCTGGCGGGCCGTGTCGAACGACGGTCACCCGATCAGCGGGTCGCTCAGCTTCTCGGTGGGAGCACCCAGCGACGTGGTGGCCGAGGTGCCCGGCGAGGCCGCCGTCAACGAGGGTGCGCCGTGGCCACTCAGCCTGTTGCGCTGGATCGGCTACATCGGGCTCTTCGTCGCCGCCGGCCTGACCGCCTTCGTGGTGCTCTTCCTGCCCGCCGACCGGCAGACCGCTGACGCGCGCCGGCGACTGGTGGTGCCGGCTCGGTTCGCGGCCGTGGCAGCGGCAGCCGCCTGGCTCGCCACGCTCCCCTTTGTCGCGCTCTATCAGCTCGGCCTCACCGCCTCCGCCCTGACTGACGGGTCCACCTGGGGGGCGCTCCCGATGGGCGAGTACGTCGTCACCGGCGCCGTCGTGATCGGCGTGCCGGTCGCCGTGATGCTGCTCGGAGACGGTCGGCGCACGGGGGCGCGGGCGAACGCCGCGGTCGTGGTCGCGGCACTCGCCACCGTCGCGCCCGCCTTCGTCGGACACACCCGGGCCACCACGCCCGAGGCCCTGGTGATCGCGGCGGACATGCTGCACCTGCTGGCCGGCAGCGTCTGGCTGGGCGGGTTGGTCGGACTCACGCTGGTGCTGCCCGACCTCGCCGGCCGTGGCGAGCTCGGCGGCCAGGTGCTCGCCCGGTTCTCCGGCATCGCCGCCGGCCTGCTGGCCGTGCTGGTGGTCACCGGCACGCTGCTCGGGTGGCGGATCGTGGAGACCTGGACCGCGCTGTTCGACACCGGCTACGGACAGCTGCTGCTGGTCAAGATCCTGGTCGCGGTGATCGCGGTGGCGATCGCTGCCTGGAACCGGTTCGGGCTCCTGCCCCGGCTGCGTGAGGCCACCCGGCGCCGTGAGCGTCGCGCCGGCGCGGGGCTGCTCGCCCGTGCGACCGGTGCGGAGGCCGGTGTACTGGTGGCGGTGCTGCTGGTGACGGGGTTCCTGGTCGACCGCAGTCCGGAGGAGGAGGCGTCGGTGGCGCCGGTGGCAGTAGCGCCCGAGGTCCAGTCCACGACGCTGGGTGATGCCGAGGTGCGCGCCACCGTGGCGCCGCCCACGACCGGACCCAGCGACCTGACCGTCGAGATCTTCGACAGCGAGGGTCGGCCCTACGAGGGGTACGACGCCCCCACTGTCCAACTCACCTCCGATGCGGTCGACCTGGGCGCAATCACGCTGGAGAACCGTGGGCCCGGCGTCTATGCGGCCGAGGTGGTCTTCCCGACCGCCGGCACGTGGACGCTGCAGGTCTCACTGCGCCTCACCGAGTTCGAGAACCCGGTGGCCAACCTCGACTTCTCGATCGAGGGCGGCAGCGGATGAGCCCCCGATAGCCCTGCCGGATAGCCCAGCCCGATCCGTCCCGCCGAACCCGCCTCCCGAAAGGCAGCACCCATGGCGCACCGTTCGACCACCTCCCGCCGTTCCCGGGCCCACCGTCGTGCCCGTCGCACCGTCTCCGGTGTCTTCTTCGCTGTGCTGGCGATGGCGGCCGGGTTGTTGTTGCAGCCTGTCGGGCCGGCAGCGGCGGCCGAGGGGCAGACCTGGGTGGTCAACGCCGTCGACGACGAGGACGGCAACCGGTGGGAGTCGGTCGACACCGACTCCTCCACGGTCACCATCGAGGTCGGCGACACGGTCGAGTGGCAGTTCGTCTGGGGTATCGCAGGGCAGGCGCACGACCTGACCTCGCAGGACACCAGCACCGCGTGGACGACCCCGGTCGCGGTGCACCGCAACCCTGGCGACGATCCGTTCCGCTACACCTTCGACGAGCCCGGCGTCTACGACTACATCTGCTCCACGCACGGGACGGTGATGAAGGGCACGGTCGTGGTCGTCGACCCGGACAGCGAGAACCAGCAGCCGACGGTCAACGCCGGCGCCGACCCTGCCTCGGGTACGGCGCCGCTGGCCGTGCACTTCATGGCCACCGCCTCCGACCCTGAGGATGACCCGCTCAGCTACCAGTGGGACTTCGGTGATGCGGAGGACGACACCGATCGGGCCAACGGCCCGCACCAGAACTACGTCTACGAGACGCCGGGCAGCTACACCGCCACCCTCGAGGTCACCGACGGCTTCAGCGGGGTGGTCACCCGCACCTTCCCGATCCAGGTCGACGAGCCCGGGGCGGGGTCGTTGCCGGAGTTCGAGGCGTTGGTGTCGCCGTCGTCGGGGGATGCTCCGTTGGCGGTGGGGTTCTCGACGAAGGTGCGGACGCAGGGTGAGTTCCATCCGTTTGCGCACGGTGCGGAGGCGTATCCGGAGTTGGCGGGGTCGGCGGAGTTGGTGCGGGAGCGTGGGTCGACGTACGCGATGTTGGATGTGACGGGGTTGGCGTCGGATGCGTTGCATGCGGTGCATGTGCATGAGGAGGCGTGTGCGAGCAACGACGGTGGGGCGCATTTCCGGTTCGACGAGTCGAAGCCGTTCCATGAGGACAACGAGATCTGGTTGCCGTTCACCTCGAGCGAGGGTGGGGCCAGCGGTCGTGTGGAGGTGACCGAGGCGTTGCGGGCGGGGCCGAAGGCGGTCTCGATCGTGGTGCATGATCCGGAGAACCCGGCGTTGCGGATCGGGTGTGTGGATCTGGAGCCGTCGACGGCGGATCTGTCGTATGCGTGGGAGTTCGGTGACGGTACGACGGGTGCGGGGCCGGACCCGGACCACACCTACACCCACAGTGGCTCCCACACCGCCACCGTCACGGTCTCCAATGACGCCGGCGAGAGCCGCACCGACTCCGTCGACGTGACCGTCGACGAGCCCGGGGCGGGGTCGTTGCCGGAGTTCGAGGCGTTGGTGTCGCCGTCGTCGGGGGATGCTCCGTTGGCGGTGGGGTTCTCGACGAAGGTGCGGACGCAGGGTGAGTTCCATCCGTTTGCGCACGGTGCGGAGGCGTATCCGGAGTTGGCGGGGTCGGCGGAGTTGGTGCGGGAGCGTGGGTCGACGTACGCGATGTTGGATGTGACGGGGTTGGCGTCGGATGCGTTGCATGCGGTGCATGTGCATGAGGAGGCGTGTGCGAGCAACGACGGTGGGGCGCATTTCCGGTTCGACGAGTCGAAGCCGTTCCATGAGGACAACGAGATCTGGTTGCCGTTCACCTCGAGCGAGGGTGGGGCCAGCGGTCGTGTGGAGGTGACCGAGGCGTTGCGGGCGGGGCCGAAGGCGGTCTCGATCGTGGTGCATGATCCGGAGAACCCGGCGTTGCGGATCGGGTGTGTGGATCTGGAGCCGTCGACGGCGGATCTGTCGTATGCGTGGGAGTTCGGTGACGGTACGACGGGTGCGGGGCCGGACCCGGACCACACCTACACCGCTGACGGCACCTACGACGCCACCGTCACCGTGAGCAACGCAGCTGGTGACGAGGCCACCGCCTCGGTCGAGGTCGTCGTCGACTCCGTCGCGCCGCAGACGCGCCTGAGCGCGGGGCCGAAGGGCAGCGTGCGCGCTGCCAAGGCGACGTTCCGGTTCGCCAGCAGCGAGGCGGACAGTACGTTCAGCTGTCGACTCGATGCTCGTGCCTGGAAGACGTGTACCTCGCCGGTGACCTATCGGAAGCTGCGCCAGGGCGCTCACCGACTGCGGGTCCGTGCCACGGACGCGGCCGGCAATGCCGACGCGACACCGGTCCAGCGGCGCTGGGTCGTCGACACCCGCGGGCCGGTGGTCACCGGCAAGCGCCCGGCCACGACGCGCGACCGCACGCCCACGATCCGGGCAACCGTGCGCGACCGGCACTCCAAGGTCCGCGCCAAGGACCTGAGGATGCGGGTCGACGGCCGCGCTACGCCCGGGCTCCGGTACGTCGCCCGCACGGGGCGGGTCGCGTGGACTCCGCGCCGCACCCTCGCGCCCGGCCGGCACGTCGTGCGGCTGACGGTGCGCGACGCGGTAGGCAATCGGACGGTGACGAGCTGGAGGTTCACCGTCCGACGCTGAAGCGGACGGCCGAACGTACCCCTCATCTAGTTCAGATATCAGAACTAGATGAGGGGTACGTTCACAAACCGGGACTCAGTTCTTGACTTGGTGTGATTGCAGTCATACCTTCGGCGAAGCCGAGGGCGCGCCGATGCCGGTCCCGCGGCGTCGATAACCCGAGCAAGGAGCCCCATGAATCCGCTGCGCAGAACAGTCCGCCCCCTCATCTCGCTCGCCGCGCTGGCGGTCGCACTGCCGGTGCTCGGCGCTGTCGCCCCGGCACCCGCGGCCGTCGCCGAGACCGCGGCGCCCGGTGACGAGGTGATCGCCTGGGCCGAGGTCGAGGACGGGGTGATCTCCGGCGGCCCGGCGCTCAACTCCGGAGACCACGGCAACTTCTCCGGCACCGGTTCCTACACGTTCCGCGAGGCCGGCATGACCTCCGCGATGACCGTCACCGCGCCCGAGGCCGGCACCTACCCGATCTACATCCGCTACGCCGC
The DNA here is from genome assembly GCA_008123405.1 of Nocardioides sp. BGMRC 2183. Classification (GTDB taxonomy): domain Bacteria; phylum Actinomycetota; class Actinomycetes; order Propionibacteriales; family Nocardioidaceae; genus Nocardioides. Next base: position 54,082 of record VSSA01000009.1, read on the forward strand.
CGGCCCGCTCAGCGCCGAAGAGAACGTCACTCGATCCATGGGCCTGCTCACCAACGGCGGCGACCGACAGATCCTGGACTACCCGATGACGTCCTTCCAGGACTGGGAGGACTGGGACTTCGTCGCCGGCGAGGTGACCCTCGAGGAGGGCGAGAACACGGTGGCGGTCAACTGTGAGCGCAGCCTCCCCACCGAGACCTGCCGGCTCAACTTCGACGCCATCCAGGTCGGCGGCACCGCCCCCGACCCGTGCCTGGCGACCCCGGTGAAGCCCGGTTATCGAGGTCTCTTCGACGGCACGTTCGAGTCGTTCGATGGTTGGCGCAAGGCCGGCTCCGGTGGTTTCGGCCGCCAGACCGACTGCACCATCCGCACCATCCGCGGCCGTGGCGCCACCTGGTTCACCGAGCAGCAGAGCGCGCCGTACACCCTCGAGCTGGATTGGCGACGCAACGACAGCAACGACGACTCGGCCGTCTACCTCGCCTCGAACGGTCGGCCCGGCAACACCAACGGTCAGCCCGAGTCCGGCTACAAGATCCCGATCGGGGACAGCACCGGCGCCGTGATGACGCCGGGCGGCGCCCAGCAGGCGGCGGACGCTGCAGCGCTCACCGCCGCGCTGCGGCCGGTGGGGGAGTGGAACCGCTACGCGATCCGGCTCACCGGCACCGAGCTGTCGGTCTATCTCAATGGCACCCTGGTCAACACCGTCGAGCGGGACGGCAGCGGTCCCGTGGCCGGATTCATCGGCCTGGAGAACCGCAGCCAGGTCGACACGATCGACTTCAAGGACATCCAGATCGCCGACGTCACCACATCCACGACGTCGCTGAGCGTGTCCTCCGCCAAGATCCCGGTGAAGAAGGGCACCGCCACGGTGGACGTCACCGTCGAGTCCGAGGGCGCCACGCCCACCGGTGACGTCGAGCTGTACGACGGCGACACCCTCCTCACCACGGTCGAGCTGGTGGACGGCGCTGCGAGTGTCGAGGTCGGCCCGTTCGGCGCGGTCGGCCGGCGCACCCTCTCTGCGCACTACCTCGGCAGCCTGATCACCGAGCCGAGCACCAGCTCCGCGGCGACCGTCACCGTCGCGAAGGCGGCGACCAAGCTCAAGACCCGGGTCAAGCCGAAGCGGATCGTGGCCAAGAAGACCAGGGCCGCCCTGACCGTCGCGGTCTCCGCGCCCGGGCTCACCCCGACCGGCAAGGTGCGCGTGAAGGTCGGTGGCAAGACCTACAACAAGGCGCTGCGCGGCGGCAAGGCCACGATCAAGCTGAAGCGGTTCGCCAAGGCCGGCAAGGCCCGTGCCACCGTGACCTACCTCGGCAGCGCGCTCACCACGAAGGCCTCCGGCAAGGTGGTCCTCAAGGTGGTCAAGAAGTAGTGCTCGGCCTCGATCGGGCTCGGCGCTCCGCGACGGCGTCTGTCGTCGACTGCGCCGAGCCCGGTCGCGCGGCACCCGCCCTGGCTGGCTCGATCGCGCTCAGCTCAGGATCGGGGACCCTCGTGGATCGTCTCCCCGGCGCGGTCGAGCCGGATCAAGGGGTGCCGTCCACGCAACCGACGACCCACCTCGCCCTCGTCGCTGACCAGCACCTGGCCCAGCACCGCGGCGGCGAGGTAGATCCAGGCGATGATGTAGAACCAGGCCAGGTAGGTGAACGCCACGCCGATCGAGCCGTAGCGCACCGCGCTCGCCTCGAGCGCGTGGGGCAGCCAGACATTGGAGAACGGCCGCACCAGCATCATCACGACCGCGAAGAGAGCGGCGCCGGTCATCACCGCACGCAGGGTGACCACACCCTTGAGCAGGATCCAGGGCACCAGCACGCCCATCGCGAAGTAGAGCAGTGCGATCAGCACGATCGTCCACAGCTCGGCCGGAGGGATGGCGTCGGTGACCGAGTGCATCCGACGCAGGACCACCACCATGATCGCGAGACCGAGCACCACGGCCACCCAGCGCCAGGCGGAGGCGATGTTGCTCTTCGGTCGGGGGATCGACCAGATGATCGCGTAGGCCCTGGCCAGCGCACGCGAGAGGCTGGTTGCGGAGGCCAGCACGATGATCCCGCCGATGATCCCGAACGTCGTACTGCCGCCGTCGTCCAAGGAGTCGGTGACCGCGGTCCCGGCCTCCTGCGGCATGTTGAAAGTGTCGACGAGCACCGAGTCGGCGTTGCCGAACCACGAGGCCATCATGATCAGGACCGGGAACACCGAGGTGAAGAGTTGGGCGGCGACCGCCATCGACCGGTCGAAGATCTCGATCCGCTGCAGGCTCCACGCGAATCCCAGACCGACCCGGCCCAACCAGGTGCCGAGCAGGTGGTCCGCGATCCGACGGATCCGGCCGGGGAGCAGGCCGAGGACGCGGTCCATCTGGGCCTGCTGCTGAGGCGTCGGTGCGGGCACGCTGCTACAACCTTCGGGGGCTCCGGGATCGTGGGTCGGCTGAAGGCTATCGACTCCGTCACGTCCCGGGGCATCGACGCGAGGAGACGAACGTGAGCAGCAACAAGCAGCGCAAGGCGCGCCAGCGGGCCGAGCGGGAGGAGTGGGAGAAGGAGCAGGAGCGCCTGGCCGAGAGTCGTCGCCGTCGCCGGATGCTGCTCGGCATCGTGGCTGCGACCGGTGCGGTGGTCCTCGTCATCGCCTTCGTCGTCGCTCTCAGCACCGCTCGCGACGAGCCCGACCAGAGCACCGAGGAGCCGCTGGGCGAGAACACCGAGATGCTGGCCTCCGAGGCGGCCGCCGACGCCCAAGCATCAGCGGCTGCATCGGCGATGGCCGCCGGTGAGGTGGTGGCCGAGGACTACACCGTCGAGCCCGGCACACCGGTGGACAGCGGCACCAAGCCGGCGCGCGACAACCGTCGGGCCGCCTGCGGCGCGAAGACGCCGGCCAACGCCCGCGCGAGCCGCCCCCGCTATCCCGGCGGTCCCGCCGACGTACTCCGCGACGGAGTCGACTACGTCGCCGTGATCGAGACCTCCTGCGGCCCGATCACCATCGACCTGCTGGAGAAGGACGCGCCGGTGGCGGTCAACTCCTTCGTCTTCCTCGCCCAGGAGGGTTTCTACGACGGTCTCGAAGTGTTCCGCGACTTCGGAGCGATCGCCGCCGCCCAGGCCGGCAGCGGCGACAACACGGTGACCTGGGACATCGGCTACCAGCTGCCCGACGAGTTGAGCGTCGCCAAGCGCGAGGGCTACCCGATCGGCACGGTGACCACCGCCGGAGAAGGCCCCTACACCGCCGGCAGCGAGTTCCTCATCGCCTACGGCAAGGAGTTCGACGCCGGCTTCCGGGACAACCCGACCCAGACCACATTCGGCCGGGTGCTGAGCGGGATGGAGGTCATCGACACGATGACCGCCATGGAGCGCACCGGGCTGGGTGGCGAGTCCTTCGCCCAGCGGCTCTTCATGGAGTCGGTCACCATCGAGAAGCGCTAGCCTCGGTGTCGCCCACTCACCCGTGAAATCCCGAGGCTAGGAGATCGCGCGGGTAGGGACGCCGTGTCAGGGTGTCCCCATGGCGATGACACGCCCCGCACGACGGGCGCCGGCCCAGCGGTGAGCAGGTGAACGTCCTCCGCGACTACGTCGCCGGACTCCACCAGCCTGCGCTCGTCCCTGCCGCCGGCTCCGCGGTCCTGCCCGGGGTGCGCTACGACGAGTTGGTCGAGCCCGACGGCAGTCTCCGTCCGGGATGGAAGCCGCTGGCGGAGGTGGCGGTCACGATCCGAGCCGCCGACCTGGACCGCGTCGAAGCCGAGATCGCCCGCTTCCTCGCCGACGACGGCGTCACCTACTCCCGGCCGGGCCAACGTCGCGCCCCCTGGCGGTTGGACCCGGTGCCGCTGGTGCTCGACGCCGCGTCCTGGAAGGCGCTGGAGGTCGGGCTCGCCCAGCGCGCCGAGCTGCTCAACGCGATCCTGGTCGACCTGTACGGCGACCAGACCCTGCTCGCCGACGGGGTGCTGCCGCCGGCGCTGGTCTTCGGGCACAACGGATTCACCCGGATCATGGCCCGCAGCGGGGCGATCGATCCGCGGCCGCTGGTCCTCTCCGCCACCGACCTGGGCCGTGACGCCGACGGGAACTGGCGGGTGCTGGCCGATCGCACCCAGGCGCCGTCGGGCCTCGGCTACGCGGTCGAGAACCGTCGGGTGCTCTCCCGGGTGATGCCCGAGCTGCATCGCGAGGCCGACCTGCACCGGATGGCGCCGTACCTCTGGGCGCTGCGCTCCGCGCTGCTCCAGTCCGCGCCGGAGGACCTCGCCGACCCGCGGGTGGTCGTGCTCAGCCCCGGCTCGCACTCGGAGACCTTCTACGACCAGGCCAGCCTCGCCGCGAATCTCGGCTTCCCGCTGGTCCAGGGCAGCGACCTGGTGGTCCGCGACGGTTGGGTGCTGCTGCGCACGCCCCTGCGGTTGGAGCGGGTCGACGTCATCCTGCGCCGGGTGGACAGTGCCTGGAGCGACCCGCTGGAGCTGCGCGGCGACTCCCAGCTCGGGGTCGCCGGTCTCGCCGAGGCGGTACGACGCGGACGGGTCCGGGTGGTGAACGGCCTGGGCGCCGGCGTACTGGAGAATCCGGGGCTGCAGGCCTCCATGGGTGCGATGTGCGAGCACCTGCTCGGTGAGGCGCTCCGGCTGGAGTCGGTGCCGACCTGGTGGTGTGGCGACCCGGACGGCCTCGACCACGTGCTGTCCCGGCTCGACGAGCTCGTCATCCGTACCACCGACGGCACGGGCGTCCAGATCACCGAGCTCGCGCCCGACCTGCTGCGTCGCCGGATCCTGGCGGCACCGCACCGCTACGTCGGGCAGCAGCGGGTGCCGCTCTCGCAGGCGCCGACCTGGACCCGGGGCGAGGCCCGCCCGGCCGACATCAGCCTGCGCACCTTCACCCTGCGCTACGGCTCCTCCTACCGGCCACTGCTCGGCGGCATGGCCAGCATCCGCGACGGTGACCGTGGCATCGGCAGTAAGGACGTGTGGGTGCTCAAGTCGAGCGCTGCGGAGCCGGACCAGGGACTCGCCGAGGTGCGGCCGATGACTGCGGTCCGCTCCGCGCCCTCCACGATGCCGCGGATCCTGGAGGACATGTTCTGGGTCGGTCGCTACGCCGAGCGGACCGAGGACATGGTGCGCCTGGTGCTCGCCGCCCACGTGCTGGCCGAGGACTACCGCACCCGACCGCGCACCACCGGCGGGATGAGCCTGGAGATCATGCTCGGTGTGCTGGCCTCGCTGGCCGGGCGGACCAGTGACGATCTCGACGAGGAGTTCCGCTCGGTGCTGCTCGATCCCGAGCGTCCGGGCTCGGCCGCCCAGTCCCTCGCCGCGCTGCGCGACGCGCTGGCCGGCGTGCGCGACCAGCTCTCGCTCGACGTGTGGCGGGTCTTCGGCATCACCGCTCGCGCCGAGAGCACGCTGCGGGCCTCGCCGCACGGTCACGCGATCGCCGAGTCCGCGGGCCGGATGCTGGCCGGCGTGCTCTCGCTGCAGGGGGTCACCGCGAGCATGATCCGCGACCCCGGCTGGCACATGATCGGCCTCGGACAGCACCTGGAGCGCTCGCTGCAGCTGTGCCGCCTGCTCCGGGTGGTGACCGCCCGTCGCGGACTCGAGGTCGACCGGGAAGTGCTCACCGCGGTGCTCGCCAGCGCGGAGAGCGCGGTCACCCATCGCCGCCGCTACCGTGACTACGTGCGCCCGGCCGGTGTCCTCGACCTGCTGCTGATGGACGCGGAGAACCCGCGGTCGCTCGCCTTCAGCCTGGACCAGGCGGCGCGCCACCTCGCCGCCCAACAAGCGTCCACCGGGTCCACCCGACCCGAGCGGCTGCTGGACGAGCTGATCGCCGAGGTGGCCGCCACCGACACCGCCGCGCTGGTCGCCATCGGCGGGGTGGACCGGCCCCACCTGACCGCCTTCCTGGACTCCGTCGAGGCGCAGGTCGGCCGGCTGGGCGACGCGATCGGCTCCCTGCACTTCGCCACCGGGCCCCGTCCCCGGCCGTTCGGCGCGCTCCAGCACCGCCCGGTGGTCGAGGAGGGGGCCTCGTGAGGTACCAGGTCACCCACCGCACCACCTACACCTACGACGACGAGGTCACCGACAGCCTCGGGGTGGCGCACCTGATCCCGCGGGACCTGCCCTGGCAGCAGGTCCGGGGGGCGTCGTACCTGGTCGAGCTGGCGCCGGAGCCGACGGATCTGTCCACCTCGACCGACTATCACGGCAACCTCGTCACCTACTTCCAGGTCGTCGAGCCCCACCGCGAGCTGGTGGTCACCGGACGCGGAGCGGTGGACGTGGTGGCGCCGACGGCGGCCGAGGAGCACCTCGCCCGCCCGTGGGAGGGGTGCCGCCCGATCGTCGAGCCGACCGCGGCCGGTGCCTGGCAGGCGACCGACTTCGCACTGGCCAGCCCGGCGGTGCCGATGCACCCGGGCGCCCGTGACTACGCGGCGGAGTCGTTGCGACCCGGCCGCCCCGTCGGGGAGGCGGTGACGGAGCTGATGCACCGGATCCATGCCGACTTCTCCTACGACGCCACGGCCACCACCGTCACCTCGACAGTGCCGGAGATCCTGCAGCGTCGCGCCGGCGTCTGCCAGGACTTCGCCCACTTCACCCTGGCCGGTCTGCGCGCGCACGGTCTCGCCGCCCGCTACGTCAGCGGCTACCTGGCCACCGACCCACCGCCGGGTCGACAGCGGGTGGTCGGGGCCGACGCGTCCCACGCGTGGGTGAGCGTCTGGCTCGGCGAGGGGGAGTGGCTCGCCCTGGACCCGACCAACGACCAGTGGCAGAACGACCGCTACGTCACGGTGGCCTGGGGCCGCGACTACGGCGACGTCCCGCCGGTCAAGGGAGTGATCTTCTCCGAGGCGACCACTTCAGCGCCGACCGTCTCGGTCGACGTCGCGCCGCTCCCGGCGGACCAGCCCGTCCCGGCGACCGACCAAGGAGACCGTCGATGAAGACCTTCCGGTGCCGGGTCTGCGGCAACCCGCTCTACCTGGAGAACTCGCTGTGCTACTCCTGCGGAAGCGCACTGGGCTTCTCCCGAGCCGAACGTGAGATCGTGCCGCTCGAGACCACGGGACGGTACGTCGACGCCGACGGGCTGGTCTGGCACCGGTGCGCGAACCTGACCCTCAACGGCTGCACCTGGCTCGCCGCCCTGGAAGGCGGACAGTGCTCGGCATGCGACCTGACCCGGACCCGGCCGGCCGACACCGACGCCGACGGTCTGCGCCAGCTGCCGCAGGCGGAGTCGGCCAAACGTCACCTGCTGGTCGAGCTCGACACCCGCGGGATCGACGTCACCGGCCTGCTCTTCGACCTGCTCTCCTCCAGCGCCGCAGCCGGCGCGTCCGGCGAGAACGTGGTGATCGGTCACGCCGACGGCGTGATCACCATCGACCTGGCCGAGTCCGATCATGCCCGGCGGGAGCGGATTCGGGTCGACCTCGGCGAGCCGTACCGGACGATGCTGGGACACCTGCGGCACGAGACCGGTCACTTCGTGCAGATGCGGCTGCTGCAGGCCGGCGCACCCGATCAGGTGGCCCGGTGTCGCGAGCTCTTCGGCGACGACACGGCCGACTACCAGGCGGCGATCGACCGGCATTATGCACAGGGCGCGCCCGTGGGGTGGGAGCAGTCCTACATCACCACCTACGCCACCATGCACCCGTTCGAGGACTTCGCGGAGACCTTCGCCCACTACCTGCACATCTCCGACACCTGCGAGACGGCGGCCGAGCACGGACTGATCCCGGTGGGTCCGGCGGAGGTCCTCGGCTCGGACACCTCCTCTGCCGACTCCTTCGCTGACCTGGTGCGCGGGGTGTGGGTCCCGTTCTCGATCGCTCTCAACCAGGTCAACCGCTCGATGGGCAAGGACGACCTGTACCCGTTCGTGATCCCGGACCGGGTGGTGGAGAAGCTCGCGTTCGTGGCCGGGCTGTTCACCCCTGCGACCCGGGACCGAAGTGGGTAGCGGGCGCCGTGCGAGGATGACGGGGCGGGTCACGACGCTCGGGCCCGACGACCTGCCACGACGTACCTCTGCGAGGAGAAGCCATGTCCGACCCGAACCAGCCCTCGACGCCTCCCGGGTGGTACCCCGATGGTCAGGGCAGCCAGCGCTGGTGGGACGGCACCCAGTGGACCGACCACACCCAGCCGGCCGGCGGTGACGCCGGAGCCGGTGGTGCGGCGGGCGGCAGCCTGCACGACCAGCCGACCCAGATCGCTCCGAACCGAGCTGCCGACTATGGGCAGGCGAGCCAGCAGGGCTACGACCCGAACCAGCAGGGCTACGACCCGAACCAGCAGGGCTACGACCCGAACCAGCAGGGCTACGACCCGAACCAGCAGGGCTACGACCCGAACCAGCAGGGTGGGTACGGCGGCGCCCAGCCAGGTCAGCCGGCATACGGCCAAGGCCCGTACGGCCAGCAGGGCTTCGGCCAGCAGGCCTATGGCCAGCAGGCCTATGGCGCCCCCGGGCAGCCGGGCGGCTTCGGTGCCCCGCCGAGCAGCGGCGGCAGCAAGAAGGGCCTCTGGATCGGTCTCGCCGCCGGTGGCGCGGCACTGCTCCTGCTGATCTGCGGCATCGGCGGATTCTTCCTGCTCCGCGGCGGTGGGCCGGAGGACACCGCCAAGGACTACGTCGCGGCGATCCTGGACGACGACTACGAGAAGGCCTGCGACCTGCTCACCGACGACCGCAAGAAGGAAGCCCTCGACTCCGAAGAGGTGGACGACTGCAAGGCGCTGGGCGAGAAGCAGGAGGAAGCGGCCGACGACCTCGGTGACGACGGACAGTTCGAGGACACCTACGGCGAGTCGATCGACGACATCCGGGACGACATCGAATACGACTCGGAGATGGTCGAGGTCCACGACGAGACCGACTCCAAGGCGATCGTCGAGTTCGACGTGACCACCGAATACACCGGTGACAACCAGGACTACATCGACGAGGCGCTCAACGGCGAGACCAAGAGCACCGACCCGGCCTTCATCCACATGGCCAAGGAGGACGGGGACTGGAAGGTCTCCGACGAGTGCAACAGCAAGGACTGTGAGGAGTCCTCCACCCCCGAGGTGGAGTGAACGCCTTCCCTGGAGCCACCACGGCGCCGCAGCGAGGACCCCGGTGAGGGGGGTCTGCGCTGCGGCGCTGGTCGTCGTGGCCACGCTGATCGCACCGATCGTGATCGCGGCCGACTGGGCCTACCAGCGCACCAGCGACGCGGACACCTACGTCGACACCGTCGCCCCGCTCGCCGAGGAGCCGGAGCTGCGGGACCAGTTGGCCGACGAGCTCGGTGTGGCCGGCGCCGCGGCGGTGCGCGAGAACAGCCCGGTGCCACTGCCCGACGGCATCGACGAGCTGGTGGCCACCGCCGCCGACACGGTGGTGCAGAACCCCGGCTTCGACGAGTTCTGGCGCGAAGCCAACCGGGAGCTGCACCGGGAGTTCATGCGCCTGGTCCGCGACGGCACCGACGACGACCAGGACGGCTGGGTCCGGATCGACGTCAGCCCGCTCTTCGAGGACGTGGTGGACCGTCTCGGTGACGCCGGCGTGCCGGTGTCGCTCCTCCCCGAGATCCAGGTGGAGATCCCCCTGGTGCGCGAGTCCACTCTGCTGGAGCAGCGGGACCGCTACCTGCTGCTCGAGGACATCGCCCGGATCGGACCGGTCGTCCTCGCCGCGCTGCTGCTGGCCGCTGTCGCTCTCGCCCCGGGCGTACGGGGCCGGCTGCGGACCGCGGGCTTCGCAGCGCTGGGCATCGCGTTGGCCGCCGGCCTCACCATGGTCGCCTCCGGGCCGCTCAGCGATCGCGCCGCGGAGGAGGCCAAACAGGGGCGGTCCGGGTTGGTGCGGCTGATCACCGAGGTGGTCCTGGAGACGCTGGGCCCGCACGCCCGCACCATTGCCCTGATCGCACTCGCGGTCGGGGCGCTGTTGCTGCTGGCGTCGTACTGGCCCCGGCGGGCGCGGGGCTGAGCAGGCGGGCACCGAAGGATCGGCCGACTTGGGAGCCACGGCCAGGGCCGTGGCTCCCAAGTCCACGCCTGCTGCGCGGCGTTTCCGACTCGATCTGGCTGTGTTGGGGCCGCTCGACGTGCGATCCGGCATGCCGTCGCGTCCCCGCCTTGCCAGATCGGCCGGAAGCGCCGCTCGCGACGGCGCCGACTTGGGAGCCACGGCCTAGGCTCGCAGCGTGAGCGACCAGGACGTCGACGGCGGTCAGCGCCCACGCGGCCGCGCCGTGCTGTGGGTGATGCTCGCGGTCGGCGTACTGGTCGGTGTGGTGCTGATCGCGGTGGTCCGGGAGGCGGGTGAAGCGCCCACCTCCGACCTGCCCGACTCCGCCGCCGGCGCCACCTCCACCGATGCCGCAACGTCCGCATCGCCGGAGTCCCCGGAGTCGACCGAGGGCACCCCGAGCCCAGCGCCGATGCCAGCCGGGACGCCGGGTGCCGCTGTGGAGACGTTGCTGGAGGCGATCGCCGACGGCGACTGTGCCGCCGCGACAGCGGTGGTCACCGACTCCTTCCTCGAGCACAACGGCGAGTGCAGCACCGCCCTGCCCGAGCAGTTCGCCTGGTTCCTCGGCGAGGAGACCGTCGACGACGCCACGTCGACCGCGACGGTGGTCTGCATGATGGGTGGGGAGGAGCAGCGCGAGGAGTACCGGTTCCACCTGGTCGTCGAGGACGGTGCGTGGAAGGTCGACACCATCTCGTGACGCGTCGACGCCCGGCATAACCTGGGTGCATGGGACATGGGCACGGCCACGGGCACGCCGCCGGGCGCGCGGCGGACCGCCGGCGTCTGCGGTGGGCGCTGTCGGTCACCGTCACCGTCCTGGTGGTGGAGCTGTTCGGTGCCTGGGTGACCGGCTCGCTGGCACTGTTGGCCGACGCCGGCCACATGGCCACCGACGCGGGTGCCGTGGTCCTGGCACTCGGCGCGTCCTACGTCGCGGCACTGCCCGGGGGTCGCCGCTCGACGTTCGGCTATCACCGGATCGAGGTGATCGCGGCAGGCCTCAACGGGCTGATCCTGCTGGTGGTGTGCGGCTACATCGCGGTCAGTGGGCTCCAACGGCTGAGCGACCCACCGCCGGTCGAGGGGCTCCCGCTGGTCGGCTTCGCGCTGATCGGGCTGGCCGCCAACGCGGTGTCGTTGGCCATCCTCAGCCGCGGTGACCGCGGCTCGCTGAACCTGCGCGGCGCGATCAACGAGGTGATGGCCGACCTGCTCGGCTCGGTCCTCGCCGTCCTGGTCGGTCTGCTGGTCTGGCTCGGCGGCTGGTACGTCGCCGACCCGATCGCCTCCCTGGTGATCGCCGCGATGATCCTGCCGCGGGCCTTCGTGCTGATCCGCGACGTGGCGCGGGTGCTGCTCGAGATCGCGCCCGCCGAGCTCGACCTCGACGACGTGCGCCACCATCTGCTGCACGCCCCCGGCGTGGTCGAGGTGCACGACCTGCACGCGTGGACCATCACCAGCGGCATGGCCAGCCTCTCCGCGCACGTGACCGTCACCGACGACGCACTGGCCACCCGCGGCGTCGGGGAGATCCTCGACGCCCTCGACGAATGCATGACCACGCACTTCGCGGTGGAGCACACCACCTTCCAGGTGGAGCCGGTCTCGCACCGTGCGCACGAGGACCTCGGGGCGCTGCACGAGCAACGCTGAGCGCTGCCGACCGGGGCCGCGCCGAGTACGCCGTACCCGCCTGCGAGCGGTAGCGTGGCACCACGGTGTGTCCGCGGTCACAGACGCCACCCCTGTCCCGTGACCCGGAGGCATTGTCTGGACGACCCGGACGAGGCGGACAACCCGCCGAGCCGGCCCGCTAGGAAGAGGTGCCCGACGTGAACGACCCCGTCTTCGGACCGACCCCGACCGCCCCCGCGGACGAGGGCGAGCTGGTCCAGTTGCTCACCCCGGAGGGGGAGCGGGTGCACCACCCGGAGTTCGATCTCGAGCTGACCCCGGAGATGCTGCGGACCTTCTATCGCGACATGTTCCTGGTGCGGCGGCTCGACGTCGAGGCGACCGCGCTGCAGCGACACGGCGAGCTCGGACTGTGGGCTCAGCTGCTCGGTCAGGAAGCCGCCCAGGTCGGCGCCGGCCACGCCCTGGCACGCCAGGACTTCGTCTTCCCGACCTACCGCGAGCACGGGGTGGCCTGGGTCCGTGGCGTCGACCCGGTCTCGCTGCTCGGCCTCTTCCGCGGCGTGGACAACGGCGGATGGGATCCGCACGCCCACGGCTTCAACCTCTACACGATCGTGATCGGCGCCCAGGTGCTGCACGCCGCGGGCTACGCGATGGCGTTGCAGCGCGACGGCGTGGTCGGCACTGGCGACGGCGACCGGGATGCCGCCGTCCTCGCCCACTTCGGTGACGGTGCCTCGTCCCAGGGCGACGTCAACGAGGCGTTCATCTTCGCCGCCTGGGCCAACGCTCCGGTCGTCTTCTTCTGCCAGAACAACCAGTGGGCGATCTCCGAGCCGATCGAGAAGGTCTCCCGGATTCCGCTCTACCAGCGGGCGAACGGCTTCGGCTTCCCCGGCGTCCGGGTGGACGGCAACGACGTGCTGGCCAGCTATGCCGTCACCCAGGCCGCATTGAAGCGGGCACGCGAGGGCCAGGGGCCGACGCTGATCGAGGCCTACACCTACCGGATGGGCGCGCACACCACCACCGACGACCCGACGCGTTATCGGCTGATGGAGGACGTCGAGCACTGGAAGCTCAAGGACCCGCTGGCCCGGGTCGAGGTGCATCTGCGCCGCAACGGCCTGGCCGACGACGACTTCTTCGCCGAGTTGAGCGCCGAGGCCGACGCGCTCGGGGAGCGAATGCGACGCGAGTGCCACCTCCTGCCGGACCCGCAGCCGCTGAGCATCTTCGACCGGGTCTATGCCGAGCAGACCGCCGAGTTGGCGGCACAGCAGGCCGAGGTGGCGACGTACCTCTCCTCGTTCGCCGACCATGCCGGCGCCGGCGCCGAAGGAGGTGCGGCATGACCACCACGACGATGAGCATGGCCAAGGCCCTCAACGCCGGCCTGCGCCGGGCGATGGAGGAGGACCCCAAGGTCGTGGTGATGGGGGAGGACGTCGGCCGGCTCGGCGGCGTCTTCCGGATCACCGACGGTCTGCAGAAGGACTTCGGCGAAGACCGGGTGATGGACACCCCCCTGGCTGAGTCCGGCATCGTCGGCACCGCTGTCGGCATGGCGATGCGCGGCTATCGCCCGGTGGTGGAGATCCAGTTCGACGGCTTCGTCTACCCGGCCTACGACCAGATCGTCTGCCAGGTCGCCAAGTTCCACTCCCGCTCCCAGGGGCGGGTGCCGATGCCGATGGTGATCCGGATCCCGTTCGGCGGCGGCATCGGCGCGGTCGAGCACCACAGCGAGTCGCCGGAGGCGCAGTTCGCGCACACCCCCGGTCTGAAGGTGGTCGCCTGCTCCAACCCGGTCGACGCCTACTGGATGCTGCAGCAGGCGATCGCCTGCGACGACCCGGTGATCTTCCTGGAGCCCAAGCGGCACTACCACTCCACCCGGGCCGAGATCGACGACGCCGCGTCGCCCGGGCCGTTGTGGGAGTCGCGGGTGGTGCGCCCCGGCGACGCCGCCACGTTGATCGGCTACGGGCCCACCGTCGGGACCTGCGTGGACGCGGCGGCGGTGGCTGCCGAGGAGGGCCGCTCACTGGAGGTGATCGACTTGCGCACGCTCTCGCCGCTGGACCTCGGCCCGGTCGAGGAGTCCGTACGACGCACCGGCCGCGCCATCGTCGTCCACGAGGCGCACGTCAATCTCGGCCTCGGCGCCGAGGTCGCCGCGCGGCTCACCGAGACCTGCTTCTACTCGCTCGAAGCGCCGGTGCTGCGGGTCGGTGGCTGGGACACGCCGTACCCGCCCGCCCGGGTCGAGGAGGCGTACCTTCCCGACCTGGACCGGGTGTTGGACGCCGTCGACCGCAGCTTCGCGTTCTGAGCCGCCCGGAATCGGAGGAGACAACCAGTGCCTGAGTTCAAGCTTCCCGACGTCGGTGAGGGCCTCACCGAGGCCGAGATCGTGGTCTGGCGGGTCGCGGTCGGCGACACCGTCGCGGTCAACGACATCGTGGTCGAGATCGAGACCGCGAAGTCGATCGTCGAGTTGCCTTCGCCGTACGCCGGCGAGGTGACCGCCCTGTTGGTGCCCGAGGGCGAGATGGTCGAGGTCGGCACGCCGATCATCACCATCGGGGAGGCGGTCGAGAAGGTGGTCGAGCCGGTGGCGCCATCGGTCCCCGAACGGCCCACCGTCCCGGTCGCCCCGGCCACGCCGATCGACACCAACGTGCCGCCCGAGGGCAACCCGACACTGGTTGGCTACGGGCCGAAGCAGCGCGACCTGAAGCGCCGTCCGCGTGGCAACGCAGCGACTCCGGTCGCGAGCGAGCCAGCGCCAGCCCCTTCGGAGGCGGCCGCCTCCGAGCCGGCCGCTTCCGAGCAGGGGGCGGTGCGGGTGCTGGCCAAACCGCCTGTCCGCAAGCTCGCCAAGGACCTCGGGGTCGACCTCGCAACCCTCACCCCGACAGGACCGAACGGCACGATCTCCCGCTCCGACGTCGAGCGGGCAGGTACGACGCCCGCTGCCCCGCCGAGTGCTCCGAGCGTGGGGACGCCGATGACCGACGCGCCGCAGGCGGGCGAGACCCGCGAGCCGATCAAGGGCGTGCGCAAGCAGATGGCCGCGGCGATGGTCTCCTCCGCCTTCACCGCGCCGCACGTCACCGAGTGGGTCACCGTCGACGCAGGTGCGACGGTCGAGTTCGTGGAGCGGCTGCGCTCGCGGCGCGAGTTCCGTGAGCTGAAGGTCTCGCCCCTGCTGGTCGCCGCGAAGGCGACCCTGCTCGCGTTGCGTCGCCACCCGCTGATCAACTCCACCTGGGACGAGCAGGCTCAAGAGGTGGTGATCAAGCACGGCGTCAATCTCGGCATCGCCGCCGACACCCCGCGCGGCCTGGTGGTGCCGAACATCAAGGACGCGCACGCGCTGGACCTGCTCGGCCTCGCCGGTGCCCTGGAGGAGCTCACTGCGACCGCGCGGGCCGGCCGGACCCAACCTGCCGAGCTCAGCGGTGGCTCGATGACGATCACCAACGTGGGCGTCTTCGGCGTCGACGCCGGCACCCCGATCATCAACCCCGGGGAGTCCGCGATCCTCTGTCTCGGCGCGATCCGGCCGCGGCCGTGGGTGGTGGACGACCAGGTGGTGCCGCGTCAGGTGATGACGTTGGCGCTCTCCTTCGACCACCGGCACATCGACGGCGCTACCGGCTCCCGGTTCCTCGCCGACGTGGCCGGGGTGATCGAGGATCCGGGTACCGCACTGCTTTATTGAGGCACGTCCATGGAGGCAAGGCGTGGCCGGCGGCGGGGGACGACTGTGTTGACGAGTGGTGCGAAACCCACCTGAGGGGGTAAGAAGCCTTGCGTGTCCGCTCCCGTCCCCCCGCCGCTGCGCCCCGGTGACCAACTGGGTCCGTACCGGATCAACGAGCAGATCGGCCAGGGCGGGATGGGCACGGTCTTCGAGGCCGTCGACGTCGGGCTGAACCGTCGCCTCGCCCTGAAGGTGATCACCCCGAACGTCGCCGGCGACCCGCTCTTCCGGGCCCGCTTCACCCAGGAGGCACAGGCTCAGGCGTCGTTGGACTCGCCGCACGTGGTGCAGGTCTTCGCCTACGGCGAGGTCGACGGGCGTCTCTACATCGCCTCCCAGCTGATCCCCGACGGTGATCTCGGGTCGATGCTGCGGACGTACGGCGCGCCGCCGCCGCGGATCGCGCTGTCGATCATCGCCCAGATCGCCGACGGTCTCGCCGAGGCCCATCGGGCGGGCCTGGTGCACCGCGACATCAAGCCCGCCAACGTCCTGCTGCGGCACCGCGGCGACAGCGTCTCGGCCTACCTCGGAGACTTTGGCATCGCGCGTCGGGTGGACGGCGTCAGTGGCCTGACCACCGACGGGTTCACCGTCGGCACGCCGAGCTATATGGCGCCCGAGCTGCACACCGGCGGCGCCCCGGGACCCCTCAGCGACCTGTACTCGCTCGGCTGCCTGCTGTGGGCGTGCCTGGTCGGGAGCGCGCCCTACCAGGGCACCACCGACTACCAGGTCGTCACCGCCCACGTCAGCGCGCCGGTGCCACAGCTCCAGGTGGTCGGTCCGTTCGAGCGGGAGGCGAACCGGATCCTGGCCACGGTGCTGGCCAAGGATCCCGCCCAGCGCTACCAGAGCGCTGCCGCCCTGCGTGACGACCTGCGGGCCCTGGAGCACCACCTCCCGGCCCCCGCCCACGTCCGCCCCGGCTTCGGTACGACGACCGCCGGCCCGTCCGTCGCAGCGCCCACCGTCGGTCAGTCGCACGTCGCCTATGGCGCTGGGGGCTACGGCGCTGGGGGCTATGGCGCTGGTCGTCGTACCGGGTCGCGGGTGGGGTGGATCGTTGCCGCCGTGGTGGCCGCGGTGTTGCTGCTCGGCGGTGGTGCGGCCGCGGTGGTCGCCCTCGCCGGCGACGACGGTGACGATCGGGGAGCGTCGGGCGGCGAGGAGTCGTCGGCCACCAGCGAGGACCCCTCCGACGACCCGACCGCGTCGTCCAGTGGCGCCGCCACCGATGACACCGACGCCCCCGCCCCGGGCGGCGACGAGCAGACCGCGATCGACAACATCTCCGCCGCCCTGGCCGAGGACCCCGAGATCGATCGGCAGACAGCGACCTGCGTCGCCACCGAACTGGTCAACTCACGCGGTGTCGACGGACTCCAGGAGGCGGGCTTCATCGACGAGGACCTCCAGGTCGTCACCGACGGCAGCGGCATGCCCGACCCCGACCTCCTCTCCGAGGTCTTCACCCTCGCCTTCAACTGCGTCCTGGACTCCGCCGATCTCGGCTGACCCGGCTCAAGTGCACACGCGGATCGCGCTGACCCGGCTCAAACGCAGGCATTTGAGCCGGGTCAGCGAGCGTCGACGACCCGGATGAGGCCGGCGATGGTGGCGAGGTAGGCGGCGCCGTCGGGGCCGAGGTAGATGGAGGCGTAGTGGTTGTTCCACTGGATGCCGGTGCCGGTCAGCTTGCTCCAGGCGGACTTGCCGGTGCGGATGTCGATCGCGGTCAGGTACCAGGCGTCGATGCCGTCCTTGCGGGCCGGCTTGGTGTAGGCGTAGACCAGTCCGTTGCCGAGCGAGGCCTTGGGTACCGAGGTGGGGGCGACCGCGTCGTTGGTCCAGGCGACGCGGCACTTCTTGCCGATCATCACCCGGGCGATGCCGGGGGTGGTGCTCCGGCCGAACAAGGTGGCGCCGATGCCGCTGTAGCCGTAGTTGTTCTCGATGATCACCGACCGCCCGGCGGCCACCAGGCTGTTCTCGGTGGTCCCCGCGTTCCGTCCCAGCACCGGCACCGTGCAGTGGCGGCGGTGCTGCACGCCGCGCCGCCGGTCGAAGGCGACGATCCGGGTCCGTGGCTCGGCGTTGTCCGCGATCACCACCCACCGCTTGCCGATGAGGGTGGGAGTGGTGCCCGAACCCTGGGAGAGCATCCCCGGTTTGGTGGTGCCGCCCCGGTCGTAGCGCTGGCGCCAGGTCACGGCGGGCCTGTCGCCCCGGTCGGCATCGAGGCGATACAGGGCGTGGGTGGTGACGACGTAGATGCCGTCGGTCTCGTCCCCGGAGACGGAGTTGAACACCCCCTCGCCAGCCGGCAACCGGTGCGTGCGGACCTTTCCGGTGGCGCGGTCGAGAGTGCCGACGACGCCCTGCTGGGTGAACCACCACAACCGGCCGCTCCAGTCGACGGTGGTCGCGACCAGGCAGTCGTCCTCCGGCATGTGGCGCGTCAGGTCCCAACTGCGGCCCTTGCTGAGGGCACCGTCGTCGGCGACCTTCACCTCGGCGATACCGCCGGCGACCGTGGTGGCGTAGGCCCGGTCGCGCTGGTCGAGGAAGAAGTAGGTCCCGCCGCAGATGTCGGTCAGCGGGTTCTTGCCGGACAGCAGATCGCGGGAGGAGAGCTGCAGCTCGTCGATCGCCTTCAGAGTGTCGGGGTCGATCACCATCATCGTGAAGCCTTCGATCCCGCCGCACAGCCCGACCATCCGATCGTGGGAGTCGAACGCGATGGTGGCGCACTCGCGGATGCCGTAGCTGGCGCTGGTCACCTCGAGGTCGTTGCCGACCGGGCCGCTGACGTCGTACGCGTCCGTGCTGTAGGGGTCGTTGTGCATGCTGCTGGCGCCGTTGGGTGCCAGGTACGGATTCTGCGGCACCGGCGGTGCGGGCAGCCTCCGCGGCGTCACCGCCGATCCCTGGAAGTCCGGCACCAACAGGTCGGTGGGCAGCGAGGGGATCGGCAGGCCAGGGACGTGCGGCAGCGTCGGCAGCCCGGGGAGATCGAGCCCGCCGGTGTCGGTCGTGCCGGCATCGTCGGCGACCGCGGTGGTCGGCAGGGTGGTGAGCAGCAGGGTCAACGCGGTGGCAGCACCAGTGGCCAGCGCGGAGGGGAGCAGGCGCATTCGGCGAATATAGAACGTGTTTCAGTTTCTTGGGAAGGGGCTTCGCTCGCGGTGCGCCGAGGTCACTCTGTCGGTGGCGTGGTGTCGGAGAGGAGCCAGTCGGCGAAGAATGCGTCGAGTTCCTCACCGGTCTGTTCTTCGATCCAGGCCAGGTACTCGTATCGGTCGGAGATGTCGTTCTCCTGGCTCTCCGGCCAGTCGCGCAGCAGCGCGAAGAACGGGTCGTCGCCGAGCTCTTCGCGCAGCTCCTGCCACATCAGCGCTGGTCCGTAGTAGACGTTGAGGTCGACGAACCGATCGGGATCGTAGGCGCCGGGAGGGCCGGCCGCCGCGCGCGCTGCTGCCTCGGCGTCGCGCCACTGGTCGAGCTTCTCCTCGATCCCGATGCCCTCCTGCTCGGCCTCCCACATCGCCTGCAGATAGGTCGCCATGCCCTCGTTCATCCACACCTCCGACCAGTCCGACGGGGTCACCGAGTCGCCGTACCAGTGGTGGGCGAGCTCGTGCACGATCACCGGTGAGGAGAGCGAGTAGGGCGTGTCGCCGAGGGTGACCATGGTCTGGGTCTCCATCCCGACCGACGAGTCGCCGGCGACGACGATGCCGAACGTCTCGAACGGGTACGGACCGAGGATCTCCTCGACCCACCCCATCGCCTCGGCGGTGACCGCGGTGTCGCCGGGCAGCGGCGGCCCATCGGCCGGCGCCCAGACCTGGATCGGCACCCCCGAGGGTCCCGTCTGCCCGGTCACCTGGAAGTCGTCGAACGCCACCGTGACCAGGTACGACGACGCCGGCTCGGCCAGGTGCCACTCGGTCGTACGACGCTGGCCCTGCCCCCGGCTCGCTGTGTTCTCACCGTTGGCCACCCCGGTCAGGCCGGCGCCGGAGGTGAGGGTGAAGTCGTAGAGCGCCTTGTCCGAAGGGTGGTCGTTGACGGCGTACCAGGTGAAGGCTCCGAAGGGCTCCTGGAGCATCCAGGTGCTGCCATCGTCGTCGGTGATCCAGCCGACGCCGTCGGAGAAGCTGCTCAGGTCGTTGGGCGCCTTCGCCGGTCGCGGGGAGCCGGCGTAGTCGATCCGGACGGCGTGCACGTCCCCGGCGGTGACCGGGATGTCCAGGACCAGGTCGTTGCCCCGGTGGGTGAAGGCGACGCTGTCTCCGTCGAGGGTCAGGTCGGCGACGTCGAGCGCGTCGCTGAGGTCCAGCGGGATGCTCGCGGCGTCGGTGGCGGCGCGGAAGGTCAGCGTCTCGATCGCCTCCAAGCGACCGCGTCCGGGAGCCCAGGTCAGATCCAGGTCGTAGTGGAGCGCATCCACCACATCGTTGCCGTGCTCGGGATAGACCGAGTCGGTGCGGGGGAGGCTGACCGCCTCGCGCAGGTCGTCGGGGACCTGCGCGACCGGGGCGTCCGGCCGCACCGGCGGCGGTCCGGTCCGTTCGCCCAGCGGACTCGCCTCCGATCCGTCACCTTCGCCGGAGCATCCGGACAGCACCAGGCAGAGCGCGGCGACAGCGACGACGAGTGCCGAGCCTCGATCCACGACGCATCCCTTTCTCCCGACGACCTCCGAGGTCCATGATGAGCCACCCGTCCGACACGACCCGGCCACCCCGATCGGAACCTCGCGCCGTCTTCGTCGTTGGGCGGACAGGGAGCTCGACGCGAACTCGGCGTGGAGCCAGGCCGCAGGGAGCGGGATGAGCACACGGGAGCACACGGGAAGCACGGCTGCTGCAGGGGAGCGGCACGGCCGGACAGCGGTACGGATCGGGACGGCGCTGGCACTCGCTGCCGGTGTGCTCGTAGTGGTCACCACGGTGCCCACCACCGGGACCGGACGCACCGTCGATCTGGTCCAGGCCAACGAGGCGGCCAAGGCCGCCCGGGGCCTGCCGCACGTCGATCCGCCGTGGATCGGGCCGCACCGGCACGACGATCCGGCGACCAAGAACCTGGTCTCCCGGGGCGAGACGGTCGGTGAGGAGGCGGCCGACCCCACCACCGCCGCGCAGCGTCGTCGTGCGGTGGCCTACGTCGACCGGGTGCGGGCCCTGCCCGACCCGCGGCTGCGCACCACGCTGGTGCGCGAGCCGCGGCGCGAGGTGCCCCAGGACCGCTACGCGATGGCCGACGGCTGCTACACGCTGCAGGCGCCGTCCGGGACCTATGTCGTCCGCGACGGCAGCGAGGTCGCGGTGGCCCCGGTGCCGGCCCGGCGCGCCGCCCCGTTCTTCTTCAAGGCCACCCGGCTCGGCGGCTATCTGCTGCACACTGCTGATGGCGAGCTCGCCGGTCGAGGGTCGCAGGCGCGCATCGCGGCCCAGCCGAGCGCCGCCGCCGACTGGACGGTACGACGCCAGGCGGGCCGGTTCGTCCTGCAGCTCCCCGACGGCGCCCTGCGCGCATCGGCTGGCGCGCTAGGGCTCGCGGCGACGCCGACCCGCTTCGCGCTGCGTCGTACCTCCGGGTGCGCGGGCTATCCCGAGGCGCAGGTCAACGTGGCCGGGCGGCCGCACGCCGGGACCACCGACTTCCAGGAGGTACGTGGCTACGTCGACGCGCACACCCACGGGATGGCGTTCGAGTTCCTCGGCGGCAAGGTGCACTGCGGTCGTCCGTGGCACAGCTATGGCGCGCCGTACGCGCTGAAGGACTGCCCGGACCACACCCTCACCGGTGGCAACGGAGCGCTGCTGGAGGC
Organism: Nocardioides sp. BGMRC 2183; assembly: GCA_008123405.1. Taxonomy (GTDB): domain Bacteria; phylum Actinomycetota; class Actinomycetes; order Propionibacteriales; family Nocardioidaceae; genus Nocardioides. The sequence goes on from VSSA01000009.1 coordinate 75,437, forward strand.
GGTGTTGTCCGGCATCCCGCGACACGACCCGGTCGGCTGGCCCACCTTCAAGGACTGGCCCGCGCCGGAGTCCCTGACCCATGAGGGCACGTACTGGAAGTGGCTGGAGCGCTCCTGGCGCGGCGGTCAACGGCTCTTCGTGAACCTGCTGGTGGAGAACAACCAGCTCTGCCAGATCTATCCGTTGAAGCGGAACTCGTGCGACGACATGGACTCGATCCGGCTCCAGGCTCGCGACATGTATGCGATGCAGGACTACATCGACGCCCAGTACGGCGGCCCCGGCAAGGGCTTCTACCGGATCGTCACCGACCCGTACCAGGCCCGTCGGGTGATCAATGCCGGGAAGATGGCGGTGGTGATGGGGGTGGAGACCTCGATCCCGTTCGGCTGCACGTTCAAGAACATCGCCGGCCGCGACATCCCGGCGTGTGACGCAGCGGAGATCGACTCCTCCCTCGACGAGCTGCATCGGATGGGCGTGCGACAGATGGAGCTGGTCAACAAGTTCGACAACGCCCTGGCCGGCGTGGCCGGAGACGCGGGTGCGACCGGCGTCGTCGTCAACCTGGCGAACTTCCTGGAGACCGGCTCGTTCTGGCGGATGGAGCACTGCGAGCCCGCCGACGGTGAGAGCGCGGACCGGACCCAGGTGGGGCTGCCCGATATCAGCGCCGGTCAGCAGGATGCGCTGTTCGGCGCGATCGGCAAGCTCTTCGGCGACCTGCTGCCGGCGCTGCCGCTGTATGGCACCCCGCTGCACTGCAACAAACGCGGTCTGACCGATCTGGGCGTGCACACCATCGGCTCGCTGGCCGACCGCCGGATCATCTTCGATCCCGATCACCTCAGCGTGAAGGCACGCAAGGCGTCGATGGACGTGATCGACGACCTCGACTACCCGGGCGTCATCTCCAGCCACTCCTGGTCCACCCCGGACACCTATCCGCGGATCTACGCAGGCGGTGGCTTCATCACCCCCTACGCAGGGGACTCGACGGGTTTCGTGGAGAAGTGGCGGCGCCACCAGGAGTGGGCCGACCCGCACTACTACTTCGGCTTCGGCTTCGGCGCCGACATCAACGGTCTGGGCGCGCAGGGCAACCCGCGCGGTGCCGACGTACCGAACCCGGTGACCTATCCGTTCACCGGGTTGAACGGGGTGCGGATCTCTCAGCAGAAGGCAGGCCAGCGGACCTGGGACATCAACGTCGACGGGGTCGCGCAGTATGGCCTCTACCCGGACTGGATCGAGGACCTTCGGCGGATCGCCGAGTCCGACCGCCGCGGCGACGGCGCCAAGATCGTTGACGACATGGCCCGCGGCGCCGAGGCCTACCTGCAGATGTGGGAGCGCACGTACGGCGTCGCGCCTGACTCCTGCCGCAACCCCGACCGGCGACGGCGACCGTCGGTGATCCGCCAACGGGTGCGTCCCGGGATGACCGACGAGCAGGTGCTGCGTGCCGTCGGGCAACCCTGGCAGCGGCTCGGTACGACGTACACGATCTGTGCGCGGACGAAGAAGAAGGCCCGAGTGCCGATGAAGATTCGGTTCAGCGCCGCGGGGCGTGTGGTGCAGGTCACCGGCGCCTGACGGACGGCGTGGACACGCGACGATCGGGAAGTTACCTGCGGGTAGTGTCGGCGACGGACCGCGCGGAGACGGCCGTGGTGTTAGGTCAGCCTTCGCAGACCCAGGGGGCGTTGCCGCCGTAGGCTTCGCCCCGCGTGCAGTCTGTGCGCACCCTGACGACGAGGAGCCGTTGGAACCATGCAGCTCGTAGCGATCGTGATCTCGTTCGCCTTCACCGCCGTCGCGGTGGCCCTCACCGTCCGCGCCGTCCGGTCGATGCTCAGCGTGATCCGCAAGGGTCAGGCAGCTCCCGGGCGTACGGACAACCCGTGGGGTCGGACGGTCACGATGCTGAAGGAGACCGTCCTCCACACGCGCATGCTGCAGTGGACCTGGGTGGGTGCGCTGCACTGGTTCGCGTTCGCGGCGTTCATCTTCCTCTCCACCGCCGTCGCGGCTGCGTTCCCGCAGCTCTTCGACCCGGAGTGGACGCTGCCGGTGATCGGCCAGGGCTTCATCTACGAGTGGCCCGCCGAGGTCCTGGGCCTGCTCGGATCGTTGGCGATCATCCCGCTGATCATCTACCGGCTCACCCACCGGCCGGAGCAGATGGGGCGTCAGAGCCGGTTCTTCGGCTCCACCATGTGGCAGGCCTACTTCGTCGAGGCGATGGTGCTGCTGGAGAGCTCCGCGATCCTCTTCATCCGGGGCGCGGAGTACAACCTGGCCAAGGCCCACGGTGGCGAGACCGCTGAGCACGCCACGGCGGCGCACTTCCCGGTCTCCCAGTTCTTCGGCAACCTCTACCCGACCGGTGAGGACTCCATCGGGACGCTGGAGAACATCATCTTCTTCATCGCGATGGTCAAGATCGTCTCGGCGATGATCTGGCTGATCGTGATCTCCTCCAACCTCACCATGGGCGTGGCCTGGCACCGGTTCACCGCCTGGTTCAACATCTGGCTCAAGCGCGAGTCCTCGGGTGGTACGGCGCTCGGCGCAGCCAAGCCGCTCACCTCCGCCGGCAAGCCGATCACGTTGGACGACATCGACGACCTCGACGAGGACTCGGTGCTCGGTGTCGGTGGCATCTGGGACTTCTCCTGGAAGGACATCCTCGACTTCACCACGTGCACGGAGTGCGGTCGCTGCCAGTCGCAGTGCCCCGCCTGGAACACCGAGAAGCCGCTCTCGCCCAAGCTGATGATGATGGGCCTGCGCGAGCACGCGTACGCCGCCGCCGGCGGGGTCGAGGGTGCTGCGGAGAAGGCGCTCATCGGGCAACCGGGTGAGAACACCGACGGCGTCCCGGCCGACGACTGGTTCTACAACCCCGACGGCGGCGACTTCGTCCTCAGCGCGGATGCCCTGTGGGACTGCACCAACTGCGGTGCCTGCGTGCAGCAGTGCCCGGTCGACATCGAGCACGTCGATCACTTCATCGACATGCGCCGCTACCAGGTGCTCGTCGAGTCCAACTTCCCCTCCGAGCTCAACGGCCTCTTCAAGGGTCTGGAGAACAAGGGCAACCCGTGGAACATGTCCGCCACCGCGCGGATGGACTGGGCCAAGGACCTGCCGTTCGAGGTCAAGGTGGTCGGCGACGACATCGAGTCGCTGGACGAGGTCGAGTGGCTCTTCTGGGTCGGCTGCGCCGGTGCGTACGAGGACCGCGCGAAGAAGACGACGCGGGCCGTGGCCGAGCTGCTCGACATGGCCGGCGTCAGCTTCGGCGTACTGGGCAACGGCGAGACCTGCACCGGTGACTCCGCCCGCCGGGCCGGCAACGAGTTCGTCTTCCAGGGCCTGGCGCAGCAGAACGTGGAGACCTTCAAGGAGTACAAGGTCAAGAAGGTCGTCTCGACCTGCGCCCACTGCTTCAACACCCTGAAGAACGAGTACAAGGACTTCGGCATCGAGCTCGAGGTCACCCACCACACCCAGCTGCTCAACCGTCTGGTGCGCGAGGGCAAGCTCACCCCGATGAACTCCGGTGAGGGCAGCCACCAGCGCTCGATCACCTACCACGACCCCTGCTTCCTGGGTCGGCACAACCAGGTCTACACGCCGCCGCGCGATCTGCTCCAGATCCTCCCCGGCGCGGAGTACAAGGAGATGGAGCGCAGCAACGAGCGCTCCTTCTGCTGCGGCGCCGGCGGTGCGCGGATGTGGATGGAGGAGAAGGTCGGCGAGCGGATCAACCTCAACCGCACCAACGAGGCCGTCGGCACCGGGGCGGACCAGATCGCGGTCGGGTGCCCCTTCTGCCGGGTGATGCTGGCCGACGGGCTGACCAAGATGCAGGCCGACGGCGAGGCGCGAGAAGAGGTCGAGGTCCTCGACGTCGCCCAGATGCTGCTCGCGTCGGTCAAGGGCGAGGTCGCCACCAAGCTCAAGCCGGGCGAGGGTGCGCCGCTGGCGGCCCCGGCGGCGAAGAAGGCCGCGCAGCCGGTCGAGACCCGGCCGGTGGAGACGAAGGCCGAGCCTGAGGCGGGCGACGTCACCGTCACCGAGAACACCGTGACCGCCACCGAGGACGTGGGCCCGGCTGCCAAGGCATCCGGCGGGTCGAGCATGTTCGACGACCCGAGCTCGATGTTCGACGAGCCCGCGAAGGCGGAGACGCCGGCGGCGAAGGCGGAGCCGGCTTCTGGCGGGTCGCTCTTCGATGACGCTGGGTCGCTCTTCGACGGCCCCGCCGAGAAGACGGACGAGAAGCCTGCGGCCGACTCGGCCGAGAAGCCGGCGGAGGAGGCCGCGGGACCGGGTGCGACGGGGTCGCTCTTCGACGAGGGCGGCTCCCTCTTCGACACCCCGGCGCCAGCAGCAGAGCCTGCCACGAGCCCGGCGACCGAGGCGAAGCCGGCGGCGGAGGCGAAGCCGGCCGAGGAGATCCCCAGTGGGGGGTCGCTCTTCGACATCGCTGCCCCCAAGCCGACCGCCGAGCCTGCGGCGAAGGCTGCCGAGCCCGCCCAGCCCGTCGAGAAGCCGGCCGAGCCGGCAGCGGCGTCCGCCGAGATCCCCGAGGGCGGTTCCCTCTTCGACATCGCCGCCCCCGAGCCGGCGCCCGCAGCGCCGAAGTCGGTGGAACCGGAGGGCAAGCCGGAGCCCACGCCCGAGCCTGAGCCGGCGACAGAGGCGGCGGAGCCGGCCGAGGCGCCCACGGAGCCGGCGAGCGCGAGCGCGCCGGCCGCAGGTGGGTCGACCGAGGCGAGTCAGCCGCACACGGACGTGGACATCCAGGGAGCGGGGTCCCTGTTCGACATCGCCGCCCCGGAGGCCGCGACCGTCGAGCGCGCCGCAGCGCCGGTGCCCGAGCCCGAGTCGGAGCCCGAGTCGGAGCCCGAGACTGAGTCGGAGACCGAGTCCGAGGCGGAAGCCGAGGAGGCTGAAGAGCCGGCTGCCGAGAAGCCGAAGCCAGCCGCGTCCGGCGAGGCCCACCAGCCCCGCACCGACGCCGACATCCACGGTTCGGACTCGCTCTTCGACCTCTGAGCCCTCGCCGACCCGGCTCAAACGCACATCGAATTGGCGCTGACCCGGCTCAAATGCACGTCGGATTGGCGCTGACCCGGCTCGAACGCACATCGAGCCAAGTTGCGGTATCAACTCGACGGGCCCGAAACGCCAACTCGACGGGCCCGAAACGCCAACTCGACGGGCCCGAAACGCCAACTCGACGGGCCCGAAACGCCAACTCGACGGGCCCGAAACGCCAACTCGACGGGCCCGAAACGCCAACTCGACGGGGCTGAGCAGCCAGGACGGGGAGGTTAGGCTCGGAGGGTGGACCCTGCCCCGGCCGAGTACGACGACGCGCACGCGCACGCACAGGACGCGTTGTGGCGATCAGCCTTGCGCCGGCTGCGCAGCACCAGTGGTGCCGCTGTCGGGTTCGGCGGGCTGGTCCAGGAGGGGGCGTTGCGGCTGACCCGCTTCGACGGGGTTCGGGGACGGTCGCTCGAAGATCTCGAGGTGACCAGTGGGCGTGGGGTCGGTGGGCAGGTCTGGCAGCGGCGGGCCGCGTTCGGCGTCGCCGACTACGGGCGAGCCTCCGACATCTCCCATCACTACGACCGTCCGGTGCTCAGCGAGGGGCTGCGCGCCGTTGTCGCGGCGCCGATCGTGGTCGGTCGCGATGTCCGTGGTGTGGTCTACGCCGGAGTCCGTGAGTCGGTGACGGCCGGCGACCGGATGCTCGATGCGGTCAACCGGACCGGGCTGTGGTTGGCCCGCGAGCTGGCGATCGAGGACGAAGTCAAGCGCCGCCTCACCGCCCGCACAGCCGAGTTGCAGCAGGCGGAGTCGGCGGCGAGCGAGCGGTGGCGCCGAGCGCACGCCGGGCTCCGTGAGCTGAGGGCCCGCGTCACCGACTCCGCGACCCGCAGCGCACTGAAGCAACTCCTCGACGATCTCGATGCCACCCCCGCTGATGCGACGGCACCGCGGCTCACCCCTCGCGAGATCGACGTGCTCGCTCAAGTGGCCACCGGTGCGTCGTACGCGCAGGTCGGTGAGCGACTCGGGATCGCGCCGCAGACGGTGAAGTCCTCTATGCGCGACCTGATCGCGCGGCTCGAGGTGCACTCGCGACACGAGGCGGTCGTCGCTGCCCGCCGCCTCGGCCTGCTGCCCTGACCGACCACGCTGACCCACCACGCTGACCCACCACGCGCGGACCCCCATCGGGGGTGTGATCGCACTCACAGGCGGTGCACGATGGTCTGTATGAGCGACGCGCGTCCAGAGCTGTCCATCGCCGCCGGCGAGACCACGACTCCGCTGCTGGAGGAGACGATCGGTGCGTGCTTGCAGCGGACTGTCTCCAGGTTCCCCGACCGCGAGGCTCTGGTCGAGGTCGCCAGCGGGCGCCGCTGGACCTGGCGCTCCTTCGACGAGGAGGTCGATCGGGTGGCGCGAGGGCTGCTCGGCCTCGGCATCGAGAAGGGCGACCGGGTCGGCATGTGGGCACCGAACTGCGCGGAATGGACGATCGTCCAGTTCGCCACCGCCAAGGTCGGCGCGATCCTGGTCAACATCAACCCGGCCTACCGCACACACGAGCTCGCCTACGCCCTCAACCAGTCAGGTACGACGCTCCTGATCGCCGCCACCAGCTTCAAGACCAGCGACTACCGCGCCATGGTCACCGAGGTCGTCGCCGCTGGCGAGGTCGACGGCCTGACCCGCACCCTCTATGTGGACAGCGACGACTGGGACAAGCTGCTCGAGGCCGGTCGGGAGCAGCCCGCCGACGCGGTCGCGACCCGGATGGCCACCCTGCGCCCCGAGGACCCGATCAACATCCAGTACACCTCCGGGACCACCGGCTATCCCAAGGGCGCCACCCTGAGCCACCGCAACATCCTCAACAACGGCTACTTCACCACCGAGCTGATCGGCTTCACCGAGCAGGACCGGCTCTGCATCCCGGTGCCCTTCTACCACTGCTTCGGCATGGTGATGGGCAATCTCGGCTGCGTCTCCCACGGCGCCACCATGGTGATCCCTGCACCCGGCTTCGACCCGGCCATCACGCTGCAGGCGGTGCAGGACGAGCGCTGCACCGGGGTGTACGGGGTGCCGACGATGTTCATCGCGATGCAGAGTCACCCCGACTTCGCGTCGTACGACCTCTCCTCCCTGCGCACCGGGATCATGGCCGGCGCCGTGTGCCCGGTGGAGGTGATGAAGCGGTGCATCAACGACATGCACATGGCGGAGGTCTCCATCGCCTACGGGATGACCGAGACCAGCCCGGTGAGCTGTCAGACCCGCAGCGACGACGACCTGGAGCGTCGTACCGCCACCATCGGCCGGGCCGCTCCGCACGTGGAGATCAAGGTCGTCGACCCGGTCACCGGCCAGACCCTGCCCCGTGGCGAGGCGGGGGAGTTCTGCACCCGTGGCTACTCGGTGATGCTCGGCTACTGGGAGGACGAGGCGAAGACCGCCGAGGCGATCGACGCCGACGGCTGGATGCACACCGGTGATCTCGCGGTGATGCGTGGGGACGGCTACTGCACGATCGTCGGCCGGATCAAGGACATGGTGATCCGCGGCGGCGAGAACATCTACCCGCGGGAGATCGAGGAGTTTCTCTACGGTCATCCCGACATCGAGGACGTGCAGGTGATCGGTGTCCCTGACGAGAAGTACGGCGAAGAGCTGTGCGCCTGGGTGAAGCTGCGCGCGGACGCCGAGTCGCTCGACGCCGCCGCGGTGTGGGCGTTCGCCGACGGACGGTTGGCGCACTACAAGATCCCGCGCTACGTGATGGTCGTGGATGAGTTCCCGATGACGGTCACCGGGAAGATCCGGAAGGTGCAGATGCGCGAGGAGTCCGCGAAGGCGCTCGGCCTCGCCTGACGGGCCGCCCGGTGTGGCGTCGTTCCGGGCAGCCGGGTGTTGCGTCATACGAATCGTGGGCGCCCGGCCCCGATCGGTGTGACGCAAACCCAGGGGCTCAGACCTCGCCGGTCTCCACCAGCTCGATCACGTCCTTGATCGAGTCCGCGATCCGCGTGGCCCGGTAGGGGAAGACGTCGACCGCGTCGGCCTTGGTGGACCCGGTCAGCACCAGCACCGTGCGCAGCCCCGCCTCCAACCCGGCGATGATGTCGGTGTCCATCCGGTCACCGACCATGACGGTGGTCTCGGAGTGGGCCTCGATCCGGTTGAGCGCGCTGCGCATCATCAGTGAGTTCGGCTTGCCGATGTAGTAGGGGTCGCGACCGGTGGCCCGGCTGATCAGCGCGGCGACGGCGCCGGTGGCGGGAAGCTTGCCGTCCTGGGACGGTCCGCTGGGGTCGGGGTTGGTGGCGATGAAGCGCGCGCCGGCGTCGATCAGCCGGATCGCCTTGGTGATCGCCTCGAACGAGTAGGTGCGGGTCTCGCCGAGCACCACGTAATCGGGCTGACGGTCGGTCATCACGTAGCCGACCTCGTGCAGCGCGGTGGTCAGGCCGGCCTCGCCGACGACGTACGCGGTGCCGCCGGGACGCTGGTCGAGGAGGAACTGTGCGGTGGCCAGTGCGGAGGTCCAGATCGCGTCCTCGGGTACGTCGATGCCGCTGCCGAGCAGGCGCGCACGTAGATCGCGCGGGGTGAAGATCGAGTTGTTGGTGAGCACCAGGAAGCGCCGTCCGCTGCGCTGCAAGGTCTCGATGAACTCCGCGGCTCCCGGGATCGGGAGCTCCTCGTGCACGAGCACGCCGTCCATGTCGGTCAGCCAGGTCTCCACGGGTCGGGTCACGCCTCCATCCTGCCTGATGCCGTTGTTGACATCACGAGGGGTTGCTATGACGTCATCATGGTGTCATTGTGGGGCACGTGGACATCACGCCGTACGTCGACAGCCTCCGTCGAGATCTGCTGGCCGCCGCCGAGAGCGCGGGCCCCGAGGCGCGTGAGATCGCGGACCGCCTGGGCTTCGCGCTCGACCCTGCCGCCCGGCTCGCGATGATGGAGGCGATCAGTCAAGCCGCCGCCGAGATCACCGCCGCGATGCCGTCGGGCGGTGTCGACGTGCGGCTCGACGGTCGTGACCTCGACTTCGCGGTGCATGCGCCGACTCCCGAAACTCCGCCGGAGTCGGCTCCGGCTGCGACCCAGCCCGTCGACGAGGGCGACCTCGCGCGCGTCAGCCTCCGGATCCCGGAGTCGGTGAAGGCGCGTGCCGAGGAGGCCGCCGCCGCAGCGGGTCAGTCCCTCAACACGTGGCTGGTGAGCGTGGTGCGTGCCGCCACCAGTGAGCGCGCACTGAGAGTCGACGTCGACCTGTCCAGCATCCCGTTCGGCGGGGACTTCCCGTTCCGCGGCAAGCGCGGCGAGCGCCGGATGACCGGCTGGCACTGATCGCCGGCCCCCACGACCACCCCAGACCCACCTCACCTCAGGAGAGAGCGATGAACGACAGCAAGGTCGCCGAATACGGCTTCGACACCCCCGGCCCGGTCCAGCTCTACGTGGAGCTCGGCGAGGGCCTGCTCGAGGTGACCGCCTCCGAGCGCGCCACCAGCACCGTCCACATCGAGGGGCGCCGCGCCCGCGAGGTCGTCGTCGAGCAGAACCAGGACGGCATCAGCGTGGTGGCGCCACGGAACCGCACCGGCATCTTCTCCGGAGACCAGCGCCTCGTCATGCGCCTCGAGGTCCCGAACGGCAGCAGCCTGACGGCCAAGGCCGGCAGCGCCGACGTCATCGCTGCCGGTGGGTACGGCGACGTGCGGGTCAAGAACGGCTCCGGCGACGTGCGCCTGGACCAGGTGCGCGGTGTCGCCGTACTGGACACGGGCTCTGGAGACGTGCAGGTGGAGTCGGGCGAGGGCGAGCTGCGCATCCGCAGCGGCTCGGGCGATGTCACCGTGGGGCGCGCCGGCGCGGCGAGCTCGATCTCCACGGGCTCCGGTGACGTGCACCTCGGGTCGACCCTGGACGCCGTCGTCGTCAAGACCGGCTCCGGCGACCTTGCCATCGAGCAGGCCGAGGCCGACGTCGCGATGACGACAGGCTCCGGCAGCCTGCTCATCGCCGCCGCGAGCCGCGGCCGGATCACCGCCAAGGGCGCCTCGGGCGACCTGCGGATCGGCGTCCCGGACGGCACCCCGGTGTGGACCGACATCTCCACCGTCACCGGCCGTGTCCGCTCCGACCTGCGCAGTGTCGGTGAGCCGGAGCCGGGTCAGGACCACCTCGAGTTGCGCGCGGTCACCGTGAGTGGTGACGTCACCCTCGCTGCGGTCTAGGGGGTAGGTCTCTGCGAACGGGAACCGACTCGGGTGCCCAGCCGGTCAGACTGGTGACCGACCCCGGAAGGATCCCGGCCGCAACCCATGGACTTCGCCGACTTCGTCGCCCAGCGGCGCGCCGTACTGGTGCGCACCGTTGTCCTGCTCGGCTGCCCCAGCGGTGACGCCGAGGACCTGGTCCAGACGGCGCTGTTGAAGTGCTATCGCTCCTGGCGCCGGGTGAGCCGCGCGGACAATCCCGACGGCTACGTCCATCGCATCCTGCTCACCACCTTCTACGACGCCCGCAAGCGGCGCTGGAACGGGGAGCTGCCCACCGAGGTGCTGCCCGAAGGGCCGACCGTCCGGCCCGACTGGGAGACCGGGATCGCGGTACGACGGGCGCTGGCCCAGCTGCGTCCGGTCGAGCGTGAGGTGCTGGTGCTGCGGTACTACGCGGACCTCAGCGAGCGCGACACGGCCGCTGCGCTCGGGGTGGCGCCGGGCACGGTCAAGTCCCGTACGGCGCGCGCCCTCGCCGCGCTCGGCCCGCTCCTGGAGGTGCCCGATGCCCGCTGACCGTCCCGGCTCGTCCGACCCGCTCTCCCCGGAGCGCGCTCGCGACCTGCTGTCCCAGGCCGGCGCGACCGTCGAGGTCGCCGAGTCGCACGGTGCCGCCGGCGACCTCCCGCCCCGGTCGGAGGGCATCGCCGCGCTGGTCGCGATCGCCGCCACGGTGGCGCTGATCGCCGGGCTCGGGTTCGTGCTGGCCAACCGGAGCGGGGACGATCCGGCGCCGGCCGACCCGCCGACCCCGACCACCTCCGAGGAGTCCGAGTACGCCTACCCCGCGGGCCAGGTTCCCTCGCTGCTGGGCTATACCGCCAAGGAGGCGACGCGGGTGCTGAAGCAGGCAGGGTGGCGCGTGGAGACCCGGGTGGTCCGCCGGGGCTGCGCCTTCAGCGGGATGGTCGGCTGGGTCTCGCCGGCGCCGGGCACCCGTCTGGAGCCCGGCGAGACCGTCCGGATCGACGTGATCCGCAACCGGCGGGTGATCGACTGCGTCGGTGAGGTCGACTGGCAACAGCTGTATGAACTGGTGCGGTTCGCCCGTGGGCTCGAGGGCGTACCGGCGATGGCCGATGAGGTGGAGGTCGCGGTCGCCGGCGCTGAGGCGCCCCAGGACCCCTTCGTCCGTGACGTCGTCGACTCCGACGATCTCGAGCGCCCCGACGACTGGAGCCTCTGTGCCGACGCGGTCTGCTACAACCCGGTCCATGCGCTGGCCGGCATGGTCACCGACCCGTCGTCGTGGGACAGCCAGAGCCCACTGCTCGTCGCGGAGTGGGCGTTCGACCGGGTGTGCGGTGGGTCCGGGTCGGCGGCCGGTGGCGGGGTCCGGCTCTGGGCCGGTGTACCGGGCGACGTGGTGTGTCCGGCTGAATGGGTCGAGGTCACCTACGACCGGGTCGGTCGGATCACGAGCCTCACCGCGCTGATCGGCGCGGGTGGGGACGCCACGGGCGGGGACGATGCCGAACCGAGCGATGCGGCTCCTGCTGATCCTGTCCGCGCCGGGACCGCGGATACGTTTGTGGACTGGGCGCGTGAGGAGGGGCCGGCTCCGGCGTTCGCGGACCGGGTGCGCTTCTTGGTCAACGGAGAGCCGTCGTTCGGGGCGCCGGCGTACCTCACTGAGCCCGAGCGGCGCTGGGCCTGGACTGGTTGCTCCGGGGCCAGCGGAGTGCGCTGCGGGATCAGCCCGATCACTCAACTGCGCAAAGACGGTCGCGAGATCATTGTCTCGGCCGGCCGTGCCGGGTGCACGGTGGCCGGCCTTCCGCCGGAACTCGAGACGGCCGATGCCGATCTGGTCAGCCTCACCCGGGGTGGGCCGGACGACTGCGACGGCGAGGTCGTCGTCGAGCTGTGGATCGACGAGGCGGGCGAGATCTACGCGGTCAACCTCGGCATGGGGTGACTGGTCCCCGGGACCTCGACAACGAGAACCTGTTCTAGTTTGATGCGCCCATGAACACCTACGTGGTCAGTGGAGCAGCATCGGGTATCGGGGCAGCGACGGCGGCATGGCTGCGCTCGGCCGGACATCGGGTGATCGGCGTGGACCTGCACGCCGGAGGCGACGTCGAGATCGGGGTCGACCTCGGCACGGCCTCCGGCCGCGCGGACGCCGTACGGCGCATCGGGGAGCTCGCCCGCGATGGCCTGGCCGGGATCGCGGCGTGTGCCGGGCTCGGTCCGGTGACCGGTCTGGACCCGCAGACGATGGTGTCGGTGAACTACTTCGGCAGCGTCGACCTGGTCGAGGCATTGCGGCCGTCGCTGGTGGCCGGCGGGTCCGTGGTGACGGTCTCGTCGAACTCGGTCACCGGCCAGCCCGGCTGGAACGCCGAGGTGGCCCAGGCTTGCTTGACCGGTGGTGAGGAGGTCGCCCGCAAGGTGGCCGACGGCGTCGAGGTGGTCCACATCTATGCCGCCACCAAGGCGGCCGTGGCCTACTGGACCCGACGCGCCAGCGCGACCGCGGAGTGGGGCGGCGCCGGCCTGCGGCTCAACGCGGTCGCCCCGGGGTTCATCGCGACGCCGATGGGTGAGGCGATGCGACAGGACCCGGTGCTCGGTCAGTTCGTCCAGGCCTATCCCTCGGCCCTGGGTCGCCCCGGACGAGCCGACGAGGTGGCCGAGGTGATCGGATTCCTGCTCTCCGACCGGGCCTCGCTGATGACTGGGTCGGTGGTCTATGTCGACGGTGGCACCGACGCCCTGCTGCGCCCGGTGGCGCCGGCCGGGATCGATGTCCCCCCGATCCACCCTCGCTGACCCGGCTCAAACGACTACCCGGATCAGGCCGACCCGGCGCAAACGCACAGACGTGCGGTTCATATGAGCCGGGTCAGCGGCTTTCCGGTGTGCGTTTGCGCCGGGTCAGCGAGCGGTGAGCACCCCGAAGCCGGCGATGAGTTCGGGGATCGGCCGGTAGAACGAGGAGGTCACCGCGTAGCGGCCGGCCGCGGCCAGGGCGCTGAACGCCGCGACCCAGGTGCGCACCTCGTGGGCCGAGTTGCCGGCGTCGCGCGCCATCGCCTCCGGCGTCATGGCGTCGATCCGGGTGAGGTCGCCGGAGGCCAGTACGTCGAGGAAGCGACGGTCCCAATCCGGGTTGAGGTCGCGGATGTCGGCGGTGCCGGCGGCGAACTCCTTCGCGGTGTCGATGACGCGCTGCTGCCGGGCGTCCCGTGCGGCCGCGGTGGGGTGCCGTCCGTCCAGCAGCATCGCCCGCTGGGCGTCGGTGGCGGTGGCCCATTGCGGCACGGGGGGATCGTGGGAGAGGCCCCCCGAGCCGATCACCAGTACCCGCTCGTCGAGGTCGGCCAGGAACGACCCGATCGCCTCCCCGAGCCGGCGGATCCGGCGCATCCGGGTGAAGGGCCGGGCCACGCTGTTGACGAAGACGGGGATGGTCGGCACCCGGTCGATGCCGTCGAAGAGGATCTCGAGTGGCTGCACCGCGCCGTGGTCGATCTCCATTCGACGAGAGATCGCGACGTCCACGTCGGTGTCGATGACGTGCTGCGCCAGCCGCTCGGCCAGTGCGGTCGGCACGTCCAGGGGTCCCTCGGCGGAGCCGTAGTCGCCGACGCCCAGCGCCTCGTAGCCGATGCAGAACGGCGGCATCAGGTCGTAGAAGAAGCCGTTGTAGTGGTCGGGGGCGAAGGAGACCACCAGCGTCGGGTCGTAGTCGGCGACGAAGTCACGCGCCCGCTCGAAGGCGCCGTCGACCGCAGCCGAGACCTCTGCCGGCGGTTCGGCGAACTCCAGCAGCGGGCTGTGGGACATGCAGACCAGAGCCAGGCTCATGCCGGGGCTCCTTCCTCGATCACTGGTGTCTCGACCACGGTCGGCTCGATCACGGTCGGCGGGACGGGCACCCCGTCGACGCCGCCCCTCACCGGATCCCTCCGGTACGACGCCGCGGCCAGCGTCGCCCGCAATGCCTCTCCAGCTTGCTGGGCCAGCGCCGCCGCTGCCACGAAGCGATCGGGCCGCAGCACGACGACCCCGCAGGCGCGGGTGTCGAACCAGGTCTTGAGCCGACCGGTGGGGTCACCGATGACGGTCACCGGCACCGGCGAGTCGGCGTACTCCCGCTCGGCCCAGCTGCGTTGGGTCTCGGGCATGAAGCTGACCAGCCGGATGCCGAAGCGTCGTACCAGTTCGAGTTCGTCGGGCCCCAGATGGCGGGCCGGGTTGTTGCCCCACGCGGCCAAGGTCCACCAGTCGCCGAGGACGTCGTCGAGCAGAACGTCAGTCGTGTCGACGGTGTTCACCCGCGGCTGGATGAACTGCAGCCCGACCGGCGAGGTGTCGCCCGCTGCGTCGACGAACGGTTGCAGCCGGTTGCCGCGCAGCGACGCCGAGGACCGGCCGGGTTCCAGGGTGGCCTGGTCGACCACGACGCCACGGCCATACCGCGGCATCGGCTTGAACCGCAGCTCGGAGAAGTACGACTTCACCGACGGAGCCACGTTGAGCGCGGCAGCGGCGAGGTCGCGCAGGCGCCCCTTCACCGGACCGCACTTCATGATGGCACCGGCCGCCATGTTCACCTCGATCATGTCCGAGGCGTGCTGGTGGCGCTCCTCGGAGTAGCTGTCCAGCAGCGTGTCCTCGGCCTGCCCGGTGAGCACCGCGGTCAGCTTCCAGGCCAGGTTGGTGGCGTCGCGGATGCCCGAGTTCCAGCCCTGGCCGAGCCAGACCGGCATCAGGTGCGCGGCGTCGCCGGCGATCATCACCCGCCCCTTGCGGAAGGTGCTGGCGATCCGGCCGTGGTGGGTGAAGACGCGCTTGTTGATCACCGACAGCGCGTCCGGGTCGGGCACGTGCGGTGCGAGCAGGCGTCGCATGAACGCCGGCTCCTCGACCAGCTCGGTGGCCTCGGAGTCGAAGAGCATGAACTCCCAGCGGCGGATGCCGTGGGGGAGTCCGATCGAGACGTAGGGGCGACGCGGGTCTGCGCCCAGGTAGACCGAGGGTGTGCCGATGGGGTCGTCGGCGACGTCGACGACCAGCCACCGGGTCGAGGGCGACTTGCCGACGAAGTCCACGTCCATCCACCCCCGGGTGAACGAACGGCCACCTTCGCACCCCACGACGTACGACGCGGTCAGCGCGGTCCGCGTCCCGTCGGCGCGCTCGACCTCCACGCACACCCGGTCGCTCTCCTCGACCATGCCGACCACGGTGTGTCCGAAGCGCAGCTCGGTCTCGTCGAACCTGTCCAGGCCGGCCGCGAGCTCGGCGTCCACCAGGGGCTGGATGAAGCCGTGCTTGCGGGGGTGGCCGAACTCGTCGGTGCGAGGGTCGTTGGTGGCCAGCACCTGACCCTTGCCGTTGACGAACCGGACCACGTGGTGCGGGACCGTGTACGGCTGCACCGCCTGCCAGAGTCCGGCGGTCTGCAGGGTGCGGATCGACTCGTCGTCGAGCCCGACCCCGCGGGGATAGTCGATCAGCTCCGGGCGCGCCTCGAGGACGGTCGCCCGTTGGCCGCGAACGCCGAGCAGGTTGGCCAGGGTGAGGCCGACCGGCCCGCCGCCGATGATCAGGACGTCGGTGTCGACGCGGCTGCTGCCGGCGTTGGTGTCGAGGCGCATCGCGGACTCCTCAGGCGTGGGTGAGGAAGTCGACGACGAGGCGGTTGAACTCTCCGGCGTGCTCGATCATCGCCCAGTGTCCGCAACGGTTGAGTAGCACCAGGCGTGAGTTCGGGATCGCTGCCAGCAGCCCGAGGCTGACCTCGAAGTGCAGCACCCGGTCGTCCTTGCCGTGGATCAGCAGGGTGGGCACGGCGATGTCGGGGATCCGGCTGCGGTCGACCTTGATCGGGATCGGCGCGCCGTGCGCGAGTCCGGCCACGTAGTTGGCCAGATGGTCGGGCCGGGCCAGGGCGGCCTCGGAGCGCGCGCGGGTGAGCTCGGGCGTGGCGAAGCGCTCCTTGTCGTAGGTCATGATCTCGACCAGCGCCTTCATGTTCTCCGGACTGGCGTCCCGGTAGGCCCGCACCAGCACCTTGAGGCCCTCACTCGGCCCGTCGCCCGGGCCGAAGAGCGAGGCGGCCCCGCGCCCGAGTGAGGCGCCCATGGTGACCAGGTGGGTGATCCGCTCCGGGTGGAGCGTGGCGAACCGGACCGCGGTGTGTGCCCCCATCGAGTTGCCGACCAGCGCGGCGCGGTCGATCGCGAGGGTGTCGAGCAGCCCGATCAGGTCCTGGTCGTGATCCATGTCCTGGGTGGCGATCGCCGACGAGCCGCCCCACCCGGGCATGTCGGGCGCGAGCACGTGGAAGCCGGCGTCGGCGATCGCGCCGATGTTGCCGGAGAAGTTCGACCAGCCGGTCGCGCCGGGTCCGGACCCGTGCAGCAGGACCACCGTCGGGGCTGGGGTGTCGCCGGCCTCGTAGTAGCGGATGCTCGCGCCGGATGGCAGCACGACGTCACGGGCGGCGGACTCCTGGGTGAGTGTCATCGCTCCTCCTGGTGCTCGGTATCTACACATGCACCATCGATAAATGCACGCTGCGGAGCAAGTTTGAGCACCGCCACCCGACGATGTCAAGCGGCGGTGTCGGCGCCGGGCGAGCAGCGCGGGCCGTCAGCCGAGTGCGGCGTGCAGGGTCTCGGCTGCGGCGAGCAGGGCGGGCGGCGCGCTCTCGGCCAGCTCTGCGCGGTGGGTGATCAGGTTGATGCAGGCGGTCGGCATGCCCGGCGTCGACGGCAGCGGTACGGCGACGCCGTACGCGCCCGGCTCGACCTCGCCGAACGTGCTCGCGTAGCCCCTCTCGCGGCTCTCCGCGACGGCCTCCGGCTCGCCCGGTCGCGGCGGGAGCGCGGCGAGCAGCGCTACGCCGGCCGAGCCGCGTCCGAGCGGGTGGTGCCCGCCGGTGCGGAACGAGATCAGGTACGTCGCCCGCGGGGGCTCCACGACCGAGAGCGCGACCGCCTCCTGGCCCTCGATGACCAGCAGTGCCACGGTGGCGTTCAGCTCGGCGGCGAGGTCGCGCAGCACCGGGTCCGCCGCTTCGCGCAGGGTGAGGTGCACGCCGGTCGCCAGGGCGGCGAGCCCTGCCCCGGGGCGGTACCGGTTGTCCTGTCCGCGGGCGACGAGCCGGAACTCGGCGAGCGTGGCCAGCAGGCGTGAGGCGATCGAGCGGTGCACGTCCAGCTGGCCGGCGATCTCCTGGACGCTGAGGCCGTCCTGCGCGCCGGCGACGAGCTCGAGCGCGCGGAGTCCGCGGGCGAGGGTCTGTGAGCCGGCAGCGGTGCTGCGCGCAGGTTCCATGGGTCGCAGCGTAGACGGGTCGCGCAGTGGTCGTCCGCGGGTGGTTGTCGCGTTGCGGAAGTCGGGCGGGGGACTCGACAGGCCTCTGTGACTGCAGTCACGCTGTGCGATATCCGAAACTAAGTGGGCGTTATATGCACACCGGATCTGGAGTTCGAGGAGTCCGCATGAGCTTGACGGCAGCGATCCGCACCAACCCGATGACGGGCTTCCAATGGGGCGTCGTGGCGATCTGCATCGGCCTGACCATGGTCGACGGGTACGAGATCCTGATCACGGCGTTCACGCTGCCCGCTCTGACGCAGGAGTGGGGCCTGGGCGGCGGTCAGCAGGGGCTGGTGGCCTCGGTCGGCACGCTCGGGATGGGCATCGGAGCCGTCCTGCTCAGCCCGCTCGCCGATCGGATCGGCCGGCGCCGGCACATCATCGCCTCGCTGGCGCTGATCGTCCCCGGGATGGTGCTCAGCGGGCTGGCCTGGTCGTTCGAGTCCTTCCTGGTCTTCCGGTTCGCCAGCGGGCTCTTCCTCGGCGGCATCGTGCCGAGCATCAACGTGCTCGTCGCGGAGTACGCGAACCAGCGACGCCGTGGCGCGGTGATGGGGGTCTACGGGATCGGGTTCCCGCTCGGGGCGGCGATCGGTGGGTTCCTCTCGGTCGAGCTGATCGACGCCTTCACCTGGCGGGGGCCCTACTTCTTCGCGGCACTGGTGACCGCCGCACTACTGCTGGTCTCGGTGGTCAAGCTCCCGGAGTCGGTCGCCTACCTGATCGAGAAGCGCCCGGCCGGCGCGCTCGACGCCTACAACCGGATCGCCGCGAAGCTCGACGTACCGCCCGCCGCCCAGCTGCCCCGGCCGGCCGCCGTCGACCCCGCCGAACGGAGCGGCTCGGTCTGGCACGGGATCATGCTGCCGCGCACGCTCCTGCTCTGGCTGGCCTACGCCACCTTGACCGCTGCCTTCTACTTCGCCAACAGCCTGACCGCCAAGCTGGTCACCGAGACCACCGGCGACCCCGACTTCGGCATCCGGGCCCAGGCCTTGGTCGCGGCCGGCGGTGTGGTCGGTGCGCTCGTCTTCGCCTACGTCTCCCGCTGGCTCCACCCGCGCCTGGTGACCGCGTGCATCATGGCCTTCGGCACGGTGGTCTTCTTCGCGTTCGCCGCGTTCTTCGACGACCGCCTGATGGTGATCGTGCTGGCGGTGGCGATCGGTTTCGCGGTCAACGGCGGACTCGCGGCCTACTACGCGATCAGCCCGTCGATCTACTCGATCGCGGTCCGTGCCTCCGCGGTCGGCCTGATGATGGGCCTCGGCCGGGTAGTCGCCTTCTTCGCCCCGAACGTTGCCACGTTCTTGCAGGAGCGCGGCTTCACCGCCGGCGACCTCTACCAGCTCTACGGCCTGGTGCTGGTCGTCTCCGGACTCGCCGTCCTCGCCCTGCACGCGACGTACCGCGGAGACCACCGGCGCGACGCGATGGACGAGGAGGGGGAGCGGGACGTCGAGCCGGCCACGGCCCCCGAGGCCCTCACGGCGCCGGCGGTGCCGGGAGCGCCTGGAGTGCGATCCACGCCCTGACCCGGTCCTCGGGATCGTCGAGTCGGAGCCCGGTCAGCGCCTCCACCTGCTCGATGCGGTGCCGCACGGTGTTGCGGTGGATGCCGAGCTCCGCTGCCACCTTCAGCCGTGAGCCGTGGTGGGCGAGGAAGATGAGCAGCGTGGCGCGCAGCTCGGGAGTGGTCGCCAGCGGTGTGAGCAGGGTCCGCGCGAAGTCGGCGGCGCGGTCGGGCTCGAGTAGCCCGAGGATTCCGGTCCGCACCACCCGCTCCCAGGCCACCACTGGGGAGCCTTCGCCGGCGCGGGCCAGCGCATGGCCCGCGGTCCGGTAGCCCGTCGCGACGTCGTCGAGGGTCACCGGCTCGCCGATGCCGACCCTCGCCCCGGCGGCCGCCGCCGCGGCCGCGAGGGAGTCCGCCCGCTCCGGAGCGACCAACGCCACCACGCCCTCGTCGTCGCGGGCGATCATCAGGCCCTCGTCCTCACCCGCCTCGATCAGGTCGCCCTCCGCAGAGGGCGCGCTCGACCGTGCCAGCACCACGCACACCCGATCCGGTACGACGACGCGGCCGGCCGCCGCGCCGAGGACGAGCAGTGCTCCGTGGGTGTCTCCGGCCAGCAGCAGCGTGAGCGCCCGACCGCGCAGCGCACGATCGGCGTCGCGTCGCTCGGCGGCCCGCTCGCCGGCCAACCCGAGCAGCGCGACAGCGGTCCGCACGGCGCTCCGTCGCGCTTCGCCGGCGCCGTGGGGCAGCAGCACCCCGAGATAGCCGGACGGGCGGGCGCGGGCGCCGATCGGGTGCAGCTCGACGGTCGCGTCCGGTGTCGCCAGGGCGGACGCGGCCCGCAGCCCCTGCGGCCGGATCCGCGCCACCTCCTGGGCCAGGGCTGACAGATCCAGGTCGGCCGCCCGGGGGCCGGACGGGTCGATCAGCGGCGCCCCGTCCGGTGCGAGCACGACCGTCGCACCGCGCACCAGACGGGCCAGCCGTCGGGGGAGCGCGCTGCCGTCGTGAGCCTCCAACGCGGCGGTGATCAGCTCGCGCTGGCACCGCATCGCCTCGCGCGCCTCCTCTCGGTCGGCCTCCTCGAGCAGATCGGCGGTCGCGCGGCTCACCGCGACGAACGGGGTGCTGTGCGGGATCTCGATCAGGTTCAGGCGGTGCTGTCGACAGGCGCGGACCAGGCCCACGGGCGGCCGGGCGTGGGTGAGTCCGGTGGCCAGGCCGAGGGCGCAGACGCCCGCGGCAACCAGCCGCTCGACGTACCCGTCCCAGGCGCGACGCCAGCCGCGCATCCCCAACCCGGTGGTGAGCAGGAGCTCCCCACCCTCGAGGAACGGCGTCGGATCGTCGAGCTCGCTGGTGGCCACCCAGCGAACCGGGGCGTCGGCGTCGACGAGATGGGTGCGCCGCAACGCGAGCGAGTCGACCGCGAGCAGGTCGGCGAGGCTCACCATGGGTGACATCTTCGCACAGTCGTCGACCAACAGACTGTGCAGAACGGACCTCCCCAGTGCGGCTTCGGCGTCCTACGGTCGACCCATGACCAGCCACGCCGACCCCGCCAGTGCCACCGTCCACGGCGGTCCGGACCTTCCCCAGGAGCGACGCCTGGTCACCGGGATCCCCGGCCCACGCTCGGTCGAGCTCCACCAGCGCAAGCAGCAGGCGGTCTCCTCCGCGGTGGGCACGGTGCTCCCGGTCTACGCGGTCGCTGCCGGAGGCGGCGTGGTCGTCGACGTCGACGGCAACTCGCTGATCGACTTCGGCTCCGGGATCGCGGTCACCACGGTCGGCAACAGTCACCCTGGGGTGGTCGCTGCGGTCACCGACCAGGTCGCCGCGTTCACCCACACCTGCTTCATGGTCACTCCGTACGACGGCTATGTCGCGGTCGCCGAGCGGCTCAACGCGCTCACGCCCGGAGACCACGAGAAGCGCACGGCGCTGTTCAACTCCGGCGCGGAGGCGGTGGAGAACGCGGTCAAGATCGCCCGCTCCCACACCGGGCGGCAGGCGGTCGTCGTCTTCGACCACGCCTACCACGGGCGGACGAACCTGACCATGGCGATGACCGCCAAGAACATGCCCTACAAGCACGGTTTCGGGCCGTTCGCCGGCGAGGTCTACCGCGCCCCGCTCTCCTACCCGTTCCGCGACGGGGGCCGGGACGGCGCCGACGCCGCCGCGCAGGCGATCGAGGTGATCGAGAAGCAGGTCGGGGCCACCAACCTCGCCGCCGTGGTGATCGAGCCGATCCTGGGCGAGGGCGGGTTCGTCGTACCGGCGTCCGGCTTCCTGGCCGCGATCGCCGCATGGTGCCGCGCCAACGGTGTCGTCTTCGTCGCCGACGAGGTGCAGACCGGAGTCGCCCGGACCGGTGCACTCTTCGCGTGCGAGCACGAGGGCGTCGTACCGGACCTGATCGTGACGGCGAAGGGGCTGGCCGGCGGCATGCCGCTCTCGGCCGTCACCGGCCATGCCGAGATCATGGACGCCCCGCACACCGGCGGCCTCGGCGGCACCTACGGCGGCAACCCGGTCGCCTGCGCCGCGGCACTTGCGGTGCTGGAGGCGGTCGCGGCCGACGGGCTGGTCGAGCGTGCCCGTGCGATCGAGGCGACGATGCTCCCTCGGCTGCGGGCGTTGCAGCAGGCCGACCCGCGCATCGGCGACGTGCGCGGCCGCGGTGCGATGATCGCGATCGAGTTGGTACGCCCGGGGACGACCGAGCCGGATGCCGCGTTGACCGCGCAGCTCGCGGCGGCCGCGCACGCCGACGGCCTGATCGTGCTCACCTGCGGGACGTGGGGCAACGTGCTGCGGTTCCTTCCCCCGCTGGCCATCCCCGATCACCTGCTCGAGGAGGGACTGGACGTCCTCGAGCGGATCTTCGCGGCGTCCCGTTGACCGCCGCACTCAGCAGGTACGTCGCCGGCCTGGACCCCGTGCGAGCCCTGCGCATCGACGGCCGGGCGCACAGCGCGGCCATGACCTTCGCCGTCCACGACCCCGCCACCACCACGGTGGTCGCTCGGGTCGCGGACGCCGGCGTCGAGCACGCTGCGGCGGCGGTCGATGCAGCGGCCGACGCGTTGCCGGGGTGGCGAGACACCGCACCCCGCGAGCGTGCCGAGGTCCTGCGGCGAGCGTTCGAGCTGATCGTCGCCGACAGCGACCGCCTGGTCGCGCTGATCACGGCGGAGAACGGCAAGTCCGCAGCCGATGCCCGGGCGGAGGTCGGCTACGCGGCCGAGTTCTTCCGCTGGTTCGCGGAGGAGGCGGTGCGCACCGACGGCGACTTCGGACTCGCTCCGGCCGGCGGTGCGCACACGCTGGTCACCCATCGACCGGTCGGTGTCGCCGCGCTGGTGACCCCGTGGAATTTCCCGGCGGCGATGGCGACCCGCAAGATCGCCCCCGCGCTGGCGGCCGGTTGCACCGTGGTCCTGAAGCCGGCTGCCGAGACCCCGCTGACCGCGCTCGCGCTGGCCGACCTGCTCGCCGACGCCGGAGTCCCGGCCGGCGTGGTGAACGTGGTGCCCGCGACCGCCGCGGCCGCCGTGGTCAGCACCTGGCTGGCCGACCCCCGGGTCCGCAAGCTCTCGTTCACCGGCTCCACCGGTGTGGGCCGTGCGCTGCTGGGTCAGGCTGCCGACCGCGTCGTCAACGCCAGCATGGAGCTCGGCGGCAACGCGCCCTTCGTGGTCACCGCCGACGCCGATCTGGATGCCGCCGTCGCCGGTGCGATGGTCGCGAAGTTCCGCAACGGCGGCCAGGCCTGCACGGCCGCCAACCGGTTCTACGTGCACGCGGAGGTCCACGACGCGTTCGTGGCGAGGTTCGGTGCGGCGGTCGAGGCGCTGCAGGTCGGGCGAGCTGCTGACGGCGCCGAGATCGGGCCCCTGATCAGTGCGGCGGCTCGGGAACGGGTCGCCGCCGCCGTCGATGCCGCGGTGGCCGGCGGCGCGCGGATCTCCCATCGTTCGACCGCGCCCGAGACGGGCTGGTTCTACCCGCCGACCCTCCTCACCGGGCTCGCCCCGGACGCTGCGCTGCTCGCCGAGGAGATCTTCGGCCCGGTCGCCCCGGTGGTCGCCTGGACCGATGAGGGCGAGGTGATCCGCTACGCCAACGACACCGAGTTCGGGCTCGCCGCCTACGTCTACGCCGGCCGGTTCCAGGATGCCCTGCGCCTCGCCGCCCGGATCGAGGCCGGGATGGTCGGCATCAACCGCGGCGTCGTCTCCGACCCCTCCGCCCCCTTCGGTGGGGTGAAGCAGAGCGGTCTCGGCCGTGAGGGCGCCCGCGACGGCCTCCGGGAGTTCCAGGAGCCCCAGTACCTCAGCGTCGACCTCGGGGTCTAGTTGCCGCTGACCCGGCGCAAACGCACACGGGCCGGGCGGGTCCTGGGAGATCAGGACCGCATCGCGACGCCCTCGCGCCAGTAGCCCATGAACGCGACCTGCGAGCGGTCCAGCCCCAGGTCCTTGACGAGGGTACGACGCAGCCCGGTGACCACCTTGGACTCACCGGCGATCCAGGCATAGAGCCCGGCGAACGGTCCTTCGTCGGTCGGCGCCGTCGTCGCGGCCGCGACCTCCTCGCCGGAGGAGGAGTAGATCGGGGTCTCCCACAGGTCGGGGTCGATCTCGTCGTCACTGACCTCGGGCAGCGCGGCCTCGGCCCGGTCCTGCGCCAGGTGGGCCAGCACGGTGGGAGCGAGCTCCGCCCCGCGGTGACCGCCGGCCCGGGGCAGCCAGGTGACCGAGACGCCTTCGGGGGCCGGCATGTCGTCGTACCGGTCGGCGGGGGTGACGGTCTCCAGGAAGACCGCGCCACGGGCATCGGCGGGAAGGTCGCGCAGGATGCCGCGGATCGCCGGAGCGGCGGTCTCGTCGCCGACGATCAAGAGGCGCTCGGCCTCGCCGGGTGCCCACTCGATGCCGCCGAAGAGGTGTCCCTTGCGCGGGCACAGGACGATCAGCTCGTCGTCGACCGAGGCGCCCAGCGCCCAGGCGTTGCCGGCGCCCGAGGGCTCCT
Source organism: Nocardioides sp. BGMRC 2183 (assembly GCA_008123405.1). Taxonomy (GTDB): domain Bacteria; phylum Actinomycetota; class Actinomycetes; order Propionibacteriales; family Nocardioidaceae; genus Nocardioides. The sequence goes on from VSSA01000009.1 coordinate 99,705, forward strand.
CGCCCGGTGCGGGCTCGTGCACCACGATGTCGACGACCAGTCGGGTGTCCGCGCCGTCGCCGACGGCGTCGCGGATCGTGTAGGTGCGGATCGATCCCCGCTCGTCCTCGGGGATCTGCTGCCAGGTGGTCCACCAGGAGTCGTCCATGCCGTCGAAGGAGGGCAGCGTGCCGGCGGCGTTGGGGAAGATCAGCTTGATCCGCTGGTCCAGGATCGGTCCGTCCACCCCGAACTCGGCGAGGCGGTCGCCGCCCAGCTCGAAGCGGATCACCGACGGGCTCACCCGCTCCACGGAGCGCACCGCGACGCGGTCCAGGATCATCGGCAGCTCATCGACGTAGGAGTTCACGGCGACGATGCTACTGAGGCGAGCCTAACCTGCCTAAACGTGGTCCCAGGCTCAACGCGGTCCCACCCGGACCGAGATCGTCAGATCGAGGTGCGATGGAAGTTCTGGAACGAGCGCGAGGGGGTCGGCCCGCGCTGCCCCTGATAGCGCGACCCGTACTTCTCCGAGCCGTAAGGGTGCTCGGAGGGCGAGGTGAGTCGGAAGAAACAGAACTGCCCGATCTTCATCCCCGGATAGAGCTTGATCGGCAGCGTCGCGACGTTCGCCAGCTCCAACGTGACATGGCCGGAGAACCCCGGATCGACGAACCCGGCGGTGGCGTGCGTGAGCAGGCCGAGGCGGCCCAACGAGGACTTCCCCTCGACCCGCGCGGCCACGTCGTCAGGCAGCGAGACCACCTCGTACGTCGACCCCAGCACGAACTCGCCCGGGTGCAGGATGAACGCGTCGTCGCCGGTCGGCTCGACCTCGCGGGTGAGGTCGGACTGGTCGGCGGCCGGGTCGATGTGCGGGTACTTGTGGTTGTCGAAGACGCGGAAGAACCGGTCCAGCCGTACGTCGATGCTCGAGGGCTGCAGCATCGAGGGGTCCCAGGGGTCCATGGCGATCCGGCCGGCGTCGATCTCGGCGAGGATGTCGCGGTCGCTGAGCAGCACGTCCGCACCTTATCCGAGCGGTGAGGTGGCTCACCGCGCCGCACGCAGGCCGGACCCGGGTCGCGGCTGCAGGTGCGTCGCGACGCACAATGGCGCGGTGGTTCTCGACGCACTGATCCCCGGGCGCTTCCGTCGGTACGTCGCCCTCGGCGACTCCTTCACCGAAGGCGTCGGCGACCCCGACCCGACCCGCCCCAACGGCGTCCGCGGCTGGGCCGACCGCTTCGCCGAGGCGCTCGCGCTCGGGGACGCCGGCGTCGGCTACGCCAACCTGGCCATCCGGGGCCGCAAGCTCCACGCCATCCTCGGCGAGCAGTTGGCCCCCGCCCTCGACCTCGCCCCCGACCTGGTCACCATCTACGCCGGCGGCAACGACATCCTCCGCCCCCGGGTCGACATCGACGCCATGATCACCGCGTACGACGATGCCATCGCCCAACTGCGCGGCACCGGCGCCACCGTGCTGGTCTGGTCGGCCTTCGGCGCGCGGTCCTCGAAGGCCTGGAAGCCGATGCGTGGCCGCTTCGCGTACTACAACGAGGGCGTCCGGGAGATCGCCGACGCGCGCGGTGCCGTGCTGGTCGACTACTGGCGGATGCGCGAGTACGACGACTGGGGCTACTGGGACACCGACCGGCTGCACATGTCCTCGGCCGGTCACGCCCTGATGGCCACCAAGGTGCTCGATCGCCTCGGCCTCCGCCACGAGCTTGCACGCCCGGGCCCCCTACAGCGCCCCGTGCTCGACCCGAAGGCGCAGCGCGCCGCCAACCGGCAGTGGGCGCGCGAGCACCTCGGCCCCTGGGTGCAGCGTCGCGTCACCGGCCGCTCCTCAGGCGACGGCCTCTCCCCGAAGTACCCGTCCTACGTATCGCCCCTCACCTGGGCACCGCTCGCCACCGCCGGAGAGTGAGGTAGCATCCTCCACGCCTCGGCGGTTAGGCCGACCGGGCGCCTGCGGATGTAGCTCAGTTGGTAGAGCGCGACCTTCCCAAGGTCGATGTCGCGAGTTCGAATCTCGTCATCCGCTCCAAGTAGATGGGTCGCCAGGTTGGGTCGCGCTCGAGCGCGACGCTGTGCCCGACGTCGATGTCGCGAGTTCGAATCTCGTCATCCGCTCCAAGTAGGTGGATTGCCAGGTTGAGGTCACGCCGATTCGTCCATCGGGTGCTCGTCGGTGGCGCGGGAGTCGGTGAGGGTCAACGCACCCCACCCCGCGACGATCCCGACCACCACGGCCAGCAACGCGTAGGTGATCCGCTCGCCGTGGAAGAACGAGGCGACCAGCGCGTCACTCCACACCCCCGATGGCAGGGCCACGGTCACCAGCGCGGCGATCAGGGTGCCCACCACCGCCGTACCGACGCTGGTGCCGACCTCCTGGGCGGTGTCGTTGAGCGCGGCGCCGAGTGAGGTGCGGTTGCTCGGCATCGCCTCGACCAGCGCGACCGCGCAGATCGTCATCACGGTGCGCAGCCCGATGGTCAGGGTGACCATGAAGACGGCGATCGGCAGGTAGCCGTGGTCGACGGCCCACGACAGCCCGGCCAGTGACCCGGCGAGGAAGCCGGCGCCGACCAGGCAGGCGACGCGGTGCCCGCATCGGCGGACCAGCGACTCCGAGATCGGGGTGGCGGCGATCATCGTCACGATCATCGGGAGGTTGGCCAGGCCGGCGCGGACGGGGCTCCAGCCGTAGGCGAACTGGAAGTGCAGGATCAGTCCGAACATCACTCCGGCCATCGCGATCGAGGTGCCGATCTGGGCGATCGCCGCACCACGCACGGTGCCGTCGCGGAAGATCCGCAGGTCGAGCATCGGGCTCGCGCTGCGCCGCTCGTGACGCACGAAGGCGACCAGAGCCAGCACCGCGCCGAGGATCGAGCCGAGGGTGAGCGGGGCGAGCCAGCCGTGCTCGACCCCGCTGGTGAGGGCGTAGCAGGCGAGGCCGATCGCGCCGATGCTGAGCAACGCGCCGGGGAGGTCGAGCCGGTCGCTGGTGAGGCCGTCGGGCCGGTCGGCCGGCACGCCGAGCCGCACCCCGATCCAGGCGACCAGCGCGATCGGTGCGTTCACCAGCAGCAACCACTCCCAGCCGACATGGGCGAGGGCGGTGCCACCGAGCAGCGGCCCGAGGATGAAGCCGCTCATCCCGACCACGATCATCAGCGTCATCGCCCGCATCCGCAGGGCCTGGTCCTCGAAGAGCCGGAAGACCAGTGAGTTGGTGATCGGCGCCATCGCCGCTGCCGCCACGCCGAGCGCGGCGCGCAGTCCGATCAGCTCGGCTGCGGAGTGCACCGCGATCACGGCGAGGCTGATCGTGCCGAACGCCGCCAGCCCGACCAGTAGCACGCGGCGGCGCCCGAAACGGTCCGCGACGGAGCCCGCGGTGAGGAGCAGTCCGCCGAAGGTGAGCGAGTACGCCGCGGTCACCCACTGCAGCCCCGTGGTGCCGGCGCCGAGGTCGCGGCCGATGGTGGGCAGCGCGATCGTCAGCAGCGTGTTGTCGACCATCTCGACGAAGAAGGCCAGGCACAGGGCGAAGAGCGGGATCCAGGCGGCTCGGAGCGAGCCGTAGGTGCGGACAGCGGGGGTGATGGTCGTGGCGCTCATGAGCCACCTCCTCATGTTGTCGAACAACGTTCGACCATCGAACGTCGTTCGGTAGAATAGAACATTGTTCGATCAGCACCAAGCTGTGATGGGATGAGTGCCATGGCACCAGCGGCACGCGGCACGGCCGGTCCGAGGAGACGCCGGGCCTCGCACTCCATGGAGGCGGTCCTCGGCGAGGCGGTCCGCCTGCTCGACGAGGCGGGCGAGTCGGCGCTGACCTTCCGTGCCCTCGCCGCTCGGCTGGGTGGCGGGGTCGCCAGCATCTACTGGTACGTCGCCAACAAGGACGAGCTGCTCGACCGCGCCACCGACCACGTGCTCGCCGGCGTCCTCGACGCGACCGAGGGCCTCGCGGCCACCGACGATCCGCTCGCCGACCTGCGGGTGATCGCGGTGACCCTCTTCGACGCGATCGTGGACCGTCCCTGGCTGGGCGCCTACTTCATGCGCAACACCGAGGTGCAGCCCCATGCGTTGCGGCTCTACGAGCGGATGGGGCAACAGGTCCTGCGCCTCGACCTCGGGCCGCGGGACAGCTTCCACGCGGTGTCGGCGGTGATCGGCTACGTCGTCGGCACCGCCGCCGACCTCGGCCGCCAACCGCCCGCCGAGGTGCTCGAGGGCGAGGTCGACCGCGACGAGTTCCTCGCCCAGTACGCCGACCAGTGGCGACAGCTCGATGCGGACGCCTACCCGTTCCTCCACCTGGTCGTCGACGAGTTCGCCGGCCATGACGACGCCGACCAGTTCCGCGCCGGCCTGGACCTGTTGCTCGCCGGTCTGCGACTCCAGGCTGCGTCTTCACGCTGACGTCTTCACGCTGGGTGACGCCGCGCGCCGTACCCTCGTGGCGTGACCTTCGAGGGCTTTCCCGTCGCCGCGCTCGACTTCTACGACGACCTCGAGGTGGACAACACCAAGTCGTTCTGGGAGGCGCACAAGGCGACGTACACCGAGCAGGTGCGGGCGCCGATGCTGGCGCTCACCGACGAGCTGGCCCAGGAGTTCGGCACGGCGAAGGTGTTCCGTCCCTACCGCGATGTCCGGTTCGCCAAGGACAAGACGCCCTACAAGACCCATCAGGGCGCCTTCGTCGGCGTCGCCCCTGCGTGTGGGTGGTACGTCGAGATCGCGGCGCCGGGAGTCCGGGTGGGTGGTGGCATCTACGAGGCCTCCGGTGAGCGCCTGGCGGCGTTGCGCGACGCCATGGCCGACGAGCGATCAGGGCCGGTGCTGGCGCGGATCCTGCGCGACCTGGAGCGTGGCGGGTTCGAGATCGACGGGGAGCGGTTGAAGACCTCACCGCGCGGCTACGACAAGGAGCACCCGCGGATCGCGCTGCTGCGGATGAAGACGGTGCTCGGGATGCGCTCCTACGGCTTCGAGCCGTTCGTCCACACCGCTGAGCTGGCCGACCGGGTGCGCGCGGACTGGCGGGCGCTGCGCCCGTTGGTCAACTGGCTCGCCGACGCCCTCGGGTGACGGCTCGGTGTGAACTCAGCTTGGATTGAGAGGAGGCTTAGCTCGCGGCGGTGAAGCTCGCCATCGTCCGTTCCGGCTCCCAGAAGGCCTTCATCGACGCCACCCGACCCTCCTCGTCCACCACATAGACCATGATCAGCTCGGTGACGGTGAAGGAGCCGTCCGGGAACGAGGTCTTGATCCGGCCGATGTTGGCGCAGGTGTTGGAGCCGGGGTTGGCGAAGGAGTCCTCGATGGTGAACTCGAATGTCGCGATCGGGGCGATCGCCTTCTCCCAGAACGCCGAGATCCCGGCATGGCCGTGGTGGCCGTTGCCCTCGGGGTCGAACATGGACGGCCCGACCGGGTCCTCCAGGATCGCGTCCTCGGTGTAGACGGTCAGCCACTCGGCGAGGTCGCCCTTGGCCACCGCCGAGTAGGAGCGCTGGGAGGCCTCCCGGGCGGGGTGCGGGTCGTTCGGGGCGTTCCAGACGATGGCGTCGGAGGAGATCATGGACGGCATCGTAGGCCAGAGTTAGAACGTGTTCTACCCCTGTCGGCGTGCGGCTCCGTCGATGTCCGACTCCCTGTCGAAGCGATGTCAGCGCCGGTTCACCACGCGGACACGCGGCGCTGGCACCGTGCGGCCATGAGCAAGAAGCGGAAGGCTTGGGTCCACGTCGGCCTGCCCGGTACCGCCGACGTCATCGAGAGCGCGCTGCCTCACCACCGGGAGGCGCTGCTGGAGCTGGGGATCGCCTCGATCGCCCACACGCCCTCGGAGAGCTTCGCCGCGACGGTGGAGATCCTGCGCAGTCACCGCGCGTGGGGACTGGAGCGCAGGGACGTCGAGGGCGAGTGGACCCGCCAGGTCCGCCGGGCCGAGGCGAGCCGCGCCGACCTGGTCTTCAGTCAGCCCCTGCTCGCCGGCGCCACCGCGGACCAGGCGGAGCTGCTCGCCGACGCGCTCGTCGGCTACCAGGTGCAGGTGGTGATCACCACCGACCCGGGGCACCGCGAGGCGGTGGACGACGTACGAGAGCGTTGGTCGCGGGTGACCCGCAAGCCGGAGCGGCTGCACGTGCTGGAGGTCGAGGGCGACCCGGCTGCGACCTGGCGGTCGTTCGGTCGGCTCCTCGGATTCGGTACGGCGTCGCTGGGGCTCGACGCCGTTCCCGCGACCGCCCCGCGCTGCGCCACGTTGGCTGAGGCGCAGCGCGAAGTGGAGCGCCTGGCGCGGCGCAACGCCGCTCTGGAGATCCGCCTGGAGGAGTTGGATCGCAAGCGCCGCAAGCTGAAGAAGAAGCTGGCCAAGCGCAAGAAGGAGTCGCGGGTCGAGCGGGATCTCGGCGACGCTGCCTGAGGGGTCGACCGACCAGGTGCAGCCGTGGAGCCGTCAGTGTGGCTGCCAGGCGTCCTCGTCCGTGGTCAGTGCCACCACGGCGTCGGGCAGCGTGCCGTTGGCGAGTTGCTGCAGCGACACCTGTTCGAAGACCTCGCGCAGCGAGCGTCGGGCAGCGATCCAGACATGCTGGAGGATCTCGGCGGAATCGTTGTAGCTGACCGCTTCCGGCCGCAGGCCGTAGACCGAGACCAGCGGCCCGTCGACGGCGCGGATGACGTCGGCCACCGAGACGTCGCCGGGGCTGCGGGCCATCCGCCACCCGCCGGACTGGCCCCGCTGCGAGATGACGATGCCGGCGCGGCGCAGGTCGGCGAGGATCGCCTGGAGGAAGCCGTGGGGAATCTCTTGGAGCCGGCCGAGCTCCTCGGCGCTGACGGCACGTCCGTCGGGCCGGTCCGCCATCTCGATCAATGCACGCAGCGCATAGTCGGACTTGGCGGAAACACGCATAGGTCCATCATGTCAGATTTCTCGATCGGCTCAGTCGACCTGGGGGACTCCGAGCGAGCGCTCCCGGGGACTTGTCAGCCAAAGGCCGCACCCGCGACCGGCTCGACCACCCACCCCGTTTGCCCCAGCCCACACCGCCTCGTATCATTGAAGTTACCGACGAGTAGGCCCCATCTCAACAAGAAATCGGTGGAACTGTGAGCCACTACAAGAGCAACCTGCGCGACATCGAGTTCAACCTCTTCGAACTCCTGGGTCGTGACGAGTTCTACGGCACCGGCATGTTCGAGGAGTTCGACCAGGCCACTGCCAGCGAGATCCTCTCCGAAGTCGAGCGCCTCTCCCGCGAGGACCTGGCCGCCTCCTTCGAGGACAGCGACCGCAACCCGCCGGTCTTCGACCCGGCGACGAACACCGCCCCCGTCGGGGCACCGTTCAAGAAGAGCTACCAGGCCTGGATGGATGCCGAGTTCTGGCGCCTCCAGATCAACGAGGACCTCGGCGGCACCCCGGCTCCCAGCTCCCTGATCTGGGCCCTCGGCGAGATGGTGCTCGGCGCCAACGCCCCCGTCTGGATGTACGCCGCGGGCGCGCCGTTCGCCGGTGTCGTCTGGAACAACGCCAACGGCGTCGAGCGTGACAAGCGCGTCGCCCAGATCATGGTCGAGCGGCAGTGGGGCTGCACCATGGTGCTGACCGAGCCCGACGCCGGCTCCGACGTGGGTGCAGGCCGCGCGAAGGCCACCCCGAACGAGGACGGCTCCTGGAACATCACCGGCGTGAAGCGCTTCATCACCAGCGCGGAGTCGGACCTGCAGGAGAACATCATGCACCTGGTGCTCGCCCGCCCCGAGGGCGTCGAGGGCGCTGGCGGTCCGGGTACTAAGGGTCTCTCCCTCTTCTGGATGCCGAAGTACCACTTCGACCACGAGACCGGCGAGCTCACCGGTGAGCGCAACGGCGTCTACGTCACAGGAGTCGAGCACAAGATGGGCATCAAGGTCTCCAACACCTGCGAGGTCACCTTCGGCGACCCGCAGGTCGGCGGCGGCGAGGCCGCCCAGGGTTGGCTGCTCGGCGAGGTGCACGACGGCATCGCGCAGATGTTCGACGTCATCGAGAACGCCCGGATGATGGTCGGCACCAAGGCCATCGCCACCCTGTCCACCGGTTATCTCAACGCGCTGGAGTACGCGAAGGAGCGGGTCCAGGGCGCCGACCTGACCCAGGCCGCGGACAAGACCGCCCCGCGGGTGACGATCACCCACCACCCCGACGTACGTCGTTCGCTGCTCACCCAGAAGTCCTTCGCCGAGGCGATGCGCAGCCTGGTGCTCTACACCGCCACCTGGCAGGACCGGGTCCAGGCCGCGACCGCTGCCGGCGAGAAGGACGACCTCGCGGTCGCCGTCAACGACCTGCTGCTGCCGATCGTCAAGGGCTACGGCTCCGAGCGCTCGTGGGTGCTGCTGGGCACCGAGTCCCTCCAGACCTTCGGTGGCTCCGGCTTCCTGCAGGAGTACCCGATCGAGCAGTACGTCCGCGACGCCAAGATCGACACCCTCTACGAGGGCACCACCGCGATCCAGGGTCAGGACTTCTTCTTCCGCAAGATCGTCAAGGACCAGGGTCGGGCGCTGGGTCACCTCGCGGGCGAGATCAAGACGTTCCTGGACTCCGAGGCCGGCAACGGACGGCTCAAGGTCGAGCGTGAGCTGCTCGCCAGCGCCCTGGCCGACGCCGAGGCGATGGTCGGCCAGATGATCAACGACCTGATGTCCGCCCAGGACGACGTGCGCAACATGTACAAGGTCGGCCTGAACACCACCCGGCTGCTGATGGTGCTCGGCGACGTGGTCTGCGGGTGGCTCCTGTTGCGCGGCGCCGAGGTGGCGTTGGCCAAGCTCGGCGGCGACGCCGGCAAGGACCAGGCGTTCTACGAGGGCAAGGTCGCGGCGGCCCGCTTCTTCGCACAGAACAACCTGCCGAAGGTCGCGGCGGAGCGCGCGATGGCCGAGGCCGTCGACCTCTCCGTGATGGAGCTCGACGAGGCCGCCTTCTGAGCGCTGGCTCGATCTGATCGCGGCGCAGCCGTACGACGCGAGGCCGTCCGGACCCCAAGGTCCGGACGGCCTTCGTCGTGTCGGAGGCACGGCGCGATCCAGGCGGAGAGTCCGGCGGGTTCGCCCGGCGGGGTGCGGGGTAGGTTCCCCGCATGTCGCAGCCCCCGCCGCCGTACCAGCCGTATCAGCAGCCGATGCCGCCGTCGCCGTACCAGAAGCCGAAGACCAGCGGAGGCAAGATCGCCGCGATCGTGATCGTCTCGGTCCTCGCCGGTGTGCTGCTCCTGTGCGGCGGTCCGGCGCTGGCGTTCTTCATCTTCGCCAAGAGCGTCGAGGACGCGGTCGGCGAGTTCGACAGCGACCGACGCGGCGGCCCGGACAACCCGATCGCGATCGAGGAGGGCGAGGCGTTCACCATCGACGGCATCGAGTACGAGGAGGGCTGGCAGGTGAAACCGCCGGTCGACGAATACACCGAGGCCGAGATCATCGGGCTGCGCGGCACCAACGAGCGCGAGGACGAGGACGCGAAGGCGGTCAGCCTCGACTTCACCTTCCTCCGCGACAACGAGGAGGTCGGCGAGATCAGCTGCACCTCCGACGGCCAGATCTCCTACAACCGGGCGGAGACGCTGGACTGCAGCAGCTACAGCGATCTCGGGGACTGGAAGACGATCGAGGTCGCTGCCGCCTACTGAGCTGGCCGTCAGGTGCGGGCACTACAGTCGCCTGGGTGAGTGATCGCGAGCTGCTGGCCGGTTACATCGACACCTGGGCCTCGTCCGTCGACGATCTGCTCCGGCTGCTGGAGTCCCTCACCCCGGAGGAGTGGACGAAGCCGACCGACCTCCCGGGCTGGGACGTGCGGGCGGTCGCGGCGCACACCGCGCACCTGGAGAGCGTGCTGGCCGGGCGCGGCGAGGAGACGGCCGAGATCGGGGAGCCCGCGCACGTCACGTCGCTGATGGGCCAGTACACCGAGATCGGTGTGGTCAACCGGCGCGACGTCCCGCCCGAGGCCATCGTCGAGGAGATCCGCAGTGCGACCGCGGAGCGGCTGGACCTGCTGCGGACCGACCCGCCCACCGACGCCGCAGCCAAGCCCGAGCTCATCTTCGGTGGTGTCCCGTGGAGCTGGGGGACGCTGTTGCGCAACCGTCCGCTGGACGTCTGGATGCACGAGCAGGACATCCGCCGTGCCGTCGGACGCCCCGGCGGGATGGACACTCCGGGCGCGCAGCACACCACCGACTACCTGACCGAGAGCCTCGGCTTCGTCGTGGGCAAGCGGGTCGCACCGCCGGCCGGGACGACGGTGGTCCTCGCGGTCGAGGGCAGCCCGGAGATCGCGGTCGGGGTCGACGAGAGCGGCCGCGCACAACAGTTGGCCGAACGTCCTGCCGAGCCGACGGTGCGCGTCAGCATGGACCGGCCGACGTACATCGCCGCCGCCGGCGGGCGTCGGGCCGTCGAGCCGGACGCCGTGGACTACGACGGCGACGTCGTGCTCGGTGAGCGGATCGTCGCCGCGCTCGCCACCACACCGTGACGGTGCCCCGACCGCGCCGTTGACCCCCGGGGAGCGACCGCGCCCCGCCACCACCCCACCTCTACGAGCCACTTCTACGAGTCGAAGGATCAGGATGCACTGGGAGCCCGCCGACATGCCCGACCAGACCGGCCGCACCGCGCTGGTCACCGGACCGTCAGTGGGCGGTCTCGGCTACGTCACCGCGCTCGAGCTGGCCCGCAAGGGGGCCCGGGTGATCCTCGCCGGACGCAGCCAGGAGAAGGTCGCTGCCGCGGCCGACGAGGTCCGCCGGGAGCTGCCGGACGCCGAGGTGGAGACATTGACCGTCGACCTCTCCCGCCTCGATTCGGTACGGCGCGGCGCGGCCGAGGCCGCTCGCTTCGGCTCGATCGACCTGCTGGTCAACAACGCCGGGGTGATGGGGACGCCGTACCAGCGCACTGACAACGGGCTCGAGCTGCAGATGGCGACCAACCACTTCGGCCCGTTCTTGTTCACCGGTCTATTGCTGCCGCAGCTGGTGGCGAGTGCGGACGGACGCGTGGTCATGGTCTCCTCGATGTTCCACAAGTTCGCCGGTCGCCCACCGCTCGGGGATCCCCGCCAGCAGGTCGGGCACTACCGCCGGTGGCGCGTCTACGGGCAGTCCAAGCTGGCCAACCTGCTCTACGCCGGCGAGCTGGACCGGCGGATGGCCACTGCCGGCCTGCCGGTGAAGGCGCTGGCGGCGCACCCGGGCTTCGCGGGCACCCACCTGGCGGCCAACGGTCAGTACGGACGGTCCTCGGGTGGCGTCGCGAGCATCCTCGACGCCGGCATCCGAGCGGTCTCGCAGTCGGCGGCCTCCGGTGCCGCGCCGACGCTGATGGCCGCCACCGCTGACCTGCCCGGTGACTCCTTCGTCGGCCCGAGCAACCTGGGGCAGATGCAGGGGCCGCCCCGCACCGTCGGGCGCAGCCGCCTCGCCCACGACCAGGTTGCGGCCGCTCGGCTGTGGGAGATCAGCGAAGAGACGGTGGGGCTCAGCTATCCCTGACCCGGGCAGCGAGATGGGGACGAAACCGCCGGCACAGATCTGGGAGGGCGAGATCGCCGGACGTGCCCACCGGGTGGAGTTGAGCGGCGACTTCTTCCCGCGCGCCACCTGGTACGTCGACGGGGAACAGGTGGCCGACGGGTCGGCGTCGGAGCGGAAGAGCACCCTGCACGCCGACGAGGTGGGGCGGGTCGTGGTGCGCACCTCGACGCTGGGCAAGGGCCGTCGGGCGACGGTGCTCGGGCCCGACGAGCTGGTCGGCGGCGTCGACCTCTCTCCCGAGCCGGACTCGCCGGCAGCACGCTACGAGGCCCGCATGGTCGCCCACCCCACGCGGCACACGCTGCTCGCGACAGGTGGTGCGGTCGCCGCGATCGTGGTGCCGATCGTGCTCGTCGCCGTGCTGGTCGCGCTGGCTCGACTGATCCCGTGGCCGGACCTGCCGAGCATCCCGTGGCCGGACCTGCCGAGCATCCCGTGGCCCGACCTGCCCGACGTCACCCTGCCGGGTTGGCTGCGGTGGCTGCTCGACATGGCGCCGTACGTCGTACCCGTGGTGATCGCGTTCGCGGTCGCTCGCGCCGAGATCCGTCGGCGGCGCCAGCACCAGGAGCGGGCGTCGACATCGGCCGACGACGCGCCGAGGTCGACGAGCCGGGACCAGAAGCCGGACGACGAGGAGCCCGACGAAGGCGAGCCGGACGAGAGCGGTCAGCGACCGCGCGGACCGTAGCTGGGCTGCTTCTTGCCGAACGCCGCCTCCCGGGCGGCCTTGGTGTTGCGGGCGGCGAGCAGGAACAGCTGCTCCACCCGCTCCCGCGCGAAGGTACGACGCGGGCCCGAGGTCCAGGTGCCGTCGAAGAGCCGCTTGGCGGCCGCCAGCGCGTCCGGCGAGCGGCCGGAGAGCTCCTCGGCCAGTCGCAGTGCGCCTGCGATCGGGTCGTTGTCCAGCCGGGTCACCAGCCCGAGCTCGTGGGCCCGGGAGCCGTCGAAGATCTCGGCGGTCATGGTGAGCAGCTTGGCCTGGTCGATCCCGACCAGCTCGGAGAGGCTCTGGATCCCCGACATGTCCGGGATCAGGCCCCACTTGCCCTCCAGCACCGACCAGCGGGAGTCCGGGGTGGCGATCCGGAAGTCGGCGCCGAGCGCGATCTGCAGCCCGCCCCCGAGACAGTGCCCGTGCACCGCGGCGATCACCGGGACCGGGATCCGGCGCAGCGCCCATGGCGCCTCCTGGAAGGTGTTGGTGCCGCGCCAGGGCCGGGGCACGAAGCCCTTCGCGATGGTGACCGGGTCGCTCAGCACTGAAGCGAAGTCCAGACCGGCGCAGAAGGCATCGCCGTCGCCGCTGACCACGACCGCCCGCAGCGTCTTGTCCCGGCGCAGTTGACCCGCGACGTCGACCAGCTGGTCCAGCGTCTCCATGGTCAGCGCGTTCAGCTTGTCGGGTCGCGTCAACCGGACGTGGGCGATGCCGTCCGCGGTCGTGCAGGTCACCAGGCTCATGGCGCCGATGCTACTCGGGGGTAGGGGAGGGACAGTGCGCCGCGGGTGGCGGCGAGGCTTAGAGGTGATCAGGGACGATCAGCGCGTCGGGGTCGGCCCGCGGCGGCATCGCGCCGATGGCGAGCTTGACGAGCGCGACCCGGGCGGCGAGGAGCGCCTTGCGACGCAGCCCGCGCTCCTCCCCGAGCCGCTCCTCGACGGCAGCTTTGATCTGGTCGTCGGTGTAGGCGGCGCGCTCCCCAGCCGGGATCTCCACATCCGGCAGTGCCACCAGCACCGGCAGCAGCTGGTCGCCGAGACCGTCGAGCAGTTGGAAGCGCTGGAACCGGCCGAGCTCGTCCCACGCCTCCTCGGCGGTCCGCTGGCCCTTGCGGACCTGCTTGTCCTGGGCGGCGTGCACGTTCTTGGCCGCGCCGGTCAGTCCCGCTGTCAGCTCGTGCTCGGTGAAGCGCATGGGGCCAGTCTCCACGACGCCAGTCAGGGATCCACGCGCGGTCGGGCCACCTCGTCTCGAGCGGCGGCTTGAGAGGCAGGGCCGTTGGCATCGCTCGGCGGGTCGGCGGTCAGCGACGCGAGCAGTGCGAGCTTCTCCGCCGACTCCGAGCCCGGGTCTGCGTGGTGGACCACCAGTGTCTGACCGTCGGTGCCCTGCACGCCGAGCTTGGCCAGCCGCAGCTCCAGGCGGCCCACCACCGGATGGTCGAGGACGACCGACCGGCCACGGATCTCGCGGACGTCGTGGCGCGCCCACGCGCGGCGGAACTCCTCGCTGCGCACGCTGAGCTCGCCGACCAGCTCCACCACCCGCGGGTCGTCGGCATCGGTCCCGATCCGCGCACGGAACCCGGCGACGAGCTGGGGTGCGGCAGCGGGGAGGCCGGGGAAGAGCGCCCGCTCGGCGGGGTCGAGGAAGAGCGAGCGCAGCCGGTTCTCACCGACCCGGACCGAGGGGGAGAGGGAGGTGGCCAGCGCGTTCGCGGCGAGCACGTCCAAGTAGCGTCCCTCGACGAACGCCGGTAGTCCGATCACGTCCAGCAGGTGCCCGACCTCGGGTGGCACCTGCTCCCGGCGGCGACGCCGCGGCCGAGATCGGGGTCTCGGCGCCGCGAGGTCTAGCAGGTACGCCGTCGCCGTCTCGTCCAGCAGGAGCACCCGGGCGAGCGCCTCCAGCACCGGGACCGACGGATTGCGGTCGCGCCCCTGCTCCAGGCGCAGGTAGTAGTCGGCGCTGATGCCGGCGAGCATCGCCACCTCCTCCCGGCGCAGTCCGGCCACCCGACGCACGCCGTACGACGCCAGGCCGACGTCGTCGGGGGTGACCTGTTCGCGGCGGGAGCGTAGGTAGTCGCCGAGCTGGTTGTCGCTCACCCCGCCACGCTATCTGCCTGTGCGGCGCGCTCCCTGGCCCTGACGCTCCCAGGAACAAGGGGGCCTGGGGCGGGGAGGCGGGGCGGCGCACCGTGGACCCATGACCACCATGACCCCCCTCGATGACGGCACTCGGCTCCCCGACACCTGGACCCTCGGTGACCGCCGCGTCACCCGCGTCGGCTTCGGCACGATGCAGCTCGCCGGCCCCGGCGTGCTCGGTCCGCCGGCCGACCCGGACGCCGCGCGCGCCGTGCTCCGCGCCGCCGTCGACCTTGGCATCACCCACCTCGACACCAGCGACTTCTACGGGCCACACACCGTCAACCACCTGATCCGCGACGCCCTGCACCCCTACCCCGACGACCTGACGCTCGTCACCAAGGTCGGGGCGCGGCGCGACGCCGACGGCAACTGGTTGGCGGCCCAGTCGCCCGGCGAGCTGAGGCGAGCGGTGGAGGACAACCTGTGCCATCTCGGCCTCGACGTGCTCGACGTCGTCAACCTCCGGCTCATGCCCGACGTCGGGATCGAGCCCGATCCGACCGAGTCGATCGCCGAGCGGTTCGAGGCGATGGCCGCGCTGCAGCGCGAGGGACTGGTGCGCCACCTGGGCTTGAGCACGGTCTCCGCGGCGCAGGTCGCCGAAGCGCGCGCCATCGCCCCGGTGGTGTGCGTGCAGAACGCCTACAACCTCGCGCTGCGCCGCGACGACACGCTGATCGACGCATTGGCCGCGGACCGGATCGCCTACGTCCCCTACTTCCCGCTCGGTGGCTTCTCGCCGCTGCAGGCCGACGCCCTGGCCACCGTCGCGGCGCGCAGGGGTGCGAGTCCGATGGCCGTGGCGCTCGCCTGGCTGATGCAGCGCTCCCCGAACATCCTGCTCATCCCCGGCACCTCGTCACTGGCCCACCTGCGCGAGAACGTGGCGGCCGCCGGTCTCAGCCTCACCGCCGACGACGTGGCCGCGCTCGACGCGATCGGCGGCTGAGCAGCCTTCGAGGTCGAGCCGGGACGCGCACGTGCCCGGGACCGTGACGGTCCCGGGCACGTGGTGACGGGGCAGTTGCGCGACGTGACCCGGTTCAGGCGGCGACGGTGGCCTTCGTCGTACCGGAGTCGGCAGCGGCCTGCTTGCGCGCCTGGCGCTCCAGGTGCAGCTGCGCCACCCGTCGGGTACGGCGGTCGCCGGTCGCCATGCCGTAGAGCAGCTTGAGCTGGCTGGGCAGGTTCTTGGCGTTGGTGGTGGCCAGCCAGCCGTTGGGGAGCGAGAGCCGGACCACCCGGTGCCAGGCCGAGCCGACCTGGGCGGGCAGCGAGGCGGAGTGGTAGTTCAGCCCGTACTTGTCGAAGACCGCCTTCACCTTCGGCGCGACCTCGCCGTACCGGTTGCTCGGCAGGTCGGGGAAGAGGTGGTGCTCGATCTGGTGGGAGAGGTTGCCGGTCATGATGTGCATCGCCTTGGAGCCGGAGATGTTGGCGCTGCCCAGCATCTGGCGGACGTACCACTGGCCGCGGGTCTCCTTGTCCGGGATCGCCTTCAGCTCGAACGTCTCCACGCCCTCGGGGAAGTGGCCGCACATGATCACCGAGTGCGACCAGAGGTTGCGGACCAGGTTGGCCACGAAGTTCGCGGTCAGCGCGGGGATCGCGGAGCCGGTGGGGATCGCCAGCGCCGGGTTGACGACGTAGTCCTTGGTCGCCTGCTTGCGGATCTTGCGCAACGTGTTGCGCGCCGAGCGCTTGAACGACTCCGAGCGCTTCTCCTTGGGGATCCGCAGGTTCTTGCCGAGCTCGAGGTCGTAGGCGGCGATGCCGTACTCGAAGAAGCAGGCGTTGATGAAGTTCCACACCGGCTGGCCCAGGTGCATCGGGTGCCAGCGCTGGTCCTCGTCGACGCGCATGATGCCGTAGCCGAGGTCGTTGTCCTTGCCCACGATGTTCGTGTAGGTGTGGTGCACCTCGTTGTGGGAGTGCTTCCAGCCCTCGGCGGTCGAGGCGTTGTCCCACTCCCAGGTGGTGGAGTGGATCTTCGGGTCACGCATCCAGTCCCACTGGCCGTGCATGACGTTGTGACCGATCTCCATGTTCTCCAGGATCTTTGCCACGCTCAGCCCGACGGTGCCGACCACCCAGGCCGGCGGGAGCACGCTGAAGAGCAGCACGGCGCGGGAGCCGAGCTCCAGCTTGCGCTGTACGTCGACGACCTTGCGGATGTAGGCCGCGTCCGACTCGCCGCGGCTGTCGATGACCTCCTGGCGGATGGCGTCGAGCTCGGCGCCGATCGCCTCGATGTCGGCCTCGGTCAGGTGGGCGATCGGGTTCTCGGGCTTCTTGGTGATGGCGGTCATCGCGGGCTCCTTCGTGGGGGCTCGTGGAGTCGGTCGGTGGTGGTCAGTGGTTGATCTGGCAGTCGCCGGCGGCGGCGTTGACGCAGGTCTGGATGGAGACGCCCCCGGCCCCGGTCTCGCCGGGGACGGCGACGGTGACCTCGCCGGTGCGCAGGTCGCGCACCGCGCCCGAGGTCATCGGGAGCACGCAGCCCATGCAGATGCCCATCCGGCAGCCGCTGGGCATCAGCACGCCGGCATTCTCGGCGGCGTCGAGGATCGGGGTGGAGCCGTCGGCGGTGAGGCTGGTGCCGCCGGCGAAGGTGACGGTGCCGCCGGCCGCGCCATCGGTGTCGACCATCGCGGGGCGGAACCGCTCGGTGTGCAGGGTGAGTCGCTGCTCGGCGTAGTGCTCCTCCAGGGCGTCGAGCAGGCCGACCGGGCCGCAGGCGTAGGCGATCCGCTCGGCGAGGTCAGGCACCTCGGCGGCGAGGTCGGCGGTGGTGAGCAGGCCGTCGGTGTCGGTGTGCCGCTCGATCAGGCGCAGCCGGCCGGTGGCGGCGTAGCGGCGCATCTCGGCGCCGAAGATCACCTCGTCGCGTGCCATCGCCGAGTGCACCAGCACGATGTCGGTGGCCGGCAGCGTCGCCTTGGAGAACAGGTTGCGGAGCATCCCGATCACCGGCGTGATCCCGGAGCCGGCGGTGACCAGCAGCATTTTGGCGGGCAACGGGTCGGGCAGCACGAACTCGCCCTCGGCCTGGGCCAGGTGGAGCATCTGACCGGCCCGCGCGCGGCGTACCAGGTGCTGGGAGACGGTGCCGTCCGGGATCGCCTTGACGGTGATGCTGATCCGGCCGTCGGGGCGGGGCCCGTGAGTCAGCGAGTAGCAGCGCCACAACCGGATGCCGTCGACGTCGACCCCGACCCGGACGTACTGGCCGGGGATGTGGCCGGACCAGTCGCGGCCCGGCTTGATCACGATCGTGGCCGCTTCAGCGGTCTCGGGGCGCACCTCGACGATCCGACCCTTCACCTGGTCCGCACCGGTGCCGCCGCGCAGCGGGTGGAAGTGGTCGAGCAGGTCGTCGACGGTCAGCGGACTGACCGCGGCGTCGGCGACGCGACGGAGCAGTCCGCGGGTGCCGACCCGGGCGGGGGCGGCGGTTCGGGCTGCGGCGGTGGCGCTCATACATCCATGATCCCGTGCGAGGGCGCTAAAATCCTGTGTGGAGTCGGTGAATCGAATGCTGTCTTTCATAGTTCGCGAACAAAAGAGGAGGCTGTTGTGGCGCAGGAGTCATCGGCATCCGGCCTCGGCGGCCCACTCCTTCTGGACCCGATGGTGGCCGCGGCGATCCGCGGCGAGCTCCCCCGGGTCGCCGAGGACGTCGTCGAGGCGATCATCGCCGAGGTGCCGCCGTACGCGGACGCCTTCAGCGGGCCGATGGGCGAGACGATCCGGGGAGCGGTGCAGGTCGCGCTCGGCGGATTTCTCTCCCTCGCCGCCGACCGCCGTGGGCGGGAAGGGCCGACCCCGCAGCGCGAGGCGCTCGACGGCGCCTACCAGCTGGGTCGCGGTGAGGCGCGCAGCGGACGCAGCTCGGACGCGATCCTCTCCGCCTACCGGATCGGGGCCCGGGTGGCGTGGCAGCACCTCTCGACCCTCGCCGTGGCCCAGGGGCTGCACGCGACGACTGTCGCCTCCTTCGCCGGGGTGGTCTTCGCCTACATCGACGAGCTCTCCGCCGCCACCGTCGCCGGACACACCGACGAGGCGGCCACCACCGGCCGGGTCCGCCAGCGTCTGCTCGAGCGGGTGGCGCGTCACCTGCTCAACGGGTCGCCGCCGGCGACCGTGGTGGCCGCCGCGGAGCGGGCCGACTGGAGCCCGCCGTCCACGCTGACCGCCGTGATCGCACCGGAGTCGCAGGTCGGCCCGCTGCTACAGACGCTGCCGCCGGGCACGCTGCAGGCCACGGAGCTCTCGGAGCTGGAGAACGCGGTGCTGCTGCTGGTGCCGGACGCTCATGGCCGCCGGCGCGGGCCGCTGCTGCGGAGCCTGCAGGGTCGGGGCTGCTTGGTTGGGCCGGCGCGGGACTGGCTGGAGGTGCCGGCGTCGTACGCACGGGCGCTGCGCGCGCGTGAGCTCGGTCTCGACGAGGACACCGAGAGCCATCTCGCCCACCTCGTGCTCACCGCGGACCCGGAGGCACTGAGCGACCTGCGGAACCAGGTGCTGGCCCCGCTGGCCGAGCTCCGCCCCGCGGCCGCGGCGAAGCTGACCGACACCCTGCGCGCCTGGGTGCTGCACCAGGGCCGGCGTGAAGACGTCGCCCAGGCGCTCTTCGTCCACCCGCAGACGGTGCGCTACCGGTTGAGTCAGCTCCGTGAGCTGTACGGCGACCAGCTCGAGGCCCCCGAGACCGTGCTCGGGCTCACGCTCGCGCTCGGCGTCCCGGACGTGTCCTCGAGTCAGGAATCCGTACCGTAGAGCGCATGCGCCCCCGGTCCCTCCCGCTGCTCGGCGCGATCGCGGCGCTGCTGCTGGCCGGTTGTGGGGACGGCGCCGGCGACGTCGCCACCCAGCCGATCGAGCGTGACGAGCGCACCGCGGATGCGACGTACGTCGCGATCGGCGACTCCTACACCGCGGCGCCCTCGGTCGGCGACGACGTCGGGAACCCGGCCTGCCGCCAGACCACTGCCAACTACCCGCGGGCGGTCGCCGCGGCGCTCGAGGTGACACTGACCGATGCGAGCTGTGGCGGCGCGACCACCCGCCACCTCACCGAGCCCCAGGGCGGGCACCCGCCGCAGCTCGAGGCGCTCGGCGCAGACACCGAGCTCGTCACCTACTCCCTCGGCGTCAACGACCACCGGCTCTTCGGACGGCTGCTGGCCTGCATCGATCTCGGCGTCGCGGACGTCGACTCAGATCCGTGCGAGCGCCGCTTCGGTCTCACGACAGCGGCCCAGACCGCGCATCTCGCCCGGGAGCGGGCACGGTTGACCGCCGCGGCCGACGCCGGGCTGGACGCCGTCGCCGACCGGGCTCCCCAGGCGCGGATCCTGGTCGTCGGCTATCCCCAGATCGTCCCCAGCGACCAGGCGTGCGCGCAGTTCCCGGTCGCCGCCAACGAGGTCGCCCTGACCGCTCGCATCAACACGACGGTCAACCGGGCGCTGGCCACCGCTGCCGCTCGCCACGGTCTGACCTACGTCGACCTGCAGCGCGCCACCCGCGGCCACGACATCTGTGCCGAGGACCCCTGGATCGCCGGCGGCTCCCCCCAAGCGCCCGCCTTCCCCTACCACCCCTACGCCCCCGAACAGCAGGTCGCCGCCGACCAGATCCTCGCCGCCCTCGACCAGGGTTGACTTGGGGCTTGGGGCCCGTTGACTTGGGGCTTGGGGCCCGTTGAGTTGTTCGTTCGGGACTCTCAGGCGCGGTGAACGACCCTGCCGGCGACCACCGTGAGCAGCACCGGAGGGGCAGCATGGGTGCGCGGGTCCTCGTCCAGAACGACCAGATCTCCAGGGGCATCCACCTCGACCATCCGCCGCCCGTCGACCGAAGCAGCGAACGCCTCGGGCCGGGTCAAGGCGTGCTCGGGGTGCCAGGCCGGCCGCTCGTCTCCGGTACGACGAACCGCGGCGTCGATCGCCAGCCACGGATCGAGCGGCGAGACCGGCGCGTCCGACCCGAGGTGCAACCAGGCGCCGGCATCGCGCAGCCAGCCGAACGGGAATGCCCGCTCGGCGCGGTCGGCCCAGGTCAGTTCGATCAGGTCGCGGTCGTCGACCAGATGATGCGGCTGCACGCTGGCCCGCAGGCCCAGCTGGGCGAGTCGGGTGACCTCCTCGCGGCGGGCGAGCTGGACGTGCTCGATCGAGCCGCGGGCGCCGGTCAGCGTGTAGGAGTGCAGCGCCTGGGCCAGCGCCGCGTCCCCGATCGCGTGTGTGGCCACCTCGAGCCCGTGCGCGTGGGCACGGGCGAGCAGGCCGGTCAGCTCGTGGCCGCTCAGGTTCGGCGCGCCGGCCGGGTGCTGGGGGAGAGCACCGTGCGTGTAGTGGTCGTGGCACCAGGCGGTGCGGGTGTTCAGGGAGCCGTCGCTGATGATCTTCAGCGGCCCCATCACCAGCCGATCGTCGCCGGGCAGCAGCGGGTCGCCGCTGCGCAGTCCCTCCGCGATGACCGCCTCCAGGCCGTCGGCGTAGGTCGCGGTGCGGACCCGCAGCAGGTCGCAGCCGTCGTGCCAGCGCTCCCGCCAGGAGTCGAGGTCGCCGACGAACTCGAAGTCGACCAGACCGACCACGCCGAGTGACGCCGCCCGCAGCAGCGCCGCCTGATAGTCCTCGGCACCGGAGTCGGCGGTGATCCGGGCCAGCAACGCGTAGGCGTCGAACCACTCGGTCTCGGTGACGACGCCTTCGCGCGGGGCGAGCTCGAGTGCGGCGAGGGCGGCGGAGTTGAGCCAGGCATGGTGGCAGTCGCCGGAGACCAGCACCACCGGGGTGATCCCGGACACCGCGTCCAAGTCGGAGACGGTGCCCTGCCGCGGCCAGGTGGCCGGCCGATGGCCCCAGCCGATCACCGGCGTGCCGGGATCGCCAGCGACCAGCTCCGCCACGAGTGCCACCATCTCCTCGGGGCTGCGGGTGTGGCTGGTGTCGGTGCGCTGGGTGGCCAGGCTCCACTGGCCGAGGTGCACGTGGTGGTCCCACAGACCGGGGGCGAGCCAACGGCCGGCGGCGTCGTACTCCTCGATGCCGGCAGGTCGACTCAGTCCGGAACCGACGGCGTGCACCGTGCCCTCGCGCAGCAGTACGTCGACCGGCTCCGCCGGTGCCACGTCGCCGGCACGCACCGGGACCAGGCGGGCGTGGCGCAGCAGCAGGTCGGACACGCGCCCAAGGTAGTCAGCGGCGCGACCAGCGCGAAGCCGACAGGGGTGTGATGTCGGTCCGGTCCGGGGTCAGGGACGATGGCGCCATGACTGCCTACTGGATCAGCACCTACTCCGAGGTCCGCGACGAGGCGAAGGTCGCCGCGTACGCGAAGCTGGCGCTGCCGGCACTGAACGCCGCGGGAGGACGGTTCATCGCGCGGGGGATGCCCGAGCAGGTCTACGAGGCGGGTCAGGCCACCCGCACGGTGGTCATCGAGTTCGCGTCGGTCGAGGCGGCGCGCGCCGCCCACGACAGCCCGGCGTACGCCGAGGCGCTGGCCGCCCTCGGGGACGGCGCGGTGCGCGACATCCGGATCGTGCCTGGCGTCGAGTGAAGTGAGCCTGTATCCACGCTGACCGGCCCTCACCGCTGCTTGCGCGCCGGCACCTTCACCGCCTCGGCCTCGACCGCCCACGCGGTGACGATCGGCGGCACCGTCGCCAGCGGGTGGGCCGGTTGCTCGACCGTGACGTCCTCGGCGTCGGCGCACGACCCGCGGCGGACCTGCGCCTGACCGAACGGGAACGCGTTGGCCACGGCGGTGTCGCCGTTGTGGGCGGTGCAGCCCACGGTGCGCTCTGCGCCGCGGCCGGTGGTCATGGCCTGCGGTCGCAGGCTCAACGGCTGACCGTCCTGGTCGACGAGCTGCACCACGTCGATCGGCTTCCCGGCCGAGTCGTAGGCGTAGATCTGGGTCACCCGGCGACCGTCGGCGAAGATCCCCGGCTGTCGATCGCGGTCCCTCCACCCGGCGTCGTAGCTGTCGACGTACTGGCCGGCGGTGTCGTGACCGACCGACGCCGGCCAGGGCAGGCCCCAGGTCAGCGGGATGGCGAGTGCGACGACGTTGCCGGCCAGCACCACCACCCGCCGGTACGTCGACCGCTCGGGGCCCGAGCCTGGCCACAGCCGGCCGAGACCGATCAGCGTGCTCACCACGATCGCGGCGGCCAGCAGCGCCGGCCCGGCGCCGGGCACGATCAGGCTGGGGACCAGGGTGATCTGCTCCCACTCGCCGAGCGCGACATCCACGGCGGTTGCCGCGACCCAGGCGCGGGCCACCCACCACACCGGACGCAGGGAGGCGAGGATCTCCCAGACCGGACGGATCCGAGGTCGTGCGACGATCTCGAAGAAGCGCTCCCGGGGGTGGTCGAGCAGTCCCGCGGCGGAGAGCTCGACCCGCGGCAGCGTGGGCCGGTGCCGGGCCGGGAATCCCGCGGCCTCGCGCAGCTCGGCGGCGTAGGCGGCCGGGTCGCCGAGCGGCGTGCCGTCGGCCACCTGGTCGGCGAGGTCCGCCTCGAGCCCGCCGACCAGCTCCTCGCGGGTCTCCTCGTCGAGGTCGGCCAGGCGGCGTCGTACCTCCTCGACGAAGGCGGTGACGTCGGGTCCGAGCACCAGGGTGTCCGCGGCGCGGGCGTAGGGCTGGGTGTCGTCCTGGTTCATGCCGAGGCTCCTGTCGGGGAAGGGGAGGGGACGGTCGGGTCGAGGAGGCCGTCGACGGTGCGCGCGAACGAGGCCCATTCCTTGCTCTGCGTGGCGAGTTGGTCTCGGCCGGACGGGGTGATCCCGTAGTACTTGCGATGGGGCCCCTCGTCGGAGGGCACGACGTAGGAGGTCAGCGCGCCGGCCGCATAGAGCCGGCGCAGGGTGCCGTAGACCGACGCGTCGCCGACGTCGCTCAGACCGCCGGCGCGCAGGCGGCGCAGCACGTCGTAGCCGTAGCCGTCCTCCTGCTCGACGACGGCGAGCACCGCGAGATCGAGGACCCCGCGGAGCAGCTGGGTGGTGTCCATGCGCGACACACTACTGCGCGTGCCGCACTAGTGCGTGGAGAAAGGCACTGCGTGTCGGTCGGGGCGATGGGCTGCTCGGCCTCAGCCTGGATCCGGGCTCAGCCCGGATCCGGGCTCAGCCGCGGCGGAGCGCCTCGTCCTGCTGCGCCATTCGCCGCAGCGCGAGCAGGACGGGCTCGGCGAGCACGGTGCCGGTGACCGCGTAGGTGACGGCGTCCGCGCCGGCCCGCTGCAGCGTGGCGTCCACCTCTGCCGCGGCCACCTCGGTCATCGCGTCCGCATAGACCGCGAGGGCCGCCTCCTCGAGTGGATGCTCGGCGGCGTCCATCGCGTCGAGGGCCGCGCTGAGGGCGCGACCGTGGGGGCCGTCGGGGTCGACGTGCCACCCTCGCTCGGAGACGAGGTCGGCAACCCGTTGCCGTGACGTCGCGCTCGGCGTCGTGGGGTGGCGCGGGGAGAGGGCACCGTGGGCGGTGCCGAGCGCTTCGACACGGTTACCGTGCTCAGCCTCGGCGTCGACCGCGGCGAGCACATCTCGCACCGCGTCGAGGCCCATTCCGGCGACGTCGACGAGGGCGCGAATCAGGCGCAGTCGGCGGACATGCTCCTCGCTGTAGGACGACCGGGTCGCTCCGATCCGCTCCCCGGCGGGGAGTAGCTGCTCGCGCAGGTAGTACTTCACCGTCGGCACGGGTGTCTGCGCCCGCGCGGCGAGCTCGGCCATCCACATGGGTGCATCTTGACATTGGAGAGTGCGCTATCCAAACTTTGGAGAGTCAACTATCCAATCTCCTTCGGAGGTGTCCGATGTCGGACGAGACCCGCATCCTCGCCGGCACGCTGCTGCTGGCCCTGGTCACCGTGGAGTCCGGTGGCTTCTACCTGCTCAAGATCGCCCGCGGGAAGGCGCCGGCCACCCCCTTCCAGGAGCGCTTCGCCCGTGCAGGCCACGCTCACGCCGGGGTCTTGCTGGTGCTTGCCCTCGTCGTCCTGCTGTACGTCGACGCCACGGGGATGGACGGCCTCTGGGGGTGGGTCGCCCGCAGCGGCGTACCGATCGCGGCGCTGCTGCTGCCCGGCGGGTTCTTCTTCTGCTCGATGGGCCGCGGGCGCACCGAGCCGAACAGGTTCGTGGTGATGCTGCCCGCCGGAGCGGTCATGCTGGCGCTGGGGCTGGCGGCCACCGGGGTGGGACTGCTGACCGCCGGCTGAGGACAGATCAGGCCTGCAGCGCCGTGATCGCCTCGTGGATCTGGAGCGTGCGCTGCGCCGACTCGACGTGGAGGCTCTCCACCATCTTGCCGTTGTAGGTGACGACGCCGGAGCCCTTGCCGTCCTCCCACGCCTGGATCAGGCCGCGGGCATCCTCCACCGCCTGGGCGGAGGGCGCGAACGCGGTGTTGGCGCCCTCGACCTGGCCCGGGTGGATCAGGGTCTTGCCGTCGAAGCCCATCTGTCGGCCCTGCTCGCACTCGGCGAGGAAACCGTCGACATCCTTCACGTCGTTGTAGACGCCGTCGATGATCACGATGCCAGCGGCGCGGGCGGCCAGCAGGGCCAGGCCGAGACCGGTGATGACGGGCTGGCGTCCGGGCACGTGCTCGGCGTACAGCTCCTTGACCAGGTCGTTGGTCCCCATCACGAAACCGGTCAACCGGTCCGAGGCCTGGGCGATCGAGAGTGCGTTGAGCATCGCGATCGGGGTCTCGACCATCGCCCACAGCTTCGTGCGCTCGGGCGCCCCGGCGGCCTCGAGGGAGGCGACCAGTTGCTGCACCTCGTCGGCGGAGTTCACCTTCGGCACCAGCACCACGTCGGGGCCGGCCTGCGCCGCCGCCGCGAGGTCGGCCTCGTGCCACTCGGTACCGATGCCGTTGACCCGGATGATCAACTGGCGGCGACCGTAGGCGCCGGAGCGGACCGCGGCGGCGGCGGCCTCGCGGGCGGCGGGCTTGGCGTCGGGGGCGACCGCGTCCTCGAGGTCGAAGATGATCGCGTCTGCCGGCAGCGTCTTCGCCTTCTCCAGGGCCCGCTCGTTCGAGCTGGGCATGTAGAGGACCGAACGCAGCGGCTTGAACTCCTCGGTCATCTCAGGCTCCCTCGGGGGTCTCGATGGCGTCGTACTGCTTCTTCAGCTCGGGGTCGATCGCGGCGAGTTCCTCAGCGAGGTCGACGAGCACCAGGCACTGCTTGAGCGAGGCGTCGTCCTCCATCTTGCCGTCGATCATCACCGCGCCGGTGCCGTCGCCCATCGCGGCGACCACCCGACGGGCGTGCGCGATGTCCTCCACGCTGGGGGAGAAGACTCGGTTGGCGATCGCGATCTGCTTCGGG
Organism: Nocardioides sp. BGMRC 2183; assembly: GCA_008123405.1. GTDB lineage: Bacteria > Actinomycetota > Actinomycetes > Propionibacteriales > Nocardioidaceae > Nocardioides. Next base: position 125,565 of record VSSA01000009.1, read on the forward strand.
TGCAGGCTCCAGGTGCCCACGCAGCCCAGCAGGAAGGCGTTGCGGAACTGGTCCTCGCAGGCGACCACGTCGGCGATGTCGCCGAACGGCCCGTAGTAGGGGTAGATGCCGTGGGTCGCGCAAGCGTCCACCATCTTCGCGATCGTGTAGTGCCACAGGTCCTGCTGGAAGATGCTGCGCTGCGCGTCGATCTGCGCGGCACCCTCGGCGTCGCGGGGCGGGTCCTGGCGGACCAGGTAGCCGGGGTGGCCGCCGCCGACGCGGGTGGTCTTCATCTTGCGGTCCGCGGCCAGGTCGGCCGGGCCGAGACTGAGGCCTTGCATCCGCGGCGAAGCGCCGCAGATCTCCTCGACGTTGGCCACGCCGCGGGCGGTCTCCAGGATCGCGTGGATCAGGATCGGTCGGGTCAGGCCGGCCTTGGCCTCGAGCTGGGCGAGCAGGCGGTCGACGTAGTGGATGTCCTCCGCGCCCTGCACCTTCGGCACCATGATCACGTCGAGCTTGTCCCCGATCGCCGGCACCAACGTGGTGAGGTCGTCGAGCACCCAGGGGCTGTCCAGTGCGTTGATCCGCGTCCACAGCTGGGTCGGGCCGAAGTCGGTCGCCTGTGCGATCCGCACCAGCCCCTCGCGCGCCGCCTCCTTGTTGTCCGCCTTGACGGCGTCCTCGAGGTTGCCGAGCAACACGTCGACGGTGCCGACCATGGCCGGGATCTTCGCGGCCATCTTCTCGTTGCTCGGGTCGAAGAAGTGGATCGCGCGGCTGGGGCGGGCGGGGATCTCGCGAAGCGGGGCCGGGGCGCCCACGGCCAGCGGGCGGAAGAAGTCCTTCGGGCTCTTGTGACTCACGTCGGGTCACGTTACCGGCGCGTCACTTCGGCCGGTATGACCGATCTCTCGGTGGACGGCGGGGTGGGCGTGGCCGGTGGCTTCCGCATCGGGTTCCACAGGGGTTGAGTTGGGGGTTGGGGCCCGTTGAGTTGGGGGTTAGGGCCCGTTGAGTTGGCGGTTTGGGCCGGTTGAACCGACCCGACGGAGCGATTCGACTCCACCGAGGCGACCGAGCTGTCAGGTACGACGCCCGCCCCACCACCAACGACGTCGAGGAGCCGAGGGCTTGGTGGCCGTGGCAGCCGGGTCAGTACGACGCCGGGCGCGCCGCTCGCGCCAGCCTGCGACGGTCTCATCGATGTCGCGGGGCATCGTGATCAGCGGCGGACCCGCCGGTGTGGAGTAGCGGGCACGGATCACCCGGGCGTTGAACTCCTCGACCGCCTCCCTGACCTCGGCCTCGGCGGCGAGGGCGTCCAGGCGGTCGTCGAGCTCGGCGTCGTCCTTGCGCAGCTGCAGGGAGGGCGGGAGGACCGCGATCTGCTCGCGGTTGACCATCTGCTTGAGCCACCAGTCCGGGTCGTGCTGCGCCCCGAGGTCCTCGATCGGCTTGCCGGCGCCGGTCAGGTCGTCGAAGTCGCCCCGCTCCATCGCGCGACGTACCTGAAGGTCGACCCAGGTCTGCTGTTGGGCGATCCGGGCGGCGGCCGCGGCGCTGCCGGAGCGCCGTTCGGGCCGGTGCTCGGGGTCGGTGCCCGACCCGGGGCGGCCTTCGGGCCGGTCCTCATTCTCCGCCACGGTGATCGCCTCCTCGCCTCCTCGGTCCTCACGCACGGACTCAACGGGCCCCAACCCCCAACTCAACGGGCCCCAACCCCCAACTCAACGGGCCCCAACCCCCAACTCAACGGGCCCAAGTGCGGACTCAACGGGTCCCTCCAGGCTACGTCGGCGGGGGGCGGGTGACGACAGGCTCACGTGTCGGCGGGCTCCTCGCGGTACCACCCCGCCAGGCGCCCGTGGTGGCTGATGGCCTCGAGCCGCTCCTCGATCCGCACGGTGTCGCTCTCGGGGGCGGCGATCACGATGTGGTCGCCGGCCCGCAGCGTCATCCGCCCTTTCGCTGGCACGATCTCCTCTCCGCGCACCAGGAGGGCGACGGTGGCGCCGGCGGGGAGTCGCAGCTCGCTGATCTCCACCCCGCTCAACCGGGAGTGGTGCGGCACCGCGAACTGCAGCAGCGTCGCGCGGATCTCCTCCAGCGGCGCCGACTCGACCGACAGCGCCCGGGGCGAGACGTCGTCGGTCGCCCCGAACCGGCGCGCGACCCACGGCAGGGTCGGCCCCTGGACCAGGGTGAAGACGACGACCAACAAGAACACCACGTCGAAGATCCGGGTCGCGCCCGGGATCCCGGTGCTCATCGGGATGGTCGCGAGGACGATCGGCACGGCGCCACGCAACCCCGCCCAGCTGATGAAGACCTGGTCGGGCCAGGGCACCCGGAAGGGCAGAGCGCACAGGGCGACCGACAGCGGACGCGCCACCAGGGTGAGCGCCCCACCTACGACGAGCGCCGCGGGGAGCGCCTCCCACAGCCGCGCCGGACTGGCCAGCAGCCCCAGCATCACGAAGAGCCCGATCTGGGACAGCCAGGCGAGCCCCTCGGCGAAGCCGGCGGTGGTCTGGCGGTGCGGCAGGTGCGCGTTGCCCAGAGTGAGGCCGGCGACGTAGATCGCCATGATGGCGCTCGCTCCGGCCACCCCTGCCACCGCGAAGGCACCGAACGCGATCGCCAGGGTGGCGATCGGGTAGAGGCCGGAGACCGGGAGCGCGCTGCGCGCCAGGACCCACCGTCCGGCGCGGGCCACGCCGTGCCCGATCACGATGCCGCCCACCAGCTGGAGAACCACCTGGCCGAGCAGGCCGAGCACCCCGCTGGCGACCCCTCCGTCGCCCAGGCTGGCAGCGGTGACCACGGTGACCAGGATGATCACCGGCGGATCGTTGAAGCCGGACTCGGCCTCGACGATCGCGCGCAGCCGACCGCGCACCGGCATCCGTCGCAGCACCGAGAAGACCGCCGCGGCGTCGGTGGAGGAGGCCACCGCCCCCAGCAGTACGGCGGTGCGCAGGTCGACGTCGAGCACCAGCAGCACCAGTCCGGTGGTGACCAGCACTGAGATCGCGACACCGACGGTCGCGAGTACGACGGCCAGCCCGGCGACCGGGCGGATGGTGCTCCAGTCGGTGGTGAAGCCGCCCTCGGCCAGGATCACCGCCAGCGCCAACGTGCCCAGGACCTGCGCGAGCTCGGCGTTCTCGAACTCCAGACCGAAGCCGGACTCGCCGATGGCCAGGCCGATCGCGAGGTAGAGCAGCAGGGTGGGCAGTCCGGCCCGGGTGGAGAGACGCACCGCCGCGACTGCCACGATCACCACTGCGGTGCCGGCGAGCAGTGCGACGTTCAGGTCACCCGGATCCATGCGCGTACGTCCTCACCCCAGCGCGAAGTAGCGCAGGTAGACGTAGACCCAGGCGATGACGAGCGTCACGAACGTGACGACGATGCCGTACTTGGTGAACTTCCAGAAGCTGATCGGTTCGCCGGCCTTGGCAGCGATCCCGAGCACGACGACGTTGGCGCCGGCGGCGACCGCTGTCGTGTTGCCGCCGAGGTCGGCGCCGAAGACGAAGGCCCACCACAGCGGGCTGTCCGCGCCCGAGGACGCTGTCGAGGCGACCAGCTCCTCGACGATCGGCACGGTCGCCGTGGTGTAGGGGATGTTGTCGACGAAGGCGCCGACCACTGCCGAGCCGAAGAGCAGCGCGGTCGCGGCCAGCAGCTCGCGGTCACCCATGGCTTCGGCGGCCAGCTCGCTGATCCGGCCGATGACTCCGACCTGGACCAGGGAGCCCACCAGGACGAAGAGCGCCATGAAGAAGGCGAGCGTCCCCCACTCGACCTCCTCGAGGAACTCCTCCGGCTCGGTCCGCGACACCAGGACGGTCGCTCCGGCGCCCATCATCGCGACCACCGATGGGTCCAGGTGCAGCACGGTATGCAGGCTGAAGGCCACCATCACCAGCGCGAGCACGATCAGGCAGCGGCGCAACATCCGCATGTTGGTGATCGCGTCTCGCGGATGGAGGTCGCCGAGCGCATCGCAGACGTCGACCGATCGGGTGAGGTCGTGCCGGAACAGCCAGCGCGCCATCACCACGAAGACGAAGAGCAAGATGATCGTCAGCGGCAGCGAGTGGATCAGGAAGTCGAGGAAGCTCAACCCGGCGCGGCTGCCGATGATGATGTTCGGCGGATCGCCGATCAGCGTTGCCGTACCGCCGATGTTGGAGGCCAGGATCAGCGAGATCAGGTACGGCGCCGACGGCAGTCCGAGCTGACGGCAGACCGACAGCGTGACCGGTGCCACCAGCAGCACGCAGGTCACGTTGTCGAGGATCGGGGCGACCACGGCGCCGATCAGGACCAGCAGCACCAACAGCCGGTAGGGGCGCCCGCCGGACTTCAGTGCCGCCCACAGTGCGAGGAACTCGAAGAGCCCGGTCTGCTTGAGCACACCGACGATCACCATCATCCCGAAGAGCAGGAAGATGACGTTCCAGTCGATGCCGGTATGCGGGTCGAAGAACGCCGAGTGGGCGTCCACGAGCCCGATCGCCGCCATCGCCGCCACGCCGCCGAGCGCGGCCGCGACGCGGTGCACCCGCTCGGTCGCGATCAGCGCATAGGCGACGATGAAGATCGAGAGGGCAGCGGAGGTGAGGATCACGCGGCTCTCCGCGGGACGCCGAGGGCCTGCGCGGAGTTGCTGGGCTCGAGTCCGGCGTACCAACCGGCCAGTCGGCCGAACCGGCTGACTTCGCGGAGGCGGTCCTCGACCCGGGTGACCTGACCCAGGGCGGCGACCGCGAGGACCTGGTCGCCCTGACGCAGGTCGGTGGAGCCGGTGGGGACGAAGACGTCGTCGCCGCGGGTGATCAGCGAGATGGCCGAGCCGCGATCGAGGCGCAGCTCGTCGACCGCCACCCCGGCCAGCTTGGACCCCGCCTCGACCTCGAACCGGAGCAGGACGGCGTCGAGCCGGTCGAGGGTTGCGAAGCCGATGGACACCTTGTGCACGAAGCTGCCGCGCTCGGCCCACCGCGGTTGCCGGCCGCGGCCGATGGCCAGCCCGATCGCGAAGCCGATGGCGGCGCAGAGCATCCCTGCCGAGATCGCGAGCTCCATCAGTCCTCCTCCGGCGCCTCGCGGGCGTCGCTGTCGTGGTCGGAGGTGTCGGAATCTGCTGACGGCGAGAGCAGTAGGTGCTCGATCGCCACGATGTCGAGGCGCAGCAGTGTGGCGCCGAGCCCCGCGAACTCCGGGCGTACCGACTCCTCGATCGCCGACCTGGCCCGCGCCGGGGAGTGCTGGATCGCGACGAGCGGGTGGCGTCGTACCCATCGCTCGGTGGCCGGGACCAGGAGCGCGTGGGCGACCCGCTCCAGCTCGGCGTCGTCACTGGCTGCCGAGGAGGCGGACGGGGCGACCACCGCGTCGAGCAGGAGCCGCAGCTCGGCGGCGTCTTCGGTCCGGGTCCGCACGGTGAGGGGCACGGTGAGCGGCGGTACCGCCTGCGGCCCCGCCCGTCCCGGCCGTCGTGGTCCGGTGGGTGACCCGATCAGGCGTGCCCAGCCCCGCCTGAGATGGTTGCGCAGCGCGGCCGACATACCGTCGAGTCAACCCAGCCGCGCTGCGCCGGACCATGGGGTCTTCCACCCAGATCCGGCCCGCTGCGGGCCGCGGGAGCTCGTTGCCGTGTCGCTCCGCTGCAGCCCACTCTCGGCGGAGCGGGCGACACTGGTGCGATGACCACGCGGGCCGACACCGAGGACAGCCAGCCGCCGGGGATCAGTGACACCTCGCTCTACTGGAAGGTGTGCCTGATCAACGGCGCCGTGCTGGCGGTCGGTGTGCTGGTCCTGGTGCTCTCGCCGGTCCGGGTCTCGCCCCGGGTGGTGGTCTCGGAGGTGGTGGTCGTGGTCGGCGGGCTCGCCGTGATGCTGGTGGCCAACGCGCTGCTGCTGCGGGCCGCGCTGGCGCCGGTGGACCGGGTGATCAAGGCGATGGCGACCGCGGAGCTGGCGGGACCGAGTGTGCGGGTCGACGACGGTGTCGGTGATGGCGTCGGTCGTGGCGATCAGCGGGGCGGAGCCGGGGCGCGGCTCGTGGCCAGCTATCACGCGATGCTGGATCGGCTCGAGCAGGAACGTGCCAGCAGCAACGCCAAGGCGTTGGCCGCGCAGGAGGCCGAGCGGCAGCGGATCGCCCACGAGCTGCACGATCAGGTCGGGCAGAGCCTGACGGTGGTCCTGCTCGGACTCAAGCAGCTCGCCGCCCGGGTGCCTGCCGAGCTGCGGGACGAGCTCGACCTGGTCCGGGAGAGCGCCCGCGCCGGGTTGGACGACGTACGACGCGTGGCGCGCGAGCTGCGCCCCGGGGTGCTGGAGGATCTCGGACTCCCCGCCGCACTCTCCGCGCTGGTCACCGACGTCACCGGCGCCGGCGGACCGACCGTCCGGCGGACGACCAGCCCCGGACTGCCGGAGCTCGGCCACGACGTGGAACTGGTCGTCTATCGGGTGGCGCAGGAGGCGCTGACCAACGTGGTCCGCCACGCGGTGGCCACCCGGGTGGAGCTCTCCCTGCTCCGGGTCGGGGACGCGGTCGCTCTGGAGGTCGTCGACGACGGCCGCGGGTTCGCGGTCGAGGACACCCATCCCGACGCCGCCGGTCTGCAGGGGATGGCGGACCGGGCGAGCCTGGTCGGGGGCACCCTGGAGGTCGCTTCGGCGGAGGGCCGCGGCACCATGGTGCGCCTGTGGATCCCGCTGGTGGGGAGCGACGCGGGGGAGGTGGAGCGGTGATCCGGATCCTGCTGGCCGACGATCACGCGCTGGTCCGGCGCGGAGTGCGGCTCATCCTCGAGCAGCAGCCCGACCTGCGGGTGGTGGCCGAGGCATCCGACGGGGCCGAGGCGATCACCCTGCTGCGGGAGACCGAGGTCGACCTGGTGGTGTTGGACATCGCGATGCCGACGATGACCGGGCTGCAGGCCGCTCGCGAGATCGCGCGACGTCGCGAGCCACCGAAGATCCTGATGCTGTCCATGCACGACAACGAGCAGTACTTCTTCTCCGCGCTCAAGCTCGGCGCCAGCGGCTACGTGCTCAAGTCGGTGGTGGACGAGGACCTCGTCGAGGCCTGCAGGGCCGCGATGCGCGGCGAGGCCTTCGCCTACCCGGGGGCGATGGGGGCGATCGTGCGCGACTACCTCGATCGGCTGGCCCGGGGCGAGCGGGTGCCCGAGACGGTGCTGACCGCCCGGGAGGACGAGGTGCTCAAGCTGATCGCCGAAGGTCGGTCGTCGAAGGAGATCGCACGGCAGCTGACGATCAGCATCAAGACCGTGGAGAACCACCGCGCCAACATCCTGGCCCGGCTGGGGATGCGGGACCGGACCGAGCTGACCCGCTACGCGATCCGGTCAGGATTGATCGAGCCGTAATGCTCAGGGGCCCGAAACCCCAACTCGAGGGGCCCGAAACCCCAACTCGAGGGGCCCGAAACCCCAACTCGAGGGGCCCGAAACCCCAACTCGACGGGGTGGTCAGTCGGCGCGCAGGAAGGCGGCGATACGGGGGGCGAGGTCGGTGGCGCTGGTGACCAGGCCGAGGTGGCCGTCGTCGTAGACGTGGAGCACGGCGTGGGGGAGCAGGCAGTGCAGGATCCGGGCGTTGGCCAGCGGGATGATCGGGTCGTCGGCCCCGGCGAGGACCAGTGTGGGCTGACGGATCAGCGGCAGCGCCGGGAGGCTCGACCAGCCGGCGCCGGCCAGCAGCTGGAGCAGGTAGCCGCGGCGCGAGCCGACCCGCGACTGGTCGTGCATCAGCCGGCGCACGTCGTCGGGGCGTTCGCGCATCCGGCCGCCGTAGAGCTCGGCGGCCACCCGGGTGGCATAGGAGGGGTCGCGGTAGCGCTGGGGTGTGACCATCTTGCGCAGCACCCGCGGTCGCGCCGGCACCATGAGGGCACCGGTGGCGGTGCTGACCAGTACCAGCCGTCGGCAGCGGTGCGGCGACTGGAAGGCGATCTGCTGGGCGAGTCCGCCGCCCCACGAGATGCCGAGGACGTCGTACCTCTGGTGGCCGAGCCGGGTCATCAGCCGGGAGAGGCCCCAGGCCAGCGCGGCGAAGTTGTAGGGCAGCCGCGGGTCCGGGGAGCCCCCGACCCCGGGTACGTCGAACCGGACCACCGTGATCCGCGGGTCGAGCGCGTCCACGAAGGGTTGGAGCAGGTCGAGGCTGGCACCGATCCCGTTGCACAGCAGCAGCGGGGGCCCCGCCTCGGTCCCCGGACGTACCGCGACCCGGACCTGGTGCCCGAGGACCCGCAGATAGCGGATCTGCTCCCGCGCCGGTACCGCGCCCGACGCAGCCGGTGGCTCGCTCACTTGTCGAACACGTAGGTGCCGGGCGCCTCGACGAGCGGACGCAGGCGGGTGGAGCCGAGCTCCTTGGGGGCGGGCTTGCGCTCGCCGGAGCGTCCGTCGAGCCAGATCGCCACGTCGGCCCACCAGGTGCCCTCGTGGGTCTGCGCGTCGCGCAGCCACGCCTTCGGGTCGGCACCGTGGTCGTCGTTGGTGTGGAAACTGGCCTTCCGGTTGGTCGGCGGGTTGACCAGCGCCGCGATGTGGCCGCTGGTGGAGAGGATGAACCGGCTGGTGCCGCCGAGCAGCTGGGTGGTGCGGTAGCAGTTCTCCCACGGCGTGATGTGGTCGGCGATGCCGGCCACGATGTAGTTGTCGACGGACACCGCGCCGAGGTCGATCGGCACTCCCAGCACGGTCAGCGCGCCGGGTTTGGTCAGCTGGTTCTCGATGGCCAGATCCACGAAGTCGGCGTGCAGAGTGGCCGGCATCCGGGTCGAGTCGGCGTTCCAGAAGAGGATGTCGAAGGCCGGGGGTCGCTTGCCGAGCAGGTAGTTGTTGACCCAGTAGTTCCAGACCAGGTCGCTGGGCCGCAGCCAGGCGAACACCTCGGCGAGCGCACGTCCGTCCAGGTAGCCCTTGCGGGCGGAGCGGGCCTTGGCGATCGCCGCCAGGTTGGGGTCGGTCAGCGCCGAGACCGTGCCCGCGTCGGCGTTGTCGATGACGGTGACGGCCAGCACGAAGGCGGCGATCCGGTCCTGGCGGCCGATGCCGGCCAGGTAGGCGGCCACGATGCTGGCCAGGATCCCACCCGAGCAGATCCCGCTCAGCACCGTCTGCGTGCTGCCGGTGATCTCCTCGACGGTGTCCAACCCTTCCAGGATCGCCTGGACGTAGGTCTCGATGCCCCACGACGCGTGCCGGGCGTCGGGGTTGCGCCAGGAGATCACGAACATCTGGTGGCCCTCGCGCACCATGTGCTCCACCAGACTCCGGTCCGGCGCCAGGTCGAGGGCGTAGAACTTGTTGATCGTCGGCGGTACGACGAGCACCGGCGTCGTGTACACCTCGTCGGTCTGCGGGGCGTACTGGATCAGCTCCAGCATCTCGTTGCGGAAGACCACCGCCCCCGGGGTGGCGGCGATGTTCTCGCCGATCGCGAAGCCGGAGGTGTCCACCATCTCCGGGACCCGGGGCGCGGAGAGCAGGTCCTTGGCCAGGTGGCCCGCGCCGCGGGCCAGGCTGAGTCCGGCAGTGTCGATCACGGCCTTCGCCGAGGCCGGGTTGACCAGTGGCACGTTGCTCGGCGCGACGGCCTCGGTGATGTTCTCCACCAGGAACCGGACCCGCTTGCGGTCGCGCGGGTCGAGCTCGGCGTCCTCGATCAGCTGCTCGGCGGTGTGGCCGCCGGCCAGGTAGAGCTGGACGAGGCGGCGCAGCAGCGGGTTCTCGGTCCATCCCTCGTCGCTGAACCGACGGTCGCCGCGCCGCGGCGCGACGTCGCTGGTGCCGACAGCGATCTTGCTCGCCTCGCCGACGAGTCCGCCCAGGCGACGGGCGGTGGTGCGCGGCCGGCGGGCCAGCGAGAGTGCCCACGCAGCGGTGGAGGCGTCGGGAAGGAAGCGCCGAGCAGGGCCGAGGGCGGCGTCGACGAGCAGTGCGTCCAGCGGTGCGGCGTTGTCGGCGAGCTCGGTGGTGTCCGGGCCGGTGGCGGTACTGGCGGTCATGGGTCCTCCCAGAGTGCGATGGCAGGATCCATACTGCGCCCGTCCGAACGCCGGTCGCATCGGCTGCGCGCACCCAATCTTCGAGACCCGGCTGTGCCGTCGCACAACGTCCGCCGCGGCGGTGCGGCGCAGGTCACAGTCGCTATCGTGATCCGGTGGATGACGTGGAGGTCGCCCCTGAGGTGCGTCACCTCAGCCGGGTGCTGCTGCCGGAGTCGGAATCGCTGGCGCTCGACATGGCCCTTCGGATCCGCGACGAGATCACTGCCTACGCCGCCGGCGAGCTGGTGACTCACGAGGAGCTGGCGATCTCCTGCACCGCCAACCTGCGGTTCATCCTGGGCACGTTGGCCGGCGACGACCTGACCTTGGACATCCCGCGCGACACCGGGACCAACCGCGCGGACCAGGGCGTCCCCTACGCGATGGTGCTGCAGGCGTTCCGGATCGGTGCGCGCTACGTGTGGGAGCTGATGGTGGAGCGCGCCGCGTCCGAGGATCGCGACGCGCTGCTCCTGGCCGCCGCCGACATCTGGGCGGTCAGCGACGCGCTGGCGGCGGCGGTGACCGACGCCTACCGGACCGCGTTCGCCGAGCGGGTCCGGCGGGACGGGCAGATGCGCTCGGTGCTGGTCGCCGGGCTCCTCGACGGCGACGCCGGCTCCGCGGACGCGTTGGCCCGGGCTGCCGACGTACTCGGTCTGGGGCGTGGTGGCGCCTTCGCGGTCGTCTCTGCCGAGTCGCCCACCATGGGCATCGAGGGCCTGCCGGACATCGAGCGTGAGCTCACCCGGGTCAACGCGGTCTCCGCCTGGCGCCTGGAGCACGGTCTGCACGAGGGCATCGTCGCTCTGCGGCCGGGTTTCGACCTGGACACGCTGGTGCAGCGGCTCACCCCGCTGGCCCGCGGCCGGGTGGGGGTGAGCCGCTCCCGCAGCCGGCTCGAGGAGGCACCCGAGGGCCGTCGTGAGGCGCGGGTCGCCCGGGACGCCGCCACGCCCGGCACCACGGACGTGGTCCGTTTCGGAGCTGACCCGCTGGGGGTGCTGCTCGCCAGCAGCCCTGAGCAGGCGCGCTCGCTGGTCGACGCGGTGCTCGCTCCGGTGCTGGCGATGTCGGTCGAGGACCGGCAGGTGGTCATCGACACCGCCCGGGCCTGGCTCGCGGCCGGCGGCTCCACCTCGACCGCTGCCCGCGCGCTGCACGTGCACCGCAACACGGTCCGCTACCGGGTCCGCCGTCTGGAGGAGGTCACCGGACGGGACCTGGCCCGGCCGGTCGACGCCGCCGAGCTCTACGTCGCACTGGAGTGCCTGCGCATCCTCGGGCTGGGGTAGGCCCCGACGGCCAGGTCAGAGTGGGATGTCCGCACGCCGCGGGTCGGTACGACGCCCCGGCTCGCGGTTGAACTGCTCCACCCAGAGGCGGGCGTAGAGGCCCTGGGGATCGGCGAGCAGCTCCTCGTGGGTGCCGCGCTCCACGATCCGACCTTCGGCGAGGGCGAAGATCACGTCGGCGGAGCGGATCGTGGAGAGCCGGTGCGCGATCGCAATCGTGGTACGGGAGCGGGTGGCGCGCTCCAGCGCCTCCTGGACCAGCCGCTCGGTCTCGGTGTCGAGCGCGGAGGTGGCCTCGTCGAGGATCAGCACCGGCGGGTCCTTGAGCAGCACCCGCGCGATCGCCAGCCGCTGCTTCTCGCCACCGGAGAGGCGGTAGCCGCGTTCGCCGGTGATCGTCTCGTAGCCGTCCGGGAAGCCCATGATCCGGTCGTGGATGTTGGCGTCGCGGGCGGCGCTCTCGATCTGCTCGCGGGTCGCTCCCGGCCGTGCGTAGGCGATGTTGTCGCGGATCGTGCCGTGGAAGAGGTAGGGCTCCTGGGTGACCATGCCGACGGCGTCGGCCAGCGAGGAGAGGGTGAGGTCGCGGACGTCGTGGCCGTCGAGTAGGACCGCGCCGGCGTCGACGTCGTAGAAGCGCGGCACCAGGTAGGTGGCGGTGGTCTTGCCGGAGCCGGAGGGGCCGACCAGCGCGACGAGCTGACCGGGCTCCACGACCAGGGAGACCTCGCGCAGTGCCCAACCCTCGGTCGGCTGGGCCCGTTCGGTGGGAGCGATCCGGACGCCCGAGTCCCCGAAACGGTCACGATGCCGACCGCCGCTCAGCTCGCGGGGCGCCGGGTAGGCGAAGCTGACGTCACGGAACTCCACCCGCCCGCGGACCCGGTCCACCGGGAGGTCGACGGCGCCGGGCCGCTCGGTGATCGCCGGCTGCAGGTCGAGGTACTCGAAGATCCGGCGGAAGAGCGCCAGTGAGGTCTGCACGTCCAGGGTGACCCGCATCAGCTGCATCAGCGGCATCTGCAGCCGACCCTGCAGCGTGGTGAACGCGACGATGGTGCCCGCGGTCAGCGCGTCGGCGCCGATCGGGAGGTCGCCGGTGAGGATGAAGCCGGCGGCCAGGTAGATCAGCGCCGGGGTGATCGCGAAGAAGGTCTGCACGGTGGCGAAGAAGGCGCGCCCGGTCATCGCCTGGCGCACCTGCAGCCGGGTCTGCTCCTGGTTGGCCAGGCGGTAGCGGTCGATCTCCGAGGCGGAGCGGTTGAACACCTTCGCCAGAAGGATGCCCGAGACGCTGAGCGCCTCCTCGGTGATCGCGGTCATCTCCGAGAGCGACTCCTGTGTCTTGCGCGCCAGTCGCTGTCGCCGGCGCCCGACCCGCAACTGCAGGACGACGAAGAGCGGCATCAGCACCAGGGTCAGCACGGTCAGCTGCCAGGACAGCACCACCATGGCCACGAACGCCGCGGTCACCGTCACGGTGTTCTGCACGATGGTGGTGGCGGTGTCGGTGAGCACCGTGCGGACGCCGGCGACGTCGTTGGCCAGCCGCGACTGGATGGCGCCGGTCTTGGTGGCGGTGAAGAACGCCAGCTCCATCTTCTGCAGGTGCTCGAAGAGGTCGCCGCGCAGGTCGGCCATGGCCGAGTTCCCGACGGTCGAGGTCAGGTAGTTCTGCCCGATCCCGATCAGCGCGGCGACGATCGGCAGCACGCACATGCCGGCCACCAACCAGCCGAGCAGTCCCAGGTCGGGCGGCGACCCGTCGACCGGGAAGAGTGCGTCGTCGAAGACCGCCCGGGTCAGGAACGGCACCAGGGACTGCAGGCCCGCGGCGACCAGCACGGCGACCAGCACCAGGCCGATCTGACGCCGATAGGGGCGCAGCATCCGGGCGACCCGTGGCACCACGGGAGCCCGGTTGCGTGGTCGCGGCGTGGTGCCGGGGGCGAGGTCGGGGGAGACTGAGAACGGAGACGGCATCAGGACCAGCCGGCTCCCCAACGGCCGCGGTGCGCCACCGTCTGCCAGGGGGTACGACGCCGGCTGCGTGCCGAGCCCTGTGCACCGGTCTCCGGGTCGGCCGGGTGCCCGACGGTGATCGCGCCGATCGGGTGCGGGGCGGGTCGCTCGCCGTCGACGAGGCCGAGGAGCTCCTTGACCGCGTCGACCCGGTCGGGCACCAGCCCGAAGAAGCAGGAGCCGAGGCCGGCGTCGGTCACCGACTGCAGCACTAGGAGGGAGGCCATCGCGGTGTCAAGGTGCCAGTAGGGCATCGCCCACCGCGACGCCGCTGCCTCCTCGCCACCGGCCGCGGTCAGACCCGCCCGCCGCTTGTCCGGCTCGGCGTAGCGCTCGAGGTAGGCGTCCCGGCGGCTGCAGGGCACGATCACGACCGGGGCGCGCATCATCCCGCGCAGCCAGCGGTCCGGCGTGCCGCCCGGGAGTGCCGCGTCGGTCTGTGCCTCCCAGAAGCCGCGTACTGCCGCCGGGGTGTCCAGCACGATGAACGCCCAGCCCTGGCTGAATCCCGCGCTCGGGGCTCGGGTGGCCGCGGCGAGCGCGGCCTCGACGACGCGGACGTCGACCGGATCATCGGTGTAGGCGCGCGTCATCCGGCGGCGTCGTACCAGGTCGGCGAAGTCCACGTGCCGACTATGGCACTCGCGACGGTCGCCCCGCCCGGCGACCTGAGCGCTGCCCGACGTCGCCCGATCTCCACGCGCACCTCCGGCGGGGCCGCGCAGTTCATCTCCACTGGTTCAGATACGTGGACAACTATTCCATTGAGATCGATATACGGGACGAGATTCTTGACTCTGATCACGCATTCCCCCTACGTTCGGCATGCGGCGAGGTGTGACCCAGCTCATAGTTCCGAGCTGGCCCTCGTCGGCACCTCGTCCCGAAGGAAGGCCCATGCCGATGACCGACCAGCCCCAGCAGGGAACGCTGACGGACCGACGACGCCCGCTGAGTGCGATCTCGCGGCGGACCGTGGTGCAGGGCATGGGGGTGGCCGGCATCGGCCTCACGGCGGGATCCGGCATCGCGTTCCCGGCCCGGAGCGGGGCGGCGTCCACCCCTCCCAACGTCATCTTCATCTCCATCGACGACCTCGCCTGGAAGGAGCTCGGCTGCTACGGCAACACCTTCAACGAGACTCCTCACATCGACCGGTTGGCCCAGGAGGGGGTGAGGTTCACCGACGCCTACTCGGCGGCGTCGATCTGCTCCCCGACCCGCGCCAGTCTGATGACCGGCCGCTACCCCGCCAACGTCGGCATCACCGACTACCTCCGCGAGCAGCCGGCCCCCAGCCGGAACTACCTCTCGACGGAGTTCGCGACCATCCCGAGCGTCCTGCGCGAGCACGGCTACGTGTCCGGCCTGGTCGGCAAGTGGCACCTGACCGAGGTCTACAGCGGCGACTACGAGCAGAAGCCCGGCAGCCCGTATGCGCACGGCTTCGACGACGTGCGGGTGAGCGAGACCCGCTACATCGGCGGCGGCGACTACTCCTATCCCTACTCGTTCATGCCGGAGGTGCCGGGGACGGAGGGTGAGTACCTGACCGACCGCCTGGCGGCCGAAGCGGTCGACTTCATCGCGACCAACAAGGACCGACCGTTCTTCCTGCACCTGTCGAACTTCGCGGTGCACACCACGCTGAGCGCCAAGCCCGACCTGGTGGCCAAGTATCGAGCGAAGCCGGGTGCGGGGGAGAACGGCAACAACGCGGCGCTGGCGGCGATGCTGGAGAGCATCGACGACCAGGTCGGCGCCGTGCTGGCAAAGCTCGAGGAGCTCGAGATCGCCGACAACACGCTGGTGATGCTGATGTCCGACAACGGTGGTGACCCCGCCGTGACGACGAACGCTCCGCTGCGCGGCAACAAGTCGGACCTCTACGAGGGCGGCATCCGGGTCGCAATGGTCGCGAAGTGGCCGGACGCGATCGCGCCCGGCGGGGTCAGCAGCGTCCCGGTGAGCACCATGGATGTCTTCCCGACGATCCTCGACGTCGCCGACGTCACCCCGCCCGCGAGCACCGAGCTCGACGGCAGCAGCCTCGCACCCGTCCTGGCGGACGGCGCAGAACTCGACCGCGACGCGTTGTACTGGGTCTACCCCCATTTCCACTTCCTCGGGGCGACGCCGCAGGCAGCCGTCAGGTCCGGCCGTTACAAGCTGCTCCAGCACCTGCGGGACCGTCGGGTGGAGCTGTACGACCTCGAGGACGATCTCGGGGAGACCACCGATCTCTCCGCGCAGTTGCCCACCGTCGCAGCAGATCTGCGCGACCGCCTCGAGACGCACATCGCAGAGACCGGGATCGTCGCCGCCGCGCCGACCTCCGCGGTCTACCAGGCGGTCGACTTCGACGACGACTTCGACGATGACGCCGTCTCCTACGACGCGTTCACCCGGCCTGCCGGCGGTGCGGCCGCGCAGCTGGAGGTCGCCGGAGGCGCGCTGGCACTGAGCGGGACCTCCGACACGCTGAACCTGTACCGCACCGGGGTGACCCCCGGTGACGGCGCGGTCGCGATGACCGTGCAGGTGCGGGCCTTCGCCGAGGCGAACGGGACCCAGGACACGCTCTTCGTCGGGCTGGTGAAGGACGCGAACAACTTCGCAGTGATCTGGCACAACAATGCGCGGAAGCGGACCGGCTGGGACGCGGTGGTCAACGGCGTCGAGGTCCCCCGGGCCGGAGCGGAGCCCCTGGGCGCGCTGGAGAACCAGGTGGACCTGTCGACGCCGGGGTCCCGGCTCTCCTTCGTCGTCGACGGGCGGACCTTCACCGCATACGCCGACCCCGGCGGCGCGGACGCCTGGCAATTCCTGTTCAAGGTGGACATCGCCGAGGTGCTCGACCTCTCCGATCCCGCGGTGCGCGCCGAATATCGGTATGGGTTCGGCGCGCGGATCAACGCCGGGACGATGCAGCTGGAGCGGGTCGAGGCACGGCGTCGTACGGCGGCGTTGCCGACGCCTGTGCTGACGCTGCGCGACGATCGGATCGACGCCCACGACAAGTCCGTCGCGGTGCGCGTCACCGTCGACGGAGCGCCGGTCACCGGCGGCACCGTCGAGCTGGAGCGCGACGGCGTCAGCATCGGGTCGGCGGAGGTCTCCGGAGGTGTCGCCCACGTGCCGCTGGCCGAAAGCCTGGCCCCCGGCGTCTACCGACTTGACGCGTCCTACTCCGGGACCACCACGGTGGCTGCTGCCCAAGCGTCGCTCACTCTCCGGGTCACCCGGGTGCCGCGCCGGCCCTCCACGGTCGTGGCGCGACCTCGCCGACGTGTGGTCCGCGTGGGGAAGCGGATCCGCCTCCGCGTCCGGGTGCGGGCGGGCCGATCGACGGCCACCGGACGGGTCGAGGTGATCTCGCGCGGGAAGACCGTGGCGCAGGGGCGCTTGCGACGGGATGGGACCGTGGCGCTGGCGTGGATCGCTCGTCGCCCGCTCGGCCGGCAGACCTTCCGGGTCCGCTATCTCGGCTCGGCCGACGTGGCACCCGATGCCACGACGGTAACGGTGCGGGTGGCTCGGCCGCGGCGCCGGGGTCGGTGATCGGGCCGGCGCGTTCGTCGTCGCTGTGGTGTGCCAGGTGCCTCAGACGGGACACTGGCCCCGCGATCCAGGCGGGAACTAAGGCACTTGTCCGATGTGTGCGCCTACCTCAGGAGCCGAGGCTGGAGCACATGAACAACGATCTCTACATCCTCAGGTCCGAGGTCGAGTACCGCCGTCAGCGGAGCAGCCGACCTGTCGTACAGCGCCGAGGCGGTCGACGTGCGCCGTGGCTGCGGCGGATCGTCACCTCCGATCCCGCAGTCACCGGCAAGGACTTCTGATCGCGACGTGACCCGCCGAGTGGCACGCGACACCAGCACACCAGCCGATATCGGGGTGCCGGTGTCGGTGCCGGCCGCCATGATGGAGTCCGTGGCAACTCCGACGAGCCGCGCCCTGGTCGGGCGCGACGAAGAGCTCGACCGTCTCGTCGGTCTGCTCGACCATCCTGATCCGGGTGCGGCAGCAGTCCTCCTGGCGGGCGACGCAGGCGTGGGCAAGACCCGGCTCCTGATGGAGCTGCGCGACCGTGCGCTGGAGCGGGGCTGGACGGTGCTCGCCGGCCACTGCCTCGACTTCGGCGAGAGCGCCCTGCCCTACCTCCCGTTCAGCGAGGTGATCGGCCGGGTGGCGGCCGTCGACCCGGGCCTGCTGGAGCAGGTCGCCGCCGACCACCCGGAGATCACCCGGCTCCAACCGGGGCGACGTGCCCGCACCGCTGCGGGGCACTCTCCGGCCAGCGACATCGGGTCCACCACCGACCGGAGTGCGCTGTTCGAGGCGGTCCAGGGACTGCTGCTGCAGGCTTCGGAACGGGCGCCGGTGCTGTTGGTGATCGAGGACGTGCACTGGGCGGACAACTCGACCCGGGACATGCTCGGCTACCTCTTCAGCCGGGACTTCGGTGGCCGGGTGCAACTGGTCGTCTCCTACCGCTCCGACGACCTGCACCGGCGTCACCCGCTGCGCCGCCAGGCGGCGCAGTGGACCCGGCTGCCGGGGCTGGACCGGCTGGCGCTCACCCCGCTCAGCGACCACGCCGTGCGCGATCTGGTCGGCGAACTGGCCACCCGTCGGCTGGCCGACGCGGAGGTCGCCAGCATCGTCGCGCGTGCCGAGGGCAATGCGTTCTTCGTCGAGGAGCTGGTCGCCTCCCAATGCTGGGACGAAGTGCCCGACGACCTGGCCGACCTGCTGTTGGTGCGACTCGACCCGCTGGATGAGCGCGCGCGCCAGGTGGTGCGCACGATCAGTGTCTCCGGACGTCGGATCAGTCACGACCTGCTCGCCGCGGTCACCGAGCTCCCCGCCGAAGCGTTCGAGGCGGGGGTCCGGCAGGCTGTCGAGCTCAATCTGCTCGAGGCAGGCCCGCGTCACTACACCTTCCGGCATGCCTTGCTCGCCGAGGCGGTCTACGACGACCTGCTGCCCGGCGAGCGGGTCCGACTGCACGCCCGGTACGTCGACGTGCTGGCCGAGGGGCGAGCGCCGGGCACGGCAGCCGAGTTGGCCCGCCACGCCCGCCGCGCGAACGACCTGGATCGCGCCGTCGCCGCCGACATCGAGGCCGGCGACGAGGCGATGGCGGTCGGTGGCCCGGGCGAGGCCGCCGACCACTATCAACGCGCGCTGGGATTGCTGGCCGAGCCGACCCGTGTTGAGCGGGTCGGCGTGGATGTCGCCAAGGTGGCGACGAAAGCGGCCGACGCGCTCGCGATGAGCGGCGACACCCAGCGTGCCGCCGAGCTCCTGGCCGAACACTTGGACGGACTGTCGGCCGACGGTGACGCGACGGAGCGCCATGCCCGCGCCCGACTGCTCAGCGGCTACGCCAGCTGGCTCACCATCATCGAGTCCGAGGACGACCCGGTGGCGGTCTCCCGCGAGGCCGTCGCGCTCGCGCCGACCGAGGAGGTGCCGCTGCGGGCCAAGATCCTGGCCACCCACGCCCGGGTGCTCGCCAAGGACGACGACCTGATCGAGGAGGCCGAGACGGCTGCCACGGAGGCGCTCGCCCTCGCCGAGCGGCTCACCATGCCGGTGCTCGCCTCCGAGGTCGTCACCACGCTCGGCCTGCTGTCCCGTACCGGCGAGGTACGGCCGGCGTTGGAGAAGGCGGTGGCCCGTGCCGAGGAGGTCGGCGCTACCCACGCCGCGCAGCACGGACGGTTCATGATCGCCCGCTCCTACCAGGACGAGGCACGGTGGGCCGATGCGATGGAGTGGTTCCGCTCCGTGATCGAGGCCGGGGAGCGCTCGGGCCTGCGCTGGGCGCCGTTCGCGATGGAGGCGCGGTGGCAGCTGTCCCGGATCGCCTGGTCCCAGGGGGACTGGGACGCAGCGGTGGCGATCGCGACCCCGGACGCCGGCGCCCCCGCGATCCCGGCAGCGGTGATCGCACCGGTCCGGCTCGGCATCGAGGCGGCCCGCGGCCAGGACGTCGACGGTGCGCTGCGGCGGCTGCGGACGCTGTGGCCGGACGAAGGCGTGATCGCCGTGTACAGCGCGGAGGTCGAGATCGCGGTCGCCACCGCCCGTGCCGACGCGACCGCGGCGGTGGCCGCCTACGACGACGCCGCCGACCTACTGGGCCGACTGTGGACCGAGCACTTCAGCGGCCGGGTCCGACTCGCGGCGCTGGCGCTGGGCGGGATCGCTCGGGCGATGACCGCGGTCAGCGCGCAGCAGCGGGCCGGGTGGGCCGCCGAGGCCGACCGGCTGCTCGCCGAGGGAGAGGCGGTCGCGCAGGCGTTCCGGGCCGGTGGTCGGGAGTGGGGCATCGAGGGACGCGCCTGGTCGACCCGGCTGGTCGCCGAGCATCGGCGGGCGGCCTGGCTGGCCGACGTCGGGGCGCCGAGTCGTGAGGAGCTCCGCGACGGATGGGCGGAGACGGTGGCGGCGTTCGACACGTTCGGACATGTGCCGGAGACGGCGCGGTTGCGGGCGTCGTACGCGCGGGTGCTGCGGGCGACCGGTGACCCGACGGCGGCGAGTGAGCAGG
This sequence comes from Nocardioides sp. BGMRC 2183, assembly GCA_008123405.1. Taxonomy (GTDB): domain Bacteria; phylum Actinomycetota; class Actinomycetes; order Propionibacteriales; family Nocardioidaceae; genus Nocardioides. The sequence continues at coordinate 145,539 of VSSA01000009.1, forward strand.
TGGTGCTGGCCCGTGCCGTCGCCGAGCGTCTCGACGACCGGGTGCTGCTGGCCGACCTCGACGCCCAGGAGCCTGCGCCGGGGGCACGGTCGCCGGAGACAACGGCCAGCACACCGCGGCTGACCGCTCGGGAACAAGAGATCCTGGCGCTGGTCGCCGAAGGCCGGAGCAACGGCGAGATCGGCCGGATGCTCTTCATCAGCACCAAGACGGTGAGCGTCCACGTCTCCAACATCCTCGGCAAGCTGGGTGCCGCCGGGCGGACGGAGGCGGCGGCGATCGCGCGTCGGGACGGGCTGCTGGCCTGACCTGCTGACCTGAGCTTGGAGTCACCGATTCCTCGCTACTGCGCGTCCCCATCCGGGCGCCCTGGCTGCGTCACCGACGCTCGACGGGCAACCAGCCCGCCTTCGCGCCGGGTTCCTTGCCAGCCCACCCGTCTGGTGACGCTCGCAACGCGACGAATCGGTGAATCCAAGCTGAGCTCCGGGCCTGGTGCGGATCGATGCAGGGCGGTGTTGACCACGGTCGGAATCGACCCTCGCTGTGCGCGGTCCGGAGCGCTACGGTCGATCAGGTGAGCGCCGATCTACGAGCCCCGGACCACGACACCACCGCCCTGACCAGGAAGCGGTTGCGCTACATGGCGGAGGCGACCTCGGGATCGGCGCCGAGGATCGCCGCGCGTGACCTGCCGCCCGGCCCGCGGTGGCCGGCGCTCGTCCAGACCGGCGCACTGATGTGGCGGCGGCACTGGTTCCACGGGTGGCTACACCGCACCTACGGCGAGGCGTTCACGATCCGGATGCTCCCGGGCGGGCGGCCGCTGGTGATGTTCACCTCGCCGGAGGTCACCAAGGAGATCTTCTCCGGCGACCCGGAGGTCTTCCACGCCGGCAAGGGCAATGCGATCCTCGGGCCGATCATGGGCGAGCACTCGCTGCTGCTCCAGGACTCCACCGCCCACCATCGGGCGCGCAAGCTGGTGATGCCGGCCTTCCTGGGCCACGCGCTGCGCGGCTATCGATCGCTGGTCGCGACGGTCGCGGCGGCCGAGGTCGAAGGCTGGGAGGAGGGCGCCGGCTTCCGGTCGCTGGAGCGGATGAACGCGCTCACCCTGGAGGTGATCCTCCAGGTCGTCTTCGGCGTGAGCGACGAGGAGCGCCTCGCCCGGCTGCGTCCCGCGGTGAACCACACGGTCGAGATCAACCCGGGCGTCCTGCTCGGCTGGGCCTATCCGCAGCTGCAGCGGTTCGGCCCGTGGCGACGCACGGTGGAGAACCAGCTGGAGCTGGACCGCCTGCTCTACGCCGAGATCCGTGAGCGCCGTGCAGCCGGTGACCTCGAGGACCGCGACGACGTACTCTCCCGGCTGCTGCGTGTCGTCGGCGAGGACGGTGACGGACTGGACGACACGGAGCTCCGCGACCAGCTGGTGACGCTGCTGCTGGCGGGCCACGAGACCACGGCCAGCGCGCTGTCCTGGGCCCTGGTCGAGGTCGGGTCCAGCGCGGATCTGTTGGCCCGCACCCAGCGAGCGGCGGATGGTGACAGCGCCGAGGACGACGCGTGGTTGGAGGCAGTGCTCAAGGAGTCGATGCGGCTGCACCCGATCATCCCGATGGTGGTTCGCACCCTGATGGCGCCGACCACCGTCGGTGGCTACGACCTCCCGGCCGGCACCACGGTCGGGCCCTCGATCATCGTCAGCCACCAGCGGGAGGAGAACTTCGTCGATCCCGACGTGTTCCGGCCGGAGCGGTTCATCGCCGACCTCAACGACGGCGAGGTGCCCTCGCTGAACGTCTGGATCCCGTTCGGCGGTGGCGTGCGCCGCTGCATCGGCGCCGGGTTCTCGCTGATGGAGGGGGTCGTCGTGCTGCGCGAGATCTTCCGCCGGTACGACGTCGCCGCCGTCGGCACCGACGTCCCCAAGGTCCGCAACATCACCAGCGTCCCGCGGCGTGGTGCGCGGATCCGGGTGACCGCCCGGAGGTGACCCTGCACCCTGGAGCCCGCGGCCGGCGCCCGGTTGCGTCATACGAATCGTGGCTCGGAGACCACGAAACGTATGACGCAACCCGATCACCGACGTCATGATCACGCGGCCTCCGCGTTGATCCGCACACTGGCTGCGATCTCCTCGAAGAGGTCGCAGTAGAGCGGGTACTGCTCGGTCGCCACGGTGCAGCTCATCGTCACCCCGAGACCGTCGACCCGCCAGCACCACTGCTCGGTGAGCAGCTCGGTGAAGCCATCGCGGTGCGCGAACCGGTGATAGTGGGTTGGAGCTCCCTCCAGGTCGAAGGCGTCGTCGTCCTCGAGACTGAACGCGTCGGTTGCGTCGGCGAGCTCCTGCAGCGCCCGAGCACGCCACGCCTCCAGGTCCTCCTCCGCCGGTATGTCGACCACGCGTAGCACCACCGTCGGGGCGCCGGCCCCGCCCGGTGCCTCGTCGAGCGACCCACCGAACCGCTGCTCAACCGGCGCCCGGGCCGCCAACACGATCCCGCGCCCCGGGTCCCGACGGGTGGGCCATCCCTGCGGCACCCGCACGCTCACCTCGGCGGTCATCCGGGCTCCTGGGCGGCGCGGTGTGTCCCGGGGGCGGGCGAGCCCGGTGAGCCGTTCCGGCTGCCGGGCGACCCCGGTGGGATCGGCTGCCCCGGCGGAACCATGGACGAGGTCGTGGTTGTCGACTCCTCGGTGCGAAGGGTCCCCGGCTGCTCGAAGGTGCCGGTGGGGTCGAGGGTGCCGGGCTGTTCGAAGGTGCCGGGTTGTTCGAAGGTGCCGGGTTGTTCGAGGGTGCCGGTGGGGTCGAGGGTGCCGGGTTGTTCGAAGGTGCCGGGTTGTTCGAGGGTGCCGGTGGGGTCGAGGGTGCCGGGTTGTTCGAAGGTGCCGGGTTGGTGGAAGGTTCCGGTCGGGTCCAGCGTTCCCGGCTGCTCGAACGACCCCTTCGATAGCAGCCCGGCGGCGCTCAGCCCGGTCGGCACGAGAACCGCCGGACGCGGTCGCAGGACAGCGGAGTCGCCGTCCTCGCGCCCGAGCATGCCGGCCGGGCGCGATCCCGATGGCCCGGGTGCGGACTCCGCCGGGTCCGCCGCACGTCCGGCGGTCGGCGTGCCCTCCCCGGTCGTCGACTCCGGTGTGCTCGGCTCGACGGGCCTCGTGGGCCAGTCGCTCTCCTGCGGCGGCCAGCCCGGGATCGGCTGACGGTGGTCCGACTCGGATGCGTTGCCGGGAGGCGCCAGCGGCGGACCGGGTGGAGGCAGAGCAGGCGGCGGGTAGACCTCGGCGGGGAGCTCGAACGGCAGGCCGGTGTCTCCGATCGTCACCACTGTCGCGTCGAGGCCGGCCTCTGCCTGTGCCTGCGCCCGCCGCGCCGTATGGACCAGACCCGCGATCACGCGGTAGTCCTGCAATCGCTCGAGGTCATCGGGCCGCTCGATCAGGTCACCGTGGACCTGCAAGCCGACGTCGAGGGCAGAGCGGCGTGCGCGCCTCAACACGCTCTGGACCTCCCGTAGTCGTTCGGCGTAGTCATTGAGCCCGGTGGCGAGAAGATCGGTGTGGCCGAGCAGCCGTTGCGCAGTGGTCGAGGATCGCTGACAGCGCTGCCGCAAGCGGTCCGCGCTCAGCCCGTCGAACTGACTCTCCGGCATCCGGGCACTGTCGGTCAGGCGGTCGTCGAGCCCCCGCAGCGAGCGACGCAGTGCGCGCAGGGTGCGCGCGGACTCCTCGCACGAGGCCGGATCGCCCACGGCGGAGATGTCGATGCCGGTCACGCCCACAGGAATGCACCTGCCGCGCTGAGGTCGGTGAGCAGCGCCGCCGACGTCAGGGTGCTGAGCACCTCGCCGTCGTCGGACACCCCTGTCGCGAGGGCCGCGACGTCACCGTTGACCGCGTCGATCGCCGTGGCGACGGCGGTCGTGCGATGTCCGGTATCGGGCGTCGTCACCCGCGAGCTCGCCACGGCGACGTCCGCGGCATCGGCAACCAGCAGCAGACCCGCACGTCGGGTCGCTTCGAAGTCGATCTGAAAGGTCATGCCGGCAGCCTCGACCCATCGGGACCGACGCGAAACCGGGCCGCTCGGTGCCTGTGGATCGCCGCGGTGATCGGGTGCACGTAGAGGTTCCGCCAGTAGACGGCGCCTGACGCGCGCCGCTCTGCACTCACGCTGGCGGCCTTGCGACCGTTGCGAAGACGATCCAACCCGCTGTCGCGATCACGTTGCGCCAGCTGTCACGCCAACAGGGTCCCGGTGCAGACTCGCGGCGGCGCGATTGTCAGTCCGGCTTATGCCGTTGAGGCAGACGCGGGCAGGTCTGGTTGCTGGTCTTGAGCGCCCGACTCAGCAGACGTCAGCGACGGCGTTGGCGAGGTTCTCCAGGAAGGCCACGTTCCCTTGACCAGCACCGTCTGGGATGCCGAATATCCAAGCGACGCCGCCGCAGCGGAGGGCTGTGTACCGACCGTCCTCGTTGCGCATGAGCCGCACAACGATGCCGCTCTGCTCGCTGCTCCCAACCTCGCGCAGTCGCTCGAGATGCCCGGCGCCGGCACGACCCGCTGTCGCAAGGAAGAGGGTGCCGTCGAATCGTCCCGAAAGGATGCGGGACTCGGCGCCATGCGGCGGTTCGACCTGACCGACCGAATGAGCGCCAGCATCACGGAGCACTGCGGTGAGGAGATGCAGCGGAGGGCGCGGACGGCCGTCCGGTTGCCCTAGGTTCGCTGGACTTGATGTCGGGCGGTCTATCCACGTCGGGGTGGCGCCAGTGTCGGTTCGCCCGCCGGTGACGGACGCCTGCGCACCTGGTCCGTCCACGGGGTCGCCGCCGCATCCCAACATCAACATCCCGAGCACAAGGAAAGGCGGGAGGGTTCGCCGTGCCTGCATAGTGCTCCTCCAAGGTCTCATGACGTACGACGCGGGCGAACGCTTGGCGGTTGTCCACCGCGCACGCGGCAAGGGTCCTGGAACCAGGCACGCCACTCGGCCGGAGTTGAGCGCGCTTCGGTCCCCGAATAGATACAGGCCCAGTTGAGGTTTGGTGTTCGACCTCCGACGTCGCCGGGGTTTTCGGGGGCGTGCCTAGTGCTTGTCTCATGTCGTCCACGCTCCCGTTGACCGCTGAGGAGATCACCGCTTTCGTCGCGCGGCTGCGCTCTGGCGCCACGGTGAGCGGCGACGTGGTGACCGACGCGGGGGATCTGATCGATGTCATTGCCGAGTTGGTGTCGTTGAAGGACACTGCGGCCGGCCTCCAGGCCGACGCTGCTGCGCGCCTACCCACATGACCTCTAACGTCGGTCTATGGCCATCGCGACCAATCCCCAGTTCGTGTTCGACTGCCCCGACCCGGCGGTGCTCGCCTCGTTCTACGCCGACCTCCTGGGCTGGCGGGTGGCGCGGATCGAGGACGACGCCTCCTGGGCGACGATCACCGACGGCGCCTCGGGGGTCATCCACTTCCAACGTGTCGAGGACCACCGGCCACCGCAGTGGCCGGGGCAGGAGCACCCGCAGCAGGTCCACCTCGACCTCGACGTGGACGACCTGGATGCCGCTGAGCGACCCACCCTCGCGCTCGGGGCGACGCTGCACCCGCACCAACCCGGGGAGACGTTCCGGGTCTTCCTCGACCCGGCCGGGCATCCGTTCTGCCTCTGCGCCTGCTGAGAGCTCAGCGGGCGAAGGCCTCGCGCACCTGCTCCTCGGTGAGCCCGTAGTCGGCGAGGTCGTAGGAGTGCGACGGACGACGCGGGCCCTTGCGCGACTCCTCGTCGAGGCGCCGGACGGCCTCCTGCGCAGGTTGGCTCCAGGTCAGCCCGAAGGCGTCGTAGATCGCGCCGACGGTACCGACCGGGTCCTGCACGAACGTGCGGTAGTCGAGATCGAAGAACTGGCTCTCGTCGTACCGGGGGCGTGCCTGCCAGAAGGACTGCCACTGCCGGGTGAGGTGGCCGAGCTGGTCGCGGCCCAGGGTCTCGCCGACGAAGGTCGTGGAGTGGCCGGCGGTCGCCTCGGCCGAGAGCGAGCAGGCCGAGGCCACCGAGGTGACCGGGTCGCGTTGGGTCATCACGATCAGCGCGTCGGGGTAGGTCTCCATCAGCGCGTCGAGCGCGATCAGGTGCGAGGGGTTCTTCAGTACCCACCGCTTGTCCTGGTCGTGGAGGCCGATCAGTTGCAGGTTCTGCCGGTGTCGCGCGTAGGCGTCGGTCCACCCCTGCTCGGCCAGCCAGGCCGAATAGGTCGGCACGTGGGCCAATGACTCGAAGCCGAGCGACTTGCCGGTCTGGCGCAGCACCCGCCAGCACTCCTCGGGCTCGGTCGCATCGGAGTAGTGGATGCCCATGAACTCCGGGTTGCTGATGTGGTGCTCGGCGAAGCCGGCCTGGATCGCGGTGAAGATCGGGTCCTGCTCCCACTCCGCGCGCGGCGGGCGCGGTTGGGGAAACTCGGTCAGCCACATCTCCAGACCCTGGTGGTCCGGGTCGGCGCAGAGCAGGCGGCTGAGCGCGGTGGTGCCGGTGCGGGGCAGGCCGACCACGAAGATCGGCCGTTCGATCGTGACGTCGGCGTGTGCGGGGAACTCGGCGAACCGCGCCTGCGTCATCAGTCGCGCCACCAGCGCGCTCTTGACCTGGGACCGCATGAAGTAGTTCCCGATGCCGGTCAGGCCGGCATCGGTCGAGCCGAGGTCGTCGATGAGCACCCGGAACGCCTCTTCGTGCCCGGGCGCGTCCGCGAAGCCGAAGTCGCTCAGCCCGGTGGTGCGGGTCGCGGCCGCACAGATGTCCTCGAGGCTGCCGACGTCGGCGCGCTGGCGCGGCTCACTCATGACTGTCCTTCCTCCCGATGAGCGGTGTCTGGCGTGTGCGGCTGCAAGGCGTCGCCGCGAAGGCGACCTTGAAGGCGGAGCGGTCGTCGAGCGGCGACAACGCCGCAGACGCTCCGCCAGACACCGCTCATGCGCGGAACTCGCCACAATCGACGTTCAACATCACACCGGTCACCGCGGAGGCCAGGTCGGAGGCGAGGAAGAGGGTGGCGCGGGCGACCTCGTCGGGGGTGGCGAGGCGCTTGAGGTCGGTCGGCGCGGCCTTCTCGGCGTACACCTCCTCATGGGTGCGGCCGGTCTCGGAGGCGATCCAGTCGAAGTACGCCTTGTTGACGTCCTCGTAGATGTAGGACGGTGCGACGCTGTTGACCCGGATGCCGCGCGGACCGAGCTCGGTGGCCAGCGACGAGGCGAGGTGCTCCAGGGCGCCCTTGGAGAGCTTGTAGCCGGAGTACTCGGGCTGGCTGGAGTAGATGACGCAGGAGTTGACCATGATCACCGAACCCCCGACCTTGTCGTCGGTCTCGGCGAGGGCGTCGGCGAAGAGCGAGGAGAGCCGCAGCGGGGCGAAGACGTTGGTCTCGTTGGCGGTGCGCAGACCCTCGATGTCCAGGGTGGAGATCGGGTCCATCGGCGGGATGCCGAAGGCGTTGTTGATCAGGCAGTCGACCTTGCCGAACTCCGCGACGGCGGCGTCGACGAGGCGCTTGCGCTGCTCCTCGTCGGTGATGTCGGTCGGTACGACGAGGGCGCGGCGCCCGTGCGAGCGCACCACCTCGGCCATCTTCTCCAGCCGCTTCGGCGTCCGGCTCGCAAGCACCAGGTCGGCGCCCATCTTGGCCGCCTCCTCGCCCAACGCGCGGCCGAGGCCAGGGCCGACACCGGACAGAACGACGACCTTGTCGGTCAGCAGGTCCACCATGGCGGACAGACTAGAACGTGTTTCAGTTCACGTCGAGAGGGCGTCCCACTGCTGAGTCCCGGCGCTGATCAGCGCGGCAGGTGCGGGAGCAGCTCGTCGATCATCGCCTCGAAGGAGGCCACCACGATCGAGAGATGACCCTCGCCCTGCTCCAGATGCGGCACCACACCGGGGATGTGCTCGGCCAGCCACTGGCCGTGGTGGAACGGCACCATCAGGTCCTCGCTGCCCTGCCATAGGTACGTCGGCACCGCGAGGTCGTCGAGCTCGAACCCCCAGTGCCGGGTGAACGCAAGGTCGTCGTCGAGCCAGCCGTAGAGCTCCTCGACCCCGCCCTTGAGATTGGCCAGCAGATCCTCGCCGACCTCGCTGGTGAGCACCTTGCGGTCCACCTCCGGGAGCAGCGAGTCCAGGGTCTTGACCACGGTCGCCGCATCGCCGGTGATGATGCCCTCGCGGTCCTTCTCGAGAAACGGCAGCAGTGCCTCCTCACCCTGCAGGGCGAGGGTGAACTCCTCGACGTTGTCCGCCCCCATGCCGTCGAGGAAGTCCGGCTGAGCGACGAACGGCTGCACGCAGCAGACTGCGAGCACAGCCAGCACGCGGTCGGGCAGCCCGGCGCCAGTGGCCAACGCGTGTGGCCCACCACCCGACCCGCCCCCGGTGAGGAACCTCTCCGCACCCAGATGGTCGGCGATCGCCGCCATGTCGGCAGCGACATCGGCCACCGAGCGGCCCTTGTTGCGGGTCGACCCAGCCGCACCGGCGCGGGAGTAGGAGACGTAGCGCAGCCCGCGCTCGGCCAGCACCTTCGTCTTGTTCGCTGGCTGATAGCTGCAGCCCGGGGTGCCGTGGTGCCAGATGAACGGGATGCCGTCGTCCGGCCCGGACACCTGGACGTCGAGGACGCGGCCGTCGGGGAGGTCGAGGGCGAGGGTCTGGGCGGTGGTCATGGGGTGAGCGTGGCACATGGCGGGGTGCGGGCTCTGGGGCTGACCGGTGAAACCCGCAGGCCTACCCCGACCCCGGCCTACCCTGGCGTCATGCCCACCCACCGCCGAGGGCCGACCCTCGCCGTGCTCCTGGGTGCGGTAGCACTGGCCGCCTGCTCCGGCGCGGATCCCGCGGACCCCGGTACGACGCCGGCACCGCGGCCGACGACCGCGACCCCCTCCGGCGCCCCCTCCGACGCCACGGAGACGCCGACGGCGCGCGCAGACCTGGTCGCGGTCGGCCACGCATCCCGCCCACCGCTCCGGCTGACCACCGCACAGGCCGACCGGCTGCGCTCCGGGGCGGTGCGGCAGTGGCGGGGGATGCGGGTACGGGTGGCACGCAGTGAGGAGCGCGCGGCCCGGGCGGTGCATGCGGTCGAGCGGGACGCCGACGTGCTCGCGCTGGTGCCCCCTGCGTCGGTCGGGCCCACGGTCACTGCGGCCGTGGTCGACGGCGAGGACCCGGTGACGGCCCACCCGGACGCGGTGACGATCACCGTGGCCGGCGACCTGATGCTGGTCCGCGGCGTGCCCGACCCCGCCGCGGCGCTGGCGCCGATGCGTGACCGGTTGCGCAGCGCCGACCTGACCGTGGGCAACCTGGAGAGCACGCTGTCCACCGCGGGCGCCCCGACCCAGGGCGGCGACTCGTTCGGAGCGGACGCCGGGCTGATCCCGGTGCTGCGGCGCGCCGGGTTCGACGCGGTCTCACTGGCCAACAATCACGCCGGCGACTTCGGCACAGCCGCGCTCGTGGAGACCGTCGACCTGCTCGCCGCCTCCCCGGTGACGCCGTTCGGCGCGGGGGCGGACATCGACGCCGCGGCGCGGCCTGCGGTGCTGGAGTCCGGCGGGACGTCGTACGCGTTCGTGGGGTTCAATGCGATCGGAGAGACCCCTCGCGCCACCGCGACCGATCCCGGCGCGCTGTCGGTGCGAATGCCGCCGCGCACCGGGCCTTTCGTGCCGGCCGACCTGGATCGAGTGGCGCGCACGATCCGTCGTGCCGACCGGATCGCCGACGCGGTCGTGGTGCTGCCGCACTGGGGCACGCAATACACCCACGCGCCGGAGCCGATCCAGCGGACGGTCGCGCGCCGGCTGGTCGCGGCCGGCGCGGACCTGGTCGTCGGCGGTCACCCGCACTGGGTGCAAGGGGTGGACGCGGTGGTGCGCAACGGTCGCGCGGTCCCGGTGCTGCATTCGCTGGGCAATTTCGTCTTCGACATGGAGTTCCACCTGCCGCAGACTCAGCAGGGTGTGCTGCTGGAGAGCACCTGGTGGGGAGCCGAGCTCAAGGCCATCCGGTTGGTGCCCTATGCGATGGACCCCGGCTCGTTCGCTCCGCGGGTGGTGACCGGGGCGACCGCCACCGCGATCCTCGCTGACGTGCGCAGCACCTCCACCGGCCCCTACGCCCGGTGACCTGCCCTACCGCACCCAGGCCAGCACCACCCGGGCGGTACGACCCAGCTGCGCCCGGTCGACGACCGAGGGCACGTCCTCGGCCGAGTGGTAGCCGGCGTACGGAGTGCTTCCCAGGCGGGCGCCGGGCAGCCCGGCGCGGACGAAGGACCAGTGGTCGCTGGAGCGCTGCCCGTCCTCGACCAGATGCGGTACGTCGACCCGCCGGGCCGCCGCGACCAACTCCGCACGCAGGGGGTCGGGCGTCTCCGGACTGCCGATGACAACCGCGTCCCCGACCCCGATCCGGTCCAGGGAGACCATGCCGCGCAGGGTCCGTCGCTGGGCCGCGCCCAGAGAGCCCACATAGGCGCGCGACCCGTAGTGGTGGTCGTCGTCGGTCGGGCCGCGCGGCTCCTCGGCGCCGAACGCCACCAGCACCACCGGCAGCCGTGTGCGCTGTCCGGCCAGCGCCTCGGCGACTGCCAGCAGCACGCCGACGCCCGACGCGTTGTCCTCCGCGCCCGGCGCCTGCGGCACCGTGTCCAGGTGTGCGCCGATCAGCAACCAGCCACGGTCCGGGCGCACGTCGCCGAGCTGCGCGATCAGATTGACCGACCGGCCCGCCTGCACCGGCACTCCCCAGGAGACTCCGGCGGGCGCGCGGAAGGTCTGCCGCTCGACGCTCCAGCCGTCACCCTCGAGCTGACGCTGGACCCAGTCGGCCGCCCGGAAGTACGCCGGTGACGTCCCCGGACGTGGACCGATCCGGCCAGCAAGGTGACGCACCGCCGCCATCGCGGTGGCAATCCTGACGTCGCCGGGGTCGACGCGTGGCGGGCGGCTCGGGGACGGGGTGCGACTCGGTGCGGTCGTCGGAGATGCTGTCGTCGGGGATGTCGTCGTCGAGCTCGGCGCGGACGAGCTGCTCGTGTCGCCCGACCCGTCGCTGCCGCTGCACGCAGGTGCTCCCGCGGTCAGCAAGAGAAGGGCCGGAAGCCAGGCCCGGGTACGGCGCACCAGTCCTTCCTGCCACATCGGCTTGGCCGGGACAAGCGGTGGGGCACGACATCGGCGGGCCCGGGCCGTGGCGAGACTCGAGACCCGGACCGATCAGCTGATCATCCGCCGCGCCACCGCCCGTTGCCGAGCGGCGATGCGCACGCCGTACTGCTCGTCGGTGAGGCCGACCGTGTCGGGGAGCAGTGACGGCACGTCGGCCACCTTGACGACCTCCACCGACGGGCCGTCGGCGGCGGTCAGGTCGCGGGTCAGTTGCTGCCAGCGCAGCATGATCGGACCGGTGCGGTGACCGGTGGTCTCCAGCCAGTTGGCGATCGGGGCGCCGTCCGGGCCGGGCGGTCGCTCGGAGATCACGAACCGCATCACCCCGTCCTGGCCGCACGTCGCCTGGGCCTTCGTCAGGGAGGTCTGATGCGTCTCGTAGTCGGTGGAGGCATACCAGTCCGAGCCGATCTGGATCGCCTGATACGTGCAGTCCTCGCACCGCGGCACGGTGACGATCATCGCCTCCTCCTCGGCGAGCTCGTAGTGGCCGATCGAGGAGAACTGCGAGGAGAGCCCGCCCGGCGTCGACGCCGGCACGGTGAGGGTGTTGACCGGCTCCTTGTACTGGAAGAAGTGCGGGAAGGCGAACCAGGTCTGGATCGAGCCGACCAACGCACGGGCCGCGACGTCGTACTTCTTGGCGAGCGTGGCGCGGGACAGCGGAGAGCGAGGGCGGCCGATGGTGTCGACGCGCTCGATGGTCAGCGTGCCGCGCTCCTCGTGCTCCCAGTCGTTGAAGACCTCACGCACGATCAGCGTCTTCGCGCCGGGCTCGGCGGTGTAGCGGAACTCGAACGACCCGTCCTCGGCCACGTCGAGCTCACGCTCGTCGAAGGCCATCAGCGAGGTTGCCGCCGAGTCGGCGCTGTAGGAGCCGCCCATCACTTGGAAGGAGAGGTCCGCCGAGGTGCCGCGGCGTCCGCGGACGACGTACTCGACCCCCTCACGCAGGTAGGCGTGGAAGTAGACCGCGTCCGGGTTGTCCAGCCCCTGCCGGGAGAACTGGTGGGTGGGGTTGATGAAGACCGGGTGCTCGAGGTCGTAGTCGAACGCGGTCTGCAGCGCCATCCGGATTCGGCCGGAGAGATAGTCGTATCCCTCCAGGCGGTCGGCCTCGGTGCGGATGAACTCGGCGTTCGCGATCAGCTCCTCGGCCTCCGCGATCGCCCGCTGCAGTGGCTCGGTGATCCCGTACGACGCGCTCGGGCCGGTCTTCTCGCTCATTCCTCGCTCCTTTTGTCGGCGCTGCGTGCTCAGCCGTTGACCTTGGCGATGAGCTTCTCCCCGAACTTCTCCAGGTGCTCGATCTTGGTGGCCAGCGGCTCGGTGTCCGGGCCCTTGATGTAGGGCACCCGGAAGCCGACGATGCAGTCGGTGACGCCCTTGTCCTCCAGCCGCTTCACCCCGTCGACGCTGTAGGCGTCGTAGGAGATGACGTGGACCTCGAAGTCGTCCCGGTCGTCGCCCTCCTCCTTGCGGATCTCCGCCAGGCGGGTGAGCAGCCGGTCCAGCTCCTCGCCGTCGCCGCCGGCGTGCATCCACCCGTCGCCCTTGCGGACCGCGCGGCGCAGGGCGGCGTCGGAGTGACCACCGACCAGCAGCGGGATCGGCTCGGTCGGCGCGGGGCACTGCTGCAGCGGCGCGAAGTCGTAGAAGTCGCCGTCGTACCCGAAGAACTCGCCGCTGGTCAGTCCGCGCAGGATGTCCATGCACTCGTCCATCCGCTTGCCGCGCTTCTCCCACGGCACGCCGAGCGCCGCGAAGTCCTCGGGCCACGGCGAGAGGCCGACGCCGAGGCCGAGCCGGTTGCCGGAGAGGTAGGCCAGGGAGGAGGCCTGCTTGGCCACCAGGACCGGGGGGCGGACCGGCAGCTTGAGCACGAACGGGGTGAGCCGCAGCGTCTCGGTCACCGCGAAGAGGTGCGCACAGAGGATGAAGGTCTCGATGAACTCCTTGCCCTCGAGGAACTCCCGGTCCCCGGTGTCGGTGTAGGGGTACTTCGAGTCGGACTCCTGCGGGTAGATCAGGCTGTCGCCGATCGACATGCTGGTGTAGCCGCTCGCCTCGCAGGCCTGCGCCAGCGGGGCGTAGTACTCGGCATGGGTCATCGCCTCGGCGTAGGTGAATCGCATGCCCAGCAGAGTAGAACGCGTTCTAACTTTCTGCCAGCATGAGTCCCATGGGGTTGCCGAAGGAGAAGCCCGAGGGGCTCGACAAGCCGATCGTCGCCACGATCATCAAGTACGGCGCCAAGGCCAACGTCGCGGTCTTCCGCGCCACCAACGGGCGGATCGGCTCGAAGTGGCGGATCGGCGCGGGGTGGAAGAAGCCCGTGCCGATGCTGCTGCTGGACCATGTGGGGCGGAAGTCGGGCCGGGAGTTCACCACCCCGCTGCTCTACCTGCGCGACGGCGCCGACGTGGTGATCGTGGCCTCGCAAGGTGGGCTGCCGAAGCACCCGCAGTGGTTCCACAACCTCAGGGCGCACCCGGAGACCACGATCCACCTGCGCGGCGAGCGGGCACGCAAGGTGCGGGCCCGGGTGGCCGATGCCGACGAGCGTGCGGCACTGTGGCCTCGTCTCGTCGAGGCCTATGCCGACTTCGACAACTACCAGTCCTGGACCGATCGGGAGATCCCGGTCGTGATCCTCGAGCCGCGCGTCTGATCCGGCGCGCAGGGGAGGGAGCCGAGATGCCCATCGAGGCCGCCGAGCTGAGCGACCGCGCCGAGATCACCGACGCGCTGCACCGCTACACGATCGCGATCGACACGGGGGAGTGGGATCGGCTCGACTCCGTCTTCACCCGCGACGCGCAGATCGACTACACCGAGTCCGGCGGCATCGCCGGAGAGATCGCCACGGTCAAGCCCTGGCTGGCCGAGAACCTCCCAGCCTTCTCCTCTGCCCGGATGCACACGCTGGGGCAGGTCGTCATCACCTTCGCCACCCCGCGCGACGAGGCCAAGGTGACCGCCTACTTCCACAATCCGATGGTGATCGGGGACGCCGCCGGCGGGCCCGGAGCCACGAAGGTGGTCGAGGTCGGCGGCCTCTACCACCATTCCTTCGTGCGGACGGTGCGCGGCTGGCGCTCGCGCCGCCTGCACGAGCAGGTCGTCTGGACCCGCGGCTTCTGAGCTTCCGGTTTGGTTGGTTACCACTGCTCGCTCACAATGGCGAGGTGAGCGACGACCAGCAGCAGCCCTCCGACGACAGCCTGCGGCGACCCATCATCAACGGGGTCGTCGCGCTGGTCGCCGTTGCGGTGGCGGTCGGCGTGATCCTGGCCGGTGTGGCGCTGGTCGGCACCCGGATGCTCGGCCTCGGCGGCGACACCAGCGCTGACGGCGGCGGCACCCAGGGAGCGACCATGGTGATCCCCAAGCCGGCGAAGACCACCCAGGAGAGCGGCCCCCTGGTCACCCTCAACACCGAGGACCCCGCCACCGAGGAGCCAGAGGAGGGCGAGTCCGACGAGGAGTCGTCCGAAGAGGCGAGCGAGAAGGAGAAGAAGGAGGCCAAGGAGAAGGAGATCACCCTCTCCGCCGGCCAGACCTCCGTCGCCAACTTCGGCCAGATCGACCTGACCGGGATCTACCCGGGCGGCGAAGGTGCCGTCCTGCAGGTGCAGCGCTTCGAGTCCGGCAAGTGGGCCGACTTCGACGCCACCATCCCGGTCAGCGGCGAGTCCTTCTCCACCTACGTCCAGACCGGCGTCGGTGGGGTCAATCGGTTCCGGGTTGCCGACAAGTCGACCGGCAAGGTCTCCAACGAGGTGAAGGTCACCGTCGAGGGCTGAGCCTCTGCGGGGTGGCTCGAGGCCTGGGCAGTTTCTCCGGCCGGCCGGTGAAACTACCGCCGGTCACACGAAACTCCGCATGACCGGCTCCAGTTTCTCCGGCCGGCCGGTGAAACTTCCGGCTCCGGTCGATCAGGCCGGAATCCAGTCGAAGCTCTCCGGGTTCGGCCCGATCCGCCCGGCCTCCCCCTCGTCCAGCGCGGAGATGGCCGCGACCTGGTCCGGGGTCAGGGTGAAGTCGAAGAGAGCGAAGTTCTCCGCCATCCGCTCCGGGTGGGTGGTCTTCGGGAAGATGATGTCGCCGCGCTCGATGTGCCAGCGCAACGTCACCTGTGACGGCGTCCGGCCGACCTCCTCGGCGATCCGCCCGATCACCGGGTCGGTGAGCACCTTTCCTTGCGCGATCGGGGACCAGGCCTCGACCAGCGCGCCATGGCCGAGGGTTGCGGTGCGCGCCGCCTCGTTGCCGTGGAAGGGGTGCACCTCGATCTGGTTGACGGCCGGCACGACGCCGGTCTCGTCGACGATCCGGTCCAGGTGCGCGGGCTCGAAGTTGGAGACGCCGGCGGACCGGGTGGTGCCCTCACCGACCAGCGCGGTCATGGCCTGCCAGGTCGACACGTAGTCGCCGTCGTACCGGGTGGGGAGGGGCCAGTGGATGAGGAACAGGTCGACGTGGTCGAGCCCGAGACGCTCGAGGGAGTCGGCGAAGCTGCGCCGTACGTCGTCGGGTCGGTGGAAGGAGTTGTTCAGCTTGGTCGTCACATACAGCTCCGAGCGCGGGATGCCGGAGGCGGCGATGGCGGCGCCGACGCCCTCCTCGTTGCCGTACATCTGGGCGGTGTCGATGTGGCGGTAGCCCGCCTCCAGCGCCCGGCTGACGACCTCCTGGGTGTCCGCCGGGTCGACCTGGAAGACGCCGAAGCCCAGCTGCGGGATCGTCGTCCCGTCGTTGAGGGAGAGCTCGGGAACGGGCGTGCTGGTGGTGTCCTGAGGGTTGCTCATGGTGGTCACAAGTCGCCGGGAGGCGCGTGGATTCCTGGCCCGAGCGATTCGTGCAGAGTTTCTTGCAGCCCCGGGAACAACCCCGCGGATCCCGCCGTTGTGCCCTATGTCAGACTTGAGTCGAATCGACGCAAGTTTCTTGATTCGAACCCCAGAACTACCCGCGGCCACGAGGCCGCGACGCAGGAGGAACAGACATGGCACGAGCAGTCGGCATCGACCTCGGTACGACGAACAGCGTCGTCGCGATCCTCGAGGGTGGCGAGCCCACCGTCATCGCGAACGCCGAGGGTGCGCGCACCACGCCCTCGGTCGTCGCCTTCTCCAAGGGCGGCGAGGTCCTCGTCGGTGAGGTCGCCAAGCGGCAGGCCGTGACCAACGTCGACCGCACCATCAAGTCGGTCAAGCGCCACATGGGCACCGACTGGTCCCAGCACATCGGCGACCCGGTGGACAAGGACTTCACGCCGCAGCAGATCTCGGCGTTCATCCTGCAGAAGCTGAAGCGGGACGCGGAGGCCTACCTGGGCGAGACCGTCACGAACGCGGTCATCACGGTGCCGGCGTACTTCTCCGACGCCCAGCGCCAGGCCACCAAGGAGGCCGGTGAGATCGCCGGTCTGAAGGTGGACCGGATCGTCAACGAGCCGACCGCGGCCGCCCTGGCCTACGGCCTGGACAAGGGCGACGACCAGACCATCCTCGTCTTCGACCTCGGTGGCGGCACGTTCGACGTGTCCCTGCTCGAGATCGGTGAGGGTGTCGTCGAGGTGAAGGCCACCAGCGGCGACAACCACCTCGGCGGTGACGACTGGGACAACGCGGTCGTCGAGTGGATGGTGAAGAAGTTCAAGGACGCCAACGGCGTCGACCTCGCCGCGGACAAGATCGCCGCGCAGCGCCTCCAGGAGGCCGCGGAGAAGGCGAAGATCGAGCTGTCGTCCTCCAGCGACACCACGATCCACCTGCCCTACATCACCCACGGCGAGTCCGGCCCGCTGCACTTCGAGGAGCGGCTCACGCGCTCGGAGTTCCAGAAGCTGACCGCGGACCTGCTCGACCGCACCAAGAAGCCGTTCCAGGCCGTCCTCAAGGACGCCGGGGTCGCGCTCTCCGGCATCGACCACGTGGTCCTCGTCGGCGGCTCCACCCGGATGCCCGCGGTGACCGAGCTGGTCAAGGAGCTCCTCGGCGGCAAGGAGCCCAACAAGGGCGTCAACCCGGACGAGGTCGTCGCGGTCGGTGCCGCGCTGCAGGCCGGTGTGCTGGCCGGTGAGGTCAAGGACGTGCTGCTCCTCGACGTCACCCCGCTCAGCCTCGGCATCGAGACCAAGGGCGGCGTGATGACCACCCTGATCGAGCGCAACACCACCATCCCGACCAAGCGCTCGGAGATCTTCACCACCGCCGACGACAACCAGCCGTCGGTGGAGATCAAGGTCGCCCAGGGCGAGCGGTCGATCTGGTCGGAGAACCAGGGGCTCGGCAACTTCGAGCTCACCGGTCTCCCGCCGGCCCCGCGGGGCGTGCCGAAGATCGAGGTCACCTTCGACATCGACGCCAACGGCATCGTGCACGTCTCCGCGAAGGACCAGGCCTCGGGCCGCGAGCAGTCGATGACCATCTCCGGCGGCAGCGCGCTGTCGAAGGAGGACATCGACCGGATGGTCAAGGACGCCGAGCAGTTCGCCGAGGAGGACGCCAAGCGCCGCGAGGCCGTCGAGGTCCGCAACCAGGGCGACCAGCTGGTCTACACCACCGAGAAGTTCATCGCCGACAACGGCGACAAGCTCCCCGAGGACGTGAAGACCGAGGTCACCGCGGACGTCGAGGCGCTCAAGACCGCGCTCGAGGACTCCGAGGCCAGCAGCGAGACGCTGCAGGCCGCGATCACCAAGCTCGGTGAGTCCAGCCAGAAGATGGGCGCTGCGATGTACGCCGCCGCCGAGGCAGACGCCGCGGCCGCCGGAGGCACCACCGGTGCCACCGGCGAGGGTGACGAGGATGTCGTCGACGCCGAGATCATCGACGAGGACACCGAGGGCGCAGCGGACGCCGACGGGGAGTCCAAGTGACCTCCGCCTCGGATCCCGATCCGCACAAGGCGACCGCCTCCCAGCACGACCCGGAGACCTCCGGGGTCGACGACTGGGTCGAAGAAGGTGGCCCGTTGGAGCCGCAGGACGTCGCCGAGGCCGAGACCTCGGCGACGCCCGCGGGCGGGTCCGGCGCCGAGCAGGCCTCCGGCGAGCAGGAGCCGGTCGATCCGTTGGCTGCCGCCGAGCAGGCGCTGGCCGAGCGGACGCTGGACCTGCAGCGGCTCCAGGCCGAGTACCTCAACTACAAGCGCCGGGTCGACCGCGATCGGGAGATGCTGAAGGAGAACGCCACCTACGCTGCGCTGACGCCGATCGTCGACGTACTCGACACGATCGATCGGGCGCGGGAGCACGAGCCGCTCGAGGGCGGCCTCAAGGCGGTCGCCGAGCAGCTCGAACGGGTCGTCGCCGGGCTGGGGCTGGTCAAGTTCGCCGCTCCCGGCGATGCGTTCGACCCGACCGTGCACGAGGCGCTCTCCCACCTGGGCACCGATGCCGACGTCGAGGTGACCACGGTGAAGGTCGTCGCCAAGGCCGGCTACAAGATCGGGGAGCGCGTCGTACGGGCTGCCCAGGTCCTGGTGGTCGACCCCGAGTGATCCGTTGAGTTGGGGGTTCGGGCCCCTCGAGTTGGGGATTCGGGCCCCTTGAGTCGGGGGTTTGGGCCAACCGAGGGCCCCAACCCCCAAGTGAACGGGCCCGAAACCCCAACTCAACCCCGACGACCGATCCGAGCGATGATGAGCCACCAGGGAGGTGTGCGATGAGTGACCCGAACGAGGGCCTGCGGGCCGACTGGGCGACGAAGGACTTCTACGCCGAGCTCGGCGTCGGCAAGTCCGCCTCGGCCGAGGAGATCAAGAAGGCCTACCGGAAGCTCGCTCGCGCGAACCACCCGGACTCCAACCCCAACGACACGGCCAAGCACGACAAGTTCAAGTCGGTCGCCGAGGCCTATGACGTGATCGGCGACCCGGACAAGCGCAAGAAGTACGACCAGGCTCGCGAGCTCTTCGCCAGTGGCGGGTACGGCGCACGCGGCGGCGCCGGCGGGTTCAACGTCGACGACCTGCTCCGCGACCGCGGCGGGGCAGGTGGCGGCGGTGGCTTCGGCGATCTCTTCGGCGACCTGTTCGGCGGTGGTTTCGGCGGACGTCGGGCACAGCCCCGCCCCGCCCGCGGCCGCGACCTGGAGACCTCGACCACCATCGGTTTCACCGACGCGCTGGACGGCGTCACGGTCTCGCTGCGGATCGCCGCCGACGGCGCCTGTTCGACCTGCTCGGGGACCGGTGGCAAGCCGGGCACCCAGCCGCACGTCTGCGGCACCTGTGAGGGGACCGGCTACGTCGTCGCCTCGATGGGCGGTGCGTTCACGATGAACGAGACCTGCCCCGCGTGTGGCGGCCGACAGCTCGTGTACGACGACCCCTGCCCCACCTGCCACGGCACCGGTACGTCGCGCACCGCCCGCACGATCCAGGCGAAGATCCCCGCCGGCGTCAAGGACGGCCAGCGGATCCGGCTGCGCGGCAAGGGTGGCCCCGGGGAGAACGGTGGCCCGGCCGGTGACCTCTACGTCACCGTCAAGGTCCGCGAGCACCGGGTCTTCGGCCGCAAGGGTGACCACCTGACCGTCGACGTACCGGTCTCCTTCCCCGAGCTGGCGCTCGGCGCGGAGATCAAGATCCCCACGCTCGGCGGAGCGCCGGTGACGTTGAAGATTCCCGCCGGCACGCCCGACGGCCGTACGTTCCGGGTGCGCGGCAAGGGTGCGACGGGCAAGGACGGCTCCCGCGGAGACCTGCTCGCCACCGTGGCCGTGCAGGTGCCCGGCTCCCTCACCGACGAGGCGCGGCAGGCGTTGGAGGCCTACGCCGCCACCACCGCATCGCACCCGCTGCGGGCCAACCTCTTCCAGGACGGTGCGTGATGGCTGCTCGGCGTCCGTCGGGGCCGGCGCCCCGAGGGCCGATCGGCGCGCAGTCGCCGGCGCCGGACGCCGCGGTCTACGTGATCAGCGTGGCCGCGGAGCTCTCCGGTCTGCACCCGCAGACCCTGCGCACCTATGAGCGCCTCGGGCTGATCACCCCTGGGCGCACCGGGGGCGGCGGGCGCCGCTACTCGGCCAGCGACATCGAGCGGCTGCGCGGCATCGCCGAGCTGACCGCCTCGGGCATCGGGATCGAGGGCGTGCGACGCATCCTCGACCTGGAGAACGCCCTGCTCGCCGTACGGAACCGCAACGAGGAGCTGCAGGCGGAGCTGGACGCGACCCGCGAGGCATTGCGGCAGGCGCTGGCCGTGCGCCCGCCGGCACCGCCGAGCGACCGACTGCCGGCGCTGCGCAGCCCGGCCCCCGGCCAGTCAGTGGTGGTCTGGCGCCGCGGCGGCTGACGGGACGAGTTTCCGGCACCGGTCCTCGGGCAGGAGCACACCTATGCCCGTGACCACCGGCCGTACCGCCCTCGCCTCGATCGCCGTTGCGCTGACCCTCACCGGCCTGGCCGCGTGCGGTGCCGACGACCCGCGCGACGACGCTCCGGTCCTGGAGCAGGCGTGGACCTCGGAGGCGACCGGCTGGGATGCCTACAAGGCGCCGTGGGTGGCCGACGAGGAGACCTGGATCTACCGGTCGTATGAGCCCAACGGTCTGCAGGCGGTCGACCTCAGCGACGGTGCCGTCGGCTGGCACCTGCCGATGGGCGAGGTGTGTGCGCTCTCCGAGATCAACGACGCGGGTCTGCTGGGCGTGCAGTCGGGGGCGGACTGCGCCACCCTCACCGTCGTCGACACCGCCACCGGCCAGGAGCAGTGGTCGGAGCGGGTGCGGTTCCCCGCGGACACCTACCCGAGCGCCCGAGGAATCTCCCTCGCGATCACCGAGGAGACGCTGAGCGTGGCGACGCACTGCGGCATCGAGCGGTGGTCGCTGGACCAGGGGACCTTCCGCGGCCGCTTCGCCGAGGGAACGCCGGGGCAGCGGCGCTACTGCCTCCCCTCGGCCACCACGGGCGACATCGCGCTCATCGCCGGTCGCCGCTCCTTGAGCGCGTACGACGTCGACAGCGGCGAGCGACTCTGGCGGGAGCCCGGCGCCGATGCCGGCGTCCATCGCGTCTACGCCGAGGACCCGCTGCTGGTCGATGTCTCCCTGGACGGCACCCGCGGCGTGCGCACGGTCGACGCCCGCGGCGGCAGCCTCGGTCCGCTGCTGGGCCGCCCGCTGCCGACGATCGGCGAGAGCCCGGACATCGCTGCGCCGCTGGGGGAGACGGTCCTCGGCGCCTACCACTCGGCCGCCGGCGGGTTCGAACCCGCCTACCGCGGCGTGCTCCGCGGTTGGGATCTCGCCACCGGCGAGGAGGATTGGAGTCGCCTCTCCACCGGCGACGAATACCTCGGCGCCGACGAGACCGGCGCCTACCTGGGGCGGACCATCGACTCCAGCGACGACGGCGACGGCTACGCCTACTGGGTGATGCGCTGGGCCGAGGGCGACACCGAGCCGCAGACCGTCGGGTGGATCGACGACCAGGTGCTCACCACGATCCGGGTGGGCGACCTGCTCCTCGTCGAGGGCGGCTACCCCGGCGGCACCACGGCCTACCGCCTGCCGGACGGCGCCGAGGACCTCCCGATCCCCGCTGGCAAGGACAACTACGCGGCGACCGAGTGGGCGGAGGAGGACCTGCGCGACGACCCGATGGTCGACCCCTGCGCCGGTGTCGCTCCCGCGACCGTCCGTGCTCTCGGTCTCGAGCATGCCTCCGAGCTCCCGGCTCCGTTGGGTTGTGTCTGGGAGGAGGGCGAGCGGCGTCTCAGCGTCCAAGTGACGGTGAACCGCCCGAACGAGGACGCCGCGGCGATCGACGTCGCGAAGCAGGGCATGGAGGAGATCCGCGCGACCGGCCTCGAGGAGGCGGAGGACCCCGACCTCGGCGACACCGTGCTGTACGCCGCGACCGCCAGCGTCGGCTCCGGCGAGTACGACGACATCCCCCACCGCACCGTGACCGACGCGCGCCTCGTGGTGCGACGTGCCAACGTCGTGGTCGACGTGACCTACGGCGAGGGCATGGGCACCTACGGACGCCCGCGTCAGCTGCCACTGGCGGGCAGCGTCGTCCAGGCCGGCGTACGAGCGGCGGCGGAGGAGGCGCTGGCTGCCTGGGAGGAGCCCGGTTCCGACCCGACTGCCGGGGCCGACGGTGCCGTGACCACGCTCCCGGATCCGTGCCCGATCGGGGCGGACCAGGTCGAGCGCGTGCTGCCCGGCACGGCCGCCCGCGACCTCACCGCCCCGGGCGAGGAGCGGTTGCGGGGGTGTCGCTGGCAGCGTGGCGCCTACGGCGACTTCGTCCAGGTCACCGCCGCGGCCATCGGCCCGAACGCGATCACCGGCGCGGATGCCGACGCGGAGGCGCGTCGTGTCTTCGACGCCGACGACCGCAGCGGGCTCGCCCGGCCGGTGCGCGGACCGTGGGACCAGGCCTGGATCCAGGGCGAGGACAACGGGTACAGCGACGGGTGGCGTCTCGCGGTGCTGAAGGACAACGTGATGCTGGTGGTCCAGATCAACCTCACCGAACAGCCGGGGAGCGATGCCCGTGCGGCCGCGATCGACATCGGTCGCAGGTACCTCGCCGCGATCGAACGGTGACCGGGCGGCCGTCCCGCAGCCCGGATGCCTGTTCCTGCACGGCCCGAAGCACTAATCTCCCTCAGAACGAAGACCGGTCTGCATGGGGCGGCGGGTCGCCCGACGGGAGTGTGCGGTGGAGGCGGTGCTCGACGGACTGGCCGACTGGGTCGACCATGTCGACTGGTTCGCCTTCGTCTCCATCCCGATCTTCACCGGCGTGGTCGGCTGGCTGATCAACTGGTCAGGCCTGTGGATGCTCTTCAAGCCGATCAGGTTCCACGGCATCCACGTCCCCGGACTGCGTGAGGTCGCGTCGGTCCTGCCGCGCAAGCTGCAGGAGATACCCGGCTGGATGGACGGCGGTCTGGGCTGGCAGGGCATCGTGCCGGCCCGTGCCGCCAAGATGGGCAGCATCGCCGTCGACAAGGTGATCGCCAAGCTCGGCACACCTGCCGAGTTCTACGCCCAGCTGGAGCCGGACCAGATCGCCGCGCACATCGTCGAGGTCTTCCGCCCGGACCTGCCGGATCTCGTCGACGAGGTGATGCGGCGCGAGCATCCGCGGCTGTGGCGGGACCTTCCGCGTCCGGTCCGCGAGGCGGTCATCGACCGGGTCCAAGCGCAGCTACCCACCCTGGTCGGCCGGATCACCGACGAGATCGGCGTCCACATCGACCAGCTGCTGGACCCGAAGATCATGGTGATCGACCACTTCCGCGACAACCCCGACCTGGTGGTCCGGGTCTTCCGGGACGTCGGCCAGCGTGAGCTCAACCTGATGGTCACCTTCGGCTTCGTCTTCGGGTTCCTGCTCGGCATCCCGGTCGCCGTGGTCGACCAGACCTGGCACATCTGGTGGCTGCTGCCGCTGCTCGGGGTCGTGGTCGGCTGGCTGACCAACCTGCTCGGCATGTGGCTGATCTTCGAGCCGACCGAGGAGCGGCGGATCCTCGGGATCAGGGTGCACGGACTCTTCCTGCGGCGCCAGGACGAGTGCGCCGAGGTGTACGCCCGGATCATCGCCGAGGACGTGATCACGCTGGAGCGGATCGGCGACTTCCTGATGGACGGCCCGCGCGGCGACCGCACCCGGCAGATGCTTGCCGATGCCCTGCGCCCGGCCATCGAACGGGCCGCCGGGCCGTTGCGCGGCGCGGTGCGGGTGGCGATCGGCGGCTCCAAGTTCGACAGCATCCGCGACTCGGTCGCCGAGGAGGCGGTCGGACGCACCATCACCCCGTTCAAGGACCCGGTCTTCTCCCAACAGCAGTCGGAGAAGATCCGGCTGCTGCTGGCACGCCGGACCAAGGAGCTGCCGCCCCGGGACTTCGTGGAGATGATGCGCGCGGCGATCAAGGAGGACGAGTGGATGCTCTACGCCCACGGCGCCGTGATGGGCCTGGGTGGCGGCTTCCTGCACCTCGCGATCTTCAACGCCGGCCTGATCCCCGGCTTCCCACCCGGCTGAGTGGCCGGCACCGACCTCCCCACCCACGACCCCGACCAGGAGACACCATGGCCGAGAGTCCCGACAGCACCGGCCCGCCGAGCCTGCCGAACCTGCCCCGGCTCCCGGTGCTCGGCGACCCCGAGGTCGTCGACTCGCTGCCCGGTCTGGCCCGGATCGCAGGCTCGGCCGCCCTGCACACCGCCGGGTGGGGGATGCGCACCTCGATCCGCAGCGTCCGTCGACTGAGTCGGGCCGCCGTCGACCCGGACGAGGCCGCGGCCCTGGTCCGTGACGTCGGGCAGTACGTCGGCACGGCCGGCGAGCTGGCCCGGCAGGTCGCCGACGGGGTGCCCATCGGCGATGCACTGCTCGCTGCCGGGGAGACGCTCGGCGGTGACGACCGGCACCACTTCCGGACCGGACCCGCCCTGAACGGCGTCGGGTCGGTCGACGGCCAGGTGGTGGCCAGTCGCCCCACCTCCCTGCGCGAGCGTGGCGCGGACCTGCTCGCCCGCTCCCGCGACGTGTGGAGCGAGGACGCCGCCCACCCGGCCTACGAGCGGATCCTCGACGAGCTCGCTCCCGACGAGGCACGGATCCTGGTCATGCTGCTCCGGCACGGTCCGCAGCCCAGCGTCGACGTCCGCACTGGTGGCCCGTTCGGGATGATGAGCTCGCAGCTGATCGCGCCCGGCCTGAACATGATCGGCGCGCGGGCCGGGGTGCGGCACCTGGACCAGGTGCCGTCGTACCTGAACAACCTGTTTCGGCTGGGCCTGGTCTGGCTGCCGCGGGAGCCGGTCGCCGACCATGCCGAATACCAGGTGCTCGAGGCGCAGCCCGACGTGCTCGCCGCGCTGGGGTCGGTGAGGTTCGCCAAGGTGGTACGCCGCAGCATCCACCTCACCCCGTTCGGCGAGGAGTTCTGCCGGCTCGCCTTGGTCGATGCCGACGTCGCAGCCAGCGATCTGCCCGAGCACGCGACGCCGCCCGACGACGGCCCCCAGGCGACCGGGCCGCACCTGACCGCAACCTGACCGCACCTGACCCACCTGATCCGCCCGTGCGTCGCTGGTGTATCCCCCATCCGAGGTCTCGACGCCGGGTGGCGGTGGTGGTAGCCATAACGGGTGAACAGACTCCTGATCGACGGCAACTGGCGCGAGGCGAGCGACGGCGGGACCAGGACGATCCGCTGCCCGGCGGACGGGAGCGAGGTGGGCGTCGTACCCGAGGCGACGGCACAGGACGCGGCCGAGGCGATCCGTGCCGCCCGCCGGGCCTTCGACGACGGGACCTGGCCGACGACGCCGGCGCCCGAACGGGCCGCATTGCTCCGGCGGGTGGCGGACCGCCTGGTCGCGGAGAAGGACGAGGTGGCCCGGCTGGAGAGCCTGGACACCGGCAAACGGTTCGTGGAGTCGCAGATCGACGTCGACGACATCGAGGGCGTCTTCCGCCACTTCGCCGACCTGGCCGCCGCTGACGGCGGGCGGGTCGTCGACACCGGGATGCCGGCGGTCTCCAGCCGGGTGGTCCACGAGCCGGTCGGGGTCTGCTCGCTGATCACCCCGTGGAACTACCCGCTGCTGCAGACCAGCTGGAAGGTGGCGCCGGCGCTCGCCGCGGGCAACACCTTCGTGCTCAAGCCCAGCGAGCTCACGCCGCACACCGCCGTCTGGCTCTGCCGCGTGCTCGGCGAGGAGGGGCTGCCCGAGGGTGTCGCCAACCTGATCCTCGGAGCCGGTGGGGTGGTCGGACCGCCGCTGACCGAGCACGAGGACGTCGACCTGGTCTCCTTCACCGGGGGCGTGGTCACCGGTCGCGCGATCATGGCCGCCGCGGCGCCGACGGTGAAGCGGATCGCACTCGAGCTCGGTGGCAAGAACCCCAACGTGATCTTCGCCGACGCCGACCTACCGGCCGCGATCGACAACGCGCTGACGGCGGTCTTCCTCGACTCCGGCCAGGTCTGCTCCGCCGGTGCACGCCTGGTGGTGGAGGAGAGCATCCACGACCGGGTCGTCGACGAGCTCGTTGCCCGCGCCGAGCAGATCCGGCTCGGCGGACCCTTCGACGACGACGCCGAGACCGGCCCGCTGATCAGCGAGCAGCACCGCGACAAGGTCGCGGCGTACGTCGCCGACGCCCTCGAGGACGGCGCGGTCCTGCGCTGTGGTGGCGGTGCGCCCGAGGGCGAGCAGTACGACGCCGGCTGGTACTTCGCGCCCACCATCCTGGACCACTGCACCCGGGACATGCGCTGTGTGCGGGAGGAGTCCTTCGGGCCGGTGCTGACCGTGGAGACCTTCGCCGGCGCGGACGTCGACGCGGCTGAGAACGCCGCGGTCGCGATCGCCAACGACACCATCTACGGCCTTGCCGGCGCCGTGTGGAGCGAGAACGCCGGCCGCGCGGAGCGGGTCGCGCAGCGGCTGCGCCACGGCACCGTGTGGATCAACGACTACCACCCCTACGTGCCCGGCGCGGAGTGGGGCGGCTTCAAGCAGTCCGGGATCGGCCGCGAGCTCGGACAGGCCGGCCTGGAGGAATACCGCGAGACCAAGCACATCTGGCACAACACCCGCCCAGCACCGGCCGGGTGGTTCGACCGGAGCGGCGCAGAGAAGGAGCAGGCATGAACCAGCACTACGACTACGTCATCGTGGGTGGCGGCTCGGCCGGCTCCGCGCTCGGCAACCGGCTCTCCAGCGACCCCTCGACCCGGGTGCTGGTGCTCGAGGCGGGCCGCAGCGACTTCCGGATCGACCCGTTCATCCACATGCCCGCCGCGCTGCCCTACCCGATCGGCAACCGGCTCTACGACTGGAAGTACGAGTCCGATCCGGAGCCGCACATGGGCGGGCGCCGGATCTACCACGCCCGCGGCAAGGTGCTCGGTGGCTCGTCGTCGATCAACGGGATGATCTTCCAGCGCGGCAACCCGATGGACTTCCAGCGCTGGGCCGGCGAGCCGGGCATGGACGCGTGGGACTACGCCCACTGCCTGCCGTACTTCAAACGGATGGAGACGGTGCTGCTGGAGGACGGCAGCACCGGAGCCGACGCCTGGCGTGGCGGCTCCGGCCCGCTCGTGCTGGAGCGGGGCCCGGCGCGCAGCCCCCTCTTCGGCGCCTTCTTCCAGGCCGTCCAGGAGGCGGGCTACCCGCTCACCGACGACGTCAACGGCTACCGGCAGGAGGGCTTCGCCAAGTTCGACCGCAACGTGCACCGCGGACGCCGACTCTCGGCTGCGCGCGCCTACCTGCACCCGGTGCGCAGCCGGAAGAACCTCACGGTGGAGACGCTGGCCATGGTCACCGGGCTGCGGATGGAGGGCAACCGCTGCACCGGCGTCGACTACGTCCGCGGCGGCAAGGTGCACCGCAGCGTCACGGCCGGCGAGGTGGTGCTCTGCGGCGGGGCGTTCAACTCCCCGCAGTTGCTCCAGCTCGCCGGGATCGGCGACCCCGCGGTGCTCGCGGCCGCGGGCGTGGACACCCGCGTCGAGCTGCCGGGCGTGGGCGCCAACCTGCAGGACCACCTCGAGGTCTACGTGCAGCACGCGTCCAAGCAGCCGGTCTCGATCGCGCCATGGCTCGCCCACCAGCACAAGCCGCGGATCGGCGCCGAGTGGCTCTTCGGCCGCACCGGTGTCGGCGCCTCGAACCACTTCGAGGCAGGCGGGTTCATCCGGTCAAACGACGAGGTGGAGTGGCCGAACCTGATGTTCCACTTCCTTCCCATCGCGATCCGGTACGACGGCTCCAAGCCCGCCGAGAGCCCCTATGGGATCCACGGCTACCAGGTCCACATCGGGCCGATGTACGCCGACACCCGCGGCCACGTGCACATCCGCTCCACCGACCCCTACGAACACCCCTCGATCCAGTTCAACTACCTCTCCACCGAGAACGACCGTCGCGAGTGGATCGAGATGGTGCGGGCCGCCCGGAACATCCTCGAGCAGCCCGCGTTCGCCGCGTTCAGCGGTGGCGAGATCTCGCCAGGGTCGGCGGTGGAGACCGACGAGGAGATCCTCGAGTGGGTGCGCAACGACGCGGAGACCGCGCTGCACCCCTCCTGCACCGCGAAGATGGGCACCGACGAGGCGGCAGTGGTGGACCCGGGCAGCATGCGGGTGCACGGCACCGAGGGTCTGCGGGTGGTCGACGCGTCGGTCTTCCCGTTCGTCACCAACGGCAACATCTACGCCCCGGTGATGATGGTCGCCGAGAAGGCCGCGGACCTGATCGCCGGCAACACCCCGCTGCCCGCCGCCGATGTGCCCTGGTACCGACACGGCACCGGGGCACCGCTCTACCCCGTCGGCGACCCGCGCAACGACGCCTGGGACGCCACCACGGACCCGCCCTCGGCCGCCGGCGCTCGCCGGTCCGCAAGCCGACGCCAGAGCGCCGCCACCGACTCGGGAACCACCCCCACCGCGACGGCCCAGGAGGACCGATGACCGCCACCGACAGCGCCGCTCCGGCGCCCGCCACCCCGCCCGAACCCGCCGGCAGCCGCCGGACGTCGCGAGCCCCCGCCACCCGCTGGCCGGTCTTCATCGCCTCACTGACCGGCGTGCTGGTGATCGCGCTGTGGGCGATCGTCGCCCCGGACAACGCCAACGAGGTGATCACCGACATCACCGGCCACGTCACCGGCGCCTTCGGTTGGTTCTACATCCTGCTGACCACGGTGGTGCTGGTCTTCGTGATCTACCTCGGCCTCTCCCGGTTCGGCCACATCCGGCTCGGCCCGGACCACTCCCGCCCGGAGTTCTCCACCTTCGCCTGGGCCTCGATGCTCTTCGCCGCCGGCATCGGCACCGACGTGATGTTCTACTCCGTCGTCGAGCCGGTCAGCCAGTACGTCGCCCCGCCGGTCGGCGAGGGGGAGACCGTCGACGCCGCGCGGGAGGCGACGGTGTGGACGCTGTTCCACTACGGCGTCTCGGGCTGGGGGCTGTATGTGCTGATGGGGCTCGCCCTCGCGTTCTTCGCCTATCGGCGGCATCTGCCCCTCGCCGTACGGTCGGCGTTGCAGCCGATCTTCGGAAAGCGGGTGGACGGGGTGCTCGGCCACGCCGTCGACACCGCCACCGTGCTGGGCACCATCTTCGGCGTCGCCACCAGCCTCGGCATCGGCGTGGTCTTCCTCAACATCGGCCTGAACATGCTCTTCGACGTCGCCGTCGGCACGGGCGCCCAGATCGCGCTCGTGGTGCTGGCGGTGGCGATGGCGACCGTCTCGGCCACCACCGGCGTCGACAAGGGCATCCGCTTCCTCTCCCAGCTCAACGTGATCCTGGCGCTCGGGCTGGCCGCCTGGGTGCTGTTCACCGGCCGGACCCAGTTCCTGCTGGAGTCGGTGGTGATGAACGTCGGCGACTTCACCCAGAGCTTCGCGGCCCGGACCATGGAGACCTTCGCGTTCACCGACGCCGCCGAGTGGGAGTCCTACTGGACGCTCTTCTTCTGGGCGTGGTGGGTCGCCTGGGCCTCGTTCGTCGGGCTGTTCCTGGCCCGGATCAGCCGGGGACGCACGATCCGCCAGTTCGTGCTCGGTGCGCTGACGATCCCGTTCGCCTACATTGTGATGTGGATCAGCATCTTCGGCAACGCCGCCCTGGACCGGGTGCGTGGCGGCGACGCCGACTTCGCGGCGGCGGCCCAGGAGTTCGACGGCCGAGGCTTCTTCCAGTTGCTCGAGGGGTATCCGGGGGCGCAGGCGCTGATCTTCCTGGCCGTCGTCATCGGCCTGCTCTTCTACGTCACCTCCGCCGACTCCGGTGCCCTGGTGATGGGCAACCTGTGCTCGGTCCTCCGCGACGTCCAGCAGGACTGCGCGCCGTGGCAGCGGATCGTGTGGGCGTCGGCGACCGGCCTGCTCACCATCGCGATGCTCGCCGTCGGCGGCATCCCGACGCTGCAGTACGCGACGATCATCATGGGGTTGCCGTTCGCGTTCGTGATCGTGCTGGTGATGGTCGGCCTCGGCAAGGCGTTGCGGTTCGACGACCGCCGCCCGACGGCAGTCGGGCCCGGTGGGACCGTCACGGCCCCGGCGTGGTCCGTCGTCGACGACTCCAAGGAGGCGTGGCGGGCACGGATCGCCCGGGCCACCAACTTCGTCGACGTCGAGGACGCCACCACCTATCTGCACAAGGTGGTCGAGCCGGCACTGCGTGAGGTGGCTGCAGAGTTGAGCAACCGCGGCGTGCCGGCGGAGGTGGTCTCCGGGGTCGGCACGGAGCCGGACGGCGACCACGAGCCGGCCGAGTACGTCGAGATCCACACCCCCGGCGAGCACCCGTTCGTCTACCGGGTGCAGGTGCACCGCTCCCCGGTGCCGACGTACGGCGGCCGGATGATCTCGGACCGTGACCAGTACGCGCGCCTGGAGGTCCACGGACCCACCGGCGGCCTCGACTACGACGTGATGGGATACCGCGCCAGCCAGGTGATCCACGACTGCCTCGATCGCTACGAGCGCCACCTGGAGTTCCTGCGGCAGAGCTGAGCCAGGTGCTCGCGACCCGGCTCAAACGCACACGCGGATCGCGCTGACCCGGCTCAAACGCACACGCGGATCGCGCTGACCCGGCACAGACGCAGCGCTCGGGAGGGTGAGCCGGAAAATGCTCAAGTTGAGTGGAACAGACTCAACTTTATTGACGTTGGAACTAGCAGACACCGTGGTCGGGCCGATGGCCCGGCCGCGGTCCCCACGTCCCTTGCACATCCAGGAGCGCCCATGTCCCAGTTCGGTGCCGACCAGTTCACCACCCGCGCCCGCGAGGCCATCGAGTCCGCGTCGCTCTCGGCGACCTCCGCCGGCAACAGCACGTTGGAGCCGATCCACCTGCTCGTGGCGCTGTTGCTGCAGCCCGAAGGCACCGCCGCGCAGCTCGTCGCCAAGGCCGGGGTCGACGCCCCCGCCTTGGTGCAGGAGGCATCCGCGGAGCGCGACCGACTGCCGTCGGCCACCGGCGCCACCGTCAAGCAGCCGGCCGCCTCCCCGGCGCTGACCCGGGTGCTGGCCGGCGCACTCGACCTGGCGAGCTCGATGAAGGACGACTACGTCGCCTCCGAGCACCTGCTCATCTCGCTGGCGACGGTGGAGTCCAGTGCCCGCAACGTGCTGGCCGGTGCTGGCCTGAGCGCCGACGTGCTGCAGCAGGCAGTGATCGCGCTGCGCGGCAACCGCAGGGTGACCAGCCAAGACGCCGAGCAGACCTATGAAGCGCTGGAGAAGTACTCCGTCGACCTCACCGCCGCCGCCGAGGAGGGTCGCCTGGACCCGGTGATCGGTCGCGATGCCGAGATCCGCCGCGTGGTGCAGGTGCTCTCGCGCAGGACGAAGAACAATCCGGTGCTGATCGGCGAGCCCGGTGTCGGCAAGACCGCCGTCGTCGAGGGGCTGGCGCAGCGGGTGGTCGCGGGCGACGTACCGGACAGTCTGAAGGGACGCCGGGTGCTCAGTCTCGACCTGGCTGCGATGGTCGCCGGGGCCAAGTACCGCGGTGAGTTCGAGGAGCGCCTCAAGGCGGTGCTGGAGGAGATCAAGCAGGCTGAGGGTCAGGTGGTCACCTTCATCGACGAGCTGCACACCGTGGTGGGGGCGGGCGCCGGAGGCGACTCCCAGATGGACGCCGGCAACATGCTGAAGCCGATGCTGGCCCGCGGCGAGCTGCACATGATCGGCGCCACCACGCTCGACGAGTACCGCGAGTCGATCGAGAAGGACCCGGCACTGGAGCGTCGCTTCCAGCAGGTCTTCGTGGGCGAACCGAGCGTCGAGGACACCATCCAGATCCTGCGCGGGATCCAGGAGAAGTACGAGGCGCACCACGGCGTGCGGATCACCGACGCCGCGTTGGTCGCTGCCGCCACGCTCTCGGACCGCTACATCACCGGGCGTCAGCTGCCGGACAAGGCGATCGACTTGGTGGACGAGGCGGCCTCCCGACTGCGGATGGAGATCGAGTCCTCGCCGGAGGAGATCGACCAGCTGCGCCGTTCGGTGGACCGGCTCAAGATGGAGCAGTTCGCGCTGGAGAAGGAGTCCGACGCCGCCTCGGTCGAGCGCCTGGCCAACCTCAAGGCCGAGCTCGCCGACCAGGAGGAGGAGCTGCGAGCGCTCGAAGCCCGCTGGGAGCGGGAGAAGGCGACGCTCGAGGGTGAGGGTGAGCTCCGCCGCCAACTCGACCAGCTGCGCAGTGAGGCCGAGCGGCTGCAGCGCGAAGGCGACTTCGAGAAGGCCAGCGAGGTCCTCTACGGCCGAATCCCGGTGTTGGAGCGCCAGATCGCCGAGGCGGAGCAGGCCGAGCGCGACGCCGCCGGCACCGCGCCGGCCGACAAGCT
This sequence comes from Nocardioides sp. BGMRC 2183, assembly GCA_008123405.1. Taxonomy (GTDB): domain Bacteria; phylum Actinomycetota; class Actinomycetes; order Propionibacteriales; family Nocardioidaceae; genus Nocardioides. The sequence continues at coordinate 178,153 of VSSA01000009.1, forward strand.
GGTCGGCGAGGAGGTCGGTGCCGAACAGGTCGCCGAGGTGGTCGAGGCCTGGACCGGCATCCCCACCGGTCGGATGCTGCAGGGGGAGACCGCGAAGTTGCTGCAGATGGAGGAGGTGATCGGGGAGCGGCTGATCGGCCAGGCCTCCGCGGTCACCGCGGTCAGCGACGCCGTACGTCGTGCCCGGGCCGGCATCGCCGACCCGGACCGTCCGACCGGCTCGTTCCTCTTCCTCGGCCCCACCGGCGTCGGCAAGACCGAGCTCGCCAAGGCCCTGGCCGACTTCCTGTTCGACGACGACCGGGCGATCGTCCGGATCGACATGAGCGAGTACGCCGAGAAGCACGCCGTCTCCCGTCTGGTCGGCGCGCCTCCCGGTTACGTCGGCTATGACGAGGGCGGCCAGCTCACCGAAGCCGTCCGGCGACGCCCGTACTCCGTGGTGTTGCTGGACGAGGTGGAGAAGGCTCACCCCGAGGTCTTCGACATCCTGCTCCAGGTGCTCGACGACGGCCGGCTCACCGACGGTCAAGGGCGCACCGTGGACTTCCGCAACACGATCCTGATCCTCACCTCCAACCTGGGATCGCAGTTCCTGGTCGACCCGACGATCGACCCGGCGCAGCAGAAGGAGGCAGTGCTGGGCGTGGTGCGGCAGTCGTTCAAGCCGGAGTTCCTCAACCGGCTCGACGAGATCGTCACCTTCGACGCGCTCTCCCGCGACGACCTCGCGCACATCGTGGGTCTGCAACTGGAGTTGCTGGAGAAGCGACTCGCGGCACGACGGATCAGCGTGGAGGTCACCGACGCCGCCCGCACCTGGCTCGCCGAGACCGGCTACGACCCGGCGTACGGCGCCCGCCCGCTGCGCCGCCTGTTGCAATCGGCGATCGGGGACCCGCTGGCACGGATGTTGATCGGTGGTGAGGTCACCGACGGTGGTCGGGTGGTCGTCGACCGTGGCGAGGACGGCCTCGTGCTCACCCCCTGACGACCGCTGACCCGGCTCGAATGCAGTCCGGTTGGGCGTCGACCCGGCTCGAATGCAGTCCACTCTGACTCGTCTATTCGTGCGTTTGAGCCGGGTCAGCGTGATTTCGGCTGGTGAATTCAAGCGGTTGGCGCAACTTGGTGTGGACCTGGTTGATCGGACAATAGCGCGGT